>CAZVOA010000005.1:0-123857 GCA_964628465.1 uncultured Pirellulales bacterium | reverse complement strand
GCAGCCTGTATAAAGCCGCGGCGGAACTTCGCAAATTGCAGAAACTTCGTCGAGAACGGGAAGCGATGGACGAAGGACGAGAGACGATGGACGAAAAACATTTTGTGAAACGAACCCAATTTACTCAAGAAAAAAGAATACAGGACACAGAAAACAGAATTGGAAATAATGAAGAAAGCCATCCCCAAACTGCGTTTGTGGCTGCCACCCCTGAGATTGAAGATTGCCGCGCCGACTTTCAGTCGTCTCGCAATGACATAGAAGAAAGCCATCCCCAAACTGCGTTTGAAGATGTCACCCATTTTGTTTACGAGGGACGAGAGGTGATGGATGAGGGAAAGGTAATAGATAATTCTGCGAAACAAAGCCAATTTATTACAGACCAAAGACCTGAGACCTAAGACATGAGAAAGGAGACAGAATGAATGTGAAACTAAACGCTATATTTTAAATGCAATACGCTATTTTTTTCTTTCCAGCAGAGCGTTTGCTAATTCGATTAGTGTGTCGGCTTTTTTGCCGAAAGGTTTCAGAGCTTCGATAGCTTCCTGTGTAAGCTTTTTTTGAATCTCTTTGGCTTTTTCTATTCCGACCACAGAAGGGTATGTACATTTTTTTGCGATGGCATCTTTGCCGGCGGTTTTTCCCAATTCTTCACTTGAACTGGTTACATCGAGAATATCGTCGGCGATCTGGAAGCATAGACCTATTTTCAGGCCGAATTCGCAAAGGCTATCGTACAGTTTCTTTGAAGCTCCGCCGCATATAGCGCCCATAGCCGCGGCACAACGAAACATTTTTGCTGTTTTATTTATATGTATGTATTCGAGTGTTTCTTTATTACATTCATTTTTTTCGGCGATTAAGTCAGCCATCTGGCCGGAAATCATACCGGTTGGTCCGGCGTCATGTGCTAATTGGCCGATGAGTTTTACCGCTTTATTGGCAGGTTCGATTTCTCTTGCGAGTACTTCAAAAGCGAGTGTTAATAAAGCATCGCCTGCGAGAATCGCGGTACCTTCATCATATACTTTATGACAGGTTGGTATGCCTCGCCGCATATCGTCATTATCCATCGCTGGAAGGTCATCGTGGACGAGAGAATAAGTATGAACAAGTTCTATAGCTGCCGAAGCCATATCTACATTATGGTCCGGCTTGGCATTAAATAATTCGTAACACCAGAGAACCAGTACTGAACGGATTCTTTTGCCGGGAGCGTTTATTGTGTAGCTGATTGCGTCTTTCAGTTCTTTGTTGGTTTCCTGAAAGTCAATTATTTGTTTCAGGTTGAAGTTCACGCTCTGAGCTTTTCTTCGCAAGCGAGCATCGAAATTTGTTCCGTTCATAAAATTACCTGATTTCCTGAAATTAATAAAAAATCAACTACTATTTTGCAAAATCTTAACTTATGAATATAATACGCTATCTAAGTTACTATATTAATAAACAATAAATACTAATTTTATAATTTGCAAGAAACAAATTGAAAAATGATTCTAATTCTTGGTGTAACCGCGTCTGGTAAAGGCAAACTGGCGTTCGATTTGGCAAAAGAGCTGGATGCCGAGATAATAAGCATAGATTCAATGAAAATCTATCGCCGGATGGATATTGGTACAGCTAAACCGTCAAAAGAGGTTCGGGAGCAAATTCAATATCACATGATTGATGTTGCGGAACCGAGCGAAGCTTATAATGTAGGTATTTTTTATGAGCAGGCTTTGGGAGTTATAGAGCAGATAAGCAGTCGGGGTAAGAAAGCTGTAGCGGTGGGGGGAACTGGTTTATATATAAAAGCTTTGCTCGAAGGGCTATTTGAAGGTGCTGGTTCTGACGAGTCCTTAAGACAGAAATTGCACGAAAGAATTGAAAGCGAAGGACTTCTTAAGCTTTATAATGAATTATCGCAGGTTGATCCTGTTGCAGCGGAACGAATCAATCCTAATGATAGAAAGCGTGTAATTCGCGCACTTGAAGTTTATCAGCTTACAGGAAAACCGATTTCAAGCTTCCAGAAACAGTGGACAAATTTTGATAATGAAGTTACTTCAAGGCCAAACAGCCTCAATTGGACTGTGATTGGTCTTCGCAGAGCTAAAGAAGAAGAGAGCGGCAGAATAAATCTTAGAGTAAAAAAAATGATTCTCGATGGTCTTGTCGATGAAGTGAAATCGCTCTTGAATGAGGAAAAACCTCTCAGCAGGCAGGCTCAAGCCGCGATAGGTTACGCCGAAATAATCAGCCATCTCAAAGGCAATATGGACTTACAGGAAGCTACTGAACTGATTAAGAAAAATACGCGCAAACTCGCCAAGGGCCAGCGTACATGGTTTAAAACCTTCAGAAACGTAAACTGGCTGGACATTAATCCAGACGAATCCCGCGAAGAAATTTTTGCGCGAGCGAAAACACTACTACAGAATATTAACTATATATAGCTTATTAAACTGTCTGTAACTGTTTTTGTGCTCTCATAACCAAAGCGGCTTCGCTGAGAACAATCTGCTTTATCAGGCTTGTTGGGACGGTTGTAATTTCCATGTTGAAAATTCTGTCTTCGACCATAGAAGCGATCATTCTTGCCGTAGGAATATCGAAATCATATTTCCCGGTAAGACTGCTCACTATTTCAGATTTGTCCCATTGCATCGAGATGTCAGATTGCTCTGTGTCCGCGAGAATCTGAGCATCAGAAATTTCCTGAATATTTATAGGAATTACTTCCGTCCTTAAGCGTTTGAATCTGCGTCTGATATGAAATTCGTTTAAAATATCAGCCGCGTCTTCATAGCCGGTTTCCGTGAGAATTGCAACGATTATTGAGAAGATTTCGCCGCTTGTTATTTTCTGTGTGTTTTGCTGATTATAGAGATAATACGTTACCACATCAGTAAGTTGTTCGGCCAGATATACGCTGTCAGTTCCCACTTTGCTGAGAACCCTGCTTATTGTGCCTATAACTTTTGTGTGTACGTATTCCTCTATGCTGCCGTCAGACTTTACAACATATAATTGTGAACGCACCACCTTTGTTTACCTCCATGCTAAACATACCCTTGACTCCTTTCATAGCAAAGCCGCTGGTTAAAGCTCATCGAAGAGCAGCAATTGAGCAGTCGGTTCTATATCCTTAAGTTCCCTGCTCACTTCCTTGATTAATTCGCCTGCGTCTCTAAAATCCCGATAGATACTTGCAAAACGAATATATGCTACCTTATCGACCTTGCGCAACTGTTTCATCACACTCTCACCTACGAAAGAAGATGAAACTTCCTTATCAAAATTCCTGAAAATACTTTCTTCAACCTTATCCGCGATTTGCTGAATTTGCTCTGCTGTAATTGTCCTTTTATAGCAGGCCTTCTGCAAGCCGCTTATCACTTTGTCCCTGTCATAGGGAACTCGTGTGTTGTCCTTCTTGACAACGAAAAGTCTAAAAGTTTCGTTTACCTTTTCATAAGTTGTGAATCGCCTTTCGCAAGCCAGGCATTGTCGGCGGCGTCTAATTGTTCTGCCGTTATCGCTCGAACGCGAATCAATGACCCTGTCCTGATCTTCCTTGCAAAAGGGGCATCTCATTTTAAAACTCGTCTCGGATTATTCATCAATCGATATGACACCGTCAACTTTAACGGAATCCCATATTACGATTCACAAGACGTGCCTCCTTTCAGTCTAAAAAAAATCGACACCGCATTATATAGTCATTTTCTTGATTTTAACAACAACATATTGAGTGTCAAAGAAAAAATTAAAAAAATAATAAAAAAGGCCTCTGCGCATAATGCACAGAGGCCAACTCGGAAAGAAACTTATACAACCCCCCCAAAAAAAGGTCTGTTATAAGCCGCCATCTCCTCCAGTAGCAGCTTTATTTTTTTGCTCTTTCCTGCATTCTCTCCATATAAAGTTTAACTCATAATTCCTATATTGCCAAATAAGAAATGGAATATATTCTCTATATTAATATATTGTGATTTTGTGTATCTTTGATCCTTAAATATATTGGAAAACAGTTTAACTCATATTTGCATTATTTTTATCATACCTTTGATATTTAAAAATAGAATAAACAGTAAATTCTCAAGCTATTTAGGTTAAAAATATGTGAGTTGATAAAATATTCTATATTTTTATAAAAAATTATATGAACCTCTAAGGATTGTATAAATAATTACAGTAACATGACTTATGAAATATATATATATATATATTGTAAGAGAGTAATATTATTACGATAAATACATTTAAATACTCTTGACAATAATTTTATTCACCTGTACTTTAGAGTTGTTTAGTGAAGATAAAGTAAGGAAAGCGAATGCCTGTCTCCGCTTAGGATTTTTGTAGATATTAGATTTCTGCTAAGCTATTGATTTGTAAAGTATGCGCAGATTGTTCTGCGGTATTAATACAATTTTCATTATGTTAAGGAGATATTAAAATGAGGAAGAAACTTACTTTTATCGCCCCAATTCTTGCTGTGTTTGCTTTCATAGCAATCGCCGCAACAATCACAATCGCAAATTCAGGGACAAATTCAAGTCCGGCTGTATCATCGCTGGATATCAACACGCAAAGACTTGTTCTGCTTGACGCAATTTCCAAAAAAGACCTCGATCAAGCGGACGCCGCGTTCAATCTGATGGTTACGAACTTTGCACAAAATAACAAGCTCGATGAAATTGTTTATGAAACAGGCAAAGAATATCAATACTCCTTACGGAATACCGAAAAAGCCAACGAGGTTCATAATTACAATGTTCAACATTTTCCTGATACAAAATACGGCATGTTGAGCAATGTCGAAATTATTCGTTCGTACATCCGCAGCGGCAAGAAAAAAGCCGACGCTGAAGTCGATTTGTGGTTGAGTAAATACAGCAGTCAGCCGGAACAGGCTATGGGCGCATATATTATAGCCAGCGATTACGCCGGTAATAAAAAGGAAGAAAAAGCGGTTGAACTGTTCGAGTACGCCGCCGCGATTGCTCCGAAAGATATTTTCGGAATGTTATCACAAATCAGGTACGATGCCGCGACGAAGAATTACTCCGCCGCTGAGGTTGTTGCGGACTACCTTATTGCCAGTTCGCCTGATAGTGAGGATGTAAAACAGGGAATCAGCGACCTTGCCGACTATTACAGGGACAAGAAACAATTCGCAAACGCGATTAATTTTTATCAGGCTCAGATTGATACATGGAACGAATACGATGACCAGGCTGAGCTTTACAAAAAAATGATTTACAGCTATATCGACATGAACGATACGGCCAACACAAAGACTCTGATTGACAAAATACAGGTTGAACTTGCGGAAAATCCGAAACTCGCAAGAGCCAATTTTGATATAGCGAACTATTATCTCAAGACAGGTGATGCCGCGAATGCTTTGCTGCTTCATGAATTTAATGTGGAGAATTATACGGATTCCCTCGAATCATTATGGTCGCAGGCGGCTCAGGTCTGGTATTACGTGCGCAATGGTGATGAGGAAAACGCTTATATAAAGTATGCGGAAATGCTCGCTATCTACGCAAATGAAAAAACGCTGCCGAAAGAGGTTTTTCAGATCGGGGATATTTACATTGAAGTAGATAATACTGAAAAGGCGCGAGCGCTCTATCAGCAGGTTTTGGACGAATGGCCTGAAAGTGAATATGTTTTCAACGCGAAAGCTGGATTTATCAAAGCCGACATTCACGACGGCTACGACGAAGCCGCTATGATTGGAATAGATAACCTGATGGCGGAATACATGGAAAATAAAGGTTTGCCTCGTGCCGTTTTCTCATTTGGCGAACAATACTGGGATTTAGCTCAGGCGGAGAAAAGGAAATTGCCGCAGGGAAGAAACGCGGTAAGAACTGAAGGTGATACCTACAAAATGGATTATTACTATTCACAAGCTCTGACCTTATGGGAAAAAATCATCGTTCAATTGCCGGAATCTCAAAATCTTTCTACGGCATATCAAATGGCAGCAGAAGCGGCCCGTGCGATGAGAGAACATGAGATTGCTCTGAAATATTTCAAGGCTTTTGTGGAAAACTGGCCGGATGACGAAAGAGCGGGTCATTGCCAGTTTATGGTATGCAGCACATATCAAAGCTTGATGAGTAAAGGCATTCTTCCTGAAGAAGAAGCTTATGAATTGATGAAAGCGGAGTACGAGAAGATGGTTCGTGATTATCCTGACAATCCGCAATGCCGTACTGTTTACGCGTATATAAATGATTACGAGATAAATCACACTCCTGTACAAGTTCCTCAAACAATCGAAGAATTAATGAAGTTGATTGAATCCGGCGAGAATTCACAAGCCGAAGGAGGAGCAAAATGAACAGATATATTAAAATAACAATATTTACATTGGTTTGTTTTTGATTTAATATTAGTAAAATGTACGCTTGTGATCAGGATCCTATTCCGGTTATAACATCTAATCCGAGTGCATATAAAATATTTATGAATACAGCCGGTTCAATAACTTTAACCAGTAATTCTTACGACCCGGATGATGGCGAGCCTCATAATTCTAACAACGGAATACAAAAATATAAATGGTGTATTTACAGTTATTCTTTGGGTGATTATATGGAACCACCAGAATTCAGAAATGTTAATTCATCATTTACTTTTAGTCCAAGCGCATTAGGATTAGGCCCTGGACGTTACGATGTTGAATTAAATGTTTTAGATGATGACCATGAAGATGTAAACGAAAATTATATTAATGGGTATAATTATTATCATGCAACTGACAACTGGAGCGGCATACGCAGTTTTCATGTCATTGGCATTGAATATTTAAAAGATCAATCGGGAGAAGATGAACACTGCTTACCAACCGGCACAGGGGAAACATTTGTCTATTCTTTGCAGCCTGCTGGCGACGGTACAATCTGGGAGCCGGATGTGATGTGTTTATATATAAAAAACGCTGCGGGAAATACCGTATACAGCCGCTATCTGATTGGTTCTGCCGTAAATGATCCTGATATTCCTCTTGGTGGTTCTGGGGCATCTCTTGAATGGAACGGGCTTGGCAATCAAGGCTTATACAACGACC
Source organism: uncultured Pirellulales bacterium (assembly GCA_964628465.1). Classification (GTDB taxonomy): domain Bacteria; phylum Planctomycetota; class Phycisphaerae; order Sedimentisphaerales; family Anaerobacaceae; genus JAFGPS01. The sequence continues at coordinate 116,779 of CAZVOA010000005.1, read as the reverse complement.
AACCCCTGCCGCCCGGAAACTACACTGTAACGCTCTACATAAGCAAAAGCGGCTACACTGCTTATGAAACTAACCCATTGACTATATATGAAGTAAGCATAATATCACCTTCGGCTTCTTGCGACGACAATCCGATTCCAACTTCTTCATGGTTAGCAGACCCAAATTACCGCTATGATTTTCAGGGTATTGCAAGCGGAGCAACCGGATTTTATGACATTTATATTGAGGGTATTATTCCCATGGTACCGCCACTGTCTTATCAATGGACTCTTACTAATATTGGTTCACTTAATAATGACACGACTCCTACACCTACTATTAGTAATCCGACAACAGGCGAAGGAATTCTTACTCTTATAGCAATGATTGGAGTTATAGATACCGGCGCTCACGATACAAGAAATTTAAAAATATATCCGGACCACCTGGCCAGAGATGTAGATAACTTTAAGAATGGAAAGGCTTGTTCACCGAATATTGAGTTGCCGGACGGCAGTTTTGTGACTGGAACTTTAAGTTGTTCTTCAGCCGCAACCCATGCTCTTGATGGAACCACTGGAAGTGGGACTTATCTGAGGAATTATTCATGGTCGGGTGGTGTAACGGGAGATATTCCTTGGAATACCTTTATAACCATGAATTTGCAGCGTGGATGGGTTCTGGAACTTAAATACAAGAGCGGTATTAATCTTTATTTTCTTCATTGGCAAACAGTAAAAGAATCTGGAACAGGTGCAAACGCAGAGACTTATGCCGCAGATGTTAGCACTCATAAATTCCGCCATGAAAAAGTAAGTGATTACTTTATCCTTCAAGGTATTTCTTATAGCAATCGTTATGTGAAGATTTATAAACCATAAATATTCTTAAAAAGGAGATAAAATGAGTAAAACATTTTTATTCGTAATTACAACTTTGTTAGCGATTGGTGCGATTTCTTTAGGTGCCGATAGTACAGGAATGATGATAAAAGTTTCCGCTGGAAAGTATATGATGGGTTCGGATAATAGTTTGGAAGTTAATCTGCCAAAACATGAGGTTTATATAGATAGTTTTTATATTGATAAATATGAGACAACTCAGGCGGAATATACGGCACTGATGAAGGAAAATCCGACTGAGACGAAAAAGAAAAAAACTAGCCAGGAGCCGCCATATCTGGAAAATGCTTCAATAGGATCAAATTATCCCGTGAGCCGGGTATCATGGACAGATGCGGCTAAATATTGTAATGCTCGCTCGATAAAAGAAAAATTAGAGCCATGCTACGATGAAAGTACATGGGTTTGTGATTTTAGCAAAAATGGTTATCGGCTTCCGACAGAAGCAGAATGGGAATATGCGTGTAGAGCTGGTGCAACTACAACATATTACTTTGGAAATGACTCAAACAATATTATTGAATATGCAAACTACTGGCCGGATGCAGCAAAGTATCATGAAGCTATGGGAGATACTGGAATTTGGGAAAAACCACTTCCTGCTTTGTTACCTGTAGGGCAAAAGAAACCTAATGGTTGGGGATTATATGATATGCTTGGCAATGTAAGAGAATGGTGCAATGACTGGTATGATGAAAAATATTATTCTCGAAGCCCAGAAAAAAATCCCCGCGGCCCTGAAAAAGGAGAATTTAAAATTACTCGAGGCAGTGGTTATATAGACAATGGTGCCAGATGTTTTGATAGAGAAGCAATGGAGTTAGATTTGCAATGGGCTTGTGTCGGCTTTCGATGTGTAAGAAATTGTCCACCTGACGAGAAGAAAAATGAACAACCGAAATAGATGGAGGGCTTTACGGAGTTGGTTTAATTATTAAAGATAACGATAATATTACGGTTAATGGATATCCTTACTACCAGAGAACTCAAGACTGGAGCGGCACACGTGATTTTTATATCCCCGGCATAAAGTATTTAAGGTATCAATGGGGAGAAGATGAACACTGCTTACCAACCGGTACAGGGGAAACATTTGTCTATTCTTTGCAGCCTGCTGGCGACGGTACAATCTGGGAGCCGGATGTGATGTGTTTATATATAAAAAACGCTGTGGGAAATACCGTATACAGCCGCTATCTGATTGGTTCTGTCGATGATATTTTTCTTGGTGGTTCTGGGGCATCTCTTGAATGGAACGGGCTTGGTAATCAAGGCACATACAGCGGCCAACCACTGCCGCCCGGAAACTACACTATTACGCTCTATATAAGCAAAAGCGGCCACACCGCTTACGAAACTAATCCATTGACTATATACGGAGTTACAAATGTAGAATGGAAAGCATGGCCGGGAAACTCTCAAACTGATATTGATAACCTTAAAATATTTCCAGATAAATATTCTTATAATGATACATCAACTATGAGAAATAGAGTCAAAGTTAAAGCAACAATAACGCCAGCAATACCAGACATTGAAGTTTATTTCAGATGCTTCGATGTGGATGACCCAGCACCTACAGGCGTTATTGATAGTGTGAATCCAAATGGAGAAAATACGGGTCCTGACAATTTTGGTGGCACGAGCTATGGATTTGTTAATAATGATAACATCGAAAGTACGAGCGGTAGTGGCGAGGCTTATGTATATTTTTATGTAACAAAACAACCTGGCGATAATTTCAGGATTGCTGCGTCTTTGGATTCATCTTTATTAAATTCATTAACCCAGTCAATGGTTGATGGCGGCACTATTCCTGCAGGTGTGAAATTATCTCCAATTCTTTTCGTTTGGCGACATCTGTGGGTTAAACAGGATAGCATGAATGCTGTAGCTACTACAGGGAGCGAAAAGAATCTCGTGTCGGGAACAGGAGCTACATATTCTGCATTTAATACTCCATCAAGTGGACAAACTACAGTATATCTTGGGATAGACCTGCCCGATGAGTTTGAGGATAATGACCAATTCATAGGTGGCAAGTATATAGCAGGAGGAGGTTCTTATAGAGTAATATCATCTGAAGACAGATGGGTACCTAATGATAACGATATAGTTGTTGTTGATGGTAATGCAACTGGTGCCGGTAGTAATTTTAATCTATATGATGAAGACTGGGATTTTTCTACGTCTCCTCCAACACCACAGATTATACTACCACAAACTGCTTTTATAAGTCCAACAATTTCATATTTAGCTTCTGCATATATCGAACCTGTTGATGCCAATACGTTGCATAATTGTTCAAGTATTGTACCTTTTGACCGAAATCTCGCTGGTGGTGATATCGATTCAGGAAATGGTACATGGAATAATTCAAAGCTACTTACCAGTAGCAGCGATTTTTGGTGTGCGTTTGTCTGTTTTGCATATCAACCTGAGCATGGAAAAGACAATGATCCAGACACAGAGGATGCTATTATGGGAAAAACAAGTACTTTGTTATCAAACCAGTGTGTTTTATATTTAGAAGCAATTAGAGATGCTGGTTTTAGTGGTTCTTTAGGAGATATATTGTTTCATGAACTTGGACATACAGGAGGCCTTGTTTGGTCTAGAGTAGAAAGTCTTCCGCCTGGTCATTGTGGAGATTCTGATTGTATAATGAGCGAAGATTCGATAGGCTCTTATCTGTGTGTCAAATGCATAAAAGACCTGCGTAGTAAAACAGATTGGTAATGTAAAAACTAATGAAAAAATCAATCTATACGGAGTAAACGAACTATGGGAAAGAAATTTTTAATATTAATGATGATAGTGGCCGTAATATATACAACCTTTATTTCAAGATTAAATGGCCAGCAAGTAGTTACATTAAACTGGCCTGCAATAGAAATGAAAGCAATAAATCCTTCAATAAAGGTTGGTGAGCCATTGATATTGGAATTGAAATATGTGTTTTCAACACCACGTTTAGCACAGAATTCCGAAGAAATACTTAAAAGTTATAACCATGGAGATGTTGGAATTAGATTTTATATTAAGAATAGTAAAGGAGAAAATACTCTTTGCCAAATAAGCGCACCAGAATTTCCATGCAAGGATGGCAAAGGTCTTATTTACACAGGTTATGTGAATCTTTTTTTCTTTATGGACACCTCTGAAAAAGCAAAACTTCTATTTAGCGAGCAGGGAAAATATACCGTAACAATTTTTGCTGAACAAGAGAGTTTGAAGGAAATGCTTGGAGATAAAGCTCCCAAGCCTTTAGTTGTAGATGTCAAGCCTGCTGGTGAACAGGAGAAAAAAGCATTATCAATACTAACAGGGGAATTTGATTTGTTAATTTTAGAATCGCCTGATTCAGATATGAAGTTAACGGAATATCCAGATGCTATGGAACGCTTCAAGCAGGTAGTAGAACAGTGCCCGGATACGATGCTTGCAAAAATGGCCGCGGCAAGATTGGGAATTGAGAGAGTTAAAGAACTTGAAAAGAAATACGGAAGTGAGGAATCTCTCGAAAAATATCGAAAGACAGATATAAAAGACCCTTTGGTTGAATCGACTAATATGTATCTCAAATTGGCGTATCAGTTACCTGATGAATTCCCAGTTAGAGAAAATGTTTTGTATGGGCTTATCCAAATTGATTATATAAATGGTAATGCTACAAATATTTTCTCTTTTTGTGACGAATTGGCAGCTAAATATCCGCAGGGTAGATATGGCAAAAATGCTTTAAAAAATAAAGGGTATATTAAGGAATTTATAGAGAAACGCCCTGATCTATTCATTGCAGAGGCAACTCAACCTCAAGAGAAAAAACCACTTGGTGTTGCATTGCCAATAACAGGAGCGGCTGTTGCGGCTATAGTTATTGCCGGACTTGTTTTATTTTCAAGAAAAAAGAAGCAGGAGAATTGAAAGAACAAATGATGATTCAGAAATACAAATTGTTTATAATAATCTTACTTTTATTTTTTAATGTGAATGTTCATGCAAAAGATACAAACGAACCAAAGCTTGAAATCAAGGCTTATTCTTCTGATATAAAGATTGGCGAACCTTTAATATTGGAAATTCAGGTCAAATATGAGAAACCGAATATTAGTTCTGAAACAGGAGAAATAATAACTTCGAGGAGAATAAGTTCACCATATTTGATTATAACTAAAAAAGGACAGAAAGAGGAAATAAAATATGAATATGATAGTATTCTAAATAAACCTCTTCCTTTGATTGAGAAGGGAAGCAAAGGCCTTGAATATACAGGCTCGTTTATAGCGTTTTATGATCAGAATAAAAAAAGCCTTTTACTTACTGAACCTGGTGAATATAGTTGTCGTCTTGAAAGTACAAGAAACAAAATGGAATCCAATACTATAGAAATAAATGTCAAGCCTGCTTCAAAACAGGAGCAAAAGGCCTTGTCGATACTAACAGGAGAATTTGATTTGTTAATTTTGGAATCTTCCGAATCAGATATAAAGTTAATGGAAATTCCCGGTGCTTTGGACCGCTTCAAGCAGGTAGTAGAACAGTGCCCGGATACAATGCTTGCCAAAATGGCAGCAACTCGTGTTGGAATTGAACTTGCACGTGAATACGAAGCGCAATTAGATAAAGTTAACCGAAGAAGAGAATTAGTCTCTAAACAATTGGCAAGAGAGTCCGCAAAATATTTCGAGATCGCTCTAAAGCTTCCTGATGCATTCTCTATTCGTGAGGAAATACTTTATTGGATGTTTGAAATTGAATATTACGACAAAAACTACCCAAAAGCGATTTCGTATCTTGAGGAGTTAGACCAAAAATACCCTCTAAGCCCACGAGGCAAAGAAGCACTAAGAGGCATAGAGGAAGTAAAAGAAGATATGGCAAATGATCCGAACTGGGCTAATCGTTTACAAGCAAAAGAAGATGAAAAAGGATTATCCTCACAAAAACCACTTGGTGTTGCATTGCCAATAGCAGGAGCGGCTGTTGCGGCCATTGTTATTGCTGGTCTTATTTTATTTTCAAGGAAAAAGAAACTCAATAAAACTGAATAATTTTAGGAATCACTAACTCTCTAAGGTCGCCGTGATGTTAGCTTGGCCATCCCTTGCTGGAGCTTGCGCCAGATGGCAAGGCTCAAAATAATCATGAAATCGCGGCTGCGGTATTTATTTCCCCAGCCGCGATTATTTTTAATAAATATCAACTCACAAATCAGCCTTCAGGCTGATTACAACTTTGATTATACGTCAGAGTTTGCTCAAGAGTCTGTTTTGATTTCTTCTTTTATATCTTCAATTTTGGCCTTGTTTTTCAGTTCATCTAAATAATCGTAAACTTTCTGGCTTTTGAATTGTTTTTGCAGTATTTCCCGGATTTGCTCTTTAACCTGTTCAAGTTCAGGTATAAATGCGGATTTTCTGTCATAGACTTTCGCAATATGAAATCCGTAACGTGTTCGGAAAATATTGCTTATCTGCCCAACGCCGAGATTGAAAACAACATCATCAAATTCCTCGACCATTTGTCCTCTTCTTATATAGCCGATATCACCTCCGGCATCAGTGCAGTCAGTATGTTTGTCAACAATAAATTCGAACGAAGAGCCGTTTTGAATTTTTTCGTATGCTTGGCAAATTGCTTTGTACGCGGTTGCCTCATCACATTTCCAGCCGTAATATTTTACTATATGAGCAACTCTGATACTCTCTGGCTGTTTGAATTTTTCTTTATTATCTTCGTAATATTTTTTAATATCATCATTGGTTGGGTCTTTGGCTTCTTCGTGAAGTTTTTCAAGTTTATTTTGAGTACGAATAATTAATTCCAGCTTTTTTAATAGATTATCATCGTCTTCAACACCGAAATCCTTGTATAAACCCGAGGGATTCTTGCTTTCCTTTTTTAGATTCCTAAGAACTACCTCAAGAGTCGCCTGTGGTATTTCCGGTTCGCTTTTAATTATTTCCTGCTGAAGTAAAGTTTTTTCAATCAGGTTTTCTCTGGACCATTCAAGTAATTGAGTTTCTCTCTCTTTTGCATCCATGCTTTTGAATGCTTTGTCGTATTGCGGCCTTAGGCGTTCGATTTCCTCCTGAATCGCCGCATCATCTATTAGTTCACCATTGACCTTAAGTGCCATTATTATCCCTTGAATTTGAGGATTGGAATTTTGGTAAGTCTAACCTTTTGCTTTCGCAAACCAGTCAGGGTCCTGTGCCAGTTTTTCGCGTGTTTCGGCAGTCATCATCTCGAAAGCCGGATGAGCGGTTTCCCATGCTCTCTCGCGAAAAGAACTGTTGCGCATTTTTTGAATTTCAGGTAATACATCCTTGAAATAGCTGCCATAGATATGTAATGAATCACTTATATCGACATATCTTCCGACATGAACAGGCTCACCTCTGTTTTGGGAAATTGCTTCAGCGATTTGTTTTTGCAGTTCGGTGAGTGCATAAGCATTCATAAACCATGCTTTATAAAGATCTCTGCTGCGCCAATGTGTATTCATATTCAGTGTCCATCCACCATTATCGTTTTGTAAAAGTCTGCACCAGATTCTTTGTAAGCATGGCGGGTCATCTGTTTGAGGGTCAGCGGTTGGCATCCATGTTATCGCTTGCGCTCTGCGGCTATGGCCGGATTTTGAAAGGTTATCTATAATATACTGAATTTGGTCAACACTGACAAAGGGCTTCGGCGAGTTTGCGTCACGTATATCTTCAACCGGATTGTAAGAAAATAATCTCTCGTGATATGTATATGTCCATTTTCCAGCCGCTGGGTCAATCCAATGGTCATGAATACCATTAACTACTTCCTGTCTGTAAGATTCTAATTCTTCCGGTCCGCCTGGGAAATTCTTATGAATACGCGGCTCACAGAAAGGATCCCTTATTTCAATCATTACAGTTGCGTCTTTACTTGGCGGATCAGAAGGTTTGTCATATTGAGTCTTGATACTGAAACCATTATCCCAGACAGCTAAAACGGCTTTCTCCCATGCTTCAGGGAGACAATCAGCAGTTAAGGAAATAACGGGTATATTCGCAACAGAATTTGTGTTTTGCATTTATGAACGGTCCTCGATTGTGATCTTTACTGGTATAGTTCCGGCTCTTGGTTGTAAAAACTTGTCTGTATTCAATTCTTCAGAAGTAATATTATATTGCTGCTGGTAGCGTTCTGGCACTTTTGCGAGTAAAAGTTTGGAATGAAAAGAATAAATGCTGTCAGGCCATCTCTCAATAATTGTTCTTGCGGTATCAACAGAAGATTTGTAACTTAACCCTGGTAAGCGGCCAACACTGAAACTTGTCGTAGCGAACTCTAATTGTTTTTCGGCTTCAACCTGTTCTGCACTATTAGGTTTTTTCACATAAATAGTCATTTCTCTCGATAGGGGCTGTACCGGAGCAACTTGAGCGTCTATCGGTATTGGTGTAGCGTTATTGTTGGATTGTGCCGGTTCAATTGCTGTTTGAGAATCATCTCCAGAGTTATCCGCATAATTCCCATTTACTGACAAATCTTTTTTGTCTTTTGCCGCCTGCTCATAGATATTTGATGGTAAATTATTTCCATCTGATACCTGTTGAACTGCTGGTTCCTTGTCTCCACCCGGCATAACCATGCTTACAATGACAATAAGTATTAAGATTCCTATTGCGGCGCTTGCGATTTTGAGCCAAAGAGTGTTCATAATCTGACTCCCTTATAATTTTGATTGTTGAAAATTCCATTCTTTAAACTATAATTAATTCTAACTGTTAATTGATTATTTTCAATAGTTAAAAAGAAATTATTCTAAATAGGTTTTTATGTTTACCGGAATAATAGAAAAAATCTGTTCAATAAGGTCTATTAGACGAAGTAATGATTCTATGATTATTTCTGTGAATCTCGGCGAAATAGCCCAAGAAAGCCGCATTGGCGATAGTATAGCTATAAACGGCGTGTGTCTTACTGTATCTAAAATTGATGGAGAATTTGCCGATTTTGACGTTAGTGGCGAAACAATATTAAAAACTTCGCTTAAAAAGCTGCAAATTTCATCAAAAGTAAATATAGAGCGGGCTATGAGTCCGACCGCTCGATTTGGAGGTCATTTTGTATTGGGACACGTTGACGGCACGGCTAAAATCGAAAAAATTGAAAAAAAAGGTGAATTTGCGGATATTAAATTTTCCGCTGGCTCTGAGTTGATTTGTTTTATGGTCGAAAAAGGTTCTGCCGCAATTGATGGAATTTCTTTAACGATTTGGGATTTGGATAAAAATAGCTTCCATGTTGCGGTAATTCCTCAAACTTTGAACAATACAACTCTTGGCATTGCAAAAACAGGCGAACTTGTTAATATAGAGACGGATATTATAATAAAGGCGGTGAAAAAACAGATCGATAATATTTTGCCTCAGATGGGTGGTTTAACTGCCGAAAAACTGAGGGGATTAGGTTTTTAAGCTGAAAAAATTGGAATAATGAAAAATAACGGAAATAATTCGATATCGGAACAAATGGTTATAGGTATCACGATGGGTGATGCCGCCGGTATTGGTCCGGAAATAATTGTCAAAGCCCTGGCTGATCCGGTTATTCGCAAATCCGCCAAGTTTATTATTTTCGGAATGAACGAGCAATTGTGTTACGCCGCGGATAAAGCGGAAATCGAACCTTTCTGGGGCAGGCATCAGCATGAAAAAATCAGCAGAGATTATCCTCATAAGGTAGTTGTAGCTGATTATGATGAATTTTCGATACCGACGTGGATAAGAAATTCGAGTGAGCAGGCCGGGGATGCTTCTCTTCATTTTTGTATTGACGCGATAGAAGCTGCTCGCAATGGTTTGATTGATGCTATTGTTACCGCACCAATTAGTAAGACAAGCTGGAAATTAGCCGGTGCTAAATGGCCCGGTCATACCGAGCTGCTTGCGGATCAATGTAAATCTCCCCGCAAAGCCATGATATTCGTTGGCGGGCCAATCAAGATGGCTCTGGCAACGATTCATGTTGGGCTATTCGACGTGAGGAATAAGTTTACTATAGGTTGTGTTTTCGAGCCGATAGATTTGCTGAATGAAACTTTAAAACAATACTTTGGAATTGAAAATCCCAAAATTGGCGTGGCCGCTCTGAATCCTCATGCTGGAGAGGATGGGCAGTTCGGCGATGAGGAGCAGCGAATCATTTCGCCCGCGATTTTATTGGCACAGGAACAGGGAATAAAATGTGTAGGTCCGATTCCCGCTGATACACTTTTTCTTCGTGCGTCACAGGGGGAATTTGACGGCGTTGTTGCGATGTATCACGACCAGGGTATGATACCGATAAAATTGCTCAGCTTCAAAGAAGCGGTTAATGTCACCGTAGGTTTGCCGATTATAAGAACGTCACCTGCGCATGGGACCGCTTTCGATATAGCGGGAAAAAATATCGCTGATCCATCCAGTATGAAGTGCGCGATTATGACCGCGATACAAATGGCAAAAACGAAAAAGCAAAGACCTGTATTGCAGGTTAATACAGAAGCCGAGGAATAATTAATTTTGTCATTGATTAATAAAAGATGCAAACCAAAAGTCAAATCCGTGAATTACTTGAAGCGTCAGGGATAAAGCCGAATAAGCGTTTTGGTCAAAATTTTCTGATTGACCTGAATTTAATGAAGCTGCTTGCTGATTCCGCGGATATTCAAAAAAATGATATTATCCTTGAAGCCGGCTGCGGCACAGGTTCGTTCACTTCAATTCTGGCGGAAAAGGCAGAAAAAATTATTGCCGCTGAAATCGATCATAATCTTTATGAAATCGCAAAAGAGCAGCTATCCCAATTTGATAATGTTGAGTTATTGAATGTCGATATACTTGAGAGCAAAAACACTATAAACGAACAAGTGACAAAATTATTGACACTTGCTCATAAAAGTTCCGCCGGACGCATACTTTTAGTTGCAAATCTCCCTTATAATGTCGCTACTCCTGTAATGATGAATTTGATTACCGGTGATATAAAAGCCGATGAAATGTATGTCACAATTCAGAAAGAAGTAGCCGAAAGAATGAAGGCTTTGCCGGGAACATCCGACTATGGGGCTTTGAGTATAATCATGCAGGCTTGCGGCGATGTGGATGTAATAAGAGTTCTTAAACCGAGCGTGTTCTGGCCGATGCCGCAGGTCGATTCCGCTTTTGTCAAGTATGTAAGAAGTAGGGACAAATGCAGCAGAATCATGGATTTGGAACTGTTTACAAAAGTTGTTCATGTTTTTTTGAATCACAGAAGAAAAACTATTCATGCCTGCAGTAAACTTGATGAAGCAAAATCGATTGGTTCAAATAAATGGGAAGCCGTTTTTATTTCCTGTTCCATAGATTCTAAATTGCGTCCAGACCAAATTACGGCTGAACAATATATAAATATTGCAAACAAAATTAAACAGCTTGACTCAGGAGAAAAGTAGAGTGTTCGAGAAATCGAGAAATTTACTGGATAAGTTCAAAGGAAAATCGTACACATACGGATTCGGAATTCTAAATCAGTCTGGAGATGTCTCTAAAGAGTTCGGTAAAAAAGCCGTATTGGTTCGCGGGACATTCAATGGCAGTAATGAAGCGGTTGAAACAATAACGAAGTCACTTGCCCAGTCAGAAATCGTACTTGCTGCACAGATAAAAGGCTCACGTCCCAACAGTCCCAAAGAAGATTTAGATCGAATTACCTGGGAAATAAAACAAGCTAATCCCGATATGGTAATAAGCTTTGGCGGCGGAAGTACAATAGATACGACGAAAGCCGCTATTGTTCTTAATACGCTTGGCGGAAATATTGAAGATTATTTCGGAACAGGACTTGTGACTGATGCTCTTTCCAAGAGCGGCAAATCTTTATTGCCTCATATTGCGATTCAAACTCTTTCCGGTTCAGCATCTCATCTTACAAAATACGCGAATATAACAGATTTATCAACCGGCCAGAAAAAGTTAATAGTCGATGACGCGATTATTCCTGTCCGGGCAATGTTTGACTATAATACTACACTTGATGCCGGCCCGAATCTCACTATCGATGGTGCAATGGATGGTTTTGCTCATGCTCTTGAAGTATTATACGGCTCAATCGACAAAAGTTATTATACTCTTGCCGCGGAAATTGCGAAGACGTGCATGTCACTTGTCCTGAAGTACCTTCCTGCTGCTCTAAATAATCCGAAATCACAACAGGCAAGAGAGGCTCTTTGCCTGGCAACTGATTTAGGCGGCTATGCGATTATGATTGGCGGGACGAATGGGGGACATTTAACCAGTTTCTCGCTTGTGGATGTTCTGCCGCATGGCCGTGCGTGTGCTGTTATGAATCCGTATTATACAGTCTTTTTCGCACCGGCTATCGAAAAACCTCTCAGATTAATTGGAGAGATTTTAAAACAGGCTGGATTAATAAGAGTGGATTTAGACATTTTGAAGGGGAGGCTGCTGGGCATAGCTATCGCTGAAGCAATGTTCGAATTTGCTGCAAGGATTGGGATGCCGACCCGTCTTGCTACTATTGATGGTTTTAGCGAAGAGCATATCAATCGTGCAATAAACGCGGCGAAGAATCCTCAATTAAAAATGAAACTTCAAAACATGCCAATCCCTCTTTCAGAAGATAAGGTCGATGAGTATATGCTTCCGGTATTAAAAGCGGCGGCAACCGGAGATATTTCGCTCGTTAAAAACATTCCGGTTTAATTTATAGTTTTTGTAATATTTTTATCTTTTCGATAAAATAATTGCTTTTTTCTTTTAGTTTTGTTATTCTCAGAATATCAACAGTTCTTTTATATTTCAATCACAACGGCAGGAAATATTTCATAATACCATGGGATTTACCTGTAAGAAAATAGTTTCCAGTTACACAGCTATAATTCCATAAATCTCATAATGAAAAAATAAATTGGGAATATTGTTAAACAGGAGTGAATTTCATGCGCAGAAGAGCTTTTACACTGATTGAATTGCTGGTTGTTATTGCTATTATCGCGGTATTAATGGGAATCCTTATGCCAGCATTACAGAAGGTTAAAGATCAGGCAAGGGAGATTACCTGCAAGGCCAATCTTAAGCAATATGGCATTTCCGGAACCATGTATCTTAATGAAAGCAACGAGAAATTCCCCAATCCACAGACCTGGTTGTATGCAAATGCGGAATTTAGAAACAACTGCGATTGGCATAATGCCGCTAAGAAACCCGACGGAGTATTTTGGTACTATTTGAAAAGTATGGATGTTCATATGTGCGGGAAGTTTCGTTCTTTTGCGAATATTGAAGGGCCAGGTCATACGGACCACGTTAAATCGATTCCTATTGATCCGCAGTACAGTTACAGCATGAACTATTTTCTTGGCGGAAGCGGTGGCGGCTTCGGAACTGCTGCCGAAGGAGTAAGGAAATCCACAGAAGTAAAACAGCCATCCAAGGTATTATTCTTTACAGAAGAAAATTTATGGACAATATCAGGTCTGAGTCTTTATGCGTTAAACAATAATATCTTTTATACAGCGAAAGTGAATTCATACGATTGCCTTGCGACATATCATCGAATGCACGGCGGTGACCGTAATTCGGGAGTTGCGAATATAGTTTTCGTCGATGGTTCCGTTGATACGGGACGTGCCGAGGATAGCTATATGTTTTGCCTGCCAAAAAATAAAAGTTTAGCGAATAAGTAAGTGATTTAACTTGTGCCGTAACTGTGCATACCAGGGAATAATCGTGACAGGTTTACCCAAAGCAGTGTAATGATAATAACGATAATCCCGAGAATTACCCAAATGCTGTTGATTTTCTGATATTTTTTCCCGAACATATAACGGAAATGCAAATATCCTATATACAGCAGCCATGAAGCGAGTGACCATAATTCTTTTGGGTCCCAGCCCCAATAGTCACTCCATGCGCGTTTGCCCCAGACGCTGCCGAGTATGAGTCCAAGTGTCAAAAACGGAAACCCTATACAAACGAGTTTATAAGAAGCTTCCTCTGGAGCGAGAAGTCCATTTTCAATATTAATATTTTTACCAGTAAGCTGCAATATCGCCTGAAAAGCGGCTTTTGCCATGAAAATATAAGAAAGCATATAAACCGCAACATGAGGTGCAAAAAGCCAGCTTTGAAGAGCGGGCGGCAATCTTTGAGGCTCGGCATTGAAAACAAAACCCGCCGGAAAAAGAACAATAATCCCTATGAACATATCAGCGGTCTGACCCCCGATATGTAAAACTTTTCTGCAGAATACGGATATCGGGTAAATCATTCCAAGGCAGAGGAATACTTCAAATAAATTCTGCATCGGAATATGTCCAACGTGATACCAGCGGTAGCCGAATGAAGCAATAGCGGCAAGGAAACCGAGGAAATAGATTTTCTGTCCGATTTGAGATTTGCGAAACAAAGTAAAAAGCAATGCGAGCAGGTACGCCCCAATCGTTGAGTAAATCAAATATCCTTGTATAGTTGCTTTAATTTCCATTTACGCGTCTTTTGTCCTTAATTTATTAATCCAGAAAAGCCAGCATACTCCAACACAGAGCATAAAATAACCTGCATAAAGGAAAAATAACCCGGAATCTGAAGTAACTTTTAGAATCGTATATGTCCCTTTCTGGTTATCATAAGAATGCTGATAAAAATGATAACCGCCGTAATGAAGAGGGTGGTTGACTTCAATATCTTTTACTGCGACAACATGGTTATCTTTTATAACCTGAAGTTCGCTGATATATTCTTTGATGTCACTTTTATAAGCCATAACGAAATCATCCGAATACATTCGCTCTCGTGAAGAATCAAATACATACCTGGTTAAAGGTTGGCCGTCTGGCGGTGTTACCTTCACCTCAAGAGCAGGATTTGAACCGGGACCAGGATCATTAATGGCAATTCTTTGCTCTCTATCGAACCTGAAATTATAAAATACTTTAACAATTTCTATAGTTCCAAATTTCGTATCTGGAGTAAATATTTTTCCTTCTTCAGCAGGAATCTTCCAGTAGTCACCTTGTCTGGTTTGGATATAAAGTTCACCGGGCTGATAATATTCGATACGAAAATCTTTTAGTCCAATGTAGAAGGGAATTTCGTATTGAATGTCATTTTTCGCGATAACGATATTATCTGCCTGACCTTCGTATATCTGCATAAAGCCTGAAGGTATTTTATTTATACCGAATATTTTTTTCTGAAATTCGTGGCCGGATTCTGAACTCCAGATACCGCCCAGTAAAATGAGAATACAGCCGAAGTGTGTAAATAATAACGCTGGAACATGAATCAGTCTGCGGAACAAGACAATACCGATTGCAAGCAGGAATATAAAAGCAATCCAGTAAATCGCGATAGGAACACTATTAAAAAAATCCTTAGCTTTCTCCGGGCCAATAAACGCTCCATAGATAGACATGAAGAACAACAACATAATGAATGTCATCGTTACCCACATCACAGAACGTTTAATATTGTTTTTAGATATATTTATGATAATGATCCTTCATATTAGTCTAAAAGTTATTTAAGTGACTAAAATGCCTAAATTGAACTAAAGTAATTTCTCATAAAAAAACTTTAGTCAATTTAGGCACTTTATACTTATACAATTTTCATATTATACACTGATTTTGTATTTTAGTCACATATCATTTGCCTAAAATATCAGCTAAATCTTCATCAACGTTTCCTGTTGGTTTTATACTGTATTTTTCAACAAGCAGATTCAACACGTTTGGACTTAAGAATGCGGGCAGGCTTGGTCCAAGTCTTACGTTCTTGATTCCAAGATGCAGAAGCGTAAGTAAAATCGCGACAGCTTTCTGCTCGTACCAAGAAACAATTAACGAAAGCGGCAGGTCATTTACGCCGCAGTTAAATGCTCCGGCGAGTGCGACTGCGATTTTAATCGCGGAATAGCAATCATTGCATTGGCCTGTATCGATTAATCTCGGAATTCCATCAATGTCGCCGTAATCACGAGCATTGAGTCTGTATTTACCGCAAGCGGCGGTCAGGATTACGCAATCATCAGGTACTTTTTCTGCGAATTCTGAGAAGTAATTTCGACCTGGTTTTGCTCCGTCGCAGCCGCCAATGAAGAAGAAGTGACGAATTTTACCGGCTTTTACCGCTTCGATCACTTTATCCGCAATACCCAGTACTGCGGTATAATGGAATCCAGTCGTAAGTGTCCCGGTTATATTTTCCTTTAACGCCGGTTGCGAAAGTGCTTTTGCTATAACTTCGCTGAAATCCCTGTTCTTTAAATGTTTAACTCCGGCACAGCCAGCTATTCCGCATGTATATATCCTGTCGATATAGGATTGTTTCGGAAGCATAATACAGTTTGTAGTCACTAATATCGGGCCGGAGAATTTATCAAATTCTGTTCTCTGGTTTTGCCAGGCTGTACCATAGTTGCCTACGAGATGCTTGAATTTTCTCAACTCAGGATAACCATGAGCCGGAAGCATTTCGCCGTGAGTGTAAATGTTGATTCCTTTGCCTTCTGTTTGCTTGAGCAATTCGTAAAGATCAAGTAAATCGTGACCTGTCACTACAATACCGGGACCTGCTTTTGTACCACTGGGAACTGTAGCGGGCGTAGGATTACCGAACCTTGATGTATTTGCGTCATTAAGCATTTCCATGACGCGAAGATTCATTTCACCTGCTTTTAGCACCAGTTCGATATGGCGGCCAAGGTCGAAGTCAACATTCGTTAAAGTCGCGAATAAAGCTTCGTGCATAAAAGCATCGACTTGTTCATCTTTTTTGCCGAGCTCACGTGCATGATATGCGTAAGCCGCGATACCTTTCAGGCCGAATACAAGAGTGTCCTGTAAACTTTGAATATCCGGATCCTTGCCGCATACTCCGACTTTAGTACATCCTGTTCCGCCTGCTGTTTGTTCACATTGATAACAAAACATAATCTTTCCTTTCTTTTGTGTACTTTTTCATTTTTCACTTTTTGTACGAATCATTATTAAAAGCATTTTAAATTTTTCATTAGCTGTAACTGAGTGTGGTATATTCGCAGGCATAATGATAATTTCGCCTGATAATACATCTTTATTATTTCCGTCTATTGTAATTTGTGCTGTACCGTCAAGAACCTGCACAACCGCGTCATAAGGCGAAGTGTGTTCGCTCAATTTTTGGCCTTTATCGAAAGCGAACAAAGTGATAGAACCCGCGTCTTTATCGAGAATGGTTTTACTGACTATCGAATCGTTTGCGTAGTCCGCCATCTTTACAAGATTTTGAGCTTTTGCCAAACAATCCTGCAATATTCTGCTGTTTTCATTTGTCATTTTCCGGCCTTTCATTTTTAGCTTTGCTTTTATCTTCCTGTTTTATAATATCCGCAAGAGTTATATCGTTCAGAAAGTTCCCTATGTAATTCTGAAGTTCTACAAGTTTTGGTCTTATTGTACATGTTTTTCTCTTTGGACATCCAAACTTCGACAATATACATTTATTCAGACTCAATGGTTCCTGTATGATTTCAACTATCTCCAGTATTGAAATATTTTCAGGCGATCTGCTTAGCTCAAAGCCGCCTTTCGGACCCATCGTACTTGAGATTAATTTTGCGTTATGGAGCTTCTGCATAAGTTTGCAGGTTAACTGGTAAGGAATTTTCTCCTGTAATGATATTGACCTGCTTGATAGAAGTTCTTTTCCATAATGACCAGCAAGGTTCACCATTGCTCTTAAAGCATAATCAGTATTTCTTCGTATTATATCCATATTCAATTATATTACACTAAATATTATATATTTTTTATATAAGACTAATATAGTCATACAAGGCTTTGTTGTCAATAATAAAAAATAAAAAAATAAAATAATTATTATGATTTATTTTCCAGGCATTCCGGAATGGTTTTCACAAAACATATTAAGTTCGCAAGCCTGGCAGGCGGAACTTGGTTTTCCGGTACAGTTTTCCACTATTCCAATCCTGCTTAACGAAAAATCGTATTTTACCGGGTCATTAGGTTCTATTTCAGCAAAATGCCTGGTGATTTCAATTGCTGTTTTTAAGGATATGGTATTTTTATCATGAAAGCCTAAAAATCTGCATAATCTTCCCATATGTACATCTATAGGTACAATGAGTTTTGCCTTATCTATTGATTTCCAGATTCCTGAATCAACTTCATCGTCTCGTACCATCCATCGCAAAAATAAATTCATTCTTTTACAAGGACTTCCATTTGATGGAGAAACAAGCAAATATCCAAGACCCTGATTTGCTTTTCCATCGTGAATTTTTAACAAAGAGTCGCAAAAAATTGTTAAAGCTGGAATTATATTCTCGTGTGATTTATCGTATCCCAGTAAAAAGTAATTTTCGATACTGCGATGTTTTTTTATGATTATTTTCAGTAATTCAAGTAAATCAGCGATATCGTTACCTGTATTGAAACGATGCTTGAAATTTTGCAATTTATTTCGTTTAGCCTGATTAAAACTCATTACAAATTCATATGGACTTTTACCCATCAGTTTAAATAATCTGGTCAGGCTTTTCTGTATTTGCTCGACTCTGCCGTAAGCGAGAGCCGCTGAAAGCAATCCGGCGATTTCCATGTCGCCTGGATTTGAATAATTATAAATGAACTGCAATGGATCAGGCTTAATCAGATTTTTGTGATTATACCTGTCGTACAGCTTTTCCATGATGTTTTTAATTACCTGCGTTTTATTATCAATCGTTTTTGTCATTTATATTTTTCTGGTTACTCGGTTGTTTTTGCGTTAAGTATAGTTTTTATTTGTTTCAGAGTTAATGATTTGACAGCAACCGTTTTAATTTTCCCATCCGGGTCAATAAAAAAAGAAGTGGGAATGGCTCTTATTTCCGAAAATGGACGCGGCAAATAACTGCTTCCCAAAGCTGCTACTGTATAGTTTAATTTTTGTGCGTTTGCAAAGTTTTTAACTTTGTCCAATTCTTCAGAGGAAATCGCAATCATAGCAAGATTATCTTCGCTCAATTCTTTTCGAAGCTCAATCAAGTGAGGAATTTCCGCCCGGCATGGTGGGCACCATGTGGCCCAAAATATTACAATCAGGTTTTTGCCGCGATAATCTTTGATACTATGTTTATTTCCTTCAATATCGGTGATAGTAAAATCAGGTGCTTCCTGACCGAACCATTGTGAAAATGAATCCGCTCCGGCGGCAGGTTGTCTTTTTAGTGTTGTGAATATCATTACTCCGATAACCGCGATAGTTATTATTGCAACAGGAAACAGTGAATTATTATTTTGTTGAGCTTCTTCGTTCATTTTCAGTTCTCATTATAAATAAGGAAATCTGCTTACGCTTTCTTTATCTGAATTTCTTTGAGCCAGCAATATAAAACAGGCACAATTAACATAGTTAATATTTCGATAGTCATTCCGCCAAAAGACGGAATTGCCATCGGGACCATAATATCCGAGCCTCTTCCGGTAGAAGTTAAAACCGGAATCAATGCCAGTATAGTCGTTGCGGTAGTCATAAGGCAAGGCCTAATTCTTCTTTTTCCCGCTTCAACTATTAACTGGCGCGTTTGCTCTTTGCTGCTCGGTGTCGTTTTTTCAAACGATTGCTTTATATACGTACTCATAACCACGCCGTCGTCTGAGGCAATTCCAAAAAGCGCCAAAAAGCCAACCCATACGGCTACGCTTAAATTTATTGGATGAACCTGGAAAAGTTCACGCACATTCGTTCCAAAAACATAGAAGTCGAGAAACCACGGCTGTGCGTAAAACCATATCATCAGGAAACCGCCTGCCCATGCGACAAGTATGCCTGAAAATATCAATATACCGGTTGGTACCGAGTGAAACTGTAAATATAAAATAATAAATATCACGAAAAGTGATAATGGTATGACAACTGAAAGTGTTTTTTGAGCTCTTATCTGATTTTCATAATTTCCGGTAAAATAGAAACTCACACCTGCGGGTATAACCAATTCGCCGCTTTGGATTTTATCATTGAGATATTTTTTACAATCTTCAACTACATTAACTTCCGCGAATTCATCTTGTTTGTCGAATAGCACATATCCGACAAGGAACGTGTCTTCGCTTTTTATAGCTTGGGGGCCGCGAACATATTTAATATCCGCCAACTGGATTAGCGGTATTTGCGAGCCATCCGCGGCTGGAATCAGTATTTCTCCCAGTTTTTCAATATCGTTTCTTTCCTCACGCTGGTATCTTACTCGAACTGAATATCTTTCGCGTCCCTCGACTGTAGTTGTAATATTTTTGCCGCCTATCGCAATTTCGATTACTTCCTGAATATGAGCTATACTAATTCCATAACGCGCGATTTCCTGGCGATTAATTTCAATTTCAAGATACGGCTTGCCTACGATACGATCAGCTAATACGGCTGAGGCTTTGACAGAAGGAACTTCCTTTAGATATTTCTCAAGTTTAAGACCAAAGCTTTCAATTGTATCGAGGTCGGGTCCCTTGACTTTAATTCCCATTGGTGCACGCATGCCGCTTTGGAGCATTACAATTCTTGCCGCTATCGGCTGAAGTTTTGGTGCGCTCGTTGTGCCTGGAATCTGAGCTACTTTTACAATTTCATTCCAGATATCGTCGGGACTTTTTATATTGTCTCGCCATTGTCTGATTTGTTTCCCATTTGCGTCGGTTGTATATTCCGACTTGTAATTAATTATTGTTTCAATCATCGAAATTGGCGCCGGGTCGAGAGGACTATCAACACGTCCGATTTTTCCTACTACCGATTCTATTTCAGGTATAGATTGAATAGCGGCGTCCTGCGTTTGTAATATATCGAGACATTCCTCTATCGACGCGTGCGGCATAGTTGTAGGCATATACAAAAACGAGCCTTCATCCAATGATGGCATAAACTCCTTGCCAAGTCCCGGAAACGCTCTGGTTCCAGCCGCCCAAAGATTATTGTTTCTCATTGATTGAGGCGTAAAAAATAAAACTTTTTCAAAGCCAGTCCAAATCATGCCGCCAAGAATTAATATTAATAAAGGGATGGTTAAGAAAAGCATTTTATGATTCAAACACCAGCTTAAAATATACGGATAATAATGCTGGAAAAATTTGAAAAACAAAAGAAGGCCGCCAATAAGCACTCCAACAAAGAGAACATTTTTAATAAGTCCCTTTGTTATTCCAATCGGCATCCAGTGGCTCGTTAGTAATATCGTGACTAAAATTATTGCTATAATATTCGCAAACAAAGAAAGCGAACCTTTGGCTTTCCGGCTGAAGTTGTGTTTACTCCCGGCAGCTTTCTTTTTTGTAAACAGGATATAAGCGGCGGGGGGAATTATTGTCAGCGCTACAATTACCGAAGCTAATAACGCAAAGGTTTTCGTATATGCAAGCGGCTTGAACAGTTTACCTTCGGCACCGCTCATAGCAAAAACAGGTAAGAAGCCCACAATTGTTGTCGATACCGCAGTTAGAACCGCGCTGCCGACTTCACTTGAAGCTTTATATATTACTTCCAGCTTATTTTCCTCAGGCTCGGCATTTTCGAGATGTCTTAAAATATTCTCACAAATAACTATGCCCATATCGACCATTGTTCCAATGGCAATAGCGATTCCTGATAAAGCTACGATATTCGCATCTACCTTGAAAAGTTTCATCGCTATAAAACTCATCAGGATTGCGAGAGGCAGAAGGGCACTTATTAATAGAGAACTTCTTAAATGAAACACAAGTACGATAACAACGATAATCGTTACGAGAACTTCTTCAGTCAATGCGCTGTTCAATGTCCCTAATGTTTCGTGAATCAATCCAGTCCTGTCATAAAATGGAACAATTTTAACCTGTGATACAGTTCCATTGGGAAGCGTTTTTTTCGGAAGACCGGGTGATATTTCATCGATTTTCTTTTTTACATTTTTGATTGCTTCGAGTGGATTAAAACCTTGCCTGACTACTACAACTCCGCCGACCGATTCGGCGCCTCCTTTATCGAGTGCGCCGCGTCTGAAAGCGGGACCGTAAGAGACATTGGCAATATCTTTAATAAATACAGGTACGTTTTCATTAACTTTGACAACCGTGTTTTCAATATCATTTATGTCTTTAATAAAACCTAGGCCGCGAATTAAATATTCTACTTTATTGATTTCGATGGTTTTTGCGCCTACATCGATATTGGAATTTTTAACAGCTTTGTATATTTCATCGATTCCTATTTTATAAGCCCGCATTGCATCTGGATCGACATCAATCTGATACTCTTTTACTTTTCCGCCGATGGATGCGACTTCGCTTATACCTTCTGCGCCTAATAAAGCGTATCGTACCTGCCAGTCCTGAATACTTCTCAACTCATGGCTATCCCATCCTCCGGTTGGGTTTCCTTTTTCATCGTAACCTTCGAGAGTGTACCAGAATATCTGGCCAAGACCTGTCGCGTCCGGACCAAGTGCTGGTTTGACTCCTTCAGGAAGAGTATTGGCGGGAAGCGAATTCAGTTTTTCAAGTATCCTGCTGCGTGACCAGTAAAAATCAGTCTTTTCATCAAAAATTACAAAGATACTTGAGAACCCGAAAAACGAATAGCTCCTTACAGTTTTAACTCCGGGAACTCCAAGCAGTGACACTGTAAGAGGATAAGTCACCTGGTCCTCGATATCACGTGGAGAGCGGCCCATCCATTCTGTAAATACAATCTGCTGATTTTCACCTATGTCTGGAATAGCATCGACTGGGACCGGTTCTCTTGGTAATCCTTTTAACTCCCAGTCAAAAGGAGCGACCATTAAGCCCCAGCCGATAAATAAGATAACAAGAAGCCATACTATAAGCCTGTTTTCGAGGCAAAAGCGAATAACTTTGTCTGTTATCGATTGTTTTTGGTTATTGATTTCATCCATAAATTTATTAGAAAATCATTATTGTATATGTCACTTTAAATTCTGAAATTAGTTGTTTGGATCTTTAAACTGCGGCAAATCAGAAATATATTTCTCGGGACTTTTCAAAAATGCGGCTTTGCAATCATCGCAGCAGAAATAAACTTTCTTTCCCTGGTATTCGACAAATATTTCAGGATCTATAGGGTTACCTTTCATAACGGGACACGATTTCTGCCCGTTGTCTGCGGTTACCGCTTCTTTCGGCATATTATCCATGTTTTTCATGTCTGCGTTCATACTACTTGTTGAACTGCTTGCCGCCGGCTCTGATTTCTTGCAGCCATTCGAAAGAATAAGTGATAAAGAAATCAAAATAAGAGAGATGATAAACAGATTTGATTTTTTAATTTTAAGTTCCATTTTTCTATCCTTTCTGAAAAAAATATCAATTTAATTATTACTATGTTGATGTTCCTGCATTGTTATTGAATTTACGGGATTCATCATGCTTGGTTTTGCGCGTATCTGCATTTCGGAATCAATCTTAAAATTGCCGTTCGTTACTACAATGTCACCTTCTTCAAGTCCTGATTCGACAATGTAGTAGTCATCCGCTTTGGGGCCAAGTTCAATTTCACGGCCTTCATATGTTGGTTTTTCGGTATCTTTAACCTGTACATAAACAATTGCGCGTTTACCTGTAATTAATACCGCAGACGCGGGAACAACCAAGGGAGCTTTATCTTTATCTGATGTCGCGAAACCGAGTGACTCAGCTTTTACCAAATTCATGCCGCATATATCACACGTTCCGGGAGAATCCTTAACAATATCCATGTGCATTGGGCAAATCCATTTACCTGCCATTTTCTCATCCATGATTTTTCCTGATTGAGCGATTTGGGAATTTACAATTGCTCGAACGAACATATCTGGTTTTAACTTGCCTTCGGGATTTTCAACATTGACCCTGATTTTTATTGTTCTGGTTTTTGAATCGAGTATGGGATCAATAAAACTTATTTTTCCTTTGAAAGTATCTCCTGGATATGCTTCTGTATTGAACTCGACTTCCTGGCCGTATCTGAGCCACATAATATCGGATTCATAAGCGTCGAGTTTTACCCAGACCTGTGACAAATCCGCGACCGTATATATTTTCGTTCCGGTTTGCACATACATTCCCTCTGTTGCGTTTTTATCGATAACTACGCCGCCGATTGGAGAATATATTGTTATATGGTCAAGTGGTTCACCTTTGCGTTCAATTTCTGAAATTTGTTCTTGTTTGAGGCCAAGTAATCTCAGTTTTTCTCTCGCCGCGTCTCGATTCGCGCTGATGGATTTACTTACGTTTTCCATGCTATCGACTTTGAAATTTTGAATCGCTTTTAAAGCCTGTAATAGTTCAGCCTGTGTGCTAATCAATTCCGGGCTGTATATATAAACCATGTGGTCATCTTTATTGACCCTGATTCCTGTATAATCCACGAATAGTCTGTCAATTCTCCCTGAAACCCATGAAGTAATATATTTTATTCTCGTTTCATCGTAATCTATTTTGCCGCTTAATCTGATTTGTTTTGTTACGAATTTTCTCACGACCGGTGACGTTTCAATTTGCATTAGCTTTATAGCGGCTTCGGAAAATTCTATTTTATTTTCCACTATCTCATCCTCTATGAGCGGAATTAAATCCATATGACAAATAGGACATTTTCCCGGTTCTGTTTGACGAATCTGCGGATGCATAGAACATGTCCAGATTATCTTTTCCTTTTGTTTGGAAACTTGTTGTTGAGCATTGTTTTGAACCGGTTCTTGTTTGCTAATTGAATTGTTTACTATGTATCCCAAAGCGAATGACGCAATCAGGAATACAATTAGCAACCCTTTTCTGAACGCGGCCAATAAGAATTTTTTAGTCTTTCCTGCCATAGGATTATTCCTTAAGTTTCTATATCCTACTGTAATTATAGGAAATATGTTCTATTGAAAATGAATAAATAATATAAATACTTATAATATATTAGTTTATAGTTTTATAACTCTTTACCAGTCAACATTTCCAACGCCGCCATTTTCTGCATATTTCTTGTATATTCACGTTCATAAGAAAGCTTGAATTCAAGCAAAGTTCTTTGTGCGTCTATCAGGCTTAGAAAGTCAACCGTTCCGGCTTGATAAGCCGTTTCTGATGCTTCGAGCATTTCCTGGGCTCTTGGAATTAATGTATCTTTATAAAGTGACATTTTTCTGATCGAGTCTTCATATTCATAAAGATTTTTCTCGAATTGAGCTATCATATCATTTTGGCTTTGTTCTTTTTTTGAGGATAAAACCCTGGTTTGTGTCCTCGCCTGAATATCTGCTGCTTTATAACTTTCTGTCCATATAGGAAGGTTGATAGTCAGCATTGCGATAATCGGGTCCTTGCCGCTGTCTTTTACTCCAGCCATTATCGCATCATCGGTTTGTATCCAATCCAAACCCAAACTCAAATCCGGATAGAATTTCTTTTTCGCGAGTTCTACTCCGGCTTTAGCTGATGCAATATCAAAATCCTGAGCGAGCAATTTCGGATTATTGGATATCATTGTATTTATTAATTCCTGTTTGTTGATTGTCACTGGAGCAGTTTTTTCCAACTCAGGCCATGGCAAGGGAGAATTATTTTCTCGGTTTAGTATGGAATTTAATCCGGCGACAACAGGTTCCTGTAATTTTTCAAGACTTTTCAATTTATCTTCTAAAATTGCCAGTTCAATTTGCGCTCTTATTATATCTGGATGACTTCCTGTAGAAGTGGCATAACGTGTTCGTGCAACTTCTTCGAGATATTTCATTAATTCAACGTTTTGTTTTGCGATTTCAATTGCTTTACCAAGATAAGCGTATTCATAGAATGAATTTTTAACGTTATGAAAAAGCTCAAGTTTCATTGCTTCGTAATTTTGATGAGCGGCTTTTGCTTTGGTCGATGCAATATCAGTTTTCGACTCAATGACACCAAACCATGGAAATGTTTGGGTAATGTTGAATCGCTGTTTCTGCGGGCCGGTTCTTGTCTCTATCTCTTGTATATAATAGCCGTATGTGAATTTTGGATCGGGAAGTGCTTTTGCCTGAGGAACTTGTTCTGTCGCGGCTTTCCATTGCTCGAACGCGGTTTTAAGTCCGGTGTTTTGCAATGCCGCAATACGAAGATAATCCTCAAGTTTCCGGGGAGTATTTGCATCTTCGTTTTGTTGTGAAAAAACAGGAATATTTAACAAACAAAGAGTTAGTAATATTATAACAAAAGTCAATGACGTATATTTCATAGTCATCCCCCGAATAAAAGTTTTCGGATTTGTTAGCTTATTTCATTTCTAATATTTATATCTGAAAACGATATTATTATATTATTGTTCCGCCTGCAATAATATTATCTTCATTATTATATAAAACCATTCTTTGTCCCGGGCATGGCGCGAACATAGGTGTTTCGAACGCAACTGTCATAGAAGAATCATCAGTCGTAATTAATTTGCATGGAAGGGGATTTCCATAAGACCGGATTTTGCCGAATATCTGTTTTTCAGGGATATACTCATCAGGAATAAGAACATTAACCATATTTGCTTTGATGATGCTTGTGCTTATATCTTCTCGTGAACCTAATGAGATAGTATTTGCCTTGGCGTCAATTTTCGCTACGTAGAGGGGCTTGCCTCCGGCGTATCCGATTCCCTGTCTTTGGCCGAGAGTGTAGTTTGCGATTCCCTTATGCGTCGATATTCTGTTTCCCTGCATATCCAGAATAGCACCGGGAAGATTGATTTTTTCGCAATCCAGCACGGCTCTGTAATCTCCCTGTCCGGCGAAGCATAATTCCATACTTTCGCTTTTTTCCGCGACAGTTAATTTGGACTCACTCGCGATTTTGCGAACTTCGATTTTGGTTAATTCACCCAATGGAAACTGGAGTTTGTCGAGCTTATCTTTTTTTATGCCGTATAAGAAATAACTCTGGTCCTTTGTTTTATCTTTTGCTCTGCCGAGATATGTATTGTTATTTGTATTTGAAATTTTCGCATAATGTCCCGTTGCGAGATTTTCAATACCGCAATGTTCCCTGATAACATCCCATACTAAAGAGAATTTGAGATTGCTGTTACAATCTACGCAAGGATTTGGAGTTGCTCCTTCAGAATAGGATTTCGCGAAGTTATCTATAATCAATTCATTGAACGGCTCGATAACATCTACGAGTTTATGAGGGATTCCAAGTTCATCACAAACGAAAGCCGCGTCTGCACCGCAACAGGAACGGTCTCCACCGCCACCACATGAAACCGGAATAATCATTGTTACACCAAGTACATCCCAGCCTTGCTGTTTTAGAAGATATGCTGTCACAGAACTATCCACGCCGCCGCTCATTAATACAGCGATTGGCTTAGAACTTCCTTTTTTAAACTCCCCTGAACGAGCAGGTGAGTCCTGCAGTTGAATATTCCAGTTATTCTTTGTCATATGTAATATTAATCGAACAATGTAGTACTGATATATCTTTCTGCTGTGTCGCAAAGTACTGCAACAATTAATTTATCAGTATTCTCATTTTTTTGGGCGACTTTGATAGCCGCTGCTGCAGCTGCTCCGGCGGATATTCCAGCTAAAATACCTTCTTCTTTCGCAAGTCGCCGTGCGGTATCCAGAGCTTCATCATTTGTTATCTGTACAATTTCATCTATGATTTTAACGTTGAGTACATCAGGAACAAAGCCTGCGCCAATACCCTGAATCATATGCGGGCCGGGCTTTCCGCCTGAAAGGACGGGAGAGTCTTTGGGTTCTACCGCTACGATTTTAACTTCAGGTTTTCTCGATTTAAGAACTTCTCCAACGCCGGTGATTGTTCCACCTGTTCCTACGCCGGATACGAAAATATCAATTTGACCATCTGTATCCGCCCAGATTTCTTCCGCTGTAGTTTCCCTATGTATTTGCGGGTTGGCTGGATTCATAAATTGCTGCGGCATAAATGAATTCTCGGTAGTTGCAGCTAATTCTTTAGCTTTATTGATTGCTCCGGTCATACCTTGCTGAGCAGTGGTAAGAACAATTTCCGCACCGAGGAATTTTAGCATTTTTCGACGCTCTATCGACATAGATTCGGGCATAGTAAGTATTAGTTTATAACCTCTTGTAGCCGCTACCCAGGCAAGCGCAATTCCTGTATTTCCGCTGGTAGGTTCTATAATTGTTGTTCCGGGCTTAATTTTTCCCTCTTTTTCAGCGGCCAATATCATATTTGAACCAATCCGGTCCTTGATATTGCTGGCAGGATTAAAGAATTCGAGTTTCCCGGCTATTTTAGCTTTGCAGTCCTTGCTTATCCTGTTAAGCCATACTAAAGGTGTTCTTCCAATTAGTTCCGTCATGTCTTTAGCTATTTTCATTTTTGAAACCTCCATAAGCTATAGTAATAATAGACATTTTTCATTATTTAGCGATATTTTTATAAAAAACAGTCTAAAAATAAACATTTTTTATGATATTTTCTATTTTTTTGTTAACATTTCAAACATAATTCGTATAATATACTACAATGCCGATAGGAATACAAGGATAAAATATGAAATTATCAACAAAAACAAGATATGGTATAAGAGCCTTAATAGAATTAGCTGAAAATTACGGTCAGGGACCTGTACAATTGAAAATGATTTCAAAAGATCAGGATATATCAATAAAGTATCTCGAACAGATAATATCTTTACTGAAATCATCAGGAATTGTGAATAGTTCCAGGGGCGCAAAAGGAGGCTATTTTCTTGCTAAAACCCCCAATCTGATTAAACTTAGTGAATGTTTTAATTGTCTGGAAGGTCCTGTTTCTACTGTAGAATGTGTTGAAAACAAGGATTTCTGCACAAAAACAACAAATTGTGTAGCTCGTGATCTCTGGGCTGAAGTTGAGAATGCTATTATTGCGGTGCTGGATTCCATCACTCTGCAGGAGATGGTGGACAGAGCAAAAAAGAACAAGCCGCCTTTATATGAAATTTAGAAATATTAGATAGGATATTATGGAAGAAAATAAAAAATTTGAAAGCAATGAAATCAAAAAGATTGTTGATGAAATCGTTCTGACATACAAGGATGATTCTGGAATTAATTTTATTGATGCTTCATATCTACCGGAAAGAGATAAGATACTTATAATTCTTGACCACTTAACTGAGTTGTTATTTCCAGGATATACCGGGCGCAGAGTTGTCTCAGTAACAAATATCAGTTTTATTGTTGGAGATATTCTTTGCAATATATATGACGAACTGACAAATCAGGCTGAACGAGCGTATAAATATGCGTGCCGCTTAAAAAATTGTGACGGCTGTGATTGTCGTTCAAAAGCAGAGAATGCAACTAAAAAATTATTAAATCGACTTCCAGAAATTCGCGAACTATTAAAAGGAGATGTAGCCGCTGCTTATGATGGTGACCCGGCTGCACAGTCTTTCGATGAGGTGGTATTGAGTTATCCTGGCATTACTGCAATTGCTACTTATCGAGTAGCTCATGAACTATTTAAAGCGGAGGTGCCATTGATTCCTCGTATAATGAGCGAGTGTGCGCATTCGAAGACAGGTATTGACATTCATCCGGGCGCGACAATAGGAAAAAATTTCTTCATTGACCACGGTACCGGTGTTGTTATAGGTGAGACTACTATTATAGGGAATAATGTTAAAATATACCAGGGTACGACTCTTGGAGCTATGAGTTTTCCAAAAGACGAAAGAGGAAATATTATTAAGGGCAAAAAGAGACACCCGACAATTGAGGATAATGTTACGATTTACGCTGAAGCTACCATTCTCGGGGACATTGTTATTGGAAAAGGCTCCGTGATTGGTGGAAATGTCTGGGTTAAGGAAACTGTTCCGCCGGGTGTTACTGTTCTTACACGTAACGCGGAATTAATTTTCAAAAAGAATTCAAATAATACATAAATACAATAGGAGTGTATTTTGAACACTGTGATTGAAAAAATAAATAAACTTAAACAAAAAAATAATGCGGTTATTCTCGCTCACAATTATCAGACGGGAGATATACAGGATATCGCGGATTTTGCCGGAGATTCACTTGGTTTAAGCATACAGGCATCGAAAACAGACGCCGATGTAATTGTATTTTGCGGCGTGTTATTTATGGCTGAAACTGCAGCCATACTGTCCCCAGACAAAATTGTGTTTTTGCCTGATAAACATGCCGGTTGTCCTATGGCTGATATGATTACAGGGGCTGAGTTGAGAAAACTCAAACAAAAGAATCCTGACACACTGGTTGTTTGTTATGTGAACAGTTCCGCCGAAGTAAAAGCTGAAAGTGATTATTGCTGTACCAGCGCCAATGCGGTTGAAGTTGTAAACTCGTTACAGAAAGATAAAAAGATTATTTTTGTACCCGACAAAAACCTTGGGCAATATACTGCACAGAAAACATCACGTGATCTTATTCTCTGGCCCGGATATTGTCCCTCGCATGTTGTAATTACTGAAAAAGATATAAATAAAGCGAAAGAAGAACATCCCGGCGCGATAGTGATGGCGCATCCTGAATGTTCCGCGTCTGTAAAGGCTGTTTCTGACCAGATTCTCAGTACCGGTCAAATGCTGAAATTCGCGAAGAAAAGCAATATAAGGAAATTTATCATTGCGACAGAAACGGGAATAATTCATACATTGAAAAAAGAAAATCCTGATGCAGAATTTTACCCTGCGTCGCAAAAAGCTTTCTGCCCGAATATGAAAAAGATAACAATGGAAAAAATACTTTGGGCATTGGAAGATTTGGATAATTCACCAGATGGACAATCTCAATATCGTGTTTCAGTTCCTGATGATATCAGGATAAAAGCAAAAAAGTCACTTGATCGGATGATAGAAATATTACCAAAGAATTAACAATGAAAATTATTGAAGACAACTCTGTCGGGCTTATACAAACACAGACTATTCGTGTTGTAGAGCAGGATAATCCGCTTAAGCTGGATTGCGGAAAAACTCTTGCTCCGATTGACGTTGCTTATGAAACATACGGCCAAATTAACGATGCTGGGGATAACGCAATATTAATTTGTCACGCGCTAAGTGGAAATGCGCATGTCGCGGGATTTAATAATCCTGATGATAAAAAGCCGGGCTGGTGGGACAATATGGTCGGACCGGGCAAAAGTATTGACACAAATAAATATTTTGTGATTTGCTCGAATTTCCTGGGCGGCTGCAGTGGTACTACCGGACCTGGTTCGGAAAATCCATCTACCGGTAGACCATACGGTTTGGATTTTCCAATAATAACAATAGCAGATATGGTCCGTGTACAAAAACTCTTTCTTGATAAACTCGGGATAAAAGGGCTTTTGGCTGTAATAGGCGGCTCAATCGGCGGAATGCAGGTGCTGCAATGGAGCATTTTGTATCCAGACTTTATGAAAGCGGCTATTCCAATAGCGACAACGACACATCTCGGCGCACAGTCAATTGCTTTCGACGCGGTCGGAAGAAACGCGATACTTGCTGATCCGAATTTTTCTGGTGGAAATTACACAAGTGAGAAAGGCCCGAATCAGGGACTTGCGATTGCGAGAATGATTGGACATATCACATACCTTTCAGAAAAAGGAATGCGAAAAAAATTCGGACGTGAATTGAGAAACAGCAGCACATATAATTATGATTTCAATTCCGAATTTGCGGTTGAAACGTATCTTGATTATCAGGGGCAGAGCTTTGTTGAAAGATTCGACGCAAATAGTTATCTTTATATAACAAAAGCTTCGGATTATTTCGATTTGAAAAATGGTCATAGTTCGTTAAACGAAGCTTTCGCAAAAACGAAATGCAGATTTCTCGTGATTAGTTTTACGAGCGACTGGCTCTTTACGCCGGAACAATCCAAAACTATTGTCAATGCGCTGGTAGCAAACGGAAAAGATGTAAGTTTTTGCGATATAAACTCACCTTATGGTCATGATGCATTTTTATTGGAAGAAAAAACGCTTGGTTCTTTTATATCTGGTTTTTTAGATTCGGCATATAATAAGGAACATGTGAAAAAGGAGTCTGTGCTGAGTCCTCGTGTTGATTATGAAGTCATTGAGTCGCTCATCGAGCCGGGCAGTTCGGTTTTGGATATAGGCTGCGGCGAAGGTGCTTTGCTTGCGAATCTCATTGAGGATAGAAATATTCATGGCGAAGGAATAGAACTGGAAGAAAAACTTGTATTGGATTGTGTAAGAAAGGGACTTCCAATTATTCAGCACGATATTGAAGAAGGTCTGGAAAACTACGCGGATAAAAGCTATGACTATATTATTCTTTCGCAAACTCTACAAACAGTTAAAAATACAGAAAAAGTGCTTAGTGAGCTGATGCGTGTTGGAAAGAAAGTTATTGTTAGTTTTCCTAACTTTGCTCACTGGCGATGCAGGCTGCAATTGCTGCTGGAAGGTAAAGCTCCGGTAACGAAACAATTGCCATACAAGTGGTATGATTCGACTAACATACATTGCTTATCGTTGAAGGATTTCGAGGAATTCTGCAAAAAACTGAATGTAAGGATTGAGAAAATAATACCATTAACAAAAGCAAGTCTTGGTCCAGTTAAATTTGCGCCAAATCTTTTGGCGGAACAAGTAATTTATATAACAAGTAAGGAATGAAAAATGGATGAAAAAGCTAAATATCATTTGGAGACACTCGCTATCCACGCCGGTCATCAGGTTGATTCGGATACTCTAAGCAGGGCAGTTCCAATTTATCAGACGGCAAGCTATATGTTCAAAAATACCGAACATGCTGGGAATCTTTTCGCTCTGAAGGAATTCGGTAATATTTATACCCGCTTGATGAATCCTACAACCGATGTACTTGAGAAAAGGCTCGCGGCTCTCGAAGGCGGCGTAGGCGGATTAGCGTTAAGTTCCGGCCAATCCGCGATTTATGTAAGTATATTGAATATATGCGGTTCAGGCGGGCATATGATTGCCTCGAATTCGCTTTACGGCGGAACAGTCACGCTCTTTAGTCACACATTTGCTAAGCTCGGTATTCAAGTGACATTTGTCGATGCCAGAGAGCCTGAGAATTTCACGAAAGCGATAAAAGATAATACGAGATTAATTTATGTCGAGAGCATAGCGAATCCGAAGAACGATGTTTTACAATACGATAAAATCGCCGACATTGCTCACAAACATGGAATGCCGCTAATTGTCGATAATACAGTGACAACGCCAATACTTTTCCGACCGTTCGAACATGGTGCTGATATTGTAATTCACAGCTGCACGAAATTTATCGGCGGCCACGGTACAAGCATTGGCGGGGCGATTATTGATTCAGGCAAATTCAACTGGAGCAACGGCAGGTATCCAGAACTTACGGAGCCTGACTCAAGTTATCATGGTATGAAATATTTTGAAACATTTGGTAACCTTGCATATATCATAAAAGCCAGAACTCAATTATTACGTGACATGGGTTCATGTATGTCACCTTTTAACGCGTTTTTGTTCTTGCAGGGACTGGAAACTCTGCATTTGCGTATGCCCAGACATTGTGAAAATGCGCTTGCCCTGGCAAAGTGGCTCGAAAAGCAGCCGCAGGTTAGCTGGGTAAATTATCCGGGACTTGAGTCGCATCCCGATTATAAATTAGCGAAAAAATATTTTCCTAATGGTCAGGGAGCAATACTTGGTTTCGGAATCAAAGGTGGCAAAGAAGCCGGAATAAAGTTTATCAATAGCGTTAAATTAGCCAGCCATTTGGCCAATATCGGCGATAGTAAGACTTTGGTAATTCATCCTGCAAGCACAACCCACCAGCAATTGAGCAAAAAAGAACAGTTAGCCGCGGGTGTTTCTGAAGATTATATACGAACATCTGTCGGAACTGAGCATATAGATGATATAATAGCTGACTTTGAACAAGCTTTAAAAACTTAAAATTAAGGATTTGGAAATATTATGTGGGATTATACAGATAAAGTTAGAGATCATTTTTTCAACCCGCGCAACGTTGGAGAAATTGAAAATGCTGATGGCGTTGGTGAAGTTGGTTCGCTGGCTTGCGGCGACGCCTTGAAATTGACATTCAAACTCGGTAAAGACGGCAAAATAGCAGATGCTAAGTTTAAAACCTTTGGCTGCGCCAGCGCGATTGCTTCTTCATCTGTTTTGACTGAATTGATTAAAGGCAAAACGCTGGAAGAAGCGATGAATGTCACAAACAAGGATATCGCGGATTATCTCGGCGGATTGCCTGAGCAGAAGATGCATTGTTCCGTGATGGGAAGAGAAGCTCTCGAAGCTGCGATTGATAATTATAAAACAGGCGGTACGAAAAAACATGAACTCGAAGGTAATGTCGTTTGTACATGCTTTGGTGTAACTGATAAAGAAATTGAACGAGTGATAAGAGAAAATAATCTTTCGACCGTCGAAGAAGTTACAAATTATTGTAAAGCAGGCGGCGGCTGCGGCGGCTGTAAAGGTGAAATCGAGAAAATAATCGAGAACGTTAAAGGTGAGAAACGAAAAGCTCAAGCTTCTGTACCTCATAAAGGGGGAAAACTAACCAATATTCAAAAAATACAGTTGGTACAGCAAACCATTAACGAACAGATTAAACCTCTTTTGCGTGAGCATGGCGGCAATATAGAACTTATTGATGTTGAAGGAAATAAGGTTATAGTCGCGTTCAGAGGAATGTGCGCACAATGTCACCTTACGGAATTTACGATGAAGGACGTTGTTGAAACAAGAATTAAGGAATTTGTATCCGATGATTTGTTTGTGGAAGAACAAAGTGATTCCGCGTCACAGCCTCATCATCATCAATAAGAAAATCAACGACATTTTAATATATATGGGATAAGGAAATGAAAACTATATATTTTGATAATAACGCTACAACGAAAATGGATGAACAGGTATTTGAGGAAATGAAACCATATTTCAGCCAGTTTTATGGAAATCCCTCAAGTATGCATACATTCGGAGGTCAGGTCGGTCATAAAATTGCTCATGCCCGTGAGCAGGTCGCGGACCTTCTTGGCTGCGAGCCGAGTGAGATTGTTTTTACGAGCGGCGGAACTGAAAGTGACAACGCCTCAATTAAAGGCACTTTAGCAGCTTCGCCCAATAAACGAAAAATTATTACCTCCAGGGTCGAACATCCTGCGGTTCTAACCGTTTGCAGAGAAAGGGAAAATCGCGGCTATTCGGTTATCGAATTGGGCGTGGACAAAGACGGTCAGATTGATTTATCTGAACTGGAACAGCAAATTGATGATGATACCGCAATCGTGACTATTATGTACGCTAATAACGAGACGGGCGTTATTTTCCCAATAGAAAAGATTGGCCAGATAGTCAAAGCAAAAGGTTCTGTATTTCATACCGACGGAGTTCAGGCAGTGGGGAAAATTCCTCTTAATTTATCGAAAAGCAACGTTGATTTATTAAGTATCTCCGGCCATAAACTCCACGGGCCGAAAGGAGTTGGAGTCCTTTATATAAGAAAAGGAACAAGACTTTCTCCGTATCAGTTAGGCGGCCACCAGGAATCCGGTAAAAGAGCTGGCACGGAAAATGTCCCCGGAATAATAGGTTTAGGAAAAGCCTGTGAAATTGCCGGGAAAAATATCAAACTGGAAAATAATAAAGTAAAACAACTCAGGGATAAACTTGAAAAGGAAATATTGGCAAAATGTCCCGATTGCAGAGTCAACGGCGAAACAGAACACAGGCTTCCAAATACAACTAATATAAGCTTCGAATATATCGAAGGTGAAGCAATTTTATTAATGCTCGACCAGTTCGGAATTTGTGCAAGCAGCGGCTCAGCGTGTACTTCAGGTTCTCTTGAACCAAGCCATGTTCTGAGAGCGATGGGGGTTCCTTTTACAGCGGCTCATGGATCAATACGTTTTAGCCTAAGCAAATATAACACAGAAGACGAGATTGATTATACTATTAAAACTGTACCTCCAATTATTAAACGGCTACGCGAACTCTCGCCTTTTGTACCTAAATAAGAGTGATGATATGACACTTGACGAAAAATACGAATTATTTAAAAAGAACCTGAAAAAGCTGAAAAAAGCTATAGTTGCTTATTCCGGCGGAGTCGATAGTACGTTTCTTTTAAAAGCAGCAATCGATACACTCGGCTCGGAGAATGTTCTGGCTTGTATTGGAATCAGCTCATCTCTTTCCGGGACACAATATAAGAGAGCTATTGAATTCGCGAAATTAATCGGAGCAAAAGTTGAGGAAGTGAAGGTTCAGGAAATTTATGACGCGGATTATTCAGTGAACAGTCCCGAAAGATGTTTCTACTGCAAGTCTCATCTCTATTCTGTTCTGAGAGAAATAGCAAGTAAAAAGAATTATGAAAATATAATCTGCGGCTGCAATTTCGATGACAAAGATGATTTCAGACCCGGTAACATGGCAGCTGATATAAAAGGTATTTTGTCTCCTTTGATGGAAGCGGAATTTACCAAAAATGACATTCGAAAAATAAGCAGAAAGCTCAAATTGCCTACTTCTGAATTACCGGCTTCGCCGTGCCTTGCGTCGAGGATTACTTACGGCTTGAAAATTACTCATGATAGATTGAAACAAGTCGAACAGGCGGAAGATTTCATGCGGGAGCTTGGCTTTGTCGAGTTTCGCGTTCGCCATCATGATATAATTGCGCGAATCGAAGTCCGACTGGAAGATTTAAATAAATTAATTTCAGAAGAAATTCGGCAAAAAGTAATAGAAAAGATGAAATCAATAGGTTTCAAATTCGTGACAGTAGATTTACAAGGATTCCGTTCCGGCTCACTTAACGAAACACTTACAGACTCGCAAAAACAAATAAATATTTGATTTGTTTTTCTAATCGCCGATTTTTCGCCATTTGCGGCCGTCGGATTCTATTAGATTATCGGCGCCGGGGAAACTTTCTGCGCCGGCGGGGTATTCAATTGGGGAAGAATCGCTGTTTTCCCAGGCCTCTAATACTGGAGTCAGGATTTTCCATGATGTTTCAATATTGTCCTGCCTTGTATATAAGGTTTGGTCGCCGAGCATACAATCGAGCAGCAGCCGCTGGTAGGCTTCGGGCATTTCTGTTCCGAAGAGTTCGGAATAATTAAAATTCATCGAAAGGGTGCTGATGCATGATTTTGCGCCAGGACGCTTGGCCTGGAAATTTAGTACAATTCCTTCTCTCGGCTGAATTTGGAAAACAAGAACGTTTGCGGGCATATCGTCCAATCCAATTGAATCAAGCATCGAATGGGGGACTTTTTTGAATGTAATCGCGATTTCTGTATCTTTGCCGGAAAGTCTTTTTCCTGTACGCAAATAGAAGGGGACATCTTTCCATCGCCAGTTGTCGATAAATATTTTTGCGGCGACATAAGTTTCTATTTTCGAGTCTGCTGCTACGCCATGTTCCGATTTGTAGCCTGCGACTTTTTTGCCGTCTATTATTCCCTCGCCGTATTGTCCTCTTACTATATATTTATCGAGTTCATCGATTTTGAAAGGCCGAATAGATTTAAGGAGTTTGCTCTTTTCGTCGCGGATGCTGTCCGCCTCGAAAGATATCGGGGGTTCCATAGCCGCAAGTGAAAGCATCTGGAGCATATGATTCTGGAACATATCTCGCAATGCGCCGCTGTGTTCATAGTACGACGCACGATGCTCAATGCCGACTGATTCGGCGATTGTGATTTGAATATGGTCTATATAATTTCGATTCCAGATGGGTTCGAAAATAGAATTAGCAAAACGGAACATCAAAATATTCTGTACCGTTTCCTTGCCTAAATAGTGGTCGATTCTATAGACCTGTGATTCGGTAAAACACTTCAGAATTGACTGATTTAATTCACATGAACTTTGCAAATCTCTGCCGAATGGTTTTTCTATAACTATTTTAGTTTTCGATCTGCAGGATAATTTAGCGGAACCGAGATTTTCAATTATTACAGGATATAAAAATGGAGGCACGGAAAGATAGAAGATTATATTTTCACCAATCCGGTACTTTGCACTTATCTGTTCAATCTTTGTCTTTATTTCATTATAGAAAGATAGTTCGCTATAGTCACCGGCTATATAGGAAAGCAGGTTTAGGAATTTATCAATATCGGCCGGAGACGATTCTTTTGATTTTTCGCGTATAACCTGTTCTGTATCTTTTCGGAACTGTTCGTCAGAGAGTTCTTTTCTGCCAGCTCCGAGTACAAAAAAATGCTCGTTAATTAATCCCTGCTGGAATAAGCGGAATAAACTAACGAGCAATTTTCTTCTTACGAGATCACCGGAAGCACCGAAAACCACGAAGCCGCACGGCCCAGATGGAGTTTCGGCACAAATTATTCCCATATCGGCTATTGATAATTTGACATCCCGCACAAGTGAATTCCTGTAATTTCAATTAATTATCAAATAGCTTCGAAATCATCTTTGCTGGCGCCGCATTCAGGACAGGTCCAGTCATCAGGTAAATCATCGAAAGATGTTCCGGCAACGATTCCATTATCCGGATCTCCTGCTGCGGGATCATATACGTAACCACAAAGAAGGCATTTGTATTTTTTCATTTCTTGTTCTCCAAATATTTAATTATTCTATTTCGCTTAACTTTTTGCTTAGAGTTACGATATGGCCGTACTCCTGCCTAATTATCATATCGATTTTATCTTTGCCGGCTTTCTGGGAAACCGATTCTCTTAATCCTACATAAAAAGCTATAGAATCTTTTTCCAGTCCGATAGCCATACGAAGAACGTCGCCAGGGGTTTTATTTTTATCGAGCAAAGTTTTTGGATCAGTTTTGGTATCGAATACCTGGTCATCAGCCATTACCTGTAAATACATATCGGCTTCGCCGTCCGGGTCGAAAACAGGTGGATCAAGTTCCGGGCCGGCAAGTTCGTCCTGCATCTTTCTAAATGTCTTCTCGTGATCATCTTCCATGGTTGCAAGACCGGTAAACAAAACATTAAATTGCGGAAATTTCTTCGCTGACGCACGATAAAATTTCGCCCCGTTCCTTTCGATTTCCTGAGCCATTTCGAATATTTCGTTTGCGTTAAAAGGTATTTTCATTTATGTTTCCTTTCCGTAATCAAATTCTGTTTGAAATTGTTACTTCTCCTTAAAAAGCCAATAAAAAATCATGGTGTGCCTGCGTTCGCCGGAGGTGTATATACTCTTTGGGCCAATTCCCGATCAAGCATGAACAATCCGCCCGGGGCGTTTTCCATCAATTTTAATTGTTTTACAATTGCGTCACATGATGCTTCTTCTTCAACTTGTTCATTTACGAACCATTGGAAAAAGGTGTTCGCCGCATGGTCTTTTTCTTCGATTGCCAAATCAATCAGATTATTAATCAGGCCGGTTACTTTTGCTTCATGTTCGCAAATCGCCTCAAAAACATCAATAGGAGATTTCCATTCGGTCTTGGGACCTTCTATTGTTTTTAAGAGGACTCTGCCGCCGCGTTCGATAAGATAATCATACATTTTCATCGCGTGGAACATTTCTTCCTGAGTCTGTACTCTCATCCAGTTTGCGAATCCGTTCAGATTTAACGATTTGAAATAAGACTCCATCGACAAATATAGATAAGCCGAATACATTTCGGCGTTTATCTGCTCATTGAGAGCTTTACCCATCTTTTTCCCGATCATACTTATTCCTTTCTTAAGGATATTTTACCTTATTGTAATTTTATAATTCTTAATTATTTGTGCGGACACTTTTTCAGGCAAAGGAACCAATCCAGGCACTCATAGTCTTTACCGGCCTTATCAACTCTTTCTTTTGCTGTACCGCATGAACCTGGCGGCGGGACAATAACGTCATCTCCGATTTTCCAGTTCGCGGGAGTTGCTATTTTATGTTCATCCGAATGCTGCATGGCGATAAGCAATCTTTTTATTTCATCCATATTTCGTCCGTTACTGAGAGGATAATATAAAATCGCTCTTACTATTGCGTTCGGATCCATAATAAATACGGCTCGTACCGCCTGGGTTGTGCTTGCCGAAGGCTGGAGCATACCGAACTTTTTCGATACTTCCATTGTCAAGTCGCTTATGACAGGAAAATTAACTTCAATACCTTCCATGCCTTTATATTTGATTTTTTCTTTTATAGTTCTTAGCCATGCAATATGACTATAGGTACTATCAATAGATAAACCAAGCAACTTTGTATTTAGCTTTTCAAAATCTTTTTCCATGCTCGCAAAAGTCATAAATTCGGTTGTGCAAACCGGTGTGAAATCTGCGGGATGAGAGAAAAATATAACCCATTTGCCCTTGAAATCTTCCGGAAATTTGATATGTCCCTGTGTTGTCTCCGCTTCAAATGAAGGTGCTTTTTCGCCGATTAACGGCATAGAATTTCTTTGCTCTTCCATATTAATATCCTTTCGGGAATATTTTTTAAGAAATATTTTGTATTACGCTTTCCACAATCCATGCAGGTTACAATATTCTCTTGCGCTCACTGAACTTGCTTTGATATTGAAAACGGCTTCGGGCTTCTCTCCCGGCTTGAGAAATTGCCTGTATGCTTTTCCGTCAGCGAGAAGCTCAATCCATTCGATATAGTGTTTCTCTTCCATAGGATGTGCGACGCTGCCGATTTTGACTTTGTAGCCGCCTTCAATTTTTTCAATTACAGGAACATGTTTTTCCTTTGCGGCATCTGTTGTGTTCTCTGTTAAAAGCTTCATAGGTTCGCCGCAGCAAACAAGCTCTCCGACTCCGCCGTGAAGAACTTCTACTATATTTCCGCATAAATTACATTTATAAACCTGTAGTTTTTCAGCCATAATTTTCCCCTTAAATTTTAATTTACAATATTTAGTTCTTTGTGTTTAGTTAAAATGCTATCCGCGAGTTTATCTATTAATTCGAAGTCACTGTCTTTCGGATGTCCTTTAATAATTACAGGCTCTAATATTTCAGCCTTGAGATTCGGTATCATTGAAGCCAACTGCTCAACCGTTTTTCCGCCCCAGCCGAAGGAGCCTATAATAGAAGCGAATTTTGTTTTTGGCCTCAGAGCATTCGCCAAAAACGCGGCATAAGCGGCGGATGGATGCGCTCCCATCAATACAGTTGGAGTGCCAATTACTACTGTAGCGGCATCAACCAGTGACATGGCAAGTTTGCCTATATCTACGGTAGAAAGTTCGAATTGTTTGACCGTAATTCCTCTTTGTATCAAGGCATCGACAAAGTGTGAAACCATAGCCGCAGTGCTGCCGTGCATCGATATGTAAGCAATCACAACCTCATTTTTAACTGAATCGGAAATCCAGTCTTTGTAGGCATTGATAATGAATTCCGGTCTTTTATGTACCGGCCCGTGACTTGGCGCAATCGTATCAATTTGAAGGCCGTTAAGCTTTTCAATATTTTGTTTTATCTGTTTCCTGAAAGGCATCATAATTTCGGCAAAGTATCTTTTCGCTGATTCATAGACAGTAGCCTCGTTTTCAACGAAAAGATTACTCGCGGCTAAATGCGCACCGAAGAAATCGCATGAGAACAGGATTTTATCTTCTTTGAGATACGTTGACATTGTTTCCGGCCAGTGTACCCAAGGCGTATAAATAAATTGCAAAGTCTTGTTACCAAGTGACAGTGTTTCTCCATCTTCGACGGTAATAAACTTGTCCTCGTTAATCTCAAGTAAATCTATCAGCATCTGTTTGCACTTGGGATTCGTTATAACTTTTGCCTGCGGGTACATCAATAGAATATCGGGAATACTTCCAGAATGGTCCTGCTCTGCGTGGTGACTGATAACATAATCTATCTTATCAATCCCGCACTGCATAAGATTATCCAAAAGCACCTGCGTTTTGCTTGGATCAACAGTATCCAGCAATGCGGTTTTCTCTGTGCCTTTAATAATATATGCGTTATAGCTTGTTCCATCCGGTAGCGGAATTAACCTGTCGAAAAGTCTCGCGTCCCAGTCGATTACTCCAACTTCGTAAATATCTTTTTTAAAATTTCTCATTCTTATAAACCTTTTAAAGCATTGAGAGCCGCTTCATAGTCCGGCTCACTCGTTAATTCATCAACGATTTGAATGTATCTGATTATGCCTTTTGCATCGATGATAAATACGGTTCTTGCCAGAAGACGCAGGTCCGTGATAAGAACGCCGTATTTATTTCCGAAATCAGCAAAACGATAATCGGAAAGTGTCTTAACATTTTTAACTCCGGCAGCCCCGCACCATCTTGACTGCGCAAATGGCAAGTCCATACTAATTGTTAATACTACTGTGTTGTCCTTGAGCTGAGTCGCTTTTTCATTGAATTTTCTTGTCTCAAGGTCGCATACGCTCGTATCTAATGACGGAACAGTCGCTATCAGGCAAACCTTTCCCTTGAATGAAGACAGACTGATTTCCGAAAGGTCATTTGCGATAACTTTGAAATCAGGTGCTTTGCCGCCGACTTTTACTGTTTTTCCCGATAAAGACAGTGGATTGCCTTTCATCGTTACAACTTTTTTCTCTTCCATAATATTACTCCTTATTAAAGGTTTTCCCAAACCTCCATGAGCCGTTTGGGAAAACCTGAATATACTTTAGTAAATTGTTTTAGTAAAGCGTTAAGTTTTACCTATATTACTTTTTTAATTCTGCATTTTCATTTTTAGCCCATTTTACTTTTTAGAAATTTGAAGCTTCAATTTCGTAGTAAGCCTGTGGGTGTGAGCAGGCTGGGCAAGTTTTTGGAGCGTCAGTTCCTTCATGTACATAGCCGCAGTTTCTGCATACCCATCTTACCGGTTTGCTTCGCTTGAATACGACACCATCTTCGATATTTTTCGCTAATGCGAGATAGCGTAATTTATGGCGTTTTTCCACAGTTCCGATACTTCTGAATACCGCTGCTATTTCCTTAAATCCTTCCTTTTCGGCAACTGCCGCGAAGTCGGGGTACATATGTGATGTTTCGTGGTCTTCCCCGGCGGCTGCATCTTTCAGGTTCTCAAGTGTTGTGCCAATCTTTCCTGCCGGAAATCCTGCTGTTATTTCCACTTCACCGCCCTGTAAGAATTTGAACTCGCGTTTTGCATGTTCTTTTTCCTGGTTTGCGGTTTCTTCGAATATCGCGGCTATTTGCTCGTAACCTTCCTTTTTAGCCTGACCTGCGTAAAACGAATAGCGATTTCTTGCCTGAGATTCTCCTGCAAACGCCGCTAACAAGTTCTTTTCTGTTTGACTTCCCTTAAAGTCCATAAATGTACCTCTCTTTCTTTTCGTTGAAATTATGGCTCGCAGCTTATAATCATTAATATGACGAGCCTGTTATACTTTATTTATTATCTTCTAAACACCTGTCACATATTCCTTCGAGATATACAGTCTTCTTTAGAATTTTGAACTGTTTATTAATATTCGGCGGAAGCTTTATATCGTCGAAAGGTTCATGATGAAAGTCAATTATCCTTTTGCATTTTATGCACTTGAAATGCTGATGCTCATCAGTTCCAGCGTCAAAGCGTCTTGCGTCACCAGAGCCTTCGACAATATTAGCGGCGCCCATCTCGAATAGCGTTATCAAGGTCCGATTCACTGTATCGAGTGATATGCCCGGAAAATCATTTTTAATTTTACTGTACATCATCTCGGCCGATGGGTGCTCATTAGTTTGTATAAGCTCCCGGTATATCGCCAGACGCTGAGGAGTAACTTTCAGCCCGGTTTCTCTGCATTTGCCGATGAACCAGTCGATTTTCTCGTCCAGCTCAGAATCACTATTTGTATAGTTTTCCTTAATCATAATCAGTACTATATAGTAGTAACTCCTATTTGTCAACTGTTATTTTTCAAAAAAAAATAATTTATTTTTAATCGTACTACCAGCCTATAGGCGGCTAAAACAACTTGTACTCTTCTCTTCAAAAAGGTTATTATAGGGGATTGTTTTTTGATGTAAACAGATAAATATTTTCCCGGATATAAGGAAATACCTATATGGTTTATAGTAAAAATATTATAAATAAGTTTGAAATCGCATATATTGTTGTATAATAAATAAAATAAGTATAAGCAGATGATGTAATAATGTTTTTGAAGGGAGTTTAAGATGGAATCAAAATCGTTAAGGGAATATAAAGTTCCGGATTATCCTAAAAAAGAGGAAGTGCAGGCACAGCCGTCTTTGTTACGCAAGAGTGTAGAAAGACGCTGGCAAAAACTGTATGATTTTGGTATATCAGGAA
This sequence comes from uncultured Pirellulales bacterium, assembly GCA_964628465.1. Taxonomy (GTDB): domain Bacteria; phylum Planctomycetota; class Phycisphaerae; order Sedimentisphaerales; family Anaerobacaceae; genus JAFGPS01. The sequence goes on along the minus strand of CAZVOA010000005.1, from coordinate 72,641 downwards.
TGTTAGTCGCCGGGCTTTCGCTATCAGGTTGTGATAAGAAGCCTGCAACAAATACAACTACAACTAATGAAATTGAGGCGTCACCTAATCTGAATCCTAACGCAAGCCAGACTAATAATGTAACTCCTGCAAAAGTAGCGGCTCTTATAGCACCAATTTTCGAGCATGGCGAAGGCCGTGGTGCAACTGGATGTGTTGCTGTTTCTCCACCTTGTTTTCTTTCTGAAGATGAAGCACTTGTTGTTATAAGAGAAGAATTCAAAAAACATGGCATAAATCTAAATAAAGAGAAAGTGGTTTTAACTAATGTAAAGATTTCTCCTGGAAAAAATGAAATGTTTGCTTTAAGAAGTTCCGAAAAAGAAAAAGCTGAACCTCTCGAAATTGATCTGGCTGATTCAGATAATGATATAAATATTGAATTCATATCAGAAGATGATTTCTTTAAATTAGGTGGTATTAGAAGTGGGAGTACTGTACAAGGTTATTACTTTAAGCAGATTGCAGAAGAAGTGCGAAGTGAACTTAAATATAATACACAAAAGGGTGTATATGCTATATTCTATGATCCCATGTCAAGGCCTTCTACGAATGATATTTATCAGGATAAAAATATCGAACCTCTGGATAAATGGAAATTGGTACAACAAAGAGCAATTGATTCTTCAAAGGAATTGTTGCGAAATCAAGTGAGCGATTTTGCACAATGGCTCAAGGAGCAGGGAGTAATCAAGTAATGCATTTGACGCTTCACTTGACGCGAAACTGCAATCTTCGCTGTGATTATTGTTATGCAAAGCCCGAATCATCCGAGATAATGTCTTTGGAAACGGGGCAGAAAGCTATGCGGCTCGGGGTAAAAAGGAATATGGGTTCGTGCGGCGTAGTCTTTTTTGGCGGTGAGCCGTTATTGGCAAAGGACAGGATTTATGAGTTAGTCGAATTCGGCCGCAATATCCAGAAAAATAAAGAGGGAATGTTTCATTATAAAATTACAACCAATGGCTTAATGTTAGACGAGGCATTTCTGGAATACGCATGTCGAGAAGAAATGCTTGTTGCGATGAGTTTTGATGGTATAAATAAAGTTCAGGATATGCACAGAAAAACCGCCGATGGGAGATTGACCTCTGATTTGCTTTTGCCGAAATTGCGAATGTTGCTCGATGCCCGTCCATATTCAAGCATTTTGATGGTTGTCAATCCCGATACGGCCCAATATCTATGTGAATCCGTGAGTTTTCTTCTCGATGAAGGAGCACGTTATATAATTGTGTCACTGAACTATGCCGGCCAATGGGACGAAGAATCTTTCGCGATTCTTGAGCAGCAATATAAAAAGCTCGCGAAGCTCTATACCAAGTGGACGGAAATGGGCAAAAAATTCTATCTTAGCCCGTTCGAGGTAAAAATCTCGCTTCATATTAACGAATCTCAATCTAACTGTTTGCGGTGTGACCTTGGAATGCGGCAGTTATCGATTGATCCGGAAGGTTATCTGTACCCATGTGTGCAGTTTACAAAAGCAGGTGGACAGAGCCAGTGGTGTATTGGAGATGTTGAAAATGGAATAAATCCCGAAGCATGGACGAGAATACGAAAAGCCGCTGCGAAGCCAAAGGAAAACTGCTCAAAATGTGTTCTTGAAAAGCGATGTTTTCATACGTGCGCATGTTTAAATTGGCAAACTACCGGAAGTATTGAGACAGTATCGCCGCTTTTGTGCCGACATGAGCAAATGCTAATGCCGATAGCGGATAAAGTCGCGGAAACTCTTTTCGCAAAACGAAATTCGGAATTCATAAACAAGCATTACAATGAGGCTTATCCGATGCTGTCGCTTCTTGAAGACCAGTTAAGCAGCGCGTAATCTCATAAAGTGGAATTGGGACTAAATTATAGTGAGATTTCAGGACCTTAACTTATTCTCTTGGTATTCGATTTTTTTCTTTTATTTTTACAATTTTTGTTTTTGAGGCAGGTTTTGCACCTGCTGTCGCTGCACCACTGGCAGAAAAAGCAGTCTTTACAATTATGTTTTTTATCAGAAGGACTTGAATCCGGGGTATATATCATGCCCGGAATGCCTTTAATTCTGCGATAAGCCATAACAAAAATTCTCAAAAAAAATGTATTTTAAAGGATTTTTTTGTTTACATATAGAAAAAAAAGTCTTTAATCTTACAATAATTAAAATTTTCCAAGTTTTGTTTCCCTAAGGGATTCATATACTGCGTTCTGAAACGTATTCCATCCAGAGCAGAATACAGCATACAATACTCTGTACGAAAAATAACTAACATGGGTATAATAAATGAAACAGATTATAGAAGAAGTATTTGAAGCCGAAAAGAAGGCTAATGAAATTATCCAAAAGGCGCATGAGCAAGCCTCACAAATAAGGCAAGCTGTCGAGAAGGATAATTCAGAGAAAATAGCTCAAGCTAAACAACGGGCTAAAGATATTATTTTCGACGCTGTTGAAAATGCCCGTAAAGAAGCTGAAATTATCAGGCAGGAAAAGCTTAAACAGTCTGAAAAAGAAAAAGATGTTATTATCGGAAACGAAAAGGTTCTTAGTAACCTTGTTGAAAGTATCTGCAATATTATAATCAGTAATGAAAAGGAAGCACTAAACTCTAAATTCTAAACAATATTAAATTATAAAATTCAAATGTTTAAAATATTTAGTTTTTGGTGAGTTGAAATTGTTTAGGATTTAGAAATTAGATTTCAGTAATTTGATTATTACAGAAGATGAGAAATAATGGTAAGTGCAGTCGCAAAATATGCTTATATAAACGCCAAGCTTAGAGGCCGGATTAGTAAAATTCTATCCGATGAGGCTTTCGAGAAGCTTGTAAAGAGTCCTTCTCTCGATTCGGCTCTGAATGCTTTACTTGATACAGATTTTGCGCATCTTCAGGAAATTTATTCTTCCACAGGTGATTTGAAAAAAGGCGAACTTGAACTTCTTAAAAAAGAAATAGACATTTTCAAAGAAATTAAAAGGTATGTTCACGCGGACATAATGCCGCTTATAAACGCGTTTTTATATCAATACGAAGTTGATAATCTTAAAAACGCTATTCGTATTTTTTTCGACAGGAAAATCGGAAATCATCCGGCTGACCAGCATGTTCATTACATATTATATGAACCGATTATTCACGATATTCCGATAGATGTAATTATTAACGCCGGCAATTTCGATGAAATATCTGGTGTATGTATTGGTACGCCATACGAAAAGATCATTAAAAAATACAGCGAAACTGTTATTTCAGAAAGTTCTTTATTTAGGATGGAAGTGGCGTTTGACCATTTTTATTATACTAATTTGATTAATGCCGCCAAAAAGCTGAATTCTGATGATTGTGATATAATAACCAGGTTGACAGGTGTTGAAATAGATTTAAAAAATATCGACTGGCTCATAAGGCTGAAGAATTTTTATGATATGCCCCAGGAAGCGGTCCTTTCCATGTTAATTCCGGGCGGATTTAATCTGAATCCTGCTATGGTAACTGAACTGTATAAGGCACAAAACTTATCAGCGGTACTGCAGGATTTCATCAGAAGCAGGTATCCGACATTAATTGCGCTATTATCTTCTCAGACAGGTGACAGCCATTCCAAGTTGCTCCTTATTCACAGGATACTGGAAGAAATCATGAAACAGGAAATAAAAAGGATTCGTTCAGGGTATCCTTTTACTGTAGGAATTATTTTAGTGTATTTTACTCTAAAGAGGAATGAACTGAAAAAAATAAGGACAATCCTTAATGCCAAGCAATATAATTTGTCACAGCAGCGGATTGAGAGTATGTTATGATGTTTACAACTGAGATGATACAACTGTTTGCGGTCGTGCTTGGCAGGGATTCCGAGCATGTCAGCGAAATGCTTTTAAGCGAAGGTGTCGTTCAGTTTGCCAACATTGGTGAGCTTGATGACCAGGAAATAAAGCGGTTTTCCGCGGTCAATTCCAGTATTTCAGTTAGTGAAGTTACACATCTCAGAGAACGAATCGAGGGACTTCTGCATACAGTCGGTATTATTCCTAAATCACCGGGAGAAACCGATCTCAATGCCCATGAATCAGTTTCCATAGAAAAAGAGAAAATACTTCTTGATAAAATAGAAGGAGAGCGTGAGAGTCTCAGGGAACGTCAGAGAGCAATTCAGCAGGAAGTTCTGAAACTCGAAGATATAAAGCGCCAGGTGGATTTATATGGTTTGGGATTATCTGATGTTCCGTTAAAAACCATGCATTCGTTCCTTCATGTTCAGGCAGGCAGGATTCCGGCGTCGAATGCCGATAAATTTGAGGCCGGTTTGAAAAATTATCCTTCTTTGTCCGTATCACTTGGAAATCAGGGCGATTTTGCTCATTATTTTCTTATTTCTATGAAACGTGATAACGAGAGCATAAACAAGGTTTTAGAGAAATCGAACTGGACCAGTATCGAATTGCCTAATGAACTGAAATCGGTAAAGGAAGATGTATTCAAAGAGATTTCAGTTAAGTATGAAAAATTAACAGAAGAGCAGAAAACGCTCGAAAAAAGAGTCAATGATTTAGTAAAGAATCAGGAAGCGGAACTTGGAAACATTTGGATTAATCTTCGAGTTACCGAGCTTTTAAATAAGATTCAAACGAACTTCAAATCTTCATCTCGAACGGTTATTTTTACCGGCTGGCTTCCGATTGCTAAAAAAGATATACTTGTTGAAAGAATTAGAAAAGCCTGCGGCGACCGTTGTTATTTGGAATGGCGTCATCCGGATGGTAAGGAAATTGCCAGTAATGAAGTGCCTGTGCAGTTTCATAATCCCAAATCGCTTGCCCCGTTCCAGATGCTTGTAAGCAATTTCGGTATTCCTCAATATAAAACAATAGACCCAACTCCTTTTGTAATGCCGTTATATCTTGCAATGTTCGGGCTAATGTTTGCTGATGCAGGCCAAGGTGCGATACTCGTTGTTTTAGGTATTCTTGGAATGAAATCTTTCGGAAATATTCCAGAGAAAACAGGTTATTTCAAATTATCATGGCTTATCATATGGTGCGGCGTAGCATCAATTATCTTTGGCATTCTATTCGGTTCTTATTTCGGGAAGCCCTTCATTCCGGCAGTCTGGTTCGATTTTCATGGAGTAGTTGCCGGTCATTCAGAAGGACATGCGGCTATCAGCAGTGTTATGGATATTCTTGCAATAACCATATACTTCGGAATTGCGGTTATTTTACTTGGTCTGATTTTTAACTGGGTAAATTTGATTCGCACGAGAAGGTGGGGTGATTTGCTTTTCGATAAAGGCGGTATTCTGGGCGGCTGGATTTACGTCGGGGGAGTCTATATCGCTTCATATATGGTAAAACATGGGTATAATGGTTTCCCTTCAGGAAGTGTTATTTTCATGCTTGTGGGATTACCAGCGATTTTAATTTTTATCAAAGAGCCTTATCATTATTTTCATCATAAAACACTAAAAGGATTTAATCCTTTGATGATATTAAATTTTCTCATGCAGTGGGTTGTCGAGCTTCTTGAAATTTTCAGCGGTTATCTTGCCAATACTCTTTCATTTATGCGAGTCGCCGGTCTTGGTATTGCGCATGTAAGCTTGATGATAGCTACTTTTACAATTGCCGAAATGACTTCGGGGATTATTTCTCTTGTTGTTATTATTCTCGGAAATGTGCTTGTGATTGGCCTTGAAGGTCTCTCCGCAGGCGTACAGGCGCTGAGGCTTAATTATTACGAATTTTTTACAAAGTTTTTCCATGGTACTGGAAAGTTATATACACCAATCTCTTTGAATAGTGATAAATATTAAGAAAGGAAGGAATATAGTGAACGATGCAAGTAAGTCTTTAAAGTTACGTATCGCACAAAGTCTGATTATGCTTTTTACAGTGATGGTTATTGTATTAACTGTGACTACTACGAAAGCTTTTTCGAGTTCAGGTAATAACACTGCAATTACTCATGCAGATTCGGAAACTGCCATTGTAAATCCTCTGATTGAGCAAGCAAAAGTTGAAGAAATGAAATTTGCTCTTATCGCAGCGGCGGCAGCTTTCGGGCTTGGCGCTATTGGTGCCGGTATAGCAATATCTCATGTCGGTGCGGCCGCAATGGGCGCAGTCGCTGAGAAGCCGGAATTAGCTGGTCAGGCATTGATTTTTGTCGCGCTTGCTGAAGGTATTGTCGTATTCGGTTTTATTACGGCACTTATGATTATTGGAAAAGTGTAAAACAAAATGAAGTATGCGATTATAGGCGATGAAGACGCGATTATCGGTTTCGGCATTTTAGGTGTCGAAGGAAAGATCGCCGCGAATACAGAAGAGGCTCAACAGGCTTTTGCGGCGATTCTTGAAGATAAAGATATCGGTATAATCATTATTACCGAACGAATCGCTGATATGATTCGCCCGATTATAAATAAGTATTTGCTGACGTCCAATTTCCCGCTGGTTATCGAAATACCAGACAGGAATGGTGCGAAAGAAGGCAGACCCAGTATTAAGGAAATGGTGAATACTGCCATTGGCATAAAATTATAATATAATAGTAGCATGGGCTTTTAGCTCATGCATACACGGGCTGGATGCCTGTGCTACGAGGTTTGAAAGTGGCGAAATCACAGAAACAAATACGAACGAGCGATAAACCGAAGGGTGATGCGATTATTTCAGGCATTGAAACGGATGTTTTATCAGAAGAGCGGCAAATTATTGAAGATGCTCATAAACAAGCTGATGAAAAGGTCAAATACAACGCTAAAAAAGTCGAATCCATAATTAAGGATGCTGAGAAATCTGCTATTGAGCAGGCGGAGCAGGTTAAAAAGAAAATTATGTCAAGTCTTCGCCTTGAGCTGCAGAGAAATTCTTTGAATATTCGTAACGAAGTGATGAAGAATATTCAAAAGAAAGTCGAAAGTAAATTCAACTCGATGATTGGTAATGATAATTATAAAACGATTCTTAAGAATTGGATTGTCGAAGCCGCAATTGGTTTGGATGTTCCATCAGCGGTGATTAATGCTTCTGAAAAGGAACTGCCGTTGATTAGTGAACAGGTAGTTGCTGAAGTTTCTAAAGTAGTGAGTCAGAAAACAGGCAAGCAGGTTTCTCTAAAATTATCGAAAGAGCCTCCGTTAAGTTTTCAGGGAGTCGTTCTTACTTCTGAAAATGGGCATATGGCTTTTAATAATCAGGTAAAAACAAGAATACTTCGTAAAGAACGTGAAATTAGAATGGCAATTTATAATGCTTTATTTACAGATAAACGAAAAGATTGATAATGAATGATAGGATAATTGGACAAGTAAAACGAATAAACGGCCCTGTTATCGAGGTGATGGGAATCACTGATGCCGAAATGTTTGAGTTGGTTTGGGTTGGTAATGAACGTCTTATTGGTGAGCTGATTAAACTCGAACAGGATTGTGCCGTAGTTCAGGTTTATGAAGATACGACCGGTATTGCTCCTTATGACCCGGTATTTGGTGCGGGTATGCAGCTTTCAGTCGAACTTGGTCCCGGAATGGTCGGAACAATTTATGACGGTATTCAGAGGCCTCTTGAAAAGATTCGGGAAATTTCCGGTATTTTTATTAATCGTGGAATCTCTGTACCGAGTTTGGATAAACAGAAGAAATGGCATTTTGTTCCTTCAGCTAAGAAGGGTGACATTGTTTCCGGCGGAATGGTACTTGGTACTGTTCAGGAAACAGAAAATGTGCTTCATAAAATTCTTGTTCCGCCGCTCGATAAAGGTATTCTCGTATCAGTCGTTCCTGAAGGTGATTATACAGTAGAAGAAGTAATCGCTGTGTTGGAAAAAGAGGATTCGCAGAAAAAAGAACTCTTCCTTATGCACAGGTGGCCGATACGAAAGCAGCGTCCGACAAAAGGGCGTCTCCCGCTCGATATTCCTCTTGTCACGGGCCAGCGTGTAATTGATACGCTTTTCCCGATAGCAAAAGGAGCGACCGTATGTATTCCAGGCGGATTCGGTACCGGAAAGACTATGACCCAGCAGGCAGTCGCGAAATGGTGCGACGCTGACCTGATTATTTACATCGGCTGCGGCGAAAGAGGTAACGAAATTACAGACGTACTTACTGAATTTCCGAAACTCATCGACCCGCGTAACGGCCGCTCTTTGATGGAACGAACGATTCTTATCGCAAATACATCAAATATGCCAGTATCCGCTCGTGAAGCGAGCATTTATACTGGAATTACAATGGCCGAATATTTCCGCGACCAGGGTTATCACGTTGCGGTTATGGCCGATTCAACTTCGCGCTGGGCCGAAGCACTTCGTGAATTGTCCGGGCGAATGGAAGAAATGCCTGCAGAAGAAGGTTTCCCAGCGTATTTACCTACGAGGATTGCGGAATTCTACGAGCGTGCGGGGTCAATGGAAACCTTGAATGGTCAGAGAGGTTCAGTGTCAATCATTGGAGCCGTATCTCCTCCGGGTGGTGACTTCTCCGAACCAGTCACTCAGCATACGAAACGATTTATTCGCTGCTTCTGGGCGCTTGACAGGAACCTCGCGAACGCGCGTCACTATCCCGCTATTTCATGGCTCGAAAGCTACAGCGAATATTTAACAGGTCTCGAAGCCTGGTGGGCGGATAAAGCCGGTCCGGAATGGCTTGCTGACAGAACCGAAATCATGGAACTGCTTCACAGGGAAGTAAGGCTTCAGCAGGTGGTTAAGCTCGTCGGGCCTGACGCTTTGCCTGATTCGCAAAGATTTGTTCTTGAAGTTTGTACATTATTTAAAAATGCGTTCCTGCAGCAAAATGCTTACGATAAGATAGATACGTACTCAGTCGTTCCAAAGCAGGCGAAAATGCTGCATATAATAGTAAATTACTGGAGGCGCGGCTCTGAAATGATTAAGAAGGGCACTACTCTGGTTCAGTTAAGAAAAATGAAAGTTTATCAGGACATAATTAAAATGAAGTTCACGATTAGCAACGATGATATGGCAAGTCTTGACAAGATTGAAGCGTATCTTGAACGGTCAATGGATCAACTGGAGGCGTTACATGCCTGAGCCTAAAAACAGAACTCTATTATCAGGCCGTGAATATATCGGCGTCGACAAAATCGATGGCGCACTGGTTTTTGTTACAAAAACACATCCGGTTGGATACAGAGAACTTATCGAGTGTATAGACAAGGATGGAAATCCTCGTCTTGGAATCGTATTGGAATCATCGACAAATTTTGTTGTCGCGCAAATATTCGAAGGGACATCAGGACTTACTCTGCCCGGTACACGTATCAGATTCTCCGGAAAGCCGCTCACAATCTCAATTTCCAAAGATATGCTGGGACGTGTTTTTAACGGACTTGGTCAGCCTATAGACGGCGGTCCGGCCCAGAGAAGTGACGTCGAACTAAACGTAAACGGAATGGCAATTAATCCGACCTCTCGAGAATATCCAAGAGATTTTATCCAGACGGGTATTTCCGTAATTGATGGAATGAACACGCTTATCAGAGGACAAAAACTCCCGATATTCTCCGGTAACGGCTTACCGCACAATGAACTCGCGGCACAAATAGCGAGACAGGCCAAAATTCGCGGCTCAGAAACAAATTTCGCCGTTGTATTCGCCGCTATGGGTGTCAAACACGACGTAGCACAATATTTCGTTCGTTCATTCGAGGAAAGCGGCGTACTCGAAAATGTCGCGTTATTCCTTTCTCTTGCGGACGACCCATCTATCGAAAGATTACAAACTCCGAGAACAGCTCTTACATTGGCAGAGCATCTTGCGTTTAATGAAGATATGCACGTGCTGGTTATTATGACCGACATGACAAACTACTGCGAATCGCTTCGTGAAATCTCGACAATCCGCGGTGAAATTCCTTCGCGTAAAGGTTATCCGGGTTATCTCTATTCTGACCTTGCGGAGCTTTATGAACGTTCTGGAATGATTAAAGGCTACAAAGGTTCGATAACGTTGCTGCCGATTCTTACAATGCCGAACGATGACATATCTCATCCTATTCCCGACCTTTCGGGTTATATCACCGAAGGGCAAATCGTATTTGAAAGAGATATGAACGGCAGGGGAATTTATCCGCCGATTGCCGGTTTGCCTTCACTTTCGCGTTTGATGAAAGACGGTATCGGTAAGGGTATGACAAGAGAGGACCATCCGCACCTTGCAAGCCAGTTATTCGCGGCTTACAGCTATGTAAAGGATGTTCGCAATCTCGCGTCGGTTATTGGTGAAGAAGAACTTACACCGCTCGACCATAATTATCTTGATTTCGGAAGAGAATTCGAGCAGAAGTTCGTTTCACAACGACACGATGAAGATAGAAGTATCGAGCAGACTCTTGATATAGGATGGCAGGTTCTGAGGTCTCTGCCGGTTGAGGAACTGCATAGAATTACGGATGAGGAAATTGAAAAATTCTATGGGAAATAACAGGTATTAAGTATGACTCAACTGAATTATGCACCTACGAAAACTAATTTACTTCGTTTGAAGAATGATTTGGGCTTTGCCAGGCAGGGATATGAACTTCTGGATCAGAAGAGAAATATTCTTATCATTGAACTTCTATCGCTTGTTGACCAGACTACCGATTATCAAAACAAAGTTGATGAAGCTCTTGCAAAAGCATACGAAGCACTTGAGGAAGCCGTACTTGATATGGGCAAACTTAAAGTGCAGTATCTTACCGGTGCGGTGAATATTACAACTAATATTAATATTCGTTCGAGAAGGGTAATGGGAGTTAGTTTACCTGTTGTGGAAACTGAATTTAAGGAAAGTCCTCCATATTACAGCCCTATGGGAACGAGTTTCTGGATAGATAATTCGATCAGCTATTTTAAACAGGCACTTGGTTTGCTTGGCAGACTTTCAGAATTAAAAATATCCGTATTGCGGCTTGCAAACGAAGTTAAAAAAACTATAAGGAAAGTCAATGCTCTCGAGAAAATCGCTATTCCTGACCTGCAGGAAACCGTTCGTTTTATTCAGAGCAGGCTCGAAGAGAATGAGCGGGATATGTTTGTTTTGATGAAAATGGTGAAAAGTAATCTCGAAAGAAAAAGACAAAAGACTTTTGGAGAAGAATTGTGAGTAAACTCGTAAAAAAAATAATGGTTTATATCGATGGAACGGAACAGTCGATTACTGCCGCACAATATGCGATTTGCATGGCATCTTGTTCTGAGGCTGAGCTAATCGTTCATTATGTGATAAATACCAAGGCAATGGACGACTTGCTTAAGGCGAGTATATTCCTGCAGGACGAGGAGCTTGAGTACGAGCATGATATGGAAGCCGACGCCGAACGCTACCTCAATTATGTGAATGAGCTTGCTATAGCCAAAGGAATTACTATTATAAAAAAGACGAGCAGGGGAAGCGTGCACAAGGAAATAGTTGATTCTATAAAGGAAAATAATGTTGATATGCTCATAATCGGCGAATTATCACGTATAAGAAGCAGGGTGGATGAATTTTATGACGAAACAGAAAGGGCGATGCGTTCTGTTTCATGTTCTGTTCTTATCGTGAAGGACCCGATGAAGGTCTGGGAATTGTACGATTCATTGGTATAAATAAATGAAAATTTAGAAAATATTTTTCCAATTATTTATATTTTTTTGTATAATAGACTCTTTTAAAATAAAAATACAACATGTCTTTATCCAGAGAACATAAAAATAGAGCCGTGTTTTGATAGTACAGGAGAATGGTTAAATGTCTTTAATTGATTTGGTTGTTGAAAACATCATAAAAGTACCTATGCAATCGACTGACAAGCCTGAAGTTTTGCGAGAGCTTGTTCAGGTTCTAAAAGATGCGGGAGAGATTACCGATTACAATGCCGCTCTTGCCGCGGTTCAGAGCCGTGAAGATAAACAGAGTACGGGTTTGACCGATGGAATCGCCGTTCCTCATGCCAAAACACCGGCTGTTTCAAGCTTGAAACTTGCTATCGGTATTGCACCGGAAGGTATTGATTTTGATTCAATGGATAATCAGCCTTCGAAGCTATTTTTCCTTTTATTGGCGTCGCCCGGCATGTCAGGCCCGCACGTTGAGGCTCTCGCTGAAATAGCCAAACTTGCCCGCTCAAAAGCTTTCTGTAAAGCTCTGGTAAATGCCGAAAACGCGAAAGAAGCAGTAGAACTTCTTACGGGAGTTTAAGTATTTTTTTGAAAATTTCGTATTTTAATGGGTAATCGCATACATGATAATATTAATGCCCATTTGAATGGCTTGTTCGTATTGCATGGGAGAAGGGAAATTCCTTCTGGTATTATCGCACCAGCCGCAGTGAATATCGTTAGGGCTTAAAAATATCGCAAGTCGGCCGTTTATATATACTCCTCTGGGTCCGTGCATTTGTCCTTTCATATATGGTAAACCCACATCACTAAGGTCATACACATTGCGAAATATTTCATGCTGTTTTGGAACAGTTTTTACGGAACCTCTGCCGAATACATCTTCCAAAAGGTCATATGCGCTTCTGAAGAAAAAGTCGCCTCCCTGGTCAACAACACAATCATCCATAAATAAAAAGCCGCCGCGTTTAATATAATTCCGCAGATTATCTTTCTGGTTCTGGGTAAATTTGAACTCATTTTCATCAGTCATAAACAGAAAAGGATATTTATTTATCTGTTCAGGATAGTCAAAGCTGACGATAGCATTTAGTTGTCCTTCTTTTTCAGCAAGCTGTATTAAAAAACCGTCTTCATCGACATTTGTTATGGGTTTTGTTTTGCATCTTAATACAGTACCAAGGCGTCTCAAAAGGTTTCTATCACCACCCGGCCGGACATTCCAGTAATCCGGTCCCTGTCCTCTCCCAGGGACTTTGATGGGGGTGAATTTAACTCTGGGCAGAATAAAATCATATTCCTCAAGGTCATCTTTCTGCTGCTTTGTTTCAATTATTTCTGAACTATTTCCCTGAGAAATATCTTGCGCTATTCCAGGATGGAATCCGCCGGATAATATGAGTCCCGCTGCGGTTTTGGATGCTGTTTTAAGAAAATTCCTTCTGTCCATTTTACTGCTCCTGTTGAAAAAAGTATTTCGATGCCTCAAGGCCGTCTTTCAAATCAATCATATATCGCCAGGGTTCTTTTGATGCTTTACCGTCACCATTGTCATCAAGGACAGGCGTTTCAGTAACAAGCAATTTCTCCTTTTGATACCAGTCATTAACATTTTTGGAAGTTGCTATAAATACCTCTAATATCGATATTCTTCCGTCATTGTCAATGTCAGTTTCAGTTTTGCTGAAAGCGGATACAAAATATTCACCGAATTTTGTACTGAAACGCTGCTCATCGGTACAACTGCATATTATTATCCTCCCTTTTGAGGAAAGTTCTTTTACCGCAAGGCCGGAAGCAGGGCAATCCAGCAGGATTAGAATGGAAGATGAATTTATTTTTTTTATCAATTCTCCCAATTGCGTCTGGGTGACATCTTGTCCGGGTAAATTGAATCTCAATTGCTGATTCACTACATTCGCCTGTCCTGTATAATAAAAAATGAATTTGTCCTCTGGTTTTATAACTGATTCAAAATCAGACATTACTTTTTGGATATTTGTCCATTGTGAACTTTTGGCATTATTATTTCCGACATCATCAGATGTGAGAACTTTGAGAGTCTCGTAACTAACTTCTGTGTTATTGAGCAGGTATGATTGCAAGCCTGTTATAATTCGATATCTCGATATTTTATTTTCAGTATCTTTGTTTATCCCGCTGATAATCAGCACATATGTTTTGCCGCAGGCTGGTTTTGTCACTGTTCCAAATACACTGCACAATGCCAAAAGCACAGCTAATTGAATTTTTCTGTTAATCAAAATATAATCCTTCATACAAGACCTTTTGCTCGCCTGATATACCATTCGATACTGAGGGACAGGCAAATTAATCCCCATAACAACCAGTTCGGCCAGATACTTGTTAATCGTTTTATATGGCCGACCTGTGTTTGCGTGTCGAATGACTTTACGAGTTCAGTATCGACATCTTCACCATATATATATGTTCCATTCAATTGTTTAGCGGCGTTCATTAAAAACTGCTCGTTAAATCGAGTATTACTCATTTCAGTTTTCCAGGGAGGCAGGTTAGCCGCAATTGATTTTTTTCCGAGAAATACGCCGCTGGATTCTGCCTGTACGGAAGCTACTATTCGATCGGTTTGCATATTGTCGATTTCGGTGACATAATACCCTGAACCTGATGGCGACATAGAATAAATCTGATTATTATAATTAAGAAGTACATTTGCCTGTTCAACGGGAGAATAAGTTTTGTCACGTACGTATGCGGTAAATTTTACTTTATTTTCATCAGAATTTTGCCTTTCAGCGAATAATTCCACCCCGGCTGATTGTCCCGGTGATTTTCCAATATATGAAGTCAGTTGAGACATAAGACTATATAACCAGCCTCCCTGTTTATCTTCGCGATACCATGAAAAGAGTTTCGTTATATTCAGGAGACATACTTTACCCCGGCCTATCCGCTGAATAATTATTAAGGGTTTGTCGCCGGAAGTTGCCAGTGTGTTTGATGAAGGCTTGACTTTTTCGATATCATAATAAGGGGAGACAGTAAAATTATAATGCGGCGTGTCTTCATCCTGTAATGCAATTTCATAATTGCCTTCTTTTGTTAATTCAATTTTTTCTGAGCCGGGTTTTGGTTTATTTGAACCGAATATCACTGGAAGAAGCAGCTTTGCCTGATGATTATCCCATCCGGCCGGGCCATAATCTTCTCTGCCTGGCAAAATAATCAGACCTCCTCCTTTTTGAGTCACGAAGTTATATAAGCCGGTCGTTTGTTTTTCTGTCAGAGCATCTGCACAGAAAGCTCCAAAAATGATAATGTCATATTTATTAAATTCTTCCTCGGTTTCAGGTAATCGAGCATATCCCAATTGATTTATGGCACGAGAAGAAATATCAGCGGAAATGATTGCGTCAAGACAGAAATCAAGATGTATTCTCGGATCCAATGAAAGAGCCTGCCTGATTTTGCCTACGTTGAATTCCGCGGCCTGTGAATAAAATAATACGTTTAATTCCACATTTTCAACGACATCGATAAAAGTATTATAAATATTATTTGCGGTATTCACCTCATTTTCGACTTTTTTTACACGTATGGTAAGATTGTGGCTGCCTAATGTTTCAGCGGGGACTCTAAATGTCACTGTTATAGTCTGGTTTTCATGCTTATCTTTTGTCTCAAACTCTTTGGCTGGAACATTGATAGAATTTATCAAAAGATTATCCACGAGAAGTTCTAATGTTACGGAATTATCAACAAGATTATTAGCGGCCGCAGTTATTTCCACATTATAAATCGAATCAATTAGTGCTTTTACGGGTGCTTTTACATTTTGTATTTCTACATCTGTGCCAGTGTCCCTCGAACCGATTCCGACTATAATGACTGGGAAATCTTCTCTCGTAAGCGGCGAATATGTTGATATTACCTGGTCATCGACCTGTCCGTCAGTAAAAATAATTGCACCTTTAGTGTTATTATAATGTGTACTGTTTGTATCATCTTTTTCTATATCATATTTTCCAAGAGCGGCTACGACATTCTGAAAATTAGTATGATTACCCCAGCGTCTTAAAAGTTGCGTTGAGCCGCTATGATAAACGTCATTATCAAAACCAAGTATTTTATATTCCGGGTTATTTTTGCCTGAAGACTGTAATTTCTCAGTGAAAATATTCAAAGCGTTATCAAGCCTTGTTTTAACTGTTTTTTCTACGACCGACATGCTCTGGCTTGTATCGAAGAATACCAAAACATTATTTCTCTCGAAAGTTTCCGCGATTTCAGAGCGAGAAGGATTCCATAAAATTAAAAATATAATTACAATTACAAGAATCCTTGTCCCGATTAAAATCACTCTTAAATATTTATACTTTTCCTTTTTAAGCTCATTCGTCCGAAACGCCCAAAAAACAATCGCGGCGGTTATCGCTAAAAGTGCTATTGCGGCAATATGTCCCGGATAATCAGCAAAAATCATTTTCCATTCTCCCCGGTATTGTATTTAGCAGCGTTTTCAAAAAAGTCACTCTCAGCCTCGACAAACCTCGAATCTGAAGGTTCATCTTCGATTGGCTGTTCTTTTTTCTTTTCAAGCTCGATAGCGAGAAACCTGAAATGCCTGGCAATTTCTCTGGCAGTGTCTCTATCGGCAGCTCCGCCTTCTTCCGTGAGAACATGCATACCTGTTCCCTGATTACCGTTGCCTCGACTTACACTTGCTCTATGAGCAGCAGCCTGACTATCAAGCAGTTTGTTAGCGGCCTCAAGAAGCGCTTCCATTTTTATACGTTCTGATTCACTAAGCTTATTATCAAGTTTCTCCGCGTCTTCGGATAGTTCATCCGCGTTTTTCTTTAACTCTTTTGCTAATTTACCTTCCTCGCTGCTGTTCAAACCGCTTTCAAGTGACTTGCCTGCCGACTCAAGTTTCTTCGCGGCTGATTCCATCATTTTAGAGGCTTCCTCCGATTTATTGTCAAAATCATGGGGCTGGTATTGCAACTCATCCATCTTTTCTTGAAATTGTTCCATATTTTCGAGAGCTTCACCAAGCTGCTTCTGGACTTCTTTAGATAGCTGTGACATACTGCCTTCTGAGTTCTTGGCAATAGATTCCAGTTTCTGCTGTAATTGCGAGACATTACTTTGTAACTCCGACTGTTTCGCCTGAAGCATTTTTAATTGTGCCTGAGCAATTGCCTGGCTCGTCTCTCGTCCATCGTCTGGCGTCTTTCCCGGCAAGATGGAAGATGGACGATGGGCGATAGATGAAGCTGAACTGCCTTCTCCTTGTTGAGAATTATTACCTTGTTGTCCCTGATTACCTTGCCCGGAACTTCCCTCACCTTGCAGTTGTGAATTACTTTGTGGGTTACTATTTCCCTGACCTGAACTGCCTTCACCTTGTTGAGAATTATTAGATTGCTGTCCCTGATTGCCTTGTCCTGAACTTCCTTCACCTTGCTGTTGTGAATCGCCATTTTGTTCACTTTGTCCAGAGATATTGCCATTCTGGTTGGAATTATTATTTGAAGATTGCTGGTCAGCTTGTGCATTTGCTTTGGCTTGTTCGTTAGCTTGTTTTTGTTGTTTCAGAGCCTTGTCAAGTTCTTCCTGCAACTGATTTTGCTCAGCCTGAAGTTGCTCGATATTGTCTTGTACTTCCTCGAGAGCTTCTTCCATTTGTTCAGGCTCTATTTCAGGGCTTTCAATAGCTTCTTTCAATTTTAATTTATCTGGTGTTTCTTTCGGTACTGTTTCCCCGTCCGCAGGCGGATTGTAGTCCATTTCCAGTTCAAGGATGAATTTACGTAGAATTCTGTATGCTTCTTTTTCGTTTAATAACGCATCAGCAGTTTTAAATCGTTCCAAATCACTTGATGCGTTTTCGTAATATTTAAGTATTTCATTCAGGACTGCTTTTTGTGCCTCATTAAATTCGCTATGAGGGTCGTCCCGCAATTGAATTAGTAAAGACGCACAATATTCAACATCTTCGTTAATAGATTTCAAATTAGAACGGTCATCCGCGTCAAGTGATGTTTTTCCTGCTACAACTGATGTCTTTTTAATAAATGCCCGTGTATATTCGAGTAATGTCATAAGGTCTTCAGGTACCGGAGCGGGATTACTTTTACCTTTACCTGCTTCCTTAAGGTGCCAGATTTGCAGGTAAGGCCTGATTTCAATAAAATATATTTCACTGCATGAGGCGTTTTCTTTATCGGAAATTGATGTTTTTATATCAGTCGCGTTAGCGTAAAACATTATACTGTCACCAATTACAAGTTCATATTGCTCCAGTTCAAGAATATAGCTGAATCTGGCTTCATTCGAGTCCGGCTGAATCGGTATGTCTATGGAAATTGGCTCTCCTTTGGGAAGTTCCGCAATGAACTTAGCAGAACTAAGGCCGAAATCATCGGTAATTTTGAACTCAATAGGAATGCTGGAAACATTTGTAGCGAGGTAGTCACCATCAGGAGAAATTAATTTGAATTGAGGCGGATTATCTGTTTTAAGCAGAATTTTAAGCTTTGGGATATTTTTACTTTTCAAACCTTTATCATCAGTAAGATGAAATTCTATATCGCCTTGCTCTTTTGCTGTGAAAGTATGTGAGAAAGTATTTTCTCCGTTAAGTTTACTTTTACTTGATGTGCCATTTGGATTAGTTATTTCAATTTCACTGAGATTGCTTGAAGATTCTATATGTAAAGTGACTGAACTGTTTTTAATGATCTCAAGAGTATTGTTTTTAATCTGTTCAGAGAGCTTCTTTAGTGTTTCGTCATCCCGAATATTTTGCGGCAATTCAATTTCTGCGGTAATACTTTTAATTTGAGGTGCTTCTCGAATATCAATATTATGCCAGGGTGTTTGAGCAAGATCAGCTTTGAATTGGTATTTGAATTGCCCGGTTTTTGAAAAGAATTCTGATGTCTCGAATTTAGGTTCTGTCCCTAATTCTTCGGTGGGTTTCAATTGTATTTTGTGGTCGTTGGAATCATGACCGATAGGAGCAATTATTAATTGGCCCGAATCTGGAATTAGACCATTTATTTTTGCGCTAATTGTAAGCATAGATTCAGGTTCAGACACAATGTCACGAGTAATTGATTCCAACGTAGTCGCTGATATCGGGGCAACTGAAGAAAATGGAACCGCAAGTCTGGCGAAATATGTTGCCAAAAATGAAATATTGTGCTGAACATAGAAACCAACAACACCGAGTCCAAGAAATACGAAAGCCGCAAGTGCGAATCCATGCCATTTTTCTACGACAGAATCAAATGCGAATGTTTCGCTGTCTTTATTTACCCTGATAATTAACTGCTCTGCGAGAACTTTTGAGTAAGGATAATCAGCCTTGTTCTCGTAGTATTCCATCGCCGCAACAAGCTGCTGATTTAAGCTGTAATTATTTTCTATGAAATTAGCGGCGTTGGTATAGGAAATCTGGACTAAAAGCAGCCTCGATAATTTATATACAAGAAAAACAGTCAAACCTGCCAAAAGAAAGAATGCAATTAATCTGCCCGGCAAGCTGAAATTGAAGCGATGATCAAGAATTATATATCCGCCGATATAAATACAGGCAAAGAGCAGGCAAATCGTGGCTGTTTTAAGAACCGCTATCGCGGCCAGCCATTTTCTGACCTTCGCGACACGTGACACAAGATAATCAAGTTCTTCGTTAGTAGCCATAATAAAATCCTTTATCTTCTCATCCTGTTTGCCGCCACTATCTCAACCAATAGCAGCACGATTAACATCCATGCGAAATATTTCCATAGTGTAAGTTCTTTTTTCAGCTTAAAACCTTCAGTGGCCTCTACGTTTTCTCGTTCTCCTTTTTGAAATATTCTGCCGACAGCGTTTTCGATTTCTTTGTCTGAAGGTTTTGTCATATTTGTTTCGCCCAAAGGTAAGTTGACTCCAGCGTATATTATTGGTTCCCTGTTTGTTTTTATCCAGCCTGTTCCATCGGATTCAGGAATAGTTATGAGAGAGCCATGAACAGGTACATACTGTATTTGTCCATTGCTGTTTTCTATCGAAATCTGGTTTTGAATAAACTTATCCGTATTTGAAAAATCTAAGGATAAAACAATTCTTTCATCAGAAGCGAAACTGTAATTTACAATTTGACTTTGCTCGCCTAAAAGGCACTGGCATAACGCGACGGCGGCATTCGATTTCAGCAGCGAGCCTAAAGAACTATTTATACTCGAATTAACAAGTATGCTCGCTCCATTACCATTTTTAATATAATAAATAAATCCAGAGTTATTCTGGTATCGCCATAAACATGTACTTTCAGGGATTGGTTGGCAATCCCAGTATCCTTTTAGAGCAAACTTGTTAATTCTGTAGTTTGATAAGGCTTTAACCGCGTTATTGTCCAAGCCTGAAATTTGCTTTGAGTCTGGATCAAGCTCAGGATATATCTTCTCTTTGATTAAATTTGTCGGCAGGGCGGGAATGACTTTGTTTTGCGAAAGCTTCGCCGCGGTTTGGGTAACTGGTTCATCCGTCAGGAAGAAAATCGCTCTTCCCCCGGATTTGACAAAGTCTGAAAGTGCTTTGTTCATATTGCTTAAAGAATCATGTATTTTCGGGCATACAAAGATATTTGCCCAATTCAAATCGGAAGGACCAATGTTTCTGATTGGGATTCGTTTTACATTATATTTGTTCGAGGTTCCTTTTTCAGAGATTGTTTTAACCGCAGTCTCAAATAAAAACATTTCATCCTCTTCAGTTTCAGCCAGAAGAATATTTTTTGTATTCTGCTTCGGAAATTGAACAGCAATGTAATATTTATCATCTTCTATTAGATTGTCATGTTCTGATAAAATTATTTCTATAGGAGAAAAAGCACTCGTGTTTTTTATCGAACCTGATTCTATTACCAAGGGTGAGATTATTGTCTGAAATGGATTCAGGCTAATATCAGAAGATGCGATTTTTTCGTTTTCAACTATCGCGTATAGTTTTCTTTTCTGTTGTGTTTGATTATTATTGCATATAGTGACATTTATCGAAAGTTTATCATTTTTGAAATCATCGATTTCCGCTTTGGTTATAGAGATGTTATTAATGGGTTTTGAAGATGAGATTAATATGAAATCGATACTATCAACAAAAGCAGGTTCCTGTATATTTAAGGACTGTTCTAAGAGATTTCCTGTGAAATCGCTGATTAAATATGCGGAAATATTATCATCAGGTTTGTAATTTTTATCGCTGTTATTCAACCCGGAAATAAATGTTCTAATGTCCGCTCTTCTGGCTTTTATTTTCATTCCCTGAACCTGTGCCAGAGCTTCCTGTCTGCTTAGTCCATAATTCCAGTTGCCGGAAGCTAACGAGCATAAATTGAAAACCGCATCCTGTTTTGAGGATACAATGTAATCTATAGCGGAATCTTTCATCTGCTGAAAATAACTATCGCTGCCGTCCGAATATGACATCGAAGCGGAATCATCCAAACCTAAATAATAAATATGGTTCGCTTCTTTCGGTTTGTCTTTTTTGAAAATGAAAGGCTGCGCGAACAGGAACGCTATTAACATAATTATCAGGCATCTTAAAAGCAATATAAATAAATCCCTCAAATGCCTTCGAGAATGACTTTCAACTTTGCTCATTTTCAGGAATTGGAGCATAGTGAATGGCACTCGTCTGTATCGCGGCTTAGCAAGAAAATGCGCAAAAATCGGTCCTGCAACCGCAATAACTCCGAACAAAAATGTCCATGCCGCAAAGTTCATCTCATCCTCTTTCGCTTGGCAAGGTAAGCAATCATAGCTCTGTCCAATGGCTCAGATGTATCGAGAAGGCAATAATCGACATTACTCCTGCCGGCTGTTTTCGCGATTTCGTCCAGAAATTCTGTAACACGTTCGCTGTACGTTTGTTTGAATGATTGTGGAAACGTTCGTATTTTTTCACCTGATTCCAAATCTTCGAACTGAATAAGGCCATCGTAATCAAGATTTATTTCGTTATGGTCAAGCGTCTGGAAAATAATAACATCGTGACGAAGGAATTTAAGATGCGACAGACCTTTGAAAATGTTTTCTTTGTCATCGAGCAAATCAGAAATTAAAATAACAAGTCCTCTGCGTTTTGTAGTTTCAGCAAGTGCATGAAGAACATCAGCAAGGTTTGTCTGTCCCTCCGGCTGGTTGTACTGAAGTGTCGATAGAATGAGATTTAAATGCGTGCGTCTTGAGCTTGGCGGGATGCGTTTTTTAACTTTATCGGCGAATAAAACAAGTGACGCGCTGTCACCCTGACCAAGCATCATATAGCTTAAAGCCGCGGCGAGAAACGAGCCGTATTTGCTTTTGCTAATAGAACCTTTCCCCGCGAAGGTCATACTCTTGCTGTTATCTAAAAGAATGTAAACAACAGCGTTGGTTTCCTGTTGAAAACGCTTTATATAAAGTTTGTCGCTCCGTCCATAAACCTTCCAGTCAACGAATTTCAGTTCATCGCCTTCGTGATATTGCCTGTGGTCGCTGTATTCGACACTGAATCCGTGAAAAGGACTTGGATGCAGACCGGCGAAAAATCCCTCGACCGCACAGCGTGCGATAAGCTCCATATTCGCAAGCTTGCTTAAAAATACAGGATCAAGATATTCACGGCTATTTGCCACAATTTTGTTCCTGAAATAAAATGAGCATAATATTTTAACAATCCATTTTCCAACGCATCAGCTTATTTAGGTAAAGGAACATTTTCTACAAGATCGTTGAGTATCGCTTCAACACTTACGGCGTCTGCTTCGGCGTCAAAATTTGTAATTACTCTGTGCCTGAGTACTAACTTGCATACATCTTTTACATCTTCGAAACTTGGCGTAATTCGTCCTTTTATAAGCGCAAGTGCTTTTGCGCCAAGTGTCATATACTGGCCGGCTCTCGGTCCGGCTCCCCATTTTAAGTATTTCTTTACCATCCATGTCGCAGTCTTACTGGTTGGGCGAGTAGCACGAGCAAGACTAATGCAATAGGCAATAATTGTATCACTGACCGGTGCCATGCGAACTATCTCCTGAAACAGAAGCATATGATTCCTGTCCAGAACAGTTTTTGTTTCCAGTTTTTTACCTGTAGTAGTCTGCTTTACAATCAAATGCTCTTCTTTCGCGGAAGGGTAGTCGATGTAAATCATGAACATGAACCTGTCTAAGGCCGCTTCCGGCAGGGGATACGTACCTTCCTGCTCAATCGGATTCTGTGTCGCGAGAACAAAGAAGGGTTCCTCAAGTTTGTGAGTCTGGCCTGAAATAGTTACTTCCCTTTCCTGCATTGCCTGTAAAAGAGCGGCTTGTGTTTTCGGCGGCGTACGGTTTATCTCATCGGCAAGAACTACATTGGAAAAAATCGGCCCTTCTACAAACTCGAATTTTCTTTTGTGCGATTGCGGGTCTCGCTGGATTATGTCTGCACCGGTAATATCAGAAGGCATCAAGTCGGGTGTAAACTGTATTCTGTTAAACTTCAGGCTCATAGCATCAGCGACTGAATGGACCATAAGCGTTTTGGCAAGGCCCGGCACGCCCTGAACGATACAATGGCCGCCGGCGAGCATACAGCATATCATCGCGTCAATTACATCTTCCTGGCCGATGATGACCTTATGTATCTGGTGTTTCAGCTCGACATAACCCTTGTGCAGACTTGCGATTAACTGGGCTTCATTTACAGTGCTGTTTTGAGTCTTGGGATGATTGTCTGGTATATCTGTTTTAAGAGCTTTGTTTTCGGATTTTTGTTCCACTGATTCTTCCATGTGCTTATCCCTTAAAAGCAATTATTAGATAATTCAATTGTACTGCTTTGAATCAAAAAATTAAATAAAAAAACGAAATATCGGACCAAAATCAGCGTAAAGCGTACAGCGGATAGCAAAAAACCTCAATGCTCCACGCTGAACGCTATTGGAGTCCTATTCCCATTTTTTGACATTTCTATGTATATAGACGTGAAGTATTGAAATTTGTAACTCAAAATCTCTGGAAAAATGAAAAATATTTATAAAAATATTAAGTGCTTGATTCCTTCTTGGATGTCTTTAGCATTTCAGAGTTTTTGGTTTTTTCCTTGATATATTTTGACATGTGAAGTGCGGCTTCTTTGCCTAAATCAACGCTTTTGTGCAGGCCTGAATTGAAGGATGTTATAAATTCCTCAGAATCAAAATTCGCGAATCTGGCTTGAATTGCTTCCTGACCATTATTTTGTCCCGGTTCCGCGTCAGGCTGAGGGGCAAGCATATAGACTGCGGTCGCAAATCCGGCAAAATACAGGATAAACATGAAAATAAGTTTTGATCTCCAGCCTTTCACTTGGTTTCTCTCCTCCAGTCTTCGTTCGCCGACAAGGTGAAAGAAGACTGTCACGGCATAGTCCTAAAGGGACGAAGCCGGACTCTTCTTGAAGTTTTATTTAACGGCTAACTACACCTTGGCAAGCCAGTCAAGGCATTGCTTTCTATATAAATACATAGTATATAAAGCTTTATTATCCAAATCTTTTTTACGTAAACAGCGGATAATCAGTGATTAAACAGCAAGTGTTTCTTTCAATGTTTTGCAGACGATTGAAATCTCGTCTTTTGAAAGGTTATTGTAGAACGGCAGGGCGATTGTACTTTGGCAAACCTGCTCAGTTATTGGGAAATCACCTTGCTTATAACCATAATTCTCAGCTATAAATGGCATAAGATGAACTGGTGGAAAATAATTGCTTACCTGTATTCCTTTATTTGTCATTTTTTTCAGAATCATATCTCGTTTTTCAAGTGAAGATTCCGCCAGACAAACTACGAAAACGAACCAGTTTATATCGCAACCTTCGGCTGTTTGAGGTACAATGAGTCTGTTGTCATCTGCCAACATTTCCTGATACCAATTGGCGACCTGAGTACGTTTGGCTTTGATTTCCTCTATTCTTGAAAGCTGAGCGATACCGAGTGCGCAATTTATATCGCTAAGTCTGAAATTGTACCCAAGTCTCTGGTGGTTTAGCCATCCAGTAGAGACGCACGGCCGTGTGTCTCTACCCTGGTTGCGAAGCGAAACGCATAAATCCGCTAAATTATCATCATCAGTAAGAATCATGCCGCCTTCGCCGGTAGTGATTTGTTTGTTTGGATAGAACGCAAAAACACTCATTTTCCCCAATGTTCCGGCCATTTTTCCGTTTAATGACGAGCCGAGAGCTTCACAGCTATCTTCAATTACAGGAAGGTTATATTTGTTTGCGATTTCGCATATTTTATCGAAACCGGCTGGATTTCCAAAAATCTCGACAGGAATAATTGCTTTCGTTTTCTCGGTAATAGCGGCTTCGATTTTTTTATAATCAATATTTAGACTAACCGGGTCGATATCGACAAAAACAGGTTTTGCCCCACACATCATAATTGTAGTAGCCGAAGCGATGAAGGTAAACGGCGTAGTAATTACTTCGTCACCAGGTTTTATACCAATTGCGGAAAGAGAAAGAAAAAGGCCGCTTGTGCCGCTGTTTACAGCGACCGCCCGTTTTCTGCCTATGTACTTCGCGAATGCCTGCTCGAATTCTCCTAATTTCGGCCCAAGCGAAAGATTAGGGCTTCTGAGTACAGAGCAAACCGCATCTATTTCCTTGTCGGTTATATCAGGTCGTGATAAATATATCTTCATAATGAAATCTATTGTAAAAAAAAAAATACCAAACACAAGGTTATTTTGTGTAGAGACGCACGGCCGTGCGTCTCTACCATTATAGGACGTATATTGGCCGCAAGAACAAATTATTCGTTGTAAACAGTATAATCATGCAATTTGTTAAATCTGTTCCCATTATTAACCGAAAATATGGCAGGAATGAAAAAAGCGAAACGGATTGAGGATGACACTAATATCATTTACAGGAATCAACAAATGGCAAAAGGTAAAAACGTTTTAACAACTGGTGATGTGGCAAAAATATGTCATGTTGCACCTCGAACAGTTTCAAAATGGTTTGATAACGGCCAGTTAAAAGGATATCGCATACCGGGCAGCAAAGACAGAAGAATTCCAGTAAGTGAATTAATGCGTTTTATGAAAGTTCATAATATGCCCACAGCGGGAATATCTGTTGGTAAATTACGTGTACTTATTGCCGATAGCAATGAAAACGCTGCAATGACTCTCGCCGAATCGTTAAAAAACAAAGCAGAATATGATGTACAAATCGTACGAAGCAATTTCGAGACGGGGGCGATTATTGAGAAATTTGCTCCTCATGTCCTTATAATCAGCTTGCTATCCAACGGTATAGACGCCGCTGATGTTTGCAAGTGGATTCGTTCCAACGAAGAATCACAAACAATAAAAATCGTTGCGCTTGTAAACA
This sequence comes from uncultured Pirellulales bacterium, assembly GCA_964628465.1. Lineage (GTDB taxonomy): Bacteria > Planctomycetota > Phycisphaerae > Sedimentisphaerales > Anaerobacaceae > JAFGPS01. The sequence continues at coordinate 46,606 of CAZVOA010000005.1, read as the reverse complement.
GCTTAAGCGATTCAGAAGCAGCCGCGTTAATGCAAAAAGGTTATGACGGCTATATCTCCTATTCAGATAATGTGATCGATGTAATCAGAAGGATAGAAGAAGTAACCGCGATTATATATTAATATAATGCGTTTTTCGGAATGAAAAATATTCCAGGTGCAATATAATCCGGATAAGGCTCGTTCTTTCTGGGATCTATTATAACTCTCAGGGGAACAGTTTGCGATGATGAAATTTTTTCGACATGCCCATCAGTATAACCAGCATGAAAATTAATTTGCGGCAAGCCCGATTCGATATTCTCCTTATGTGACCAGTAATCAGATGAAAGTGAAGTCCCTTCGATAATCGAAGAACTTTGAAATGTTTCACAACTGCTATATGAATTTCTGCTTCGCCAGTGATTATAACCAAAATAATCGCTGACAAGTAATTTACTCTGGTATTTTCCTCCAGTCGCATTTCCTGGTCCATGAAAAATACCTTTTTTGTCTTTGAGATAACCCGTATAATTCCAATAGAAACAATATGTTCCGCTTACAGGATCCTTAACCGGCGGCGTTTCAGGATTATCCCAATCGTCTCCGGCATCCCAGGATTGCTTAAGATATTTATATTTTTTAGGTGCGTTGGGACAGAACAATATGTCAGGATCTTTAATATAGTCAAACAGATAACCGCTCATCGAACGATGCAAACGCGGGCTGCGTGCCCGGTAACCGGTAAGCATCATAGGTTCCTGCCAGTTCCAGTAGTCCAGGTCACCGATAGTCGCTACTGATTCAGGGTAAAACTGGTCGTTGTCAATTGCGAATAAATTAACCGCGTTGACGATTTGTTTCTGGTTATTCATGCCAAGGATTGCTCGCGACTTACGCCGGACCTGATTTAATGCGGGAAGTAATATAGACATGATTACCGAGATTATGGCTATTACAGTAAGAAGTTCGACTAAAGTGTAGGCACTGTGGTATCGTGATCTAATAAGACGTCTATTGATCTGGAAGTGAATATATTTTGGCAGCCGCTTACGTATCATAACTCCACATTCACACAAATAATATTATTTGTTTATTATAATTATATACTCTGTTCTTAGTCAATAAAATATATCTGAATATTTACTCCTAATTGTAATTCATATAGTATGAAATTGTTATTTCCTCCGAAGACCAGAAAGTTCATTTTGATATAAATTACGAGTTTTTAATCTGAAAAGAAGCCTTTATCCGCTGGTAAATCTAATATCTCCCATTGGGCTGGATTTGGAGAGTGTGATACCATTCATTAAGGGATATACCATTCATTATTCAAAGGAATCCAGCCCAATGGCGGCATACTTGCCTGTGGTGTCCCGCCGTAAGCTCCCATGTTTATTCTCTGATTTAGTCCAAATGAATTATTCGGGTCACGTGAAATACTCATTGGTTCGTCACCAAGAGGACTGCATGGATCACCTGCATCTATACATGGACTTGTAACTTCATCCCACGTCCACGACTCGTTTTGTTCATTCCATCTCCAACCCTCACTTTTCAAATGATAATCCCCGTTTGCGGCATCGACAAAAAGCGGATCTGCATAGAAATTACCTTTAGTCAGATTTGCATCTTTGAAGCAGCTATACCATGCCTTGCAGCCGAACAAGTCGCCATTTGTGTTATTGTAAAAAATGCAGTTTCTTATGTCCGGATTCGAATCTTCGTAAGCCGCGATGCCGAATAGATTATCAACAAAAGTTATATTCTGAATTGTCGGACTGCTTCCATAATTAAGAGAAATCGCAAGGCCGCTGTTTTTTATAATAAAGTTTTTTAAGACACTATTAGAATCTTCACCCGAATAAAAAGTCACCGCATCCTGATCAAAACTATTTGGTCCTGGACCAGTCTCGGGTTCGATAACAGCAGCTCCTTCGATTCCAGCAACAGTGATTGCTTTACCAAGGAAGTTGATTTTATCATATAGTCCCGGCAGAACAAGAATTTTATAACCATCTTTTGCTATATCAATAGCTTCCTGGATATTATTCAACGGATGATTTCGAGTTCCTTCCTCAATAGAATCATTATCATAAGGAGCATTATCATCGACATAGATGTCTCTCTGAAATTCATAGGCTCCCATATCTATGTTATCACCCACAATACGAGGATTTCCATCAAGATCTGTTTCGGTAAATATTGGTTCATAAGACAACTGACCTGAGTCAACACATGGGGAGATTGGAGAAAGTCTTAGGTTATCATCTTCAGTACCACCAACAAGATCAGGTCCCAGGGGATCAACAAAAAATGGATTTATGTCAATATTTCCATGGCCCGGCCAATTACCTAAAATGTTGCTGAAATAAACTGATAAAGATTGCGCGTAAACATTATTTATCGTGTCATGTCTGACAATTGTATTTATTATTTTACCATTATCTCCGGCATAACGTAAAAAGCTTCCCGCAGCTGTATTCCAGGCAGAAGTGCAATTTGTTATAGTAAGAGTACTATCGCTATGGCATCCTCCACCCTGATTAGCATTATTACCGCTAAATAAACAGCCACTTATGCATGTATTTTCTGAAGCATCAAATATACCACCACCATAAAGGTTAGCTGTATTACCGATAAACCTGCAATTGTTTAAAGTTGCGGTTTTATTAAGAATAAATAAACCTCCACCCATAGTAGAACCTATATTTTTAATAAATTCGCAATTATCAAGATTCAAATTAGTGCTATAACAATATATACCTCCTCCATATGATGAATTATTATTCTCAAAATAACAATCAGTAATATCTGAATTACTATTTTGGATCAATAAACCTCCGCCATAATTGGGAGCTGAATTGCATGAAAAAACGCAGTTTGTAAGATGTAAATCACCTCCATTACTATAAATAGCGCCGCCAGCTTCACTTGCATAGTTCCAATTAAATGTACAATTCAGTATTGTCGGACTGCCCGTATTGTACAAGGCTCCTCCTTTCTTTTCATAGTTCCCTGTACTTGTCTGTTCACCGTTAGCTCTTCCTCCTGTAATGACAAAACCATCAATAATTGAGTTTGAATCACAGGTAATAATATGAAAGCAATTATCCTCTCTTGATATATCTTCTATCAAATTGTTTGTTGTATTGACATCAATATCATTTCCATTCAAGTCTCCGCTTAAAATCGTTTTGTACAATTTGTAATCCCTTGCATCCGGATTATCTGCATAGACTCCGGCATATCCGCCGCGTATAGTGATGTTATCATAAAGTCTGAAAGTAGATTCTCTTATACCATATTCTTCTTCGGTATCTTCATCTGGCAAAAATCCAAGGTCAGGTGTATAAAAACCTTGAGCTACCAGGATTTGATAACCTGTAGGTACGGTATTTAAAGCATCCTGTAAGTAACAGAAGGCATTTTCCCATGAAGAGCCGTCATTGAGTCCATTTGCGTCATCATCGACATAAACTACATTCTTAAATTCATAAGCTCCCATATCTATCCGACCTGATACTATTCGAGCATTATCGTCGAGGTCTGTTTCGTTAATTGCAGCTATGTAATAAGGATCACCTGAATCTATACATGGAGAAAATAGTGAAAATCTCAAATCATCATCTTCAGTGCCTCCGATAAGGTCTTGTCCAAATGGATCAATAAATAATGGGTCCTCATCAATATTACCCTGGCCTGACCATCCTCCATGAATGTTGCTAAAGTTTATACTCAAATTCTGAGCTTGTGATTTTTCGAAAAATAAAGGATTTTCGTTGTACCAGGCAATAGTATTCCTAATGCTAATATTACCATAATATCCGTTATAATATAAAAAGCTTCCGAGATCAGCCATATCCCAGACTGAAGTGCAGTTTGTAATAGTCAGAATTCCACTTCCGATATTACCTCCGATAAAACATCCACCGCCCAGCTTAGCAGTATTACTGTTAAATAAACAGTTACTGATAATTATATTATCACAATTGGAATATAGGCCACCGCCAAATGCACGAGATCCTTGAACAGTGTTACAGATAAACTTGCAGTTATTTACATTTATTGTGTTTCTTTGTGGTCCAGAAATAGTACCATCAGCGGCTAAGCCTCCACCGAACGTATAACCTATATTCTTAATAAACACACAATCATTCAGCGTTGCATTCACATCGTAAGTATATACGCCAGCGCCTTTGTTCAAAGAAAATGAACAATTATTTAGAGTTAAATTACTCTGTGATTGAAATATTCCACCGCCTTTGCCTGATATATTATTTGAAAAGTTACAATCGGAAATAACAGGTTCGCCCGAAATACTATACATACCCCCGCCAAATAAATTTGCCGTATTATTACTGAAAGTACAATTTATTATTGTCGGACTTCCCTCGATATTATATAAGCCGGCGCCGCATTTTCTTGAGTCATCTGATCCGTTTGCATAGCCGTTTTTAATAGTAAATCCATCTAAAACAGCGGTTTCATCGGTTCCGCTGCTGGTAACCACATGATAGCTGTTTTCCGCTCTGTCTACATTACCATTCAGATCATTTCCATATATGTCACCGCTTAGTATTGTTTGATATTGTTTTATATTTCTGTCGTCAGGATTTGTTTCTGTAATACCAGCAAAGCCTCCAATTATATTTACATCATTAATAAGCTGGAAGGTAGCTTCCCGTACATTATTTTGATCTATGTAAGGATATGTTATGTAAGTTCCTTGGGCTACATGTATCTCGATGGGTTTTTCCGAGCTATTGGCATCAGCTAAGGCATCTGGAAGGTAAACATAAGCGTTTTCCCATGATGAGCCGTTGTTTAGTCCGTTTGCGTCATCATCTACATAGATTATTTTACCGGCTGCGATATTCGAGCTGCACATTATCATGGCAAAAACAGATATCGCCAAAATTATTCTTTTTCCTCTCTTAATCATAATTTTTCTCCCTAACGCAAAAATAGATTTTTATTAAATTACAAGTCACCATTCATCAAATTTACAAGCCACATTATGCCTGGAGAATTTTGATTTGAACGCGCGGTTCCAGCATCTATCGGCTCTATAAAATTATTACCAGCTTCGTCGATATTTTGGAAATAGGTAAATCTCAACTCGCTTTCGTTAGAGTTTGCCGATGAAAATACAATCTTATCGACAAGGTCGTTTTTCATATCTATTGTATATGCGAGTTCGGTTTGATCATATGCCAAAATAACCTCAGCATTATTTGAACCGCGTGCAAGTTTTGTCTCGAATTCAATATGCTTTTTAGCCGCATCGCGTCTTACGGTATCGACCGAATGCAAACCCATCCAGGGTCGTGACAAGCCGCTGAAAAAAGTTCCGGCTGGGTACATATTTATAATTTTCCCATTTTTATCGACGGTACATGCGCCGCTTGTTGTGTCAATAATTTGGGAACCGTCATTCATTTGTAATTTTAGCCATGGACTGAACCTGCCGCTTGCATCATAAACCAAGGGTAATCGTCCTGTTCCTGAAATTTCCCTGCCGTTGATATTGCCTTCGACAGAAAAATATGTCCAGCCTCGTTTGTGCATTTCGTCACGATTATCTATAACGTTTGTACTCTTCGGCCAGTCGAACTGGAAATACTCCTCTTCAAGTATATTGGAATAGCGGTCAATTACTTTGAGTTTGTCGTCATTCAGGTAGTCAGAAATTACGAGCATCCCTTTTTTATTTTCTGGAACATATTCAATATCTGATAGTTTTCCTTCTACATGTGAAATAAAGCTGCTCATATCCTCATCGTCGTTAGGAAGTCTTGCAACGGACAAATCAGGATTATATATTCGTGCATTATTAATAGAAACCGTACCATCGGCGTAATAGTAGTTTGCGTGCTGATTCTGCATGTATTGACAATATGGATTCCGGCCCGAATCATCATATTTCAATAGCCGCATCATTACGGCATTATCCGTGCCTTCTGGGAAATAGAGCCATGATTGCTGCGTTTTATCATTGATAGACGCTTGATAATGGCTATTAAAATTCAATAATCCATTCGTTACGGCCACGGTTCCCCCTGTAAGCGCGCCAGCGGCTACCAAAGAGACAATGGCGGTTTTGCTTGCGACCATTCCCGCAAGAGTCGCCGCTGTGCCTACTTTGAGAGTAGCCGCTGGTATGGTAAGATTAGCGGCGGCTGATTTTGACGTTGATGTTAATTTGCCAAATAATACCAGCGCCATGAGGAGGGAACCTTTTCCGAGGCCATAGCTTCCAAGTTTTTTGGCTAATGACCTTTTTGCGCGATAGAATAAGGATTGAGCGCCGAATTTGGTACAACTCAGAGACTCCGCAATCTCTGAGAATGACATTTCCTTGTAACATCGCATGATAATAATAGCTCGATAGCGGGGGGATAACTCACGCATAGACTTCAGAACAATCTCTTTCAGTTCATCGTTAATCATATCCGCTAAAGCATTTTGTTTCTCTTTGGAAGCGAACTCACCATTAAAGTCTGAGAGCGAAACTGTTTTATGCCGCCATTTCCGCCCGTAATAGCTTCGGACCTTATTAAAGGCGATGCCGTCGAGCCAGGCAAAAAATCGGTCAGCGTTTTTAAGTTTGCGGAATACCTTAAACATTTCCAAAATACACTCCTGAACAATATCCTGAGTTAAATCCTTCTGCATAGTCAAACGCAGAACGTACTCCTGTAAATAGACTCTTGCTTCCTCGGCGAGACGGTTTAGAGAGTCTTTATCTCCAAGTTGTGCCTTTTTCACTAATTGAGCACGTTCATTTTCATTCAATGGTTGCATCTACATATTATAGTTCAACGAAAGTGTAAAAATCGTCGTTTTTTTTCAGATTTTTTATTTTTTTAGATTTGATTTAAATTATCTACAAATTTCACAATACGGCATAGCCGCAATTAAAGTTATTTTGTTAGACACATGAGCCTTGCCATTCCAATCTTTCACTGTATGGTTTAATGATAGTTCTTTGGGAAATATATATCAATGAGAAAATTTTCTAATGGCATTATTTTCGTGTATATTCTGCCACTACTGTTTTGCATGCTTATATTTAAATTGATATAAGTAACGCAATCTGACCGATTTGGTCTTGTCATGCTGTCCTTGGGACTCCTTAGGAGAACGGAGTGAAGCATCTGGCTTTCAAACAAGAAGCAACGAACAATGCTTATTATATATTCGCTGGCCAGATCCTTCGTTTCACTCAGGCCCCTTGGACTCCTTGTGGAGATGACACAATACGATAAGTATTTAATATAACAAAGGTTATAATAGAATTAAAGTTATACTCGGTCAGTTTGAGTAAGTAGCACAAAAACAAGAGGTTGGGGGGTGACTGGGTGGGGGGTGACTGGGATCGATTTCAGTTTATCGTTTAATTGAGGTCAAGGAATTAATATTTTAATCATTCCCTAAAAAAACTCAGTTCGGTTGAAATATTGATTCAATTTTTGCGGTCTTTATCCAGAGTTTGATTATTTTCTATTCTTCCAAGCAGTCTCAGCAGGCCATCAAGAATAGTTATTGGATGCGGGGGACAGCCGGGGATATAAAGGTCAACAGGTACAATATTTTCCGCACCGTTATGAGTCTCAAAGCTGTTCTCGTATATGCCTCCAGAAATAGCACATGCGCCGACGGCAATAACTACTTTAGGATTTGATACGGCCTCGTATGTTTTCCGCAAAGCAAGTTTCATATTTTCAGTGACAGGGCCGGTAATGAGTAAACCGTCTGCATGTCTTGGCGAAGCGACAAATTGAATGCCGAATCTACCCAAATCGAAACCGACTGTAGCCAAAACATTTGTATCAGCTTCGCAGGCGTTACAGCCTCCAGCCGAGACCTGTCTTAATTTCAATGTGCGTCCGAAAAGACTTTTCATTTTGTTATCCAGTGCCGCAGCCAATTTCAATTCTTCTTTACATAGTATAAGGTTGTCTCTTGTTCTTGTAGCAAGTCGATAATCTCGGCTGAATTTTATGGCACTTTCAGGGCAGACATTTGCGCATTTTGAGCAGAACAGACATTTTCCCAAGTCGATACTTAAAACGTTATTTTCTTTTTTGAGTGCGTTTACAGGGCATATTTCTACGCAGATTTTACAGTTCTTAGGGCAAATAGTTTGATTTATTTCCGGTCTTCCGCAAAATCTTTCGGGAATCAGCGGCTCGGTTTTTGGAAAGCCGATAGTTCTGTGTTTCTGTTGTATTCTCGCAAGTAAAGCTCTTATCATTTTTGCACCTTACAGGTCATGCCCGCAATAAGAAAGGTTGAAACTTTTATTACATAACGGAAAATCTGAAATCTGCTGATTCCTCATTGCCATAGATAAGCCGAGCCAGTTATGAAAAGAGGGATCAGTAATTTTATAATGACATAAAGAGCCATCTTTATCCGTAATACCAACGTGACATATTTCACCTCTCCAGCCTTCAATCAGGCTTACACAGAATTTTCCTGACGCTGGCTTTTTAATATTCTTTGTTATCAGTACCTGCGGATACGCTTTTATCTGTTCAAATATGAATGAGATTGATTTTTGCATTTCCAGCCACCGTACATAAGCTCTCGCGAAAACATCTCCGGTATTCCATGTTGATACAGGTATTTGCGAATAATTATAGACTCCGGATGGGAAATTAAATCTGCAATCGACATCGATGCCGCAGGCTCTAGCCGGTACGCCGACAAGGCCGAGTTCCATGGACATCTCTTTAGTAATAGTGCCTGTATATTCAAAACGAGACAATACAGAGGGTGTATTCCATAGTAAATTTATGGCGACATCTACATCTTTTTTTAATTCAACAAGTTTTTTTGCAAGCAAATCCGCAGTTTTTGCGTTTAAATCGTAATTTACTCCTCCCGGCGAAACAAGTTCCCTGCCAAAACGATTGCCGCAGAGAAGAGCGGTCAAATTAAGGAAATCGCCTCGGATTCTGCCGCAGAACGAAGATGTTGGCAAATAACCTATGTCGCCTGCAAGCGCCCCCAAGTCGCCGGTATGATTGGCGAGTCTTTCCAACTCGAGTGCTATGCCGCGAAGTGACTGTGCCGCCGGTGTAACCTGGTTATTACTGAGCGATTCGATAAGATGACAATACGCGGTCGTATGACCTATCGTGGTATCACCGGCGATAGTCTGCATATAATGCAGTGTCTTTTTATCCTGACCTCTGAGCAGTGTGCGTTCTATCCCGCGATGCTGATAGCCGAGCGATATTTCGAGATTCAAAACATTTTCACCGTGACACTGAAAACGAAAATGTCCCGGCTCAATAATACCGGCATGTACAGGGCCAACCGCGACTTCATGAATTTGTTCGCCTTCGACCTGGAAAAAATCCATGACGGAAGGTTTGATTTGTTCATCTTTTTTTCGGTTACATACGTCGCGGCCATCAATAAAGGATTTATGAAAACGAACGGGTTTCAGCCAGGGATGTCCCTCTGGCGTGATTGACCATTGTTCAGCGATTTCACGTTCAAACAAGTGTGCCTGTGTACAGTCTGGAGTAAGTGAAGGGTACTTATTATTAATTTCTGAAGATAAGGCAAAAAGTTTGCCGGATTTATCGTCCGCGAGAATTGCATAAAGATAAAACGAGCCTGAATCTGATGGCACGGCAAAAAGAGATGCTATCCTTTTTCCCGACATAACATCTTCTACGACTGAGTCTCTGAATTTATTGACAGGAACAACAGGAATCTGTTTAACATCAATAGCCTGGCAGTTATAAAATGAAATTGAATTTGAATTTTCCATATTAATTCCCTCCCATTATTACAGCTACGTCATGCAGCAGGTTATTAACTACGGGCGGAATATATATTCCAAGTACGAGAGTCAAGACGCCAAGCGTCAACGGCGGAAGCACCGAAGTAATGACACCAGGATTAGGCTGAACTTCGAGGTTGTCATTTTTTTTACCGTGTGCCATATTCAAGAACGCCGAAGCCATACCGATAAAGACAAGGGCAAGAGCAGCTAAAAAAGCTACCGCGATAAAAATTCTCCCTTGTTCAATCATTGATTTGATAATTGTAAATTCACTCAAAAAGATTCCGAAGGGCGGCATTCCAGTTATTGCTAAAAAACCAGCCAACCACAATATGCCTGTAATCGGTATAATGGTCATAACGCCGCTAACATCTTTTGTTGTTTTTGTTTTGTAAACAGCCAGAATGTTTCCGGCTGCCATAAACAACATTGCTTTTGTAAGCGAGTGATTAACGGCATGCAGCATAGAACCGTATGCCGCACCTGCGCCGATACCAATTCCAATGGCCAATATTCCCATATGTTCGACACTCGAATACGCGAGCATTCTTTTATAGTCACTCTGTCCTAATATGAAGACGGCCGCCCAGCCAATTGATATTAATCCAAACAATAAAAGCAATTCCTGGCAGAATTGCCCAATGCCGGCGGCTAAGCAAACCTGGTAGCTTCTTAATATTGCCAGGAAAGCACAATTCAAAAGAGCGCCTGATAATAAAGCTGATACAACAGAAGGGGATTCGCTGTGTGCGTCCGGCAGCCATGTGTGTAATGGTGCCAATCCCATCTTGGTTCCATAGCCGACAAGGAAAAGCAGGAACGCGGCCTTGAGCCAGGGAACATTCAACGAATGTGCCTCTTGAATCAAAGTACTCAGCAGTATGGTTTGGTCGTTCGATTCTGAAACTGAAGCCGCTATTACCATAAAAAAGTTGCCGAGCAATGCCAGTGCGATACCTACCGAACATATCAGCAGATATTTCCATGTCGCCTCGAGAGAACGATGATGACGATGGAAATATATCATATTCGCTGTCGCGAGAGTTGTTGCTTCCATCGCCACCCACATCAAACCAAAATGCTGGCTCACTGTCACAAGTGTCATTGTCGTGAGGAACGCCAGGAGACAACAGCAGAAAATTGCTTCAGGAGCATTTGTAAAAAATACTCCCTCTTCAAAATCCTCTTTCTTTTTATGTGATTCACCCGCCAGATAACCCCAGGCGTAGAATGAACATGCCAGGAAAAGAACGCTGATTATCGTCAGAAATAACAAGCCGGGCTTATCCAGCATAAGCCAGCCGTTAAATAGCGGCTTAGCGTCCTTATGCCAGGCTGAGATAGTTATGGCTGTATGGCTGACAGAGGCTGTAATGAGGATAATACGGCGAAAGATATCGTTTCGTACAGCTAACGACAAAAGAGCGGCTATCGCGGGAATCAACAATAACGCATATATCATAAAATTAAACCTTCAATTTCGATAACTGGTCTGTATCTATATGGTCAAATTCACGATTGATATGAAACATAGTGATACCCATAACGAAAACAGCGACAAAAACATCCAATAAGATACCAAGTTCAACAAAAACAGGTTGATTTTCAACCAATGCTACCCCGAAAGTGTAGATACCGTTTTCCATTACCAAATAACCGAGAACCTGGGTAACCGCTTTTTTTCGGCTGATGATTAAAAACAATCCCGACATGATTGTAAAAAAAGCAACCGGCACAATTAATTTGGACTCTGTCGCGACCGGCAAAATAAGCCGTGAGCTGAGCCACAGACATATCATGAGAATTACTGTTCCCAACGCGATTGACGTTCCATATCCAACGAAAGGTTCAATTTCGCGATTAGTATTCAAATCTCTCAAGGTTCTCCTGAGAAGCCATGGGAAAACAAATCCCTTTAAGCTGATTAAAGCAATAGAAAAAAATATAAGATGAAATTCGAAGTGATTTATATTAAATAAAAGAGGCAGTAATCCCAGTACTGTTCCCTGTATAGCTACGACACGAATGCAAGTTCCTAATCTGCTCAACCCGAGCAGTGTAAAATTCGTAAGAACAAGAAATATCATGATAGTGTCCGCGATGTTATTCATAAATTACCCTAAGATAAGAACCAGAGCTAAAATCGATAAAATAGCCGCTCCCACGAGAAGCTGCGGGACATGCAGGAGTTTTAATCTCGCCATTGAAGATTCTATTATACCTACAAACACCGCGAGAAGTACCATGAAAAGCATTGTCACCGGGACATCGAGTAACAAATTTCCGCTGTGTATCGGCATAATAATACTAATGAGTATCGAACCCAGCAGCCACATTTTTATTGCACTGCTATAAAGAATTATTCCTAAATCCGGGCCGGTGTGGTCGAGTATCATAACCTCATGTATCATTGTCAACTCAAGGTGAGTATTTGGATCATCAATTGGAATTCTTGAGTTTTCCGTTAAAAAAACAATCAGTATCGCAACGCCGACCAGCAAAAAAACAGGACCTGTATTAAGCCAAATACCGAAATTTAGTGATGAAAACATCTGCGATAAAGAAATATGACCTGTATATTTCGCGACAGCCGCAAGACCGATTAGCAACGCTGGTTCTGAAAGGGCGGAAAAAGTAACTTCTCTGCTGGCTCCCATTCCTTCGAAGCTCGAGCCTGTATCCATTGCCATTAGAACAGTAAAAAATCTTGAAAGCCCTAAAAGATAGGCAAATAAAATCAAATCCCCGTTAAAACTGATAATGGTCGGCAAACCTCCGAAAGGAATAATCATTGAGCCGATTAACACGACAGACAAACCAACAATCGGCCCTGTTCTGAAAATCCATGATGTTGTTTTACTGTAAACGGCTCCTTTACGCAGCAGTTTCCATATATCGAAATATAACTGCAATAAAGGTTGTCCAGTTCTGCCGGCGAATTTCGCTTTTGTTCTGTTAATGATACCGAATAATAAAGGCGCCGCCGCGAGGCCAATTAACATATTGAGTATTTTTAAGATAAGCATAATGTTATATCAGTTTCCATATTAAAAGTATCAACAGAGTCAGGGCGATATATAAAATATAAATCTGGATTCGGCCGTGCTGCAGCCATCGCAGTTTGGAAACTGATGAGCATATCCATCGATATACAGGTAAATATATATACTTTTCACCTAAATCAGATATGTCGGTCTTAAACATGGATCTGGCTGGAAAAATACCTTGGGGAAGTAAAATATCTTTACGATTCGGCAGAATATTTTTGAACAGGTTTGTCAGAGGCTGCGTGAATGATGTAGCTGTATATTGCATCCCTGGATCAGGTTGAGCGTATCCGCAATCCCATGTCCCTGTCTCTCCGATGGTTCGGCTACGAAGAATCTTTTTACGCAAAACAGAAAAACCAATTACCATCACAAACAAGATCAATGATACTAAAACAACATTGCTAAGTATATTCGATGTAGAACCAAGCTCGGCCTGAATATCCGTAAGCGGAAGCGAACTAATATCTGAAATAACCTGCTGTGTGGATTTTATCACAAATGGTGAAAATACTCCCAAAAGAACACAAAGAACCGCAAGGGTTATCATTGAAAATTTCATTCCAAGCCCGACTTCATGAGCATGTTTTGCGGATTCACTTCGAGGTTCGCCGAGGAAAGTTATACAAAAAGCCTTCGCAAAACAAGCTAACGCGAATCCGCCTATAAGAACAAGGCTGCCTATTACAATCAACGCAAAAATCACCGTGTTGAATCCACCGTTGATGCCATTTTTAAAAACCCCAAGGTAAATGAGGAACTCACTGACAAAACCGTTGAAAGGCGGTAATCCGCAAATAGCTGCCGCTCCGACAAGAAAAGCAACCGCAGTCAATGGCATACGCTTAATAAATCCGCCAAGACGTTCCATGTTTACCGTTTCGCTGCTGTGTAATACTGCGCCTGCTCCCATGAAAAGCAATCCTTTAAACACAGCATGGTTTATCATGTGAAATAATCCGCCTGTGAAACCAAGAACCGCAAGACTCGGTGAATTTATATTAACACCCAGCAATCCAACGCCTAATCCAATGGTTATAATTCCGATATTTTCCACACTTGAATAAGCAAGCAGACGTTTCAAATCATGTTGCGCCATCGCGAATATAATGCCAATCACACCGGATATTGCACCGATTGAAATCAGCAGCCAGCACCACCATGTTGGCGGAGTTCCCAAAATTGTAAAAGCCCTGACCAATCCATATATACCGGTTTTAATCATAACGCCGCTCATGATTGCCGAAACATGACTTGGAGCCGCCGGATGAGCATAAGGCAGCCAGACGTGCAGCGGCATAAAACCTGCTTTTGTACCAAAACCAACTATCGCCAGCAGAAATAAGATATTGGCCAGCGAAGAAGGTACGCCCGAAATTTTATCAAAATCCAGAGAGCCTGCATGGTGACCAAGCAAAATAAAAAATACTAAAAGAAATGATGTTCCTATATGCATCGCAATCAGATATATCAAACCAGCCTGACGAACCGCAGGTTTCTCATATTCGAATGTGACAAGAAAGAAAGAGGAAAGAGACATTATTTCCCATGCAATAAGAAACAGCACGCCATTTCTTGCTACAACTACAAGCATCATTCCTATCAATAATAAGTTATAGAAAAACCATGGTACGCCAAGATTCTTTTTTTGCCGATATGCCAAAAGGTATTCAGTTCCATAAATCGAAACGATGGCGGACAATGCAAGTATTGGAATTAAAAAAAACGCTGAGATGGCATCAATCTGGATAAAAAAGGAACCTGAAGGAATGCTCCAATTCAAACGTAAAGTTTCTGTTTTGCCTTGGAGAAGTACCTGGAAAGTCGGGATGATAGCAATAATGGCGCCGGCAACCGTTCCCATTGCACCTATAAAAGACGCTAAAACAGCTTTTCGGCTGCTAATAAGTGAACCCAAACCACCGATAAGAATGATAAACAAACCCAACAGAAAAAGCGGCATTTAATTTTTCGCTCCTTTTTCTAAACTATCCTGATTTTGATTAAGGCTGGATTCTATTCGAGCTATTTCAGCAAAAATTTCATCCCGGCCGCCTTGCTTTTTAATAATATCTTTGAATTTGTCATCACGCAGGGTATAAGCCAGTCTGGAAAGTAAATGCAAATGAGTTTTAACCGTTGGGCTGATAAGAGTAAAAAAGCAGTTTACCAGCTTGCCATCAAGGGAATTAAACTCGATAGGTTTTTCAAGGAAACACAGAGAAACAACAGGCTCAGTTATATGCAGAACTATCGGATTGCGGACGTGTGGTATAGCAATGCCATCGCCGATTGCGGTGGAAGCCATGGCTTCTCTTGCCAAAAGAATTTGAGTAACAAAATTCCTATCTACTTCAGGCGGAAGCTTCATTAGTCCCACAACGTTTTTTAATGCAGATTCCTTTTCCTCACCTTCGACACGATAATATATTCCGCCAAAGTTTAGTGCGTCAAACAGACTGTGCATAGGAATTTGTGAGTTTTCCGGCTCGTGGAATATATCCGCGGAAACATTGATCTGGCGGGATGTTACCCATTCCAGCAATTCAGACCGGTTAAAACGATATTGCTCACCAATTTTATAAACTGGGATTTCACCCTTTTTTAACCATCTATAAATAGTCTTTTCATTTACCTTTAACAGGTTTGCTACATCTTTTACAGTAAGCTGCATATTTCTCACAAAAAGAATATATTTTTACTCGATAGACATCTTTGGACATTTTATGCAAAAAGTCATATAATGTCAAAAGTTATTTTTTTGAAATTTAAATAAATTTGAATTAAAATGATAGTTCTTTAGACAATATGAATACAAAAAAAATACTACTTGCACGAATACTTCCTGATATAGGAGCCGAATTATTAAAAAAAGCCGGTTTTTCTGTTACTCTATGGAACCAGGACAGGCCAATGACGCAGGAAGAGTTGATTGAAAACACAAAAAAGCATAATGCGTTACTTTGCACTATAACAGAAAAGTTAGACAAAACATTTTTTCACGAATGCTCTCATTTGGAAATTATATCACAATTAGCTGTTGGTTATGATAATATAGATGTAACAGAAGCGACAAGGTTAGGTATTCCTATCGGATACACACCCGATGTGTTGAGTGAGGCTACAGCGGATATAGCATTTGGATTGATGATTGCTACTTCGAGAAAATTTATTCATATGCACAAAAAAATACTCAAAGGCCAATGGAATTACTTCAGGCCGACCGCTGATTTGGGTATAGAAATAAAAAATAAAACTTTGGGCATTTATGGATTAGGGCGAATTGGTTCTGAAATGGCTAAAAGATGCATAGGTGCATACAACATGAAGGTTATCTACCACAATCGCAAACCAAACCCAAAGGCAGAACAGGAACTGCATGCCGAGTATGTCGATTTTCCAACATTGCTTGCAAAAAGTGATGTAATTTCGGTTCATTGCGCTCTTAATAGCGAGTCGCAAGGTATTTTTAATAAAGGTGCATTTAAACAAATGAAGCCAACATCAATATTTATAAACACTTCACGAGGTTCTGTTCATAATGAAGATGATTTAATTGAGGCATTAAAGTCAGGGACGATTTGGGGTGCTGGACTTGACGTGACAAATCCTGAACCAATGCGGCCTGGCAATCCTTTATTAGAGATGGACAACGTGACTGTGTTGCCGCATATAGGATCAGCAAACAAAGAGACAAGAGATAAAATGGCTGTATTAGCCGCGGAGAATATCATTGAATATTATAAAAACAAACGAGTTCCGCATATAATAAATCCCCAGGTTTTGAGTAATTAAGTAACCAACTGCAAATTATGCTTTCTCAATTTCCTTGCCAATTCTCTGGACTTGTCATTCGTATATTTATCCAGTTCCGCCCAGAATGTCCGGCTGTGATTTTTGATTTTTGTATGAACCAGTTCATGCAAAAGGATATAATCCTGTAATTCAGCCGGTAAAAAAGCGATATTGATATTCAGATTGATGTTGTTTTTGCCCGAACAGCTTCCCCATTTGGTTTTTT
This sequence comes from uncultured Pirellulales bacterium, assembly GCA_964628465.1. GTDB lineage: Bacteria > Planctomycetota > Phycisphaerae > Sedimentisphaerales > Anaerobacaceae > JAFGPS01. The sequence goes on along the minus strand of CAZVOA010000005.1, from coordinate 29,752 downwards.
GGCAGCGAAATTTAGCAGTTCTGTAAAACAATTTATTTCGTTGTGAAAAATACTCAAGGCGGCTGAATAAGTTCTCCTGAGCCTTTTTAAGGTCGATATTCAAATCTATATGATTTTGAGATTTTACCCGCTGGTCTATTTTGCATATTTGTTTTTGTACCCATGTGGTTTTTGATATAAGAAAATGTTTTGCTTCGTCAAGAGAGCTTTTCCTGGGAATTGTCACTTTGATGGTTTTGTTTGGATAGACCGTTATTCTCTGATACTTTGCCTTGGTAGAAACTGCAAATGTGACAGTTCCTATATTTGAAATATTAAGTGTAGTTGTTCGCATAAGCTATTAATTATTAAATAAATATTTTGAATACAAGAGTTATTTGTAAAAATGAATTATATCCAAATTTAGCTGAACATAATATTATTTTAAATAGTACATATCATAATTAAGTTGCAAAATAATGAAAGAATTAATTTGCTTGTGACGTTTTTCGTAGAAAACTCAGTAAATGAAAATAAGGAGCAGAATCGAACATGAATTTCAAAAAAAATCTTGAATACGCTATAATCATAGTATTTTACCTGGTTAATCTAAATGTTTACGCCCAATCAAATGATCAGCAAAGTAACAATAAATCGAAAGATGAGGTAGATACTCAGATTAAGTCTGCAGGAATCACAAATCCTGACTGGTGGGATTCAGTTGAACTAACGCTTCCGGCCTCACTTGATATGAATTGGCCGGTTCAGCAGGGGATATGGGAAGGTCGCGGCGGTGCGGGACAGCGTGGTGAAAGAGGACGAGGGGAGCAGCGCGGATTCCAGGGCCAGAGAGGAGCAAGGGGAACTGGTCGAGGACAAATACCAACCAATGTGGACCAATACCTCTTGCAGATAATTTACCCGAACGCATCCCAGCACAAGCAGGGGATAAAACTGGTTTCTCATTTGATGATCCTGCATAAAGATTCTACGGAGAAATATAACCGTGATTTGGATACTCTTGGTTATTTGTACTACGATCTGGTGATGGATTATGCGCGAGCGGCTTATTGGTGGCAAAAATATTCCGAAGCGGGTGGTTCTGCGGATGCGCTTAAAATCGCTCGTTGTTATTACGAACTCGGCAGCAAAGAAGCCGCGACCGAAACTCTTTCAAAGGCTGATAACAATAATAGGGATACAATCAAACTTTGGGCAACAATTGGAGAAGTTGATAAAGCTCTCGAAATGGTTAAATCATTTACAATCGCTTCAAGAGGCAGGGGAGGACGAGGTGGTGAAACTAATCCGCAAATAGAAAGAGATATGTTTGCGGCGGAAATATGCAGACAGGCCGGCAGGTATGACGAGGCGTTAGAATATTATAAGAAAGTTGCCGCTGCTCAATCGAGCAGCCAAAATATGGGGGGCCGCGGTGGGGACGGCAGAAGTCTCCCGAACCGTGCCAATGCCAATATTGAAGCTATTGAGCTTATTAAAGTCCTTGACCTGAACAAAGTTCCTGATGGCTCTTACACTGGAACTGGTACGGGACATGAAGGCAATCTATCTGTAAAAGTAACTGTTAAAAGTGGAAAAATTGAATCGGTCGAAGTTACTCAGCAGAACGAAACTCCAAACCGTTATGTATTGGCGGAACCAGTTACACGGAAAATTACAGCAAAACAAGGTTTTCTGGAAGTCGATGCAATAACAGGAGCGACGGAGACATCAGATGCGATTATCAATGCAGTCGCGAAGGCCATAGTAAGCGCAATGAAATAAAGTATTAAAAAATGATAAACTTATTCTTCCTGAAGTTGTTTTTCAACAGTATCAAATGAATTATTTCGTTTTATTATGAGTCCAGCGACGAACCAGATAATAGTAGTCAGGGTAACGCCTACATAACCATCTATAGCATAGTGCCAGCCAAGATGAATGCTCCCGATGAAAATTATCAGGGCAAAAATACTGAAAAGCACACCAGCTATACGATTTACACGCCAACCTAATAAAACGAAAAGAAATGACATCGACATGTGCATACTCGGCATAGCTGAAATTCCTTTAACAAATCCAGTCTCTTTCCCATTGTAGGCACGCCAAAGCAATTCCTGTATATCAATTGACGAGATATGGTAAGATTCATTTGCGGTATAAAGGTAATCCATCAAAGGACGGAATGTATCTTTTCCGTCTTTGACCATATAATCGTAATAACATGGGCCAACTGAAGAAAAGATAATAGCCGATATCGTGCCAATGAAAATCCATGACAAAGCATAAGTGAGAAAAAACTGCATTCTAAGCTTTTTGTCTCGCAAACTGTAAGCCTGCCATACTAAAACGCCGTACATTACATAAAACCAGAGATAATAGAATCTGCTTATAATACTTGTCACAATAGGATGGCCAAATACAGGTTGCAGCAATTGCCACGGCTGTTTTCCGCCATGAATGAACGCGTCGGCTTTGGCTAAAGATAAATCCCATGAAAAAGGATGTATCGCCGGTATTATGATTTTATAAGACGTGAATGCTGATAGAAAAGCTGGAACTAAAAGACTGATCAATAAAAGGTTGCAAAGATGTTCTGTTGTGAGGTAATTGGTCTGCAAATCATTTAGAGCAAATTCCTTAAAGTTATCCGGACGTACAAAAAGTTTTAAGTAAATCGAATAACAGATAAAGAAAATTAAAAAGCACCAGAAACCTAATACAAGAACATTTTTGTAATATAAAGATAACGAAACTTTTTCAGTAATTCCATAAATTCTGGAAACAATTACATAGGAAGTAACATAGACGAGAATAATACTAATAAACAAAGCATGGCTTCGCAGCGTAGAAGCTATTTCCATTTTTAACTCATTCGTTAAGAGTCTGTCAAATGCCTCTTTTCTGGTTAATATAAGCGAAATTACTCTTTTCAATACAAGACTCCAATCTTTTTGCTGGAATATTATCTCGGAAAATCTATGAAAACGTCCATATTTACTCCCAAGTTATACTCCATTTTCTGTGAAAAATAACATTGTTTTGATAATGTTTCAAGAATAATCTGAAATTATAATTGTTGAAAGCATATGATGACTTATTTATTCGGACTTTACTATCGATTGATTTTGTGCATCGAGGTTTTTAATAACTATTTCTATGCAGGTATTATTGCGCAAAGCGCAAAGAACCGCTTGATTTATACCGATATTACGAAAAGTAGAATTATTGGGAAAAGGTTACACCGAAATTATACACAATAATTCGTTTGATGTTTATTTCAGGATGTGAAATTACAATGCGCAAGAAATACAAAGGATTCACAATTGTTGAGCTAATGGTAGTGATACTTATTGTTGGTATCCTCGCATCTGTTATGGCGCCTATGATGAAAGCGAGAGTGGATAGGTCCAAATGGTCTGAGGCTTGCACTTCCGCTGGCGCAATTCGTGAAGCTATTCGTAGTTATGTTGCTGAAACAAATATATCGATAGCAAAGCTGCTTTCCGGCAATAACCTTGGCGATGTCACAATACAGGAATGTTTAGGATTTAGTCCTGAAGATTTAGAAGGAACTTATTTTTCGCCGGGAGATTATGCCATTACTTCTGTAAATGATAATGGAATTGCATCAATAACAGTCACTGGAGGCAGCAAGGATAATTCTCCTCCCGGCTCATACGTCTTACAGGAAGACGGCAAATGGGTAATGCAATAAAATTCATTTAACGAATAAAGAAAAACGCCATACGCAATTCCGAATAAATATTACATATCCCCTTGATGTCGCCCGACTCACTCAATTTATTACAAATATTTTACACATATTTTATTTGACAATTATCTTTACCTTTAATAATGTGGATTTAAAATAATTATGAAGGTTAAAGTTTATGGCAAGTCTTTCTAAAAGAAAAATAAGGTATGGCTTCACGATTTGGGAATTGATTTGCATCATTAGCGTTATTATCCTGCTCGTTGGTTTACTTATGCCTGCTCTTTCCAGAGTGCGTACACTATCCACAAGAATGGTTTGCGGAACAACCCTTTCAGGTTATGGAAAAGCAATGCTGATTTATCTGAATGACAATGATGAAAGATTCCCAGATAAAGAAAACGAATGGCTCTACGCGGAAGAATCCTTTACTGCCGAACATCCCTTGGGTTGTCGATGGCATGATATGGCAATGGCGCCGAATGGGAAAATTATAACGAATAATCCTCAATACAAAGGAATGATGTGGGATTATTTAAATCAAAGTGGGAAAAATGTCTGTCCTCAATTTCGATCTATCGCAAGTTCTAAAAAATGTCCTAATCCGCGTCACCTGAAAAAGATTGATATTGTACCTCAATACAGTTATACAATAAATGCTTATCTCGGCTCCAGCCGACCTGGTGGAGTTTTAACAGATTCGCAACTAAGAAATCCATCTCAGATTTTTGTTTTTGCAGAAGAAAATTCATGGACTATTGGGGCTGACGATATAAGGCTGCGTACACCAGGGAGAACAAGAACACTTAGTACTAAAGCGCTTGATGATACGATGCTTGTTATCAGTCCTACCGAACAGGCTCAGGATTGTTTTGCTACTTATCATGATTCGCCAACCGGAGATTTCAATAACGGCTGTTCAAATGTTGTTTTTGCTGATAGTCATGTGGAAAGTATTACGCTTAAAAATCAGTTGGAAAATAACGAGACGGGATGGCCTGAAGGTACGATAGGAAATATAACTTACGCTTGGGCGGCCAAAACCTTGCCTGTGAATAATCCTGATTAACGAAAAATGAATATTTTAAAACTCTTAAAATGAGGCGAAATTATGGATATTAAGGAGTTGTTAGACAAAGAGCCGGAAAAGTATAAAAACTCAAATAAAAATAATGATATTTTCGATCCGCCTTTCAATTTGGAAACGATAAAAAGTTTCTTTAACTTTACAGGCGGCAGCCTTTTCTACTGTATAAGTGCGGTCTTTATCGCTTATGGAATCGTGAACCTGATGGGTAAAGTCCTGTCTTCAGAAGAGCCTTTCAGCAAGGCGTTACCTTGTATTATTACTTTACACGCTTATGAACTCGCGTTGCTGACAGTTTTAATGCTTATTGTCTGGCGTAAAGTTGTTGATGATGCCATTTCGCTGATTGTTTTTATAGCACTATTTCTGATTGGTACAAGTATGACGCTTGGAACTGTTGCTGATAAAGATATATCGCTATGTTTCTGGATTGCTATAATAGGTATCATTCTGGCGTTCGGTAAATTTTTTGCAATGTGGCGTTTTGTCGGAATCAAATTTACAATCCTCTCAGCCATAGGTCTTGGAGTAATAATTACATACAACTATTTAAGCCCTGTACTTCTGGCAAAATCAATGGCCGGCGATCCAGCTCAGGTGGCAGATCGAAGAAACCTCTGGCTGCTGCTTGAAGTTGTACTGCTTCTTGGTGCGGGTTTCGTGCTGTTTGACGCCGCAAAAAGAAATGTTTTTGATAAATCTCAGGAGCAGGAGAAAACTCCATTTCTAAGACAACCTGTAATGGTTTATATTTTCGCGTTAATTCTGATCCTCGCATCTGGAGTGCATCAATACGCGACATCTTATACTTTTGCTCTCGAAAGAACCATTGGAGATTATTTGCCTATAGTTTTGATTGCATCACTTTTACTGATTGAAATTACACGACATACAGGTACAGCATTCGGGTTTGCGGAAATATTCTTTGCTTGTATTCCTTTCGTCGTAACTGTATTTGCTATTCTACAAAAATCTGTTGTCACTTCATGGGGATTCGGGATCGAATTATTATATTATCCGCCTGTAATTACGGCATTGTCAGGGTTGGCAATAGCAGTTTTAGCTTTGTATCACAAGTGGTATAGGCTTTTATATGTGGTTATACCATACATGCTTGGAACAATGCTCACAATAGGATTTTCTCCTTCCGAGCCTTATAATCTGAATATTTACGCCGTAGTTATCGTAGTGACTGCAGGTTTACTCTTATTCGGAATTATCAAACGAAATCAGTATGCACTTTTCTCTGTTACAGTAATTTTGAGCGTGTGTTTATTAAAATGGAAAGGTTTAGCTGAATTTGCTTCCGGTTATGGTTTGCAGGATGGAAGTATCTTGCTCGTTCTCTACGGCGTAAGCGTTACAGTATTATATTTCATATTTGGAATTAATCTTAATAAAGCGATTAAAGTGCTGGGAATGCTTACTCTCGCCGGATTCTTTTATGATTATTTGCCGGCATACACCCACTGGAAATATATTATAGTTTCAATAGTGACAATAGTTTTAATGGCCGGATTCTGGTTTCGCACAAAAGAAATTCTCATTACTTTAATTTTATGGATACCTACCGGCTTGCGTTTATACATACTTGCCAAACAAATCGCACAATGGCGATATGTGATTGTAGGATTCTTTTTACTTATTGCCGGAACTGTATTCAGTCTTCTTAAGCATACATCTAAGGATTTACCCACCGTAAAAGAATCTGAAAATATCTCTCAGTAAACCGTTTAGGCTCTGTAGTATAAACTTGATGGCAATTAAGCGTTGTCGAATCCTGGCACCGTCTTTGTGTCGTGTAAATCAAACCTTTGTCATACAGTGCAATTGATAAATCATGTGGGATTGTTCTCTATCAAAGCTTGGTATAATGGGCAGTACAGGATTCGAACCTGTGACTTCCTGCGTGTAAGGCAGGCGCTCTAGCCAGCTGAGCTAACCGCCCAAACTAATAATCCGCACAATTTACAAATAAAATGTGAGATGTTCAAGAGAAATTTTGAAATGATAAAGAATTCGTTGTTTTTTTTAATAAATTTCAATCAGAATCATATAAAATATCATTGGAAAAACGCCAATTAATATTCAATATCCAATTTTTCAGGCATACAAAGATTTTTATCGCTATTGGCATGACGGCCGCAATGCCGACACGCAAATTTGGGCCTGTTTATTAAGGTTTTAAACTCTTGGGCATCACTTATATGAAATCCCTGGGATATCATATAGCAAAGATGTTCATCCTGATTTTCAACCTTGCGGTCAGTTTCTTGAGTAGAATTATACAACATCGAAATCAACTCCTTTCGAAATATCCTTATGAGTTCTGCAAAATTGCAGTTTTAATCAGGTTTATAAAAGAACCTGTGATTTAAAATACTGTATATTTGTTCGTTTGGTTCAATTTTAGTGAAATATTTATAGCACTACCTTCTGTTTTGCTCTAAATAACGAATATTGGGTTTGTTATTGGTAAAACAGCTTTATAACGTAATAATACCTGGATGGGGTGGTGTCTTTTAAATGAAGTTCTCCAAATTGTCCATATTCTATTTTCGCGTCAGACCATTGAAGCGGGCCGCCTTCATTATTGGATTCCAGTATAAACGAATTAGCATCGAAATTTTTAAAGCTTATATCTACTGTTTCCGGAGAGTTGAGCATTTCAAACCAAATATAGTTTTTATTATATGCCTTTAGATTGTACTGATTTTGAGTTAACATCACCATATTCGCGTATTGAGGTATAATGAAGTCTCTATAGTCGTTGGGATTGCCTGTTTTACCAGCCTCTGCTGCCTTTATAATATTATACATTTCTCTTGAACTGGCATAATGAAGCTTCCAGTTTACTCCATCATTGTATTTTTTCTCGATGTCGGAATAAAAAGTATCTATCATATCACCAAAATAACTACTCCACGTTTCAGGAACAGTAACATCGCAGTCAAGCCCATGAGTGTAAACTTTTACAAAAATCCAGTCATTATTGCCGATTACGTGTACATTTTTGTTTACCCATTCAATCATTCTTCTGATGTTTGGTGAATCATAATATACATCAGGTTTAACGCCAATATTTGTTGCTGTCTTTGGCCCCTGAATTATCATTAAGTTATTCATTGGCGGAAGATTGACTTCAACCGGAAAAACATTAGATAAATTTTGATAAGAAGCGGGAGAATCATCATCCACAGCGTAAAATATACTATTAATATTAGGATATTCAGGTGACATTGGGCCTGCCATATTCGGGAAAGTGAAATCCGCATAGCAGCCTTCCTGCTTCAAAATATCCAATTCCCGATTTACGCCGCAATACTCGTAGTGAGCAGGAACACCTGGCGAGCTAAGATAGCGGGAGTTGTCGAGAGCCCAATTTCCGTGAACAAAGCCAAATGTAATTTTAGGCGCAGTTTCTGCCGTAATAAGGGCGCCATTCATATTAAATTGCTGTTTTGCCATAGAGATAAAATTTAACAGTTCTTCCGTAGCTTCCCGTTCTGTACGCATGGCTTCATTCGGACAGCCGTGATGGATATGCACCTCAACTTCACCATATCCCGTATAGGTGACTTCATTAAGTCTGGTGAGAACACGATTTAACTGTTCGGGCTGCATATAAGGCCATGCCAGTACAAAATAAGTATGTATCGGATGACGGCCATCAGCATCAGTATGCTTGCTGGCCATCGCCATGTAGTCCTTGACCCAATAGTTTGTCATCTTGTCAGCATCTTCAACTGTTCCAAATGGTTCGAAGTGATCGACGTATGTAAAGATGACATGCTTGGGTTGGGCATACACTATTCCCGTTGCCATTATAAATGGCACGAATAGTTTGAAACCAACCATTAGACGTGTTCCTCAGATGTAAAATAACTAATGTATTAAGGTAATAACAATAGTAATACATTTAATATTACAACTTATTTTTTTAAATGTCAATAGCTGCTGATTTCAAAGATTAAAAAATGTTAAAGGCGACCGCTATTTTCTTTTAATATCACTGCTTTCTATCTTCGATTCAGGCTTTTAACAGGTGCATTAAATAAAAATTTATTCACAAATTTAATTCCTTGTGAGTTCATAGTAATGAGTCATTGGTGCTATGTACTGCTTTATGTATAAAAACCAGACAATATTCCCGGCAGGAAATGTTTCGTATTATGTTATATGTGCGTTTTTGTTGAAATAATGAGGAAAAACAGGCGGAAAAGGTCTTTTGGTTTATCTGGTATGAATATTGCTGTGATTCTTATGTTGAAGTTTGTATTTAAATATTGAAAGGTATGTAATGTCAAGGACTGAAAATATATTTGATTTTCTCGATGCCGGGATTCAGGCTGAAAATCTTCGTCAAAAGACTATTGCGAATAATATCGCTAATCATGAGACGCCGGGATATAGAAGGCTTGATATTAAGTTTGAAGAAATACTTGCTAAATCACTTGATGAAGATGGTAGGGTTGAAATGGATAATCTTGAAGAGTTGGTTTTCAGTCCGAAAGATTCGCCTGTAAAGGAAAATGGGAATGATGTCAGTATGGAAGCAGAGGTTGGCGGATTGATTGACAATTCCATGAAATATAAGGCGTATATTCGTTTGCTCAACAAGAAATATCAGCAAATAGAATCAGCTATTGATGTCAGATAGAATAGAGTAAGGCTGTAAATAATAAAAAGGAAATGACTTATGGCAATAGTAAATAATATTGGTTCAATGGATATCGCGGTTTCCGGCCTAAAAGCACAGAACAAGCAGATGGAGATTATCTCCAATAACATTGCCAATGCCAGAACCACAAATACACCTGATGGGAAGCCGTATCGAAGACTTGAAGCGATTTTCAAGACAGGCGAGGGTCTAAGCGGTGTGGATTTGGAAGAGATTGTTCCGGATATGACTGATTTTCAAAAAATACTCGACCCTGAAAATCCGGCAGCGGATGCAAGCGGTTATGTTTCAATGCCGAATGTAAGCTTGCCGGTTGAGATGATGAATCTTTCTACCGCAACAAGAATGTATCAGGCCAACACGGCTGTAATTAAAAGATATCAGCAAATAGTTGAAACTTCACTTGAATTATTAAGATAAAATAAGGACGAAAAGATGAATATTAATCCTAATATCAGCAATATGCAAAATGCGATGAAAGGTATTCTGGAGAACAGCCAGATACAAAAAACTAACACTGATGCATCCAAAACAACAGGGATTGAATCGCAAAAATCGCAGTTTTCTGATGCGGTCAAATCCATCGGTGATCTTTTAACTGAAGTTGACCAGAGTCAGCAGGCTTCTGATGTATCAATCAAGGATTTATTGTCAGGGAAAAACAATGATATCACTTCTGTTGTCACGGAAGTAGCTGAATCTGATTTGAGTTTTAAGCTTCTTGTCGGCGTAAGAAATAAATTAATCGAAGCCTATAAACAAACAATGAATATGCCTATGTAGAAGGTTAATATTTTCAGGGATAATTGATTGAGAAAATGATGGATATTATTACAAAAATATCAGCTATATGGCAAAAAATCAGCATGGTTCAAAGAGCTTTGCTGCTTGCGATAGTAATTACTTTTATTTTCGCGAGTGTGCTTTTAACTCACTGGGCGAGTAAACCTGATTTTAGATTGTTATACAATAATCTTGAGCCGGAAGAAGCTTCGAAAATAGTGGATAAAATTTCAGAAAAAGGCATTAAGTATGATTTACGTGGCAACGGGACAAGCATTTACGTTCCGCAGGAACAGGTATATCAACTTCGTCTTGATATGGCGCAGGAAGGTCTTCCAGCGGGTGATCAGGGCGGCTATAAATTATTTGACAATAGTAAAATCGGCGTGAGTCCTTTCGTACAAAATGTGAATCTGCAAAGGGCTTTGCAGGATGAAATCGCAAAAAGTATTCAGGTAATCGACGGAGTCGTTAGCGCACGCGTGCATATAGTTAATTCCGAGCAAACAGTTTTTTCCTCCGAAGGTGCTAAAAAAACCGCCTCAGTCGTGCTTCGTTTGAAACCGGGACATAAGCTAAGTCCTGTTAATATCGCCGCTATAACGCATCTGGTTTCAGGAAGCGTCGAAGGACTCGGTTCAGAGAACGTTACTGTTATAGATAGTCAGGGACGGCTTCTCTCAAACGAGTCGGGTAACGCGATAGCCGCAGGTTCCGGAACTGTTCAGGATTACAAGGAAAGAGTCGAAAAAGATCTTCAGGATAAAGCCGAAGAAATTCTTACCACGATTCTTGGCACGGGCAGGGCGAAAGTAAAAGTAAGTGCGGTAATTGATACGAACAGTATTACCACTGTTACGGAAATTTATGAACCAAAAGGTGTTGCGACAAAAGAAGAAATTAAAAGTACATCTGGGGCTGTCGCCGGTTCTGCTAAGGAAGGTCAGTCCGCGACACCGGCAAAAACTGAAGAAATTACAACTCAGTACCAGGTCGGAAAAACCATAAAACAGGAGGCGATTTTGCCGGGTAAGGTAAAATCAAGGTCTGTCGCAGTTGTTGTGGATTTGTCGCCGCGTGATGTAAACGCGACCGATACTGGCGCATCAGTGGCCAAAATTATGGAACTTTCCGATGTTGAAAAACTTATAGAAAACGCTCTCGGTCTCGACCTCAAAGGGCGTGATTCACTTAAAGTGGTAGATGTTAAAATTCCGCCGCAGGTAGTACCGGTATTCGACGAAGAGGTCAAAGCCGGGCTGGATTTTATCGCGATTGCACGTCAGGCTTCAATCGGAATTATGGCTATATGTGCCTTGCTTGTTTTGAAGATGTTCAAAGGAGCGAAGAAAAAGGCGCATGCCGAAGCAGTGCAGGCTTTGCCCCAGGGGACATCTAATGCCGGTTTGCTTCCCAGCGATGTAATGAATTCTCCGGTAATGATTCGTCAACAGATATCGAATGCGCTGGAGCGGAATCCGGAAAAAGTAAGACAACTATTTAATCAATGGATACAGGAATCATAAAGAGGAGTAAGTGAATGTCATTATCCGGTAAACAAAAAGCCGCAATGTTATTATTAAGTCTTGATCCGACAACCGCATCAGAACTCGTAAAGGGTATTGACGCTAAAGCGATACAGGAACTTGCGGTTGAAATGGCTTATCTAAATGCTTCCGGTTTGAAAAATAATAATGAAGGCTTTGAAATTGCACAGCAATTCTGCAGTTCTCTTGAAACACCTGATAAAGGATTTCAAATAGATGTATTTTTGGGTGAACTTCTCAAGGCTGCGATAGGAGAAACTAAAGCTCAAAGTATCCAAACGCAAATAGAATCACTCCTGCATAAACGCGACCCTTTCATTCCAATCCGTTCGGCGAATTCCCAGGTTCTTTCTTCGGTTCTGAATTCCGAACACCCTCAGGCCGTGGCAGTTGTTCTATCTGTGTTACCGGCGAAAAAGAGTTCCGAAGTTATAAGTTTACTGGAAGATAATATAAGAATTAACGCGATAAGCAGAATGACAAAAAGCGAGACTGTTACACCTGAAGCAAGATTAAGAATAGCTGAATCAGTTTGTAAAAAACTCGATGCTTTGGCCGCTGAATCCGGGCTTTCCGAAGACACTCAGACTGAGAATCCACTGCGTAAAGTCGCGGTTATTTTAAGAAATCTCGGAAAAGATATTCGTGATGGCCTGGTTAACTCAATAAGAGAAAAAGATGCAGATGCCGGTGTAAATGTATTGAAACTAATGGTTCTATGGGAAGATATTCCATTAATTACAGACAGGTCGCTGCAGGAAATATTGCGAGGTTTTGATTCGCGAAAACTGGCTTTGGCGATGTATAAAGGTGAAGAAAAAATAGTTAAAAAGATTATGTCGAATATTTCCGAAAGAGCAAACGCGGCATTAGAAGAGGAAACCTCTCTTATGTCGAGTCCAAAGAAAGAAGATATTTTAAACGCCAGGGAAGATATAGTTAATATGCTTCGGGAAAAAAATGTCAGTGGAGAGCTTGCTTTTATAGAAGAATAACAAATGGTCAGCCAAATATCGCTAAATCTTGATAATGTAATTAAATCGATAACGATTTTCGATGGAAGTACAGCGTCTTTTCAAAATGAAATGAAAAATGCTGAACAGATTAATGATTTAGTTTTACAAAAGCAAAAAAAAGAATTTGCCTCCGCGTGTAATTCATTAAAAATGGCGGCAGCGAAAGTGAATCAATATTACGGAAATATTGTGGCCCGGCGGGGGGAAGAAATCGCGAAACTTTCGATAGAAATCGCGAGAAAAATCCTGGCACAGAAAATCGAAAACAAAGATTATGAAATTGAATCCATAATTAAAGAAGCTCTTAAGATTTCGCCAACGAATCAGGATGTTGTAGTGCATTTGAATCCTGAAGATTACGAGCAGTGTCATGAGGTTATAAAAAAAGATAAAAGCACTTTACCGCCAGGAGTTACTTTAATCGCGGATCCTAATGTCGGACGTGCTGAATGTTTGGTAAAAACATCAAAAGGAACAATTATTTCTTTAATCAATGATCAGCTTGAGCAAATAGAAAAAGCTCTGAAAAATACACAGTAAGAAATTGATATATGTCAAATATACCTGATACAATATGCCAGACGCAATGTGAAAGCGACAGCCTGATTGACTTTGTGAAATATCACAATGTTCTCAACAACACGAATACTCTCCGTTGCAGCGGTTCGATTGTAAGAGTGTCCGGTCTTACTGTTGAGTCGAACGGCCCATCAGTCGGACTTGGTGAGCTGTGCTGTATAAATATTCGCGATGGAAAGCGCGTTTTGGCGGAAGTAGTTGGTTTCCATCATGACCATTTAATTCTTTTGCCTCTGGAGCATATTTCTGGTATTTCGCCAGGTGACGCGGTTACCGCGTTAACCGCGCCGCGATATATTATGCTGAGCGAAAAAATACTTGGCAGAGTCTTGAATGGACTTGGTGAGCCGATTGATAACAAAGGTCCGCTGGATGGCACTGACAAAAAAGCATTGGATGCGGGCAGTCCACCTGCATTGAGCAGGGAAAAAATTACAAAACCATTAGCTTTTGGAATCAGGTCTATAGATGGAATATTAACCTGCGGCAGGGGGCAAAGGATAGGAATCTTCGCGGGCAGCGGCGTAGGTAAAAGTGTTTTGCTTGGCGATATCGCGAATTCAAGCGAAGCTGATGTCAATGTTGTCGCGTTGATAGGTGAGCGAGGCCGTGAAGTAAGAGAATTTCTTGAATCAGACCTTGGCCCGGAAGGCCTGGAACGAAGCGTTATTATAGTAGCCGCGTCCGATTCCCCGCCAATTCAAAGAGTTAAAGCGGCGTTTGTCGCTGTAACGATAGCGGAATATTTCAGGGACATTGGTAAAAATGTTTTATTTATGATGGATTCTCTGACACGTTTTGCACAGGCGCAAAGAGAGATAGGGCTTGCCGCTGGTGAACCGCCTGCTTCAAAAGGTTATTGCCCGAGCGTATTTGCTCTCATGCCAAGACTTATCGAAAGATTAGGATGCGCAGAATTCGGGAGTATTACCGGTATTCTTACCGTTCTTGTGGAAAATGATGATTTGTCCGACCCTGTTGCTGACAGCGCAAGAAGTCTGCTTGACGGGCATATAGTTCTCTCGAGAAAACTTGCCCAGAGAGCGCATTATCCGGCTATAGATATTTTACAGAGTGTGAGTCGTTTGATGTCAGTTGTTGCAGGTAAAGAGCATAAAATTGCCGCACAGAAACTAAGGGAAATTTACGCTACTTACCTGGATGCGGAAGACCTGATAAATATAGGTGCTTTTTCTTCCGGCAGTAACAGGCGGATAGATGGCGCGATTGCTTTGATTGACAAAATTCGCGAGTTTCTCATTCAGCCTGTTCGTGAAAAAACAAGTTTTGATGAGACACTGCGAAGATTAACAGCAATTACAAATTCCTGGAATCAATTGCTTGGTTCATAGATAAGAAATTATGAAATATGAGAAAGTTTGATTGGAGATTACAACGCGTTCTTGAAATTAGAATAATGCAGGAGCAGAAAGCAAGAGTTGAATTATTCGCCTTAACTGAAAAACTCGCCGCGACGCGATGTGAATTGCTTTTGCAAAAGAAAATTCTGGAAAATTTAATAAAGGATTTATCCGGTAAAAACGCTCGCGAAAGATTAGCTGAGCAGGAATTCTTTTTGAAGAATTCAGCGGCGGGCAATGAAAAAATTAAAAGTCTTGAAAAAAAAATACAAGAGCTTGAATTACAGCAGAAACAAAAGCTGGATGAAGTAGTAAAATTAAGACAGGCAAAAGAAGGAATGGAAAAATTGCAGGCTCAGGCAAAAGAAGATTATATAAAAGAGCAGGAAAAAATCGAACAAAAAGAAATGGATGAAGAATCAAGTATAATGTTTGTAAGAAATCATAATTAGGAGATTAAAAGTGAGTAAGAAATTTTTGTTACTTACGATAGTGTTGGGATTGGTTAGTTTTGGCGGAAGTTTTGGTTTTATATGGTTTACTGGTAAAGCAAAACAAAAAGCGATAGCCCAAGAACATGCCAAACAGGAAATACGGGAAACAGGGGATTCTGCGATTGTTTCAAATGCTTCGCAATCAGTTCCAAACTTTGAGCCGTCAACGAAATATTTGGCGGAACAGCAGCTCAATAATCTTATTCATGAACTTCGCGGTAAAATGCAGGATTATGACAAAAAACTCGAAAATCTTAAAGTTCGAGAACAACGGCTGCAATTGACTCAGGATATATTGAAGCAGGATATTGAGAAGCTGAACAATTTGCAGATTGAGTTGGCTTCAATTACCGCCAACATTAAAAGCGAGAAGGACAAGCTGGTCAGGAGTCGTCTCGAAATCGAAAAACAGGAAACGAATAATCTTGCATCTATTGCCGCGACTTATGACAAAATGGATTCGAGCAGCGCAAGTTTAATCATTACTAACATGTGTGAAAAAACTGATTCAGGAAAAGAAACAAGCGGAATAAACAGTTTTGATGACGCGGTAAAAATTCTTTACTTTATGGGTGACAGGACAAAGGCCAAGCTTTTGGCTGATCTTGCCGTGTCAAAACCTGAATTAGCCGCGGATTTGAGCAGAAGGTTGAAACAAATATCTGAGGTTAATTAGTTTATGGATATCGCAACAATCATTGGCGTATTACTTGGTTTTATTGTTGTTATAGGTTCTTGTGTAACCGGTGGAATGGGGAAGGCATTTATTCATATTCCTTCACTGGCTTTAACTATCGGCGGTATGATATGCGCGACGTTGATACATTTTTCATTGCCTCAGTTTCTTGGTATTTTCTCAATCATAAAAAAAACAATAGTGGCAAAAATTCCGCCTGCAACGGAAATAATCCAGAATATGGTCAACTTCGCGGCTATAAACAGGCGTGATGGCGCTCTTGCTCTCGAACAGGAAATTCCGAAGATAAAAGATTTATTTTTCGTTAAGGGAATGCAAATGCTTGTTGATGGCCAGGATGCTGAAACGATAAGAGACCTCCTGTCACTTGAGATTGATTATCTGCGCGACCGTCATGCGACAGGAAAAAAAATTCTCGAGTTTATGGGAGCCGCCGCTCCGGCTTTTGGTATGATTGGTACGCTTATTGGTCTCGTACAAATGCTTAAAAATATGTCTTCGCCTGATCAAATTGGCGCTGGTATGGCTGTCGCGCTGCTTACTACATTTTATGGCGCATTCGTGGCAAACCTGATTTTTATACCGCTCGCAGGCAAGCTTGGAATTTATTCAAAGGCCGAAACCACAGCCAAAGAAATGATTATAGAAGGTGTTTGTGCGATATCAGAGGGCGACAGTCCTACTGTTATTCGTGAAAAGATGCAGGTATTTGTCTCGCAGAGCAGAAGAAAAGAAGTGAAAGCTACTGTATAATGGCAAGGCAGAGTAAACCACAGGAAGAAGAAACCCAGCAAGGCGCACCGGAATGGATGGTGACATTTAGTGATTGTATGACGCTTTTGCTGACATTCTTTGTACTTTTACTTAGCTTTTCATCTTTCGACAACAAAAAATTCAGCAAATTGCAGGCTATTTATTCTCATGCGCTGGATTCCATTTTTCCTCTGCCTCATGACAGTAGAGATTCACTTAATGTAATCGAACCTATAAAATATGTAAATGACGATGATGTAGGAAGTGAAAAATCAACACAGAGTGAAAGTAAGAATGAAGGTCTTCTGGAAGAACAGTTATCCAGTGATTTAAATGATGGGGTAGTTTTGCTTTTACCATCGAAAAACCTGTTCTATGGCAATGGTAAAATTCTTTCTACTAAAGGACGTGAGATACTCAATGATTTAGCTTTATATCTTGCTGAAATGACAAACCGTGTCGTTATTAGTGAAAGAAGTCCGGTTTATGACGAGAAGTCTGAATCTATACATCTTGAGCGTGCCTGTGCAGTTATGAATTATCTGATTTCGAACAAGCGTATTGATAAAAATCGCTTAAGTGTTTCTATTTCAGGAACGACATCATATAAAAGTTCTGATTCAGAAGAAGAAAGCTTTGTAGAAATATCATTGCTGCAAAGGAGCATATACAATTGAGACGTGTACGTCAGACAAGCGAAGATGACGGTCCTAAAGTACCGGCGTATATCGTGACCTTTTCCGATATGGTCACTCTTCTGTTGACGTTTTTTGTAATGCTTTTAACTCTTGCTGATACTCAGGATGCGGAATTTTATGATAGAGGCAGGGATGCTTTTCTGAAGTCCATAAGATGTATGGGTCTTGGCATTCTAATGGGAAGGCATAGTTCGCCGGAACTTGGCAGTACTAAAATAAAATATAGCATAGATGAGCCTGATGAAACTGCCGACACAAGAACCATCGACGCCAAAGCCGAACAGCTTCGACGGATTTTTGAAAAGGTAAAAGAATCAGCGGCTGCGATTCCACCGGAAATAATCGCTAAAAAGAACAATTTCTCAGTTGATAATAATATTAAATTTGAACAGGGTAAGGTTGAACTCGATGAGTCAACAAAACAATATTTAACTGAATTTTGCAAAAATCTGGTTATCAGCAAAGCGAGAGAACCTGTTTCGCTTTATATTTTAGGTCTTGCTCCTGAAGAGAAAAATCAACAAAAACAGTGGTTAATCTCAGCGATGCGAGCTGAAATTGTTGCCAAGTATATAAGAGCTTCGTTGGAATCTATGCTGGATAGTAAAAACAATTCAAATGTATTAGGGCCTGGCCCGAAATGGTCCGTTTATTCATGGGGGGCAGGTTCAGGAGGAGAATGGGCAGGTCCTGGCAGCGAAATTTCTTCTCAAAAGCAAATAGCTATCGCGGTACTGACACAAAACTAATCATCAGCGTCAATTTATTTAACATAATTATCAATTCTATATCATCTTGTCTTTATTCTTGATGAGATAATGCACCTTTTGCTTCTGGTACGATATTTGCACTTCCCATTAAAGTCAGATGCTGAATCTACAGACTGTTTTTGAATAAGAAGAAATATGAATCAGAATAACGCAAAATATACGAAAAAGAACTTTTTGTTTATAGCAATAGCTATGCTGTGTTTCTTTGTAATATTTTTGTATTCAGCCGGTGCAAATTCAAATAATGAAGCAATTCAAAATCAAACCATTGATTCTAATCAGGTTTCAACCAGCGGAACAAAGAAAACGGATACTCTTTTTCAGAATGATACAGGTTTTCCTGGAAATTCGCCAATAAAGGGAACAGAAATATTCTATAAGATAATGCTTTCGATGGTTTTTATTCTTATCCTTGGCGCGGCGGCTGTTTTTATGATAAAGAAATATTTTCCAAATATCGCTAAGTTGCAGGGAAAAGAAATCCATGTTGTCGAAACAGTGCATCTTGGACCTCGCAAATCGGTGCATCTTATTGAAATTGGAAAACGCAGACTCTTGATTGGAAGTACGAACGAAAACATAAGTAAACTTGCGGACCTGACGGAATTTTCATCGAGTATGCCGCTTCAGGAAGACGGACTGGATTAAAATATTCATGATTTGTAAAATATGTAAAAATATATTCATTGTTTCAGCAGTACTCATTTCTGCTAACCTTTGCTTTGCGCAAAACACGAATGGTCAGGGGCAAATTAATTTAAATACGCTCGGAATCGAAACACCTTCATTAGATAATGGTTCTGGAACTTCCTCTAATAATGCGATAAACAATGCGCTTCCTTCAATTTCAGATTTGAAAAATGTTATAGATAAATCAATGGCGTCCGAAAGCGAAGGCAAAGACTGGTCAACGCCGGTCAAGCTTGTTATTGTTTTCAGCGGCTTAGCACTTTTACCAAGCCTTTTGATAATGACGACTTCATTCGCGAGAATTATAATTGTATTGTCGTTTGTGAGGCGTGCCTTGACAACACAGACGATACCGCCGACTATATCGTTAATTGGCCTGGCGTTATTCCTTACATTGTACACAATGGCGCCGACTTTTTCTAAAATCAATACAAATTCCGTTAAGCCGTACCTGGCCGAGGAAATTGAATTCCCGGAAGCGTCAAATATAGCTGTTTCATGCCTTAAGGAATTTATGCTGCGGCAATGCAGGCAGGCTGACATTGCTTTGTTTGTGAAAATGGCAAAGATAAAGGCGCCGGCAAACGCTATGGATTTGGATATGCACATCGTGACACCGGCGTTTATTATCAGCGAGTTCAGGACATCCTTCGAGATTGGCTGCCTTCTGTTTATCCCGTTTTTATTATTAGATATTGTTATTGCCGGAATTTTGCTAAGCGCAGGCATGATGATGCTGCCTCCTTCTATGATTTCACTGCCTTTCAAACTGATATTATTTATTCTAATTGATGGATGGGGATTGCTCGCGAAAAGTATTAGCCTTGGTTTTAACTGATTTATTCTGTGTTATACGGTATGGCTTCTTAGTCATGAATCGGTTATAGGAGAAATATTATGGATAGTAGTTTTATTATTTACCTGGGACGTCATACTCTCGAAACGGCGTTGTTATTGTCCGCACCGGTTTTAGTGACATGCCTTGTTGTGGGTTTAGTCGTGACATTGTTTCAAGCAGTTACATCGATTCGAGATATGACAATTACTATTGTGCCGAAACTTCTGGCGGTAGGAGCTGTTACTATCATATTCGCCAGTTGGATGCTCCAGATATTACTTGGCTTTTCAACAGAAATATTCAGTTATATTGAAAATATCGGGCGCTAATATAACATGGAACCGGCAATCGAAAAGCTGCTTGGCTTTGTATTGATTTTGACGAGGTTATCGGCATTCTTTCTAATCCTTCCTGTATTCGGCTGGCTGGTAGTCCCTGTAAACATGAAAGCCGCAATGGTTATCATTTTATCAATATTTTTTTCTACAATTGTTCCATATACCTTAAATTTAACACAAGTATCTTCCTTTCAGGCATTTTTGCTGATTTCTAACGAGGCGATTTACGGACTTGCTCTCGGTATTGTCGCGAGGTGCATTTTCTCGGCAGTCAAAATTGGCGGCGAAATAGTTGAAGACCAGATAGGTTTTACAATGTCGGAAGTTCTGGATCCGTTGACGGGCGAGAGTTCGCGAGCGCTCAGTAGTTTGCTTGAAATGATTTTCATCCTGTTATTTCTTAGTGCCAACGGCCATCATCTCTTCATTTCAATAATTACGCAAAGTTATGAATCGTATCCAATAGGAAGTATCCCGACTATCGAAATTCTTACAGGCGGAATAGTGAGTACCGGAACAGTTATGCTTAGTGCTGGTTTGAAATTAGCGGCTCCGATTCTTGCCGCGTTTTTACTTCTCATGGTCGTACTGGCGATTTTAGCTCGTATCGTTCCAGAAATGAATATACTTTTTATAAGCCTGCCTGTACGTGTTGGTTTGGGTCTGTTTATGATGGCGATTTTTGTACCGTTTTTAAGCTCTTTCGTATCAGAATTCGCGGAGCTTATGAACAAATTAATTCCAGTTTGATTTTGTGTTAGGAAGTATTTATGGCGGAAAAACCAGCAGCAGAAAGGACTGAGCAGCCAACGCCGCGTAAGTTGAAGAAGGCGAAAGACAAGGGGCAGGTCCCTCAGAGTCAGGAACTGACATCGACTGTGACGTTGATTGTTTTGATTGCCATGACAGCTATATCAGGTCCGTCATTGTTTAACTGGTTCAAAAATCAGATGGAATTGGGCTTTAATTGTGATAATAGCGCTTTTGCGGATACGCAAAGTTTTGTGAGTTATTTTAGCGTAAGAATTACTGATTCGATAATAATAACGATCCCTATTCTGGTGGCCATGATGATTGGCTCAATTGGGGCCGGAATCCTGATGGGCGGCTTTAATTTTGCTCCAAAGGCACTCGAATTAAAATTTAATCAGCTCAATCCAATTGAAGGATTCAGCAAACTGATTAATATGCAGTCTCTCGTAAAACTGCTCGTATCAATTCTTAAACTTGTTTTTGTTTCGATAATTGTCTGGTATTATATCAAGGATAAACTCGATATATTCGCGTCGCTTAGATGGGCATATGCGGATCAGATTCTTTCTGTCACTTCAAAACTGATTTTTGGCCTTGTGATACGAATTGCAATCGCTTTATTAGTAATAAGTCTTGCCGAAAGCATGTTCCAGAAATGGAAATTCATGGATGATTTAAAGATGACGCGCCAGGAAGTCAAGCAAGACCACAAGGAAACAGAAGGTTCTCCAGATGTCAAACGACGCATTCGCACGATACAGTTCCAGGCCGCGTTCAAACGCATGTTGCAGGAAGTCCCGAAAGCTACCGTCGTTCTTGTAAACCCGACACATTATGCGGTTGCGATACGTTACGATTCCAAAACTATGGAAGCGCCGATTCTTGTAGCAAAAGGCGCCGACCACACGGCTGAAAAAATCAGGGAAGTTGCACGTGCTTACGGCGTACCGATTATAAGCAGGCCGGAACTGACAAGGGCAATCTACGCTTCCGTCGAGCCGGGCAGACAAATTCCGGAAGATTTATACGTAGCTGTTGCACAGATTCTCGCAATGATTTACCGCCTGAGAAACAAGAAAAAACAAACACCAAAATAAATACACACATTAAAAATCACTGGCTACCCCTATATAAAATCCATGTAAAACCATTAAGGCCAAGATGAAGCATGAGGGTTTCGACTCTGTCATTCCCGCGAAGGCGGGAATCCAGATACTATACGCTCCACACTTTACGCTGTAATCAATGTCACTCGCAGATAACGGTGGCTGTCCCCAATGTCCATGTCAATATATAACGGCATCGCCTTGTCTTCACTATCATGCTTCTTGCTTAAAGCGTAAAATCCCAGGGGAACGGGGACAGAGTCCCCGATTGTGTGATATAGTTATTGTTATTGTGCTGCCGGTTGACTCGTGATAATCAATATGGCTTTGTTGCACTTCGCATGTTAATGCGCCGCATTTTTTATAAAGAACACTAAATATTTCTAAAGTATGCTTAATCTGATTTTGAACTATAGTAATAAATTAAGTTATTTTTTTCACTTAAAGACACAAATACTCTGGGGGAACTAAATGGTTCATTTTGAAAATATTTTGTTTGGGGGTCATCTAATGGTTTAAACCATTTTGGAGATTCAATAAATAATATCTCATCTTTATAATCGGAAACCGATATTTCAGAAATATCACCATTTAATATATTTACATTGTTTACATCGGTTATTTCATATTTAAGAAAAATAACAGTAAAATCTGCACCAAATTCATATTTTGCATTAATAATATTCACAGAATTATCTGGTGTGATACCAAAAGCTTGTTTATAAATCCAGTCTGGAGACGATGCCATATACGATCTATAAATAAAATTTAATATCATCATAACGAAAAGAACCATTATAAAGCCAGACATAATCATACGGAACCATTTTCTACGCTTTATACCTTGGATTAAAAAAAGTAAACAGACTATTATTATAATTACCCAAATCCAAAAAATAAATCCTGTTTCCATACTACTAATACACCTTTAATACTTAAAAAATATATAAAGTAAATAAGATTCAAATCATTGAAAATACTACTCAATTAGAAAATATATCTTTTATGTACATCATTAAGAAATTCATGTCAACTTTGAAATATTAGTGTAATCTGGGGACACCATACTAATTAATTTTCTTTTTCTTCGGTCTTCCAGCCCTTTTGGTTTTAACATTATATCTAACATTTTCTCCAATCTTAACATAAACTTCTCACTGCCAAGATGTCTTCCGGTATGTTCGTGTTTAAGTATCCTCTCAGTTATTAAATAATAAACATTCCCACTGTTACCTATTTCTCTAAAAGTTTTCGCGTTCATTTTACACAAGCATGCCTTTTCGTATGTAAAAGGCCGCATTCGATAATCTCTACTATACAGGAATAGGTTACAAATACAGAGAAATTAAGTCAAGATATTTCATAATATTTCTTTCGTAATTATAGCAAATGTATGATGCTCGGTTTAAACATATACAATCATCTATTTTTGTACGCCGTGTCCTATGTACCCTATCAATTTCCTACTTAATATTACATTAATATTAATCTGTCTCTGAATACAACCACAAGTAGGATTTTCTTAGGACACATAGGACACCAAGCCCTGATATACATATTCACGACCTGATGGATAATTACCAGCCCGCACTTGATTCGCATTATCTCCCTTGTGCTGACGTGTACAGTGCATACCGAAACTTCTGCGAAGAGAACGGCTATAAACCTATGAACGAAAGCAACTTCGGTAAACCAGTAAATCGTCTTTCTGAGTGCAATGAAGAATCTGGGCATCGATAGCCAGACCGAGCCAGATGCTTCGCCTGCGGCTCAGCATGACAAATCATCATAAAATAAGCGTTATAGAACAGTAGTTGAACGAAACGCGCCTCCACAAGGTCAACGGGATGGCTTGCGCCAGATGGCCAGGCCCAAGTCCGAGGAATCCCAATAAACTTTTCTTGTAAACATGTCTTATTTACACCTGTAATATTTTGCAAAAAATGAATATTTATTTTGTTATTTTTGCGATAGAATACAAAGTTTATGAATAATTTTTTAAAAGGACGATTATTATTTGTACGGATATGCTTGTTGCTGGCAACAATTGCGTTGATTGGCATTGGGGTGGCCGTGATTTATTCCGTAGGTCATCCAATAGAGCGTAGTCCATCCAGCCATTCTGAAAAATTAATCGTCTATTACAAAAAGCAAATAGTTTTTGCCGCTGCTGGTCTGGTCGTATTTCTTCTTGTTAATCGAATTAATTACAGGCGTCTCGGGGAGATGAGTTATTGGCTTTTTGGTATAGGGTTAATCGCTTTAATCCTTTTACTCATAAGCCGTTATGTTGTTCCTTTGCCTTTCGCTCCTCAAAGCACAACTTTTGCTCATCGGTGGTTTGTATTTCATCCTATGTTGCCAAGAATTCAGCCGTCGGAATTTTTCAAGGTGGTTTATATTATAACTCTTGCGTGGTATTTGAGATACAGGAGCAATTACAGGCGTTTCGGAGCTTTGATGGGTCCTTTCCTTTTAACTCTATTGCCTATGGTGCTGATTTTACTTGAGCCTGACCTTGGGACGGTTATGCTGATGATGCCTATTTTATTTACGATGCTTTTTGTCGCCGGGGCGAAGGTAAAGCATTTATTAATCATTATCTTATTGGCGGCTCTTGTAAGTCCTTTTATGTGGCTTAAAATGCAGACATATCAACGAATTAGAATAAGCAGTGTACTTTTACAAAGCGAAAAAATACGTAACGCCGCTGAAAAGCATGAATGGTTCGGTGAACTGCTTGTAGGAGAGAAATTTACTCAAAATAAGTGGAGGAATGACTGGGGCTATCATTTGATTCGCTCGAAATATGCAGTCACATCAGGCGGAATAAATAACGGTTTTGGCTATGGATTCCGAAAAGGGCCTTTTGTTAAATATGATTTTCTCAGCGAAAGGCATAATGATTTTATTTTTTCCATAATCGCGCAGCAATGGGGTTTCTGGGGATGCCTGGTATTAATTGGTCTGTATATAATTGTCATTGCCTGCGGCCTGGAAATCGCGTCAAATAATACAGACCCATTTGGAAGATTGATAGCGGTGGGTATCGTTACAATGTTTGTTGTCGCGATTGTCGAAAATATTGGTATGACTATGGGCATAATGCCGATTACAGGATTGACATTGCCATTTGTCAGCTACGGCGGTTCGAGTCTGATGGTAAATATGATGGCAGTGGGTTTGTTGAATAATATTGGAAGATGCAGGCCGTTTTCTCTGGCAGGAAAGAATTAATGGACTAATTATATTTTGGCTAATCACAGCAGGTAAGCATAAAAACAATTCTCGGGAGTTGATAAAACATACAATGATAAAAGGATTTAGGCAAATAGCATTATTAACTGCGTTAAGCAGGGTTTTTGGAATGCTTCGAGATATGGCATACAGCCATTTTTTCGGAGCGACAGGATTTCTTGACGCATGGCTGATAGCGTTCAGGATTCCGAATCTCAGCAGGAGGCTTTTCGGTGAAGGAGCGGCTTCAGCGTCATTAATTCCTGTTTATTCAGAAGTGCTTCACAAGGATCCTAAACAGGCATCTTCTCTTCTTAATACTGTTGTGACAGTTATGTTTATGTTCCTCGCGGCGCTTGTCCTTGTCGGACAACTGGGAATGTGGTTGTATATGCGCTATTTTTCAAAAACATCCGACTCAGAATTGATAATGGCATTGAGCCTGATTATGCTCCCATATATGTTATTTATCTGCATGGAGGCAATTCTTGGCGGAATTTTAAATGTACACAAACATTTTGCCATGCCCGCATTGGCGCCGATTGTATTAAATTTTTTCATAATTGGTACAATTATCGCGACAGGATGGATATGGAAAACAGAAGCCGTAACTCAGCTTGTCGTAGTTTCTCTCGGCGTTCTTGCGGCGGGTTTTGTTCAATTGTATATCCAACTTCCGCCTCTTAAAAAAGCGGGAGTTATATTAAATTTCGCTTGGTATGTGCATTCTGAGCCTTATAAAAAAATATTTTATATGATGCTTCCCATGATACTCGGTTTGGGAGTAACGCAATTAAATACTTTGTTCGATGACCTGATTGCCTGGTGGTTTTCCGGTAATAAGCCGGAAGATTTCTTATTATTGTTTGGAAAGCATGTTCATTATCCGATGCTGCGAGGCTCCGTTTCGCATCTTTACTACGCTCAGCGATTGTACCAGCTTCCATTTGGTGTGCTGGGTATTTCTCTTGCTACTGCCATATTTCCAGTTATGAGTGCAGATGTCGCAAAAGGGGATTATAATTCGCTTGTCCAAACAATTTCCAAAGGTCTTCGTGGAGCAGTCTTTATTGCCTGTCCAGCGACTGCAGGTCTGATTATTGTTGCAAAGCCTCTTCTTTCCGTTCTCTTTCAGCACGGCAAATTTACCGCGGTTGATACTAATAACGTTACCATGACACTAATTTGCTATTCTTTGGGTCTTTGCGGCTATTTTGGACAGCAGATTCTGGCAAAGACATTTTATTCGATGCAGGATTCCAAAACGCCGGTAAAAAGCGCATTAATCGCTGTTTTTGCTAATGTGATATTAAATCTCACTCTAATTTGGTTTATTGGTACGGCTGGGCTGGCGACCTCCACGGCTGTATGTTCGTATTTCCAGGTTGTGATTCTCTTAATTATTCTAAAAAAGAAATTGAAGTCAGCAATATTGGAAGGTTTATTCGAAAATACTATAAAGACTCTCGCAGGAACATTTGTTATGACTTTAGTTTGCGTTTTAATTCTCCTGGCGATGAAGAGTTTACCTTTCAACAGATTATTTGACGGCATAAGACTGCTTACAATTATCCCAACGGCAATTATAGTGTATATTCTTGCTGCGAAAAAACTGCGAAATGAAATGTTATCATTGTTTTCACGCCGCTGGATGTGATAATATCTTATTTTGTTCCTTAATTTTCGCATTTCCTTAAATGCCGCCCCTGAAAAGACGATAAATAGATAAATGCTTAGAGAAAATCTATATACATTGTTTTTGTAAATATAAATTGACTTTTATCGGTCTAAGTGCTAAAAGCATTTGCTATGCGAAATATTCATAAAATATTATATGTTTTAATATTACTTGCCTTACTCTGCGGTTCAGGATTGGCCGCTGAGCGTTCATCGTTAAATTCATTAGGGAATTCAGTATCCGCCGCTGCTTTATACTCACCATCCCTGAGTCAAAAATTTTATGAAATAGCTTATGATTTGGCAAATTCCAATGATACACAGTATATTGAGAATGAACTTGCGATTTCATTTTTAATCGGCGCCATGAATCTTGATGACAATAATGCTGATGTTCGCTCATTATTGTTAAAATGTATATGCAGGTTTCCGGAGAGGCGTGCATCGACAATCGATTCCAAGGCACAAAGTCATTTAACTTTGGTAAATACTCTTTTCAAGAAATATGTGAATGAAAATGCTGATTTCGAGATTGCGTATAATGCTGTTTTATTTATGCTAAATCAAACCGAATCGCCTGCCGAGAAACAAGCACTTCTTGAACAAATGATAAGGCTTTTTGAAAATAAAAATCCAGCCATAACCTCTCAGCTACTGACAAACTTTGGTATGCTTAAACTTCAGGCTAATTCAGCAGTTGAAGCGGAAAAATATTTCAGACAGGCGTATCAGATAAACAAGTATAATAAGATTGCGTTCAGCAGGTTATACGAATTATCGCCATCCAAAATAAGTCCGGCGGAATATATTGAACGTTTACGTTTGGATTTACGTGAAAATCCGATAGACCTTAAAACAGTGCTTGCTTTTTGTCAAAGTCTCGAACAGTTTCAGTTATATGATTCGGCGGCTATGGCTTATCAATATAGCTTTGATTTATTTGCGTATCTTTATCCAACTGAAAATATTCCTGCCGATATTTATGTTCCATGGTCAATCAACTGCTATAATTCTCAGAAACATCAAAGCAAATGTCTTGAAATCGCTGAGTTTGTACGAAAGACAGGAAAATTTGATATCAGGATTGAAAGCCTCGCCGGAAGGGCGGCAGGCAAACTCGGCCAGAGTAACGTCGCGTTAAAAATAATAATGGACGCTGAAAATAAGGCTCTCGATCTGTTGAGTAAAAAGTCACCCGGCATAACTGAAGCTGAAATTGCGTGGTTTTACAGTTTTGTATTGCCTATACCAGATAAAGCAATGGAATGGGCAAACAGGGCTTTTGCCGCGAATTCAAGTTCTCCCATAGAGGCTTCTCTGCTCGCTTATTCGCTTACACAGAAAAAGGAATTCGGTACTGCTAAGTCGATTATCAATCAATTTCCTCCGACACAGATATCAGAATTAGCTCTTGCGCAAATCCTTCTGGAAGAGGGTTCGGGAAGTCAGGGTATAGAAAGACTCAACAGGGCAATCGCACGTGATCCGGGTTCGTTTGAAGCGGAACATGCAAAAGAGATTTTATCTAAAAATGGTGAAAAATATGTTCCTCCGGTAAATACAGATTTTGTTCAGGCGAGTATCGATAATATATTCGGGAGCAGATTGGTTCCTGATTTCATTAAGCCGGAAAAGATGTTTTCTTTCGCCTTGAATATCAGAAAAAATGAGTTATCGTTTGGAGGTGAATTAGATAGCGCGTTTTCAATAACAAATACTTCTTCTGAACCTCTTGTTATAAGCGATGAGAGTTTGTTTAAAGGTAATATCAGAATTGACGCTATTGTTAATGGCGATATGAGCAGAAAAATCTCAAATCTTGTATCAAAAAGAATTGAAAGTAATGGCGTAATTGAGCCGGGTAAAAGCAAAATTGTCAATCTGAGGCTTATTACAGGTGAATTGAGAGAGATGCTGTTAGCGTATCCGCAGGCAAATCTTAATATAACATTTGTTTTGTATATTGATCCTGTAAATATAAACGGCGATAGAGTAAATAATGGACTTGCCAGCATTAATCCGGTATCAGTCAATGTAAAGAGACCCGGAATTGTTATCTCCGCTAATGGCATCAGGAATTTAGTCGATTCTATATCTACCAGTCAGGCATCGCAAAAAACTCAATCTGCGCAGCTTTTTATAAGTCTTTTAAAAGAACAACAAGCACTTTCCGGTCGTAAAACTGAATATCGTGTGGTTTTTTCTGATGGAATACAATCTATGTTGAAATCATCACTTGTATCTGAGTCTGGATTATTAAGGAATCCAGATAATAGCGGCTGGGTGGTTAAAGTTTTTACTATGGCTGAGTTAATGCCTTTAACGCTCGATTATGAGCTTGTACAGGCTTTATCGGAAAATTTATATAATTCTGATTGGCCTGTCAGGATGATGGCGGTTTATTTGCTCGCAGAAAGTCAGAAAGATAAATTTACAAGGGTTTTGGAAAGTATTTCAAAAAATGACCGGAATCAGTTAGTGAAAGATATCGCGGCAGCGGAAATACTAAAAATTCGCTTTGGAAATGAACAATAGTATTAAATTTATTAGAAAAATGAAAAGTTTTAAAAAAATATTGGAAAAATCTTTAAAATTGGGTTGTAATATATTTAGAATCGTGTAACATTCCGTTTTTATTTGACAGAATATCCTCTGTTGAGAACGAATATTTGTTTTATTGAAAGGATAAGGTAAATGCCGGCTAATGTTGATAAAGAAAAATGCACTGGTTGTGAAACTTGCGTTTCTGAATGTCCAAGTGAAGCAATAAGCATGGTTGATGAAAAAGCTGAAGTTGATAGCGAAGCATGTATTGATTGCGGGGTTTGCGTTGACGCTTGCCCGGAAGAAGCAATCAGTTTAGAGTAGTTCTGTGGCCCCATCGTCTAGGCAGGCCTAGGACACCGGGTTTTCAACCCGGCAACAGGGGTTCGAATCCCCTTGGGGCTATTTT
>CAZVOA010000004.1:0-222472 GCA_964628465.1 uncultured Pirellulales bacterium | reverse complement strand
TTTTAATTTCTGATATCCTTTTGTAACACATAATAGTAAAAGGATCAAATGACCTGCCTCCTCTCATTTCATATAATAATCATAAGATTATGACCTGCAATTTGTTATGGTTTTAGTTTCGGACTTTCTTATGATAAATTTACAACCGTTTGTACAACTATTTCACAAATATCGTTTTAAAAAGGTCATTTTTAGGAGGAGAAAATCATGAAAAGTTCAGTCAGAAAAACTCGTTCAGACAAATTTCCGCTCACACTTCACCCAACAGGGCAGTATTGTAAAAAGATCAGGGGGCATATTTATTACTTCGGCTCTGACCGGCAACAAGCTCTTGAAAGCTATCTTGATCAGGCAATATTTCTGCATGGTTATAATAGTGCCCTACAAAAAACAGTTAATGGTACTGTGACATTAAAAGAAATTTGTGACATGTATTTAAAGTATCAAAATACAAAGTTACAGGCGAATAATCTTTCCGCACGCCACCATAATGATCAAATCAGAAGTCTGAATAAGCTAAAAGACTTTCTTGGTGAAAATTGTAAAATAAAAAATATTTCAACGCTTAGTTTGCAGAATTACAAGAGAAGTCTCCAAAAACACTATAGCTCTGTTTGCAGATTGAACCTTCATCTTAGTATTATGAAAGCGATGTTTCATTGGGCAAGAAAAAATGACATTCTTAAGGATATTCCGAACATTGATGCAATTTCAAGAGCAAAAGAAATTCATCAGGATAGATTCACTTTCAATTCAGAACAGATAAACATATTATTATCTATCGCAGACATTAATATGCAGGCGATGATATGGCTTGGATTAAACTGTGGATTTGGGTGTACAGATTGTGCATACCTGAAATGGATCGACTTGAATTTTGTGAATGACAGGGTGATATTGCCGAGGAGGAAAACCGGTATTTACAGAGATTTGCCTTTGTGGCCTGAGACAGTGAAGTCACTTCAAAATATTCTCAGAAAAGGCAGCTTGGTCTTTTATACATCCAAGGGGAAGCCTTATATACAAACAAATGTGAGAGTTAGTGACAATGGCAATGAAAAGTATACTGTTACAAATTTAATTTCCACAAAATTTAGGAGATTGATTATAAGAGCTGGTCTCAACGTACCCCAGGGAACAGGCTTTTATACCTTGAGAAGAACTGCAGCTACGATAGCAGCAAAGTCAGGTGATCCATTTGCAGTGCAAAGACTACTCGGCCATGCCAATTTGACTATGGCAACAAGGTATGTACAAGATGTTTCTGTACAGACAGATAAGGTTATTGAAAAAAGCCGG
Source organism: uncultured Pirellulales bacterium (assembly GCA_964628465.1). Classification (GTDB taxonomy): domain Bacteria; phylum Planctomycetota; class Phycisphaerae; order Sedimentisphaerales; family Anaerobacaceae; genus JAFGPS01. The sequence continues at coordinate 221,173 of CAZVOA010000004.1, read as the reverse complement.
TTGTATATATGTCAATGTTAATTGTGGTTACACGACTCCGAGCTATTCTTAATAATCAATATGTATTCAAATATGTCACTTTGAAATACTTCTTTGAAGAAAGAAAAGTTTGCATTCGTTCAAGATTCTGCTATAATGTGTCGGATATTTGAAGGAGCTTTTCGAAGGTTAGTGGAGTTGACCTAATAATTTTCTACTACAAGCTGAGGATTTAGCTTAAGGTATAATGCTTTAATAGAACAAGTATATAAATTGAACCGTTATTAATTTAGGAGAAATCGATGGCTAATGAAAAACAGGAAAGCACTCCGGAAAAAACATCCCCAGAGCAACCAATTGAAGAGCAAGTCAAAGAACAAACCGGACAAAGACGTATACATGTAGTAGTAGATGAGAAGAACCTCAAAACCAGTTATGCCAATGGTTTCCTAACTGGTACTACCGCAGAAGAAGTAGTATTAGATTTTGGTTTTAATCATGTTCAGATTCCTGATCCAGTCAAAGGTGAGGGGAAAATTGTCTTTAATGCAAACGAAAGAATAATAATGAATTATTATTCCGCAAAGCGACTGGCAATTTCACTTACCCAGATAATTCAACGATACGAGCAGAAGTTTGGCCAGATTGAACTTAACGCTGCAAAGCGTCAGACCAACTTATAGGAATTTCATATAAACAGTATAAAGTTAAAATCAAGTTTGATTTAGCCAAGGAATTGGAAGTTTTTTTATTTCTAAAAAAATTTTTTAGGAAATTCTTGAAAAGTTGATTTTTTGAACAAAAATAAGGATATTCTTCTAAAAAATACGTAGTTACCACAATTGACAAAAGGTCCTATATTATGTAAACTACCAGTAAGATTTTAGGGATTAATAGCCTTTTATTATGGAGGAGGCTTATTCCCACGGCTATCGTGATAAGTTTATTTATTGTTTTAGTTACATGGATGAAAGACGTATGGGAATGTTTAGGCATATTGCTGGATGGAAAGTTGAAGTCGGAGTTTTTACTTTTTCTATAAATCTTCCCATATTTTAAAAATTTATTTCGTGTAGGTTAGGGATTACCGTTACTTCTCAGGAGGAGAATAATATGCAAATACTTTCAGGTTGATGGTATGTCTATTTAATGACATATTGAGGAGGAGTAGGATGGGAAGAATAAGGCAATTTCTCAGTCACATGAGATCCTTATGTTTCAAGTCAAAATCAGTTACGCCCCCAGCATTTGAAAATCTTGAACCACGTATAATGCTATCTGCTGATAGTCTACTTAGTAGTATGAATACTTCTGTTCCAATAGATAACTTAATATTGGAATACAATCAACAAGCAGTAGAATATGCGGACTTTAATGATACTAATACTCAGTTTCAGGCAGAAATAAATGAAAATAAATCTTCTATGGATTTTGTTTATGGTCTAATTGAAGATGATGATATTGGACCCAGTGGAATCATTTTCGACACACATGAGCTATCTTTGACCATAGAACCTGAACAAGTAGATGATCTAGTAAGTGTCTCTTATGATAGAAGTCGTTATGACCGGCAAACTGGACAGTCTAGTTTCAATACTACGATTGCTAATACATCATCTACTTCCATAAAAGTTCCAATTTGGCTCGTAATTGAAAATGTCAGTGATCCAAGTATATCATTGGTAAATGTTGATGGTAAAACATCTGATGGTAAAGATTACATTGACCTTTCAGGAATTGTTGCTGATGGGATGTTTGAATCTGGAGAAAACATAACAACGAGACTTTATTTCAACAATCCCAATCGGTTCCTTTTCACAATAGATATAAGTATTCGCGGAATTGTCGACTCTACAGCGCCTGTTGTAACGGTTGATACATTAGATACTAATGATAACACTCCTTCTCTTACTGGTACGGTTGACGATACTACAGCAGCTATATCTGTTACTGTTGACTGTAATACATATGATGCAACCAATAACGGTGATGGCACATGGACACTAGCCGACAATATCATTAGCCCCGCATTAGCTGATGGTACATATGAAGTGTCTGTTACTGCCACAGATGCAGCTTCTAATGTTGGTACAGACTCCACGACGAACGAACTTACTATCGATACCGCTGCTCCTGTGGTAACGGTGGATACTTTACTAACCAATGATAACACTCCGGCTCTTTCCGGTACAATTGATGATCCTTCTGCTATTATATCAGTTACTGTTGACGGTAATACATACGGCGCGACCAATAATGGCGACGGCACCTGGACGCTGGCCGACAATACAATCAGCCCTGCACTGGCTGACGGGACCTATGATGTACAGGTCAGTGCTACAGATGCTGCTTCCAACATGGGTTCAGATTCAACAACAGATGAACTTATAATTGATACCACTGCTCCTGTAGTAACGGTTGATCCTTTACTAACAAATGATAACACTCCTGCTCTTACAGGTACTGTTGATGATCCTACAGCAGTCATTTCAGTTAATGTTGACGGTAATACATACAGTGCAACCAATAACGGTGACGGCACATGGACACTGGCTGATAATATCATAAGCCCTGCGTTGGCCGATGGTACCTATGACGTGGCAGTTACTGCAACGGATTCGGCTTCTAATGTTGGTACAGACTCTACGACGAACGAACTTACTATCGATACCACTGCTCCTGTGGTAACTGTGGATACTTTACTTACTAATGATAACAGTCCATCCCTTTCTGGTACGGTTGATGATCCTGCAGCAGCTATATCTGTTACAGTTGATGGTAATACATACGATGCGACCAATAACGGCGATGGCACATGGATGCTTGCTGATAATATAATTAGCCCTGCGTTGTCCGATGGTACCTATGATGTGACTGTTACTGCAACCGATGCAGCTTCTAATGTTGGAACAGACTCCACAACAGATGAACTCATTATTGATACTACTTCTAACATTGTTATCTTTGAAGATCCTGATTTAGAACTGGCTGTTAGAAGAGTCCTACAAATACCAAACGGTACACCGATAACTACTACAGATATGCTGTCACTTATAGCTCTAAATGTAGATAGTAATGTAATTGACTCGCTGGTAGGATTGGAATATGCAATAAACCTTGAGTCTCTAACAATGATCCCTATCGACTATTCAGATCCTGGATATCTATTCAGTCTGGCTCCATTGTCAGGCTTAGATAATTTAGAGCATTTGGTATTACAACGTGCTGGACTGGATGACTCGGAACTTTTCACGCTGGGAATACCAAGTTCAGTCGAATTCCTTGATTTGAGATATAACCAAATTACAGAAGTTTCTGATGTTGCAAATTTACCTTCGCTTGGATCACTTTTATTGTATGGTAATCCCATATCAGATCTAAGTGCTTTGGCAGGAAAACTAATCAATATTGATATACCTGCACAGGATATCTATAAGGCTACAACGGTAGATGAGCTAGCTGATGCTCTCTACAATTTACCAATAGAAATGTATGAATATGTGCTCAATACAATAGAATTCGAACCATATGCTGGATCGATGAAAGGAGCACAGGCAGTATTTGAAACGGGAGCCGGAAATGATTGGGATACAGCTTTATTGCTTGAAGAAATGATGGCAAATGCTGGTATTGCTACTCGATATGTTCATGGACAGATTGAAGTACCTATTGATGTAATGATGGACTATCTCGGTGTTACCGATGCCCATGCCGCCGCTCTTATACTTGTTAATTCTGGGATTAGCCAGTTACTGATTAACGATGCTTATGGAAATCCTGTATCCATGCGTTTTGAACATACTTGGCTGGAAGCAGAAATATACGTTCCCGGTAGCGGTTTGCAGTGGATGGCTATGGATCCATCATGGAAATTTAAAGATTTTCAGCCAGGAGTTTCTGATATAGCATCGCTTGTACCGTTCGATGAAGCTGGATACTTATCTCAAACTCGGTTTGAGCTTGCCTACGAGTACTATGCAGATCAGGTGAGAAGTTACCTGGAAGATAACATGCCGGGGATATCAATTGCTGATATTGCTTATGATGGACCTATTTTAATTCAGAAGATAGATGAAATACCTTCTTCACTTCCCTACTCCATTCTTAGTACATCGGGAACTTATGCAGATATCCCAACTTCAATGACCCATCGGGTTCAATTGACACTTATGCAGGGTTCAACTGAATTATTTAATGTTATGTTAAGTGTACCTGATATATCATTAGACAGACTTACAATTAGTTTTAGTTCAGATGGTGTTAGTCACCTGATACCCGAACTTCGCGAAGACGGTGTGATAATTGCAACTGGTCCTTCGGTAGTTGATGGAAGCAATGTTCAGTTAATCTTAACTCATTACAATTCGGGTGATGACGTTGCTGATGCATCATTCACATATAATAGAATTGCTGGGCAATATATCGCAATTGGTCTGGATGCTAGGCAGATTTCCGAAGATAAGATTATTGATATGAGAGAAGTAGTAAATGATGCTTCTATAGCCAAGACCAATGGTTATATATATACGGATGATGATCTAATCGGTGGTTTGTTGTATCTGACAGTAATGAAATGGTTTCATGACACTGATTATGCAGAAAATGTTATAAATGGTTTGACAAATGCAAAGGGTGTGTTTAATTGGATAGCTTCTGGAATATGTACATCTGATATAACAATGGACTATTATCCGGAACAACAGATTCCTTATCAGCCGGATGGCTTAATCATTGATATAGCGAATAATTTCCATCGAGAGTATGCAATAGATAACGATAGCAGTAACAATGCAATGCGCAAATTAATAATTGGGCATAACGGTTCCGCCCAGGAACACGCAATCTGGGAAGAACTGATCAATGTGGAAAGTATTTCTACTATCAAGTCATTGCAATTAGCTAACGAGAGGGGAATACCAATTTATGTGATCGACAGCAGCAATGCAAGTACTTATCTTCCACAGCTTACTCTTAGCACTTCGATTCGTAACTATATCACAGCAGAGGTTAATTCTGGTGCGACTGTAACAGTACCTCGTGACGAAACACCGCTTAATAACTGGTCTGGTGTTGGTTTCATTGTTGAAAGAGGAAACGGTTATGGATACATTATCTACGGAGGTCTCATTAGTGCTTCGTCAAATGCCTCAAAAAAAGGTGATAAAATCAATTTCAACAACAAGATAAAACCGATAGCTGTTCAGGGTGGTGCAGATACCGGAATAGATCCTGAATTATGGGATATTCTATTTGGTAATGGTCAGGATAACACTTATACGTCTGATCCAGTCAATGTGGCCAATGGCAACATTACCCGTGATGAAACTGACTTTGCTTTACCTGGGATAGGATTGCCGCTTCATTTCGCTCGCCATTACGATTCACAGTCTAACATTGACATGGGAATGGGTATTGGCTGGCTTCATAGTTTTCGTGACTTCCTGAGCTTTGAACTAGACGGTTCGATAATCTGGACAAACGATATTGGTATTAGATACACTTTCACTTCCGATGGTTCCGGAGGATATATCATACCGGAAACTCTCCATGGCACACTTACTGCTACTATCAGCGGTTTTAGCTATCGAGAAAAAGATGGTCTTGTACACGAATTTGACAACACTGGTAAGCTTATCGAGATACATGATCGCAATGGCAATTCATTGACATTAACTTATGATATCAGTGGACATCTCACCACTGTGACAGATACAGATACCCCAACAAGGCATTTAACTCTCACATGGACTGATGGTCATATCACATCTATAGAAGACTTTACTGGCAGAACTTGGTCATATACCTATGCAGGTAACTATCTTATTCAGATTACCAGTCCTTCTGATGTAGATACACCGGTCGCTATTGTTCAATATGACTATTATCCTGAAAGCGATGTCGTGCTAGGCGGACTCCTGCATCATATCACAGAACCTGACAGTGGAATAATTACATACAATTACTATGCCAATCGTCGTGGTCTTTCAGTGACTGATGCTGAAGGTAACACACATTATCTTTCATATAATATTTTCCGGCACCAGACAACATTCCTTAGCGAACGCGGATATGTCACTAAATATGACTTTGATACAGAAGGTCATGTAAGAAAACAAGTAGATCCGAATCTTGCCATGAATGCGTACGTATGGCAGAACGGTCTGATGACATCATGGAAAGATGCTTTAGGGAACAGCGAAACCTACGAATATGATAGTCTTGGAAATCTCACTCGATTGACAGACCGTGCTGGAGTAATAACCGATTACACATATGAAATGACGTATAGCAGACCTACGGAAGTGGAACTTTCCGGAGGACGGATAACTACTTTCGATTACGATGCTAATGGCAATCTAATTCAAATTACTGATCCTCTTGGCAATATAACAAAGATGACCTATGACTCTCATGGACAACTCTTGACTGTAACAAGACCTGAAGGAAACCTTACAGTAGATCTAAATGACTATACAACCATTTATACTTACAATGAAGCTGGTCAGGTACTGACAAAATCCACTGATTTACCTTCTTTAGTAAGCTATAGTTATGATTCTCATGGCAACCGAATCAGCGTAACAGATGCTAATGGAAATATCTCAACCTATGATTATGATTTACTCGGTCGATTAATTGAGATGATCGATCCTCTCGGTTACGGGATGGTTATGACATATGATGGCATAGGCAATATGCTTACACTTACCGACAAATTAGGTAGGATCACCACATTTGAGTACGACTTGAAACAGCAACTTCTTTACACAACACATCCTGATGGAACAATAGTTTGTACGTTATATGATCCATCAGGAAATCTTTCCATTATGGCTGATGAGCTTGGTCAGGTTATACAGTATGAATATGATCCCCTAAATCGACTGATCCAGGTACTCTATGCTGATGGAGCTCTTGAACGGTTAGGCTATGATGGTGGAGGACGGATTGTTCGTTCAACTGACGCTCTTGGATATCAGACACAATACACATATGATGAGATCGGCCAGCAGCTATCTTTGACTGATGCACTTGGAAACCAGAGTTTCTGGACTTATGATGATGTGGGTAACCTGGTGACAATAACTGATCCAAGAGGCAATACAACTGAGTATCATTATGACTTGCTTAATCGAATGATAGAAATTGAAGATGCTCTTAATAATATCACGTACTATACTTATGACGCCAATAGCAATCTCGAAACTGTAACTGATCCGCTTAATAGAACAATTACATATGGTTACGATGTTCTTGATCGACGGATTAGTGAAACTGATAATCTTGATAATTCAACTACCACAACCTATGACCCTACAGGAAATGTTGTATTAGTGACAGATGCACTCGGGCATAAAATAAAATACATTTACGATGAGCTGAACCGTCTTACGCAAGTAATTGAGGATCCCGATGTTTTAGCTTATACAACAAGTACAGCTTATGATGCTGTTGGTAACGTTCAGACAATTACTGATCCTGAAAATAATACAACCACTTACTCTTATGATATGCGAGATCGCATAACATCTGAGACTAATGAACTTGGTTTTGCACGCATCTTCCAATATGATGCCGCAGGCAATCGAATATCTGCAACCGATCGTAATGATCGGGTGCGGCAGTTCAGCTATGATGAGCGCAACCGTCAAATTACTGAAACCTGGCTGGATGAAGCAATGCAGCCTGTTTATGAGATTAACTATTCTTATGACCAAAATGGCAATCTCATAGAAATAAATGATCCTGCTGCTGTATTGAACTATGAATATGACGCACTGGGACATATTATCTCTGCTACTGTCAACTATACTGATGCTTTAATAGGAAGCAGTGGACCACAGATATATTCTGGAACACTTGAAACAACAGACCGAAGAGTCACAGGTGGAAGCGGCGAAGGATACATGGATGAATATACATTCATTGCTGAATTCGGTGATGAATACATAATCAACTTCGAATCTGATGATTTCGATACCTATTTAGTTCTGATTTCTCCAACAGGTGCCCAATACCACAATGATAATGGAGGAACGGGAACCAATTCACGAATAGAATTAACAATAGATGAAGCCGGTACATGGAAGATATGGGCTACGTCATATCCAACTATGGGTACAGGTGACTATACCCTGACAGTCGATGATGGTACTTTGCCGGGATTAACTATAGAATATACTTATGACGAAGCAGGCAATCGAACTTCTGTAACCGATAATTTAGGCGGAGTAAATGAATATGGTTACGACAATCTCAACCGTGTTGACTGGATAAAACAATATGGCTCAGATGTAACTGATAAAATGATCGCTTTCGCATACGATGCTGCTGGTCAGTTAGATATTATCTCTCGCTATGCTGATCTGGCAGGTACTATCCTGGTAGCCTCCAGTAACTACACGTTCGATCCGAATGTAGCAGGTCGACTTATTGACATTACACATGCTAATGGTATTGAGACTATAGCTGAATATTCATGGCTATTTGACGATGCTGGACGAATTATTCAGATGACCTCGCTTGATGGAACCAGTCTTTTTGATTACGATGATACTAATCAGTTAACTGAAGCTGACCATGATTACCAGGGTGATGAGAATTATACATACGATGAAAATGGCAATCGTACAAATGCAGGTTATATTACAGGAGACAATAATAGGCTGCTTTCAGATGGTATCTACAACTACGAATACGACAATGAAGGCAATATGATTACCCGCACCGAAATTGCAACTGGTAACATCCGCCGATTCGAATGGGATTATCGCAATCGCCTTATAGTCGTCACTGATGAAGATTCACTCGGTACACTAATCCAGAAAGTTGAATTCATCTACGATGCCTTAGACCATCGTATTGCCAAGTCAGTTGATGCTGATCCCGAAGATGGTATTGATCCTGCAGTTACATATTTTGTGTACGATGGTATTAATGTATTGCTGGAATTTGTAGATGATGATGGTATTTCAGGTCCGAATGATCCGCATTTTGGTATGCGTTACTTCCATGGCCCGTTTGTCGATCAGACCATGGCTCAGGAAGATGATTCAGGTAATGTTGAATGGTTATTAGCCGACCATCAAGGTGCCATTCGCGATATCATAGATAACACTGGTATATTGCTGAATCACATCAGTTACGATTCTTTCGGCAACATCATTGTTAAGACCAATCCGACAATTGAAACTCGCTATGCCTTTACAGGCCGTGAATACGATAAAGAAATCGACCTCTACTTTTACAGAGCACGGTATTACGATGCTGAAATCGGTCGCTTTATTAATGAAGATCCAATTGTGTATGCTTCTGGTGACGTCAATCTTTATAGGTATGTAAACAATAATCCGTTGATATACGTTGATCCAAGCGGGTTATGTACAGGGGAAGCCAACCAAGGATGGATCGATGGTTTGATGGATAGTTTATCCTCGTTCTTCAACGATGAATGGAGAACGGAATTTAGTGACGCATTTTGGATGAATACTTATGAAGATATTCAGAAAATTGGTGATAAATTAGGGATCGATAATCCATATTACAATAAAGATTGGAAAGATGTTGTTACGGATTTCGCTACAGATATATTTGGTCTTCTAGGTACAAATTATGGAGGAGGGCATCGCTCTTCAGGCGAATGGTCATTTCCACCGACACTTCTGGATACTAGCGTATCACCAGTGAATGAATACGACAACCTTATGCGAACTCATGATATTGAGTGGTGGGTTAATGCAAATTTGCCAGCAGGAGAAGGACAATGGTTCCCTGAGCCAGATGGTACGTGGAAGTATTATGAGTCACAAAACGATATAGATGCGGTTAATGACAGAGTCATATCTGGCTTCATAAATCAGATAAAAGAAGATATACTTCAAACACTGATATACATAGACTTATATTACATAGGTTTCATGATTCGATAGGAAAAGGATATTATGGACAGCAGAGATTAGACTTAGTATTTTTTAAGCATATAGTAAAGTGCATGTGATGAATGATAATTGTATAAGTATAAAAGAGGAATAGGTATGAAAAAGAGTAATTGTTATAACTTAGTATTAGCATTTTTAGTTTTATCATTATTTACTCAAATAGTTCAGGGTAATCCATCTTATCATGTAAATATTGATGTTTCATCTCTGGTTGGTAATGATATCGAGCTGGAGATAGATTTATTCGACAACTCCGGTGCAAATGGTGATTCATGGGCACTGATTGATAATGTCACTTTTGGGATAATAGCAGATGATTTTGAAGATGGCACAATTGGAGCTTTTGATAATTTACTCAATCCTACAAGTGTTGGTGTTGTTTCAGGAAGTCTTACCACAGGCAATTATGTCCTGCGAATTGATGAGGATACAACATTTAATCCCACAATTACGTTTAGGGATTTCTCAGGTTCGACAGCGACAACTTTGTCATTTGATTTTCAATTTAATTCAACTGGTACAGTAGGTACATTTGGTCAGGATGAGCTAGTTTTCAGTATCCTTGATCCAGACACACTTCAACCTCTATTGCTGGGCCTCACTCCTGGTTTTGGTGATATATTAGCCGTAAACGCAAACGGCATGCAATATACAAGTGATGTATCTGTAATACCCGCTCCCGGTGCAATTATACTCGGTAGTTTAGGAGCAGGATTCGTCGGCTGGTTACGAAGAAAAAGAACGATTTAAACATATTATTTTTCAAAATATTAAAAATTCAGGAGGATTGGTATGAAATTAAGTACAATATTTATCCTAATTGTAATAACAATCACATGTTCAGTCGCTTCAAGTGCGCCTACAAATGTTCTTGTAATTGACACCAGTAGTTTTGATACCCAGGTACTTGGTGCTCTTTCAGATATTACATATACTGAAGTTTCACCTACAAATTTCTTATCTGTGAATTTGAATAATTATGATGTTCTTTATGTTGGTTCAACATTTCAAAACGGTTCTGTTACAGTACCATCGCAGGATGCTTTGAATGCTCTTAATGCCAGAAGTAGCGATATAGCTGCCTTTATAAGCAGTGGTCATGGTTTAGTAGCTTTGACAGAACCAATTGGAACTGGATACTTTTCATGGGTGCCAGGTTCTGTATCCGGTTCAGGTCATTCTTATGGTAATGTTGTAACTATTACAAATCCAACACATCCAATAATGGATGGATTAACAAGTTCTGATTTAAGTAATTGGGGAAGTTCATATCACAATCATTTTACAAATACTAATTCATTGTCAATTATAGCTTTGGATGGGATTTCACAACCTCTTACTATCGCAGGAGAGTATGGTTTAGGTAGAATGGTTTTAACAGGGCAGGATGCCGATTTTCATTATGTAAATGAATACGGTTCTCCTGAGAAAATAGCTATTTTTATGCAAAATTCAATTGATTGGGTGGCACCTATTCCAGCTCCTGGTGCAATTATACTCGGTAGCATCGGAGTAGGTTTTGTCAACTGGCTTCGTAGACGCAGAACATTATAGAAGAAATATTTACATATAAAATCATAGGGCTGTAAGTATCGACTTTATCTTTTTTAAGTTTAGGAGGAGAAAGATGAATAAAGTAAAATATATTTGTTTAATTGTTTTGTTCTTAATAATAACGAATAGTTCAGCATTTGGAAATATAACAAGTACGTTTGATACTGATTTAGATGGATGGGGACAGGTTCCAGGTGAAACCACTTCTATATCTTTTGTTTCTACAGGTGGAAATCCTGGAGGCTATATTCAAAATTCTGATACTGGTCCAACTGCGGGAAATATTGTTGCTCCTGATAAATTTTTAGGAAACTGGTCAGTCATAGAAGATTTTGGTGAGTTGAAATGGGATTTTAATATGTTTCGACAAGGTAATGGTACTCCTGTTGACCTTAGAGCATATATAAGTGGTCCGGGAGGAGATGCAGTTTTTTTCTCTGGTGTTTATGCATCTTCAAATACTTGGATTACAATTACGGCTCCGATTCAAGAGTCTAAATGGACCATGACAAGTGGTAATTGGGATAATTTATTATTAAATGTTACAGAAATGCGACTATTAATTGAAAACGTCACTACAATATCAGTTTTTGAAATAACAGGAATTGATAATGTTTCTCTTACTACTATCCCTGCCCCCGGTGCATTGCTTCTTGGTCTCTTTGGCTCGGGGATAGTTAGCTTCTGTCGCAGGTTGAAATTCGTAAAATAAAAAAAATGAGATTTATTATTTAATTAATGTGCGTATATACTAACAGAGTTTAAACAGTTTAAATGAGTTTGATAACTGCTTTAGGAAACAAAACGTTCAGTAGATATTCAGAGTTAATACTCGAAAACAATTAGTAGGAGTGGTATTAATGAAATTCTTGATGAAAAAACAAATCCACTGTTACGGGAATTCACTATTGATGTCATCTTTTAGATTGATTGCAATAGCATTTTTAGCCTTCAATTTAATTGGTGGTGTTGCTCAGGCCAGTATAACATATGATATCGCATCGGATTGGAGTGATACCCAAAATCCTAATGGACTCTGGTCATACAATGATGGCGGTGGCCCAATTCCAAACCATATACCTGTAGATGATCCAACTTTTGCACAACCAAGATGGGCTTATACAGGTAATGGACCAGGGCATATTGTTATGTGGTTAAAAGCCATATATCCGATTAATGATTGGTTAGAAGGTGATGTTGTAACTCATACTTGGGATGGGTCGTGGGGAAATGGTGGTGATTCTACTCCACACTCGAATGTAACATGGCAAAGTCCCCAGGACGGGATTATTGATATAAGCGGAAGTGTCTGGTTGGCAGTCGATAGGTCCCGCTCTGTGGATTGGTCTTTGTCTGTACGAGGGACAACATTGACAGGAGGTTCGTTATATAGTGGCGATCCATATAACCGGGCAAATCCTTTTGATCTTTCAACTGGATGGAGTGGAGCGAGTGTGCTTTCTAACATTCCCATTTATTCTGGAGATATAGTTAAGTTGACGTTAGCAACTAAAAGCTATTTAGGAGAGTTCACTGGAATCAACCTGACTATCACACAAACAATTCCAGCGCCTGGAGCTATTTTGCTGAGTAGTATTGGTGTAGGTATTGTTAGTTGGATACGTCGGAAAAGAGCGTTATAATTTGGATAAACGAAAATATTATATAAGAACTATGGCTGTCTGTTTGAAATCAGTATTGTACATAGCAAAAATCTAAAATAACTTACTTTTTATTCGTAAATCCCTACAACCATTTTACAACCAAAAAGCCAATATCTCCCGATTTATAAGTCATACTAATTCCATAAGTGCTTTTATATCAATAACATAAAAAATTATTTAAAATGCAAACATTTCAAATGTACTATTTCATTTTCAGCCTGTGAAACGGATTAAGTATCCTTGTGATGAGCTGTCTGTAAGGCATTGTACCTTGTATATATTCTCCCGGACTTGTTGTCCTAATGACTTTTTCCTGACATTTTAGTGATAGCTCTATACTTCAACTTTTTCATTCCTTGCATTTTCCATATGCTTAAAGATATAATCAAAAGAAAATCAAAAATTTGTAAACAGAATAGTATTTTATGGCTTCAAACCGGCAAATCATACATGTTGATATGGACGCTTTCTTTGCTTCCGTAGAACAGCTTGATAATCCTGATCTTAAAGGGAAAGCTGTAATAGTTGGTGGAGAACCTAAAAAAAGGGGGGTAGTAGCTGCAGCTTCTTACGAAGCACGGAAGTTCGGCGTTCATAGTGCAATGCCGATGGCACAGGCAGTTCGGTTATGCCCCAATGCTATTATTTTACCTGTTCGGATGAAGCGATATGCTGAATTTTCACAACATATCCAGGCTATATTTCAGAAGTTTACTCCGGGTATTGAGCCAATATCTCTGGATGAAGCATTTATGGATGTTACAGGAAGCATTCAGTTGTTCGGCAGCGCAGAAAAGATAGGTCGTGATATTAAAAAGCAAATAAAGGAGCAGTTGGGCCTGATAGCTTCGGTTGGAATTGCACCTAATAAATTTCTTGCAAAACTTGCCTCTGATTTAGAAAAGCCGGATGGATTCGTAGTTATTACTGAGGAGAACAAACAGCAGATTCTTGATCCGCTGCCTGTTTCCAGGATATGGGGAATCGGTAAAGTAACAGAAAAGGCCTTGAAATCCAAAGGGATAACAACAATAAAACAACTGCGGGAAACACCGCCGGAACTACTAAAATATATCTTCGGAAACCAGACAGACGAGCTGTTCCTTTTAGCTCAAGGAATAGACGACAGGGCAGTAGAGCCAGATAGAGAAACTAAGAGCATATCAAGTGAACAAACCTTTGCTCAAGATATAACAGATAAAGATCTTCTTCTAAGTGTACTTTTAAATCAGGTTGAGGATGTAGCACAAAGACTCAGGAAGATCAATCTGGAAGCCAGAACGGTAACTCTAAAGCTTCGTTACGGCGATTTTCGAACAGTTACCAGGAGCAGCACTTTTGATAATCCGACTAATATAACTAAACTGCTTTGGGATGAAGCTGAACAAATCTTTTTGAAATGGCATAAGAAATCTGCTGGTGCGCTTAGATTATTAGGATTTGGAGCTTCTGGCTTACAGGAGATTGGCAGAGGTCAGCATCAGCTGTTTTCTGAACCAGATGCTGATAAACAGAAAAGGCTGGATGAAGCTTTTGACAAGATCAGGGAAAAATTCGGGCATGATGCCCTTAGAAGAGGAAAATAATTAAATATGGCAAGGAAATTCACGCTAAAATCAAGAACTGCCACAAACGGAATAGATTTTTCAGTTGATCTCAATGAGGAGCAATTAGCTGAATTCAAAATACCTGAGAAGTATAAACCATATATGAAGATAGGTACTGGTTCATAGATTACTTGTAGTTATATTTAATTTCTTTACCACAAAATTCTACTCAGTATTTTTTTAATTTAGTGCCACATTACATTATGTCGGTACTTATTAATATATACCTGCAAATTGTATCATCATAATCTTTGGCGTTTTTAGAATTGAAGTTTATATATCTAAGTATGGCTTGTATAATATAAAAATGGTTTTTGAGAGTTTATAAAGAAATGTTGCCTAAACTGAATATACCTGAAAAATATTTACCGTATTTAAGAATCGGGACGTGTTCATGGAAGTATGATTCATGGAAGGGACTTATCTACGATAATGATATAAAGTATAGTCCTTATGACTATCTGCCCGACTATGCCAAGTATTATAACACAGTTGAAATAGACCAGTGGTTCTGGAGTTTGTTTCCCAAAGGAGCTAAACTGCCTGATTCGGAAACTGTAAAAACCTATGCTGATAGTGTACCGGATGATTTTCTGTTCACTATCAAAGTACCTAACTCGATAACCTTAACCAACTATTATTCCAAACAGGATTCAGACTCAAAAAAATATGCGAATAAACCAAATCCGCATTTTCTCAATATAGAGCTTTTCAAACATTTTCTTGAAATTCTCAATCCAATGAAAGATAAACTGGGGGCAATCATGTTCCAGTTCGAGTATCTTAACAAACAGAAGATGTCTTCAAAGAAAGTTTTTCTCGAACTTCTCGATGAGTTCTTTGAGCAAGCCCCGAAGGGCTACGAATATGCTATTGAGACGAGGAATCCTAATTACCTGAATGATGATTTCTTTAGCTTTCTTACAGAACATAGTTTGGGTTTTGTTCTTTTGGATGGTTATTATATGCCCAAACTTGCAGAGGTAATTTCAAAGCATGATATACAAACGGCTAAATTTTCAATCGTTAGACTTCATGGCACAGACAGGCAGGAGATTGAAAAGCGTTCGAGCGGATTATGGAAAGATATAATTGAGCCGAAAGATGAAGGACTGAAAACTACAGCCTCAATAATCAGGGAAAATACCGGTAAAAAGATTATGACATATATCAATGTGAATAACCACTATGAAGGGTGTGCATTATTAACAATTGAGAGGCTTATAAATTACTTATAGCAATATTAACCTTCAAAATACTCCCACTTTTGCTTCTCACTATTGTTTTATGGTAATAAATACAAATATAAAAGCCCCTGCTTTTTTTTATATTTTAGTGTTTGAGGTGCAGGGGCTAATTAAAATTATAAGCATACATATCAACAGCCATTTTAATCTATAACCACCGTCAGAAGGAAGAGAAAAACGCGGGGACAGCCGAAGGCTTTCTATAAGCAAACACCCACTCTCGGCAATTCTTCCCTTAACCGTTTTGCTGCTTATTAATTTTATAGATTTAATTATATAAAAAATCAATGGCTTTGTCTATTGTGGAAACAACGTATATTTAAAGAAAAAATGCAAACTTTCTTCAATTCCCTGATTTTCTTTTTCTTTTTTGCACTCCGAGGGTACCTGCTTTATATGATACGGCTGCGGGTGTTCTGCCAAAACGCTCTGCTAACACAACAACCGGTTTGTTTTTGTAATTCTTTATAAGGTATTTCGTTTCACTGGCAGACCACGGCCTTTGAGGGATATTTGATTTTTTCAGTTTCAGCTTTACACATTTATTTGAAATGGCAGTTTTTGTACGTTTGAAATGATTAACCAAAAGATTAATAGGCATTTTTTTGTACAGTTTTTTCAGAAGGAGTATCTCATCAGCAGACCATGTATTAATATTTTTTTTCAGGCCGAGATATATTGCCTTTTTGCATATCTGGTCTTCATTTACGACAAACTTTTTTGATAATTCAGAGTTTTTCGTGTTCGGATACAGACTCTTAAGCATTTTTTCTTCTTCAGGCGTCCAGTGTCTATTTATTTTAAATTCAAGACCCAACGCATATGCCTTTGCCCTCACTGCCTCAAAAGACCGCCCGGTCAGTTCAGATACCTCCTTGCTTTTCCCGGCTGGATACAGTTTTTTAATCAGTTCTATTTCTTCCGCCCTCCACATTCCGGCACGGGATGGATTCTTGCGACCGTCTATCTTCTTTTCAGGTATGAATGTATAGCCGCAGGTTTCCGTGTTTTTGCATTTGTATTTTTGCATTTTTGTTTTAGGCTCTAATCCCAACTTCCATGTTTCACCGCCACATTTTGGGCATTTGATTTGTTTTTGCTCAACCATAAACATTACCTTTCGGCTATAGTTAGAATATTTAGGCGGCATGTCTGTCAAGCATTTTTCTTATAAAAAAGCCCCTGCGTGCGGAGGGAGAGGAAAAAGCGAGATATTCACAGGGGCATGTGATCAAAGTTGTCTATCAAGATTAGCTTCCTATAGATACTGGGCATAATAAAAGTTGTTCAGAGAAAATATTTATATTTTTGGGGATTTTATAGTCAATATTTTTGCCTCGGCAGGCGCCTTTAAATAATAAGGCAGGAGTCGCAAGAACAACAAAACACTAAACGCTATCCCCTATTTTTGAAGCAGACGTCTTAATTATCAAAAAACAAAGATTATTAAAAAAATCTCAATTTTAGGACTTTGTCTGTTTCACATCTTGAGTCTAACGTATTATATATAC
Source organism: uncultured Pirellulales bacterium (assembly GCA_964628465.1). Taxonomy (GTDB): domain Bacteria; phylum Planctomycetota; class Phycisphaerae; order Sedimentisphaerales; family Anaerobacaceae; genus JAFGPS01. The sequence continues at coordinate 203,673 of CAZVOA010000004.1, read as the reverse complement.
TGATGACTTGTTCCATTTGACATAGCTGCCGCTAAGTGATTATTCAATGCCAAATGCCTTTGAAAGCGCTTGGTACATTACAGTAATCGGAGCGTCCAACCCGGTCCAGATTTTAAATCCAATTGCTCCCTGATAAACAAGCATCCCTAATCCATCCAAGATATTGGCTCCTCGTTTTCGAGCTTCAGCTAAAAAGGGAGTCATAGGAGTTGGTATCACATCACATACCAGCATTTTCGATGTAATCGACTGATAATTAATGTTCGGTTTGTCGTTAGCATTCGGAAAAAGTCCTATTGATGTAGCGTTTATAAAAATATCTGTATCTGATGGTACTGAATATGTTCCATTCCATATTTGAAAATCTGTTTTTGCCGAAGTATTTGAATTTAAAAGATCGGTAAGAATTTGGCCCCGGCTTTCGGAACGGTTTACTATTGTTATACAGTTGGCACCAGCCAGTGCAAGTTCTACTGTAATTGCTCTGGCTGCACCACCAGCGCCAAGCACAATTATTTTCTTCCCTTGGGGATCCATCTTTGCCTGGATGGTTAGTGCGTGCATAAATCCTTTACCATCAGTATTTTCGCCTTGTAACTTATCGCCCATTCTTACAACCGTATTTACAGCACCCATCAATTTTGCTGCCGGTGAAATCTCATCCAGATATTTTAAGACTTCTACCTTGTGCGGGATAGTTAAGTTAATCCCACGCATATTAAATGCCCTTAGTCCTTTCATTGCGTCTTCGAGGTCTTCCGGGAACACTTCTATTGTAAGATACCTCCAGTTTAAGCTCAAGGCATTAAAAGCGGCCTCTTGCATCACTACTGTTGGATTTTCTGAAACTGGGTGCCCAAAAACACCTACAAGTTCCGGTTTAAAATTTGGTGGCATAAAGATCCTTTTAATAAATTTATGAATAATCTTTTTAAAAAGATACTTCACTTTATATGAATATTTATTTTATTGTCGAAGTCAGCTTTAAGAATTAAACCATATCCTTGAGGTTCTTCAGCGGTCGAATCTTTACGACATTCCTTGCGGGCTTGGCTTTGAACATAGTTTCTTCCTTTGTGAAAGGATTTATACCCTTGTGGGCTTTGACAGCAGGTTTTTTCACTATAACAATCTTCATAAGCCCTGGAATCATGTAAGCGCCTGCACCGTTGCGGCCAAGGCTCTTTTTAATTTGATCTGTCATAGCTTCAAATACAGAACTAACCTGTTTTTTAGTTAGTTCAGTCACATCGGCAATCCCGGAAACTACTTCACTCTTATTCATCACCTTTACAGATGATTTAGCTGCCATTTTAGTTGCCATAAATCATTGTCTCCTTACATTGATAGAATAAATAAAACAATAACCAAATATATAAATTCACTAAGCTAACAGTGAAAACTCTGAGTATCTATATGAGTTTTCAACACGATTGTCAAGAAGGAATAGGGCAAAATGCTTTGCTATTTAAGTATAAACAGTAGATTAAACATTCATTGTCGATAAAAAATTGTCTCTGCCTGCCGAAAAATTGTAAAGTCTTTTATTGACTTCTTCTAAAGAGGTAGAGAGATAAATCCTGTGTCAACGGAATCAATTTGTTTAAGAACTCTAATTCTCAGAGTTCTATAGTACAATTTTCAACACAATTGCTACACAGAAAAGCCAATGGCTTGCTCTCAATGCCGGAGCCACTCATCAGAAGAAGCATAGTTATTTGTCCATATAGTGAGCTGTTAAGTATTTCTGAACCACATATGAAACATCGCAGGTTATTTAAATCTGGTGTTTTTGATTTGTTGACAGTTAATGGTTTACCATCGATTTCAATATCTAATTCTTCATTAGTCTCATAGCAGGAACAACAGTACACTGCACATCTGTTCTTATCGCGATGTCGTTTTCTGACCAGTCTGGAAGGAAGGATGTAATAATCTAGAAAGTAAAATTTGTCTGTATGAGTGCCGCAGGACTTACATCCATAATCCAGAGCTATTCTACTGATAGAATCTATATCGTCATTCATTTTTATCCACTGTTCAATCAGAATAATACTATCAACAGGATTTTATAATTAAAACTATCACCTTTCCACGATTTTTCTGGGTATTTTTAAGAGGTTCAATTTAGCTTTTAGTCACTAATGTGAAGAATATAAGGAAAAATCAGGGATTCCCCTGCGTAAGCGATCCTGAAAAAATGGCTAAATCGTTAAAGGTGAAATATTTTCAAAATCAGGCTATTTGAGTACCAAAATAATCGTTCTAATAGGAAATATGAGTCATAGGTGAAGTATCCTAATGTCAAGTTAGTTTCAATATTCAACAAGAAATTGCTATAAAAAAAGCCCCTGTGTGCGGAGGGAGAGGAAAAAGCGAGATATATCACAGGGGCGTGGAAAAATAAGTTCATATTTATAAAGTATCTTTTCATGCTGGAAATGTCAATATGATAAGAAAATGAAAAAAAATATTAATTTTTTGGGATTTTATAGACAACATTTTTGCCTCGAAAGTAGCCTTATATAGAGAAACTAACAAGAATACAGAACTCTGAATACAAGAGGCAGAAGAAATGCTATACACTATCCCCTTTTTTCACTTTAAAAGCTTGATTTTGTTCATTAGGAGTGCTATTTTAGCCTTGTTTGTGAGAAGTGCGTCAACTTAAATTGAGGTGTAATACTATGGCGAAAAACAAAGTTAGTCCAAAAAGTAATAATGATAGCCCTCTTAACATGATAGAAACTGCAAGGTCTAAAGTCCAAAGAATTAAAGGTGTGGGTGAACACAAAGACACTGCCAGTAATCCGATAGTCAATCTTTTCAAGCCGGAAAAGTTACTAACATATGAGCAGATTGCGGAGAGAGCGAAGATTATCTGGCAACATCGCGGCTGTAAATCCGGAGAAGACGAGCGGAACTGGCATGAAGCCGAAAACCAGCTCAGGGCTGAGTTCGCTACTGACTGACATTTTGGCTATTTTCGCGGGTCGTTTAGCGAATATGGAATCTTTGGAGATTTAAGATATGGTGAAAAACTATCTGGCAGAATATAGTCAATAGGTATTTTAAGGTTACAAAACGTTTATGAGATGCCTATCCAAAGTATAAGAGGAATCTTGATATGGATGTATTTAAGCTCAGGAATGAACTAATAAGAGATTATGAAAGATATGTAAATAGTTTCATAAACATTAGAGATGAGCGAATAAAGAGTAAAGTTCAGGAGGAATTCAACCAAGGATTACTCTGGCCTGAACCTTTAATTCAATTGAATCCTTCGTTTGAAAAAGGCAAATGGATTGACGAGCTTGTTGAAGAGGGAATCCTTCATCCAGAATGCTGCAAAATATTTCGTATCAAGGGAGATAAGGAAGACAAGTCTTTAAGGACACATAAGCATCAAGAAGATGCTATTCGTATCGCATGTGCAGGCGAAAATTACATTCTTACAACTGGTACTGGCTCTGGTAAAAGTCTTTCCTATATAATCCCAATTGTTGATAGAGTACTGCACAAGGGAAGCAGAAATGGAATTAAAGCAATTGTAGTTTATCCTATGAATGCTTTGGCGAATAGTCAGCATGGCGAATTAAGCAAGTTCCTGAAACTGGGATTTCCTGAAAATAAAGAGCCTGTAACATTTGGGAGGTATACCGGACAAGAGTCACAGGAGGAAAGGGAATATCTTCAGAATAATCCTCCTGATATTTTATTGACAAACTACATGATGCTTGAGCTCATTTTAACGAGAACGAATGATAAGAGTATTATAAAAGCTGCGGATAATTTAGAATTTTTAGTTCTTGATGAATTGCATACTTATCGAGGTCGCCAGGGAGCTGACGTTGCAATGTTGATACGAAGGCTTAAAGATACTTTGAAATCGGATCGAATTCAATGCGTAGGTACAAGCGCAACATTAGCAGGACCGGGTACATATCATCAACAGCAACAAGAAATATCTGAAATGGCATCGAAATTCTTTGGGACTGAATTTAAGCCAGCAAATATCGTAGGAGAGACTTTAACAAAGGTAACTATTGACTGTGACATAAAAGATACAGACTTTCATACAAAACTGAAATCTGTCGTGCAAAATGATTTATTCGATTCAATCTCTTTTACTGATTTTGCATCAAATCCTCTTGCAGTCTGGATTGAAAATGTATTTGGCATTAAATACTCAGAAGAATCTGGAAGATTAGAAAGAGCAGAACCAAGAACAATTTATGGAGATAACGGGGCAGCAATGACCCTCAGTCAAATCACATCTCTCGATTTGAACCTATGTGCAGACAAAATTAAAGAATGCCTCCTTGCAGGATATAGAATTAAGAATCCGGATAACATGTTCCCTATATTTGCATTTAAATTGCATCAATTTGTCAGCAGAGGGGACACTGTATACGCTTCAATTGAAGAAGAATCCGAGAGGTATATAACTGTACATGGACAAAAATACATTCCAGGGGACAGGAATAAAATATTATTGCCTTTGGTTTTTTGCAGAGAGTGTGGCCATGAGTTTTATGCGGTAAGATGCCACCAAGACAAAGATACAGAGAGAATTAGTTTTGAGCCCAGAGATATAAATGATCGTTTCTCAGATCAAAACAGTGAACCTGGATTTCTATATTTGAGTACAGAAAAGCCATGGCCTGATGATCGGGATGAAATGGTATCAAGAGTACCGGATGCCTGGTTAGAAGAGAAAAACGGTGTTATAAAAATACGTGCCAACAGGATAAAACATCTTCCTTACAACATATATGTAACCGCTAATGGCATAGAATGCTTACACGAAGAAGAAGGTCAAAAATTGGCTTATGTACCTGATCGCTTTAGGTTCTGCCCCCATTGTGGAGTCGCTTATGGTTCCTGGTCGAGGTCCGACTTTGGTAAAGTGGGAACACTTGGTTCAGAGGGTAGAAGTACTGCAACTACTATAATGAGTTTATCTTCAGTTAGGCAACTTCGTAAAGAGGAAACTATTAGTCCCAAAGCCAGAAAATTATTGAGTTTTACGGACAATAGACAGGATGCTTCCCTTCAGGCGGGACATTTCAATGATTTTGTTGAAATCGGGCTTTTAAGATCTGCTATTTGTAAGGCGGCAGCAGACTCAGGTGCTGATGGTTTACGAGATGATGAATTGACCCAGAAGATTTTCAGAGTGCTACATAGCATTGAGACATTTAGCATTGCAAATTATGCACAGGATCCAGTTGTTAGATATCGACAAAAAGATGACACAGAAAGGACTTTTCGTGATGTCATAGGTTATCGTATCTACAGAGACCTTCAGAGAGGCTGGAGGATTACTGCCCCAAACCTTGAACAGTGTGGTCTTCTAAATATTGAATACTCGTCATTAAATGAGTTGTGTAGAGAAAATCAAGATTGGGAGAGTTTGCATCCAGCACTTTCTACAGCAAACGCTACTGTCCGACAGAAAGTATCTCAGACATTACTGGATTATATGAGAAGAGAGCTTGCTATTCTCGTTGAATATTTAGATCCTGAATTTCAAGAGAGACTAAAACTTCGATGCAATCAATGGCTCAAAGAACCATGGAATATTGATGAAGATGAAAAACTGGAAAACGCTACAATTCTTTATCCTTGTTCGAGACCTCAGCAATCTGCACCGGATAGTGTATATCTTTCTTCAAGAGGTGGTTTTGGTCAGTATCTTGCAGCCGCAGGAACTTTTTTGGATTACAATGACAAATTAACACCTGAGGATAAACAAAAAATTATCCAGGATCTTTTAAAAACTTTACGATTGGCAGGGATTGTCTCTGTTGTGAGCAATGCCGATATTGAAGGTAAGGTGCCTGGGTATCAGATTAAAGCTGGAGCTATGATATGGAAAGCAGGTGATGGAACAAGAACATTTCATGATCCGATTTCTGTACCGAATGAATCGGAACTCAAAGCAGAACCTAATAACTTCTTTGTAGATTATTATAAAAATACCGCATTGCAAACGGTAGGTATATTTGCCAAAGAACATACCGCTCAGGTAGCTGCAGAACTTCGAATTGAAAGAGAGAATGCCTTCCGTACAGCAGAGTTACCGATTCTTTACTGTTCTCCGACCATGGAATTAGGTGTAGACATCTCTGAACTAAATGTTGTTAATATGCGGAATATACCTCCTACCCCGGCAAACTATGCTCAAAGAAGCGGTCGCGCTGGTAGAAGCGGTCAGCCTGCACTTGTATTTGCTTATAGTGCTTTGGGAAGCCCCCATGACCAGTACTTCTTCAGAAGGCCGGAATTAATGGTAGCAGGTGCCGTAGTCACTCCGAGGCTGGATCTGGCGAACCAGGAACTAGTCAGATCTCACATTCATGCTATTTGGCTTGAAGAGTTGCGCCAATCTCTTGGCAATACACTCTGTGATATTCTTGAAGTCAAAGGGGAACTTCCAAGCTTGGTCCTCAAGGATGATATCCGTGATGCGGTACATAACAAAGCAGTAATTGAGAAAGCAAAGATAAGAGCAGAGAGAGTACTCAAGACCATTGCTACAGAACTTGACCTTTCAGATTGGTATAGTGATTCGTGGCTTGATGAAGTCTTCACCACAATAGCAAAAGAATTTGATCAGGCTTGTGAAAGATGGCGTTCTCTTTATCGGGCGGCATTAAGTCAGGCAAATGAACAACATAAAATAACGATAGATGCCTCCAGAAGTGAAGAGGAGAAGCGAACCGCTGAAAGATTAAGAAGAGAAGCAAAGGCACAGTTGGATCTCCTAATAAACCCAAAAAGCACCTATATATCAGACTTCTATAGTTATCGTTACTTTGCCAGTGAAGGATTTCTACCAGGCTACAGTTTTCCACGACTTCCACTATCGGCGTACATACCAGGTAGAAGAGGCAAAACGAATGATGACGAATTCCTTTCAAGACCTCGTTTCCTTGCAATATCTGAGTTTGGGCCACGAGCCATCGTATATCATGAAGGCTCCCAATATCAAATTAATAGGGTCATCCTGCCTGTTACTGAAGATGGCCCAGTTATTCATTACATTAAACAATGTCACCGTTGTGGATATATCTACCATGAAAAAGAAATTGACAAGCCTGATATTTGTGAGAGGTGTGGTGAAGAACTGCAAGTTACTTATAGAAACCTGTTTCGCATGGAAAATGTTTCCACAAGAAGGCGGCAGCGTATTAATTCAGATGAAGAAGAACGATTCAGGATGGGGTACGAAATACGGACCGGTTTCAGTTTTGCACGGAAGAATGGGTATCCAATATGCAGAGAAGCCTCGTTAACTAACAAAGAGGGAGAAAACATAGCAAAGATTTATTACGCACACACGGCAACTCTATACAGGATAAATCTTGGCTGGTCACGTCGAAAAAATAAAAATCAGTATGGATATACACTTGACTTTGAACGTGGTTACTGGGCGAAAAACGAACAAATGCAGGATGATCCTGATGACCCGATGAGTCAGAACCAAAAGGTGGTAATACCATATGTTGAAGACAGGCGCAACTGCTTGTTATATGAACCATCCTTCCCGCTTTCAGCCGAACAGGTTGCCTCTCTGCAATCCGCCCTAAAGAATGCTATACAGGCTGAGTTTCAGTTGGAAGATAGTGAACTGTCAGCAGAACCATTACCCGATATGGATAATTTCAAGCAGATACTCATCTATGAATCAGCAGAAGGTGGTGCAGGAGTGCTGCGAAGGTTTTTAGATGATTCTCATGCGTTCTCGCAAGTTGCCCGAAAAGCATTAGAGATTTGCCATTTTAATCCTGATACAGGGGAAGATCTTGAGAAATCTGTGGCCGCTAAAGAAGTATGTGAAGCTGCCTGTTATGATTGCCTGATGAGTTACAGCAATCAGAGAATACATAGCTTGTTAGACCGCAAATTAATAAGGGATGTTCTTCTTGATATTTCAAATGCAAATCTCAAACAGAGCCCAGTTTTGAAGAGTCGTGGAGGTCACCTCAAAATGCTGCTGAATAGATGTGAATCAGAATTGGAAAAAGACTGGATAAGGTTTTTGGAAAAGTACAATCTTAATCTGCCATCACATCCTCAAAAGTATATAGAATCATGTCAGACAAGACCGGATTTCTATTATGAACAACATACACTGGCAGTATATGTTGACGGTCCGCCACATGAATATCCTGATAGGCAAGAGCGTGACATGCAACAAGAAAGAAAGATGAGGGCTTCCGGATATTCTGTTGTCAGATTCAACCATAAGGATAATTGGAAGGAAGTTGTTTCAAAATATCCGAATGTATTCGGGAGAATAGAATGAGTTTTGCTATTGGTTCACTTGTAAAAGCCAGAGATAGAGAGTGGGTTGTTCTACCGGAATCAACACAAGACCTGCTCGTGCTGCGCCCACTGGGTGGTTGTGATGATGAAATTACAGGAATATGTACGACTCTTGAAAAAGTTGATGCAGCAAGCTTTCAATTACCGGATCCTGAGATCCTTGGTGATTATCAATCTTGCAGTCTTTTACGAGATTCTCTCAGGCTTGGTTTTCGCAGCAGTGCTGGTCCATTTAGATCATTTGCCAGGATTGCGGTTGAACCGCGGCCTTACCAGCTTGTCCCCTTGCTCATGGCCTTGAAATTAGACCCGGTACGTTTACTCATAGCAGACGATGTTGGAATTGGAAAAACAATTGAAGCAGCTTTAATCGTCAAGGAATTGCTCGATAGAGGTGAGATTCAGCGTTTTGCTGTGCTCTGTCCCCCTCAGCTTGCGGAACAGTGGCAATCTGAATTCAGAGATAAATTCCACATTGAAACAGAATTAGTTCTTTCAAGTACCGCGACACGGTTGGAAAAAAGATGCGTACCTGGCCAATCCTTGTTTGATGTGTATCCTCATGTGATAGTCTCAACAGATTTCATAAAGGCGGACAGACGCAGAGATGATTTCCTTCGTGCTTGCCCTGAAATGGTTATTATCGACGAAGCACATAGTTGTGCCTTTGGAGGTGCTGGAAGAGGAGCTAAACATCAAAGATACGAACTCGTCAAGGGACTTTGCAAGGATGAGAATCGCCACATGCTCTTTGTTACGGCAACTCCGCACAGCGGTAAGGAAGATGCTTTTCGTTCTCTTTTGTCATTTTTAAATTCTGAATTTCAAGATTTACCGGAAGAACTTGCTGGAAAAGAAAATATCAATTTGAGAAGAAATTTGGCTCAATACTTTGTCCAAAGAAGAAGAGCGGACATTCGTCATTTCATGCAAACAGACACGGAATTTCCAACCAGGCATGAAGCCGAAGAGACCTATCAACTATCTGACGATTATAAGCGTTTATTCAATAAAATTCTAAGCTATGCCAGAGAAACCGTTATAGACGAGACAGGTCAAAGGCACAAACAAAGGGTTCGTTGGTGGTCTGCCCTTGCTTTGCTTAGGTCACTGGCATCCAGCCCGGCAGCGGCAGCGGCAACATTACGAAATAGAGCATCTGTAGCTGATTCTGATTCAGCACAAGAAGCTGATAGAATTGGAGAACGAACTGTTTTAGATCTCAGCGATGATGAGCAAGCCGAGTTTATGGACATGACTCCCGGCTGCGATATTGAAGAACAAGACTTATCCGAATCTTCTACTCGCCGCAAATTACTTGGATTTGCCAGAGAAGCAGACAAACTCTGCGGCGATAAAGATAATAAAATACAAAAAGCCGTTACTATTATAAAAACCTTGCTTAGCGAGAGTTTCAGGCCCATTGTATTCTGTCGCTTTATTCCCACTGCTGAATATGTAGCTGAATACCTGCGTCAGAATCTCAGAGGTGTCGAAGTGATGTGCATAACAGGTAATCTTCCTCCTGTTGAACGTGAGAAACGCATACAGCAATTAGCAGAGAATCCTAAGCGTGTCTTAGTTTGTACCGATTGTCTAAGCGAGGGTATTAACTTACAGGAACATTTTGATGCTGTTATGCATTATGATCTTTCATGGAATCCGACACGACACGAACAACGTGAAGGCCGCGTTGATCGATACGGCCAGAAAAAAACTGATATTCGAGTAATGACTTATTATGGTACTGACAATCAAATAGATGGTATCGTTCTTGATGTACTTATTCGCAAACACAAGACAATTAGAAGCAGTCTTGGCATTTCAGTTCCTGTACCCGTTGACAGCAATTCAGTTGTTGAGGCCATCTTTGAAGGTTTACTTTTGCGTGAAAAGAGTGGAAATATTGACCAGTTTCTGCCCGGCTTTGAAGAATACTTTAAGCCAAAAAAAGAAGACCTTTATGCCAGATGGGACAATGCAACTGAAAAAGAAAAAAGGTCACGTACCTTGTTCGCCCAGGAAACGATTAAAACAGATGAAGTGGAAAAAGAACTTAAAGAAATGCAAAGAGCTATCGGAATCGGCACAAACGTTTGCAGATTTCTGCAAAACGCTATTTCGACATGCGGCGGTATAATCTCGGAGCAATCGGATAAACTCTACGAAATAGACATCACAAATTGTCCCCGTTCGTTAAAAGATTACTTACAGGCATCATATAGTAAGCTAAAAGATAAATTCAATGTTCGTTTTGAATTACCTGTATCTGAAAGTACTATCTATTTGACGAGAACTCACCCAATAGTGGAAGCATTGGCAAATTATGTTACAAATGGTGCTCTAGACGGCCTTGAAGATTCAGTTGCGAAAAGATGCGGTGTTATACGAACATCAGCAGTTAAGCAAATGTCAACGGTACTTCTTGTGCGTTTTAGATACCATATTGTTACCACAAAAGAAGGTCAGCAGTATCCTCTTCTGGCCGAAGATTGCAAACTTCTTGGCCTTGAGGGATTCCCCTCAGATGGAAAATGGCTTGAAGAATCAACAATTGAATCCCTGTTAAATTTACGTCCCGAAGCGAATATTGACAGTAATCTTGCTGCAGACTGTATCCGGAACATTATCTCAGAGATTGATTTAGTAAATAAACATATAGAACAAATAGCAGTAGAAAACGGCGAAAAACTTCTTGATGCCCATCGACGTGTAAGAACGGCTGCACAGGCAAAAGGACTTCGGTTTGAAGTTCAGCCAAAACTGCCGGCAGATATTCTTGGTATCTACATCTATCTGCCGAAAGTATAAGGATTAATATATATGGCTGATAATGGTAATATGTTTACCTGTATTAAGACAGAAGGCTCAATCCTTCCGAGCGATCTTCTAAGTAAAATTGCCTCCGGCCATACAGATATCGAAGGTTTAAAAGAAACCGACTATTACCTTGTTGAAGGTGAAAAGCTCTCTGAGAATATCAGCCGCTCATGGAATCGCCTGCAGACTTTGTGGGATATGTTCAATACAGAACTGGCCAAAATGCCTGATAATGACCATGCAATTGGCCTTACACGCTCGAAATGGCTCTTGCCGTTATTCCAGGAACTCGGTTATGGTCAATTGCAGCGTGAAAATGTCACGGTATTTGATGGCAAAGAATATCCTATTTCGCATTTTCATGATCATTCACCGATTCATCTTGTAGGTTGCGGCATAAGTATTGATAAACGAACTCCCGGTGCTGCAGGTGCATCTCGAATAAGTCCGCATGGTCTTGTTCAGGAATTTTTGAACCGCTCTGATGACCACCTCTGGGCATTTGTATCAAATGGATTTTATCTGCGTATATTACGGGACAATGTCAGCTTAACCCGTCAGGCATATGTAGAATTTGATCTAAAGGCCATGATGGATGGCCAGGTTTATTCTGATTTTTCTTTGCTTTGGCTTCTATGCCATTGCAGTAGAATAGATGTACAGGATAGTAAAACTCCTGAAGATTGCTGGCTGGAGAAATGGTCCAAACAGGCCATAAAACAAGGTACACGGGTAATGGAAGATCTCCGCGTAGGAGTGGAAAAAGCCATATCCATTCTTGGTTCAGGTTTTCTCGCTGACAGGAATAATAATCAGCTACGGGAAAAGCTCCGCAGCGGCCATCTTGATAAGCAGGACTATTATCGTCAGCTTCTTCGTATTGTTTATCGTATGATCTTTCTCTTTGTAGCTGAAGATCGGGACCTGCTGCTATTGTCGGATGCATCAAAAGAAATTAAAGAAACCTATGCAAAATATTATTCTACAGGCAGGCTTCGTAATATAGCTCAAAAACACAAAGGCACCCAGCATTCTGATATGTACCGGGGCTTGCAGCTAATCTTCAGTAAACTTCACAAACAAGGTTGTCCTGAACTTGGTCTTCCTGCACTTGGCTCATTCTTGTGGAATCCACAATTTACTCAGGACATCAGTGAATCCGATTTAACTAATCGTGACTTACTTGAAGCAATCCGCGCTCTGGCATATACAGTTGATAACCGCTCTCTTCGTCAGATCGATTATAAAAACCTCGGTTCTGAAGAGCTTGGCAGTGTATATGAATCACTTCTGGAATTGCACCCTCAACTTCATATCGATACTGCAGGATTTGAACTGAGCAGTGCTTCCGGACACGAACGAAAGACTACCGGTTCTTATTATACTCCAACAAGTTTAATAACTTGTTTGCTGGATTCAGCTCTTGACCCTGTAATTGATGCGGCTGCTAAAAAAGATAATCCTGAAAAAGCGATACTCAACTTAAAAGTTTGTGACCCTGCCTGCGGCTCAGGTCATTTCCTTGTTGCAGCCGCTCATAGAATTGCAAAGCGGCTTGCTTCTGTTCGATGCGGCGAAGATGAACCTTCTCCGAATGATACTCGCAAAGCTCTTAGAGATGTAATAAGCCATTGCATTTATGGAGTGGATATTAATCTAATGTCGGTGGAGCTTTGCAAAATCAGTCTCTGGCTCGAAGCTATCGAACCGGGAAAACCCTTATCATTTATTGACCATCATATTAAATGCGGCAATAGCCTGCTTGGTACTACTCCCGCTCTTATGGAAAAAGGGATTCCTGATGAAGCCTTTAATCCAATTGAAGGTGATATAAAAGCAATATGCAATGACTGGAAAAAGCAAAATAAAGATGAAAGAAAAGGTCAGGAGACAATGTTCTCTTTGTTTGCTGAAGATAAAGAATACCTTTGGGATAAACTCGGAACTCTTTCGACTACGTATAACCAAATTGAAGAGTTCAATGATAATGATATTACCAGCCGGGAGCAGAAAGAGAAACAATACGAGCAGTTCGTTAAATCCTCATCTTATGAATTCGGCCACTTATTAGCCGATGCCTGGTGCAGTGCCTTTGTAATAGAAAAAAACAAAAAATTCTCTTATGGAATTACAGAAAAGATATACAAAGAAATTGAAAAGAATCCTCACGATTTAGCTCCATGGCTAAAAGAAGAAATTAAACGCTTAGCTAAAGAATATCAGTTTTTTCACTGGCATTTGGAATTTCCCTCCGTTTTTCAGGTTCCTGCTAAAGGTGAAAATGTTGAGAATGAACAAACAGGTTTAAAAGGTGGTTTCGATTGTGTCCTTGGCAATCCACCATGGGAAAAGATAAAATTACAAGAAAAAGAATTTTTTGCTACTCGTGCTTTAGAGGTCGCCACAGCAACTAAACCATCGTTAAGAAAAGACCTCATTGAGAAACTAAAAACTGAGAATCCGAAGCTTCATGACGAATTTCTCTTGGCAAAACGAATTGCTGAGGGCTCAAATTTATTTTTGAGAAATTCAAACAATTTCCCCTTAGGTAGCAGAGGTGATATAAACACTTATTTAGTTTTTGCGGAACTTAATTATTTAATAGCTAATATTCGAGGTCGAATTGGCTGTATTGTTCCATCTGCAATAGTTACCGACAATACTGCAAAATTCTTTTTCCAAACTATTATGGATAATAATTCCTTAAACAGTGCCTACGACTTTGAAAACAGTTCTGGGCTATTTCCCGGTGTTCACAGAAGCCAGAAATTTTGCTTGCTTACTTTAGTCGCCAAGCAAAAAAGTAGTGAAACAACACATGCGGATTTTGTATTTTTCGCAACAGAAATTCAGGATTTGAAGGATATTTCTCGACATTTTACCATGAGTTCCGAAGAACTTTCGTTAATTAATCCTCTCAGTAAAACATGTCCTATATTTCGATTTCGTCATGATGCAGAAATTGCGAAAGCAATTTATAGAAATATACCCATATTACAAAATGACAATGTTGGCAAAGATGACAAATGGAATGTAAGACTTTTTCGAATGTTTGATATGACCAATGATTCAGCTTTGCTTAGAGAAAAGGAGAATTTAATAGATTCTGACGCAAGACGAGATGGGATACTCTTTAGGGGTATAGGTAATGAAGTCTGGTATCCAATTTATGAAGGCAAAATGATAGATATGTATGATAGCCGTAATGCTAGTATCGTCATTAATCCAGATAATCCTGGTCGTCCTCAGCAGAAATTTGAACATGGCTTACAAGAACACAATAATCCTACTTTTATAAATGAACCGTTTTTGTGGGCTCCTAAGTCAGAGATACAGAGAAGACTGGCTGAAAAATGGGACAAACAGTGGTATTTAGGAATCAAAAGGATAACAGCTTCAACCAACCAAAGGACGTTTATCGGTTGCATATTACCGTATTGTGCTGTTAGTTATACAATTTTATCTGTGATGCCAGAGGGTGCTGGAGAGAACTTTACTGCTTGCCTTTTATCAAATTTTAATTCGTTCGCAGCAGATTATTGTGTTAGGCAAAAAACAGCTCAACCCGCACTACCCGCAGGCTGTGTCTTAGAATGCGCAATAATTGAACCTTCGCGATATTGTGAGGGGATGCCTTGGAATAGAAATGTTTTGCTTAATGAATGGGTTATTGTTCGCGTTTTAGAGTTGTCTTATAATTCTTATAATCTAAATTCATTTGCCAAAGACTATGGCTACAACGGTCCACCATTTATTTGGAACGAGGAAAGACGCTTCAAAATAAGAGCAGAACTTGATGCAATTTATTTCCATTTATATCTGGGTACTGAGCAAGAATGGAAAGAAAAAGGCTCAAAAGAATTACTGGAGTATTTCTCAACAACGCGACATGCGATTGAGTACATCATGGAAACATTTCCAATTGTCAAACGCAAGGACGAGGCAAAATACGGCTCCTACCGCACCAAAGAACTGATTCTTGAAGTGTACGACAAAATGGCTGAAGCAATTGCTAATGGCACAGAATACCAAACCATCCTCGATCCATCTCCCGGCCCACCAACAGATTCCGAAGGCAACTTCATCCCCATGTCCCAATGGGATCCAAACAACTGGCCACCTCACATCCATCCACCGAAGGAGAAAATATCAGAATGACTGATAACATTCTCATCTCGTATGACTCGGACAAATTTCCATCTGGAAGCATAGCTAATGGACGTGCCGAGTTGAAGGTGACATGGGATGATATTCTTTGGGCGGCAATAACGGTAGGACGTCCAAATCGAAATTATGTTTTCAGGCATGGAGATTCTTCCATTTATGAAGCCATCTTTCGCTGGTCGTTAGTTCGAATGTCATTAGAACAAAGCGGTGTTCGAAGGTATCGTTTGTGCCGAACAAATGCAGCAAAAACGCTTGATCCAACCGAAAAAGGAGCAATAAATTATTTTCTTGGGATGAGTTTTTGTAAGCTTTTTGCTGCAAAGCTCTTGGACACACCTTGGTTATTACACTTAGATGTGTTTGGTCAACAATTAAAAGCAGAACTAACTTCCCGATCTCGTCCTGACCTTATTGGAATGGAAGAAGGAACAGGAAGGTGGCATGCTTTTGAATGTAAAGGGCGACTAAGTAAACCAAATGCAACAGTCAAAAACAAAGCCAAAGAACAAGCTCAACGTATAGTAAGTGTAGATGGGATTCCATGTAAGCTTCATATTGGTTCAATAACTTATTTTAAAAATGATATCCTTAACTTTTATTGGCGTGATCCTCTTCCTGAAAAAGGCAAAACTATTAAAATATTTTTAGGAGATGATATATGGCGTCACTATTATGCGCCTATCATTGGCTTCTTAGCAATGAACAAAGGTTACTTTGATAAGATACAGCATCAGATTAAATTATTAGTACCAATTGAAAACTTAGACATCAGTATCGGTGTGCATCCCATAGTGGCTAAATTACTTTTTCATGGCAAGTGGGACCTTGCACACAAAGCAGCTATTGAAGCAGCAAGTGAATTGAAAGAGGCTAATTATAAACCAGATGGAATTTGTATAAAAGCTGGTGATTCGTGGCACAAAAAATTCAAAGAAATCAGTTAATAAAAACAATATTATAGAAAATCGATTATGCAAAATCACGTTTTTACATCAATATCAAGCGATAAAATAATACATATTATTAAGGGTGCTCAGGATAGAGTTGTTTTGGCTGCTCCTGCTATATTCAACAAAGTTGCCGATTCGATTGTTGAAGCGGCTCAGTTATTAGGAAAAGAAAACATAACTATAGTGCTTGATTGTGACGAAGAAGTTTTTCGCTTGGGGTATGGTGATTTTGAAGCAGTTAGCAGAATAATTGAGGCTGGATTGAATGTTCGACAAGCTCCTGGTTTACGGATAGGGATATTTATTTGCGATGAGAGAGCCTGGGTGTTCTCTCTGGTTGCTAAATACGTCCAGCCCGAAGTACACAGTGATGAGACTCCCAATGCTATTGAAATTACAGGGAATGATATTGATAGAATTCTGTCAAGCCTTGTACCGGAGGGGGATAGTCCACAAGCTTTAGCTGAAAAGAATATTGAAATTGGCAATGAACCTGTAACAGATACAGTATTACAAAAGACAAATGATTCTCTTAAAATTGCACCACCAGTTCCATTCGATATTGCTCGTCAGGTTAGAGTGTTTCAACCTTATATGCAATATGTTGAGATCAGTCTGAAGGGATGTTCAATTCAGCGGAAACGAGTGAAAATTCCGAAATCTATTCAAAAATTGCAAGCTAAAGATATTGAAGATAGACTCCAAACGACATTTGATTTAATAGAGAAAAGCAGTGCTGTATCCTCAAAAAAACTGGAGGATGATCTGAATCAGATACGCGATAACTTGACCAAATCGCTTGGAAAACCCTGGGGAAGAGTTATATTAAAATCAGTCAGGCCACTTTTCGATAAAAGAATTAAAGAATTTCAAGAATGTCTTGAAGATTACAGGGAAAAAGTCAAAGATGAAATAGAACAACACCTTGAGGAATCAAAGAATCAAGTTGTTGAATATTATCTTCCTCTATTTGAAAAAGATCCTCCTGATGCACTTCGTGCAGGTCTTCTCTATACCAATCCAACTAAGGATGATGTTCGGTACTGGCTGAAAGAAGAATTAAACAGAAAGTTTCCAAAGCCAGAAGATGTAATAACGGACATGCGGTTGGATATCCAATTCCGAGACGTTACCTATGAGACATTGTGTGAAGATGGTTTCTTTGAAGCCATCCAAAGAGAATATTCGAGTATCGACTGGAAAAAAACATTTGAAGAGTTTAATGCTGCAAAGGAGAAAGAATAAATCTTTTAAGGTGACTAAATGTATTTGGCAGAATTACACGGCAAGCTATCTTTAAAAACTGAAAGGATGGAAGATATTCTAACTTCGAATGTTTTTTCATTCTTTAAGTATTCAAATCGTGAAATCTTTCTCAAAAAATATCTGAATTCCATTGGTTTTAATATTTCAACTAAAGATGCTAAAGAAGCAAAATTTATCTTCTGGCCTCGTTACGAGGAGAATACTGAACCCGATTTAGTTATTATGGTCGGAAAGTACTATATTTTGATAGAGGCAAAATACTTCTCAGATTTCTCATTAGGTAACAAGGATATAAAGTCTCAAATAGAACGTGAAATTGAAAACGGCAGCAGGGATGCTGAGAATTATGGCCTTAAATTTCATTTTGTAGCTATTACGGCAGATTATTTTTATAAAGAAGATAAATTTGCAGTGATTCCCAAAGAGTTCGTATCTAATTTTAAATGGACAAGTTGGCAAAAAGTTACTTCGTTTCTTGAAGAAACTATCGGAAGTCACAACAGTCTTAGTTCCTGGGAAGGTAATTTTGCTTCAGATCTATTCAAACTTCTTGATAGAAAGAATCTGCGTGCTTTCCATGGAATAAATAATCTTTCCAGAGAAAATGTCAAACTAAAAAGCTATGATTCAATTTTTCTAGAAACTAAGACGGTAATGTTTCGTGGAGATTTTATCGGATTTCTTGAAAGTCTATCTGTAGATGAGCGATTGGTCCCTATAGAGAGAGTATTTTTTGGTAGTAAAGTATTTTGGGAAACGCTAAAGCAAAAACATAAAATAAATAATCATACTACTATTTTTTGGGAGAAATAAATAATGCCTGATAAAAATGAAATTATAAAACAGTGCAGTTTAGCTTTTGATTTTATACAAAAGCTATATCTGGAAGTCTCGTATTTAATCAAAGAAATTGAAGGAATATTAGGGGAACACGAATTTGTAATTGGGAGACCATCCGGCTATCAAATCAGTGTTAGAAGCTCATCTAACTTAGAACCTTACGGTGTAAACTTGTGGTTGTTCAAAAAGTTTGGTGTCTTTTTTGCCCCTAAAGATAAGATAGCTTTGGAAAAAGGACAAACCAAATTGCCAATAGAAAAACCTGCAAAAGTTATATATGTGAGAGTAATTTTGAGTGATATTACTCATTCTGAGCCAACGATATATTCGGGTGTTTTATATGATATCCAAAAACAAACAGAAGCCAGGTGGCCTATTAAATTCGAACAGGCAATGCAACACATAGAATATAACGATGAAAAGATCTTCAAAAATAATTTTAAACATATTGATTTTGAAGATGCCTATTTTCGAATTAAGGGTGAACTTATCAAGAATAATCTGCTTGATATCAATAACGGCGAAACAATTCGCGATCTTATCGTCATGCCCTCACTTAAATTGTATGAAAAATATTAAATGAACTATATAAAGATTCATTAGCTATAAAGGAGGTCAGAATGCAAAGACAAAAACTCCGTAAAATGCATTATTCAGTAGTAAGTCTTTATGATGGAACAGTTCTTTCGGCTTATCCTATTCGTAAACCTACACCCAAAATGCTAAAAAGTGAAAAGCGAGTAATAGACGAAGATGGTATTTCTCGTGAGTTTTTTGATGCAGGTAAAGAATTGTCTGATGTAAATAATAAAAACAGAACACGGTTTCAAGATATTATATCAGTGCATTTAAATATATGTCGAACGATTCGAAAATTAATATTTCCTTCGTTTAGGAAACTTGAGGATGATATACAGAATATACAAACACAACTTGACCAAATAAAAGAATTACTTATTGAAAAATAATAAGAGATGCTATTGGGAAAGGTTTATATGCCGGATAGAGATGTTAAAACGTTACGTGACCTTATTTGGTATCAATATACTAAACTTATAGCTAAACGAGCACTTGGTCCAGAAGCGAAGCAAAAACATTATGTTTTTGTGAAACAAACGCTTCGGGATTTGCAAAGCGGCAGTAAACTATGGTCGGATATCAGTCGGGAAGACTGGCAGTTAGTTGAGGCTGAAGAAGTAAAAAGGAAAAAGATATGCATGAAGAAATCTTCAAGCAGGCAGATAATTTCAAAAAAAATAAAAAGAGAAGATAATATACCCTCATCAGGTGTTATACTGATTTGGAAATTAGCGAATAAACTAAAGGGTTAAATATGCGACTGTCACGAATACAGATTGAGAATTTCAGGAATTTTGCCAAGGTAGACATCGCCTTGGGTGAAAATGCTGTAATTGTCGGCGAAAATAAAATCGGCAAATCTAATCTCCTATATGCCCTCAGACTGATACTCGATCCATCATTACCTGATTCAGTTAGAAATTTGCGGGAAGAGGACTTCTGGGATGGACTTAATCGCCCGTTGGCCAAAGATGATATAATCCGAATTTCCGTCGATATAGCAGATTTTGAGGGGAACGAAAATCAACTTGCTGTTCTTGCTGAACATCTAATTCAGCCTGAGCCCATGATATCACGTTTGACTTATGAGTGGCGTCCAAAACACGGCTTGGATGGCAATCCGAAAAAGGATTCGGATTACGAGTTTGTCATCTATGGGGGCAACCGCAAAGAGAATCTTGTAGGTTACCAAGTGCGTCAGAGGCTACCAATGGATATCTTTCCTGCAATGCGTGACTGTGAGGGGGATTTGCTCCGTTGGACTCGCTCGCCGTTGCGACCGCTCTTAGATCAAGTAGCAGGAAAAGTCGAGCCGGAAACACTGGAGCAACTTGCAGAAGATGTTAACCAGTCGACAGCCAAACTCACTGAAATTGATGAAGTCAAATCTGTTGAACATTCCATCGAAAAGAAAATCATAGCAATGATGGGTAAAGGTCAGGCATTGAAAACTGCTTTGCGATTTACTCCTACCGATGCTGACAAACTGATTCGGGCTTTACGAATATACATTGATGGTGGTAAACGTGGAATTAATGATGCAAGTCTTGGTTCTGCTAACTTGCTTTATTTTGCTCTAAAAACGCTTGAATACGAACAAATGGTTGCAGACGGTGATCGTGACCATACTTTTTGGGCTATTGAGGAACCCGAAGCTCACTTGCATCCCAACCTTCAACGTTTGGTATTCAGAAATTATCTCCGTCCTCGTGGCACAAGTAATTCGGAAAAAATAGACCCATCCTCCACTGTGTTGATGACGACACACTCACCGCATATCGCCAGCGTAACTCCCTTAAAAAATATTGTATTGCTTCGTCAAAATGTAGATAGTATGTCAACTGATGCAGTTTCTACTGCTGAAATAGATCTTGAACCAAGCGATATCACAGATCTTGAGCGATATTTAGATGTAAACCGTGGTGAGGTTTTGTTTGCAAAAGGAATCATCCTTGTAGAAGGAGATGCTGAACGTTTTCTTGTTCCCGTACTTGCGAAAAACAACGGCTATGATCTGGATGAATTGGGAATTGCAGTATGCTCAATTTCAGGAACAAACTTCTATCCATATTTGACATTGCTTGGGCCAAAGGGATTAAATTTACCGATTGCCGCATTGACTGATTATGATCCGCGCAAGCCTAATAGTGATGGGATTCAACGAAAACCACTGGGGCCGAATCGTGTAGTTAATTCCATGGTTGCTGCATTGATTGATGACACCACTTGGGATCAGAATAATTTTGATTCATTACTGGCGATGGCACCTAATCTAGGTGTTTTCATGAATTCCAATACTTTAGAAGTAGACTTATTCTTTGGAAAAGTACACGAGCAAATATCGCAAACGATGTTAGAATTGGCAGATTCCGATGTAGTAAAGGAGAGAGCAAAAAATTGGTGGAAAGTAGGAGACAATCAGTGGGACACAGATCAATTGCTTAAAGATATCAATTCAATAAGCAAAGGTCGCTTTGCTCAGCGTCTTGCAAGTATTATCGAAACATCCGGTACTAAAGCTTGCCCTGAATATATCTTAAAGGGGATTAAATATGTCGCTGACAAATGCGGATAACAATAAACCCCTATACATGATTCAGGCCAGAGATCTACAAAGCAACCCGGGACAATGGGAAGTATACGAATCTACTGGACATTGTGTATTACTGGCTGGGCCGGGAAGTGGAAAAACAAAAACATTGACCGTAAAAATGGCTCGAATGCTTACAGAGGACGTCAAGCCACCAAGAGGGATAGCATGTATTACATACAGCATTCAATGTGCCAGAGAACTTAAACGACGGCTGAAAGGCCTTGGTGTAACTGATGGAAAAAGGGCCTCAATAAGCACGCTCCACGGTTTTTGCTTGAAACATATTGTTATCCCCTATGCAGAATTAGCTGGACTGCCAAAGACATATCCAATTACAGTTGCTTCAGTATCTGAAACCAACGCTATTCAGCAGGAAGCATTAGACTATACTGGAGTTACTGATCGTTGGGGCCCTCGGTTTGATGCATATCGACGTAAGATATTAGATAGAGATTCAGATGAATGGCGAACTAAAGATGAACAAGCTGCAGAAGTAATCGAAGCATATGAAAACATTCTGGATGAGCGAGGGTTAATTGACTTCGATGGTATGGTTTTAATAGGATTGCACCTTGCAAAAACTTACCCATGGGTACGAAAGGCACTTGTAGCACGCTTTCCTATTCTGGTAGTAGACGAGTATCAGGATTTGGGATATCCACTGGATAAGCTTGTACAATGCCTGTGCTTTAACGGTAATATGAGACTGCTAGCAGTAGGTGACCCTGATCAGTCAATCTATGGATTTACTGGAGCTGAGCCACGTTTACTGAAAGAACTTTCCGAGCGAGATGAAGTAAAAATAGTCCAATTACAACTGAATTATCGATGCGGTGCACAGATCATTCAAGCATCCAAAGCGGCATTAGCCGAAGATCGCGATTTTCAATCTGGTCATGATGAACCTGGAGTAGTTTATTTTAAGGAATGCCCTGAAGGATTAGCTGCACAAGCTTATCATGTTTGTAATACAATCATCCCTGAAGCATTAGTGCGTCGGGATGGCAGAAAACTGGGAGATATAGCGATTCTTTATCTCGACAAAAATGACGGGGATGTCATTGCGGAAGAAGTCGCTCAAAAAGGTTGGGATTTTATACGAGTTGATGGAAATAATCCGTATCAACCATCACCCATAACATATTGGCTGGAAGATTGCGCTGCTTGGTGTGCCGGAGCTTGGAAAACTGGACAAATTAGCTTATCCGAATTGATAAACCGATGGCTCACATTCAATGAAAGGCTTGATTCTCCGGAAGCACATAGAATGGCTCGAATGCAACTTGTTAAATTTCTCTATGACAATCGAATTCCAGATAGGCTATTAAGTGAATGGTTGACTGTTTTTTTTAATGCAGGTCTTCAGGATGCCCTCAATGTCGAGCCACGTCTTCGAGATGACAAAGACAAAGTTGAAAACCTTCTGAAGGTTACTTCTCCAGAAGGCAAGCTAGAAAACGTTACAGTCGCTTTCTTTGGAGGACAAGGAGGATCACCAGAACATCTGACCCTTACCACACTACATTCAGCCAAAGGGCTTGAATATGATGTTGTTATTATAATTGGATTAGAGCAGGGTAGAATCCCATGGAACAATGACTCAGCAGACACTCTTAGGGAAAAACGACGACTATTCTATGTAGGATTAACTCGTGCTCGTTATGAAGCACATCTTTTATATTCTGGTTGGTGTGAAAATCAATATGGCCGAAGATTCAATAATGGGCGTTCACAGTTTGTTGATGAAGTTGAGAATTCACTACTCAATAATAGGAATGGCTTAGTATGATCGAAAAATGTTGTGCGATTAACGCTTGTGTTTTAATGAAATTGATTAAGGTTTATCGAAAATGATCAAAAGGTGTTTATAAGTCAAGATTGTTTTAGAGACTTTTCTCTGCGGGAAAAGTTGTCACTGGGCTTTAATCCACGATGGCGAAACGCCGCTCAATGGGCGCGTAATTCTATGGTGAATGAAGGACTTTTGAAAACTGATTCTCTGCGGGGCATTTGGGGAATTAGTGATAAAGGAAAACAATTTTTAAAATAAATGAAAGCGATATACAGACATAAACGAAGCGGTGATTTGTTTGCTATTGAGACTGATGACACCGGCAAGGTTATATCGACCAGCGGGCCGCTATTGACGAAGGATTTGAAACCTGAGCAATTGGATTATGATACTTTTTTGAATCCAGATGTAGAATCGCATATTGACGGCTTTGAACTGCTTAGTAAATTTGAATATAAGGAACTATTAAAAAGAACCGGATTCTTTATTCAGGAACGCCAACGTTCAATTTTCAGCGAATTAGAGCGTAATAACAATAATACTTAAATAGGAGAGGACAAAATGATAAATAACAAAATAACAAAGATTTTCCAATATATTGGTCTGGTAACCATTGTATGCTTGTTTTTATTTAAGATTGAAGCATCTAAACCAAGCGATTCAGTTCCCACATGGAACGCAAACATTATATTAACAGAACCGGTAGAGAATTGCTCTCCCTGGCAATTGGAAATCCTAATTGAGTATGAAAAAAGTAAAGATGAGCAAGTTAAGGCCAGAAATGCTTTTATACTTAGTAATTTGTGGGAAAAAGGTTTGTTAGAAAATGACATTAAAGACTTTCTTGTAGAACAGCATTACAAGTTAGTGTTGATACAATCTTACGGAAACTACTCAGCTCCTAATTGGCAAGTTCAATGTCAGCATACCTTCCCATTTCCGGATAAATGGGTAAGTTTTACGCCGACACTATACAAGAACGAACAAGTTGAATGGGCTCCAGATAAACCTCAAAAAGAACATGCAATGTCACAGAATAGTTCTATCATTACCAGTTTAACTGGCGGCAAATATATAAATGGTGATGTAATTTATTACTCAATAAAGATTGAGGAAAAAGACAAAGAAAAAATCGTATGGGAAAAGACTGTAAAGACAAATCAGGTAGTTCTACGAGGATTGGAAAACAGACATAATGTTCCGGTGTTAAAAAATAACGTTGAAAACGTAGATCAATAAGTATCGACTTAAATGAATTCGAGTATTGCCTTTCAGCAGGAAATTAGTAAAATCATCATATATGAGCAAAGATTCAGAAACACAAGCGATTGAAAAATGGTTGCGGTTGGTGGACAAACCTTTATCTAAAAAAGAAGCGAAAGAACAAGATAGTAAATTAAGGCAAACTGAAAAGCTGGATGCCCGTAAAGTATAAAATGATAATTTTAGCGTCAGTAATTTTGCTTCTTTCTGGCAGTGGATGCGATTTTCCATTGCCCAGTGATCTGAACTTGGACTGTGAAATCAACCAAGAAGATTTGTTCATTATGGCCAATCAGTGGCTCGAAGAATCCGGAACTGCATATACAGGTGGCGTATTTTTCAATGGCACGGTGAACTTCACAACGCTATTGCAGCAATGGGGGCATAAAGTTGGATGCAGTTGCGGTGAGTGCGAGGACTGGCAGACGAAGCATCCGACGTGGATTTTCTGTGACGATTTCGACGATGGTACGCCGTTACGCAGGGAGGGTAGGTACTTTGAGTATGACGACAATAAAGGGGATTTTGTTGTTGTCACCGGTATCGGGATAAACGCAAGCTCAGGTATGAGAACGATCTTTCAGGCTGGAGAAGTAGGAGCGGGGGGCTTTAAACTATCCTTTGGTCGCGTACCGAGCACATATTTCGACAAGGGAATAAGGACTACCGAGGATTTTAGAGATATCTACTACCGAATTTATATGAAGAACCAGGCTGGCTGGCAGGGTAGTCCCGCCAAGCTTTCGAGGGCGACAGTTTTCACAGACTCAAACTGGTCACAGGCAATGATTGCCCATTTGTGGAGTAGTGGTGAATATCTTCTGGTAGATCCGGCCGGTGGTATCGATGGGCATGGCAATGTGGTTACAACTAAGTATAATGATTTTGAGAACCTTCACTGGCTGGGAAACAAGCGAGGGACTACTCCAATATTCAATCCGGGAAACGCCGACCAGTGGTATTGCATTGAAGCCCATGTGCGGCTGAACGATCCGGGACTGTCTAATGGCATACAGGAGTTTTGGATTAACGGTAATCTGGAGGCAAGACGGGATGGATTAAATTTTGTCGGATCGTATACCGGCTATGGCATAAATGCTATTTTTATTGAGAATTACTGGAATGAAGGCTCAGTGAAAGAACAGGAGCGGTACTTCGATAATTTCGTGGTCTCAACCGAACGGATAGGGTGCATGTGTGAGTAAGCACTGTATTGCCAAAGCGGTCAGGTCGTTGATGCAGGATATAACAAATGCCAAAAGGTAATTGTTAAATATAATTTACGGTGGCTGTTGATAAAATAAATAAAAGAAATTAAAATTGAAAAAGATATTATCATGTTCAAGACTATTAAATCTCGAGTATGGGCATTTGATGCAGAATGGATACCTGATCCTCATGCAGGAAGATTGCTATATAATCTACCTGCTGACTTGCCAGATGCAGAGGTCATAAATCGTATGTGGAAAGAAGGTGGAGCGAAAGAGGAAGATCCTACCCCTTATTTGAAGACAGTGGTTTGTAGAATAGTTTCTGTTGCTGCAGTAGAACGATTGGTGTCAGACGGCAATACGAAATTACATTTATTATCTCTGCCTCGTGATGTGAACGATCCAGAACAAAGTTCAGAACATAATATTATTAGTACTTTTTTAGAAAAGATTGGCCAATATAAGCCGCAATTGATTGGTTTTAACTCTGCTTCTGCCGACTTGAAAGCATTTATTCAAAGAGCTATAGTTTTAGGTATTCAAGCAAAAGAATTCTGTAGCCGTCCCAACAAACCGTGGGAAGGAGATGACTATTTTGATAGTCGAAACAGTGAAGCGAGTGTAGATTTAAAAGAGGTTGTTGGAGGCTGGGGTAAAGCAACACCTTCATTGAATGAAATTGCGGTATTATCAGGCATACCGGGTAAAATCGATGTTAATGGAGAACAAGTTGCATTCCTGTGGTTAGAGGGCAAATTAAATGAGATTGTAGCTTATAATGAATTTGATGCACTTACAACATACTTGGTTTGGTTGAGAATTGCGCATTTTGGTGGGCATTTTACACATGAGGAGTATGAAGCTGAACAACAATTGGTCAGAGAGTTGATCTTATCAGAAATAGAAAATGGCAAAATACATTTGAATAAATATCTTGAAGAGTGGGAGCGATTGAAAGCAGAATTAAGAAGATTAAGGAATAAAATAGGAACTTAATGAATGGTAAGTTCACAGAGACTGGCTATTAAAATAAGGAGCAGAGAAATGTTTTATGCGGAAAATAAGATAAAGAAGGGATATAAAAATATTTCAAAGAGATATTGTCTCAGATTAATACCGTTGTTTGCCTTGATAATCCTTATCAATTTAACTTCAATTCAAGGACAATCGACTAAGTCTTATGAAAAATCTAATATTCAGGAACAACAGCTCTTACTGGTTACAACCATCAGGAACAATATTTCAAATTCGCAAGAACTTAAAAGGATCCTGAAACTCTTTCTTGATGAAGATCCAGCTAATCTCGAATTACTGCTTGATATTGTTATACCAGAGAGTATGGTTATACAGAATATATCATCCAGTAAAATATCAGAACTTCTCGAGCAGCTTTCCTCTGATAACTACTCTGATGTTAAGAATGCAATCTTAGAACTCTATATGCTTGGTCCTGTAGCAGAACCCCAGATAAAAAAGAAATATGAAGCCTCTGCCAATCCTCTTGAGGCGATCTTCTTGCAAGGTATCATTTCTCGTTGGGAGTTAACTAAACTTAATGATCATGAATGTTCTCAGATACAAAATATCGTTTCAGAATATATAACAGGCATTACTGATATACCAACGATTCTTTCTCTGCAGAAACGGGCTTTAAGATTTTTAGATGTTGCTAAACCTGATCGCATCAACAGATGATAATAAAATGGATTTCGTGTGCTTGTGCAAAAACAGGTGATGATAATATAGTCAATAAGTTATTACCGCTATTAAATCATCCTGATATTTCTTTTGCTGTAAATGTTGTTGATGGAGTTGGTAACGGCTTAAGCAGGAACTATTTTCCAGAATTTTTGCTTATTGCACTTAATAGTGATAGAGAACAGATTGTTTCAGAAGCAATTCCAGATGTAATAAGTTGCTATGATATGACAAAAATACAAACAGTTAAGAGTCGTCTTGATGAAATCTTAAATGGTGACAATGAAACACTAAAGTTGAAAGTATGTTTTCCTTTAATGTATAGATGGGGTGATCAAAACGCAATGACTTATCTTTTTTCTCAAGCTCATAGTAATGATAAAACACGAGCTATTCGCGCCATCTCATGGATTGGTGATTCTCAAAATTCTGGAAAATCAGAATATCCTGAACTTCTTGAGAGCCTTGTTCCATTACTGAAATCGGAAAATAATCAAATACGTCGTGCTGCATCTGATGCACTTGGTACTTACTCAGGAGAAAATGTGATTAGGAACCTCATACCTATGCTAATAGACAAAGAGAAAATAATAACCATTGAAGCATTAAATAGCCTTTTTGATCAGAGAGACAAAGATTTGGTCCAGCGGCTATTAGCAGAAGCCCTTGAAAGGACTACAGATGAAGCACTAATCTCAAAAATCCATGAATTGCAGAACGCGATTTACACAAGAACTAGAACATGGAATAAATAAATCAATGGAAATCAAATATCTAAGAGTCTTAGGAAGAGTGTTTTATGCCGGATATTGAATAAAAAGTGTTCGTCAAAAAGTTCGTCAATTTGCAGTGGGTACTGGCTTGTCAGCCACTTGTTATTCACTTGTTAACTACTTGTAATCCTTGTTTTGACGCAAATAATGCGTTGTAACTTCTTGTATATTCGTGTTTTATGAGCGGATGATTGGACTGAAAATCCATGTGTCGGCGGTTCAACTCCGCCCCTGCCCATTTTTTTTATTTTCTAAAACATAAGATTTTCTCCATCCCCGAGACAAGCCATTTCATATTAAAAGGCTCTTTTGAATCATTAGGAGACTTAAAATTTATCATAAAAACATTATAATATTTGTTTCCTGCATTGACTGTTAAGTCTTTTTATAATCTACAAAAAAATGTTGGTATATATCCTAAGTACATTCTATACAAGTGGTTATGGTGATATATGTTTGGTAAAATAAAGCGTTGATAATTTAATGCCCAAGAAATATTTTAAAAAATATAAAATTATTTATTGAATCAGTAAATATATATCGATATAATAATATCGATAAAGATATATCTATTGTTTGTATTGTCTTTAGATAATCTCATTAAGTCATAATTTACATAAAAAAGTTTGAACCTGAATTGTGTGTAGATTTTCTAAAACTAATTAAGAAAAATAAGATTAGGGAAGATAGTTATGGAAAACAAAATATCAGAAGATAAAAAATCTGGAATACCTTTACCAACGATCAGACGTCTGCCTCTTTATGCGTCGATACTTTTGGCAGCCAGAAATAAAAAGATGGAATATATAAGCAGTTCATATATTGCCAACGAACTGAATCTCGAGCCGATACAGGTTCGCAAGGACTTATCGGGAATAGGGATAACAGGGCAGGCAAAAATAGGATTTCCCGTAGAAGAATTAATAGAAGCTATTGAAAAATGTCTTGGCTGGAACAACAGGACAGACGCAATAATCGTAGGAGCGGGTCATCTGGGAGCCGCTTTGGCCGGATATAAAGGTTTTAAGGAGCATGGTCTGAATATTGTTGCATTGTTCGACGCAGATGAGCAGAAAGTCGGTACTTTTATAAATGACAAAGAAGTATTCGATATGAAAAGGCTCAGTTATTTAATAAAGAGACTTCATATTTTGATTGGGATATTAACTGTTCCCGCGGAATCTGCTCAATATTGTGCTGATATAATGATAGAATCCGGTATTAAAGCGATCTGGAATTTTACACCTACCAAACTTCAGGTTCCAAAAGATGTTATTGTCGAAAGAGTCGATCTGGCTGCAAGTCTCGCGGTTCTTTCTAATAAACTACAAACTTTGATTAAGAATACTGATTAAATGTAATAATTTATTAATTTTATATATTAAGGATTTAACGAACATGTGTTGTAAAAACAATTGTAACGCGAATATTAATTTGCGGAAGTTCGAGAAGGTTTGTGAAATCATTGATCGCCATGAGCATAAATCTGAAAAACTGATTCCGATTTTGCAGGAGATTCAAAAAGAATACAGGTATCTTCCTGAAAATGTTCTGAGTTATGTAGCTACTTTGCTAAGGATTCCGCCTGCACGCGTTTTTGGAGTTGCGAGCTTTTATTCAAATTTTGCACTGAAACCAAAAGGTACATTTGTAATTCATATTTGTAATGGAACCGCTTGTTATGTCAAAGGTTCGACTGAAATCATAGAAGCGTTATATAAGAAATATGGACTAAGTGAGACAAAGAACACAACTGATGACATGCTTTTAACGATTGAGACTGTTTCGTGTCTTGGAGCTTGCGGTCTTGCACCTGTAATGACTATCAATGGCAAGGTTTATGGGCAAATGACGGCAGAAAAAGCTGCGACTTTAGTAGATGAGATTATAACGAAGGAGAAGGAATAATGATAAACTGTAAAACAAATCTTGAAGATATTCGTTCTTATTACCTTCAAAAAGCTCAGAACTTTAAACAAAGAGTAATCGTTTGTTCGGGAACAGGATGTATCGCAAACGGTGCTGTTGAAGTATATAATTGTCTTTTGGAAGCAATGGAAAAACAAGGCTTGGATGCTTCTGTGTCCATTGATGAATGTGATAATAATGTTGAGATTCAACTTTCCAAAAGCGGCTGCCAGGGATTTTGCCAGGCAGGACCTTTAGTGAGCGTCGAACCTTATGGTTATCTTTATGTGCATGTCAAGCCGCAAGACGCTGCTGATATTGTCGAACAAACATTGGTAAATGGTTTAGCGGTGGAAAGGCTTTTATATGTTGACCCGGTTACTGGTGAAACTTGTGCCAAAACAAATGATATATCTTTTTATAACAGACAAAATAGAGTAGTTCTCGGCCAATGCGGTCATATTGACCCGGAAGATATTAAAGAATATATCGCTCTTGGAGGATACAACGCCGCAAGAAAAGCCTTTTTGGAAATGAAGAGCGAAGAGGTTTGCACGGAAATATTGAATTCCGGTCTCCGGGGACGAGGCGGTGGAGGATTTCCTACAGGTTTGAAATGGAAATTTGCGTTAGCTGAAAAGAATGAAAAGAAATATGTAATATGTAACGGCGATGAAGGTGATCCCGGCGCATTTATGGACAGAAGCCTTATGGAGGGTAATCCTCATCGCGTCATAGAAGGTATAATGATAGCGGCTCATGCAATCAACGCAGATGAAGCTTATATTTATGTGCGTGCTGAATATCCACTTGCGGTTGCGCGAGTACGCAAAGCAGTCGCAGACGCAGAAGACTACGGTATTCTCGGAAATAATATTTTCGATAGCAAATATAATATGAAATGTCATGTCATGGAAGGTGCCGGTGCATTCGTATGCGGAGAGGAAACCGCGTTAATGGCGTCGATAGAAGGTAAACGCGGTATGCCTATGCCCAAGCCGCCGTTTCCAGCTCAAAGCGGTTTGTGGGGTAAACCGACAGTTATTAACAATGTCGAAACACTTGCTGCTGTACCTTTGATAATTAATCAGGGCAGTGCCAAATATCGTGAGCATGGAACACAAAAGTCACCCGGGACAAAGACTTTTGCTCTTACCGGTCACGTTGTAAATACCGGCTTGATTGAAGTTCCGTTCGGAACGACTCTGAGAGAAATTGTTTTTGATATCGGCGGCGGTATTACAGATGATAATAGAAATATTCTCGATAATGGATTTAAAGCTGTTCAGATAGGCGGGCCTTCCGGCGGATGTTTAATTGAAAAGCATCTTGATTTACCGATAGATTTCGATTCTGTAAAATCGATTGGAGCTATGGTTGGTTCCGGCGGTTTGGTTGTAATGAACAATAAAACCTGTATGGTGAAAGTTGCCCATTTCTTCATGCAGTTTACCCAGAATGAATCGTGCGGAAAATGTATTCCATGCAGAGAAGGTACAAAACAAATGCTTGCTCTTTTGGAAGACATACGAGAAGGACGAGCAACGATTGAGACACTAAATTTGCTTGAGGACCTCGCGGAAGCTGTTCAGCTCGGTTCTCTTTGCGGTCTTGGAAAAACTGCACCGAATCCGGTTTTAAGCACATTAAAATATTTCAGAAGTGAATATGAAGCACATGTATTGCAAAAAAGATGTCCTGCCGGCCAGTGCAAATCATTGTCGATTCCGGAGATTTTACCCGAGCTTTGCAAGGGGTGCGGCTTGTGCAAACGCAAATGTCCGGTCGAAGCCATAACAGGTGAGAAAAAAGAAGCTCACAAAATTGACCCGGATAAATGTATCAAGTGCGGAACATGCGCACAGGTATGCAAGTTTAACGCTATTGTTGGAGTTTAATTATAATGAACGCTGAAAAATTATTAACGATAAACGGCAGGCAGGTCGAATATTCGAATGAAAAGAATCTGCTTGAAGTTATACGAAACGCGAATATTGATTTACCTACTTTTTGCTACCATAGTGACCTGAGCATTTATGGCGCATGCCGACTTTGCATTGTCGATATCGAAGGTATGGGTATCGTGACATCCTGCAGCACTTTGCCGAAAGCCGGTATGGTGATAAAGACTCATACCGATAAGCTCAGGAAAATGAGAAAAATATACCTCGAACTTCTGCTGGCGAATCATCATCAGGGATGTACGACTTGTGAGAAAAGTGATAGTTGTAAACTTCAGGAACTCGCTAGGAGAATGAATGTCACTGATGTTAGATTCAAACATGAAGACAAAAATAAACCAGTTGATACTTCTAATGAATGTCTTGTACGTGATCCGAACAAGTGTATTTTGTGCGGTGACTGTGTTCGCGCATGTAATGAAATTCAGGGAATAGGTGCAATCGATTTTGCGTTCAGAGGCTCGAATTCTTCTGTTATTCCGGCCTTTAACAAAAACCTTAGCAAAGTCGAATGTGTATATTGCGGTCTTTGTGCAAGTGTATGCCCTACTGGAGCGATAACGCCGAAAAACCATATTGAAAAAGTATGGACCGCCATAAATGACGAAAAGAAAAAGGTCGTAGCGCAAATAGCTCCTGCTGTTCGAGTCGCTTTAGGTGAAATGTTCGGTCTCGAACCAGGTGTTCTCACAATCGGTAAAATAGTCGCTGCCTTGAAATTAATCGGATTTGATAAGGTATTTGATACGAGCTTCGCCGCTGATCTTACAGTTATTGAAGAAACGAACGAATTTATTAACAGGAAAACTAATAATGGGAAACTGCCTTTATTTACTTCTTGCTGTCCTGCGTGGATAAAGTATGCAGAGCAAAACTACTCTGATCTCCTGCCAAATCTTTCGAGCTGCAGATCGCCTCAGCAAATGTTCGGATCGCTTGCCAAACAAACTCTTCCCAAACTATTGGGAGTGGAAAGAAACGATATTTTTGTAGTCTCGATTATGCCTTGCACCGCGAAAAAATACGAAGCGGACAGACCTGAATTTAAGACAGAAGGTAATCCTGATGTTGATGTTGTTTTAACTACAAATGAACTTGGAAAAATGATTAAACAGGCAGGTATTAAATTTAATGAGTTAACGCCGGAATCGCTGGATTTGCCTCTTGGATTCAAGACAGGCGCCGGTGTAATATTCGGAACAAGCGGTGGTGTCAGCGAAGCCGTATTGAGATACGCCTCGGAAAAACTAACCGGTATCAAGCTCGAATCTGTTGACTTCAAGCAGGTACGCGGGAATAAAGGTGTCCTTGAAAAAACTATTACAATTGGTGACATTGAACTGAAACTTGCAATTGTACACGGCCTGAAAAACGCTGGTATAATCGCGGAGAAAGTCAGGCAGGGACAATGCGATTATGATTTTATCGAAGTAATGTCTTGCCCTGGCGGATGTATCGCGGGAGCTGGCCAGCCGGTATCTTTTGATGATGATGTCAAACAATTGAGAATAAACGGTCTGTATGATGCCGACAAAATGCTTCAACTGCATAAGTCGCAGGAAAACCCGTATATAACTGAATGTTACAAAGAAGAACTGGGTGAAATTGGCGGGCATAAAGCTCATGAACTATTGCATACCAAATACCAGAGCAGGAAAAGGATTTCGGAAGAAGGTTTTTCTCTTATCGGAAATACAGATGAGGATAAATTACGTGTAAATGTTTGTGTCGGAACAAGCTGTTATTTGAAAGGTTCGCAAAAGCTTCTTCAAAAACTCTTGAATTATATACGAGAGAAGGAGTTGGAAAATTTAGTCGATATAAGAGCGACCTTCTGCTTTGAAAAATGCGATAAAGGTCCCAATGTACAGGTTGGTGAAAAGAAAATAATGAAAAGTACATATGACTTGGTATGTGCCGAAATAAATAATCAATTAAAAATAGTCGTTTAAATTATAAGGGGTTCATAATGAACTCGGAACAAGATAATAACCAGATAGTATTTACAAATAAAGCAAGATGCCGCGACTGTTACAGGTGTATTCGTCTGTGTCCGGTAAAAGCAATAGGATTGCATAATGGCCAGGCTTACGTCGATCCGGAAAAATGTATTTCCTGCGGTACATGTATTCGTGAATGTCCTCAATATGCCAAGAGTTTTCGCAATGACCTTGACAGGGTCACAAGTTTAATAACTGAACAAAGCAAAACCGCTGTGACCCTTGCTCCTTCATTTGCGTCATTCTTCGAGCCATGGCAGATAAAGAGATTGCCTTCTGCTTTGCGTAAACTTGGATTTTTCCATGTAAGTGAAACCGCGGTAGGAGCTTATTACGTCGCGCAGGAGACATCGAAATATATAAAAGAGCATCCGAAAGATATTCATATAACTACCGCTTGTCCAGCGGTTGTCAATTACATAGAACTTTACAAACCTGAACTGGTAAAATATCTTGTTCCGATTGTCTCTCCAATGAATGCTCACGGCAGAATGCTGAAGAAAAAGTTCGGCAGTGATATTTCGGTCGTATTCATAGGACCATGTGTCGCAAAAAAACATGAAATACGAAAAACAAATGATATTGATTACGTGCTTACTTTTCTCGAACTGGAAAAATGGTTTGAAACTGAAAATATAAACCTTGAAGAATTCGAGGAAAGTGACTTCGATGAAATACCGAAAGGCTGGGCACGAAATTTCCCTCTCGCGGGAGGAGCCTTGCAAACCGGATTATTAAGTACGGATATGCTCGATCAGAATGTTATTTCAGTAAGCGGTATCGATGATATTAATGATATTTTTAATACCATTGGGCCAGAAACTGAACCAGTTGTAATCGAACCTTTATTCTGTGAGCAGGGCTGCATTAACGGTCCGGCTATAGTGAAATTAACCGACCATATATTTAATCGTCGCAAAGCTATACTCAATTATACAAATAAAAATCCCGGTAATATGGAAGCAGGAGATATTAATATTGCTCTCGATGCTGTTTATCAGAATAAGCATATCTCAGATAAGAATGAAATACCTGATAGCGAGATAACCAATATTCTTGCGATGACCGGGAAGGAAAATCCCGAAGACCAGCTCAATTGTGGAGCCTGCGGTTATCAATCATGCAGACAGCAGGCTATAGCAGTTATAAAAGGAATGGCCAGTATTGATATGTGTATTCCATACATGAGAAGACTTGCGGAAAGACGTACCGACAGGATAATTGAGACAAGTCCAAACGGAATTGTGATACTCGATGAGCATTTGGATATCCTTAGCATGAATGATTCGTTTAAAAAATTATTTATGTGCAGTAAATCGGTATGCGGTAAAAGAATTTCTTATCTTATGGATCCCGAACCTTTCGAGATACTCGCGTCGGGAAGACAGGATATTACCGAAATGACTGTCCAACATGTGAATTACAACCTCATATGTCACCAGATAATATATGCGTTGCGGGAAGAGAAACAATACGTTGGTATATTTGTCAATATGACAAACAGTATGAAGAATAAAAAGCAGCTTGATGAAATTAAAGCCAAAACGGTTATTCAGGCAAGGAACTTATTGAATCATCAAATGTCGATAGCCGGACAGATAGCACAATTTCTTGGAGAAAGTGCGGCTGAAAATGAAAAGCTTTTGGAAAACCTGACGCAGCTTGTTCAGGAAGAACCGGATAATGACGGCGGCAGTAAACCATGGACAAAAACTTACACATAGATATAACCTGTCACCAGAGCAATAAAGGTTCAAATATTTCGTGTGGTGATGTAGTCAGCTTCGAACGTAACCAGTCCGGTACTATAATTATTCTATGTGATGGAATTGGTTCTGGCTATAAGGCTCATATTGCCGCAAAAATGTGTGTCGCAAGAATTAATGGACTATTGCAGAGAGGTTTTACATTTCGTAAATCCTTTTCAAATGTAATCAAGACAATGAACGAGTGGAAGTCACCTGATAAACCTTATTGTGCTTTCTCGATGGCACGCATACGCAATGACGGTGAAGTGACAATATTATCGTACGAAGCTCCTGGAGCGATATTGGTTAGTTCATCTGTTGTTGAACTTCCGCAAAGAACAATTGTCATAGATGGTATCATAGCAAAAGAATCGACCTGTTTTTTAATCCCTTCAGAAGGTCTTGTTTTATTAAGTGATGGAATTACTCAGTCCGGCCTGGGAAGACAATTACCTATGGGCTGGACTGGAGAAATGATAGCGAAATATATTACCGAATTGATTCGTGACAAAGTCGCTCGTGATAATATTGCAAAAGAAATTCATGACGAGGCTTTGAGGCTTTCAAACAATGTCAGTCAGGATGATAACACGGTAATATACGCATCATGCAGAACCGGTAATAGTGTGAATATTTTTACCGGTCCACCTGTGAACAGGAGTAAAGACCATAGTATTGTTAGTAAATTTCTGAATATGGCCGGCCCGAAAATAGTGTGCGGGGCAACTACCGCGGCGATTGTCGCAAGAGAATCTAAAAGGCAGATTAGCATAGAAAATGACAGCAGCAGTATGCTTGCGCCGCCGAGATATTACATAGAAGGTATTGATCTCGTTACCGAAGGTGCTGTGACACTTAATCAGCTTTACAATATAATCGATATCGATCCATCTGAATTGGAAGAAGACAGCGGCGTGAACGATTTGCACGGATTATTAACACAAGCCGATAAGATAAACTTTATTCTCGGTTCTGGTTTGAATCCTGCATCGAATGATATTAGCTTTTGCCAGAAAGGTATTTTGACGAGGGATAAAATAATTCCTCTGCTTGCCGAAAAACTCCGAGAGAAAGGTAAGCTTGTTTTAATTAACGATGTCTAAGTTTTACGACTGATATTGCTAACGTACGATAATTAAAAATAACCGGCAAGTACTTACATTTGTCGGTTATTTCTTTTTAAAGGTCAGTTAAAATATTAAATCTTCGGATAAATTATAAAAAATTATTGTGCAGGTTATGCGGCATTGCTATTCTATTGGTATTAAAAATTAATTTATAATTAGCTGAATAGAATTTTAGTGGTGGAATTCTGAATGGAAGTATTTCCAGAAAATATTAAATTTCAAAAGACCTGGAGGAGCTATCAATCGCGCGTTTTGTCTGA
The DNA here is from genome assembly GCA_964628465.1 of uncultured Pirellulales bacterium. Taxonomy (GTDB): domain Bacteria; phylum Planctomycetota; class Phycisphaerae; order Sedimentisphaerales; family Anaerobacaceae; genus JAFGPS01. Next base: position 166,383 of record CAZVOA010000004.1, on the reverse strand, counting down.
GTTGAAAGAGCATCTGGATGATAATCATTTGCATATTATCGCAGCTCCCGGTTCCGGCAAAACCATTCTTGGTCTTGAAGTAGTCAGAAGGCTAAATCGGCCAACTCTGATTTTGGCACCAACACTGGCCATAAGGGATCAATGGATTGATCGTCTCGTTTCTCAATTTTGTAAGGATAATTCCGGAAAACCTGATTGGGTTTCACAGGATATTCGTAATCCTGCATTTCTTACTGTTTCTACATACCAGGGACTACATAGTGCGTTTACCGGCGAATGGGAAAAAGAAACAGAAGACGATGATAATGAAAATGATATAGAAAACAGCGATCAAAAACATAATAGCCGTGCCAAAGGTAAAGAATTATTAAAGCGATTAAAAGACAAAAAGATAAAGACCATAGTTCTTGATGAAGCACATCATCTGAGAAACGAGTGGTGGCAGTGCTTAATTGATATAAAAACACATTTAGATGAACCTACGGTTGTTGCTTTAACCGCTACTCCACCTCTTGATGTATCTCCTTTTGAATGGGATAGATATATTGAATTGTGCGGCCCAGTTGACTCAGAGATTTGTGTTCCTGAACTTATTTTGGAAAAAAATCTTTGCCCGCATCAGGATTATGTTTATATATCAAGTCCTTCTGAGACCGAGAAAAAACAAATAGAAAACTTTCGAATAGATGTTAAGAAATTTGTCGATGAATTGACATCGGACCAGAATTTCATCTCGTTATTAGAAAAACATCCTTGTATTGTTCAGCCAAAATCAAATATAGAAGAGATTCTATCTGATCCAGGTTTCTACTCGAGTATGGCTTTCTTTATAAATCATGTCAGAGGCCGGCCGCCCAAGAAAGTATTGGATATTATTGGTTATCCATCAAACAAATGTCCTAAACTCGACTACGAGTGGCTCGAAGTTTTATTGACCGGTTGTATATATTCGCATAGAAAAACTTTTGCGAATGCTGATGAATATTTGGAAGAGATTTCTCGAAGATTGAAGAGAATTGGTGCGATAGACAGGAGAATTGTTAATCTTAAAAGTAATGAACGAATTAAGAGTCTTTTGGTTTCGAGTATTTCGAAACTTAAGAGTATAGAAGACATCGTTAAGCTTGAAAGCCAGTCTATACAATCTAACCTGCGGATGGTAATATTGACTGATTATATTCGCAAGGATGCTTTCCCGCGAGACAAAGATGATATCGAAGCAATTAAGAGAATAGGTGTTGTGCCAATCTTTGAAACAATAAGAAGATGTTCGATTAAGGATGTCAGGTTAGGGATTTTAAGCGGTAATTTGGTAGTAATTCCCATCGAAGCTAAAGATTTGCTCGAAGAGCTTGCCGCTGATATGGGTATAGAATCGAGTTCTTTGAAGTATCGCCATTTACCTCATGATGAAGATTATTGTTCTTTAGATATCGTTGGTACGGATAAACAAAAAATAGTAAAATTAATTACAAACTTATTCGGTAAAGGCGGCATTACTGTTTTAGTTGGTACCAAGTCACTGCTCGGCGAAGGCTGGGACGCGCCTTCGGTAAATTCACTAATCCTGGCAAGTTTTGTTGGTTCGTATATGCTCTCAAATCAAATGAGAGGTCGTGCAATCCGAACCCAGGAAAATAATCCGCAAAAAACAGCTAATATATGGCACCTGGTTTGTGTTGAGCAGGGCGAGCAAAAGCTAAGCGAAGATTTGGAAATGATGGAAAGGCGATTCAAATCTTTTGTAGGAGTATCTTTCAAAAAGAATATTATTGAGAGCGGCTTGGGTCGTTTGGATTTGGGTGGGCCGCCGTATAGTAAAAATAGAATGGATAGTATTTGTTCAATGATGAAACAGAAGGCTGTCGATAGAGACCGTCTTCGCATTGAATGGGAGCAAGCTCTCAAATCAGGAGGCTCTGGACAACTATCAGAAGAAATAACAAGCTCCTCTATTGCGTTACCTCGCGATTTTGTTTTTGCAAATACAATCCTCGCGGTTTTATGGCAGGGGCTGTTCTGGGGACTATTTACATTTTCTCAATTAATGAGAACCGCTGAGGCAAATTCAGGTAAAGCGACTTTAAAGGGATTTCTTTTTGTGTTTGGTATTGTCTGTATCGCGTCCGCCGCCGTTGCGCTTCCGAAGTGTCTTAAAGCTTTATATCTATTTCTTAGACATGCGCCTGTTTCTTCAAGTATGAAACAGATAGGTAAAGCGATTATAAAATCGCTGGCTTTTGCCGAAATGCTTGAAACTCCTGTTTCTAAATTAAAGGTAGTGACAACATCGCATGAAAAAGGGATTGTGAGTTGTTCCTTAAAAGGCGGCACAACATATGAAAAGTCACTATTTCTTAATTCAATGCAGGAAATTCTTGGACCAATTGAAAATCCGCGTTATATCATGGTAAGAAAGACGCCGCTGGGAAGATTGATTCGCAAAGATTATCATGTAGTACCACAGATTCTGGGAAAGAATAAAGATATTGCAGAGTATTTTAGAAAAATGTGGGCAAAATATGTTGGCTCTACAGCGCTTATATACACCAGAAGCGCAGAAGGTCGAAAAATGCTCCTCAAAGCAAGAGGTAATGCAATGTCAACCAGTTTCCAAAAACGTGTTGATCGAATCAGGTCATGGAAGTAACCAGATATAGAGAAGTAAACAATACAATTTAATCCAGATTTTGTATTATAAAAAATTCTTTAAGAGTGTATTTAATAGTACTGTATTATTATTTATGAGATTATAATTTTGTCTGATCTGTTCCGAATTTTGGACATATGGAGCATCAATTAATTCATTAGAACAATTATCAAGCATCTTCTCAATGCTTTCCTGTGAATATTCAAAATGAAATTGAAGACCGATTACATTCTCATTATATTGGAACGCCTGATTTTTACAGGCCCGGCTGGAAGCTAAATGTGTTGCTCCGGCAGGAATTTCAAAAGTGTCACCATGCCAGTGAAATGCGGTAAATGTTTTCGGAAAATCCCGCAGCATGTTTGAACTGGTACCCGCATTATTAAGTGTAACTTCATGCCAGCCTATTTCCACATAAGGATTTTGAGTCACCCTGGCACCGAGTACATCTGCGATTAATTGCGCACCGAGACAAATACCAATAACCTTAATTCCTTTTTTTATGGCTTTCTCTATAAATACTTTTTCATCCTTGAGCCAGGGATAATCGCGATACTGATAAACATTCATCAATCCGCCCATTACCGCAAGCATATCTATACCGTTAATATCAGGAAATGGCTCACCTTCAGATATTTCTGTTTTCGTCAGTGAATGGCCGTTCTCTTCGGCCCATTTTCCAAGATTAGCTGCGTTTTCAAAAGGTACGTGCTGAAGATAATGAACTCTCATTTTTTTCCTTTTCTAAAAATTGTTTAATTAAACACCTTTGAAATGTGCGAATAATTTGTTACAGGTAATACACTCGATGGACTGCCAATACTAATCACTCTGCCGCTATTAATAACAACAACACTATCAGCCAGTTCGTGAACCGCTTTTATGTTGTGCGATATGATAATCGTTGGGATACACCAAACATCAATCACTTTCTTAAGATATGATATGATTCTATTTTGTAATATATGGTCAAGTGCAGATAACGGCTCATCGAGTATTAATAACCTTGGCTGGCTCAGAATCGCACGTCCTATCGCGACTCGTCTCTGCTCGCCGCCGGAAAGATTGTTTGGATAACGATGTAAAAGCCGTTTTAAATCCAGAACTTCAACGACATCGTCAAAATCTATTTTCTTCTGACAAACAATTGGAGATGTATTTTTCCATTTCCGGCGTTTTGGCATACCAAATTCAAGATTCTCTCGCACGGTTTTATGTTCGAAAAGTAAAGAGTGCTGCGGTGTGACACCGATAGAGCGGTGTTCAATCGGGGTCCAGATATTTTTCTCAGTATCTGAAATTGTTTGTTTATCTATCGCGACGTGCGCGATATTCGGAGTAAAAATTCCTGCAATTGTCGAAAGAATAGTTGTCTTGCCGCTGCCCGATGGGCCAAACAACGCCATCGCCTGTATTTCGCATGACAAATCAATGTCAATATCGAAACCATCAGGAAATGTATGTTTACAAATTATGTCCAGTCTCATATGGATCTCATATACTCATCAGTGTTTAGCGTTTAAAACTATCCGCTCTACGCTTTACCCTAATCCCTAATTTACCTTTACCAATAATTTCCCCAAATGCAATAGCGACACAGGATATTATTATTGAAAGAACGACCAATCGCCATGATTGATCTATTCCTCCCGGCTGGGTTGCTTTGGAAAATATTGCAAGCGGTATTGTTTGGGTTCGTCCGGCGATATTTCCGGCAATCATTATTGTCGCACCGAACTCACCAAGACTTCGTGCGAAAGCAAGCAGCCAGCCGGCGATTATTCCATTTTTTGCCAGGGGTAAAGTTATCTCAAAAAATACAGATGTTTTCGATGCGCCTAAAGTGCGGGCGGTTTTTTCAATTTCATTGTTTACAGAATCGAAGGCCAATTTTATCGTGCGCAAAGCTAATGGAAAACTCACAACCGCAGCGGCTATAATCGCCGCGTAGGGTGTAAATACTATCTTAAAACCAAATCTTTCAAATATTTTGCCGATTGGCCCGGAAGGGGCAAGCATCACGAGTAAAATATAACCTGTTACAACAGGCGGCAAAACTAACGGCAGATTCGCGAGAGATTCAATTATCCATTTTCCCCTTATCCTGCCGCGTGAGAGGAAGAAACCTAAAGCAATACTGCCTATCGTACCTATGGTCGCGGCACATACCGAAAAGCCGAAGCTTAATTTCAATGCACTAATTTCTTCTGTCGTTAAAAACATTATTCTGACTTCAAATCAACTATAAAACCGTATTTCTTAAAAACACTCATTGATTTACTATCTTTAAGAAAATCAAAAAACAAATTCGCGTTCTTGGGATTAGCCGCGTTTGCAAGAATCATTGCCGGATATGAAATAGGTTCATCTACAGCATCATCTGGAAACGTATATACAATTTTCACCTTGTCACTTATAGCGGCGTCAGTGAAAAAAACAATTCCTGCTTCAGCAGCGCTGGTTTCGACATATGCAAGAGCGGAACGCACATCTTTGGCCGATACGACTTTGCCATCTATTTTTTCCCACAATCCAAGTTTTACAAGTGCTTCTTTACCATATATTCCAGCCGATACAGACGAAGGCTCTCCCATAGAAATACTTCTTACTTCGCGTTGTAAAAGCATTTCCGGTGAGTCACCCGTTAAAGTTGAATTTACAGGTAAAATAATTACGATACTATTTCCTAAGATTGTTTCTCTTTTGGCAACCAACTGTTTATTTTCGAGTTCGTCCGCCCATTTCTTATTAGCGGAAATGAATATATCCGCGTCCGCGCCGAACTCTATCTGCTGAGCAAGCGCCGAAGAGGAAGCAAAATTGGTCGTTACATTTATACCGGTTTCCTTTTTAAATAAATCTGCTATTTCAGTGACAGCATCAATTGTAACTGCGGCGGCGAAAACAATAACATTATTCTGGCTATCAGTTTTATCAGAGTCCGTGCCGCAACCGCCTGTCATAAGGACAAATACTAAAATCAATCCCAACAAAATATTTTCTATTTTGCAGCACATAAATCTATTTCATAATTATTACATTCGAAGCTTTTATTAATGCGGAAACTTCCATATTTTCCGCAAGTTTCAATTTTTCAACGCTGCTTTTTGTAATTATTGAAACAAGTTCGGTGCCGTTCGCATCAATAATGATTTCATCGCTAACTTTGCCTGCATTTATTTTCTTAATATTACCTGTAATATTATTTCTGCAACTGATAGCAATATTACTTCCGACCGCGATTATAACGTCAGATGCTTTAACAATCGCCGCGACATTATCACCCGGCTCAAGATTCATACGAACACAGCTTCCGAGAGTAATTATGGATGATATTTCTACTCCGGTTGGTGTTATAATAATAACTTCCGCGTTTATGGCACCTCTGGAGACGCTTTTAATTATTCCCGGCAATTGGTTACGAGCACTTAACATATTTATTTTTCTCTTTTTAATAATTCGTAGAGATGTACGGCCGTACGTCTCTACAGGAACACAATTCTAATATATTACTTCTTCAATCAATTGTAAATAAGATAATCTTCCGCCGGGTTTCCTTCTTCGAGAGCGTCGAGAATTTCATCGAGCATATCTTCGGTTACTTTGCCATACCACCATCCGGCGGGATAAACAACCATAGCAGGTCCTCTGTCACAGATCTTTAAACATCCTGTGCTGGAAACCTGAGCGTCTAAGCCGCGGCTTATTATTTCTTCTTCGAGATATTGAAGTAAATCAACTGCCCCTTTTTTATTACATACTCCCTGCGGTTCACCCTGTAATCTAAAACTGTTACAGACCATAATGTGATATTGAGGTTTTGGCATAACTTATTCTCCTTTCAAAAATTTTCAGGCACAGCCTGCGCCGCCGCTGCAACCGCGCGCTGCCCTGGGTTTATATTTTTCTAAACTTTCATTATTATGAATGCTATTAAGCACTTGCTCTATCATTGCTTCGACTATAATTACTTTCACACCTGTTTTAGTAAGAGCATCGACAGGTTTTTGTCCCGCGGCTGATACTAATACAGCTTTACAATCACGCAGTATTCCTGATAACTGAAGCCACCTGATGTCGCCGCCGCCAGGAGGTGTTTGACGTGTTTCTATTAAATTATATTTCTTGCCATCATGCCCAAAAATCCAAAGGTGCCGAGCCTGGCCGAGATGCTCGTTTACAAGTAATCCCTCATGGCTTGCGACAGCAATGAATGGACGATTATCCTGCGGATCGAGTGACCCCGCCGCGATTGTTTGTAAAAGTTTTATTGAGGATTGCGGCGTTTTGTCCCCAAGGCATCCGGCAGCATCAGCCCGGCATCTGGTGCAATGAAGCATTTGTGGCATATACTGCTTACTGTTATCACGTATAGAATTTATAAGTTCTTTATTTGCCGGAGTTATATTATCGAAGGCTGTTCCGGACACAGGTAACATTGGAATGCAGTTGAATAAATCCGCACCAAGTTCCGAAACAGATTTTGCGATATCGACAATATGCTCATCGTTCATACCGGGAATTAAAATACTATTGATTTTAACAACAATGTTTTTCTCGCGGCATTTTCGTATCGTTTCAAATTGCCTTTGCATAAGTAATTCTATTCCATCTGTACCTCTATATATTTTTGCTCCGTCACGTACCCACGCATATATTTTTGCCCCGATTTTCGGATCGACTGCGTTTACTGTGACAGTTAAATGAGAAATTCCGATTTCAGCAAGTTCGTCGATATATTTCGGTGCCGCCAATCCATTTGTCGAAACACAAAGAAGCATATCAGGAAACTCTTCTCTAATAAGTGACATTGTTTTGAGCGATTCTTCCGGATTCGCAAACGTATCGCCGGGCCCGGCTATGCCGACTACGCTGAGCCTGTTGTCACGTTTGTACATTTCTGTTAAATAATATAACGCCTGCGTTGGAGATAAAATTCCGCTTGATACTCCCGGTCTGCTTTCATTTACACAATCGAACTTTCGATTGCAGAAATTGCATTGTACATTACATTTAGGAGCGACCGGCAAATGAATTCTTCCGAATCGACTTTTCATTTCCGCATTAAAACAAGGATGTTTTGAAATATCTCGAGCCATAGCAGTCTCCATCATATATGTGTATAACCAACAGGTGATTTATCCTGTTCTAATTCAATTAAAGTATTAACAATTCTGTCATAAAGCTGTTGTGCGCCACGATAGCCGATATGCAGTATTCGAGCGGCTCCGATGCGGTCATGAATTGGTAAGCCAACGCGAACAAGGGGTACATTAAGAGCACGTTTGAGTTTGTAGCCGTTGCTATTACCAATAATAATATCTGGATTAACTTTCCTGGCGGCTTCTTCGATATCAACAAAATCTGTATCATCCATAACTGTAATCTCTTCATCAACTTGTTGTACCTGGCTTTTTACGGCTTCATCGAACCTGCCGCTTTTATCACCTGTAGCGCACAGGATAGGAATCATTCCAATTTCAGACAAAAAGGCGGCTAATGAAATAACCAAATCCTGTTCGCCATATATTACAGCTTTTTTTCCAAATAAATATTTATGACCGTCAATATAAGAATCTATTAAGCGGCCTCTTTCAGATGTATGTTTGGCAGGGATTTCCTTACCGCTCAACTCTGCGAGCAATTTGAAAAACCTGTCTGTTTGAGTAATGCTTACCGGCAAAGGTAATTCGTGTGCCGGAACTCCGAATTTATTAAAAAGAAATTTACCTGAAGATTGTTCATCATTTGTAATGCCGGAAAATTCTATCGAGGTTTTCGCCGAACCAGACATGCGGATTTTATCTATCGATGTACCATGATCGATATTAGATTCATATTTTTCCCAGACCTGCCCATCGAATGAGTTTGAATAATCAGGCAGTATCATCGCGTCAATTTCAAAGTCCTCGAATATTTCTTTTAGATACCTTAAATCCTCTGGAGAAATAATCGGAGGAAATACATTTATCCCATTATGGTTTTCAGTTTTTGTCGCAAGCTTTTCGACTGTCGAACGTACCGCTTTGCGAAAACCATCAGTGTATGAGCCGCAATAACTTGCCGTCGATGCGTGTACAAGTTCCGGTAAAGATTGTTCTGTGCGATATTTTTTATATTCATTCAGAAACATCGAGACATCATCGCCGATAGTTTCAGCCAGACATGTTGTACAAATGCCAATCATTTTCGGATTATATTGACTTATGACATTGTCAAGTCCGGCTGTGAGATTGTCCAAACCTCCGAAGATAGTATTGGATTCGGAGAAATTAGAACACGCGATATCTACCGGCTCGCGAAAATGACCTATAAGATACCTTCTGATGTATGTAGAGCAGCCTTGCGAGCCATGAATAAACGGTGCGCAGCCAGCTATTCCGTTGAAGGCCATACAAGCGCCGAACGGCGTGCAAAGTCTGCATGGATTTTTTGTCGAACGATAATTTTCGATAGTATTTTTAACGTGCAGTTTCATGCTGTTTTCCTTCCACATGTGCTGCTTGTACAAACCGAGCAATCAGAAGGTTCACATTTTTCGTAAAGTGCTTTACGCCTCGGTACGAATTTCCAAACCGGACTCATTACCGAACGATATACTTCTCTTGCAAAATTTAACATTCCTTCATATCCGGCCAGTGAAATTTTACGCTCATGATTATGGTCGCAAAAAGCCAGGCCGAGTTTATATGCGATAGGGCGTTCTTTGACACCGCCTATAAGCAGGTCAGCTTGTTTTTCTTCCACAAACCGTGACAATTCAATCGGATTAGTATCGTCAACTATGATTGTACCTTCATCGCAGATGCTTCTTAATGTTTCATAGTCGTCTTTGTCACCTGTTTGCGAACCAACGACGATGGTTTTCATTCCGAGCATTCTTAACGAACGTATGAGCGAGAAAGCTTTGAAAGCTCCGCCGGTATAAATACAGGCGCGTTTGCCTTCAAGTTTCGTTCTCATCAAATTAATTTCCGGCAGAATCCGGGCTACTTCAGTTTTGACAAGTTCCTGTGTGCGGCTAAACATCTGTTCATCTTTGAAAAAATCCGCAACTTCATAAAGAGCCTTCGACATGTCTTCGATTCCGAAATAGCTCACATGAATAAATGGTATTCCGAACCGTTCTTTCATGTCACGTGCCAGGTGAACAATCGAGCCGCTGCATTGTACAACATTTAGCTTAGCTCCATGCGCACGTTTAATATCATCGACTCGACCATCACCTGTTATCGAAGCAACAACTTCTATTCCCATCTTTTTATAATAATCACGAACAAGCCATGTTTCACCGGCTATATTGAAATCACCCATGATATTTATGCTGTATTTACTTATGCCTTCGGTAGAACCTGTTCCGACAAGTTTACCCATAGCGATACATGCGGCTTTGTAACCGTCTTTTTTCGTACCTTTGAATCCTTCGCTATGAACCGGAAGAACAGGTATATTTTTTTCCCGTTCGACGCGTTTGCACACCGATTCGACATCATCGCCAATTACTCCGACGATACAAGTTGAATATACAAATGCCGCTTTTGGATTGTATTTATCAATAAGCTCGATTAAAGCCGCGTATAATTTTTTTTCACCACCGTAAATTATGTCACGTTCTCGAAGGTCAGTAGTAAAACTGAGACGATGAAGCTCCGGACCTGATGACAAAGCCCCGCGAATATCCCATGTATAAGCGGCACAGCCAATCGGGCCGTGTACAAGGTGAAGGGCGTCAGCTATCGGGTACAGCACGACGCGCGAGCCGCAGAAAACACATGCCCGCTGGCTCACCGCGCCGGCGAGGCTGTGCTTTCCGCAAGCCATATCGAAAGTCTGACGTCCTTTCTCGTAAACTTGTTTTTTCCTGCCTTGTAATATATTTGCCATTGTATTGACCCGCAAATTATTCCATCTACATAACCAGTTCGAAACCTTCTTCCGGACAATCCCTGTCTTTACGTGACAATATCGCGTCGAGAATTTTTTCGAGCAATCTCATCGCTCCTGAATAGCCGACTGTCGGGAAATAAGAATGTCCAACACGATCATAAATTGGGAATCCGTGCCGAATAAACGGGATGTCATCATCACGCGATATATATTTGCCATAGGTATTCCCGATAAGCAAATCTACCGGCTGTTCTTTTATCCACTGATGCATCAGGAACATATCAGCATTATAGCCTTGCCTGACTTTGGCTTCCGGAACCTGTCCGCCGAGAGCTTTTTCAATTCTCGAAAGAAATTTCTTTCCTGGTGTTCCTGTTACGATATAAATCGGTTTCATATCTATACTGACAAGAAATTCAGCAAGAGAAACCAACTGATCCGGGTCACCCCAGAGAGCAACTGTTTTACCATAAAAATACTGGTGCATATCAGTAATCATATCTATCAGTCTGCCGCGTTCATCTTCGATTGAAGTCGGAATCGGAACATTAGCCGCACTCGAAATCGCTTCGATAAAACGGTCTGTAGCGGCAAGACCAATGGGTAAATCCAGAATTTCACACGGTACTTTACATTTAGTTTCGAGCGCTCTTGCGGCGGAAGCCGAAGTTAATTTGCCAAGTGCTATCGTCGCCTGTGACGAACCGCTTGCTTTTAACTGCGAAACTGTTGTACCGCCTTTAGGATACATTTCATAATTTCCAGTTTGCGGTGCGTCAAGAACGTCGGACGTATCCGGAAACATAATTTCATCTATCTTCATCATCTTGCAAATACGATGAATCTCACGCATATCTGACGGCTCAACCCATCCGGGGATTATATTGATGCGGCCTGTTTTGTATTCTGTCGGCTCGGCAAAATAATTAACCATAGCTTTTACCATATTCGAAAAGCCGGTAACATGTGAACCAACATAGCTCGGTGTATTGGCGTGAATAATATATTTTCCATCAGGGATAAGACCTTTTTCTCTTGCCTTATCCGCAATTTGAGGAATATCGTCACCAATTGTTTCAGATAAACAAGTCGTGTGTATAGCAATGACATCCGGGTCGTATATTGAAAACATATTATCTATAGCCTGAAGCAGGTTCGATTGGCCGCCGAAAACGGATGAGCCTTCGGTAAAGCTGCTTGAGCCGCTCATAACCGGCTCTTTGTAGTGACGTGTCAAAGCACTTCGATGATAAGCGCAACAGCCCTGCGAGCCATGACTGTGCGGTAGACATTTATGAATACCGAGTGACGCGTACATCGCTCCGATTGGCTGGCACGTTTTTGCCGGATTGACAGTAAGCGAACTTCGTTCTTTTACTTCTGATGTTGTATGTCTTAAAAGCATTCTATTTACTCCTTAACTTTCACTGACTAATGCGGCTTCAAGAACCGGGGATATTTTTGTTTTCCATGGCGGTTTGACATAACCCCATATTTTTGCGTTGACCATTCTATCTACTGTCTTGTAGAAATTAATCGCGCCTTTGAAAACCGCGAATGGTCCGCCGTAGTCGTAACTGTGTAACTGAAGCATTGGTGTACCGGTTTTCTGGACGGCATATTTTTCTTTAATACCGGCGCAGAAAATTGAAGGTTTATAAATCTCAATCAGTCTTTCGGTTTCAGCCTGGCTTATGTCATCTATGATAAGAGTGTCATTTTCCATTGTTGGCATCATTCCTTCGTAATCAGAAAACGTAAAACCACTGCTTTCCATTTTAGCTATTTCTTCCGGCGTTTTTCTCGGATTATATTCTTTCGGGTCAGGTTCCACTACAAGCTCCTCGATGTTTCGACTGTCCGCGTCAACTTTAATAGTCGGCAGAACTTTTCGTCCTTCGTAATCGTCTCTATGGGCGAATTCGTAACCGGCGGCTATTGTTTTCATTCCAATTTCCGCAAACAAATCCTGATAATGATGCGCCCTGGAGCCGCCTACGAATAACATTGCGGTTTTGCCTTCACATCTTTTGCGAATTTCATTTTGTGCTTCAAGAACAGCGGTCATTTCTTCTTTAATTACTTTTTCAATGTTTTTGGTTAATTTGGGATCATTGAAATACTGGCCGATTTTTCTCAGTGACTTCGCGGTAGCGTTTGCGCCGAGGAAATTAACTTTAATCCACGGAACTCCATATTTCTTTTCAATCATATCGGCGACATAATTTATGGAACGATGACACATAATACAATTCAGGTCGGCATAATGCGAGTTGGCAAATCCTTCGTAGGAACTATTTCCGCTGAAAGTCGAAACAAGCGTTATGCCGCATCGTTCGAGAAGCTCTTCAATTATAAATCCGTCACCGCCAATATTATATTCACCCAGCAAATTGATTTTAAATTCACCTTTCGGTTCTTTCTTACCTTTGCCGATTACATGTTTGAACAATTGGTTGTTTGCGATATGGTGACCTGCCGACTGGCTAACACCTTTGTAGCCTTCGCAGCTAAAACCAAATATATTAATACCAAGTTCTTCTGACATTTGCCTGGCAACGCTATGTATATCGTCACCAATCAGACCAACCGGGCAGGTCGCGAATATTCCGATGGCTTTAGGTTTGAAAATCTCATAAGCTTCTTTGATTGCTTCCCTGAGTTTTTTTTCACCGCCGAAAATAATTTCGTTTTCCTGCATATCCGTCGAGAAGCAGTATGTCATAAAGTTATCATCATTGTCACTATTAGGGCGTGTTTGATTTCGCCTGGTAAGCCATGAATAGTAGCCGCATCCGATAGGGCCATGTGTAAGATTAAGAATGTCACGAGTCGGACCCAGCACAACACCTTTGCAGCCTGCATAGGTACATCCTCGCTGTGTAATAATTCCAGGCGTTGTCCTTACATTTGCTTTTATTTCAGGTACGACTTCCTGCTCGTCCTTTGCGTTTACGATAATTTGCTGTTCTCTTTTACGAGCGACTTTTGATGGATATATTTTTATTAAGTCTTCTTTAATATTTTTAGTTTTGTCATATTTCGTTACCATCTGACACCTCGCTTGCTGTTACTTTGACTTCTTCGCATATTGCATCGTCACCAGTTTCACCTGTACGGACTCTTACTGCATCAACCAGCTTTTCGACAAATATTTTCCCGTCACCTGGTGAACCGGTTTTATTAACTTTAATAATTGTTTTTACTACCTTCTCTACAAGGTCGTCTGTAACTACTATATTCAACATTCGTTTCGGAATAAGTTTTGGACCCGGTCCGAGCTGGTTTATTGCTTCGTCGTAACCAGACTTAGCGCCTTCCAATAAAAGATAATCTACTTTGCCCTTTCCCCGGCCAATTACTTTTCGTGCAGTCAAAGATGATATTCCAGCTGCGGACAATGCACGTTTTGTCTCGTTCATCTTATTCATTCTTATTATTGCTATAACTTCTTTCATGATATGATTTTCCTTTTACTTATAGCTGTTTTATACCCGAACTTACCGTATAGGCCTCTTCGATTTGAGAGACAAATATTTTACCGTCTCCAAACGTTCCTTTGGTACCTGTTCGAGCGGACTTTAAGATTGTTTCAATTACAAATGTCTTGTCCTTATCCTCAATCACAGTAAGAATTAGTTCCTTGGGAAGTTCATCGTAGGTAATTTCACCAACCTTCATACCTCTTTGTTTACCTCTGCCGTAAACATCCATCTTGGTTACGGAGGGGAATCCGGCGTACATCAGGGCTGAAAGTACTTCATCAACTTTTTCCGGTCTAACAATGGCTCTAACCATTAACATTTATTTATCCTTTCATAAAGTATGTTTCTATTTATTAAGCCGCAAGAATTCCAAAATCAAGCAGCAGTGATTCAAGCTCGGCAATCTGTAATGGCTTTGGAATAACAAACATTTGATTGCCGTCGATATTTCTGGCTAAAGTACGGTATTCGTCTGCCTGTGGCGCCTGTGGGTTCCATTCGATTACGGTCTTCTTATTAATTTCCGCACGCTGAACGTCATTGTCACGAGGCAGAAAATGCACCATCTGTGTACCGAGGCTTTTAGCGAATTCATCAATCATTTCTTTTTCATTGTCCACGTTACGGCTGTTACAAATCAATCCGCCCAGTCGTACACCACCGGCTTCGGCGAACTTAACGATACCTTTACAGATATTGTTGGCCGCGTACATAGCCATCATTTCGCCGCTGCAGACAATATAAATTTCCTGAGCCTTTCCTTCGCGGATAGGCATAGCGAATCCGCCGCATACAACGTCACCAAGAACATCGTAAAACGCGTAATCAAGTGCCTGGTTTTCCGCATATGCGCCTAATTGCTCAAGCAGGTTAATACTTGTAATAATGCCTCTGCCCGCACAGCCTACGCCAGGTTCAGGTCCGCCTGACTCGACACAAAGTGTTCCGCCGAATCCCTTCCTTCTGATGTCACCAAGCGCGACATCCTCACCTTCTTCACGAAGAGTATCAAGAACTGTCTGTTGTGCGAGACCTCCGAGCAGCAATCGAGTCGAATCCGCTTTGGGATCACACCCGACGACCATAACTTTTTTACCCATTTCTACGAGTGCGGCTACAGTATTTTGTGTTGTTGTACTTTTACCAATTCCGCCTTTACCATATATGGCGACTTTTCTCATTTTAGTGCTCCTTATTTTTATTAAACCAAATTATGATTTTCATATTACATGTAGTATTAGCGAGGGGCGTGCCATAAATATACGAAGTGACATTTTATTCAAAAATAATATATATAATGCTTTTATTAAGCAAATAAAGCGGTTTTAGCTGGCTTGATGATATGAATATTATTTCTTAAATATATCAGGTTGGTTTGCTGGATATTTAAATAAAGTGAAATAATTGTAACTATATTACAATGCGTTTTGTCTTTCATAGATGCTTTATATCAATAAAACGTACTTAGTGATTGATAAAAAAGCATAACAACAATTTTGTTTGTGAAAAAAAAGGGAAAGTGAAATAATTGTAACAATTGTTAATAGACGACAGGGTAATCGCTTCTTGTTTTTTTTCGTGTGAAGAATCTATGATAATCAATATTAAGATTTTTAATTTTATATCGCATCATTCTTGAGGTTATACCAAGTTCTTTAGCTGCTTTTAAAACACTGCCGCTTTGCCGTTTTAAAGAATCAATTATAACATCTCGCTCGAGTTGTTGTATCTGCGTTTTAAGCAAACAGGATTTATTTTGATTATCTTTGACAGGGGTTTGTAAGCTCGGAGGAAGGTTCCTTCCATGAATAACGCCATCATTACTCAATAAAACCGCATGTTCGATACAATTTTCAAGTTCTCTAACATTGCCGGGCCAGTGATACGCGAACATTTTATTAATAGCACTTGTACTGATACGATTAACGTCCTTTCCCATTTTTTTCGAGAATTTCTCGACAAAATAATCGGCCAGAGCGACAATATCATCTTTACGTTCTCTCAGTGGGGGAATATAAATAGGAAATACATTGATTCTATAGTATAGATCCTGACGAAACTTATTTTCGGATACCGCCTTTTCCAAATCTCTGTTTGTAGCCGCTATTATTCTGATGTCAACTGATATTGTTTCATTGTTGCCGACTCGCTCGAATTGTTTTTCCTGTAATACTCGTAATAGTTTTACCTGGAGAGCTGTAGAGAATTCTCCTATTTCATCAAGAAATAGAGTGCCGCTGTGCGAGTCTTCAATCCGCCCGATTCTTTTGTTTAATGCGCCGGTAAAAGAGCCTTTTTCGTGTCCGAACAATTCGCTTTCAAGGAGATGTTCGCTTAACGCGGCACAGTTGACTTTAATAAACGGTCCTTTAGAGCGAGAACTTGTATAGTGAATAGCTGAAGCGACTAATTCTTTGCCGGTTCCGGATTCGCCCCTGATGAGAATAGTTGTATTACTTTTCGCTACCTGGTTAATATTATGATAAAGCATTTTCATTGCGCTTGAGTTACCGATAATATTTTCCGGTCGTTTTGTACTTTCAAGTTCGCCTCTAAGCCGCAGATTTTCACGTTCGAGTTTTTCTCTTTTCGCCTTTGCATTTCTTTTTAAATGTACATCGTGAGCTATTATGCTTGCGACAATACTTAGAATTCTCTTGGCATTATCGAGCGAAATGTTTTGTTTGTGAGGAAAATCGGCTGATAAAGTGCCAATTACTTCCGAACCGATTATAATAGGTACACAGATAAATCCGGTTTGAATATTTTCATCTTTATGCCTTTTGTGAATTCTGAAGCGAAAAGCCGGTTCGTCTGAAATTCTTTCTATTACCGCGGGTTGACCACTTCGTAAAACATTACCGGTTACTCCCTCTCCAATTCGATAAGACTTCTTTGGATCTTGTACTGTTTGATTATTGCTTGTTGCTTCAAACACTAACTCATTGCCATCTGGTGATAAAAGCATAATAGTACAGCGCCGAAATCCTAAATCACGTTCTAATGTTTCAAGAACTTCCGTTAAAATTTGAGCCTGACCGGAATTTGCGTTCAAACTGTTCACAACTGAATAAAGCGCAATTAATTCAATTATATGCTGATTTTGCTCGGTCATATTTTTTATAACATCATTATTGTGTTTTATCTATATATTCATACATATTTGTAGCTGTGCTAAATCTCCGCACTTATGCTAAAACGAGCCATATATCAATTTTCTTTCCTGAAATTCAATAATATTTTCTTTTTTTATTCTTTGAGTGAGGTAATATGCAATTTTCATTCCAAAATATTTTATGAAAGAATAATTTTAAGACTTCAAATGATTTTGTTACATTTTGCTTGATATTCCTCTCAATCAATATAATATCAAAGTATAAAAAAGCATATTTTACAAATGAAGTTATGCCGGTTTAAACCGGCGGCATGAAAGGTGAGATTGATATGGCTGCGTTTTTTATGTTTGGGAAATACTCAACAGTATCATTTAACCAGATGGGAACCGAAAGAACTGATCAGGCAATTACTCTTTTGAGTAAATATGGCGGCCGGGTGAATGCCATGTACACGCTGCTTGGCGAGCAGGATATAGTTCTTATTGTTGATTTTCCCGGTATAGAGCAGGTAATGAAAGCTTCCATCGCTTTGACTAAAATGACAGGCATAGCTTTTAAGACCGCTCCTGCAATAGCAGTAGAAGACTTCGATAAATTAATTACTGGCAGAGTACATCTGTAGATTAAAATTAAGCTGACTTGTACACATAGGAAGCATTTCAGAATGATTAGCGCCGAAAAACGCTGACAAGCTGCGGAAAAAGCCGGATACAACGAATTTGGTCATGACTGAAAGGTCTTAATTGCAACGGAAGTACAGAAAATAATCGTCCGCGGCGTCGAGTGGGCCGCAACTATGATAGTTTTATGCCTTTTGAGCAACTTTTCATAACTATTGCATAAAAATGTTCCAATTTTCCGATAAATAATTGATGGTACAGATAGATTTGACAACCAAGCCGTGTCCGTTTTGTGCAGAGACGATTCAGGCCGCGGCGGTTAAGTGCAGGTATTGCGGCGAATTTCTCAATACTCCGAAAGCACGCGCGCTGCTGGAAGAACAAAATAACCAGGATGAGGAAGATACAACAGAAGAAGAACTTGAAGATAGCGACTTTCTTTTTGTTGGAAGGCCTTCGCTTTTTGGTCTTGCTTCGACATTCATCAAATCCGTGATTTTCATTGCCATTATCGCTCTTGTTATAAAATTACCCATTGAAACATTTATCAATGGCAAAATGGGTATTCAATTCAGTAAGAAGCTTTTAGTTTCAATCAGCTACTACAGGATTTTAGGCGGTTGGGTGCTTATTGGGATTACGGCGTTTTGGCTTTTTATCAAGGCTGTTAATCTCAAGATGATATACTACGAAATTTCAGCCGACAGAATTGAATGGCGCAGAGGGATTCTCGACAGAAAAGTGGATAATATTGATATGTTCCGCGTGGTCGATTTGAAACTTCGTAGAAATATTATTGATTGCCTTTTCGGTATTGGTAAGGTCGTTTTGATAACAAATGATAAGTCAGACCCGGAATTTAAATTCGAGAAAATCCGACACAGCCGGGATTTATACGATATTATCAAGAAAGCCAGCCTCGAAGCCGACCGCAAAACCGGCGTGGTACACTTGGAATAAAAAAGTTTTTCTCATTTATTCTCTATCGGCGAATCGTTTACAAGCAAAGAATCCTTTCGATCTTTTGGTTCATCGCCGAATACCGGTGGTTTTCCTCTTCTTATATCAGTTCCATTCCATGAAGTATAAATATTATCATCATTCATGCCGCAAAAAGATATTGGCTCGAAATTTACATGGGTATCAAGAAATAAAACGTTTTGGCCTTCATTTTTATGGCATGGAGTGTTGCCATAATTTTTTATCTTTTTATCACCATCCGGATTAAACTTCATGAATTTCTTAGGTTTCCAGCCAACAGATGGAATCCAGGGATTTCTATCAGCCGCTACCGCCATACCTGGCTCGCTTGATGTAGTTAATGGGTATGAACCATAAGGCATATGATAAGCATAGCTGTTATGTTTCCATGGCTCAGATCCAAAATCCCATAAAGTACTTAAATCTGTGTTTTGGGGAGGCTTGTATTCTGATACACCTTTATCACCTCCAGTGTCCCTTTTTTGACATATAAATGACTTTGGAGTTACATCTGTATATTTAACTAATAAATACATTGAGGATGATATCGTAGCTGAACCAATACCATTTTTTGAAGAAAAAGCTTCCATATGAGTCTTTGCATCAAATTTGATTTGTCTGGCCACTTTTGCTCCTGATCCGCCAGCACGGGGAAATTCATCGTTATAATCATTGGCATATATAAGCATTGCTTTACCTATACCCGAAAGATTTGTACCGCAAACCATTCGAAAAGCAACACTTCTGGTTGCAGGAAAAATTATTGACCATAAGAGGAAAACAAAAGTAAATATTGGAATCAGAATTGAGCCTAAAGCAAAATTTCTACCCGTAGTTCGTCCGCCGCTGATTTCGATTTTTATAAAACTTATTAATCCAAGAGTAATTGCTCCACCTAAACAGAAAAGACTTGTATAAAACATAATGATAACAAGTTCTTCTGGGATAGGGAAATTTCTGCTAATAGCTTTCGTGTTTCTCATGCTAATAAATGCAGGTATAGCAATTGTAAATCCCATAATAGCAAGAGTAATTCCAATCATCGCGAGTTTACTTACTCTTATAGTTATTGGTTCGTTTTCTGTATTTATTTCTCGAAAAGGTGTATTACAAAAGAAGCAATTAGCAGAATCGTTAATATTTTCCTTGCCGCATTTTGGACAATTCATTTTTTCCCCTTCTATCTCAATAAATAAATTATTCTTTCTTTGGTTCGTCCGGGATATATTCGAGCAATTCTCCCGGCGTACAACCCAACGCTTTACAAATACTATCTAATGTAGAAAACCGAATTGCGCGTGCTTTGTTGGTTTTCAGTACTGATAAGTTGTTTAAAGCTATACCTGTCGCTTCAGCAAGGTCCTTCAGTTTCATACGCTTATCTAAAAGCAAGTAATCCAGTCGAATGTTAATCATCTGCAAATCTCCTTCTTAGACAAGCGTTTTCGATTCTTCAATAATAGGAAGAATCCGTCGCAGTATTTGACCAAGACTGACAAGAATAAAACTTCTTACTGTTATAGAAATAATAGTCATAATTATCGTAAAGACTGAACTACCCGATGACAAAGAAGCAAAACCTGGAATAGCGATATATACCCAAACTACATTCAAAATAATAAATATTGCGTACAGGTAAAAAAACTTGTCTCCATGACGCAGTATCCAACCTTGCTCATAATTCTCTTCGACTAAGTATCTAATGAATTGCACCAGACCAAGTATTCCTAATCCATAAAATATAATATTAAAGACACCTAAAGGTATCAGAGAAACAGACATCTTATAAGGTTCTGGGGTATCCCAATATCCAAATTTTATAACAAGTTTTAAAATGGTAAGTGCAAAACTACCAAGTAATCCCAAAATCACCATTAATAAACCTATACTTCGAAGATTATTACAGCAAAATTGTAACAAGCGTCTGTTTTTTTCATTAGATTCGTTCATACTTATTCCCTTTCAATTATGTTATTAAGTTACAAATTAACTATATACATGATATTTTACACGTCTATCGTGTATTATTCAACCAAAATAATTATTTTTTTCATTTTTTTTAGAAAGACATTATTGAGGATTTTGGGGAGATGGATTTTTTAATACTTTAAGATATTTGTTTCATGTTCAAGAAGTCTTTTTTTGAGATTTGTGCCGCCGGGAGCAGTGAAACCACCTAATTTACCATCGCTTCGTATTATTCGGTGGCATGGGATGATCAGAGGTATGGGATTTTTCGCAAGTACGTTTCCGACTGCTCTTGATGAATCAGGATAACCTGCTTTTTTAGCTAATTCTTTGTATGTTGTTGTTTGGCCGTACTTGATTTTTTGACATATAGTAAGAATTTTATTAGAAAATTTACCTGTTCCATCGAGTAAAACAGTGTTATCAGTATTGAAATCGACGAATTTGCCTTCGAAATAGGAAATAATTTGTTTCTGGAGATTTTTAAAAAGGTTTTTGTCGAAAGTTGCTTCTGGGAATTCCTTGAGAAAGTGAGTCTTTATCAAATCCGACTCTGGTACGGGAAGGAAAGTGCGGCAAAGAACTTCGTTAGTTCCGAGCAGACCGAAATATCCCCAGTTTGTCTGAAAAATTACATATTTCATGTTTTTTGTCTAAAATAAGGTATAAATATCATTATAATCGCTAATTTTATTGACGCAAGAGCAAAATTTTGTTAGATATATTAGTTTTCTCTAAAATAGCCAGAATATATAGGCATAAAAGATAAAATTCTAAATAGAATCGAGAGTTTCGATCTAAATAAACGAAGATAAATATATGTCTCTTGAAGAATTAAGATTAAAAATTGATGAGATTGACCTTCAATTAGTGAAGATGCTTAACGAGCGCGCTCGTGTAGTGGTGGAAGTAGGAAAGATTAAGAATAAAACCGACAAACCTATCTACGCTCCTGATCGTGAGAAGGCAGTTCTGGAACGTATAATCAAAGCCAATGAAGGACCATTACCTGACAGATGCCTGACTGCAATCTGGCGTGAGATGATGAGCGGCTCATTCGTATTGGAAAGACCATTACGAATCGGTTATCTCGGTCCGGGTGGAAGTTTCAGTCATACAGCAGCTATGTTGAAGTTCGGCCAGAGTGTGGAATACGAGCCGCTTACAGATATTGCGAGTATATTTGAAGAGGTTAGCAAAGGTCATTGCGATCTCGGATTAGCTCCGGTTGAAAATTCCATGGGCGGCGGAGTAATTGAAACTCTGGACGCTCTTATAGAATCCGATGTAAAAGTTTGCGCTGAAGTACTGATGTCGATTCATCAGAATCTTCTGGCGAATTGTTCCCTGAATGATATAGAAGTTATTTACTCGAAGCCGGAAGTTTTTGCGCAATGCCGCAAATGGCTTAGTTCGACTTTTAAGGGTGCTCAAACTATAGCAGCCGCTTCGACTGCGAAAGCCGCGCAAATGGCAGCAGAACAACCTAAAGCCGCCGCGATTGGTTCTTATACAGCCGCGGAGTTATACGGATTAAAAGTAATTTATGAAAATATAGAAGACAACGCGAATAATGTCACAAGATTCCTTGTTATCGGTAAAGAAGATGCCAGGCGAACAGGTGAAGACAAAACCGCGATTTTGTTTAGTACATCGCATAAATCAGGTGCTTTGGCTGACGTGC
Source organism: uncultured Pirellulales bacterium (assembly GCA_964628465.1). Taxonomy (GTDB): domain Bacteria; phylum Planctomycetota; class Phycisphaerae; order Sedimentisphaerales; family Anaerobacaceae; genus JAFGPS01. The sequence continues at coordinate 143,992 of CAZVOA010000004.1, read as the reverse complement.
TGGATGTTATGAGACAATATGGAGTCAATCTTACAAATATAACTTCCAGACCCAGCAAGAAACGTGAATGGGAATACTATTTCTTCGCTGATTTTCTGGGTCATAAAACAGACGAAAATGTTACCGAGGCTCTTGAAGCGTCGCGCAAGCACTGCCTCCAGTTATCAATACTTGGAAGTTTTCCAAGAGCGACTGAATTATTATAAAGGAAATTGAATTTATCAGTTTAATATTCGATGTCGAAAATTGAACTGAGATTTTTTAGGAGAATATTATGAGAAAACCATTTGCAGCCGGAAACTGGAAAATGAATACAAACAGCAAGACAGGTGTTGCTCTTGCCAATAGCTTGGCTGAAGGCGCATCAAATGTAGCCGGCAAAGATGTAACAGTGGCGGTTTGTCCTCCATTTGTTTATTTACAGTCAGTCGTAAAAGCTCTTCATAATTCAAATATCGCGGTTGGCGCTCAGGATTTGTATTTTGAGTCTGACGGCGCATTTACAGGAGAGATAAGTGTTGCGATGCTCAAAGATATCGGCTGCACATATTGTTTATGCGGCCATTCAGAACGTCGTCATGTAATAGGCGAAACGGACGAAATAGTAAATAAAAAAGTTATAGCGGCAATAAACGGCGGTTTACTTCCTATATTGTGCGTTGGCGAACTGCTTGAAGAAAGAAAAGCTGGCAAAACTAATGAAGTAGTAACAAGACATGTCGAAAAAGGCTTAGCTGGTCTTAGCAAAGAAAAAGTTCAGGCGGTAACTATAGCCTACGAGCCGGTTTGGGCTATCGGAACTGGTTTGACCGCAACACCGCAGCAGGCACAGGAAGTTCATGAATTTATCAGGAATCTTGTTGGCAAGATGTATGGTGGAAAAATTGCCGGTGAAATGCGTATTCTTTACGGCGGCTCAGTAAAAGCATCGAACACCGCTGAATTAATGACTAATCCTGATGTTGATGGCGTATTGGTCGGCGGGGCAAGTCTGAAAGCAGAAGATTTCCTTGGAATTATTAAGGCTTCAATACAATAATCTATACGTGTGTAATACAAACAAAATTAATAAATATAAATGTAGGGAAGTAATATGATAGATTTTCCAATATTGGCAATGGCTTTTATTTTGAACCTGATCGCAGTCCTCTTTGTTATTTGCTGCTTTGCACTGATTCTGATTATTTTAGTTCAGAAAGGGAAAGGCGGCGGATTAAGTTCTGCTTTTGGCGGCGGTATGTCTGGCGGAATTCTCGGTACAAAAACCGGTGATTTTCTTACATGGGTCACAATCGTACTTGTTGGTATTATGTTGTTATTCGCGATAATATTGGCTAAATATTACAGACCCACCGCTTCGGGCGTTCCTGTTACAACGACTCAGGGATCTACAAGTTCATTACCAGGTTCTACAACAGGACAAACCAATAATACAAGCGGCAATGGTTCACCATTAAAAATGAACGAAGATACAGAAATGACAGAACCTGAAACGCCTGTTGAAAATACAAACGAAGCCAGCGACTCAAACCAAGCTGGTAACTAATTAGTAAACTCGAATTAAATATTTCGGGAATTATCCTGAAAGAGCCAATTATGATAAAAAGTATGACTGGTTATGGTCAGGCGCAAGGAGACTTTAACGGTTTTAGTTACATCGTCGAAATAAAGAGTGTCAATAATCGATATTTGAAGACGTCTGTAAAATTACCTGACTTGCTTTCTTTCCTCGAAGATGATATCGAAAAGCTTTTGCGAAACAATTTATCGCGTGGAACGATAAACTTCGTTTTGCGCCTCAAAGATATATCAGGTAACTCGCTCTTTGAAATAGATGAAAACGCATTGAGGTCAATCGCACAAAAAGTAAATAAAGCAGTGCTGGCGGTTGGTATTGAAGGAACTTTTGATATCAGTAACCTGCTGACTCTTCCCGGTATTATTCGTCCAGTAATACCTGACAGTGAAGAAATCAGGAATATAAAAGAAAAGGTGCTGGAAGTTAGCAATCTGGCTATGGAACAGCTTAAAGAAATGCGCACCGTTGAAGGAAATTACCTCGAAGCGGATTTGAAAAAACACTGTAACGCTATTGCGCAGGACCTGCAAAAAATTAATGAAAGAAGTCCTGTTGTCATACATGATTACGCAAAAAAACTCAGACAGAGAGCTGATATGCTGCTGGCCGAGGCGAAACTTAAGCTCGACGAAGAAACGCTCGCGCGTGAAGTTGCGATATTCGCGGATAGGGCGGATATATCAGAGGAAATCGCACGACTGGATTCGCATGTACAGCAATTCCTGCAATTCTGTCAGGCAAATGAGCAGGCGGGAAGAAGGCTTGATTTTATCAGCCAGGAAATGCTTCGAGAAGCAAATACAATAGCCAGTAAATCCGCAGACGGCGAAATTACCGCATGCGTAGTAGATGTAAAATGCCTTATAGAAAGAATTAAAGAGCAAATTCAGAACGTTGAATAGAACAATATTTCACCTGAAAACATATTTATTGAAATGAGCAAAATAAACGCAAAAAAAGGGAAAATCGTTATTATCAGCGGCCCGTCAGGTGTTGGAAAGAGTACCATCACCAAAAAGATGGTGGAAATGATTGACGAAGCATCCCTGAGCGTTTCAGTGACAACCAGACCGAAAAGTAAAACAGAAAAGGACGGCATCGATTATTGGTTTGTTTCGACAGAAGAATTTCAGAGAAAAATAGAAAACAGACAATTACTGGAATATGCCAACGTATTTGGCAATATGTATGGCACGCCGAAAGATAAAGTGGATGAAGCACTTGAGGCAGGTAAAATCGTTATCCTGGAAATAGATGTTCAGGGCGGAAAACAGGTTAAAGCCGCATATCCTGACGCGATAATGATTTTTATTTTACCTCCAAGCAATAAAGCACTGTCTCAACGGATAAAAAATCGAGGCAGAGACAGCTCTGAAACTATTGGAAAAAGATTAAACGGAGCGAATGCTGAAATAGATTCGGCAAAGCAATTTTATGAATATATGGTTGTAAATGAAGATTTACAGCAGGCAATAGATGAATGTGTAAAGATTATTCAACAATAAAAAATTAAAACATAATATACAGAAATGCAAGTTGAGTAAGAAAAATTAATAGTTAAATCATATTTTTTAAGCAAGAGATGTAAAAATGATAGAAGAACTTAAGAGTGATGAAGTAATTAAAAAAGTAGGCGGTAGATTCAAATTAACAGCACTGGTCCAGAAACGACTTGGTGAACTTATGCAGGGAGCCAGGCCTTTGATTGAAGATATTGAAGGCAGGACTACAATAGAAATAGTTTTCCAGGAAATTCTGCGTGATAAAATCACCTTTTCTGATACACCTTCTCAATCGAAACAGATTGTTGACAAAATTTAGTTTATGTGCAGGTTTGGATAATGCTTGCCAACAAAAATATCTTACTTGGTGTTACAGGCGGAATTGCCGCGTATAAATCAGTTGATTTAGCGAGTAAATTAAAATCAGCCGGCGCAAACGTTAAAACTGTAATGACTCAGAACGCATGCAGGTTTGTCGGGCCTTTAAGCTTCGAAGCTGTAACCGGCTCATCTGTATTTACTACGATGTGGACTGCCCCTGAAGAACACAAGATAGGCCATATAGCATTAACCGATTGGGCAAATATCATCGTAATAGCGCCTGCATCCGCAAATATTATCGGGAAAATTGCTAATGGTATTTGCGACGATCTGCTTAGTACTTTACTTTGTGCAAGCTGGTCTATCGCGGCCAAAGGTAAGGTGATTGTTGCTCCTGCAATGAATAACAAGATGTGGGAAAATCCGGTCGTTCAAAAAAATATCGAAGCAATAAAAAGTATCGGTTATCAATTAGTCGGCCCGTCACATGGACGCCTTGCATGCGGAACTGCCGGTGTTGGGAGAATGTCTGAACCAATGGAAATTCTCGAAGTTATTGAAAAAATAGCTTCCGATAACGCAAAATAGCGAACAAAATATCAAAACGAGATAATAAGATGCATATCTTAATTACAGCAGGAGGAACACGGGAGTATATCGATCCGGTTCGATTCATCTCCAACGCAAGCAGCGGCAGAATGGGATATGAACTTGCAAAAACCTCGCTGAAAGCCGGTTACAAGGTAACACTTATTACAACTGTTGATAGAAAAACTCCTGTCACAAATAAATTAAAAATTGTTAAGGTTCAGCGCGCCTCTGAAATGTTTGATGCGGTTAAGAATCACTTTGTAAATTGCGATTGTTTGATTATGGCTGCTGCCGTAGCCGATTACACTCCCTTGCAAGAATCAAGAACAAAAATTAAAAAACATCATAGTGAACTGATTATCAAACTGAAACCTACCGTAGATATTTTAAAATGGGCGGGAAATCATAAAGACTTAAAAAATAAAAAAAGAATTGTTGTCGGTTTTGCATTGGAAGATAAAAACCTCTTTGAGAATGCGGAAAGAAAACTCACAGAAAAAAATATTGATATGATAGTTGCTAATAGTATCAACTCTATCAACAGCATTAAAACAACCGTCCATATAAAAACATCTGTTTCTGAATGGCAAAAAATAGAAACTTCATCAAAAGCCTCAATATCAAAAAAAATAATTAAATTGATAGAAACATTGTTTTAATACATACATATTTCCGTTAAATTATAATATACATAAATCGCTGATATTACTTATATTATCAATATATCCTATTATGCAATCATCTGTGTCGTCTTCTAAATCGTATTATACCTCTTTTGACATTATTCCTTATTATTTCACTAAACGAGTATATATACATAGCCCTATTTATCAAATTTAACAGGTAAATTGTGTGTTTCTATTAAAATATATATAAGATCAACGCTAATAAATTATACCTATATTACCTGTTTTGTATTGTATATAACTACTTATATATACTGCATTAACAATTCTTTCGTGTTTATTGTAAATATAATTAAGAGATATTATCTTTCTGATTTTACTTCAATATACTAAAAATTTTATTTTTCATTAATTTTGTATTGTAGAATACTGAGAATTATCAAGTTGTATTAATTAGAAAATAAGCAGTGAAAAGTACTGCGGAAAATGAACGCGTATTAAGCAATTAATACTTCAGGTAGAAAAGAAAGAGGTATGGGTGGCATGAAACAGAAAGGAGAAGAGCGATTCGATAAAAACCATATTCTTCATTTATAATTCAGGAGGATTAAAGGAGTAGTTTTGAAAAGATTTTTTTTGTTAAGGAGAACGACCATGAAAAGAACCATTTATTTATCATTCATTATTTTATTTATTTTTAGTCAGCTTCCGTGTGTATTTGCAACAACAACCGGTGGAAGCGGCGGAACAACAGTATTGTCAACAAATAACGTCACCTCGTTAAACTCTCAAACTATGCAGGGTCAGGGTTATGGCTATGGTTATAGCTCGAGCCAAACTGGCGATTCATCTGCGATAGCTGTCAACGGAGATTCGATTTCTGAAGGCGGCGATTCTTATTCCGACGCTGATTCCTTAGCTTATAGCGAAGGATCAGATTCCGTAGCTTATATTAGTACAAATTCAACATCGAATTATGAATCGCGAACACCGCCGGTATCAATGCTTCCGCCATATCTTCCAACATTTGCTCACGGCGGCTGGGGAACTGTACAGGGATATTTTCCAAATGGACCTACTACTCATAACCAAATGTACGAGAGAGCATTTTATCCAGGCAGCAAACTCGATATGAAGGAATTGAAAGGCGTAATAAATTCCATTCCTTATGACGGACCAATAGGACTGTTAGGAGGCATTCTCAATGGTGTAGGTACAATATTTGGTGGTCCAGATAATTTCCATCATGGAAAAGGATTTGAAATAGCAAACTCAATTGTAAGACAGCGAAGGCCCAAAAATATGCCTTTGTATATCATGATAGATTCTAATATAAGCAGGGATTATCTTAGAGAAACAGGATATACCTATGTCGGTAAAATAAGTTTAGAGGGAAAAACAGAACTTAACTGGGATCAGGTTTATAAGGCCGCTATTGCTGAAGCTCTACCATGGGATGTTGATATAATGCTGGTTTCGGGCGGCATGAAGGGTGTTACGATAGGCACAACCACGACGTTTCCTTCCGCAGCGGGTGCATATGCACAAACGAATTATTCTCTTACTCTGCTTGGAGGCAAATCCACCGGTGTTACTGAAGGAAAAGGCGAAGCAATGGTAAGCTGTGAATGCTATCGTTATAATCCCCAGGCAGCTCAAAGAAGAACGATCCCTGATGAATTCTATAAAAGAATTCATGTGAATACAGTAGCTAATAACAACGTTGAAAAGATACCTCAGATTCAAACTATCGTACAACCTGCCCCCGCGCAAGCTTCTTTGCGAGCCGAAACACCGGTAAGGGCAGAAGCACAGGTAAGAACCGAGCCTCAAACTAATGTCTATCAACAGGTAGAACCACAATTACAGGCTAATTTACAACCTCAGGCACAGGCACAAATACCGATGAAGCAACAGCCTTACCAAGGGGTAAATGTTAGTCAGGAACTTTATAACATGGCAGGTTTTTAATACAAAACAATGAACTATTTTAGGAAAAAAATCATTATTGTAGAAAAATCGATCTTTTGTAGTTGAATGAGATTGATGCAAAATAAGCTTTGTCAACGTAATGAAGAGGAGAAAGGAGGTTTTGAAAAAACCAGAAATACACAAAACACCGGGGGAAGAAATGTAATGTTCGATTACCGGTATGTAGCCGGCGGTCTAAAGGATTAAACAATTTTTTAAAAGGAGTTTGAAATGTCAAAGAAAGTATTTGTTTTTGTCGCAGCGATGTTATTAGTCACATCAGTATCTATGGCAACCAATGTTTTGCCGCTGTCTGGATCTGTTACACAACAGCAGTCATTCGGTATCGGAGATGCCTTAAATAACGGTATGGCATCAGTAGTTGCTCTTACTCACGGTAGCACAGGTGGTTCTGTCATCCAATCATTAGGGGTATCAAATATACAAAGTTCTCCATGCTTTGCAACCCCATGTTGCGATTTTGGAATCTTCAGTAATCCATGCGATGTAGAAGCTTCGCAAACACAGGGCGCTGCTCTTAATCAGGCAGCTAACGCCAACGGAGCATGTGCCATTGTTAACGTTCAGACATACCTGGATGCTGCTGGCCAACAGAGCCAATTTATCGGCATGAGCACATCACCAAAACAGCAGGCTCAATCACTTGGTGTAGCTGCACAGCAGGTTTTAACAAGAGCAGATGGTGCTGGCGGCGGCGTTGCCACAAACGATGCATCCCTTACACAGACACAAGCTGGTTCAAATGCAGGCGGCAGCGTGTTTGAATCTTCAATTATTGACGCTTGTCAGGTAAGCCTCGCAAATGGTGTAGCAAATTCAACAGCAGCTCTGGCAGCAACATTGGTTGCTACAACTTCACAGGTTCAGCAGGTTCAATAACATCGTGACAATTGCTAAAGCAGCATTTATTGGGAGCTCTTGATATCCATCTTATGAGCAACTTCCTGAGCTCCCTTTTTAAGATTCTTGCTGCATCACTATTTTACAACAACTCAAATAAAAAGGAGTTAAATAAAATGTATAGAAGTATAACGTTTTCAATAGCGATTCTTCTTCTATTAACTTTTACTGTCAGCGCAACCGATATTGGTCAGTCTCAGCAGTTTGCTGTTAATTCAATCAATATTGGTGCTGTAACCGGTTCGTCGTCAGGTTCTGTAGCAAGTTTTAATACCGCACCAATAAACACAGTTCAAATGCTTTTGGAAGACAATGCCGGTACTACATTTATGCAGGTATCAAGTACATCACTTTCACAGGCCGCTGTAACTGTTGGTTTGTTTGGTGATTATGGTTACGAGCAAAATGCTGTCGCCGCTGGTACACAGACCCAAACTTCATTACCGGGTTATTTTGCGTTGGGAACACAAACTCAGAGTCTTGGAGCAGTGTTTTCACAGAATACAATAAACAATGGAGCTTATGGAGCTACAATCGGGACACAAAATTTCATAGGATCAGGGGGACAGGTTATAGCTTCCCCGTACGGAGTTAATGTAAACTTTGTAGCCGTCGGCGTTGATTCGACAGCCGGTATATTAGTTAACAGAAGTCTTACAATTAATCGCACAGGACTATAAGGAAATAATTTTGAGTAATTCTATAAAAAGAATTTTTACTTACTCCATAACTATGGAAGAGATGATGCAAACTATTTTCTCAATAATCTGGTCGAAGGGGGCCTTAATTTGAACCTCTCAAATTTTGGACAGGTCTTTACGGCTCCCTTGTTTTGAATATGTCTGTTATGTTACTGAATGATTAAAATTATTCGGAACCCGCATGGAGGCGCAGAAAATAAAAACAGAATAAAAAACAGGCCAAAGAAAAAAAAGGACTTTTTTCATGGTCGAGTCCTATGGAGCTTCAGAACAACAGTTCTGGAGCTTCTTTTTTATATTCGAATAATTCAAATTCACATGCTATTAAACTATTTATAGTTTTTCATATCTCAGCACAGCGCGGTAAAGACCATTAACGCGGCTGCCTTCGACGATAGTAGGCGAATACTTGTCATTTCTCGGCTGGAGACGTATAGTCTTGTCTTTTTCGAAAAATACTCTCTTAAAAGTCGTTTCGTGCGGCATTGTAAATCGAACAAAGCAGTCATCGCCGTTATGAACTTCGGTAGCGGGAGAAAACACTACAATATCACCTTCGTGAAACTTCGGCTCCATAGAGTCGCCTACTACACGAACGGCGAATGCGTTGGGATCGTGCAAATCAGGACATCGAACATAATCATCCGCTATCCCGACCGGGTAATCCAGGTCATTGAAATCGGTAGGATAGCCTGCGAGAACTTTATTAATTATAGGCACAAGATGCCCCGGAGATAAAATATTCTTATCTTCCTTTAACTCGAGCTTGTTTTTGGAAATAATTTTTTTCAGATTTGCGGCTTTTGTTTTATTATCGATAACATTCTGTACAATCTGCCGCCATTTTTGATTTTCCGCCTCTTTCGATTCATATTCCTGACGAATATCAGCGGGAAGACCTTCCAAATGAGCAATGTGAATAAGCATTCCCTGCTCAAATTTTAGTACCTTTTCGAGTTTCGAGAGCAGATCATCACTTGGCGGATTCTTCACTCTTTCTGTTTCGATAGTTGAAAGATACGGTTTTGAAAAGCCAACACGATTGGCTACTTCATCAAGTGTGAGTTTCAGTTCTTCACGCCTGTTTCTTATGATTTGACCAAGTGACATAATTTATCCTCACATAAATAAGTTGTTATTAAATTTCTATCAATTCGTAGTTACTACTGCCCAAACCTATCATTTCGGCATGCCGGATTTGATAATTCGGATTAAGCTCTTCATTTCCAATCAGGTCCTGTAGTTTGCGGACTGCTTTTTTCTCGACCAAATCAAGTGCGGCTTTATCAACCGCCACGGGGTCAGTTGACGCGACAATGCCGATATCATCCACAATATTATGCATATCAGGTGTACCAAAACAATCGCAGTCTTTTGTGACTGACATTACAAAATTGAAAAATACTGCTTTTGATTTCTTGCTCTTCAATACTCCAAAAGCATATTCAGCTATGCTTTGCTGGATGGCTTCAGTTTCCATTCCCCAGTTGCATTCTACTGCGTTGAATCTGCAAAAAGCCATACATTCGGCACAGCCTATACATTTGTCCTGGTCGATATGCGCTTTGATTTTTCCCAGAGTAATCGCGTCAGCCGGGCAATGGTTAAGGCATACGCCGCATAGTTTGCAGTTATCACCGATGCCAAGTTTGAGTGAAGCATGCTGCTGAAGCTTACCTCTTTTGCTGGCACAACCCATACCAAGAGTTTTAAGCGTAGCTCCGAAGCCGGAAGCGAGATGACCCGTAAAATGAGCTATCGAAAGAATTGACTGGCAATTTTCATATTCAGCGCCAATATATACTTCCTTGTTTAAAGGGCAATTTATCTCAACAGTAGTTTCCGTTGCTCCGAGCAGCCCGTCCGAGACTATGAAAGGAACTCCAAGCGTTTTCAAATTAAATCCATGTTTGTCGGCAAGAACCATATGATTTACCGCATGACTTCTGTTTCCAACGTACAACGTGCTGGAATCAGTCACGAAAGGCACAGTACCGATATTATGCAGTTCATCGACGATCCCTTTTATGCAGGGAGCGGTTATATGAGTATTGTTTCCATCTTCGCCAACGTGAACTTTTATCGCGGTAAAATCATTTTTCGCGAAACATCGAGAAAAAGCACCTGACTTAAATAATTTTTGTGCTTTATCTGAAATGGCCTTTTCGCCTTCCGCTATTGATGCTTTAATAAAATATACTTTGGAACTCATAGAAGCTTCTTTCTGAGATAAATATCAAAATAACGTATGATAATATTATAAGTTAGACAATCATCATACAACTGTAATATATTATATAACGATGTTTATCTTGTGCAAGTTTAATTGAAGAATATATGTGCTGCCAGGATTTTGATTCCAAGTGCGATAAGAACAAGTCCTCCAATAACTTCAATTTTGTTCTCGAAGAAATGCCCGAATTTCTTGCCTATATACACCCCAAGATATGATAGTACAAAAGTTACAAGGCCGATTATAATAACCGCTGCGATAATATTAGAGGCAACAAGAGATAGTGTAATACCAACTACCAGGGCATCTATACTTGTCGCGACAGATAAGGTCAGCAAAACAAGAATATTAGAAGGATTGCAACTGCTTTCGACCTCAGCGATTTTAAAAGCTTCGTAAATCATCTTTCCGCCCACGATAGACAAAATTATAAAGGCAATCCAATGGTCTATTTCCTGGATATAAGATTTGATACAAAGTCCAGCCAAAGCTCCTATTAGCGGCATAAATGCCTGGAATCCGCCGAAGAAAGCCGCCATTCTGAAAGCGTGTTTTACATGAAGCTGTTTGTATGCGGCTCCACTTGCGACGGAAACAGCGAACGCATCCATTGCAAGGCCAATAGCGATAATTATAACTGATATATATTCCATAAAACCTATTATATTGATATTATTTCGGAATTATATCAAAAACCGTAATTTCAGGTTTTGCGAAAAATCGTATCCTTGGCTGATAAGCATCCATTCCAAGACCTCGATTTATGTACAAAATAGTTTTGCCAACCTGATATTTTCCAGATTCATATTTTTTGCCGTATTTTGACATCGTAATTAACGCTCCGTAAAACGGCAGGGCAATCTGGCCGCCGTGGGTATGCCCGCAGAGATAAAGGTCAACGTTATAATCATAAATATATTTTGCAAAGTCGGGAAAATGAAATAGAAAAACGTTATAAACTTCACTTGAAAGATTTCCTATTGTACCGTCCGCGATTCGGCCATTATCGCATCTTAATCCCGAAACTGTTATAGTTTCATTGTTTTTTTTCAAAGAAACGCTTTTTTCATGTAAAAGGTCGAAACCTGTTTGTGAATAATAATCCAGTCCCGGCCAATGCCATAATTCCCAATTGCCGTAAACAGCGAACTTACCTAAAGGTGCTTCAAGATTTTTCATCGTCTCTTTAAAAACCGGCAGGTAAAAAGGTCTATTTATGGCATCTCCTGTGAAAACAATAACATCAGGGTTCAAGCCGTTTATAATTTCGATAATCTTTTTCTCATTTGCTGGTCTTCTATCACAGTGTAAATCGGAAAACTGAACTATACGAAAACTCGTTTCTTTGAGTTTGTCTGTTTGAAGCTCGAAATTATTCACTTCTATATTGTAAGTCTCGACAAAATAACCATAACAAAAGCCGATGATTCCTATAATCGCAAAAAGATGAATAAAAATCGCCCGCTTAGTCAGGAGAACACGAGATTTTCTTTTCTTAAATTTGTTATAAATAAACAAACTAAAAAGTACAGCCTCACCAATATATGTAAAAGCTACCGCCGCTATGAATACAATTAATACGATTATTTCCTTTACCGGCATGATATATTACGCAAACCAAAATTAGACTGCTTTGCCAAGCAGGCCGGAAATTTCCGAAAGCTTTTCATCCAGCATTTCTTTTGTTTTGGCTTCAACGTTCAATCGCAGCAAAGGCTCGGTATTGCTTGGTCTGCAATTACACCACCAATCCTTGAAGCTTATCGTAACACCATCAAGCTGGTCAATCTGGCCGTCACTGTAGCGTTTGGCAAGCTCATCCATTTTAGCTTGCTTGTCTTCTACTTCAAAATTCATTTCACCGCTTGATGAATATTTCCGCAGAGGTTTTATAAGCTCACTAACAGGTAATTTAGAACTGCTGACAATGTTTATCATATGCACTAACGTAATTAAACCTGAATCGGTATAGAAACTATCACGATAATAAAAATGCCCTGAAAGTTCTCCGCCGAATATCGCGTGTGAATCTCGAAGTGCTTTTTTCATATAAGCATGACCTACGCGTTCTCTCCGCGGCGTTCCGCCATGATTGATGATTTCTTCCATAACTATCCTGCTGCTTCGCAAATCATAAACAACCACGGACTTCGGCTCTTTTTCAAGGAAATACGGAACCATCAAAGCGGTCATTAAATCGCATCCAATTGTCTTGCCTTTTTCGTCAATCATCATCAAACGGTCGGCATCGCCATCAAAGCAAACGCCGAAATCACATTTATCCTTTTTTATTGTCGATTTAACCTGGGAAAGATATTTCTCGACAAGCGGATTCGGCTCATGCTTGAATTTGCCGTCATGCTCGAAATTGATATCTATAATTTCTATTGGTAAATCGCCAAAAATCGCAGGAACCATTTTGCCTGCCATACCGTTGGATGCATCGACCGCGATTTTAAGTTCTTTAATATTCGGCTTCAGGAACTTTAGAACATGATTCTTATATTCTTCAGTCAGGTCTTTCTTGACTACCGAGCCGAGTGGCTTACCCTTTGTATGAAGCAATGCCAGGGCAATATGCTCAATATCTTTCAGGCCGGTATCAGCCCCGACCGGTTTTGCGTTAATACCGGAGACTTTGAAGCCGTTATATTTTGCTGGATTATGTGAGGCCGTAACCTGCACGCCGCCGCATGTACCAAGGTGATTAATCGCAAAATACATCTGCGGCGTATCAATCATACCGATATCTATTACATTCACACCAGTCGAAATCATACCTTCAATGAGCGCCTTGGCAAGAGGTTCGCTGTGAGTTCTCATATCCCGGCCAACGCAGATTGATTGCATATTTGCCTGACCACGTTCGTAGCCGCGAAGAAGGGAAGGTAAAAATCGAGCCGTAGCGCAACCTATTTTCCATGCGTCTTCTTCGTTGAACTGCTCACCATAAACTCCTCTTATGTCATATGCCTTAAAAATTCCAGCATCCATTCGATTCACTCCCTTAATTTTAAATAATGGCTTTATATTTAAGTAAGCCGAAACCCACTCCAAATTAACAATTTCAAAAACACACCTAATACTATAACCGAATCAAGTTTGATATGTCAATAAAGGAATATAAGGAAACTGTAAATCCTGCTTACCACTTCATTTTTCGCCAGAGTACAGCTACTGCTATTGGCGGGATTGCTGAAAGCAGAACAATTATCCAAAAGGCATTATGGAATTCGCTAAGCGGTATCCTGACATTCATCGAAAAAACACTAACTACCATCGTTGGGAGCATAATGGCGATTGTTAAAATAGTAAGAGTTTTGATTCTTACGTTTAGATTATTGCTGATAATAGAGGCACGCGCATCCATAAGACTTGCAAGAACTTGTGAATAAATTTCCGCCTGGCCGCGGCATTGGTTGTTCTCAATCACAATATCATCGAGAAATTCGAGGTTTTCCGGGCTTAATCCAATCTTAGAGGCATTGTTCTTAATTTTCTCAATCATAACACCATTGGAGTTTATAGCGCTGAGATAATAAACAAGGCTCTTCTCGAGCGTAAAAAGATGCAGCAGGTCTGTATTGCCCATAGCAAGATTTATCTGCTGCTCAAGCTCGGTTGAAATGAGAGTTATGCTCCTGATATGCTCAACGAAATGCAAAATAGCCTGGTAAATGAGCTTTAATAAAATATCCTGAATAGTTTGTATCTTAATAAAAGATCTGCCTTCGAAAAGTGATACATCTTCTGCAAGAACAATTACCATGTGATTCTTGAAAAGAAAAACGCCAGTCGAAAGCACCTTAAAATGAAAGCTGTCTTCAGCGGTATATCGTTTTGGCCTTTTACAAATCATTGCTATATGCTCGGGTTCGAACTCAAGCCGGCTCAGCTCATCCGGGTCGAGAGATGAATTAAGAGTATGCTCATCTATCTTTAGATGTTCGATAAGGTACTTTCGCTCGGTTTCATTAGGAGCGCTGTACACGGAAACAACAGCTTCACCCTCTCCTACTTCTGAAACTTTTCCATTGTTGATATATAGTTTTTTTAGCACTTCATTTGTACCCGGCTAATAATATAATTTGTATATTGCGACTTGCTGCTCGAATCTTCGATTCACAAAATTCGAAAATCGAATTATTAATACAATATTATAAATAATTACACAGGATTCAATGATTTTCTTCAAATAAAAAAGAATTTTTTTATGCAGCTTGTGATTATACCAGCTATGCAGGAATTGTCCGAAAATACAGCGACAATTTCAAATATAAGCCCGCTTATGGCTGCGACTGTTTACGCTTCGTTCGGGTGATTAAGATAAACTATACCCATATTGACACATCCTGTTGCAAGATGATTATTTCACAGTAAAATAGTACCATAAAAATTGTATGAAAAAATTGAACGAAATAGCAAAGTTGTTTTTCAGGCTGGGTCTTACCGCCTTTGGGGGACCAGCGGCTCATATCGCAATGATGCACGATGAAACAGTCAAACGCCGCAAATGGCTCAGCGATCAGGAATTTCTGGACATAGTTGGTGCGACAAACCTGATTCCCGGTCCCAATTCCACGGAGATGGCGATTCATATCGGCTATTTACGTGCCGGATGGAAAGGACTTATCGCAGCCGGAGTATGTTTCATCATACCGGCTATGCTAATTGTGCTTGTGCTATCATGGATATATGTGAGATTTGGTACAATGCCGCAGGCACAGTGGCTGCTATATGGAATTAAACCTGTGGTTATTGCAGTCATTGCCCAGGCATTATGGAATCTGGGCAAAAAGGCAATCAAAGGCCCTCTGACTGCGGGCGCGGGTCTGGTAATTCTGATTTTGTATTTTGTGGGGGTAAATGAAATAGCGCTGCTCTTTGCAGGCGGACTGGCAGTAATGTTAATAATGAATTATCAGCGGCTTAGTAAACAAACTTTAGGAGTGATGCTTTTTCCGCTTGGCGCAGTCGGCACGCTAACACAGGCATCTACTGCTTTCAGCTTCCCTTTGTTGTTTTTTACATTTCTTAAGATTGGCTCCGTGCTGTATGGAAGCGGCTATGTTTTGCTTGCTTTTTTGCGTGCTGATCTTGTTGAGCGTTTCGGCTGGCTGACCGACCAGCAGTTAATAGATGCCATAGCAATAGGACAATTAACACCTGGGCCGGTTTTCACAACAGCGACCTTTATCGGCTTTGTTGTCGGCGGCTGGTTGGGAGCTTTGTTAGCAACAATAGGAATATTCCTCCCATCTTTCATTTTTGTGGCGATTTCCAATCCATTGATTCCGCGCATGCGTAAGTCAACCTGGTTTAGTAGTCTTTTAGACGGAGTCAACGCTGCATCTTTGAGCCTCATGGCCGCGGTAACATGGCAGCTTGGAAACGCATCACTGATTGACCCGCTGACAATTATGATCGCTCTTGCTTCTTTGGTACTGCTGATCCGTTTTAAGGTGAACTCAACCTGGTTGATATTAGGCGGTGCGTTAATAGGACTCCTGAGTATGGTTCTGCAGTAGCCAGACAGCTATCATTGTTTGAACAATACTATAATGGATTATCTGCGACAATATCACCTGTGTTTTGTAAAATTGAGAAAAGGTATAAATTATTTAAGAAAATCGTAGTTCTATTTTCTGCTAAAAACCAAATATATACATGGCATTAACAATAAAGCCGCGGCAATTTCAAATATAAGTCCGCCTATTGCTGCGACCGCCATCGGCTGAAGCAGGTCTCCGCCTTCGCCGAGATTTAACGCCAGCGGAATAAAACCTGCTATTGTACTGACAGTCGTCATAAGTCTCGGTCTGAAACGTATTTTGCTTGCTTTTAATACAGCGTCAAAAGCTGAAAGATTTTCACTTTTCCTGATTTCTTCTGTATATGTAAGTAAAAGAACGCCGTCATTTACCATAGCCGCTACTACTACCAAAAGACCAATCGCTACGGTTGCCCCGACTGCCAAACCAGACCAGTATAATCCATAAATCATTCCGATAACGCAAAATGGCAGGCAAATCAAAATCAAAATTGGCAGTTTTACACTTTCAAACTGTACAGCAAGAATCACAAAGGCAAAGAAAACTGCAAAACCAAGCAGCCATTTGGCGGTTTTTGTCATTTCAGCCATCATCTGCGCCTGGCCGCCCATTTCAAGATTAACTCCGTTTGGTTTTTCAAGCTTTGACAATGCTTCTTCGGCTGCTTTAACCGCTTGGCCTATGCTGATTCCTGAAGAATCAGCGCGTACGATAACTTGTTTTGCCTGATCTTCTCTGACAATCTCAATCGGGCCGACCGCTCTTTTTACTTCAGCAATGTCACGAAGATAAAATTGCTGACCTTTCGCGTTTTCAAGTATTAACTGCTCGATATCCTCTTTACTGTTAATCTTTGTTTCAGGCACCATTACCCTAATGGCATAATATTCGGATGCATCTCTGTATTGAGTCGCAACTTCACCCTGAATAAGCGATCGAAGCGTCTGGGCAACCTGTCTTATAGGAATCTGCAGTGCCGAAGCTCTTGCACGGTCAACATAGACCCTGTATTCCGGCTTGGTCAAATTCATCGAGAGATTCACGCCGGTAAGTCCTTCGGTCTGGTTCAAAGTTGATGCCGCTTTTTGAGCGAAAGCAAATATTTCTTCAATATCCGCTCCGCTGATTTTTACTTCCACCTGCTGCTGCCCTGATTGCCTGATACCTTTTATTTTCATATGCATCACGGCGAGCTTTCCGCCGGGGACAGGAATTTTGCCCATTTCAGGCCTCAACTTTTGTATGAAATCATCCGTTGAAATTTGTCTTTGTTTTTTTGGCACAAGTTGTATATCTATTTCGCCCTGTTCTGCGGTCTCATAAGTATAAAGGCCCCAGACACGACCCCCGGCCAATGTGAAGCGGCTCTGTATTGCCTCATCATCCTTTATTTTCTGCTCAATAGATGCCAGAATACCGTTTGTCTTTTCAACAGAAGTTCCTGCCGGCAGTATTAATTTTATCATTACTCTGCCGTCATCTATTTCCGGCAGAAATTCTGAACCTGTTTGACCAAAAAGAAAAACACCTAATCCCAGTAATGCTACGGCAATTAATATAACTAACCATCTTAACTTCAATGATACAGCAAGTAGTCCGCCGTAACCTTTCGCCGCGTAATCATTCACGATGTCCAGAATACGGCCTATTCCCTTTTTCGTATGGCCTTGTTTAATGAGACGATCCGATATTAAGGGCGTTATGGTCAGAGCTATAAAAAGTGATAAAACCGCGATACCGGCAATAACCATTACCAACTCTTTAAACAGCAGTGACATAAGTCCGGGTACAAGCAAAAAAGGTAGAAACAGAGCAAGATAAGACAACGTTGCCGCCATCATCGCTGTCCCGATTTCACTCATCGCCTTGAGAGTTGATTCGCTTCCATTGAGGTTCTTTATGCGGGTGATATTTTCAACGGCGACAATCGAATTATCCAGCACGACACCCATAGCTACAACCAGCCCGCCGAGCGAGAAAATGTTCAGACTGAAACCCGCCATTTTCATCACAAAGAAATTTGCCGCCAGCGTCAGCGGCATCGCGATAATCAGAACAATAATCTGCCGCCAATGACCGAGAAAAATATAAGTAACGATGATAACTAATATCGCTGCCACAATAGCGGAATCCTTAACGCTATTAATAGCGGCCATAACATAATCACCCTGATTTTCCACAACACCGAAAACAATATCTTCCGGAATTTCCGACTTGAGCTGTTCGAGTCTTTCCTTTACAGCATTGGCAACTTTCACCGTATTGGATTCGGCCTGCTTTAGAATACTAAGTTGAACACAATTTTCTCCGTTAAAACGGGTTATAATACGAGCTTCCTCGTGTGAATCTTCAACACTTGCCACATCTTTCAGATATACCAAACCCTGATCGCTGTGAGCGACAATGACATTGCGTATTTCTTCGAGTGATTCGAACTCACCCATTGTTCTGGCAATGATTTCACGCGATTCTACTGTAACCCTTCCTGCGAACATCTCTTTATTTTCTTCATAAAGAATTCTGGCAATAGCCGAAGGACTAAGGCCGTAAGCCAACATTCGCGAAGGGTCAAGATGAACACGAATCTCTCTTTTTAAACCACCGACAATTTGCACTCCCGCAGTTCCTGCAACAGTCGCTATTCGGTCCTGCAGCCAGTTATCGCACCAGTCTCGAAGCCAGACGAGATCTCTTTGTCCGGATGAAACAGTTACCTGCATAACCGGCAATTGAGAAGGATCAGCTTTTATTATTACAGGAGGGTCCATATCCGGAGGCAAATCTCTGGCAATGCGCCCCATTGCGGTTATCACATCCTGATAAGCCACTTCAACCTTAACACCATATTCAAAATTCACCTCAAGTGAGTACATACCTTCGATGCTCGATGATACGAGATAATCGAGATTGTCAACGGTGGCCAATACCCGTTCGATTGGGTCGGCGATATTTTTGTCGATATCTTCCGGAGTCGCCCCTCGCCACCAGATGTGAATTTTTATCATAGGGTAAGTAATCTCCGGCAGATAATCAACGTCAAGCTGCCTGAGAGAAAACAGACCAACCACAAATACCGCTATCGCAATAACCGCAGCCCCAATTGGTCTTGATAATGTAGATTTTGAGATATTCATTTGTTACCGCCGGTTTCTTTATTTCCCTTTTTAACTTCTTCGCCGATGACTTTCACCGCCGCGCCGTTTTTGAGCTTTTCATTTCCTTCAACAACGACCTTGTCACCCGGCTTGATTCCTTCAAGTACCTGTACCATCAGATTTTTTTCAAGTCCGAGCTTGAGTTTTCTGGCTTGGGCCTTTTCCTCGACAATTACAAATGCCACCGGCTCATTCATGGTATTTAAGATAATCGCTTTATCTGGAATCAGAATAGCGTTTTCCGCAGTTTCCAGCACAAGCCGTAAGCGGGCAAACATTCCCGGCAAAAGCGAAATGCCGTTGTTGTATATGATTACCGCCTCGGCGGTTCTCGTCCTCGTTTGGCGATTCAGTTCAGGGTAAATTCTTGTAATTTCACCTTTTAATTTCTGTCCGGGATAAGCATCCAGCTCTGCCTCAACAGTCATACCCTTTCGTACAACTGCCGACTGCGATTCCGGTATGGCAAATTCAATAACTGTACTGGCAGGGTCATAAATCTCGACAAGAGATTCGCGGGGAGCTACATAATAACCATCCGTAACAAAAACCTTCGCAACCATACCGTCCCAGGGCGCTCTTATCTGGTAATCATCAACGCTTTCCAATGCTTTGCTGAGTTCCGCCTTTGCGCGAGAGACCTTTAAATTCGCAGTTTCCAGATCTTCTGCCGGAATTGCACCGCTCTCAACAAGTTTTATAACTCGTTTTAATTCTTCCTGTTCCCGTGCAAGAGAATCCTGGGCTGCCTGCACAAAAGCATCAGCCGCCTTCTTGCGGCCAATAGTGAGAAGCACTTGCCCTGCGCTGACATTGTCTCCTTCACGGACCTGACAATCCGTAATCGGCCCTTCGGCGGGGGAACCCATTTTTGCAACCTTTGTCGCAGCAGCCGAGCCGGTAAGTTCGAGTGTTCTCGATATTGTGCCTGTGATTGCTATCTCCGTTCTCACGACAGGGACTTTCTGTGATTGAGCATTGCCAGCCTGTTCCGGAGTTTTCTTCCCGCAGCCTGAAAAAACGACTGCCGCCGTAATAATTATTATAATAGATAATTCTTTTTTCACTTTTCTTCTCCAACTGCGAGGTTCAATTGTGCAATCGCTGCATTATAATCAGCCAAAGCCCTGAAATAATTAGTTTGAGACTCCAGCAACGCATCCTGGGCATCGAATACATCAACAATTGCTCCTTTGCCCAGTTCATATTTTTCTCGTTCTATTCGTAAAGATTCCTTAGCCTGCTCGACCGCTTTTTGTATTGCTTCTATACGCTCCCGCGAGGATTGGATGTTCAGCAAGGCTGTCTCAACTTCCAGACGAATCTGGAGTTCGAGTTTGTTGAACCTTTCCCGTGCGGCAACAAGACCGGCACGCTGCTCTTGTATTTTAGCATTGATTCGTCCGCCGTCATAAATAGGGATTTCCAGCGTAAGACCAACACGGCCCACATCGCCAAATTCATCCCCTGTGCCTGTTGTCGAACCGGCAGCCCATCGCCCTCCGTAAGAGCCTTGAATCAAAACGGTCGGCCAATGTTCGGCTCTTACCGCATCTACGTTTCTTGCCTGAGCTTCAAGAGCCGATCTGACCGCAAGATAGTCGTCACGCCCTGTCCATGCTTTCGCAAGAGTCTCCTCGAATTCCGGTACAATTATTTTATCCGACAATTCCAATTCACCATACAGTGACATCTTATTGGTATGATTATCTATTCCAAGCAGATTCGCCAAAACACGGTACTGAATAGCCTGTATATTTTCTTCACGCACTAACTTCTGCTCTATATCCGCTATACGGACATTCGTACGCAACCTGTCCACCTCCGCCGCCTTCTGCGCGGCAACCAGTGCATCTACACGTTTTAGATGTTCCTGAAGCACTTGACGTGAAAACTCAAGAGATTCGATAACCTGACGTTGGGCCAGGATACTGAAAAATACACTGGAGACATTATAGACAAGTTCTTCTTTACTGCGGGCAAGTTTATGTGCTGCCGCCTGCTGGAGAAGGTCTGCTGCTTTTACCTGATTGATTAAACGTCCGCCGGTAAAAATCGGCAGGGACATGATAATATCACCGGAAAAAATATCACGGCTCAATATCGCCGGGTCACCCGGCTGGGCTACTGGAAGCAGCCTCTGCTCGTCAAGATGATGATTATATCCGCCCGCCAAACCAAGTCTCGGAAGCCGTTCGGCAAAAATTTGCTCCTCTTTTGCTTGTGCCGCAACAGTGTCCCATTCCATGGCCGCGACTTCGGGATTGTTCGCAAGAGCGATCTCAATCGCCTGTTCCAGATTCACAGGTTCTTTGAATATATCTAAATTTGCTGGAATCTTTGATTGTTGTTCAGATTGCTGATGCGGTATGATTTCTATTGCTTTCGTTTGAAAAAAATAATTTGATTCCGGCTGCGCACAGCCGTATAAAAATATAGCAGATACCAATATCAAAAGAATACCAGATTTCATTTTCATTTATTTTCCTGTTCAGCTAAACCTGTATTATGCGAATCTGAGAATGAGCTATTGCTGTTCTTGAATTGCTTCTTATACTGTTTCAGAAATATTTCCAAGACCTGTTTTCGCGTCTCTATACTTTCCGCCCAGAGATGAAGCAGTCCGGTTCCTTTTTTTGTCAGACTATAATTTCTTTTTGCGGGTCCGGCTCCTTTCGTATCCCATATTGATATAACAAAGCCCTCTTTCTCAAGGTATCTAAGCGTTCTATATACCATTGCCGGGTCCGGATTGGCTTTTGGAAAACCAAAACCATCCAATTTTGCCATTAACTCGTATCCGTAAGAATCCTTTTGAGACAAAAAGAACAATAAGCACGGCTCAACGAAGCGAGTCATCTTTCCGCTCGGACATTCGCATTTCTTTATTTTATACTTTTTCGCAAGGTTGCTGCCTTCGAACATATTATTCGACTTTCTATAAAATACATCTATATGTAATATACATATACATGAGAATATTATTTTTGTTCTGTATTTTCAAGTTTAATATATAAAATTTTACCGTGTAGTCTAAGCGGCTATATAGATTAAATATATACCGCCGAGTAAAACCAGAACGCCGCAGATTTTCTTTAGAATAACCGCTCCCCTTGATTTTTCGTTCCAGTTCATATACCGCTGGATAACCTCAGTGAATGTACCGGCGAAAATAATCACCGAACAATGCCCCACACCATATGCCAGTAAAAGAATAATTCCATAAAGCAAGGCGGTTGATGCCGCTTTAAAGGTTACCGCGAGCATAGGAGCCATGTATGCAAAAGTGCAGGGACCCAAAGCAATTCCAAAAACCAGTCCGAGGATAAATGCAGCAAGTAATCCCTTTCGTTTGAATCCTATTTGACCAGGGCCGCTGAAAGGCATGGGAATTACATCCAGCAATATAAGACCTACCGCGAAAAAAATCAGCGCAACGAAATAATTGCCGTATTTCCCAAGGTCTCCCATCATTCTTCCGGCAGCGGCTGTAATCACACCTATTACCGCGATTGTAATTAAAATACCGACTGCAAAAAGCGTGGAAATATAAAAAGCTCTTTTTGTTGACATTCGCCCGTGCTGGTCAATGAATCCTACGATAAGAGGGATGCTGGCGAGGTGACATGGGCTAAGAAGAATACTCAGGATGCCCCACACAAAGGACGCGATGATAGCGATAGCCGGCGTACCTTCTACTGCACGTGTTAAGGTCATAAAGAGTTGTTCCATAATTTTAATTCACTCCCATCTTCGATAACTGCTTTTCAATTTCATCCTGCGGGAAGAAGCCTGTATGGCGAAATACTTCTTTGCCGGTTTTATCGTAGAATATCTGGAAAGGAATAACTTCTATACCATAACGTGAGGCAAGTACCGGTTCATCGCCTGTCAGAACTACAACAACATTGGCTTTGCCCTTGTATTTCTCGCGCAGTGTTTCCAGTATCGGCGCCAACATGTCACAAGGCACACAACCTTTTGAACCGAAATCCACAAGAGTCGGCCTTCCACTGTTACGAGCTTTATTAACAGGGTTATCCTGTTCTAAAACTGCCTGAGCCTTTAACCACGAAGCAGAAATTTCTATCTTCATTCTTTGCCCGATAGTACGAATCCGCTCATCGACAAGTTTTTGCAGTTCTTCCTGGCCAAGTAATTGTTCAATTTGAGGTTTGATCTGTTCAAAAGTTGCGCCGCTTAGTGAGTCTTTATTGCTGTTATAGAATTCAAGTATTTTCTCTTCACTGACTTTAATAGTTTTTGCTAATGTGCGAATGTAATCCTGAATAATTTTATTTTCATCCTTTTCTGTAATCTCCTGTCCGTTTTTGGCTGCTTCATTTTTGATTTCCAGCACGAGCATTTTTGGAATTGCGAGTTGCTCCAGAACTATAGACGCGTATTTTTTGAGTTGAAGCTTTATATTATCATTTGCATCCGCAATTGTTTTGTCCAGCTCTTTGTCACTGATTACGACATTATCCGCTTTGAGCAATACGCCGCTGGAAAGATCAGAAATTACAGCGTTACTCAGTAATCCCATTTCCATGTTCGGGTACATTTCTTTTACCATTTTGGATTCAGACGATGTTGACGGGTTTTCCGTGCTGTTTTGTTGTGCGCCCTGCAAAGATACTACAGATAAAAACAAAACGATTGATAAAATACCATAGCGTGTCATAATTTTTCTCTTTCTTTATTTAAATTATATTTATTTAGGGCTGCATTCACCAATCTTGCAGGCTTTCTGAATCTGTTCGGGTGAAAGTTTCATTTTATCAGCAAGTGCCTGATTTATGCTTATCAGCCTGCCTGTTTCATAAGGATTTTTTTCAACCCATTTTATGAGATTTTCTTCATTCACAAAGAAACCCTGATGAAAGCATCCGGCAGAAGCCCATGAGCCGTCATCTTTTTGTCTTTGACCGAACCATGCGACGGCTGTTTTCGGCTCTAATGAGGCAATCTTGCCGTCAAATGTTTTCACTACTATTTTCTCACCGGTAAGTCGATCCTTCTCGTGAACCTCAATGTCCTCGCCGGTTCTCGCCGCAACACCAATCGCACAGTGTGAGCAGCAGCCCCATGTATATACGCCGTTATCAACAATAACTTCAGATGCATCCTGGGGATATACCGCACGGTCGCAGAAGCCGCAGCGATGGGATAACTCTTTTTCCTGCAAAAGTCCGAATGAAAGAATATTGCCTCCGCTGGCGGAACGTTCCGTT
The DNA here is from genome assembly GCA_964628465.1 of uncultured Pirellulales bacterium. Taxonomy (GTDB): domain Bacteria; phylum Planctomycetota; class Phycisphaerae; order Sedimentisphaerales; family Anaerobacaceae; genus JAFGPS01. The sequence goes on along the minus strand of CAZVOA010000004.1, from coordinate 119,606 downwards.
ACAGCCGCTTCATTATTTGCAAATGCTTTTGTCCATGGCCTGCCGGTTTTCTCATCCTGACCATACAGAAATACGGCATCCGCGGCTGGAATAAGATTACCGGTTGCTGTATCCGCTATTGAGACCTTTTTCTCAAAATCGGTTTTATCTTCGGTTAGGCAGGAATACATAATAAAATAGCAGTGCGGGCTGCACATGCGTACCGGCCCCTTTTCAGTCTGAACCGTTACTAATGCTTTTGGGTTTATGTCACCATCACACATATAGCAGATTGTGTTTTTGGCACGCTCATCGAGTTTGGCAGGCTTCAAACGCTCGAAAGCCGGTGCTTGAGAAGTTTCGCCTGATAGATTGACACCAAGCTCTTTCCATTTTGAAAGAATATCCTCTTTTGAAAAGAAACCCTCGTGACGGAAACGTTCTTCGCCTGAAGCATCATAAAAAATCTGAGTTGGCATAACGCTGATTTTATACTCACCAGCATAGCCGGAATGCTCATTCAAATTAAGGAACTGAACAATAATCTTGCCATTTAATTCCTGTTTAAGCTCTTCGAGAATCGGCGCCATCAACTTGCAGGGAATACAAGTGTCCGCCCCGACATCAACCAGAACAGGTATTCCTTTTCCGGTGAGATTTTCCACCTGATATTCTGTTGGTACTTGCTTACTTATCGTTGAAGAAGTAATATTTCCGCTGTTTTCAATATTTGATCGATTACGCTTAATTGAAACCACACCAATTATCGCTACCACTAAAACAACAACAATAACTACTTTCCATGCCTGGTTCATAATTAATCACCTATTGTAAAATGTATTTTTATTTCAACAATTCTTTGCCTTTTGCGACTACCTTGTTGATATTTTCATCATTGGCAGGACTCTTGCCTTTTTCCATACCAAGGTCTGTTACACGCATGTGAACATAATTATTAAACCCATTTTGTTCCAAAGATGATTTCACACAATCCAGATTACAGCCGTCAATTGCCAGAATTTTTGATGCCGATGCTGTCTTTTTTAAGATAGGTTCGACTCGTCCGCCTACACCAGCAAGGCAGAACATGGATCCAGTACCTTCTTTAGTTAATTTCCGTGCTGCTTTGTCGGATATTTCACCGACATCAGCAGCTCCGGAACAGGCAAATATTAAAACTGGTCCACCGCTGCAAACGTTTGATTTTTCTGCACTCATAATTTTCTCCTTATACAAGCATTTTTTTGATTTCTTCAGGCGCGATTACTTTGCCGACTGATTTTACCTTGCCGTCTATCGCCAGAGCAGGCGTCATCATCACACCGAATTTCATAATCTCATTTATATCAGTAATTTTTTCAATCTCGAATTCACCTTCAAGTCCACTTATAGCCTGCTGAGCGCTTTCAGCGAGTTTCTTGCACTTTGGGCAACCAGTACCAAGTATTTGTATTTTTTTCATTTCTTAATCTCCATTATTTCTGGAATCTTTTATCTGCAATTCCGTTTTGACCTGACACATTGTCATACCAGCCGCATTTTTGAACTTCAAATTTATCGAATTTCGAAAAATATGGTTTTATATCAATTAAAGGCGTACCGTCCAGAATATCAACATCTGTGATATGAAGTTTTCCTTCTTCGATTTTCAGAAGACGAACCGGTGACATTCCAATCGGATTCGGCCTACACGGCGCGCGAGTCGCGAACAAGCCTCTTTCAACTGTATCCAGGTACGGCTTAACTAACGGCCGGTATTCCACTACTTTGTGAAACCAGTAAATCAGCCATATTCTCTCGAATCCGTCAAGGTCTTTCAGTGCTTGTCTATACGGTTCATAAATTTCGACAACTCCTTCGCTATCCTTTGCAAAAACAGGTTGAATAGGCGCACCTTGTGATTCTTTTAATGATGAATGAATAATTCCAACAGGTTTTATTGTTATTGACATATCATCTTCATATTTCATGCTACGGTTTCCTTTTTAAACCAGTTTTGCGTTCTCAAACATATTCTAACAAGCATAAGCATTACCGGCACTTCAATCAGCACCCCGACAACAGTGGCTAAAGCCGCCCCCGAAGACAAACCGAACAACATAGTCGCGGTAGCGATAGCAACCTCAAAATGATTCGACGCGCCTATCATAGCTGATGGAGCGGCGTCCTCATAAGTAAACTTTAAAGCTTTTGCCAGTGCATAAGTTATCGTAAAGATCAGTATCGTCTGAATAAAAAGCGGAATAGCAATCCAGAGGATAGTCAGGGGATTGTTCAAGATTGTCTCACCTTTGAATGAAAACAGCAGCACGAGAGTTCCGAGCAGCGCAATTATGGATACAGGCGTAAGAACATGTAAAAATTTGGCTTCAAACCAAACAATACCTTTTCGAGTTATAATCCACTTACGCGAAAAATAACCTGCAACGAGCGGCAATGCGACATAAATAGCTATGGACAGAAGCAGCGCCTGCCAGGGTACAGGCATTTTGTTGACACCCAGAAGCCAGCCGCCCAGTAGCCCATAAAGTACTAACATTGTCAGTGAATTTATAGCAACCATTATAAGAGTATGGCCCTGATTGCCTTTCGCCAGATACCCCCACATCAGCACCATCGCGGTGCAAGGCGCGATGCCGAGCAAAATAGCGCCCGAAATATATGAACGAAACAGTTCGACCTCTGTGCCGTCTTTAACAATTTCCGTGCCGGGAATCATACCTCGAAAGACCACGCCGAGGAAAAACCATGCGATGGCAAACATCGTGAACGGCTTGATTGCCCAGTTGACAATCAGGGTCAGCAAAACCGGTTTAGGGCTTTTACCGGCTCGCAGGACTTCGGCAAAATCAATCTTAACCATAATCGGGTACATCATAAAAAACAAGCAGACGGCTATCGGAATCGACACTACCGGCGCCCCATCTACCATAATCGCCATACCGTCCAGAGCCTGGGCAAAACCCGGAGCAATTTTACCAAGCAGAATTCCACCTACAATACAGAGTGCCACCCAGATAGTAAGGTACTTCTCAAAGATATTAAGGCTTTTAACGGCTTTTTGTGATTTGTTATCGATTTCCATATACCGCTCACTTTTTATATGCTGTTATATTAACACTTACAACATAGTCACCCGGCTTTGTTCTTTCCGGCAAATCTGCGATTACCTGTTTGTACAATGGGTCATTGCAATCTGTCATCACATCTATATTATATACTTTTTCTTCAAGCTTAATGTCACTCAATCCAGCCTGCTTTATCATTTTTTTTGTGTCATCAACCAAAACTGCGCCCGCGATGCAGCCTACAAGCGCTGTCACGGATTTTAAAACTTTTTCCGGCAGAACTTTTTTCAACGCAAGGTCTGAAATACACGCCTTGCCGCCCGGCTTGAGAACTCGCGCGATTTCATTCCATACCTGCTGCTTATCGGGTGACAGATTTATCACGCAGTTTGAAATCACAACATCGACACTCGCATCGGCGGCCGGAAGATGCTCAATTTCACCAAGGCGGAACTCGACATTGGAAAGCCCCGTCTTTTCGGTAAATTTCGCAATACCTGCTCTTGCTTTACTAAGCATATCAGGAGTCATATCAACTCCAATAGCCATGCCTTTTGCTCCTACTTTTTTCGCCGCGATAAAGACATCGAAACCTCCGCCGCTGCCCAAATCCAGAACAACCTGCCCACTCCGGAGATTTGCGATTGCAGTCGGATTGCCGCAGGAAAGACCCATGTTCGCGCCTTCAGGTAAAACCTCAAGTTCTTGTGTTGAATATCCTATCGTTTCAGCGAAAGCGTTCGATCCGGATGAGCCGCATCCGCAACCACAGCCTGTATTGCCTTTTGCTATTTTTGAATATCCCTGTCGAACTGCATCCCTGATTTTTTCATCAGACTCATTCATAACAATACCTTTCATTTTTTAATCTTAAACAAAGCATCCGGAAGTGTCTCGATAAAAGCTTTTATTTCATCTCGTACTCGGCGGTAACAATCCAATGCTTCTTCCTGTGTCTTAACTTCTTTTACAAGTCTTGGCGGGTCGTCGAAACCAACATGAATTACTTTTGTTTTACCGAGAAAAATCGGGCAGCTTTCATGAGCGTTATCGCATACTGTAATCACGTAATCGAAATCAATATTCCGAACTTCGTCAAAATGCTTGCTTCGGTACGAAGAAATATCAACGCCTGCTTCGGCCATTACCTTAACGGCCATTTCATTAAGTCCGTGTGTTTCTATCCCAGCCGAATAAGGTTCTATTACCTCGCTTTTCAAGTGCTTCGCCCAGCCTTCAGCCATTTGACTGCGGCAGGAATTACCTGTGCATAGAAAAAGTATTTTTAATTTATTCATATTAATCCCGACACTTTTATAATTGCCTGGTTCTAATTTGATTTCTTTGCAAGAAGCAATGCCGCTTCAGCAACCCTGATACCAAGATTCTTCGCGGTTTCAATTCCGAATTCATCTTTTGTAATATCATCGTTGTAAGTATCTTTATTCCAAAGCGTAGCTCCCTGATGTGCTTTTGGCTTTCCGCCGACGAGCATTACTTCATGGCATAACATAGCCGCCTGTACCTGTTCAATCACAAGTTCCTGGCCGCCATTGCGAAAAGAACCAACAGAAAGAACACCAACAGGCTTGTCCGCGAGAAGTAACTTCGGTTCTCTAAGTACATATAATCGCTCAAGGAGAATTTTGCACTGTGAACTCATGCTGCGGAAATATGAAGGCGAGCCAATGATTAATCCGCCAAGATTGTGCGACATAAAGTAAGGTTCGACTTCGACCTGAAAATCATCCAGAATTTCCTGCGGTGACGATGGCGTTGCTCCCCCAGTCCAGCCTGATATTTTTAATCCAGCAAGATCAATAAGCTGAACCTCTATCTGTGGGCTCACTTTTTTTGCCGCCTCAAGAGCGGCGTTGACTGATGTCGCAGTCGTTTTTCCTTTTCGTGAACTACAGGATATGCCTAATATTTTCACTGAGTTAGATTCTGCCGCTTGTACTGATTGCGCCATAGCAGTAAAAGCAGTAGTCGCGGCGATACCTTTCGTTAAGAAATTTCTACGATCCATAATTTCCCAATTCCTTTACCATTTTTCTATAACTTAATTATTTTACTATATTCGGTTTTAGACTATCCCCAAAATGTGCCAAATACGATTCCTGAAACTGTCGCCATAGCAATAACAAGCGAAACAAACACGATAGTTTTTTGTGTTCCCATAACTGAGCGAATAACAAGCATACTTGGCAGACTCAATGCAGGTCCTGCCAAAAGTAACGCAAGCGCCGGTCCTTTTCCCATACCTGCGCCAATTAGACCCTGTAAAATCGGAACTTCAGTCAATGTCGCGAAATACATAAATGCACCGGCTACAGAAGCAAAAAGATTCGCTTGTATCGAGTTACCTCCCAACGCTTTATTAACCCATGAAGTCGGAATGATTCCCTCATGACCTACTCTGCCTAATAAAAATCCAGCTACTAAAACTCCGCCAAGAAGTAATGGCAATATCTGTAACGCAAACGACCATGTCGAGCTGACCCACTCCGATAATTCATTCCGAGTGAACCATGAAATGAGCATGAACGAAAATCCACCTAAAAGAATAATTACTATTGCCCACTTATATTTGAAAATGGTTTCATATACAGGATTTTTTTCAATGTCACTAATGCCAACAAGCTGCTCTGTCGGTATCTCACGAATTGCTCCGGATGTGTCACGCATTGTGATTATTTGATCTGTTTCAGAAAGCTTCGTGCCTTCTACTTTATATTCAGTCACACCATTCGGGCAGCATAAAAATATCGCTCTGACATCACCTGTTTTTGCCCAGTTGGCAAAAACGAGTATCCCGACCATAGAAGCGAAATACACAGCGTTTTTCCATAATGGCCTGGCTGGTTTTTGTTCCGGCATACTTGTTTGTGCGGCAATTTTTTGAATTTCTTCCTTGCGATAAATAAGGTGCATTAAAAGCCCGATTACAATACTGAACAAAATCGCACCGACCGCTCGTGCAACACCCAACTCGAATCCGAGAATTCGAGCGGTTAATATTATCGCGAGAATGTTTACAGCCGGACCCGCGTATAAAAAAGTAACCGCTGGCCCCAATCCAGCACCCATTTTATATATCCCTGCAAACAGCGGCAGAACCGTACAGGAACATACCGCAAGAATACTTCCAGAAATAGACGCGACACCATAAGCGAGAACTTTATTCGCACCGGCGCCCAGATATTTCATTACAGAAGCCTGACTTACAAATACGGAAATCGCGCCGGCAATAAAAAAAGCAGGAACAAGACACAAAATAACATGCTCTCTTGCATACCACTTTACTAACTGAAGCGATTCTAAAATTGCATTATTAAATCGCGGCACTCCCACAGGAAGATAAAAGCAGCCCAGAAACACCGCGATAATTATTGTTACTTTTTTCCAATGTTGTTTTAAACTCATAATAAATCCTGTAATCTCCCATTGAGTCCAAGGGACCTGTCTTATTACTCATATTGCCCGAAGAAGTTTTTCATTTTCCTTCGCCTGCCGTTTTATGACATCGATAGCGCAGGTAAAAAATTCCGTAACGCATTTGCATTTGAGACTGTATATGACTTTCAGGCCTTCCTTTCGATAATCCAATAAACCCGCGTTCACCATTATCGCTAAATGTTTGGAAATATTTGATCGCTCCGAGCCGACATATTCAGCAATATCGCAAACGCACTGATCACCATCTTTGAGAAAATCCAGTATCGCCATCCTGAGCGGATGCGCTATAGATTTTGCGATTTCAGCCTGTTTTTCGTATAATAAATGTTTATTTGTATTCAAAATATATACTCCATATATAACAATGTGATAATATACTCATATAGTATCACATTAGTTCGAAAAAAAGCAACTGAATTCTATTATTTTTTTGAAGATACCAAATAAAGTTATTTCATTACATTTGCAGAACTCATTTGAAAGAATATTTTGAGGAATGTAAATGATTTTGTTACATTTTGCTTGATATTCCTCTCAATCAATATAATATCAAAGTATAAAAAAGCATATTTTACAAATGAAGTTATGCCGGTTTAAACCGGCGGCATGAAAGGTGAGATTGATATGGCTGCGTTTTTTATGTTTGGGAAATACTCAACAGTATCATTTAACCAGATGGGAACCGAAAGAACTGATCAGGCAATTACTCTTTTGAGTAAATATGGCGGCCGGGTGAATGCCATGTACACGCTGCTTGGCGAGCAGGATATAGTTCTTATTGTTGATTTTCCCGGTATAGAGCAGGTAATGAAAGCTTCCATCGCTTTGACTAAAATGACAGGCATAGCTTTTAAGACCGCTCCTGCAATAGCAGTAGAAGACTTCGATAAATTAATCACCGGAAGAGTACACCTTTAGATCACGTAGAGACTTACGGCTGTACGTCTTTACCCTATACAATATCCGCTGAAAAGAAAGGTGAAATTGGTATGTCTGATTCTATTTACGAAACCATGGGCCAGCAATTCGGTCGACGTTCATGGGCAGAGCCATGGAAAATTAAAATGGTCGAACCTATCCACATGATTAGCGCCGAAGATCGCAGGCAAGCTGCTGAAAAAGCAGGATACAATACATTCTTATTACGATCTGAAGATGTCTATATTGATTTGTTGACAGACAGCGGCACAAGCGCTATGAGCGATCGTCAATGGGCAGGAATTATGCTCGGCGATGAAGCATACGCCGGCAGCAGAAATTTCTATCATCTTGAAGAAGCTATCCAAACTTACTACGGCTACAAATATATTATTCCGACTCATCAGGGAAGGGGAGCGGAACATCTTATCAGTAAAGCACTTATATCGCCCGGCAATTATATTCCAGGCAATATGTACTTCACAACCACCCGGTTGCATCAGGAATTGGCAGGCGGAATTTTCGTTGATGTGATAATCGACGATGCCCATGACACCACGAGTATGAATCCGTTTAAGGGTAATGTTGATCTGGATAAACTCGAGGCGCTAATCAGGAAAGTTGGAGCCGATAAGATACCTTATGTGAGTCTTGCCGGAACGGTGAATATGGCCGGTGGCCAGCCGGTAAGTATGGCAAACGTAAAGGCTTTGCGTCAATTATGTGATAAACACGGCATACCAATATATCTCGATGCTACTCGTATGTATGAAAACGTATTCTTTATTCAGGAACGGGAACCGGGCTATGCAAACAAAACGTTAGCCGAGATATTAAAAGAATTTTGCAGTTATACTGACGGCGCCTGGATGAGTTCAAAGAAGGACCATTTAGTCAATATTGGCGGATGGCTTGCTGTTAATGATGCCTCTGTGGCAGAAAAAGCACGCAATATGGTAGTAATATATGAAGGTCTGCATACATACGGCGGCATGGCCGGAAGGGATATGGAAGCTCTTGCAATTGGTATTACCGAAGGAATACAGGGTGACCATATTCGTTCGAGAGTAATGCAAGTGCGTTATTTGGGAGAACTTCTTCTAAATTGGAATATTCCCATCGTAGAACCAATCGGGGGGCACGCAATTTTCATTGATGCGAAAAGATTTTATCCGCATATTTCTCAGGATCAATTTCCGGCTCAGACACTTGCTGCCCAACTTTATCTGGATTCAGGTGTTCGTTCCATGGAAAGAGGTGTAGTTAGTGCCGGACGCGACCCGGAATCCGGAGAACATCGCTATCCTTCGCTGGAATTAACTCGTCTGACAATACCCCGGCGTGTCTATACTCAGGCACATATGGATGTCGTAGCAGAGAGCGTTAAAGCAGTGTATGATGGTCGTGAAAAAATAAAAGGCCTCAGAATGGTATATGAACCGGAGTATTTAAGATTTTTCCAGGCACGTTTTGAATTACTTTAAATATATTCATTGTTAGTCTTTTATTAACAAGTATTTACGTGCATAATCCTGATAGCCGAAAATCAATATTTCAGCGACTTATGTTTCAAAATACCTCTCAATCCGAGTATGGGTTTAGCTTATAGCCGCCCGGGGAACAAAACTACTTGCTTATTTGTGAAAAATTTGTTAAAATCTACAGTTTTAGTACTATTGCTGGTGTTATATTTAAGTTTTTGCCGTTTAAGAGTTTAAATGGTAAATGTCAGGTAATAATAGAATAAATATAAGGTATTTATGTCAATTTTAAAATATCCTGATTTGGCCTTTGAATCCCCTAAGGTTATATATCAAACACAACAGGATCTGTTACGCAGACATCTACAATACGTTAGTGAGAATTCACCTTATTATCGCGAGAAATTTAAGGGAATCAATTTTGATAATTTTAAGTTGGATTCCCTACCGCAATTGCCGCTAACGGACAAATCGGAGATTTCAGAATATAATGACCAATTTCAGGCGGTGAATAACAGGGCCGTCGCTGATTTGGCATTTTCTTCGGGAACTACAGGTCAACCAACCAGGATAGTATATACACAGAATGACCTTGATCGTTTGGCGTATAATGAAGCACAAGCCTTTCGAGGCTGCGGGATGACCGATGAGGATTTGGTTTTATTGACCTGTACAATTGATAGGTGTTTCATTGCCGGTTTGGCTTATTTTTTAGGTGCCACGACATTGGGTGCTTCGGTGATTAGAAATGGGCATGGTACGATAGCCAGTCATTTGGATGTTATCCAGCGGACTTCTCCGACCGCGATGGTGGGAGTGCCGATTTTCCTGTTAAAATTAGGTCATTATATAGCTTCAAAAGGGATAAATTTAGCTGAATCCAGTATTAAACGTATAATTTGTATCGGCGAACCCTTACGTGATAATGATTTATGTTTATTAAATGTAGGCCAGGAACTCGAAAGTCTCTGGGGTGCAAAGGTATTTTCGACCTATGCCTCTTCTGAAACAATAACAACGTTTTGTGAATGCGAATCTCAGCAGGGCGGGCATATATCGGCTGATTTGGGAATAGTTGAGATAGTTGATGAAGACGGCCGTGTTTTGCCGCAAGGGGAGATTGGTGAAGTCGTGGTTACTCCTTTGCAAATAGAAGGAATGCCGCTGGTTAGATTCAAAACCGGTGATATCAGCTTTATTGCCGGCACAACTTGTTCATGCGGGCGTAATACAGTCCGGCTCGGTCCGATATTGGGCAGACGCAAACAAATGATGAAAATTCATGGCACCAGTATTTACCCACAGTGTGTTCAGGCTGTATTGGATGAAATGCCGTATGTGAAAGAGTACTATTTAAGAGTTCGAAATAATGAATCGTATTCTGAGCATTTAACTATACATATTGCCCTGGATGACGGACAGACACAGGCAGATGATATTTTACAAGTGCTGCAAGCCCGGTTGCGAGTCAAACCAGAGCTTGTGATTGAACATATCGATGTAATTCGGAAAATAGTACATAATCCGGAATTCCGTAAACCTGTTCGTTTTATAGATGAGAGAAAATAACTTATTTACTTTCATGGAATTTGAATAGGGAAGCTTCCATTATATAGAAATAATAAAGAGATTTGCTTTATGAACAAAACTACTCAAGATGGCAAGAGCAATAGTATCATTGATTATGCTAAATTTCTTTTTTTCAGTGCTTTCGGGGTAATTTTATTTTTTACACCAATAACCATCACAAAAATCAAAGCCATAAGCTCGGATGTTGATGGAAATACACCACAAACAATAAAATCCGGTGCGGATATTGTAACTTGCTCAGTAGTCTATGATAAAACGAGTAATCAGACTGTCGTCATCGGGAAAGGTAAGCCAGGTACGTCCATCACAATTTACGATAAAAAAGGCAAACTCTTAAATGAGACAATGACTGAAGATGATGGGAATTGGGAGTGTGCTTTAGAAGGTAATTACGAAAGCTCTAGTTCAATTCCATTAGATCACCTGATTAAATATTTAAAAGAAGCCAAAATTTCAATAACTGATACTTATACTCTTGAGATTATTTTATTTCTTAAGATATTCGTTCTTGTTATTGCGACAATCGGGGGAATATTGCCCTGGGTTGACAAAAGTTTTAAAAGGAATACGTTGTGTTTTATTCTCTCTGTATTGCGAACGCTTGGTATTCCAGTTTGTGTGATGGGTTTTTTCAGTATTGGTCCTGGATTTTTGAAAAATCCGACTTTCATTCCATTTGCATGGCAAAAAATCGCGGTGGATGTCACAATAATAGTGACATTTGGTTCGATATTTCTGACATTTATTATGGGCTATGGTCTTCTGGAGTTTACAGGCGTGATAGTAAGACCCATAATGAGGCCGCTCTATAAAGTTCCCGGCAAGGCAGCAATAAATGCAATCGCGGCTTTCATCGGAAATTTCTCAGTAGCAATGTTTCTCACCGATGAACTATACAAGGAATCAAAATACACATATAGAGAAGCCGCAATAGTAATGACCGGTTTTTCAACTGTTTCTGCAACGTTTATGATTGTTATTGCAACGACAGCGAATTTTATGTGTATATGGAATTTTTATTTCTGGAGTACGCTTCTTATTACCTTCGCCGTGACAGCGCTTACGGTAAGGCTTTATCCTATCAATAAACTTGATAATTCGTATATTGACGGCATAGGCAAACCTGAAAAGGAAATAAAAGGGAATATTATTCACAGCGCCATAAATGAAGGAGTCCAGGCAGCCGCTCAGTCAAAATCTCTTTTAAAGAGTTTATGGACGAATTTAAAAGGCGGCATGAGAATGTGCTTTGTTTTGACACCTTCAGCTACAGCGGTAGGATTATTAGCCGCGGTTCTGGCAAATAAAACGAAATTTTTTGAAGTTATTGGCATTATATTTATGCCGATTACTTATGTATTAAAATTATTTGGTATGGAAAACTACAGGGAAGTCGCCAAAGCAAGCGCAGTAGTTTTGGGTGAAGTTTTTGTTCCTAATTTAACAGTTAAAGATTTACCTGATGTTCCAAGATATATAATAGCTGTAGTTTCCGTTTCAACGATTATATTTTTTGCCGGTTTTATTCCATGCCTTTACGCGACATCGATTAAATTAAAACCGTGGCAATTACTATTGATATGGTTTGAAAGAGCGGCTTTATCAATTATCATGGCCGGGATCGTAGGCTTGATTTATTTCCGTTAATTCTTCCACGCCGAAATCTATAAAATTCTCTTAACTGTTTTGCGAATATTTAGCAGATTGCTTAACCAGTAATTCACAGTTTTTCTGGAAGAACTCCACATTGAGCATAGGTGTTTTCTCATGCACTTCAATGCCAAGCTGCTTTGCTATATCTTCAGGAGCTTTGCCTGATTCCAATTCTGTCATAATTCGCTTGTGATAGGATTCGATTGCTTTGATAGCCGCGTTAAAAAATGCTTTGGCATCATCTTTGCCTTTTATCACTGCATTGTGACTCAGGAATAATATTTCCGCGTCGAGAGCGATAAGCCGCTTTATTGAATCGAGGGTAGTTCCATAGCCTGTAAAATAGTTTGGCCAGAAGTATCCGGATTCAGGAATATAAAAACCGGTCACGTCGGATATAATCAGAAGGCCCGATGCCGGTTCGTGAAAGCTCAGGCTGCAATCGCTATGTCCCGGAGTCGCGAGAACTTTGAATGTACGCCGTCCAACGGTTACAGTGTCACCGTCATTTAGAATCTGGTCAACGGCAATCTGTTTTTCCTTCATTGGTTCCGGGCGATGTTTTTCCTTAATCGAGCCTGATTTAAGAAGTACTTCGGTTAGCATACCGTCAATCTTGCAGAAGAAACCTATTGCTTTTTCGACGGCGAGAGTTCCGGCTGCGATTTTTGAGGCACAAACTTTTACATCTGGGAACATCTTTCGGAATGCCGGAACAGCCATTACATGATCCGGATGAGCGTGTGTGATGATAACCTGTTTAATCAAATCATCTGCGATTCCCAACTCGGCTAACTGCTCTTTTACAATAGGCCCTGTAGCACCGACGCCGCCTTCGAAAATCGCTCCAACATTATTGTCAATGACGAGCAGGACTGGATATTCATTTGTGCCGAGCATCCAAACATTTTCGGCAACTTTAACTGGTGGATTCTTTATAAACATAACAATTTCCTTTTTTGCTTTGATTTATATTTTAAAACGCGATTAGCGAACTTGTTCGGCTGCAAACAAAGCAGCTCCAAACGCACCGTTATATTGCGCATAGGGCGCGATATGTGCCTCGTAACCAAATGCCTGCCCAATAAGTTTGGCCAGGAAAGGATTGTTCGCTACTACGCCGCCGGTCATTACAAGCAAGCCTTCGACGCGATCCATTTCTACAATCCTTTTAACAACAGAATTAAAAGCTCCACGAACAATGTCGGTGACATTTACACCTGCTCGAATCTTTGCAAGCACTTCTGTCGCGGCGAATACCGTGCAAAAGCTTCCTAATGATGCTTCATTTGTGGAAGCCTCGGCCAGGGCATTTAGCTCGGAAACATCCAGTGCCAGCCGATACGCGATTTCCTCGATGAACGCACCAGTTCCAGCGGCACACTTGCGGTTCATCTTAAAGTTGTCACGTCTTCCAGTGTCATCAATGTGAATTACCTTGCTGTCCTGGGCACCGATATCGATTACAGTCAAGCGTTTTTGAAAATGGAAGTATGCTCCTTTGCCGTGACAGGCAATTTCCGTCATTTTTCCATCCGCCCATGGAACATTATCGCGGCCGTAACCAGTAGAGAACGATTTTGCAATCTGCGAACGGTCAAAAGATTCAGCCGCCGCCAGATCGCTGATTAATTGTTCTGATGTCTTTGCGTAATCGACTCCCGAACGTCCAAGGGTTTTTGCGACGATTTGATTATCAGAATTAATAACAACAAGTTTCGCCGAAGAGGCGCCTATATCAATGCCGCAAAAATACCGCATATTATCAGTCTGTTCCCCTGTCATTATTAACTCTGTGAAAGCTGCTCTACGAATGCTTCTATGTTGGTTCGTGTCTGCTCTTCTGAATAGAGCCGCAAATCGTTCAAGTCGCCATCGACAATCACAAATGGTTTGCCAGTCTTAATCTGGATTCTGCGTGGCATATCATAACGTGTATTTGAGTTGTTCGGGCATGTCTTGGCATTATGATAGAAAACGCCGTCTATTTTATATTTATCAATCATTCGTTCCATGTAAGCTTCTTTTGGTTCATCACTTCGGCAGATGAATAATTCGCTGTATGCTCTTGCCATGCTTTCGAACGGCTGGCTCGGATCGAGTGCTTCGAATACCCAACTGTTGCAATATGTCGAAGAAACCACTGCTGTCTGAAGTTCCATGAACTGCAACGCAAGACTTTTGAGTTTGCCCCATACCGGCATACCTTCCCAGTGGATTCTATATTTTTCGCCTTCTACCGCGCCAATGCCGTCGTTAATTCTTTGGTTCAACTCAGCCAATAATACATCGTAGTAATCTATCGCTGCCTGTGTACCTCGAAGGACAACCGCCGGTCCCATTTGTATTGTACCATCGAAGAATGTGATAGGTGAAGGTACATTCGCCGCCGCGTCCAGAACCGCTTTCCATCTATCGGTACATGTTTTGGAAAGGGCGATAGTTTCTTTGAGTTTATCCATTTCGAACTTACTGCCGCTTACTTCTTCAAGAGTTGGTATGAGCGCTTCGATTTGTTTGGCTATGGCAGTAATAATTGTTTCATTAACATCACCGATTGAACGAGGAGTATGGACACCAATACACGGCACGTTCCATTCGCGGGCATAAAACTCGAACCAGTCTTTTACGTCTCTGCACTGATTTGTATTGAAAACAAGTACATCAGCTTTTGGCGGTCCGGGAAGTTTCATTTTATTTAACGGGCTTTCGCCTTTCAGGTATGAGCCGATGTCGCTTGTTAAATATGAGCAAATTTCAGGTGAAAACCCGCGTGCGTTTGCCAGGGGAATCAAATCAGTAGCCATTCTCGTTGCACCGAGCATTGCGCCATGATTTTCCGGGAAATATACTTCAAATCCCATAGACCTCAAAAGCTCGGCAGGGCCGACACTTGTACAATAGGCTATTTTCTTTGGTCTCGCAGGGTCAGTTAATTCTTTGAAATACTGGCCCATTACATTTCGCATTACCTTGCTGGCTTCAAAATCTTTCAATTCTACTGATGATGTCATTATTAACTCCTATGTTTTTTTTTGTATTGCGTATATCGTATTGAGTATTGCGTTTTTTTGCACGACGCAAGACGATTTACAGTTCAAGTGTCAACTTCAGTGTACCTTTTGCGTAGTCGGCATACATATCAAAAGCCTCTGGAGCCTTGTCCCATGGCATTCTTGGTGTAACCATATCCCTTAGGCAAGAGCTGCGATCGTCGAGAACCATGTCCGCCGCTATCTGGAAAAATGGACCACACTCCGGCCCAACACTTAATTTAATCTCAAGCTCTTTTCTGAAAACATGATACCATGGAAATTCCTGTGTTTGATAGTGCGGCATTCCGAAAATGAACAGCCGGCCGTTACGCTTGGGAAGATACGCGGCGGTTTTCAGAGAATCTACAAATCCCACCACTTCGATTGCGAAATCAACCATTTCCCCATTGGTTAGCTCTTTTACAACCTCAACTGTATCCTGCTTAGCGGCATTGATGACATGGTCGGCTCCATATCGTTTAGCCCAATCAAGACGCCAGTCGAGAATATCAGTGGCGATGACCATTTTTGCTCCCATCAGACGCAGGATATGTGTAAATACCAGACCCTGCGAACCCTGTCCAATCACGGCACAAGTTTTGTTTATAACACCATCCGTCTGAGATAATGCCCGTAAAACGGTTGCCAGGGGCTGCGCAACAATCATCGATCCTGGATCAGGAGTGTTCTGCGGCAGACGTGCTATGGCCGGTGGCCGACAGACTATATACTCTGCGAAGCCGTAATAGCCTTCAGGCTGAGCTAACACCAATGTGCCTTCGTCCCAGCCTTTACAGCGGGATTTAACAATTGTGCCAATATTTTCATGTCCAGCCCATCCAATTGGGTTAGGATACTTCATTTCTCCCCATAGACCTGTTCCGGTGTAAGGACCCATATTGCTGCCGCAAATAGCGACATGACTGCATTTGACTAAAACTTCTCCCTCGACCGGTTCCGGCATTGGAACATCATCCAACATCGCGATTTTTCTCGGCTTGATTATTTGTATAGCTCTCATTAAAACACCTCATTATATTATGTAAAACAATTATGGGTCGTTAAAACATTACGTACACATTATAAGTTTTTTGGAGTAAATGTCAACATTGAGCTTGCACGCCGCTGAAGATAATACTTGTACGTGTAAATACATTATCTTATTGACAAATCAAGGTTTATGCGTTACATTAAATGTCTAAAAACTGTTATTTATAACTTCATTTTTTCAAAACTCTTGTTAGAAACCAGATTCGCAGGTTGAAAATGGCTAAGGTCAATATAACCTTACATATTAATGGTGATACATATTCGGTTGCGGTCGAGCCGTGGAGAACACTGGCTGAGGTGCTTCGTGAGGATTTGAACCTGATTGGTACAAAAATCGGGTGCGGCACCGGTGATTGTGGTGCCTGCACGGTATTGATTAATGGAAAATCAGTTACCTCATGTCTGAGTCTGGCTATAGAATCAGATGGTAAGGAAATCACTACGATAGAAGGATTGTCCACCAACGGTAAAAATTTGCATCCGATACAGGAAGCCTTTGTTGAGCATGGTGCAATACAATGCGGCTATTGCACTCCAGGCATGATATTATCGGCCAAATACCTGTTGGATAGAAATCCCGAACCCACTGAACTTGAGATTCGCCAGGCATTATCCGGTAATTTATGCCGCTGTACCGGTTACAATCGTATTGTTAAAGCTGTCATGGCCGCCAGTAAAAAGATTAAACAACAGAATACAGGAGACAGAATACAGGAGACAGAATTGGAATCTTCCTAAAGACGCACGGCCGTGCGTCTCTACCATGTGACTCTACCTTTGTCAGGAAACAGATAAATGGCTCTGCCGAGATTTTCATATTTAATTCCAAAAAGCCTTAAAGAAGCGTGCGTTATGCTTGCTGAACACGAGGATAAAGCGCGTATTCTCGCGGGCGGCACTGATCTTCTTATTAAGATGAAGCACGGAACAGTTAAACCTGAATATATCATCGGAATTAGTAATATTCCTAATACTGATTATATTCATACCAATCATCCCCAGGGGACAGGTAAGCATTTGACTATTGGGGCTAATGCGAGGCTTTCTGCAGTTGCGCAAAATCCTGATATTCAACGATATTTTCCGGCATTGGCTTACGCCGCCAGTGTTACGGCCACAGTACAAATTCGTAATATGGGTACGGTAGTTGGAAATATATGTAATGCCAGCCCATCGGCTGATACCGCTACGCCTTTGTTGGTGTATGATACGAAAGTGGTCATTATGCACCCGGCTGGCGAGAGGACTCTTCCTTTGAATGAATTTTTCCGAGGCCCGGGAGTAACAGCTCTGGAATCCGGTGAAATAGTCAAGGAATTGATTTTACCTTTAAATCAAGACCGCTCTGGCTCAAGCTATCAGAAGGTTTCAGCACGAAGCAAGGTGGATATAGCCGCTGTTGGAGTTTCAGCGTGTCTGCTTGTGGATGATAAGAACGAAACAATAACACAGGCTCGTATTGCATTTGGTGCTGTCGCTCCTGTCCCCAAACGTGTCCTTCATGCCGAGAAGATTCTGGAAGGAAAAGTACTTACAGAAGAATTAGTAAATCAGGCGGCGGAAATTTCATTGGATGAGGCTACTCCAATTACAGATACAAGAGCAACCGCACAGTACAGAAAAGAAATGGTTGATGTGCTGGTTCGGCGGGCACTTAATAAGAGCATGGAACAAATTAGGGCGAAGTGTAAATGAATAATGATAAGCAAAATCCTGACATGCAGCAGAATGTAGTTGGCCGCAGTGTTCCGCGAATAGATGCTCCTGATAAAGCAAGAGGGACAGCCCAATATACCGCCGATATGAAATTGCCGGGAATGCTTTATGGCAAACTGCTAAGAAGTCCTGTTCCACACGCACGAATCAAAAGTATTGATATTTCAAAAGCTGCTGCTCTTCCGGGCGTAAAAGATGTTGTCATTGGTAAAGATACGCCGGGTATCAAATATGGAAATTGGCGTTTATTTCCTCAGACGCAGGATGAATTTCCATTAGCTATGGATAAAGTACGCTTTATCGGCGATGAGGTTGCCGCCGTAGCTGCCATTGACCCGGATATTGCTGAAGAAGCGATCAGTTTAATTCACGTCGAATACGATGAGCTTCCTGCGATGTTTAGTATAGATGATGCTCTGGCTTCGGACGCTCCATTGATTCATGATGAGATAGACCAACTCGAAAGTAATATCAGTATTGATCGAAAGATTGATGTAGGTGATATTGACGCGGCATTCGCAAAAGCAGATTTAGTACTGGAAGATAACTTTACTTTACACGCGGTATCTCATGCTTATTTGGAACCATGCGCGGCATTGGCACAGCAGGATACAGAAGGACGAGTTACTCTTTGGACTTCAACTCAGGCTCCGTATATAGTGCAGTGTCTGCTTGCGTCAGCATTGGGTTTGCCGGAAAACTATGTCCGAGTTATCAAGCCTCACGTAGGCGGCGGGTTTGGCGGCAAGATGGAACTTCGTTCATGGGAGTTTTGTGCGGCTTTTATGGCAAAGCGTACAGGCAAACCAGTTAAATTTGTACTCAGCCGAGCTGAGGAATTTGCTACCGGCCGCACTCGACATGCTATGAAGATTCGCTCTAAGGTTGGTTTCAGAAAAGATGGTACGCTTGTTGCCAAAGATTTTGAGGCTTATCTCGATGGCGGCGCATATAATTCCATGGGGCCGACAGCTACATTTTTATGCGGCAATTTCGGAGCCATGTTATATCGCTATCCGGCATATCGTTACCGCGGCTATCATGTATATACGAATAAAACACCGGCCGGTGCAATGCGCGGATTCGGCGCACCGCAGGCTCTTTATGTCTCAGAAACACAAATGAATATAGCCGCTAAGGAACTGAATATTGACCCGATTGATTTGCGTATAAAAAATGCAATGGTCACAGGAGATACAATTGAAGGTGTCACCAAAATATCGTCTGCAGGATTTGTAGAGTCATTGCAGAAAGTTGCGGAAATGACCAACTGGAAAGAAAAACGCGCAAACATGCCCGCGAATAAAGGTATCGGCATCGGCTGTTATAGTTTTATCTCCGGAGGCGTGTTTAACTGGTTTAATACACCTTATCATTTCGCCGCTTGTGAAGTTAGAGCCTATGACGATGGAACCGCGCATCTGTTGACGATGGCCTCTGATATAGGCCAGGGTTCTGACACAGTTTTGCGGCAGATACTCGCACAGGCGTTGGGAATTGAACTGGAGAATATCCGTGTAACATCAGCGGATACTGCAATGACGCCCAAAGCCGACTTAGGGACATGGGGTAGCAGGGTGACATTGATGAACGGAAACGCTATTCTCGACGCGGCTAATAAAATCAAAGAGAAACTCGCTCAAATGGTTTCTATAAAATTTAATCTCAACATAATTCATGAGGTAGAATTCGGCAATGGCAGGGTATATGCTAAAGCCAAACCCGAACGTGGTATTTCTTTCGGCGAAGCTGTAGAAATGTGGGTGAAAACGAATCGCGGCGAGGAATTAACCGCCCGCGGATATTATACGCCGAGAGATAAAGGTTTGACCACACCGGCTTATTCTTTTGGTGCCCAGGTGGCGGAAGTTGAAGTGGACTCGGATACCGGAGTTGTCACGGTCGAGAAAGTTACTACTGCGCACGATTGCGGGACAGTGATTAATCCAATGGCCGTGGAAGGACAGCTTGACGGGGCTTTGCAAATGGGATTGGGCTATGTTCTTAGTGAGCAATTTGTCATGCGTGACGGCAAAGTTCTTAATACTACTTTTCTTGACTATAAGATTCCTTCCGCTGAAGATATGCCGCAGATTGAATCATATACAATCGAAACATATGAAAAGGAAGGTCCATTCGGAGCCAAAGAAGCCGGTGAAGGATTAGCAATTCCAACCGCTCCAGCGGTGGCACATGCCGTATTTGAAGCGACTGGTTATAGATGTAAGGATTTGCCTATAACACCGGAAAAAATTCTACACGCAACCGGTAAAATCACTGAGTAAGGCATTATTCAGTTGTTGTCATTCTCAAATCTTTTGATTTCTCGTTGATAATCTTCGGGATAATCCATATCCGATACAACAGAAGAATCGGAAACATTTAATTCAAATATTTCGTTTTCGTGTGCGTGTAGAAGTCCGCGCAATCCTACGTCATCGAAATTAGTTAAAATCTCATCTCTGAAAATTGATGAAAATAATATAGGATGTCCTCGTTTGTTATTATATTTAGGAACGATGATATTCCTGTCTGTTAAGGAATATTGCCGAATCATTTCATCTATAAGATTTGATGTGATGGAGGGGTGATCACCAAGAGCAAATAGTACAGCGTCACAATTCTGAGTTATATCACGAATACCAGCTCTTACTGAAGATAGCATACCTGTTTTGTATTCAGGGTTATGAATAATTGTAACTGGTTTATCGGAAAGTTCTTCAGTGACTTGTTCTGCATGGTGACCAACTACAACGTAAGTGTTTTGTACTTTACTTTTAAGAATTTGGTTTACAATATGTGAAATGACAGTACTTTGGCCGAAGGGAAGTAAGAGTTTTTGTGTCTTCATCCTGCTCGAACAGCCAGCGGCTAAAACAATCGCGCAAATCATAGAGCCTCCTTATTAGTCCATGGTTGATGCGTTATTCTCATTCTTCTTACGGCAATTAGTTCTGCCGTTATACTTGCAGCAATTTCCGATACTGTAAGAGCGCCGATATTTAACCCGATTGGTGAAAATACTTTATCGAACTGCTCAGTTGTGCATATTCGAGATTGAATAAAATTTTCACGAATCAAAGCAACTTTTCTTTTACTACCAATCATACCAATATAATTAAATGGTCTGTTAATACACGCTTCAAGAGCATGGGCATCATTCTTATGTCCGCGAGTGACAATAACAATATAAGTATCTTTTTCCTCGCTGATTTTTGTAAGTTCCTGAGCTATATCGCCGCAAATAGTTGTTGTATTGTTGGGAAAAAGTTCCGCATTTGTAAATTCAGGCCTGTCATCTAATATCAAAATATCAAAACCGACTAAGCAGGCCTGCACAGCCAGTGCCTGGCCGATATGTCCTCCGCCGGCAATCACGAGCAGGGGTTTTGGGATTATTGGTTCGACAAAAACTTCTTTCGTACCATTATTTTGAGTGAATAGCTCAGGTTGTTCATGTTCCAGGCAATATCGTATTTTGTCTTTGCCGGGAAAATCCGTATCTGAAGCTGTTAAATTAGAAGAAAACCATTTGTATTCGACTTGTAATTTATTGATAGTTGTAAGGAAAATGCTTTTGTTTCTTTTTTTAATCGCCTCGGCGGCTTTATTAAAAATATCTTTATATTGAACTGAAATCGGATCAATAAGGATTCTCATTCTTCCGCCGCAGATAGGAGTGTCACCATCTCTGTCTAAGCCTTGAAGCTCGAAATTAAAAATTACAGGTTTCTTCGTTTTACAAGATTCTATGGCTCGTGTCTGCGTTTCCACCTCAACAGCGCCTCCGCCGATAGTACTGTATATTTTCCCGGAGTATGTAATAATAGCGCGTGCTCCCGCTTTACGAGGTGTCGAACCTTCAGCGTTAAGAATTAATGCGATAGAAAAGTTTTCGCCTTTATTAATAAGCTCATTGGCTTTTATAAAGATTTCAGCAGAATTTTCCGTTTTATCATTCATCTTGTTTAATTAGTGTCCGCCTCCGTGCATCATTTTTATTGCATGGGGTACGAAAGTTAAAATTACTTCCAAGGATTCCTGTACACCTTTCGGGCTTCCGGGCAGGTTAATTATCAATGTATTTTTTCTTATACACGCGATTCCTCTTGAAAGGGCGGCGTTAGGAGTTTTTTTGAAACCTTCCGCTCGTATAATTTCGCTGATTCCCGGCACGAGCTTGTCACTGATAGACGCAGTAGCTTCTGGAGTGACATCGTGCGGTCCAAGCCCTGTTCCGCCTGTTGTGAAAACTATATCAACATAATTATTGTCAGAAAATTCAATTAACTCATGCGATATTTTATGTAAATCATCAGGAATGGTATTCTTATGAGTTATCTGAAATATATTTTTCGGCAGTATATCAACGATGGTTTGGCCGCTGATATCTTCTCGTGTCCCATTTGAACAACTATCGCTAATTGTCAATATGGCTGTTCTAATCATTGCTTACCTCAATTTCGTCGCCAACTTTTATTGAGCCGCTTTTAGTAACTTTGGCAAAAAGGCCGTCTCTTGGCATAATACAATCACCTAATTGCTTAAAGATTTCACATTCCGAGTGGCATTTCTTTCCGATTTGCGTAATTTCAATTTCCGCATTCTTACCCAGTAATATTCTGTTTCCAACTGTTATCTTTTTAAGGTCAATTCCTTCGGTCGTGATATTTTCAGCGAAATCACCGGGGGATACAATTACGCCTTGGGCAAGAACTTCGGAGATAGATTCATAGCCAAGCAAACTAATCTGCCTGTGCCATTTGCCTGCGTGAGCGTCTCCGATTATGCCGTGGCCAGCTTCCAGTTGAGCTTCGGGTATATTTTTTTTTCTCATACCCTTTTTCTCTGAAACCGATATAGCTTTAATCCTGCCTTTTATAGTCGCCACTTTTACCACCTGTTTTTTCCATCAGTTTTACTTCTTTGATTATCATTGCTTTGTCAGAATATTTGAGCATATCATAAATTGTAAGACAACCGGCCGCCGCGCCGCATAAAGCTTCCATTTCAACTCCGGTTCTGCCTGTGGATTTTACCGTGACTATGATAGTGACAGTATTTTCTGATTTATGTTGTTCAAAATTAACTTCAACAGAATCTATCGGAATTGGGTGACACATTGGAATTAAATATGGAGTGGATTTTACGGCCTGGATTGCAGCTATTTTTGCGGTTGTAAATACATCCCCTTTTTTGCAAGTGCCTTTTTTAATAATTTCAAAAGCATTCTCGCCAAGCACTATATTACCTTGTGCTTTGGCAGTTCTGACGGTAATTTCTTTTTTGCTTATATCAATCATTTATGAAATTTCCATTTTGAATTTCAGCCGCCTATACTCTGCATAGAAAATTCTTCAAGAGGTTTGGTGTTTTTATTATAGTTGTTTTTTTCACGAATAATATTTCTAAATAACATTAATATATTTTCTTCACTTGCACCGTTATTTAAAATCTCTTTAATATCATACTGTTTTGTGGAATATAAACATGGTTTTATTTTCCCATCACAGCTTAACCGGACGCGATTGCATTTGTCGCAGAACATTGATGATCTGCCGCTTATAAATCCTATCGCTCCAGCGGAATTTTTAATTTTGAAATTCTGAGCGGGGCCGTAACCTTTTATCTCTGAAGTATTGTCAATCGAACCGAATTCCCGCTCGATCATTTTTTTAATTTCCATGTTGGGGACAAATCCTCTATCGAGATTGGAATTTTTGCTTGTCGGATAATATTCAACAAACCTTACTGTTACCGGTAAATCGATACTCAACCTTGCCAAAGGAATTATTTCCTCTTTGTCGCTGTTCACGCCTTTAACTATAACGCTGTTGATTTTGACGGGATTCAAACCGGCTTCAATTGCCTTTTGAATTCCCTTCGTTACTTTTTCGAGTGCATCAAATCCCGTTATTGTTTTATATACTTCTCTATTGAGAGAATCCACGCTTATATTTATTCTGTGCAAACCCGCGGCTTTTAAATCATGTACTATTGATTCAAGTCGAACACCATTTGTTGTAATTGATAAATCCTCGATGCCTTCAGTAGAAGCTAATTGATTTACAAGCTGGACAATATCATTTCTGAGTAAAGGCTCGCCGCCTGTTAAACGAACTCTTTTTATGCCGCATTTTATCAGGAGTTTAATAATATGCAGAATTTCATCTGTATTTAAAATGTCCCGGTGTATTCGCAGCGCACTATCGCTGAGCGGGTGACAATAAATACATTTCAAATCGCATTTATTGGTAACGGACACTCTAAGATAATCAATTATATTCTGCATTATTAATTCAAATCAATCTAATAGAAACAAAAGAGTCTTTGGGCAGCTCGGCAATGCCGATATCCATGCTGATTAATCCATCAGCGTGACACAGCGAGTTTATATGCGCCGAGCCATGATAATCAATGGATTTTATACTTCCATCATTTGTTATTGTCACTGGAAACCAGCCAAGCCGTTCTGTGTCTTTTCTTTTTATAGTTTCGGCCAGCGGCAGTTTTATATTCACCGGCGAATATTCATGTCCCGTCAGCTTATACAAAAAAGGTTTTATCAGTAATTCAGTTACTATAAAAGTTGATACTGGATTTCCGGGAATCCCGAAACAATAAAGACCATCTTTTACCCCGAAAATCGTAGGTTTACCCGGCTTGAAAGCTATTTTTTCAAATAATAATTTTACATTATTCTTCTTAAATATTTCAGGTACGAAATCGAAATCGCCCATAGAAACTCCGCCTGATATAGCGACTATATCACACTCATCAGCGGCTTTTCCAAATAGTTTATCAATTTCATCAATGGAGTCTTTTGCTATTCCATAATAAGTTACTGCCGCTCCAGCATTCTCAAGTTGTGCCTTAAGCTGTAAACTGTTACTGTTTCTCATTTGCCATGATTCCGGCTTGATATGCGGCTCAACCAATTCATCTCCGGTTGCGATAATTCCAACCTTTGGCCGTTTTGTAACTGGAACTATTGTACATCCTGCGGAAGCAAGAACTGCGATATGCTGCGGCTTAATTAACATACCTTTCTCAAGTACAACCTGGCCGATATGAATATCCTCGCCTTTGTATCGAATAAAGTTATTTGTATTTTCACCAAAAATACGAACAGTTTTATCAGTAGGATTTTTAGTGTGTTCGACCATTATTACACAGTCCGCACCTTTTGGCATTGACGCACCGGTCATAATTTTTGCGCATTGTAAAGGCCCGATTTCTTTTTCAGGTTTTTTCCCCGCCGGAATTACTTCAACTATTGATAGTTCTTTACCAATGTCTCCTCGACGGCAGGCATAGCCATCCATAACAGCCCTGTCATTTGGCGGCAAGTCAATATCAGATATGATATCTTCCGCCAGGACTCTATTCAATGAGTCATGAATACAGACAGTTTCACTGCTTAATACGCGGGCTTCATCAAGAACTATTTTAAGAGCTTTGTCAAACGGAAACATTTTATGCTCGATTTTAATTGTAAATATTTGTAACTGAACTTATTTAAAAACAATTGATATGAGATTATAAACTTTGACGTGTAAAACTACAATCTAAAACATTTCCCGCCGTCAGCTTTGGAGTACGAATATGATTGAATTGTAATATTAAGCTTAATAACTCAAACTGACCGATTTTTAATGTTATAATCAATCGGTCAATTTGAGTTGATAATAGATTCCTTATTTTAGCAAGTCCATTTTGTTTATATTGCCTTTCAATTCTTCTCTTATTGTATTAAGTTTGTCGAGCGGGATATTCATTTGCTCCTGGATTTCCGGGGAGACTTCTCCTGTTTCATCGTCAATATTAAAAACGTATGGAGTAATAAATACTATCAATTCGTTGTTAACAAGAGTTTTTTCTGTATGGCTGAAAAGACCTCCAAGTATCGGTAAGTCGCTCAGTCCCGGCACTCCTCGTTTGATAATTCCATCCTGCTGGAAGAGAATACCACCAAGCATGAGTGTCTGGCCGTCGGAGACTACCATTTTGGTTTTGGTTTCCATTTCAGTTCTGACCGGCTGGCTGTTTTTCTCATCTGTTGTCAACTGTGAGATGATAATATTAATATTCATATCAACTTCTTTGTTCGGAGTTATACTTGGCCGGACAGCTACATTCATGCCTACTCTCTGGAATTCGAAATTCTGTGTCGATGTACCAGTACCGGTTGTAGCCGCTGTGTAAAAGGCGACTCTATCTCCTTTGAAGAAACTCGCTTCTTCATTGTCCTGTGTCCACATGGTTTGCTGGTTCAGTATCTTTGCGTTCACTTTCTTTTCCAGGAAATCGAGCAGGCCATAAATGTTAGCGGTTATAGTGTTTGTTACAACAGTTCCCTGTCCGCCATCTGCTCCCCAGATTGACGAGCCATGTGTATCAAGTTGCTGTAATGCGTTTAATGCGGTTAATGAGTTTTCTCCAAGAGAGCCGAAAGCACTTGGATTTGTCGCTAACTGAACGCCAAGTGAGCTAAGGTTTTTATGGTCAACTTCAACAATTACGGCTTTTATCATAACCTGTTTACTCGGCCTGTCGAGTGTATCAATCAGTTCCTGAATATTTTTTACAAATTCAGGTGGTGACAGAACAAGGATGGATTTAGTACGAGTTTCAGGAACAAATCTGATTTTACCGATTACATTGCTTATTGGTCTTTCATCGTCAGTTGTATTACGTGATACTGATGTTCCCCACCATGGAGTGTATCCATCCTGTGATGAGTTGTTGGATGAGTTATTATTAGACTCGGAATCGCTATCCATCGAATATTGACTTAGCCCGCTATCGGAACGAAGAATTTCTACAGAAGCTCCCGGCTGACTGAAGGTGGCGTTCAGGATTTCACAAATTCTTTCCGGGTTCGCAAATTTTAGCGGAACAACTGTCGGCACTTCCGCCATTTCTTCGCTGTCAATATCACGTACTATATTTTCTATAATATCGTATGCTTCCGGGATTTTGCTTATTACAATTATCTTCTTTGTCCCTGGTATGTATTCGAAAGTTAATTGTCCATAAAGCGGTCCGACGATTTTTTTCTTTGTTTCCGAATCGTCATAACTATTGTATTGTGAATATATCATTCCGCTGCTTGATTGTTCAGAGAATAATGTAGTAAGGAATTGGGCCATTTTGACGGGATCGACATTTCTAAGTTCGAGGAATCTTGGTTTGAGTGATTCCGCATCTATAGGTACATCCCATTCTTCTATCTGTTTTTCAATCTTTTTCATGTTCTCGGCAGCGGCGATAACTGTAATTTGTCCTAATGCGTTATCCGAAATAACTCTTACAGAATCCTTTGTCATATTGGAAGATGAACTGCTGCCGCTGCTGTATGAGTCATAATAATATTCGTAAATTTGGTAACGTGTAGTACTGGAATTTCTGCTGCTGCCGGAATAGTTCGGGCTGTAAAGCTCGTCTATTCTCATTTTAATCTGGTCCGGGTCTGCATGTTTCAGCTTGAAATATTTTGTCTCAAATATTCCAGGCGGGATATCAATTTCCATGATAAGTTTCTTTATCATGTCACGCAGTTCCTGCTTTCCGAAAACCATAATCTGACCGGCTTTTGTAAGAGGCTGGATAAGTACACTTTTTTGTATTTCCTGTCCAGGCATTTGATTCAGCACAGAACTTATTCTCGATGATACTTCAGAGACATCAACATATTTAGGCGCAATAAGGTCATATTCTCTCTCAATACTTTCCTGCTGGTCAAGTTTTATAATCCACTCTTCAATTTGCTGCATTGCTTCGGCAGGTGCGCGCGCGATTATCTGCATGCGTTCACGATATGGAATTAGTACGACTGGTATTCTGTTGTTTCCAACCATCGAGCTTGACGTTGTAGGCATGAAGCCGCCCGAAGAACTTCGCCCGCTGCTGCCTGAACTTATACGATAGCTTGAGCCGGATAGATTAATACTGATACTCCCTGAGCCGCTTTTTGAAGCGGAACCGTCCTGGCTTAATAACATCGTAATAAATTGTACAACTTCCGCCGGGTCCGCATGTGAAAGATTGAATATTTGAGGAACGGCAAGTTCGGTTCCTGGAACATCGAAAGTCTGAATAATTTCTTCGGCTCGAATCAGGCTTTCTACTGTATCGACAATCAAGAGTGTTCTCGTGTTTTCTTCGGCGCTTACATAGGCGCTGTTATTTAAAACCGGTCTCACTAACTGAATCATCATTGTGGGACTGTAATTATCCAGTTTGAAAAACCTTTGAGCGGTCAAATTTTTGTTTTCAATACTTGCAAGCGGTGTACCTGAATCGATGATAGTTGCCGGTGTATCAAGCTTTGTAATCCATTCACGAATCAATTCCATATCGGATTCCGTAGCTCTTGCGATAATCCAACTGTTTCTCGGTTCAACAATAAATGTAGGTGGTGTTCGACCATTTCCTATCGTTACAGTAGTAGCCGAACCGCCGCTTTTGCTGCCTGAAGCGGCTGGAGGTCTGTTTTCCCCTTCTCGTCTTGGAGCGGGCGGGGGAGGAGAATTTTGCTCTGATTTGCTCTCGCCGCCTCCGCTGGCAGTTTTCAAATTTTTCAGTGCTGTTCCAGTTATATTTCGGTCTGTTATAAGTTTCTGAAGAAGTTGAATAACTTCCGCGGGTTTCCTGTATCGGATTTCAAATATATCTTCAACCATTGGTTCCGCTGCGGATGTATCAAATTGCTTTATTACCAGTTCCATTCGCATCAGGGTGCTAACGGTATCAATTACGCCAAGAATACGAGTGTCATCATCGGCGCTGAGATTTCCATATTCGCCGAGCATCGGAATAAGAATTTGACCCATCTGTGACGGTTTGTAGTTGTTCAGTTTAAAGAATTTCTGGACAATTTCCTCTTTATTTTGAATAGCTGCCAGCGGTGTGTTTGAGTCAATAATCGGTACCGTAGTGAGTTTAGCCGCCTCTGATATTTGTTTTATCGTAAGTGTATCTTTGTCATATTGCTCGACGATATAGCCCTGTATTTTCAAAGCACTGTATATAAGCTGAAGCGCTTTGCTTCTTGGTAATTTGTTCGGTGCGTAAACAGTTATTTTCGCTTTCATCGCTTCATTGGAAGGGATAATACTCTTTCCTGTCCATTCCATCAGCTTGGCCATAATATTTTTTATTTCCATATTATTGATTTGAACTGCTACAAGGGGATCATTTGGATCGCCTTTGTCCTCAGCTTTTGCAGGTTCTTTTTGTTCTTTCCCGTTTGGCTGATTTGAGTCAGATGAAGCGGCATTCTCTTTAGGTTTATTTCTATCTCCAGGTTCGTTGGGAATATTGGCTTCGGCCGGCTCTTTATTTGGCTCTTCGGTCTTCTGGCTTGATGGAGTGTTTTGGTCTGAAGGAGTTTGCTGCTCTACTTGCTCTGCTGTTCCTGGTGATCCATCTCTCGGTTGTGACACAGGAGACAAAAAGTGAACTTCAATAATAACAAGAAGTATTGCTATTATGCTGAATATTATTGAAATTATTTTACTTGATTTTTTCATATAAAGTGCCTTTTTTTACTGATAATTGTTTTATAGTTCATTTTAATAAATAAAAACCGCAAAGATTACTGGTTATTGTATTTTGTCTCTTAATTTCTTTCCATTTGCATTCTCATCATTTTTTCAAACTGTTCTTTTTCCACATCGCTTATGTTCTGAATCATCGCTGGATTTATATTTTGAATATTCATTTGTTCCATTACTTTTTTTACTTGTTCAGGTATTTGTCCTTGTGAAGGTTGTTCAGTCATAACCATACTCGGACTGGAAGCTGGTTCCACAGGAGATTGTTCCCGCTGAGGTGGTGCGAGCGTAACTACTCTTGAGCTGGAAGTTGGAATATTTTCTGGTCTGGGCGGAGCATTTTCGCCGGGTTCATTTGAAGCTATATCAACACCAAGCGGGCGCAAGACAGTTTTCTTTCCATCCCACTCTATTGTGACCTGTGTAGGTTCGATGGATATAATTTTCGCATCCTGAATCATCTCACCTTCCTTGCACCATTTATTGTTAATCCATGCCTCGCTACCCATGATTCCAGTTATCTGGGTGACAGGATTTGTTTTTGGCGGCGGCGGTGCGAATAAATTGCTCTTTTTTAAGTTGTCCGCCATTTCCTTCGTTGTGGTTAGATATTTTTTCAGATCATCTGGCTTATTGCAATCATTAGCAATAATTATCTGGGCCATATTCTCGATATTTGCGGCCCTGGTCGATAATTTGTAGAAAGAGAAAATTTTCATACAAATCAGGACGGCTAAAAGCACTGATATGCCGGACGCCGCAACTGAAATTAATTTTCCCTGTCCTTTTATATAAACAAGTTTCATGATTTACCTTTAATAATTTTTTTAGCTGGAGTTGATAATGTCATCTCGAAATTAACCTCTTGTTTGTTTTTCTCATCCACCTTTATCATTAATTCCTCGATGCTTATCAGGTATGGATTTTCTTTAAGATTGGTAAGCAGGTCGAATAACTGGGTTATATTACATTTGCCGCTGGTTTTTAGAGCCATGACTTCATAACCGCTAAGAAGTTTGCTCTTGCAATCAACCTCTTCCCACGGCTGGCCTTTTATATTGGTTTTCTTGAATTGTTCGTTAAGCGAATCCTGGAATATGAACTTTTGTTGGCCTCTTTCCACTGGCATTTCGAATACAGGAGCAGAATTCTTGAGCGCCGCGTATTCTGCTTTTGTCATATTAATTGTATCTAATGTTTCTAACTTGGTATTTATCGTATCATATGTTTCCTGCGCACTTGCCCAGCGTTCATTTACATCCCAAACAAATAAAAGAACAACGATAGCGGCTATTCCCGCCGCTCCGAGTTTTAACGCACGTGCATCTTTTTGATTTAATTTATCAAACATATTTTATATCTCTATCTTCTTTGGCTCGTTGAAAAATCCTTATAGTTAAAAGTTATAGTAAACGCGAATCCTTTATCCCCGGGATTTCCCGGATTTGCCGGCGGTTTAGGTGGGGAGTTTTTACCATTAGTATTTTGGGCAGTGGGTCTGCTTCCGGTAGTTCCGGAATTGGATTTAGGTGTGAGATGAACATCAGTAATATCATTTACGTAGCTTGATAAACATCTCTCGAAATTTTCTAACTGTTCTTTTTGTTGTGCCTTGCCTGTTATTGTCACCTGGCTTCTTTTTTTGAAGTGGAAGCTCTCAAGTTGTATTCCGCTTTGACCTGGTATTTTGGGTTGTGGAACAGGTCCCTTGGACTCCAGTTCCTTTGGACTCTTTGCGGAGGCAAGCTGTTTCTTACTTGACAACCTTGGATTGTTCTGTGCGTTTGAAACGCCTTGGCCGCTTTGAGTGATTTGGGTTAAAAGCGATAATAAATCCGCCCTCTGTTTTGTAACTTCTTTGAAAAGTTTCTGTTTTTCGACAAGATTTTTAATGTCATTTTCTGAGCCTAAAGTGCTTAGTTTGTTGTCGATTGCTCTTGAACCTCCGGCAATATGGGCATAAGAAACCATAACGAACAATAACAGCATTACCGCCGCGATAGAGCAGGTAATTTGGGGGTTATAGTACCAATGCTGTTTTTCTTCCTTGCCTAAGTTTTCGGATAAATATGAAAAAAGATTAAGTTCGTTGTTTTGATTATCAAGTGCCATAATCGCAAGGCCAATCGCCGCGCGGTACTCGAATATGTCCTTTATATCGAATTTATTGTCCGAACTCAGTTTTCTAATCGAAGGTGTTACTGAACAGGCGTTTAGTCCAACCGATAACAGAGACGCGGATAGATTTTCATATGCTTCGCCGCCGTCAGAAAGGACAACGACCGGAATCTCGAACTGCTTTTCCAGGCCGAATAAATCCACTACGCTTTTTATATCGCGGACGAGTCTTTCTAATGTTTCGTTTTCTTCCTGCGAATTGAATTCTCCGAAATCAACAGTGCCGATATCCAGGGTGACCGCGGTGCATAATAATCCTTTTTCGGCAAGGCAGATTTGTGTATTGTAAGTTCCTGCGTTTACGATTACGGCGTTTTTATTATGCCCGGAGAATATTTCTTTCCATACCTTTACTATCGCTTCATAATCGAGAAGGGCTTTTGCGGGATTCAAAAATCTGACTTTATCAATAAATTTATGTACGGACTGCTTTCTCGCCGCGGCGATAGTAATATCTATTTGCTTATTTGGCAGTTTACTCGTTCGCCATGCAAGTTCCATTTGTTCGGCGGACAGCGGAAAGCGGCTCTCCGCCTGCAATGTAACTATGGAGGATACTTCCTTTTCATCGACCATAGGAACGTTTACTCGATAAAAAGCCGTGCCGGTAGAATCATAGCCAACTACGACATTTTTGTCGTTATGAGTATGCTCAAGCAGGGTTGTTTTTGTGTTTAAGCCGCAATCAGCGGCGAAAGCCTGCCAGTCCAAGTCGTTTTCACTGCTGCTTTTTAACCATAGAATCGTGAAATTTCCATTATTTTTTCGAAGTTCGACAGCTTTGAGTCGGTTGTCTGTCTTCAGTATAGAAATAACAGAATTCTGCGTTTCAGCCGGATTATTCATTAATAGCTTGCTCCATTAGTATTGCGTCGTGTGTTGTGAGTTTTGCGTTAAACTCAATACGCAATACACAATCCGCACGACAATATAGGCCTTACCTTAATATAGACGATTCAAACAGGAATTCGTTACAATAAATTCCGAAAAAAACTGAAAAATCTTTATTTTTTACATAATTTTTACATTTTTGACTTTTATTCCTGTTTTTAAAGAAACTATGAACACCAGATTGGCTATAAATCCAATTTATTCATGAAACTAACCCAAATTTATGGCTTTTTATTAAATTTTTCAGTAAAATGTCTTCGAAAGTCGAGTTTTTTGAAATTTTTGACGGCACAAAGACTCTTTATTGTGTAGCTAAAAGATTTTTGCAAGTGCAATAGTACTGTTATTTGAATATGAGGATACAAAACAATGCGTTCCCAAAATATCCTTCTGATATCAGCTTTCATATTACTCACGGCTGGTATTTCTCTTGCCAATTCCAACAAAACAATAAGTATCGCTATAATCACAGATAAAGCATCGGATTTGAGTAAATCCCCACTGGTATCGCTGCTTGAAGTGGAATTGTCGCAAAAAGAGGGTATTCAGTTACTTGAACGAGCCGAGATTGATAAAATTCTCGATGAGCAGAAATTGAGTGCTGCGGGGCTTCTGGATAGGAATACGGCTGTTAAAATAGGTAAATTATTACGAGCCGACGCGTTTTTAATTCTCTCTCTCGAAAGCCGGATACAGGACGCGAATGATTTAATCCGTGTGCGGTTTGCGGAGACCGCTCACGGCGTGCGACTTCTGGACTATTTCGAGGAATCTGAAAGTTCAAATCCAAAAGAAGCAATCGAAAGAATAATACGAAAAATCGAGAGTATGCTTAACAAAATAACCCAGCCGGATGAAGAACTAATCCCGGTTGGCATAGTTGATATTCATCGCGTCGAATTGGGTGA
The DNA here is from genome assembly GCA_964628465.1 of uncultured Pirellulales bacterium. Classification (GTDB taxonomy): domain Bacteria; phylum Planctomycetota; class Phycisphaerae; order Sedimentisphaerales; family Anaerobacaceae; genus JAFGPS01. The sequence goes on along the minus strand of CAZVOA010000004.1, from coordinate 86,122 downwards.
AAAATACAAAATGCTCGAAAGAACTTTGCCGACAATGCTTTCCGTTCGATTGAGCCTTGAGCCGCAGATAATTATGTTAGAACGCGAGGATTTAAAAGTATTGCTCGACGAAAAGCTAAGAACAGAAAGCGAAGACAGCAAGTTCTGGAACTCAGCGATTTTAATAGACGGCTATATAAAACCAAACAATGGCCAATTGGAAATGTACCTGAACTTAAAACAACCAGACGGAACGGTCTTAAAATCTCTAATCGTCCCTGTCGAACCAAACAAACCAACAATTGCAATAGAAAAAGCCGTTGCAGAAATTAATAAGAATTTGAATGATTCACCTCCATCGGGAAGATGGGACACAAGACTCGAAGCTGCACAATACTATATACAGGGAAAGATGCTTGAAGCACATAACCGCCATGAAGAAGCTATCTCTATCTTTGAGACGGCACATTCCTTACAGCCACAAAATGTTTATTTTACTGGAGCATTATTTAATAAAATATGGGAAATACGTTATAAGATTGAATATGTCTTGATGGATAATGAATATGAACGAAGAATTAGGGAAGAATGGATTAAAAATAATCCCGATAGAGGTATCGAACCTCTTATATTAAAAGAACCTGAAATTTGCCCCTATTCAGATACGGAAATAGCAGAACTTGTTTCTATATTAGTACGACAAATAAAAGATGGATACGAAAATGATATGCTATCGGCTGATGAAATTCGCTTAAATTGGATTGATCCATATGGTCATCTTGATTATACATTAAGCAGTTCAAGTTATTTTTCGAGTTATGCTTCTGTTTCAAATGAATATGTTAAAATGATTAATAGGGAAAATCGTAGAATATGGATTGATATAATAAATGAGATTTATGAACAAAAACTGCTCAACAGGGAAATCACACAACATGCTATGGGAATGGCAAAGGCAAGATTAGCCTGGATTAGCTCTGATGATCCGAATGAGTGGATTGAAAATCTTAAAAAAGCATTTACCGAATATATCATGCCGCCTGAACTTGGTGGCAAAATAAAGCCGACATTGCAGAGAAGAGAAGATATTTTTTATCAGGCATTCCAAATATTTTTAGAAAATCATTCAACTTATACTGAAAATTATTCTTTCATGAAAGGTTCAAATGAAAGGTATGTAAAATTATGGAGAAACTTTCTTAAAAAGATGACGGATGTTAATGAACCTATTGTGAAAATAAACTGTTATGTTGCTTTAGCATTAGGAGGTCTTCATTCAGATATTGAAGAATACAAAGATGAATCTCATAAATATGGATGTATGGCTTTTGAATTAATAAGAGATACTTTCACAAGTCCAAACATTTCACGTAATCTCAATATTAAAGAACAACTTGTAAAAAGGTTTAAGAATCTTACATATGGGAGAGTGTTCAATGCTCAGGAAAGTATCCAAATGTATAAAGAGATTTGCGATAGGTTGATTGAAAATAATGATATAGATAGCCTTGTTTTACTAAATCCCGGATTTCGTCCTTTTGAATTTGATCTTCCACCACAACTTTTTCAAAAAGGAGAGATTTATAAGCAATATTATTTGTTATTGGACAAAATAGCTGAAGTCCTACAAATACGAAATAATGATAAGCAGGTAAATACAACAATTGCTACTATCAGAGACTATCAATCAAATATAAGAAATCAATTTCCTGAATTGATTTCTTCATTAAAAACATTAAAAGTACCAGTAAAAATGCTTCTTACAAAAAAAGAATGGCCTCAAATATCCAAAATGAAATTTAACGGATATATAGGAATACCACTAATTATTAAGGAGAAAATGCTTTGGGCAGGATTTTCTTCAGGTGCCACTATGGGCGGTACAGGTGGCTGGCCGATTGATGTTGGTCTTGCTGGTATAGATATAGAAAAAAAAGAAACAACTGCAATCTGGCAATCACAAATTATTACATCTGAGCCTGTGCTTCGTGTAACCGGATTATCAATAACTCCAGAAGCAATATATCTATCACTTACAAATGCGGGTATTGTGGAATTTCCTGGAAGCTTGAAAATAGGTAGAGAATATTTAGAAACGCTTAAGGTAATTACTGAAGAATCGAATTTCCCCTCTAATTTAGTTACGTCGATATTTCATGCCGATCCTAATTTTTGGGTGGCTTATGGAGGCAATGAAAAAGAAAGCGGATTGGGGCTGTATAATACAGGAGAAGATATCTGGGAAACTGTTTTTTGTAGCACATTAAAAAGTAATACTCTTTTTGGTGTTGGTAAGCCGTATATAATTCATGCTATACAAATTGTACCCCCAAATAAAATGTTTTTCTTAGTATATGAACCAGGAATTCCCAAAATAGTAAGTAGTGGGAATCCTGAAGGTTTTTGGGTGATGAATACTGAAAACCATGAATTAAAATATTTAGGACCTATCTGGTTGGACCAGCCAGAACGTATTAATGTTGAATATATAAACGGAAAAATATGTTTTAAGTCGTGGTATTTTATTATTGAATTTGATCCGAATTCACAAGAAATTACAAAGATTATGGGAGATACTACTCGTTTAGACAAATGGTATTCAGTCAAAAATATTCCACTAAATCTTGCTTCAGAACTATTTGTTTTGGAATCATTCTTAGCTATAATAGAATTTGGACCATATTATATCAAAGGTAATCTCGACCTATCAACCAGTGCAATCCATAATAATAAACTCTGGGCAAGATTGGGGGAAAGTCAAATTATTATTGTTGAAAAAGGTAATAGTTTTGAAGAAGCTCAGATAATTGATAATAATCTCCTTGATGGTGAGCCTGTGCATAAATTTGTAAGTACTCCATATGGGCTTATAGCAATCGGTGAAGGGACAGTTGGTTTGATAGAAGATAAAGAATAAATGGCAAAATAAAGTAAAAATAAAATCAGCGTAAATCAGCGTCAATCTGTGGTTAGAAAATATTTTTTTTACGGTTACGGTGCCACGTGTCACTTTAATTCTACTGACCAGTAAGCGTTGTCGAGGAATTGTTTCCAGCTTCTGTATTTTTCATGGCCTAAGTGGATGTGAACCATTGGATTGTGTTTTGGTTTTTCGGGTAGTTTTATAAGGTGCATGTTGGCCTGTTCCGGTGTCATATTCGCTTTTCTAACGTTGCATTCCGGGCAGGCGCAAACGATATTTTGCCATGTAGCTTTGCCGCCGAGGCTTCTTGGTACTACGTGGTCGAGTGATAATTCTTTTGTCGGGAATTTCCTGCCGCAGTATTGGCATTTGTTTTTGTCACGGGCGAAGATATTTCTGCGATTAAATTTCACCTCATTTCTCGGCAGGCGGTCATAGAACAGCAATCTGATAATTCTCGGTACGGCTATGTGTAAATTTACGGTAGATATCCAGTCGTGAGCATTAGGAGTAAATTGGCTTTGAAACTGGCTTACTTCGCACCAGCTATTGAAATCATAGTTGGAAAATGTGCCTTCTTCCAGCGAAATAACCTCAGCCTGGTTGCGGCAAAGTAAAGAAAATGCCCGTTTGGCACCTATGATGCGTATAGCCATATAATGCCTGTTGAGCATAAGGACGCTGCAATCGAGACCAGATTGGTAAGCTTCATGTCCCATAAAATCATTATATATTATATTATAAAATTAATTCAATATTAAAATATAGTTAAATATATATAAGTTTATGGTTTAGGGGGCAGGGTTTAGGAAAACATTCACAAAGCCACACAGATAATGATTATTTTCTGTGTGCGTATCGCCTAATTTTTGCCTTTTGCTGTTATTTTCTCGGCTCGCAAACCTTTGTCGCCTTCAACAATATCGAAAGAAACCTGTGTTCCTTGTTTAAGGTTTTTCAATCCATCGCTGGTAATGTTTGAGAAATGAATAAAAACATCTCTGCCGTCTTCAGTAGAAATAAATCCATAGCCTTTTTTGGGATTGAACCATTTAATTTTCCCCTCTGGCATAAATTATCTCCTTAAGAACAATTTTGCAGAATTCATTCAATTTTGAGAAACCTTAAAAATTAATACACGGTTTTTCTCTCTATTGATTGAAAGATTTGCAAAAATCAGGTTCTAATTAATATCTAAATCACTAACTTGATGTTCAGTAATAGTAGTATGATAAGTTATTATACCGAATGTTAGTTATTAGCTGAATTTTTAATATAATTATTTAATAATAAAGTATGGATACGGTTATTTGACCTCGGTCTGAGTTTTTTTGGGAGAATGGAGATTATCTCTCATTAATCTGCCCATTTTGAATTTTACTGTCCTTTTAGCCGGTACTTCGACCCTATCGAGAGTTTTGGGATTTTGCGCGATTCTGGATGCTCTGACTTTCGTCTCAAAAACACCAAAATCACGGAATTCTAAACGATGATTATTACACAACTCCTTCGTTATTTCATCGAGGAAAGTCTGGACTATACATTTGACAGTTACTCTTTTTGCTTGCGTAGATTCCGCGATCCGGTCGATCAATTCTTTCTTCGTAATTGTTATCATACAATACCTCATTTCGGGAAATAGCAATAAGAAAACACAAATATTTACATTAAAAGAGCAGGCGTCAATTGAATTGGCAGGTTTTTATTTTCCAACGCAAATCACGCACCTCTTTAGAATTAAAAACATCACAAATCACTATACTATAAAGACTTCTATACATCAAGGTTTTTTTTAGGAAATATAAAATATTCTCAAAAAAACTTATAATATGAGAATATATTATCAAAAGACAGTTTTTTTCTATACTCTTTTCATCTTTTATCAAACACTTTATTTAAAAAAGTATATTGGCTAAATACTTTATTGACCGATTGAGATTTTAACGTAATAATGCAATGTTTATTATAACTTTTATATAAGAATATAGCAGGTTTAATTGAATGCCGTCAAAAAACAGAGAAAATTCAGAGCAGGATAAATCCAAAAAAAAGAAGAAAGATCGAGTCAGGGAAGTCGCCGATACATTCGAGTGGCTCATTACAGCTTTTATCCTGGCGTTTGTTTTTCGCGCATTTATTATGGAAGCTTTTCGCATTCCCACCGGCAGCATGGCTGATACTCTCAAAGGCGCGCATTTTCGATATAGATGTCCTGAGTGCGGCTACCAGTATGACTATGGTTTTGTGCCTTATTCTTACAATCTTCCTGAAGATTCAGTACCAGTAGAAAAACAGCCGTCCCGTGCTACAATGTGTCCAAGTTGCGGCTACAGAAGGCCCGCTGGTGACTTGGTAAATGTAGCAAATGGCGACAGAATACTTGTATTAAAGTGTATTTACCAGTTTCTTGAACCGAAAAGGTGGGATGTGGTTGTTTTCAAAAATCCCGCTGAGCCATGGGTAAATTATATAAAACGACTGATAGCTCTTCCCGGAGAATCGGTCCAAATAATAGATGGCGATATTTACATAAACGGTAAAATTCAGCGAAAACCGCCAAAAGTTCAGAATGAACATTGGATGATAGTCTATAATAACGATTATCAGCCGATTAATCCTTCAATTCCTTCTTTTAACCTGCACCAATGGGAACAGCCATTTATAAGTACTGATTCTTCGCATTGGAAAGTTGATAAGGACAGGCCGACATTATTTACTCTGGATAGTTCCCCAGATGCAATCGATTCACTCATTTATGATACTTCATTGGGTAACGATTTCAAGGTAAGATATGCGTACAATGATATAACTCTTAATGAAACTATGCCTTTTTGCAGCGATTTAATGGTACGTTTTTATGTCAATTTGGAAAAGACAACTGGATGTATAGGAGTTACGCTGGGAAAATATCAGTCCAAATACAAGGGCTGGATTGATTTTGACGGCAACATGATAATAACAAAGGATGGCCAGGAAGAACCTTTAGTTACAAAAATTATCACGCCGATTTCAGATGATAATAAGAAATTGACTGAAGTTAAATTCGCGAATGTTGATCATATGCTTGTTTTGGAATTCGGCGACAATAAGCTGACTTATGATTTAGGCCTCGAGTCTCAGGATGCCGGGCAGATACAGCCTGAAATTGAGCCGACTGTGGAAATCTTCGGTTCAGGCAAAATGACTCTTTCGCATGTTGCTGTTTTCAGGGATATTCACTACACCTCTGCTAAATACTATAATGTTAATGATAAAGGCTGGGCTATAAATGAGCCTTTTAAACTTAATAAAGATGAATTTTTCGTTTTAGGCGATAACAGCCCAAATAGTGAGGATTGCAGATGGTGGCGAGGCGAGGGACTCTCGAACAAAGGTATTGCTTCATATAGAGTTGGAATTGTTCCGCGCGATTACCTCGTAGGAAAGGCGTTATTTGTATATTGGCCGAGTGGTTTCAAACCCTTCGATAATTTTCCAATAAATATAATACCAAATGTCGGCCAGATGCGTCTAATCTACGGCGGCTCAAGTAAAAGTGACTAATATAACAATATATTAACCGCAAAGAACACAGGGTCCCCAGAGAAATTATATTAAAATTAATGGATATTGAAATTATCTCTGCGATCTCAGCGAACACGGCGGTAAAATTAGTTAAATGTTAGTATGGGTAAAGATTGCTTGCATATAAGATCTCTATAAACGAAAAAGCTCATAAAATTTAATACTCATTTCTATTTTTTTATTATTTTTCTTAGTTTTCTGTCAACCGGTTGGTTATTATAAACGTCTTAAGGGATAATTAGGAGTTAATAGCCTCGATGATGAACTCGGATAAGAGCTTGATAGAAGCCCATTGTAAGGGCGACCAAAAGGCGTTCGGTGAGATTGTAAACCGATACGGAGACAGTGTTTTGGGATATCTAATAAAAATGACGGGCGATAAAGAACATGCAGAAGACCTTTTTCAGGAGACTTTCAAAAGAGTTCACGAAAAGTCTCATACATTCAAAGGTTCGGAATTCAAAAGCTGGCTGTTCAAAATCGCGACAAATGTTACTTATGACGGTTTCCGCAAAAAACACAGAGAAGAAACAAAGGGCCTGAAAGTGAACTATAGTAATGAAGACGGCGAAGACCTGATTTCTACTACCGCGGCGGATAATTCCTTTAATCCGTCTGTCGCGACGGTCAAAGCCGAACAGGTCGAGCAGGTCAGGCAGGCAGTCGAATCGCTCCCGGATAAACAGAAAGCCGCTCTTGTTTTAACTTATTACCAGCAGCTCAGTTATCGTGAGGTCGCGATTGTATTGGATTGCTCAATCGGAACAGTGAAAACTCAGATGTACAGGGCGCTTAAGACTCTGGCGCACAAACTGCCGGAGGTTGAATTATGAGTACAAACAGACATTTAATCGAAAAAGACCTTATTGAGTTCCAGTTCGAGCTTGCTTCGGATGAACGGGCGAAAGAAATAGCCGCTCATCTGAAAAATTGCTCGAAATGTACTGAAGAACTTGAAAAGCTCAAACGCAAATTCGCCGCTCTTGATTTACTGAAAGGCGAAGTAAGGGTTTCCGAGCAGCTTGTATCGAAGGTTGTTAAACAAACCCAAAAACCACAAAAAGCGAAAATCTTTTCCTTAACCAAATCCGCATGGCTAAGTGCCGCGGCGGTTATTGTGCTTGGTATTATTATCTTCTCAAATAGGGAAACAAACCCAATTCCAAAGCAGACACCTGGACCAAATATAGTTTCAATTCCACCAGTTGCAACAGACCATTCAACTGAATCTTTAACTATCGATAGGAATAATGAAAGAATGGTTGCAATAGCACCATCTGCTGGAAGAAATGGTTTAACTTCAGATCAGGAATTGATGAGCAAGTCAGCGCAAGAAACAATTCCTGTACAAACTCTTACTGCTATGGCTGGAAATAGCCAAGCAAGTGATTCAGCGGGAATTTCAGGAATAGATGATTTAGGTGAACAGCCGTATTTTCTTCCAGCAAGCGCGATTGAATTAAACGTCCTGCCAAAAAGAGATAATGTCCAGCTTACGATATATAATTCCGCTGATTTAACTTTGGTTCGTGAAAAACGAAACGTTACAGTAAAACGCGGCTGGAACTGGCTGCAATTTATGTGGACAAATACACTTATCGACCCGACTTCACTAAGCCTGGAACCGAAAGAACATAAAGACCAAATCGATATTCAGGCGTTAGTATTCCCAGCGAGGCTGCGGCAGATTGGTCGTTGGCTCATCCGTTCGGAGGTCAGCGGCCAGGTGCCGTTTGAAATAACATATCTTACAAGCGGCTTATCATGGCGAGCATTCTACATGGGCACACTCTCCGAAGATGAAAAATCTATGGAGATGAAAGGTTATGTTCGAGTTTCCAACAATTCCGGCGAAGACTACGAAAACGCACAGACTCGCTTGATTGTTGGTAAAGTTCACATGCTTGACGAGATAGCCGCTCTTGCGCAACAGCAATATCCCTATGGTAGTCCGCTTTCTCTTGTTCATGGTGATGCCACAAGAAATGAATGGGGATTGGATGGGGATTTTCAATTAGGCTATAAAGCAGACAAAGTTCTGTCTGGAGATTTATATAAATACGAAATTGATAAAAAACAAATAATGAAAGAAGGACTAAGCGAATACTTTCTTTACACAATTGATGGAACCGAAACTATTGAGAACCAGTGGTCCAAGAGACTTCTTTCTTTCGAGGCAAACGACATCGAAGTTGAAAGCCTTTACAAATATGATGAAGGCCGCTATGGAAGTCAGACTATAAGATTTGTAAAATTCGCAAATGATGAGAAACACAATCTCGGTGAAACTCCAATCCCGGATGGTAATGTAAAAATATACGGCTTAGCGGATGCCAATGGCTACTTATCATACGTAGGCGGAACTGATGTCAAATACATCCCGGTAAACGATGAAGTCGAATTGAATCTTGGTGCAGCGCGATTAGTCGAAGTTAAACCAACTATGATTGATTTCAAGACTGAACATTATATGTATGATTCCGAACGTAATATAATAGGCTGGGATGAGATACGAACGTGGAAAATTGAAATTACAAATACCAAACAAATCCCGGTAACAATAGAAGTGACACGTGATTTTGGCACTCAATTCTGGACAATGCAGAGCGAAACAGCTTACGATAGATACGATGTCACCAGAGCGAGATTTAACCTGAATGTCGAGCCGCGAACAAAACAGGAAATAGAATATACAGTAACAACTTATCATGGTACAAGAGAGGACCAGTATAACCAGTAAGAGGATATAAAGATGAGAAAATACATAGCATCATTTATTTTGCTTTCGATTTTAAGTTATAATCCGTTTAGTTATGGTGCAGATGAAAGTCCCGCACCTCCGGCTGGCGCGATTGAACTGATTACATTACCGAAACGGGAAAATGTTCAGCTTACGATATATAATTCCGCTGATTTAACTTTAGTAAGAGAAAGCAGAAAAATTGTCTTGAAAAAGGGCTGGAACTGGTTGCAGTATTCATGGTCGAATACACTTATCGACCCGACGTCACTGAGTCTTGAACCAAAAGAACAAAAAGATAAAATCGATATTCAGGCGTTGGTATTTCCTCCGAGACAAAGAGAACTTGGCCGATGGCTCATTCATTCCGAATACAGCGGCCCGGTTCCTTTCGAGATAACATATTTAACAAGCGGCTTAACATGGCGTTCGTTTTACATGGGAACGCTTTCCGAAGATGAAAAGTCGATGGGAATAAAAGGTTACGTTCGAGTTGCCAATAACTCCGGTGAAGATTATGCAGAAGCACAAACCCGTCTTATTGTAGGTCAAGTACACATGCTCGATGAAATAGCTGCTCTTGCAAGAAGACAATATCCATACGATAGCCCAGGAGCTATCACCTCAGATGAATTTTATACACCACCCTGGCGTGAGAGAAAAAGCAATTCTATTGAAATGAGTGTATCAGGACTTTCGTCAGAGTCGTACATCGATGATGGAAAGGCAAAACAAATCATCAAGGAAGGTCTCAGTGAATATTTTCTTTATTCTATCGAAGGTACGGAAAATATCGAAAACCAGTGGTCAAAGAGACTTCTTTCTTTCGAGGCTGATAATATTAAAGTTGAGAGCCTGTATAAATATGACGAAGGCCGCTATGGAAGCCAGACTATAAGATTTATAAAATTCGCAAACGACGAGGAACATAATCTTGGCGAAACTCCTCTGCCTGATGGAAATGTGAAAATATACGGCTTGGAAGATAAAGAAGGACATTTGTCTTACGTCGGCGGAACCAATGTTAAATATATTCCGGTAAACGAAGAAGTCGAAATGAATCTTGGCTCAGCCCGATTAGTGGAAGTTAAGCCGACTTTGATGGATTTAAAAACAGAACACTATATATTTGATCCCAACAATATTATTTCCGGCTGGGACGAGATACGAACCTGGAAAATCGAAATTACAAATACAAGACAACTTCCTGTAACAATAGAAATTACACGAGACTTCGGAACAAGCTACTGGACATTGCAGAGCGAAACACCATACGAAAAATACGATGTCACTCGCATAAGATATAACATGAACATCGAGCCGCGAACAAAACGCGAAATTGAATACACAGTAACAACCTACCACGGAAAGCGGCAGGATGAATATAATAAATAGAGGAAGTATAAAATGAGGAAGTGTATTTCATTCATTATAATATTCGTACTAATCACAACTCAGATATGTTCGGCTCTGAGTATGGAACATATTGGACCCTATACAGACAATAATATGGTGGAGCAACCAGGGCAGACTAAAGGAATCACGGCGATTATTATGCACGAATCTCTTGTGTATTCAATTGATACCAATGGAAATTCGAAATACTATTTCAAAACTTCAGTAGAAGAAATTAATGAAATAATAAACCTTTTTTCAAAAGTTGCGATGCGTGACCATATCGTGCAGGTTCGCTCTGACAAGGGGATGGCAAAATCTTTTAGCGGCGTAGAAATAGAATATAATGTTATGCTTCATGATGTTGGTGGTCTTGTACTTTTCTCAGTACGCGAAGAACAGAGAGAAGATTTTCCACAGGAACCATGTTTGAGTATTCTAACCGGTGGTGACAACTCAGTTATCGAAAAGCTAAAATGGCCAGATAATATTATTATAGAAAATTTTATTCCAGAGATTTCTCTTGCAAGCAAAATACAAAGGCCGGAGCGGAAATACTATTATGGATTGCTCGAATTTGACGACGGCTCACCTTCAGTTGATTTTGTGATGAATGTGAATAGTATAGTCACATTATGGCAGAAGGATGTAAATGACGGCATCAATATTGGTGACATAAATAATAAAGGTTATTTCACTATCCTGCTTTCCGATGAAGAATTGGCGAGATTGAAGATAAATGAAATGTGGCTTACAGTTACAATTGCCAATTTCTTAACTGAAGCTAAAAAGACTGACCAGAAATTCCCATTTAAAATGCTGGTTCAGGATAAGGAAAAAGCTCAAGTAGTAAAAGTGAAAGGGCTTCCTTATTACTATGGCCGTCTTCTTTTTGAAGACGGCTCTCCTGCAATATTGGACAGGTCACTCTGGAAAGGGGCTATGGAAATAATGGTTGATTTTCCTTATGCAGGTAGTCCTCAAATTGATTCCGAGGGTTATTTCAAAGTGTATTTTACGCCGGAACAATATGAAAATGTTAAAACTCAAAAAATCAGAAATAATATTATTGTCCCTACAGGTCCCAACTCTGGCAGGGGAATGTATGTTTTTCCTGTCACGGAACTGTCTCTGGATAAATCTAAAGCGGGAGTAGTGAAGATACCTCGTCCGGTTCCACCTAAGCAGGAATTATCAACTGCTGAATCGAAAGTCGGAAAACAAATCCCCGGTTTTGAAACAATTAACTTGTCAACCGTTCAGCCGGAACAGGTAAAGGATAAACCTCTACTCGTTTGCTTCTGGGATATGGACCAGCGTCCCTCAAGGCAATATATACTGGATTTGGAAAAGAATAAGGAAACTTTGCAGAATAAAGATTTCAGGATTCTTATCGTTCATGCAGGTACTAAAGCCGAAACTGAAGTAAACAAATGGATTCAGGAAAATAAGATTTCCTTTGCATCTGGAATTGTAGAAGGAGAGCCTTATGATACTTTATTAAAGTGGGGTGCAAGAGGTCTTCCCTGGCTTGTTCTTACTGATGAACAGCATATGATAACAAAAGCAGGCTTTGGCATAGATGAACTATTGAAAGAGCAGTAAAAATTGAAGTTAAGGAGATGAATCATGTTTATGATAAGAGATAAAATGAAGTTGACAGTAGTTATACTAATTAGTTGTATGTTAACGTTTTCAACAGATATTTTTGCCGCTAATGAAAGTGATCCTTCTCTTGTTTCCGGGAACAACGAGTTTGCTTTTAATCTTTATTCGCAAATTAAGAATCTTCCTGAAATAAAACAGGCCGAGGGTAATTTATTTTTCTCGCCTTACAGCATTTCAACCGCATTAGCGATGACATATACAGGCGCTCGCGGCAATACTGCTAAAGAAATGGCGGAAGTTTTGAAATTTCCTTCGCTTGAATTGGAAAAAATTGCTTCTGCTTTTGGAGAATTACAAAAGAATTTACAGGCTGATAAAGAAAATCGCGGCTATCAGTTAAATGTCGCAAATGCCTTATGGGGACAAAAAGACTTTGGCTTTTTACCTGAATTTATTGAGATAAATAAAAAATACTTTGGTTCCGGATTGATTGAATTAGATTTTCCACAACCTGATGCGGCCCGTAAGACTATAAATACATGGGTTGAAAAGCAGACAAAGGAAAAAATTAAAGAACTTATTGCTCCTGGTATTCTTGACTCTGATGTAAAATTGGTTTTAACAAATGCTATTTATTTCAAAGGTTTCTGGGAGACTCAATTTAAAACTGAAAATACCAATTCTGCTAAATTCAATATTAATGCTGATAAAACAGTTGATGTTCAAATGATGTATCAAAAGGGTACGTTTTCTTATGGTGAAAATGATGAAATGCAGCTTTTGTCCTTGCCGTATAAGGGGCGTGAACTTTCAATGTTTATCATTTTACCTAAAAAAATTGAATCTTTTGATTCAGTTGAACAAAAAGTAATAAAGAACAATTTGCCAATAGCTGCAGTCAGAGTCCAGGAAATTGGAGTATATTTGCCAAAATTTAAAATAACTTGCGGTACACTTGCTTTGAATGACATTCTCGTAGATATGGGGATGAAGGATGCTTTTAATGAAAGAAAAGCTGATTTTTCGGGCATGAATGGCAGGATGGGCTTGTTCATCGCTTATGTATTACATAAGGCTTTTGTAGAGATTAATGAGGAAGGTACAGAGGCGGCTGGTGCTACGGCAGTAATAATGAAAGAGAGATCTGTAATGCCTCGACCTGTTCCTGTTTTTCGTGCGGACAGGCCGTTTATATTTATGATTAGAGATAACGTTTCACAGAGCATATTGTTTATTGGTCGGGTTGTAAATCCGACTTTGAAAAGTGAATAAAACGTGGCATGGGCTTCCAGCCCATGTTCTAAAAGATAGAAAAGAATGAAAATAATATTTTTTCAAGGAGAATAATTATGAACAGTAAAACAAACAAAATTATGGCAATCGTATTTGCGCTCGCGTTTGTCACGGCTGCGCAGGCCAGGATTAAGCTCGTAGCTTTGCCCGAACGTGCCGCAACAATAATTCGGTTAGACAATCCGCAGGCGACACTAATCGAGGAAGAACGTGTCCTTACTTTGCAGGAAGGGCTGAACAAGGTTGATTTTTCGTGGAATGGCGTTTCCATTGACGCAGATTCCATCAGGCTCCAGCCGCTCGATCATCCGGATGGCGTGACATTAATCAGCGTCAGCTTTCCTCCGGGAGAGGCGGCTCTTGTCTGGGATATTGCCTGCAAAGGCGACTACGTCGAGAAAGTAAGAATAAGCTACCTCTTGAGTAATATCGACAGGCTGATTACTTACAAAGCCGTAGCAAATAAGGCTGAAACAGATGTTGATTTGAAAAGCTACATTATCTTACGTAACTTCTCTGGTGAGGATTTTGACAAGGCACGAATCATGCTCGATTACGGCGAATCATTCGAGCAGGGTATCGACCATGAAGAAACCAAGCAATTACTCTTCCTCAAGGCTCCGAAAGTTCCTGTTACGAAAGTATGGAAATTCGATTCAAACCAGCAGATATGGAATCCTGAAAATCTTGAGAACCAGAATGTAGGTATTCCGGTAAGTTATCGAATCGTGAATGATGCCAAAAGCAATCTTGGTGAATTTGCTCTCTGGGGCGGCAAGGCAAGACTTTACCAGGATGACGGCCATGAAAGCACAATCATCCTTGGCGAAGACAACGCGATTCTTGCGCCGGTCGGAGAAAAAATGGAACTTTATATTGGTGACAGCAGGGACATTGTTGTTACGCAAAAGCAGATGGTTCTCGAACGTACCAACGAACAAAGAAGTTCTAATAGAGGTTCTACTCTCATTCTCTATGATACAAACGAGGAAGTAGAAGCGACTCTTGAAAACTTCAAGGACTCACCAGCTGTACTTACAATGGTTCAGCATATAGACGGCGAATGGGAAATGGATCGCTGCCTGCTTGACGGCAAACAACTTACCATGGGAACAGATTACAAAAAGAAAGACGCGAATACTCTTGAGTTCGAAATTACATTACCTGCACGTACAGAGACAGGACCTGCGAAAAAAGTCCTGCGTATGATTTATCATCATAAAAACGTGCGTGGCAATACACCTTTGGAAAGATTTGCCAGAAAATAAAAACTCAGGATTCCTAATTTAAGGAGCATCAAAATGAAACGTTTAATTTTGACATTTATATTGATTGTTCTCGCGGCTGGTCTTTCCTATGCCAAAGTCGATTTAGTGACTTTGCCGGACAGGGACACAGTCCAGCTTACGATATACAATTCAGCGGATATGACACTCGCTCGCGAGAGCCGCTCTCTTACTCTCAAGAAAGGTAAGAACGAATTGCAGTTCTCATGGGAAAATACGCTAATCGACCCAACCAGTCTTGACATGCTTCCCAAAGCTCATGCCGGTGAGATTGATATTGCAAACCTGACATTCCCGCCGCGAGTGCGAAACCTCGGCTTGTGGAATATTACAAGTGAATTCTCAGGCAAGGTTCCTGTCGAGATAACATATCTTACCAGCGGCTTATCTTGGCGCGCGTTCTACATGGGAACACTCACCGAAAACGAAGAAAAGATGCGCTTGCAGGGCTATGTTCGCGTAACCAATAACTCCGGCGAAGATTATGAAAATGCCCAGACAAGATTAATTGTCGGCAAAGTTCATATGCTTGACCAGATAGCGGCTCTTGCACAAAGGCAATATCCCTACGACAGACCAGGCAGGGGTACGCCTCCTATGCCGATGACAGCGCCAACAAGAACAACAGGTGCAGCCAGAGGCGGCAGAGGCGGCGGTGGTATGGGAGGTATGGGCGGTGGAATGATGGCAATGGATGCTCTGGCTCCCGCGGAAGTTGTTAAAGAAGGTCTCAGCGAATATTTTCTTTATACAATAGAAGGAACACAGACAATCGAGAACGGCTGGTCGAAAAGAATGATAAGTTTCGATACTGAAGATATTCCAGTAGTGAACCTTTATAAATATGAGCAGGAACGTTACGGAAATTCAGTAATACGTTTTCTAAGTTTTTCCAACGATGAAAAACATGAACTCGGCGAAACACCAATCCCAGGTGGAATGCTTAAAGTTTACCGCAATGTAGATAAAGACGGCCACCTGTCTTATGAAGGCCAGTCCGATTTCAAGTATATCCCGGTCAACGAGGAAGTAGAGCTTAACCTTGGCGCGGTGGCTAATTTAGTAGTAGAACCGAAGGTAATTAATTTCAAAACGGAAAATTACAGATTTGGTTCAGATAGTGTCATAGGTTGGGACGAAGTTCGCACATTTGAAATCGAAGTACGAAATACCCGTGACATTCCGGTAAAGGTCGAAATCAAGCGTAATTTCCAAACTCAGTTTTGGCAGGTTACAGGCAATGATGATTACGTGGATTACGATTCCGATACAATCAAGTTCACGCTCGAAATGTCACCTGCATCGAAACAGACAATTACTTATACCTTGCGAACTTATCACGGAACAAGAGAAGATTTTGCTCCGAAACGGAGTATGTAAGGGATAAATTATATGAAACGAATAACATTAAAAGACAGTATGTCATTGCGAGGAGTGGAACGACGAAGCAATCTTCCACTAATAAAAGAGAATGAAGATTGCTTCGCTGCGCTCGCAATGACATTGGTATTTGTATTTCTTGTTTTTGCTTCTTTTCCTGTTTATGCTAAGGTAGATTTAGTAACGTTGCCCGACAGGGATACAGTTCAGCTTACGATATATAATTCCGCTGATATGACACTCGCACGCGAGAGCCGCTCTCTTACTCTTAAGGAAGGCCAGAACGAGTTACAATTTTCATGGGAAAATACTCTTATTGATCCGACCAGTCTTGATATGCTTCCCAAAGCACATACTGGTGAGATTGATATTGCCAATCTCACCTTCCCGCCGCGGGTAAGGAACTTAGGCTTGTGGAACATCAAGAGCGAATTCTCCGGCAAGGTTCCGATTGAGATAACATATCTTACCAGCGGCTTGTCATGGCGCGCGTTCTATATGGGAACACTCACCGAAAACGAAGAAAAGATGCGTTTGCAGGGCTATGTTCGCGTAACCAATAACTCCGGCGAAGATTACGAAAACGCACAGGTAAGACTGATCGTTGGACAAGTTCATATGCTCGATCAAATTGCAGCTCTTGCTCAAAGACAGTATCCATATGACAGACCTGGTGGAATTTATTGGGGAGAAGATATTATGGATTCGGAAATATCTTTTAATAGAAGACAACTATTGAGTGCATCATCATCATCAACGAAACTAAAATTAGAGGAGCTTGCTGATAAACCTCAGGAAATAGTTAAGGAAGGTCTCAGTGAATATTTCCTTTATACGATAGAAGGAAAAGAGACAATCGAGAACGGCTGGTCGAAAAGAATGATCAGTTTTGATACAGAAGATATTCCTGTAGTGAACCTTTATAAATATGAGCAGGAACGCTATGGTAATTCTGTAATACGTTTTCTAAGTTTTTCCAATGATGAAAAACATGAACTCGGCGAAACTCCAATTCCGGGCGGAATGTTAAAGGTTTACCGCAATGTAGATGAAGAAGAGCATTTGTCATACGAAGGCCAGTCCGATTTCAAGTATATCCCGGTCAACGAGGAAGTAGAGCTTAACCTTGGCGCGGTGGCTAATTTAGTAGTAGAACCGAAGGTAATTAATTTCAAAACGGAAAATTACAGATTTGGTTCAGATAGTGTCATAGGTTGGGACGAAGTTCGCACATTTGAAATCGAAGTACGAAATACCCGTGACATTCCGGTAAAGGTCGAAATCAAGCGTAATTTCCAAACTCAGTTTTGGCAGGTTACAGGCAATGATGATTACGTGGATTACGATTCCGATACAATCAAGTTCACGCTCGAAATGTCACCTGCATCGAAACAGACAATTACTTATACCTTGCGAACTTATCACGGAACAAGAGAAGATTACGCTCCGAAGCGAAGCATGTAAGAAAGATAATATATGAAACGAATATTCATATTACTAATAATACTTGTAACAACGATTTCAGTTTTTGCCAAAGTTGACTTGGTTACTTTACCCGATAGGGATACAGTTCAGCTTACGATATATAATTCCGCTGATATGACACTCGCCCGCGAGAGTCGCTCTCTAACTCTCAAGGAAGGTACGAACGAACTGCAATTCTCATGGGAAAATACACTCATTGATCCCACAAGTCTTGATATGCTTCCCAAGGCACATGCAGGTGAGATTGATATTGCGAATCTCACCTTCCCGCCGCGGGTAAGGAACTTAGGCTTGTGGAACATCAAGAGCGAATTCTCCGGCAAGGTTCCGATTGAGATAACATATCTTACCAGCGGCTTGTCATGGCGAGCATTCTATATGGGAACGCTTACCGAGAATGAAGAAAAGATGCGTTTGCAGGGCTATGTTAGAGTAACCAACAACTCCGGCGAAGATTACGAGAACGCACAGGTAAGACTGATTGTAGGCCAGGTTCATATGATTGATGAAATAGCAACTCTTGCACAAAGACAATATCCGTATGATAGACCGGGCCAAGTAAGAAGAGAAATCTTGGAGGAAAATTTACGTTCGAGAAGAGAAAATGCACCTGTTGCTAAGTCAGCAAATGGTAATGTTGAATTTTATGCTTGGGCTGATTTAGCTACAAAAGAAATCGTTAAAGAGGGTCTCAGTGAGTATTTTCTTTATACAATAGAAGGAACACAGACAATCGAGAACGGCTGGTCGAAAAGAATGATTAGCTTCGATACAGATGAAATTCCTGTAGTGAACCTTTATAAATACGAGCAGGAACGTTACGGAAATTCTGTAATACGTTTTCTAAGCTTTTCCAACGATGAGAAACACGAACTTGGCGAAACACCAATTCCGGGTGGTATGCTTAAGGTCTATAGAAACGTAGATAAAGACGGCCATTTGTCTTACGAAGGCCAGTCTGATTTCAAGTATATTCCGGTAAACGAAGAAGTAGAGCTTAACCTTGGCGCGGTGGCTAATTTAGTAGTAGAACCGAAGGTAATTAATTTCAAAACGGAAAATTACAGATTTGGTTCAGATAGTGTCATAGGTTGGGACGAAGTTCGCACATTTGAAATCGAAGTACGAAATACCCGTGACATTCCGGTAAAGGTCGAAATCAAGCGTAATTTCCAAACTCAGTTTTGGCAGGTTACAGGCAATGATGATTACGTGGATTACGATTCCGATACAATCAAGTTCACTCTCGAAATGTCACCTGCATCGAAACAGACAATTACTTATACCCTGCGAACTTATCACGGAACAAGAGAAGATTACGCTCCAAAACGGAGTATGTAAGGGATAATACCAATGAAACTAATTAATAAATTATTTATCATACTCGCAGTGGCTTCTGTATCTTTTGGCAAAGTCGATTTAGTTACTTTACCAGACAGAGATACAGTTCAGCTTACAATATACAATTCAGCGGATATGACACTCGCACGCGAGAGCCGCTCTCTTACTCTTAAGGAAGGCCAGAACGAGTTACAATTTTCATGGGAAAATACTCTTATTGATCCGACCAGTCTTGATATGCTTCCCAAAGCACATACTGGTGAGATTGATATTGCCAATCTCACCTTCCCGCCGCGGGTAAGGAATTTAGGTTTGTGGAACATCAAAAGCGAATTCTCAGGCAAGGTTCCGATTGAGATAACATATCTAACCAGCGGCTTGTCATGGCGCGCGTTCTATATGGGAACACTTACCGAGAACGAAGAAAAGATGCGTCTGCAGGGTTACGTTAGAGTAACCAACAACTCGGGCGAAGACTATGAGAATTCTCAGGTAAGACTTATTGTTGGGCAAGTCCATATGCTTGATGAAATAGCTGCTCTTGCACAGAGGCAATATCCTTATGAAAGACCGGGGCCAGAATTTGCAATAAGAGGTACATCCTTAGCATCGGAAGTTGTTCTATACCAACGACAAGAAATGAAAACGATAATGGATGATATACAGTTTTCGAGAAAAGCACCATCTGAAATTGTTAAGGAAGGTCTCAGTGAATATTTCCTTTATACGATAGAAGGAACTCAGACAATCGAGAACGGCTGGTCGAAACGAATGATTAGTTTTGATACTGAGGATATCCCCGTAATAAATTTGTATAAATACGAAGAAGAACGTTATGGTAATTCAGTAATTCGTTTCCTGAGTTTCACTAATGATGAGAAACATGAACTTGGCGAAACACCAATCCCCGGTGGTATGCTCAAAGTATATCGTAACGTGGATGATGACGGCCACCTTTCTTATGCAGGTCAGTCTGATTTTAAGTATGTCCCGGTTAACGAAGAAGTCGAACTTAATCTTGGTTCGGTATCGAATGTAGTAGTTGAGCCTAAGGTCATGGACTTCAGGACAGAAAATCACAGGGACGACGGAAGTAGTATTATAGGCTGGGACGAAGTTAGAACATTTGAGATCGAGGTGAGGAATACTCGTGACATTCCGGTTAAGGTGGAAATCAAACGTAATTTCTCAAGTCCGTTCTGGGAGCTTACAGGTAATGATGATTACGAAGATTACGATTTAGACACAATCAAGTTCACGCTTGAAATGTCGCCCGAATCGAAACAGACTATTACCTATACCATAAGAACTTTCCATGGAACAAGGGAAGATGACGCTCCTGGAAGAAGGGTAGCAAGATGAAATAATAGATATTTATTAAGAATATTTACTAAAATTCAACCTAAAACTGAAATCGCTTATCTTCTTGTAAAACAAGGAGATAGGCGATTTTGTATTAATATCTACATCATTAAATCTACAGAAATTTACAAAAATATTAAATTTTTTTATTGAACAATAACGATATAAAGCGTATAGTGTATTAAGTACGTAATACACTAATATTGAAATACTGAAAGAAGGTAGTTTTATGTTACTTGAAATTGATCATCACAGCGGCCAGCCGATATATCGTCAGGTGATTGACCAGATACGCCAGCAGATAATGGCAGGGCAGATGCGGCAGGGCGAGCAGTTGGTAACTGTTCGTGATTTAGCCGGTCAGCTTCGTGTGAATCCAATGACAATCAGCAAGGCTTATGCTCTTCTTGAAATGGAAGGTTTGTTGGAAAGACGGCGTGGGATTGGACTTTTTGTAGCTCAGATACGTGGAGGTAAAAAAGAAATGGCAAAAGAAAAAATTCTCGAAGAAGCATTGCGTCAGGCGGCTGTGTTGGCTGTTCAATTTGAAATACCCCAGTCAAAAGCTTCGGATATGTTGGCTGAACTGTATGAACAATATAATTCTAAATCGAGGGACAGGAAAAATGGATAATACAGAAACAATTATAAAGATTGATAAGTTAAGCAAAAGATTTGGTAAGAAAACGGCTCTCGATAGAGTCAGTCTCGATATAAACCGTGGAAGAATTGTCGGGTTATTAGGCTCGAACGGAGCGGGGAAAAGCACGTTGCTCCGCCATATCATTGGATTATATCTGCCGGATATCGGGCAATGTACTACTTTCGGTTGTATTGCTGGTGAGCTGAGTCCGAAGGAACTTGGTCGAATCGGATATGTGCATCAGGAAGGGGAGCTTTTACCATGGATGAGAGTTGACCAGTTGATACGTTATGTAAGTACATATTATCCGAACTGGAATCACGAACTTGAGGAACGTTACATCAAGAATTTTAAGGTACCTGTTTCTTCACGAGTAATTTCTCTTTCGCCCGGCGAGAGACAAAAATTGGCGATATTGCTCGCGATTTGTTTTGAGCCGGAGTTATTGATTCTTGACGAGCCTGCTTCTGCTTTAGATCCTATTGCAAGAGCGAATTTTCTTGATTTGCTTTTGGAACTGATTCAGGATGAAAATCGAACAATTGTTATATCCTCTCATATTCTCAGTGACATAGAGAAAGTTATTGATCATGTCGTGATTATGGAAGAAGGTGGGATTTTGCTGGATTGCGGCTTCGATGATTTACGCGAGAAATATAGTAAGGTGAAACTCAATGCTATGAATTCCACATTACCTTTAGAATTACCTTTTGAGAATATAATCGAATGTAATAGAACCGATGGACAGGCATTATTAATCGTAAGCGGTTATACGCATGAAGAATTGAAAGAAAAAGCACAACAATTAGATTGCTGGATCGAGATAGAGACTTTGCCTTTGGAAGAACTGTATAAGATTGTTGTTAATCAACATATAAGTGCAGTAGGAGCATAAAATGAAAACTTTAATAGCAAACCTGAAAATATATCTCCCAAATCGTTACTTCTGGCCGGCTTATTTATATTCTGCACTTATAATTTTCTTTACGGTTGGATTCGTTGCTGACCAGAAGAATGACGAGCAATTAGTAACAGGTGTATTTATGAATCTGCCGATATTCGCTGGTTTTTTGGCATCGCTTATGCATATAGATATATTTAGTAAACCATTCTCGTTTTGTCTGCCTGGACACAGGCAAAATGTTAAAAAGGTACTATTAATATTATGTGTGATAGCAAGTCTTTTTCTTGGATTAATTGCTGCTGTTTTCGTATTTGGTGATAGATGGAGCGGCGTAGTAATCCCCATTTTCTTTGCTAATATCATTTTCTTCTTATTGGGAGCGGAACTGATTTTAATTACAGGAAACGTATTAATATTTATTTGGGTAATAATGTTTATGCCTTCTTTCTATAGCCGTCCTTATGATTTTCTGGGCTGGTTAATATTACAGCACCCTGTTATTCTAATCAGTGCCGGTTTGTTAAGTTGTATTTTTATCTGGCGGAAATTGAATTTTTCTGAAATTCACAGAAAGCTCTGTGCAGTTCCACAAATGCCAATTATAGGTATGTGGAATAAAGAGAGACTTGAAAAATATAATCAGTTTAAGCTGGCGTCACAAAAAGGAAAAATTAGATTTCAAATAAAACCTTCAGTAGAAAGATTCTTTCTTAAAAAAATGAACAAGTATAAATACTTTGGCATGGGAAGATATATATGGGGTAACTTATATAAAACTTATGGCCCACAGTTTTCAAATTTCAATCCGTTGGGTGTACTTTTTTTACTTGCGATGCTTTTTGCGTTTTGTTATTCGCGTCAGTCATCTCCATTTGCATTATTCATGATGGTTTTGATGGTTACAGTTTTTACACAAATTCCTGTTTTCTCTACTATGTTAATTTCAGATGGACGTAAGGAAAGGTTTTACAGTGCTCTTGGCTTGAGTATTACATATACCTTTTACATAATGTGTATATGTGCTGTAGTAATAGTATTAACAAATATTGCCAAACCAATAATGCCGGATTTCATTTTATTTGACAAAGCAGTCTCTTTCCATCCAATCAGTTTCAGTTTTATATTGCTGCCTGTTCTTGCGGTACCCTTTATTTTTACATTCAGGCTGATTTTCTATAAGAAGCATTTATTATTATTTTTGATGGTAATAATTCTGTATTCAATAATGATAGCTTTGTTTCTTTCCTTCCAGAATTTTGCAGATGCAGGGGTTCATGAATTTTCTTCGGTTATAATAAATCCTTATTCTGTTGTGAGTTCTATTGTATTATTATGGGCCATCTTTTTAGCTGTATTGAGACGTGCATGTTTCAAATGGTCGCTGGTTTAGAAGAAAATACTTGGTTTTTCTGTCTGAATATTGACTTTAAGCGTAGAAAATTATAGAATGGATACGTTGAATTGAATTTTTTCCCAAAATGGAGACTGGGTTACGTAAATGAAAAAGAATCTCGAACAAATTGCCCTGGAAGATGGGCGTTATAGTGCAAAAGCAATTGGATTTGTCTATGAAGGGCTTGGTTATACCGCGAAAAAAATCGTTTCCGAGGAAAAGGCCAACCATGTAAGCGGCCAAACTCTTTGCGAAGGATTGAGGAAATACGCCCTGGAGCGATGGGGAAGGCTTGCCAAATCCGTCTTGAACGACTGGGATATAAAAACAACACGCGATTTCGGCGAAATCGTCTGGCTGATGATAAAAAACGAATGGATGAGCGCCCAGCCAACCGATTCGATAGATGATTTCAATAACGTATATGATTTCCAGACTGTCTTCAAAGACCAGTTTAAATTCTAATCTTCAATAACTAATCCAAAGTTTTGAGTAGGTGTTGTAATTTATTCATACTATTTATTTCGTAATCAGGTTTTATATCGCTTTGATTTTTTTCTCTACCGCGATTAAGCCAGACAGTTTTAATTCCGACCTCATTAGCACCTTCTATATCTGATTCAAGATCATTACCTACCATAATCGCTTCGTTCGGTTTTGTACCGATTCTGTTTAAAACAATATTGAAAATATCCGGCTCAGGTTTGCGGATTCCGACATCTCCGGCTATCACAATCTCGTCAAAATATTTTGCAAGGCCGGATCCCTGGATTTTTTCACGCTGCAAATCAGATGCTCCATTGGTAACAAGTGCAAGTTTGTATTTCTTTTTCAGCCTGATTAAATTGGGTTCAGCGTCATCGAAAACATTATGGATTTTCCGCCTTTGTTTTGGAAATTCGTTCGATAGATATTCCGCAAAATCAATATCATCTACTCCAGATTCGAGAAGGGTGTTGTGCCATGCCAGTTTTCGATAAGTTGGTACCCATGAACGAAGTATTTTCAGATTTTCATCTTCTCCTTCGAAACGTCCCCATAGGCCTTCCCATGAACTTATCGCGACATCTACACAATATTTCCGGACAGGCGAATTGTTGTGCCATAATTCACGTGCTTTTTCCCAAATATTGCCATACAACTCCTGCGGCTCAATATCATACTTTTGGCGAACCTTCTGACACGTTTTCATCATAGCTTCTTCGGCGGAAGCTCTCTCAACCGCGAGTGTATCATCAAAATCAAATATGATTGCATTTATTGTCATTTTTTGGGTATTTTATATTAATTTCAATTCCATGAAAACCGCGTTTTGAAGGGGCACATTATTGTAAGGACGTATTTCCCTGAATCCCAAAGCTCTGTATAAATGCTTGGGATTTTCAAGAGCCGTACTTAATCGCATGTGTGTATATTGCAATAAGATTGCTTTATCCATAAGTGCTTTGCACAGAACAGTGCCGATACCTCTTCGATGGAATTCAGGTTTTATATAGAGTCTTTTCATTTCACATATGCCGTGACTCTGTTTGTCAAGTCCAACACATCCAATTGGTTGTGAGTTATATTCGACCAGAAGAATACACCCGGAAGGTGGAGAATAATGACCCGGCAAGCCTTCTATCTCCTTTTCAAAGTTACGGTAATAATCGATGAACCATGGCAAGTCTTTTTGTGCCTGAAACTCTTTCCTCAAATAATCGAGATATTCATAAAATAATATTTTTGTATTATTAATATCTATAGCGGTTTCGGCTGGGTATATTTTCAACATAAATTATAATTTCCTACATGAATATCTTCATCATTTCATTACCACCCCTTTGAAATTCATAGGGTACTTTATTTATTTCAACATTCAAGCCCGCTTTATACAATTCTGAACAAATTGTCGGAAGATGTCTGGATTTATTCAAATTCAAATCCAGCAATGGAAAAATGCGAACTTCTTTTGCAACTCTACACATTTCCATAATAGAAGCAAGATGAAAATCCATTGATAATTGTTCTGTATAAAGGAATAAAAAGTGTGAGCAGATTGCCAAGTCGAATTCTTTATCTTCCAATGGTAGAGATGGCAGACTCGCAACTATATATCGTCCCTGCAGCTTGCCTGTTTCAAAATCTGACAAAAACTCTTTCATTGCCTTTAATCTAACTTCACCCAATTCTTCTGGTGATTTAATAATGTTCCATACGAAGTTATTTTTATTATTGTATGTTTCTTTCATTACTTTGTCATATGTATATTCGATTTGTGTTTCAAGTTGTCCGGCTGTAAATTCATAAATTGGGTCGCATGAAATTATATTATTTCCCAGTTTCGTCATTTCACTATTGAAACTCGCTGGTCCATCAGCGCAACTTAAAATATTAAACTTAAGTTCTTCTTCATTAAGGTCGAACATCCTGATATATTCATCAGAATTTCTTCCCCATGGAACAACATTTTTTAATTCAAAAGCCATATTCAATTGATCGAAACATCCTTTTTCATAAATACAAGCGTTAACGCCTCATTAATTTTCTCTCTCTTAAATATTTCAAATCCAAGTTTGCGATATAAATGAAGGTTCTTCAGGCTTTTATAACCGGTAAACAACTCGAATCGCTTGGCTTGGTTAAAATTACTTTCAACTTCTTTTAATAATTTTGTTCCTATTCCATGATTTTGAAATTCAGGATGTACAATAAGTTTATTGATAAAGCAAGTTCCTTCTGACATATAAGCTCTTACGGAGCCGAAGATTTTATCGTTTTCTACATATTTTAAAACACACTGCGATTCGATTTCTGATACTATATCATCCAGACTCTGATGTAACGGCTGTATCGTAAAATCGTTATATATTTTAGCTTCACTTAGATAAGCAAGTTTTTGTAAATTCATGATTTCCTGAGCATCTTCAATTTTAGCTTGTAGAATATTCATTTATCATTTCCTTATTGTTTTCTTAAACATCTTCATTAAGCATTTCTTCAAGAATTTCCGCGGCGGATTTAACCAGCTTTGGGCATATAACAGAAAAGACACCTTTCTTGCGAGCTATTTCTACGCCTTCTTTTGTTGTAATATCATAACCAAGCAATTCGTGACATTGAATGGAACCATGTTGATCACTGAATCTATTTGAGAATTTAATAATTTTTATATAAACATTTTCTTTTGTAATTTTATCTTCAGCTATTATATTGCCATATTTTAAACCGAGTGCCATAAATGCTCCTGTTACTGCGCCGCAGGTTCCATTAATGTGCATGCCGCCGCCAAATCCGGTTGCTATTTTTAATGCTGTTTCGTAATCAAGACCTAATTGCTCGCAGTAGGTACTTAATATCGCCTGTGAACAATTAAACCCTTTTTCAAATTGCTCCACCGCTTGTTCAATTTTTGAATTCATATTATTATTCCTAAACGATTTATATTTATTAGTAAAGTATTTGATAAAACTATTTTAAATCAACGATTTTCTGATTATGGTTCCTAATCTTTTTATTCCTTCTTCAATAACGTTTTCATCCGCGTTCGAGAAGTTTAATCTCATATTATTTTTTCCGTCTCCGTCGATATAAAACGGAGTACCAGGGACAAACACGACATTTTCCTTCACGGTATTTTCAAATAGTTCCAAAGCCGATAAATGTTCAGGAAGAGTCGCCCATAAAAACATTCCGCCTTCTGGCCTGGTAAATTTGACTTCCGATGGAAAATATTTTTCAATCGCGGTTATCATAGCATCTCTTTGCTTTTTATAAACATTGATTATTGTCTCTATATGTTTATTCACGTCATTGTTTATCAGGTACTTATGGACAATTCTCTGGCAGAGAGAATTTGAGTGCAAGTCACTTGCCTGTTTGGCTATAATAAGTTTATCCATGATTTCACTTTTAGCACAAATCCAGCCAAGCCGCATACCCGGAGCAATTGTTTTGGAAAACGAACCAAGCAAAATCGCCTGGCCGTCCATAAAGCTTCGCATGGATTTTGGCGCAGTTCCGGAAAATCGTAAATTTGAGTACGGATCATCTTCAACTACAATCGTATTGTATTTCTTGAGTAACTCCGCCAGTTCTTTGCGTTTGGATTCCGAATAACTAATACCAGATGGATTCTGGAAATTTATCACCGTGTGAAAAAACTTGATACTATTTTCATTCAGAACATTTTCAAGACGCTCAATATCAACTCCATCCTCTAAAAGAGGCACAGGGAAAAACTGAGGCTCGTAAACCGAAAACGCCTGGATTGCGCCAAGATACGCAGGTTTTTCGATTGCTATCTTGTCACCTTTACTCACGAAAACTTTACCAATTAAATCCAATCCCTGCTGTGAGCCGTTTGTGATTAGTATCTCATCGGCGGTAATATCTAAAATATTCTTGTCGCGATATCTTTGCGCAATATATTCGCGTAAAGGCGGATATCCTTCGGTTGTGCCGTACTGCAGAGCAGATATATCCGTTCCATTCAATACATCTGTTGCAGCTTCTGTAATTTCTTTAACTGGGAAAAAACGCGGATTAGGAAGTCCACCCGCGAAAGAGATTATATCAGGATTTTGAGTTACTTTTAAAATTTCACGAATGAAAGATTTAGGAACATTTTTCATTCGTGCAGCGAACAGGCTATTCATAAATTATCCTTTCTTTGGTTATTTGTTCCAACTAATACAACGACGCATGAAGTAATTACAATCAATGAACCTATTGCTGAATTTATCGAAAAAGATTCATGAAACAATATCACTCCAACTATATAACTTAGTACTGGTACAAGCATTCCAAGCAATGAACCGGTTGAAACCGGTAAATATTTATATCCTTGTGTCGAAAGAAGCTGTCCGATTGTTGACACGATACCGATAGCGACAAGCAGGAATCCGCCTGAAAATCCTATTGCGCATGGTACTATATTAGCCGGAAGCGCGACAACCCACAGACCTATTACGCATTGCGAAAAATATATCGCGTATGAAGAATCCGTGTCGTGAAGTTTTTTCACAATTACTAAAGCTAATCCACCAAGTACGGCTCCCAAGACAGCAAGAAGTTCATATTTACCAAAGTTGCCCAGTAAAGATGAGCCGTTTCCATTGTCTGCCGCAAGTAAAAATATACCGGCAAAAGCAGCTATTATTGAACTGAGACGAAGTGCGCCGAGTTTTTCTTTTAGAAAGATTACACTGAAAATCGTTCCGAATACAGGAAAAGAATATATAAGAACGGTTCCCTTGCCAACACCGAGTTTGGAAATCGATAAGAAAAATAAAAGTATCGATGTCCCGCCGAACAAGCCGCGGAGAAATAATAATCGCCCATGCACGAATCGTAGTTGTATTTTTCCGAACAATGCTCCGGTACCCAATATACCGAGTCCAATTATAAAACGAAACAGAGTTGTTTTGTATGGATCGATATTGGATGCGTACTTCACAAGAGCGGACATTACACAGAACGCCACAGATGAAGACAGCATTAATATTATTCCTTTGTATTCGTTTGTTTTTGTCAATCGCTGCATAATTATTCATCTTTCTTTGTACAAAGATAATTAGCGAAAAAGCCTTCAATATAATCTGATTTATTAATTTTAAAGCCTGCCCGTTTGAGCATTTCTTCCATAATCCAGCCGAACGTACTATATTCCTGTCGAAAATGTGTTTCGAGTTCCTGCTGCATTTCGAGTCCCAATCGCTCAACCATCGTTTTGATGTATTTTTCTATCGAAGCTTTATATTTATTGATATCGAATGAGAATACTACATCGAACAATAGAAATCTGCCGCCAGGTTTGAGCATTTGTGCTAATCTTGTCAGCGCTGCCTGTTTCCAGAAATCCGGCAAATGATGCAATACAAGTGAACACACGATTCCGTCAACCGGTTTGTCCTTGTGTTCATATGTTAAAAAGCCCCCGTGACAAAACTCGATATTATCAATACCGGCTTCGTTAGCTTTTCTTCGAGCATGATTTATCATCAATTCAGAAACATCTACGGCGTAAATCTTTTTATAATAACCTGCGGCGTGAATTGCAAACGCACCAGTTCCGCAACCCATATCGAGTATGGTAGATTGCTTATTAAGCGCAAGCAGTTCGATTCGCTGCTGAGCTTCTTTTTTATAATCTCTGAATTTTTCGTGATGCTTATCATATTTATCGGCAAACTCTTCAGCATCGAACTTTACACCACATAATTTCATTTCATCATATTGCCATTCTGGCTTACTTTGTTTGGCTTCCATTTTTTTCCTTTTAAATAATTGTTCCCAAATAAAAAAGCCTTCCAGGTTTTATATTCCCTGAAAGGCTTTTCAAATCTCAATTATTTCTAAAGTCTTTTAGGGAACAGGCTCTTTATGTACGCATACAATAATAACAAGAGCATAAGTCTTTGTTGTGCATGCAGTTAGACCTGTGCGCATAAGCATCGTGGCCGCCTTACGGCTTGTTAATTGCCTATGCATGTTTTCCCTAAAATTAAACATTAAAAAACTTTCAAATAATTATATAGATATTTATTTACTATAAAGTTAGTGGTTCTGTCAAGTGAAGAATTTGTAAATTTCAAAAATTATTATAAATATCTATTGGTTATTAGAAGCGTGAAATTTACCTGTTTGCTTGATAATAACTTGATACCCATCTACTTTCGAGGGTATCTTTGCAAGAAGTTCATCTGCTTGGATAGAAGAAAATACTATGATGCAAGGCTTGTCTTTCATAAAACCAATCGCAACGCTCTCGACTCCTGGTATAGTCATCCATTGGCGGTAATGTTCTTTTTGTACCTGTTCGATGTTTTTCTCTGGCATAATATTTCCTTTTTATCTTTATGTCAAAGTCTTCGGTTTAATTAAATAAGACAATTAAAAATTAAGGGGCAGAGATTATTTCAATCTATGCCCCTGTAGTATCGAAGTAATATATAATTTATCAAATAGAATTGCTAATCACCATCTATTGTGACACCCAAAGCATTAAGAACGTTATCGATAGGATTTGCTATTGTGTATAAACTACTGCCTGCGAACAACAGGCCGACTGGTTTACGGTCATCCTGTTTGTTTTTACCTATGCCATCAGCTACTATCAGCGATCCAGAGTCTCCGCCTGCACTAAAAGTTCCTGGTGATATGACAATTTGATTTATAAAATTCGCTGTACCATCTTCGCCATAAACAACTTCAACAATAGCATTGATGGCAATAACGCTTCCCTTTGTAAAACCAGTTGTTCGCCCATATTTCTTCACTTTTTGGTTAATATAGGCCGATATTGTTTGGCTTTTTGGGGTACCATAACCATCAGATGGTGTACTAATACCGACAGTACTTGTATCGACTAAGGCAATAGCCGCATCTATAGTATTGTCACCACCAGTAAAATTGATTTCTTGATAAGCAGCAAGATAACCGATTATATCTCCTTCACCACCTCCATCATAAGCTCCAGGCTGTAATACGCTATCATCAAGAACAGCGTGATTACAATTAGCATAGACATGGTTGTTACTTAGAGCATAGACAGAAATTCCATCGGTAACTCTGCAACCTATTGTTCCTGCAGTGATGTCCGGGTGTCCAGTTGAAACTCCAATTGGAACAGGGCGATTAAAGCGAGCGGTTGGGTCTATTGGATCTTCAGGAGTTTTTGGAGGTTTTCCTGTTTGATC
The DNA here is from genome assembly GCA_964628465.1 of uncultured Pirellulales bacterium. Classification (GTDB taxonomy): domain Bacteria; phylum Planctomycetota; class Phycisphaerae; order Sedimentisphaerales; family Anaerobacaceae; genus JAFGPS01. Next base: position 55,147 of record CAZVOA010000004.1, on the reverse strand, counting down.
TGGTTTTGGTAGCGCATATATTTTCCCACATATTAACAATTGGACAGGTACACCTTCAATTAATCTTGGTATATTTCCCCTGACCGGATTGTCTATAAGAACTTGCAATATCGGTTGGCCGTTCTGGTCGAGACTGATAGCTGTACCGACAACATCTGCTCTGGCCAGAAGATTTGCAGTATTTCTTTCTTGAACTTGTTTTACTCGCTCAAAAGCCTGCTCGCTTCTGCCTTGAGCAAATGCTGAACTTGTCAAGACAAGAAGTCCTACAATAACCATAATCGACAATGATAATCTTGAAAACAATCTCTTAGTCATGATAATCTCCTTTTCAAATAATAAAGATACTTTGAATTGTGGAAATTACTTAAAATTGCACATTCACATTTCAAGTTATATTAATCTAATATGAGATAATATTATACATTAATGACTACAAAAAGTCAATATTATTATCGGAAAATAGGTTTGTATTTATTTCCTATATTATCGTCTAAAGTAACGATTTCTTTGCAAAAATCGAGGTTATTCGGTTAATATCCATGCAAACGAATATAAAACCGCGGCTGTGATAATTATAAAAATCATGATTGAACCGAAAAGAATAGCAACATCTTTTATGAAAGAAGTGAATTTAATATTTGGCAGTTTTGTTGTTTTATAGACTATGGAAAAAGAAACGAATAGCGGAATCAGCCACAGCATTGATTGCGGATTTACACCAATATTCACAGGTTGTGTAAAACTGGCAATTATCTGAGAAAAAGTTATCAAAATATTATTCTCCAGCGTGTTCTGTTTTAATAAGATACGCCCAATACACAGCGTTTATCATACATAAAAGATTTAGCAGTCCCGCGATGCTCGTATAAATCTGGCCGATTTCAGCGGCTTTTCCATAGGCATAATACCCGCCTGTTTCGGAAATATGTCCCAAAATCATAACCGCGGGAGAGTTCATAACCTGGGCCGCATACCATGGTTTTGAACCAACAGGATCGATTACGGCTATCGAGCCGATATATAATCCGATTATGAAGGTTATCATTATGAAAAAGAATATTATTAAAGCATGCGTTTTTTTGTTTATAACAAAATGACCGCCGCCCGGAATGAACCAGCCGAGCAGGCCTACGATTATGAAAAACATAATGTTATTACTTTTTAACGGCGATGCCATAATAATAGTCTGGGTAGTTAATTCCGTTTATAACTCAGCTAACCAATCAGTTATTCCTTTTTGCTGGAATCATTTTTTACTTCATCAGCAAAACTGAAGTTCATGCGTTTTAAGATATTCTCTGGATTGAATTGGTTCAGAGCCAGGCTTTGTGACTCGCTTAAGTCCTTTTTGTATGACAAATAAGATTTCATTCTCTCGAAATTTTCTTTCCAAAGATGATTTTTAGAAATGTTTTTAATAACATAGAAACTTAAATCAGGTTTGAATTCGACAATTTTAGGATTAAATTCAGGTGCATTACTATCCTTTGGCGCCATCGAGAAAATAATATCGAGAAATTGAGATTCTTTATTCAGAAGGTTCTTAATTCCTTCTGAAGCCGGATTATCCTGATTCTGTAATATTGTCAGGAATGCTTCTTTTGATAATTTAGTCAGCGAATAATGGTCTTCCAGTTTGAAAGCCGGCTCGTTACTGTCTTCTGCCTTTGCTACATCGGTGTCGTTCGCGTCTTTAGGATATTCCTGTTCATAAAGCTCGTTAAACTTATCAATGGCATTTTCCCATACAAGGTCTTCCTGGGTTGATGCCAATTCAAGAAATTCATTTGCTTTTGTTCTTGCTTTATCCATCGCCGCAAGACATTTAATGTCTTTAATAATGTTTTCTTTTATTGAAACGGTATTTTCTTTTTTATTTTCCTGATTAGGGTCGAAAATAAACGGCTTTTTGCTATATGTCAACTCAGCACTTTCCGGGACGGATGAATTTATCGCTTTAACCGTTCTTACAATTGACATAGTTTTGTCAGAAGCGGATTTATCTTTAATCGGTACTACGCTTAAATATAGTTCGGGTTTTATTGACTCATATGTACCGAGCAGAGTCATATCGAATTGTTCGAGACTAAAAACTATTCGCGCCAAATTAAGTTCGCTTATGTAGCCTTCTTTATATAATTGTGAAAGCCGCTCTTCGGTTTGCATGTCCTCGGCGCTAAGTTCTCCGGTAACACCCTGGTATATCTTAATATTATATTTTTCGCTTAACTGTTTTGCTATATCAGCATAGTTTTTGGTGAGCTTTTTTCGTTCTTCAATACTGAGCTTATCAAGTTCCGTATCGTTGTAATCCTGAAGTGAGCCGTCTGCCAGTAATTTGGCTTCCTGAAGAATACTATCAGCTTTCAGGTTAATCTTTTCCTGAATAAGATAGTCTTTTATTTGATCCAATACTTCAGAGAACGGTCTGGTTCTGGAAATCGTCTCTGAATTCGGGTCGTCTGGATTTACTTTCACTTGCTCCGTAAAAGAACTGCTTTTATTGTCATTATAAAATTTGCTGAGTTCGTCATCAGTCGGTTCTTTTATTATATTTTTAACTTCGTCAAGTTTAAGCGACATGTATTCAAGTTGAACTCTGTTTGGCAGCTTGTAACCAAAGCCATAAGGATTTTCGCTGGTTACTTCGCTCGGGAAGAAATCTTTATATTTTTCAAATTGTTCAGATATTTGCTGTTCGGTTGGGTTTTCTATTTTATCAAGGAATTTTTCGGAATTAATTTTCAAAAATTCGATATCGACAGTTTCCATCTGCGAAGATGCGAGATATTTCAACTGCCGGGTTGTAATATCCTGCCCGGTGCTTATTGAACTTGCGAACTGAATAACAGAGAGCAATTTACCGAAAACGGTAAGTATTCTATCTTCGGTAATTCCACTTGATTTCATCAGATTATTAATAAACTGAGAATATTGTTGTCCTGTCAGTTGCGGCAATGCCTGAGAAAGCATGCTGCGAACTGTTTCATTGGAAATTTTGAAACCAACGCCCTGCGCTTCTTTATCCAAGAGAAACCAGTAATAGAAGTTAGACGCGGACAATTTGTATAAATCGTTAATTTGCTTTTTGTTGATTCTATGCTGATATTTTCCTGAAGTCTGCTGCAGGTAAGCAACTACTTCCCGTGATGGCCTCGATTCAGAAAAGAGCAGTTCACCCAATATGAGAGCTTGTAAATTTGGTGATTGATCAACTGGATCCTGTAATGCTTTAAGAATCGTTTGAGCCTGAAGGGCTCCGAGAATATCAAGTTCCTGTTGTGCGGCCATTAAATCATATTGTTTAATAGCGATGTTGTCGCCATAGTGTGCAATTACTTTATTTGTGTTGCCTCTTCCGCTGAGTAAATACGTCAAAGAAGAGCCTCCAATGAAAGCAATCATTAGACCAATAACAACTACAGCCATTAATTTTGAATTATTCTTACGCAACCATTTAATTAAATCCATAAGTAAGCTCCAAAAAATATATTTTTTATGAAACCTATTAGTATATGTTTGCTGAAAGATTTTGCAAGAAAAATACTATTTCCTTTTTATTTAAGATTACTATTGATAAATGGTTATATTATAATGTTTTAGAATGAGGTCTAAATATTACATTATACAGAATATATTGTTATTAATTGATTAAGTTTTCAGGAATGCACTAAATGAAATCAGAAAAAGGAACATGGACGAGGCAACAATCAGTAGCGGCCTATAATAACGCCCTTAATTATATTCCAGGTGGTGTTAATTCGCCTGTTCGGGCATTTGGCGGCACAGGAATCGAGCCGCTATTTATTGACCATGCCAAAGGCTCAAAAATATACGATATTGATGGAAACGAGTATATTGACTACGTTTGCTCGTGGGGACCGATGATTTTAGGCCATGCGCACCCGAAAATTTTGGAAGCAATAAATAAATCTGCTCAAAAAGGCACATCTTTTGGCGCACCTACCCAGTCTGAGACTGATTTGGCACAAAAAATCATTGATTCTTTTGATTCTATCGAAAAAGTCCGGCTGGTTAGCAGCGGTACAGAAGCGGTTATGACTGCAATAAGGCTCGCCCGCGGATTTACAAAAAAAGATCTGATTATAAAAATGGTTGGCTGTTACCACGGCCATAGCGATTGCCTTCTTGTCGCCGCAGGTTCAGGAGTAGCGGAAACCAGCACTGGTACGGTCGCTTCAAGTGCGGGAGTTCCAGATGCAATCGCAAAACAAACTATCGTAGTTCCATACAATGATATTGAGTCGGTAAAAGCTGCGTTTCGGGCAAATAAAGGCAATATCGCGGCGGTTCTTATCGAGCCTGTCGCCGCAAATATGGGCGTTGTACTTCCTCTTGATGGATATTTGCAGGCAATTCGCGATTTGTGTAACGAAGAAGATGCTCTCTTGATTTTTGATGAAGTGATAACTGGTTTTAGACTCGCAAGGGGCGGGGCGCAGGAAGTTTTTGGAATCAACGCCGATATTACATGCCTTGGCAAAATCATCGGCGGGGGCCTTCCCGCCGCCGCGATTGGAGGCAAAGCTGAAATAATGAATATGCTTGCGCCGCTGGGGCCGGTTTATCAGGCTGGAACTTTGAGCGGCAATCCGTTAGCGACCGCCGCCGCAAACTCAACTCTCGACATCCTTGCCCAGGAAGGTACTTATGAGAAGCTTGAATCTTCTGCTGCGGAGCTGGAAAAAGGTCTTGCTCAAGCCGCTAAAGATGCGAAAATTTCAATGACAATCAATCGCATAGGCTCAATTATGAGCTGTTTTTTCACAGATAGGAAAGTTTTGAATTTTACTGATGTCAAATCGACAAATATTAAAATATGGAAACAATTCTTCCTGAAAATGCTCGAACAGGGAATTTACCTTGCTCCAAGTGCATACGAAGCAATGTTCGTTTCCTTTGCTCATACTAAAGAAGATATTTCAAAAACAATCGAAGCCGCCCAAAAAAGCTTTGGGAAAATATCTAAGTAAATTGATTCAATACGGTTTTATTTGCCAATTTTGAAACATTTGATTATTGTTTCTTGACAATAGAACGCAAATGTTTTATCTTGTTGTTTTTGGTAGTTAGACGATTAAACAAGGGTCGGTGCCCGAGCGGCCAAAGGGGATGGGCTGTAAACCCATTGGCGTAAGCCTACGTTGGTTCGATTCCAACCCGGCCCACTGATGTTTCGCATTGACTTGCAGGATCTCGTTTTACGTCGAATTTCGCAGATTCACTAACTGGATGCGAGGTCATGCAAGGCTCTGCGAGCATTTGCTGCGCCGTATTTTGCGCTGCTTTTCCATCTTCAAAAGAAATTCTCGCCGCCTGCTCGAAATGTTCCTCAGTTATCTGCAAGTAATGTTCTCTTGCCACTGCTTTTGAGTTTCCTATCCACGCACAAACAACATGTTCTGGCCAACGCTCAGCTAATTCAGTTTCACGTGTGCTGCGTAGATTCTGAAAAAGTTTCGGCCAGGGCTTCAATCCTGCTTTATTTATTATACGTTGAAGCTGGGTTCGTAGGTTGCAATTAGCTTGGCGATAACGAGTTATAACATACTCGGTCCCCGGCTCTGCCTGCTCAAATACCTCTTGCAAATAAGGCAGTAGCTCTGGAAACAATGGGACTAGGCGTGAATCGTGACCGATGTGATGTTCGGTTTTTGGGCTTCTTACAGTCATACGACCTTTTTCCCAATTTATATCTCCCCACTTCAAACCAAGGTGTTCCGAAGGACAACGTAGCCCGCCATATCGACTCAAAGCAAATAACAATCGCCACTGAGCATCTGGGCAAGCATCTAATATTTTTTGAGCCTCTGAGTGTTTGACAAAGTAGAATCGCTGGGGATTACCTTGTACTGCAGCTTTAAGGTCTGAAAAGGGATTGGACGTTATTAGCTTGCGCCTCAAAGCTACGGTAAAAAATTGTTTTGCGATACCGCATCGTCGACGGACTGTGTTAATGGCCAAATCCTGTCCGATAAGGTATAACCGCCACTGGTCAGCATCACCTGGTGTAATATCTCTCAAAACCTTGTCCCTGCCGAAAAATTTAAGCAATGCATCAGTTCCCTGCCTGTATGAAATCTTTGTGGCTGGTTTTACATCAGAGCGTTCTTTGATATACCCTTCTATAAATGCTCCCAGTTTAGTACTCTCACGCCGCAACACCAGTCCAACACCAGACAGTTTGTCGTATATAGAATCATCAAGGCCTGATAACCAGTTAGCCGTTTCATTATCAACCACACCAGTAATACCGGTAGCTGCCAAAGCCAGTTGTTCTATTTTTACCTTGGCGGATTCAGCCTGACGCAAAGTTGCTTTACCCAGCCTGATTGTCCTTCTGCTCCCATCACCAGCTACAAATTGAATTCGCTTTCGACCATTAGGATCGCTAATTACACTTGCCATAATTCACCTTCTCTTTCGTTTCGTCTTATTTCGGATTACAATCTCAAGCTCCAAAGCCTTTGCAAGTCGTTCTAATGCCTCAACACTTAAACCCGACTCTCCTGTCATCAATCGCGATAACTGGCTCTGCGGAATAGAGGTATCTTTTGACAAGCGGTAGCGGCTTTTATTACTGGCTTCGATTGCCTTACGAATATCATTAAGTATTTTGCTCATTAAATTAAACATACTGTATACTTACTTAGTATGCAAGTATTATTCTGGTTTTTTTTCATTATTATTTTGTTCTAAATCTGACTGTGCCTGTTTCTTTAGCCAGTCCCGCAATGAATCCACAGGGTAGAGTATAGCTTTACCAAGTCTGATATGTGGAATTGTTCCTCGCTCTGTATGCTCCCATAGCAAACGCTCACTTATACCTAGGGCTTTAGCTGTTTCACGAGGCCTCATTGCCAAACATGGTGTTTCTGGTTCATTTCTGATAATGGTATTCTTCGAATTAAAGCCTATCATTCCTATTCACCTTAAACTCTTTCGCTTGTTTCCTGTAGAGCCTGAACTTCCAACCTTTCTTGGCTTAAACAATCATCATATACAAGGATAGCAGCCCGTTCCTCAAACTCATATCGCAAGCCAATCTTATCACACCCGTGAGGTCACTGGTTCGAATCCAGTATCGCCCATTATCGTAAATACCTGTAAAAGCGAATGTTACATTATTTATTTTGCTCATATAATTTAAATCCTGATTTAAAGGTATTTTCTTTCACGCAGAATATAAAAAATGTTTAATTTATTTTTTTTGGTCTCCATCTTTCTCTTTTCTGATCACCATTCTCAGCGATAAGATCTAACTCCTTCTTATCAAAAGCAAGATGTCCCGATATCTTCTTTGGATGTAAGGCTCCTTTCCTAATAAGTCTATGTATTGCAAGATCAGGACGAGCCAATCCTAATCTATCAAGACCAAGGTAGATGATAGCTTCATGCATCCAGTATATGGGTGCTTTTCCTATGTTAGATTTTAAATCTGCATCCGTCATTTCTTTATAGCCAAACAACTCCGGCATCGTCTTTTTTGATTTCGGCGATATCTTTTTCTGTTAATCCCGATGGATATTGCAAAAATCTCAGTTTGCTAATGTCATAGTATTTCTGTACACTTCGTTGTACATTTTTAATTAAGCGTTTTACATAATCGGACCAGTTTTGTCTTCTGCGGATATTCTTGATGGCAGTAGCTTCGGTGTAATATCCCGCAGCATCAAGTGCCTGTTCTGTTAGTATAAGCCCGCGGCCTCTCGGATTAACAGCTTCGGCGAAAATTTCCTCAACACCACAGTCAACCATATACTTGACCATCTCATCAATATGGGCTGTAGAATCAGCAATTCCCGGTAATAGTGGGCAAAGCATGCCATAGGTTCGCAGTCCTCGGTTATGGGCTTGTCGTAACGCTTCCATTCGCTTTTCAATGCAGGATGCGTTAGGCTCAATAACTGATATTACATTGCTTTGTTCAGGAATCGCTGTAATACTCATGCCAAAAAGCACCCGGTCTTTATATCTTTCAATAACATCAAAATCATTTCTGACAGCCGCGTTTTTCGTCAGGATTCTAACTGTCCATCCAGGTTGTGAGAGAATTTCCTCTAAACACCTTCTACCGAGATTATACTGCTGTGCTTCAGGCGACCATGCATCAACTATTGTACAAAGCTGGACAAGGCCTCTTTGTCTCTTGCTGATGGCATCTTTTGCTATGCGATTCGCTGTGTCCGGATCAATAATCGCAAAGTTGTTTTCAAACGGAGATACTCCTAACTCGTTAAAAACATTATGTGTTCTTAACATTGCTCCGGTAGAGCAATATGCACAGCCGTGCCCACATTTCAAACCTATATTGACGGCATATTCAGCAAGATGCTTTTTCTCAAATTCTTTAGTGCGGCTAATACCATTCTTCAATTTTCGTTCATATACACGCATGATCAAGCTCCTTAAAAAATACGTTTTTTATTACTTTGTTTTTAGCCTTTCTTGACAACTTCTCCGGCGGTTTTGGCCGCTTCCTTTGATGGTTTTTCAAGAGGTTTCTCTTTCTTTTTCGGTCTTCCATGAGAATTGTTCTTCACGACTGCGAGATAGGATTTCTTGGCGAGAGGTTTAGGTTTCTCGTCTGCTGGCATTCTACTGACAAGCTGAAGTACTTGAGAAAGTGCGACGGCAGCTGCCGCTCCCAGAGCTACTCCTAAGAGCTGGAAGTACCTTGCCGCGGCATTGATTACGCCACCATATCCTCGAGTATGATGGGCATCCGGCGGCTCCACAAGAAACTGAGGCAAGGCAAAAAGAAAAAGAATCGATACCGCCGTTGATACCACGAAGGCCGTTTTTCTGTGGAAGAACCATACCCGCTTAGTAACCTTTAATATTGTCATCAGGAAGATGGCAAATATCGAAGCCAGTGTCACTGACAGCATAAGACCTCTTAAGATTGTCATGTAATTACTCATTTTGAATCTCCTTGTTTGGATCCAACATCGTTATTTGATGAAGCAAACACTATTGTTTCATCCTGTCTGATTTTATCTCTTTACGAGTATCACTGTGATTCACGTGCTTCCCCATGAGTCTATCGGTCGGCTTTGAAGCAGGGCAGTTGTCCTGGATCTTCATGTTGCCTCTTTGCACTTTTCCAACTTTCCATTCGGCAGGCTTATCCCATTTGGTCGGATCTGGTTGAAAAATCGATTTAGTTCGGTTTTCAGCATAGTCGAGAGGGTCCTTTGACTTACCTTTTCCCAGAAGCTTGCTGCCAAAGAGATAGAGTGCTAAAAGGACTATCGTGATACCGAGAGCAGCATAAGGTAGAATAATAAAATCCAGATTTGTGCCCTCGCCGCCAGTTTTTTCTGAAACACTGTTCGGCTCAACTCCTGCTCCCAGGAAATTGAACATGCCCATTACAGCCAACAGGGACACGCATGTCGCAATTGTGGCTGTTGGTGCCTGGCTTCCAAAAAATTGTGCCTCCTTGAAAGTCCTGTAAACCACCACCCAAATTATGACGAAGATGACGATTCCAGCCAGAGGTAACAAGGGTTCATTAAGTGTTAATATTAACTTCTCCATTTCTTTTCCTTTCATATTTGCAATTACTATGGTTTTGAATTATTTCACGTATGTTTATAATCTTCATTTCTTTTAATCTACCTGACGGTTATCATTTTTATCGTTCCCAGAGTTGTCATCATATTCATTGGGGTGCGTTTGATGTCCGAAAGTCCGCATCCGCAGATATTTATAGGATTCGTTTGCCACCATCGCCACTTTAGGAAGATCTTCGGTGGCAAACGAGTTTGTGGACGCCCATGTGTCACGATGCTTATAAGCACAGTCAATTTTTATGCTGTAGACTTTCACCACGGTGTTGTTGATAACTTTAGAATCAGCCCAAATAGATGCTTTTACAGGGCCACATTGGAACACTTTGAGTGGCTTGTTCTTGACTTCTTTTTTCATATCTAAATCTCCTCATCTATAGTAAACAATATATGATGTCGCCATATACATCGGTGCTCTGGCTTGACATTGATTTATTCGTGGGCACTGAAACCTGACTCTGCCAGGACACATAATCGCAACACTAGTCAGAGTCTTACAGAGCACGGGCTTGTACCCGGCTTCGACCACTCGATCAATAACGCGCTGAGTGTCGGAGTAATCGTAACGAGATATGTCGAGTCGTGATATTTCATGAATGAGCTGAGTGCCACCTTCAAGGTATGCCAGGTTCGTAATCATTGCCCACCACAAAGGTTCGCTGACGCACTGCGGGTACTCCCGGCACCATGCGATGAACTCGCAATCTTCAAGTTTTCGCAGATCACACCGTAGACCTTTGGATAAAGGCTTAATATTTCTGCAGGGCTCATCTGATTCGGTATTTAAAATCATATGGTGTAATGCTATCGATCTTATAAAGGTTGGCTGGGTCACAAAATGGGCCCTGCGATGCGGCCTTCCAGGCAGGGCTCGGCCTTTGCGATTCATAGTTCCCATCATGCGCATTACTCGGCTTAAGTTGAAAACAGGATCGAACTTAGCCCCAGTGATTCTATTTGTCACCCTCTCAGCCAACTGATAGCAGAAGTGCCGGAATTTCAATGCTACTTCGTTGCCATCAACTGGTATAGAAACGATAGGAGCCAATACATAATGGCCGTTGCCACTACAACAGATTGTCGAACTCAGTATCAAACCATCCTCCCGACAGAGTAACTGAGCGGCGTGGAGGCTTGCAAGTAGTTCCTCATTAGAGGCTGGACGGCCTTTTGTCCGCTCCATGGAAACAACATCTATATCAAAGAAGGCAGTCGTTATGTACTCAATATCGTTGTCGCATGCGCAATCGCATTCAGCTCCCGAACGTGCGGGTCTCCAACAATTAGGGGCTTTATCAAACAGCCACAAGGGCCGCGGCTGGACACCAACATAAATGCCTGATGCCTTCGCTCCCATTTCGATAGACAGGCGAACAAAGTCGTCCACATTATCGACGTATGCGACCATAGGACCAGGGTCGAACGTGCGAAGTTCGGTCACACCCATGTCTTGATGCCCCAGCATCTTCCAGTGATTTGAGATAGCTTTATCTATTAGCATTTTACTATACTCACTTTCAGTACTTGACTGTCTCTGAAGCTCTAAAGTACTCTTGCGATTCCATACAAAACTATTTGGACAAAGAGAAGCAGCAATACAACCGCTACCAACTTCCCGCTTTGGGACAAATGCCGCTTTATAGCTCTGTACCAGAGTCTGTCAACGGCGGTACATAATGAATCCAACAGAGACTCTGCATATTCTTTGATACGCTCAAGCTTAGTACCATAATGACCCATCAATATGATGCGCCACAGCAGAAGGAATATGGTAATATTGATAGCTTCGAGAACGAGCCACACTGGATTAGCAATAATAATCATTTATAGTCCTCCCAAAAATTTTCCAAAGTGATGAAGCAAAACTAGTTTTCTTTTTAATAACTGGTGTTTTAGGTCTGTCATCCGGTTGCAGCTTTTCTTTCAGACAATCTCTGCAAAGTATCTGCTTGTCTTTATTTTTAAGAATGTCGAGTTTATCTTTGCTTATATTGAATTCGCATCCGCATTTAGCACATATTTCGCCGGAATAGTTCTTCTCATTTTCAGTTTTCCATGTTCTCATTTGTTTTTGCAGACATTTGTGGCAAAGAATGGGCCTTCCCCTATCAAGGAGTGAATCAAGTTTTTCTCGTTGAAGCCGAAAAGGGCTATGACAGTGCTCGCAAGATACTTGAGGTATATCCATGTCACGTTGGGCCTTTTCGGCGGACCATTTATTCAACTGTACTTTCAGGCAAGTCCGGCAAAGTATTTCTTGTCCCTTATCCTCAATCATCTTGACTTTGGACTTAGGTACTTTGAATGATGTGTTACAGTTGCTACAAGTTACACGAACAAACCGCGTTTGTTGACCATTATTTGGTCCAGATATTTTCGTGTCAGACTGTCTGCGTAAAGTGTATTTTAGTGCACTTATCCAATCGTCAGGTGAAGGACAATTTATAAAGCTTAGACTATTAAAAGCCTGTTTTAACAGAATGGCACAGGGTGGAGATATTTGCTTAAGCTGATTTATTGTTTCATTAACAAAACCATCATCAGGACTATCAATTTGCTTCTGTGAAAAAAGACTGCCATCTTCATGCTGCATACTATATCGATGATCAACAAGGAGGAACTCTGTGATAAGTAGAGCTAGTGCGAATCTATCCGCATATAAACACCACGATAATGAGACATCTGCTTGTCCATTCGCTACATTTAAAAAAGGTGGAATATATCCCATCGTACCAACAGTTGTATTAGATTGAAAAGGTAATTGGGGATGATAAAGACTATCCCAGTCTATTAAATACGCACGTTCATTTTCATAAAAAACATTTGTTGATGAAAGATCGCGATGAGAACATTGACGGGCTTCGAGTACCGAAATGCATTTCGCCAAACTTAAACTCATCCGTAATCTTTGAACTAATGATAATTTGAGTGTACCGTCACGCAGGTCATCCGCCATAGACGCCCAGGTCGTACCAGGTACTTTCGGCATTATTACAGAACCTACAGTTAATTGTGTTAAAGCAGGATTATTGAAACCTGAATTCCTTAAATCCAAATGTTCTGCACAGAGAAACCTTCTTTGCGTGCAAGTGAAAAATTCTACTGTACCGGGAAGATAATTACTAACAGCTTCGAGATATTCATCTGTTGGTCTTCGGCCTGGTGCAAATATTTTAAGCAACCAGATATTTTCATGTGGAACCTGCTTTAAAAAATACACCTCTGCCTGGCCTTTGACTATACAAAAAATGCGGTCGGTAAACAATCCGTTTGGTACCGGTCTAAGATCCTGTCCGCATATGCGAACAGACTTGCCGGAATTCAACCAGTTATTCATTATGTCTTTATTTGTATTTATATTCATATGAATCATGAGCTTTCTTTAGCTAAGGTTTTCTGTTCGACCAAGGATCTGCAGGAAGACCAACTATCGTTGGTATAATTTTTATTTTTGTCGGAATTTGTATAGTTCCGACGGGCATCTCATCAAGAGCCGGCGCCGGCCAGAGGGGAGCAGCCGGCCGCCGTCGGCTTAATATTTTTAAAATACTTGATGCGGGTTCGTTAGGTATCTCAGAAAGACAAACCTGTTTGGTTTGTACATCAATTGTTTTAATGAATCCGTTCCATTCATCCGGAGATGGGCATTCCTGACAGCTTTGGCTATTTATGGTTTTTTCTAAAAGCTGAGCTGCTGAAGGATATCTCGATTTTAGATTATCAATTATTTTTTTTAATCCGGGACCAGAATGTTTTCTAAGTTCGTCCTGATCAAAGATGCCACCTTCTCCAGTTGCTCCTGTGCCATTAGACACCGTTAAAAACTCCACATTGAGTAAGCTGAGAGCAAAACGATCAGCATTAGGGCACCAAGTTTTGCTGGCATCCAGTTTACCGTTTTTGTTCCACATATATCCGGCGGTATAACCTTCCGTGCCGCATGTTGTGACTCCTGGCATTGTAATGCTTGGGTGATAGAAACTACCAAAATCAATCAATGACACATCACAAGATTGAGTATTAATAAAAACATTTCCACATGATAAATCTCGATGACAGCATTGATCAGCTTCAAGAAGTTTGACCAATTTAGTAAGATTTCGACATAACGTAATTCGTTGAGAAATATTAAGATTAATATTACCATCACGTATATCATCTGACACAACGGTCCAATCATATCCGCTAATTTTTGGCATAATAATAGTTTTATCTAACCAAAGATCAAGGTCCTTGCTGTAATAACAATCTTTGGTTCTTACTATATTTTCTTTTGACAGGATCTGACTTTCCGTACCGCAAATGAAACCTGGATCTTTAGGTAATAATAAGCCTACATTGATAAGATAGTTATAGTCCGGAGTAAGCCCAGAATGAAATTTCTTTAATACCAACCAATTACCTTTGTCGTCAATGAGGAAGAAAGCCTCTGCCTGACCTTTTTGGGACGAGAGAGGTTTGCCTTTAAGACAGTTGTGTTCAACCGGTTTGATTCGCTTCTGTCCAATTAGACAATATTTTTTACTTGTTAACCACTTTTCAATTATTTCTGATGACATATAATTATTCTCATATTCATTTGTTTTTTGGTAATTCTTCAGACTTTGGAGAATATCTATGTTTTGGATAAATCCATATAAAGCTGATATCATCATCACCCGTCTTTGCATTGAGATTACTATGTAATTCTTTTAATACGGGCAGTCTTTTCTCAGGATTCTTAAGATGTCTGGCATTTTCCTGTAACCAATCCCAAATCTGTTTCGCTTCGCAAAAACTATTATAAAAACCATCGCTGCAAAGCACAAAATGTGTATTAAATGGAAAACAATCTTTATACGATTCAATGCGGCCTTGATAGAAATGGTCGGGTAACACTTCTGTTGTAGATCCTCGCTGAATTATTTTTTGTTGTTCAGGATATAGTTTATTACTTGAAATTACTCTTATCGCACTTGAATAATCCAAGACAAAGTAACGTTCTCCTTTGCTAAAAAGCTCTGTGCCGTACAAGAACTTAGGGATCAATATATGATCTGTTTTATTTAATGATAACTTAGGCAGATTCATTGAACACTCTTCAAGTGTATTGGTATTACAACTGCAAACCTCTATAGGGCTACAAACGAGCCAGTTCTTAGTGTGTTCTTTTTTAATTTGAGAGTTTTTAACTAAATCCTCATTGTTATCGAGTAAACCTTCAAACCTTACTAAAAGTTGGTCTCCATATCTAAAATGGAAACTATCGTATAAAGATGAATTATTATTGTCGGGATTAAAATTTAATGATGAGCTGAGAAGTTCTCCTTCATCCGAAAAGGCAAAAAATCCAGAGTCACCACATTTCAGGATATTTGCCGTTACTGTTTTATTCATGCATTCGAATTTGGCCGCTGTCATAGTAGTCTGAAAACTTATTGCTTTCTTTTCCTGCATGATTTTATCTAGCATTTTTTGCATAGGTGTCGACTCGATTTCGGGTAATACTGTTTCATTTTGCTGATATTCCTTACGTAAAGTTATTAATAGATCACAGATAGTCTGAAGGTTATTTTTATTATTGCTGTCATACATAATCGGTGCAAATTGTGTAACCAATTCCGCAGCTCTGCCAGATTGTGGAGAAGATGTCACTCCATCGCAAACACAGGCGATTTGATCGGGCCCGTACCATCGGGCCCGATCCTGATCTTTTTCAGCTTCGCCGAACAACATTCCGGAGACAATTGTTAATGCGGAATACTCATCATTCGTTGATATTTTACAATTATTCATTGTCATTCACCGTGCCATTCTGCTGCCCATACTGCCGACAACTTGTAAGGTGTGTTTAAGTGTTTCTTTAGTGCGTACATCAAAGAACAAACGAGAGTTAGGACGAATTTTCGGAAATATGTTGTCGGCGATAAGATTATTCATTATACATTCAGGCATTTCGCTGCTCATATTGAATAAGCGGATATTATCTTCTCCGGGGCCAGCCTCAGCTGTATTGGCATAACCAGTAAAATCTGCTGGTCCGGTATAACTTAGGCTGGTTTGTGTACCGATATAGGCATTGACTACAAGAACATTACCATCTTCTGTCGATAGTTCCTTTATTTTGTTAGAATATTTAGTAGCATCAGTTGCACTTTCACCATCGGTCAGATGAAAAACCATTGGAGGGAAACTTGCATGGAAACGGTCTTCCTGTAAAGTCTTTTCAAGGTAGTTATACATTTCACCGAATGCTTGTTCTGCATCGGTTCCACCTAGGTGACCTCCCAGTCCTAAAGAATTACCGGAATCCGAGAAAAGTTTCACGGCTGCCTCAATGTCCATTTCACCTTCTCCCCATAATTCTGTATCGCTGCCGTATTTTAGTACATATAAATAGTAGCGTGGTTTTATTACTACGCCGTCTCCTTTTACTTCAGAACTCCTTGAAAGTAATTCTTCTAAGATGATACCGACATAACGTTCAACCCACATGTATCTTGGATCTGATGTACCGGGAAGCTTCTCCGTCATGCTGATACTGTCATCAATAATCACACCAATTAATCCTGGTTTGTTACGGCTTATTTTCTGCTCGTATGACATTTTTTTTCTCCTTTAATAAAATGTTTAAAAATTGATTTTAGATATAATATTAATTGTGTTTATTTTTTGATTCGTTATCCTCCTTCCTATCACGTTTGTTATATCCATTATAAATAAGAATAATAACAAAGATGATTAAATAAAACGCGATTGCTGCCTGTGCACCTTTATCGAAATTCCTGATTCCATCAAGACTCTCACTAAACCATAAATAAATTGACTGGATTGCTCCTGTGATATCTTTCAAATGACTTAATAGTATGATTCCAGCGATTGCTATAAATATTTTCTTGAGACTTAGTGTTGGCATTTTATTTTTTCCTTTTATTAAATTTGGTTATCCATTTACTGAAAAACTCAATTTCGAATTTTGAAATTAGTTCCGGCGGAAGTGACTGACATTTATTAAAATAGCTCCTGACCGCCTTTGCTGTATCAGCATCACGACATAGCCAAATTATTTTTTGGTATGCCGAATCTTGAAGTTTCGATGCGTTACTGGAAAGATTTGAAGTTGATATAGTTATTTCATAGGCGGTTAAATTTCCGGATTTATCTGCGGTGGTTAAATCAATTGTTGCGCCTTTATTTCCTATGGGTACCTCGGTTCGAATATAAATGCAGGGGATTTGCTTCAATGTCTGGGCGGCCAAACCAACATAAAAAGAATGTTCAAGGCTTATGGCTCTTTTGTAGGGATTCATGATTCCATATTTATCATAAGCCTTTTGGGTGGGAATCAAATACAAACTTTGTCCGCATTTCGATTCGATTAATAAACCATTTTGAACTGCCTCTCGTTTTGCAATATCATATTTTCCTATTGAGGACATTTTATCTGCATGGATACCAGCCTTGTCAAAGGGATAGTGGATGATGCCAATAATAAGCTTGTCGACATTGCTGTTGATTTTGGGTGCTTTAGTAATATCGATATCGGGATTAGATTGAACTGTTTGAAACTCTGGGCTATCTTTATCATCGCCGGCAGTTGAAGAATCCACCGTAACTCTTTGTTGTGGAATATCCGCAAGACTATGCCAAGGTTCAATATCTATTACAGGTTTTATTGAATGGACAGTTGTTACCTCAGCTATATTTACTTCCGGCGTCCAACCGTGGAAAGGATATGACCAGTCATGTCCGCTTATAAATGCAAGAGTTTCGCGAGTTTTAAATCGAGTTATTGCTGCAATCTGTTCATCAGATAGTGACATCATACTTTTTATTACATTGAGATTTTCCCGGCCGTTAATATTGCCGATTACAAGGGCATTTCGTGTAAGCGTTAGCACTGACGGATCCACCTGGGCAGGCAATTGAGTAGCATAAATCAGGCATATACCGGAACTGCGTAATACAGCCAGGATATTTCCCAACGGGCTAGTTTTACTGTGACCGTCAAATTGGCTGCCGATAGTTCCGATTGCCCTGGCTGCATCGTCAATAATAACTATATGTGTTATCAGGTATGTTTCGGGTAGATGACGGGCTTGCTGATAGAGCCAGTAGAGAAGATAAGTTACAAAAAACCGGCACTGCATATCGTCAGTCAGATTCCGGGCATTCAAAACTACATTGTTATTAAACAACCAGTCAAGTGAGATTCCACGACGGCAACTAAATAAGTGCATCATTCCCAAGATAAGTGATAATGCAGTTATGGCAGCATCGTGGTAGCCGGATTTTCTGAAACTATTGATCTTTAAATGTTTCAATGCATTGTAAATGTCTTTGAGTGAAAGTCCAGGATCATTACCCGTTTCTTCCATATACTGACGACGCTGTTGAAAAGCTATATCAACCGCTTGATTCAATAAATCGAGGCCGTAAATCAACCCGGTTGTTGCCGCGAGAATCGGCATTAATTCATAAACAAATACTTCGAGACTGACACCATCAGGCGGCATTAAATCAAATGAACTTTCCTGCATATCAATATGCGAGAAATCCTTGAGATTTGAAAAACCAGCCTTGGGATCAATGATAGTGATTTTAATGTTAGGATTTATAATAGAAATTTCTCTGCAAAAATGCTGAATAAAACGGGATTTACCACTGGCTTGAGGGCCAAATACACCTAAACCAGTAACCAACTTATTATGATTAATACAAATTGGGATTCCATCGATTTGGTTAATTATATTTAAATTACCAGTTCTGCTAAGTGATGCAGGGCAATAGGGTCGAAATTCATCGGGCATACGATTTTCATCAGTTATTCTGTGTTCAATAAGCAGCTTAAGTCGTTCGATAGCAAGTTCATAAGCCCGCTCAAGAAAAGTTTTTTCTGCTATACTTAAGAGTCTCTGAACAACTTGATCATGGAGCATTTCTTTTTGTCTCAGGAGATTTGTTATTTCTTGAAACTCTTTCTTGTTTTCTTCAGATTGTGAACAAGGTATTAGCATTTATCATTATCCTCTGGTTTTTCAGATTCCATAAATGGTGACAAAAGAAATTCGATAATTTTTTTTCGTTTTTGTTGGCGGCTGATTTCTTTTTCGCACATAACGCAAACATCACTGACACCTTCTGAGGTTTGTATTGGCCGGCAATGAAGCGAACATGTATAAATCCCGCAAATGATGCATTGTCTTGCGGACTTTACATCAAAAAGAGATTTCAATTGTGCTTGTTCGATAGTTATTTTACCTTCTTGAAAATGCTGAGAAGCATTTTCTTCACAAATTCGGCAAATACCCCACACTTCTTCGATGTTGGAGATCCTTTTACCGTTTCCTATTATGTAGTTGGCAGTTTGCTTTAATTCCTTGCCACGTCCTAAATCATCGATCTGGATGCTTTTCTGAGTTCCGAAGGTTATTGCGGTTCCATGGAGATTTTGAATATCAGCTTCGACTTCAGACATGTCACCTTCAAAGTTAAATGGTGGATTATTACAATTGCGGTTAGGATCTGGAATATATGGTTTATCTACAGGAAAAGACTGCCGCTTCACTAATTTTTTTAAGGCGGCAATTATACCGCTGTTTGTACTCTGAGTATAATTATTTTGTTTCTTTTTATTATGCATAATATTAAAAGGTTTCATTAATTATTTTTTACATAGACGGGTCATGCCTTGGATAAGGTATATAAAATGGAAAATAGAGAATCGATCTTCTGGTTGTTATTAATATAATATTTATAACATAGGATCTTTTGAAAATAGACATTGAACAATCGGTACTTAGAGATACAATACTTTCTATATATTCTATAAAATGTCAATTCTCTAACTATTGTTTCAGAGTATGAATGTATTTTATTATTAAATTTTAATTTTTTAACAATCATTTATGTTTTTCTCAATTCAGTCAAATATTTCAATTACCTTGATCAATATATCAGTTTAATTTTGTAAACCAGCTGCCGCATTTTTCGCATTTGTGAACATCCTGCTGGCTAAATTCACCGGCGAGAAAGCTGAGTGTTCGTTGTTGCCGAAAAGTTAATTTTTTATAATGCGTTGCAACTCTTGATATAGCGTTAAATAAATCGTATTGTGTACCTGTTGGATCGAGTTCATCCTGTGATATTGCGTCACGGATTGCTTCCAGCATGCTATTGTTTAAAGAAAAACGAGTTCGCTGATGTTCTAAAAATTCTAATTGAAGTCTTTTCTTTTCAGTGAGGGTTTTGATTGCGGCGAGTTTTTCACCAATCTGTGCCCATGCTTGTGACAAACGATCTTGAATTTGTTTGAGCATGTCGGTTTCTTCAAAATGACCGTTTCTTAGCTTACGGACTCGAAGTGGTTTATTATCCCTGCATATATGCATAATAGCACCATTGCTGCATATTAATCTTCTCAAATAACAACTAATCTGTGTTCCCCCCTGACCAGAAAGATGGTGCAAAATATCTATACCACCATTTATCACATCTCCAGGCTGGGGCTCTGTGACATTTTGAGGAGATATACAACTAATGTGTATAACGTTATTATCGCAATTTACTTTTGTTACCGCTATTTCCTCAGAAGATAGGCTTTTTGGTAGCGAAGCAGACAAAAGATCCATTAATTTTGAAGGCCTGATATGAATAAGCTCAGGATTGTCGAAGCCTACCACTTTTGATTCGTTATTCAAATTAATGCGAAGCTTCGGTACAATTCTTTTCTTTTGAGTCACATTTTGAAATAGGCGGTTAAAAACCATAGCCTGCAGATCAGGTTCAAGACTTATAAAAAAATGTTTTGGAATTTCAGAATATTCCGCCAATTGATCGAGTGCTTCAACAGTAAGTTGATATTTGTTTTTACCTGTGCTTAAAATACCTTCATCTGTCATCGCTATTTGCTCAGCAGATAGTACATAACTTTTAAAACCCCGATATTTTTTTTCTATTTCCTCAGTAACTAAAGCTAAATTTTTCATTTTTTTAATTTATCCAAAAGTACAAAACATATTATTTTTCTATATATAAAAGATTTTGCCGTGGTTTGACGTGTCTTGACGTTTATATTTTCTTCAATTTTTTCTCTTCATAGTAATTTTTCATTTTCTTTTTTGCTCGCCTTAGTCGGTCACTGACCGAACTCCTTGAGATACCGATGGATTTTGCAATTTCTTTTTGTTTATGGCCTTTATCGTAACGAAGGCATATAGCTTCCCATTGTTCTTTTGTGAAAATATTTATGGGGCAATTTTTATATAGAGAAAATTCCTCATTTGATTTTATTCTATGGATTGATGTTAGATATTTTTGACCGGACTTGATGCTATGGTGTCTAGATTCATATTCAATATATTCTGACTCATACTCTTTGCCTTCTTCTAACTCATTTATCATTAGTCCTGAGTTTTTTTCACGGTAACCTGTACCCTCATATCTTCTTGGGAGAAATTGTTCGAGTCTTAAACAAGTTTTGTCACTTCTTTTTTTATTATATTGTTTACATTCCTCTAATTTGAAGCATTCGTCGCATGAT
Source organism: uncultured Pirellulales bacterium (assembly GCA_964628465.1). Classification (GTDB taxonomy): domain Bacteria; phylum Planctomycetota; class Phycisphaerae; order Sedimentisphaerales; family Anaerobacaceae; genus JAFGPS01. The sequence goes on along the minus strand of CAZVOA010000004.1, from coordinate 34,027 downwards.
AAAGATTTAGGTTTACAAAATCTTTGATAAAATTCTTGTATAGCAGGAAATGCCCGACGAAACCAAATGATCAGATCTTTGTCTGAACAGGTTTTGATATTTATTTTTTTTAGTTCGTCAAACATATTTTTATTCGCACTTATATTTTTTCTAAAATTAAAGAATCTTAAAAAGGAAAGAGTTCGTTTTCCTATGTCTTTGTGTGGTTGCTCTAAGTCTCGAATTTTCATATCGCAACCTTTGCAAAAACAAACGTACGTTTTTAAGAAAAGCGCAGAAAAGAATGTTAATTTAAGGGGAAAACAGTCGAAATAGGCTCTTTATAAAGAAGCATGTACTGACTGTATCATGTTGTCTTATATGTAGTTATAATCATAATGACAATATTTTTCGATTTAAAATTAAAGAAGTTAAAAATTTTGTTCTTTGCGCTTTTATTAAAATAATGTATTTTTTATCGTGCTTCTTAACTAATATAGAGTTGAATTAAATGACAGATAGCTTTTATAAAAATAAATATTCTTTCCAGGTGGAATTTCCTCCATGGCTTGAAGCAATACTCCCAGTTCAGATAGCAGTAAATTATATTAATAAGCAGCTTTCTGGAGATGATTGTATTGATGATATCTTAAATACTGCTTTGAAACGCATTTCTGATGCAAGATCACAGAATAAGCCAATAAATGAAGGATATGTTTTTGCTACTTTACGCAATCTTGTTATAGATAGAATTCGAAAATTAAAAAGAGAAGCTAATAACAAAGAAAAAGAAATTACCCGTACAATCAAGTCAGTTAATTCTATTATTAAAGACTTGGACGTTCTTGAAATAATAAATAGAAAAATTAAAACTCTTGATTTAAGAAAGCGTGTAATTATAAAACTCAGGTGTCATACATCACACAAATTTACATTTAAAGAAATAGGTGATATATTGGGTTATAGTGCAAGTACTGCAAGAATGGAGTTTAAGTCCGCTTGTGATATCATTGAGGCATCAATAAATAAAAGTACTATATGAGAGTAGTTATGAAAAAAGATAAAAATATAAATAGTGAAGAAAATGAAATAGAAAAACTCATAAAACAAGCGCTCATGCAAGAAGAAAATACGGGAAAATACTCTGAAGTTTCTGCTGAATGTCTTAGTAATGAAGATATTAGTGCTTTATATGAGGGAACTTTGTCAGAAAACAAACGACAAGAAGCACTAAAGCATTTGGATGAATGTTCTATCTGTCGAAATGATCTTGCTTTTTATTATGAGACGATGAATCCTGATGAAATAAATAATATACTAATTAAGATAGAAGAACTTGAATCTTTCTTGCCATCGCTTATGGCCAAATTAGATATTTTAGATTTTAGAGCACTCTGTAGGAGAATCTCAAAGATATCCCAGCAGTTAATAGGAGGTGTAAAATTAAAATCTGTTACTTTTATGGTTAATGAAATCTGGGATATAATTGAAACCTCATTTCCTAGCATTATTGTTCGCGTAAGGGGCGAGCTATATGCCGAAAAGAACAAATCGAAATTTTCAAATAAACAGTTATCCGAAGCAGGGGAATATATTCAGAATAAAATAAGTCAGCACATTAATAAGGCTAATATTATTCAACAACAAACAAACAAAATAATAGCAAATCCAGAATTATGGATTTTTGACCATTTAACTAATTCTATGAAGGAAAGAGCTACACGTATTCGAGATTGGTGCGAGGAAAGATTGGAAATGATGAATAGTAAACCACAAATGCGATGCTTACCTTCAGTCGGAGTTGGTTGCTCTAAACATATGTTACAGTGTTTGACTAATATACTAAAGGCATGTGAAAATAGTATAAATGACTCTTTGTCATATTTTATTGTTTATATTGGAACATACTGTTATCACCTAGGTATGGATTTATGTAAAACTGAAGAAGAATGCTATCAAAACTATAAAAGTCATGGGAAAAAAACATGGGATTATATTATTGGAAATCCGAGCCTAGATATTTGCCCTGCATGGAAGTTAATGGGATTTATAAGCGAACAAGAAGCAATGTTAGTTGCTGATATTTGTGCCGGAAGTTCAAAAAAAGCCGATGGTACTTTCACTGAGCTTACTAAGACACAAAATATTTTTTTAGATGGACATAGTAATAATATATCCCCTATTATTCTTACACAAATTTTATCGCTTGCGGATATATTGAATTGTAATCCTCAAAGATTGTCATCTATATTTTATTTGGACGATATTATAATACATCAAGATTTAATAAATGAATTCCTTAAACATGAATTCATTCATGAAGTTAATGTTGATAGAAATGGTGAGATCAATATAACGATTAGACAGCATTATTATTACCCAGATAAATATAACAATATACAGATCATTATCCGTGATCAACTCATGAATCAGATTGAGATGATTCTTGAAGTACTTCGGCAATTTGGGATTATATTCCCATCACCTAATATTGAAATAACTAAATCATTATTTTTAGAGCAACACCCATATTTAAAATGAGAATGATTCTTACAATAATTTTTTTAAGAATACAATATTGGGGATAACCAACTGCCATCCTGCCATGCTCTATCCATGGCAACTTTGTATCGAGTTTGGCGCATTGCTTCAGAAACATCACCATAATTCCCAGAAGCTAAAAAACTATAAAACGTAGAAGCAAAATGAGTTGCTGCTTCATCTGATACATTCCATAACATACCAATAACATTATCTATTCCGGATTCTCTAAGCATACGACACATACTTAGATTTTTTCCGGTTATTTTGTCAGTCCCAATACGTCCACTCTGGCATGAATTTAAAAAAACAAGATTAAGTGGTTTGCTACCATTTTCAGGATTGGCGAGATTGTCCAGTTCATGTAAAGAAACTTTTGTTCCTTGAGCCAATTCAAGATAACTCTGATAAGGTGATTCCATTTTAAAGACTGAATGACCAGAGAAATGAAGTATGTTGAAATTACCTGAAGTAAGTTTCTCTATGAAGGTGTGTCGATTTGCCTCTGAACCTTTTAATATGTCTACATTCTGTACACCTATTTCATTAAGTATTTTTTCTATTGTTTTAACTTCCTCAATAGTACCTGGAAGGTCACCACGTGAATCTGCACTAACAAGCAAAACATTGAGTTCGTCAACATTTCGTACATCTTTGTTTGTATTGTATCTGGAAGGTCCTAAAGAGCGTGAAAACCGCATTTTCATGGATAAAAAATCTTTGCCATCATGTAGTGCTTCCCAAGGTAGAAATTCAAGATCTTCATCAATAATTAGACTTAAAAAAGTTTCCTTACCATGAAATAGTAAAATGGGTACAATCTCATTTAATTTGTCACCGAAATGATTGTGATATAAATTGTATCCAAATTCAAGAGCAGACTGATGAAAATCTATAGGCTCCAATTTATCTGAAGTTTCTCCTCTGAGAATGTAAGCAGGATTATTGATATGCGCTAACTTGTTTACAACACTTTTCATTTTTGAAAACTCATTATCATCTGCTGCTATATAATTGGTGGCAGTCATGAAATGTTTATCAGGTGTAAGTACATTAGCTTCAACAACAATAGTTTTTTTGACCAATGATAGGTTTATGGATGCTTCAAGTGTTGAAGAAACATCAGAGTTATAAGCAGATATCTTAAGAAGTTTATGTTTATACTTCGCAATATTTTCTTGTTGTTCTTTATTTAAAATATTACTTATCGTTTTATCGTCTGAGGCAAGAATTTGAGCTGCATTTTCAATATCAGTACATATTTGATCAATATATTTTTTTATGTTTGTACGCCTGAATTTAGCATATATAGACATCAAGCCAACTGCTTCTAAATCAATTTCTAGTTCCAAAAAAGAACTTTCAGGATCAATGGCGTAGTAAGTAAAATTAGTTGTTGCATATGTCCTGCCAAGTGCGAATGGCAATCGTATATCTGTAAGTATTTTTATACATCCTCTCTTATTGGATCTTTGTCGACTTAAATATTGCATTTTAAGTCTTATTCCAAATATACTCCCACAGTATTTATCCTTTTCTGTGTTTTTAACTTGTAAGGGAGAATTATTAATGGCTGTAACTATGTCCATATTATTGATAGCAAATTCTGTCCAAAAGATATCAGCTACAATATGTTTTCCTCGCTCTATTTTACGGATCACCTTTTAATCTCCAATATAATCTTACATGCAATACAACTAAATCTTCTGTGTTTCATTTTCCTCTTACTTGTACTAAGTACAAATAAGAATTTATCAACTAATCCTTTAGGAGTATTAAGTCTATTTTATAATTATATCTTTTTTGGGATTATAGTCAAAATCAATTCTAAGGTTGTGACTATTTTTTTTACTTATTTTCATTCTTCCTTACAGGAAACCACGGTTTTACCCGTGGATGAATGCCAACTTCCTGTCTTCTATGAAGCCAGACCTGTCAAGATAAAAATTTGTTTGATTGATTCAACCTTCTATCCGGATTTGCCATGCCCCTTAACAGGTTTTCAGCATGGCCCCATTCAACTTATGCGATAACGCCCATTCTCTGCGGCGAGCTTTAAGCCCAAGACGCAAAACGAGCTGTTATCATTTCAATCAAATCAAATTTCAAAACTTAAATATTTCCAACTTCAAAATTACACAATAGTATTTAACTAAACTTAACAACACTACTTCGGAGGAGGGGAATGAAAAAAATTATCTTTAATCATGCCACCTGCTCGTGAACATTATCACGCCAACAGCATTCATCACGCATCATTGCCCAGCATCTTATAAGAAGTTTTCTGGCTACCGCCGTGATAGCGATCTTCTTACGTGAATCACTGCCACGTTTTATCCTTTCATAAGTTTCAAGCATCCATTTGTTATGATGTAAGCCCAGCCAACTGACTTCAACAAGTAAGGAACGTAATAAATTGTTGCCCTGGCCGCTTATTTTTCCTTGCCGATCCATATCACCAGATTGATATTGTCTGGGAGTAAGACCTGCATAGCTTCCAACCTGTTTACCATTTTTGAAGCGATGAGGATTATCAAGGAACGCATCTATTACCTCTGCCAATCGCGGCCCGACTCCGGCGGCACTTAACATTACCTGTATCTTCTTGTTAGACACGGCCAGTTCATCAAGTTTATCTTCAGTCTGCTTTATGCTGTTACTGATCGCTTCAAGCATATCCAGTTCAATACTTAACTGGCCACGCCAAAGCTGCTCTGCTTGGCATTGTTCAATTGATAGTGACATTTTACGCAATTCTTTAATAAACATTTTTGTCCAACTGCTTTTACCTCTCGGCATTGCAAGACCTTCTTTATCAAATATGCAGCGGATACTATTTTTTATCTGAGTACGACGAGCTACAAGATTATGGCGATAATGAATTAATGCTCTTTTCTGACGTACATTGTGTTCGGGCATATGTACCACAGGTAATTGATGCATTGCTGACAACTGAGCAAGTCTCAGAGCATCTAATCTGTCATTTTTGCGTTTTACATTCTTCCAACGCCATGCCTGATGATTGGTATTAGCTACTTCGACTTCTATCGCCAGTGAATTTGCGATATCATAAATCCAGCCGGCTATAGAGCATATTTCAAATACTATACGGTCAGGTTGATGTTTTACCATAAGATCATGCAGTAACTGAGGCCGAGTTTTTAATTTACCAAAAGTATGTTCGCTGGTTTCGACATCATACATGCAATAAACAGTATTGTTTTTTCCTAAATCCATTGCTAAAATATTCATTGCCAGGTCTCCTTATTGAACAGGTTTTAAACTTTTGGGACGCCCGCCAGTCGGGTAAGCCCGTTATAACGGTCATAGTACCGTATTAACCGTTAAATGCGAGGCCTGGCTTTCATAGTTTCTCTGCGGAGTAGCAGAGGTAAGGTCGGTTTCAAAGAAACCGTTACGGTAAGTGCCCTTGGGTATCCCCAGGGGAATCTACTTTATAAATAATTAATTGTTTACTTTTTAACACAAATATATGCTTCTGTAGCAAAAAAATAAATGATACTTTTCAATTAGACATTGATTTTAAGCTTAAAAAACCGTCACAATTTAAGGGATGAAGTTATAAGAAGAAATCGAATAGGTGAAACCCGAAGCCGTAATGATATAAGTTTTAATCCTAGTTCTGAAAATTGTTTAGTTTTATAATTGGAGTTTACTTTCTGTTCACCGTCGACATTCTCTAAAAAAAGTAAAAGGCGCTTATCAGCTAACCTTTTAGATTTTTTGTTTTTTCAAAACACGCTCAGTCAACATGTTCGGTAATTTACCTCACTTTTTGGGCTTCCGCCGGAAAGAGTATGGCCCATGGACATGGACACGAAAAGTTCAGCCCAAAAGATGAAAGGAGGTTAAAAAAACGATGACTGAACAAACACAAAACAACAACGACTATCAAAGCGTCAGGCTAACACGGTCTGCAATGGAAGCGGAACTAGGTGACGCTTATAAGAGATGCTGGGCATTTGCTTTTAAATATGCCTCTGAGGAACTGGATTTTGATACACAGGTTGATAAGCTAAGCAGGGAGTTTGATCTTTTCAAACATCATGCGGTATGGTTTATTAACGGTGCTAATTCAATTCTCTTCAAAAAGCAGCCAGAGGAAAACCAGAAATACAACATTTCACAGAAGATTAAACAGCAGGAATTGTTTAATAATTCTAAGAATAAAACTTCAAAAGTTAAGCCGTCAGAAAATTACGTTTCTGAGCTTGAAATGATGTCTTTTCTTGAGGATATCGAAGAGTTGAGCAACGACACGGAATTTTCTGAGTTCTGGGAAGATTTAGGCAAGTTAAAACAAAAAGTAATCGAGCAGCAATGTGCAACAGAAAAAGATGTTTTAAAAATCTTCAAAATTCGCTCGCTTGTTGAAAGCAAAAAGCAGCAGGAAGAGAGATTTTTTGACGCTTATCCGGTCAGCACCGATGCATGGGAAAACGGACATTTTGATATAGCCGGAGAAATAGTTTTTAATTAAGGGGCATTTTGCCCTTTTTTTATTTTTTGCCCACAGCCTCACCCCTTAAACTGCCCAAAAAATTGCATTTTGGGCAAAATGCGGCGTATTACAGTTCTTTTGCTGCTGAACAGTAATTCACCTTGAGCAGAGCTTATTAATTTTACGATTTTGTATTCTCTGCTCCATCTATATATTCCATACGTTTTTTCGCAATCCTGACATAATCAGGATTCAATTCAAAACCAATATAATTTCTTTTAAGTTTTTTGGCAACAACTGCTGTAGTGCCTGAGCCTATGAACGGATCAAGAACAATCCCTGCGTTATAGCCGGCGTTGCACTGACAACCAAGAATATTTTTAACTTTTAACCTGGATGTATATTTATCGATTTGAGAACTTTCTAATTCCTCCGCAGAAGCCTTTCTGTTTATATGTTTTATTTTCCCATTTTTAACGTCACGAACTCTATAATTAATTGCAGCCGGATTACCACCTTTTATGTTTTGCAGTTTCGGCATGCCGCATTTAATGCATACTTTTTCAGGACATCCTGCTCTTATAGGAATCTCGCAAAGTGCTTCTGGAAAAACCGCGAAATGAGCCTCTTTGAAAGGCTTAGTATTTACACTCCATATACACCGCTTATTTCTTCTATTGAAATTTTCAAGCTGCCTTTCAAAATAATACTTTTTGGATTTGCTGAAGAAGAATAAATATTCGAAATCCACCGTAAATCTATCTTTTGCAGAAGATGGAAGGCAATTTGGTTTATGCCAGATAATAACATTTCGCAATATCCAGCCTTTGTTTACCATTGCGATAGCGAATCGATAAGGAATCAGGCAAAGTGACTTTGGCAATAGGCCTTCAGCGTTAACTCCTGATTGTTTTGGATATACTTCTAAATTATTATAGCCCCAGGAACATTTATTACCTCCTGCATGACCGCCATTTCTGCCAGCATTATAAGTGTCTCCTAAATTTACCCAGCATGTCCCGGTATTTTTTAAAACTCTCTTGACCTCGTCAAATATCTCGACAAGATGATCAATAAACAAGTCGACTGTTGGCTCGAGACCAAGTTGTCCTTTCCATGCCTCGCATTTACTGCAAAACTTACTTGAATAGGTTAACGCCCTGACTTTTTTATTATTCATGACTTTTGCCGTTTCAATTCCTCCGCTGGTCTTTTTAAGTTTTATTTCGCCTCTAAACTTATGCTTACACTTGGAATTTCCTCCCCAAATAACATCTGTTTGTTTTCCGTAATCCCGCAAACTCCAATAAGGCGGCGAAGTCATTACCATATCGATACTTTGATCCGGTAGTTTTTTTAATCCTTCAAGAACGTGTAAATTATGTATTGTATTCACTTTGACCATACCTTGCGGAGCTGGCAGAGCTTTTTAAGAATTGAACTGATATTAACTATTGCCTGAACCAATTTAAGGGAATCGCTATCTTGAGGAACGGTCTAATCAAATTACAGGGGTTATAGTTGCTGGATTTGGTAAAGTTAAGAAGAAATTACTGAATCAATCGTTTACAAAAAATAGCAAATTGTGAGGCACATAAGTTAATTGTGAAGTTCTTGTCAGGGAATTTCGTTTTTTTCTGACTTCCGTGAAAAAAATCTCAATAACAAAGAAAATGGAAAAACAAAGGATTAATAACTTTACTGATACAAGGTTCATGACAGCTAAGGAAAAAGAACGTGTACTTAAAAACTGGAATACTTTCCTTAAAAATGGCTTGAAGAAAGAAAACTTTACAAAAAGACTTTATAATCATTTGCATTTACACTGCGGTTACATTGCCCACTATAACTTGCATGGCTTTTACTCCACTTACTTTGAGGCAGGCTGTGACGTACAAAGATTTTTCGAACTCTTCTGTTCGAATATAAATGGATTATACGGAGGAGGAGATTATAGGGATTTGAATACGGCAATGCTTCTTGCATACCAGGACTTCAAAGCCATAATTCAGGCCGAAGCAGAAAGAGATATTAACGATCATCTGGATATTTTCGAGGCAGGCTTAAAACGAGCCAGGACAGATAAGAAATTTGCAGAAGAATTACTGAGCAGAATAAGACTGTAAAACCAGCAAATTATATATCAATTGAAAGGGGGAATAAAACTAATGAAAACTGAAAACTATCAAAAGAAAGATGGGGCTGCGGGTGTAAAATACACTCTTGAAAAAGGAGATGTAATCAAACCGCTGTATTCCAAGCCGAGAGAAAGTACTCTGGGTAAGTCAAAATCCATTTCTTTCTCAATAAAAGCATTCTGGGAAGACAAAGAAATCTTTGTCACTCTCACATACGGCCAGTACAAACGTTTGATGGGAATCGCAAATCTCAAGGGGCGAAAGCTTGTTGCAATTGGATATCCGGGCCCATCAGGCAAAGAACTTGTCGGGCTTGATATGCTTGAATGAAAATTTCTTTTATTTCGATTTTTTCTTCTTTTTCATGTGAAGAAAAAATCTTCAGGAATAAATGGTTAAATGGGTATTAATAAAAAATTAAAATGAGCAGATATTATAGACTTGTCGTCGTAGCTAAAGGCATTTCAGAAGAACAGCTTCTCAAAATATGCTCTGAAGAATTTGGCTGGGAGGGCCAAACCTCTAACTGGAAAGATGAAATATTCTTCGATGGGGAAGGTTCTCTCCATGGCGGCATGAGTGAAGAAGAAGCCCACAACGAAATCTCAGCCAGTCTGAAGAAAATAAATCCTGAAGCTAAAATAAAAACACAGTGGACTTATATGGAAAACCTGCCGTACGAGGAGTATGGTGACAATATAGATTAAAATGGGACAATACTACAAACCGATAAACCTTGCGAACGGCCAGTGGCTCTACTCGCATGATTATGGAAACGGATTGAAACTGATGGAGCATTCATGGATTGGCAACGAGTTTGTCGGTGCGGTGATGAAGTTAATGACTCCAGGCGGGGCATGGCATAAAAAACCAATTGTATGGTGTGGCGATTATTACAACGAAGAAGGTGAGAAAGATTATTATGACAAAGTAACCGATATTAACAAAATCAAACCCGAAGAAACTCTATTGGAGGAAGAGCAGCATAGGGCTATCCTGGTAAATCATACAACGAAAGAATATGTTGTTTATTCAAAAATGCCAAAAGATTCAGCCGGCTGGAGAGTAAATCCGCTTCCTTTATTAACAGCACTTGGAAACGGCAGGGGCGGCGGGGACTATTACGACAATTTGCCAGATTCAGATAAAGTCGGTATCTGGGCGCAAGACATACTTTCGGTTGAATTTGAAATACCTGAAGGTTTCACAGAACTCAAAGTTGCTTTCAAAGAATAATGCTCTGAAGTGATTTAATGTTTATGCGAGAGCGCATTAAATTAAAATATAAATTACAAGGAGGTGAAAATAGTGGAAAATGCTGTAATCCATGGTGAACCAATAATCGAAGTGTACGAAAGTTTCGACGGAAGTTATTGGTATATAACTGAAAAGTTGTATAAACAGGACAGTTACATCAATGGCAAAGTGTATCCGGATGACCAGATTTTATTTGGATATGCCCGTCTGTCGGCTTGTCCTGAATACGCGGAATTCGGAAAGATTTCGGAAACCGAGCTTAGACTCTTAGGCAATCGTGTCTGGAAAGTACCGAAAGGAAACTGGACGCTTTGCCCTGAAGTTGAAATTCAGAAAGTCTGAAGTTCTTTCAGGACGCTTATTTTTACCTTTTTTATTTTTTAGTCATCAGGCTCCATTCGGACACTGAAACATGACGCAAAATCATAAAAGGCGCTTCGCAGGATATATGCTCAGCTAACCATTTAAGCTTTTGGTCTTAACAGGTTCGCAGATTACCGCTCTGCAATCCTTACCGCGAATTTCAATAAATGCGTTCGGTGTTCTCATTTATTTTTCCCGCTCTCTGTCTTTCCCTTAACCTTTTAGGTTTTTCCCCCTTCGGGGTCGCTTCGCTAAAAACGTAAAAGGCAGGTCAATACTCCGAGCTTATGGAAAAAATAAATTATCGAGAACACGAACCAGATTTAATTGACAAGCTCCTTCGTTTCCTTGAAGCAGGGCGGAGAGGTCGTCTTACGCCGAAGCATATTGACTCAGTTGTTGAGCCAGCTAAATATGAGCAGCTTGATAAGCTGGCTAAGATAGGTATTTATCCTAAATGGCGTGTGACAGAGCAGGAAGCTGATGAAATTATCCTGGATCACAAGCTCATTATTGAGACGCTAAAAAGGAGCTATCGTTTCAAGTCATGCAATTAGCAATTCAGGACAGAATATACATTGTCCAGAAACGATAGGATATTCGACAATTTCATACAATTATATTGAGACAGAATTGATAGCAGAGAATCAATTTTGCACCTGAGATTGTTGTATGAAAAATGTCAGGATGGAAGACCATGGTTATCCCATGATCTTTAGGATGCTGAGTATTATGTATCTGCAAGCAGATAAGATAATGGTTACTGATTAAGTCCTGACGGACAATTAGGGTCTCTTCGAGACCAGATATATTTATAGACCTTGCGGTCATATTGGGCTTCTGCGAAGCCCTATTTAGGGGGCAGGCCCTTCGGGCATTTAGGACCCCTTCGGGGTCCGATACAAGCCCCGCTCCCTTCGGTCGCGGGGGGGCATTGTTGTGTGTTTTGAATTTTCCTCCACGTGTGTGAGCAAAGCTCAATTGTGGAGTGTTAATTTTTGTGTTCCGTTGGGAATAGAAGGTAAAGCCTTTGGAGCAGGAGAACAAGAATCATTATTAACTCCTTGTATTTCAAGATGTTAGCTATTTTATGAAGTTTCTTAAAATTTCTTTAAAAATATTGTGTGGAACAACAGATTTTTGTTATTTTCCCCTTATAGAAACATATAAATAGTTTAAAAACTAACTTGTTTGATGACTTATGTAACTTACGGGAACAATAGTTTTTTACCTTTTAAGAGCCGGGGCGAAAAAAGAATTGGCAGCTTTCTGAACAGTCAGGACATCGACTATCAATATGAATATCCAATGGCGATTAAAGACCGGGATCAGGTTCGATTATGGTATCCTGATTTCCGTCTGCCGCGGTATGGTATGATAATCGAGTACTTCGGGATGAACGGCAATGCAGGATATGATGAACAGACTATTCATAAAATAGAAACTTACAAACAGGCAGGAATCGAGGGAATCTATTTAGTGGAATCTTCCTTCAATGGTAATTGGCAGGAACAGATATTGGAGAGGATAGAACAGTCGCTGGAAGGCAAATTACATTCGATACAATCGAAACGAAACAGTGTGAATTTGGGTAATAGCAAGGTACTTTCAGGATAACCTTGCCTATTCGGGTTGGTATCTTCATATCTCATTGACTGAGGTGAGGCGGTATTCTGCAACTTACAGTAACACAGCCAAATCAGGCTCAGCGACCAATTGTATTTCTTCTGTTAAAGCCGCCTGTGTGAATAGCCGATACAGGAATGTTGCCGCAGGTTGCGGACAGTAAAAATCGTTCCAAGCCTGACCGGCTTGCATAAAAGCAGGGGGGCTTTATCAGTCCTGCGAGTAGTCATAAACAAAAAATAATAGCGGAAAGATTAATGGCATTAACAGCGAAAATTCAGTTTATACGTTGTACATTGAGCCTGGTTGTCCATGGCAGAATGGTTATATCGAGTCTTTCAACGGAAAATTGCGTAATGAGGTTTTAGATCGAGAAATATTTCATTCAGTGAAGGAGGCAAAGGTTCTTGTGGAAAACTGGTGTCTTGAATATAATAATCATCGACCACACAGCAGCTTAGATGATAAAACACCGGCTGAATTTGCGGCCGAATGAATCGCTTCGGCTTCGGCTACGCCTTCGCCTCAGCAATACATCAAACAAAATGTGTGTAACTCTCTATTAACATGTGGTACATAAAATGGGGGCACATCATTGTCGAATTTTCAAAATATTATTTATCAATAGTACTAATTTCCTTGTTGATAAGCTCAACCATCCGATTAATACTTGTGATTTCTGCAACAGTAAAACCTTTTAATATCTCAGGCTTTTCCATTTTCTTGGATACTATCAAAGCTTTAATCATATCCACATAAGAAAATTCCTGTACCTTTTTATCGATTTCTTGGAATACACTAATTTGAGATTTATCATCTTTTTTGAATATTAGCTTCATCAGAACTCCTAAATTTCTTAAGATTATATTTTTTAACACGTTTTTTTATCGAAATCTTTCCACCATCTGTAGTGTCAGCTATCAGATCAACAACGTCTTTATCGTCAATTGAGCCTTCAAGAGGATTTGACTTAATAATTATAACTTTTTCTTCGTTTCTACACATGATAATATTCTGGGCATCACCTAACATTGGTATGGTAGCATTATGTGAAACAAGGATAATCTGTTTTCTATATTTACATTCCTTAATGGCTTTAAGCAGGCCAGAATTAATATAGCTTGTTGCTAGATTGTCTTCAGGCTGATCAATGATGAGAGGTGCATTATCAGTATCACAACCAAGTATTAAGTCAAGTATTACCGAGGTCTTCCAGCCAGCACTCAATCGATCAAACTCCTTGCCTTCCTTTGTGATTATGCTATATTTCTTTTTATTCATACTCACAAATTCTGAGTGCACTTTATTTTTGAAACTATCATAGCCTTCAACTTTGGGACCTCGCTCACTGAATTTAGTTTTAAATAGGCTTTCAGGTGTAATATCACTGAATTTTTTTAATTTATATTTGGTTTTCAACATAATATTCACAACTTCAAGAAATTTATCCTTTGTTAAATTAAATTCGTTCTGAATAAAAAGAGTATGTCCCATGGATTCAACCTTTTTTGTGGGAATCTTTAAGGCAAACTTTGATATAACGTCTAAAGACTCATAAAATTGTTTATTGAATTTAAAGTATTTTCTGACACATTTTAGTAATTCATCAAACTGGCGTGCCTTTGTAGTAACTTCTAGCTTATCTGCTTTTTTTGCATCATCAATTTCTTTCTTATAAACTCCAATTGTCTCTCGAATGGTAGACTCCATTTTTGAATGGTCAAATGCCATTTTAAGTTCTTTTTTAAGTTTTTCAACAAGGATTTTATCATGATTGATTAAAGGATTCTCTGATAAAAACTTTTCGATTTTGTCGAGATTTTTAACATCATTTTCGTAACTTACATTACTATATCTAATCGAATCAATAACTTTTTCAGTAGGCAAAATATACTTAAGTGGATTATCTTGTATCTCTTCTGTAACGATGAGACTAGAAAGATTAGGTATCGTTGCTAAAACATTCTGAATAGATTCCATCTCTTTTACCGATTGAACTAATAATGACAGATAAGAATTCAACTCTGATAGACCATTGGCTATTCCTTTAGATTCTTCTACATCATCTGGAAAAACTCTCTTTAGGACAGAAATGTCCTCGATATTATTATCTTTGTCCTTGTAGTCGCATACCTTGCTAATATAAGTCTGTTCAAGGTAATAAGGTTTTTGTCCCGTTTTGTTCAAAACATGTATTTCCTCAACACCATATGCTGAATAGTTGCTACCTTCAAAATCATTAATTATCTTTCTGTAAAGTGAATCAACAAACAAAGTCTTGCCACTGGAGGAACCACCGATCACCACATTTAAGCCCGGTGTCAAATCTACGTCTATATTAATATTGTCATTTTTTAATAAAACATGTTCAATATATTCTGCCCAGGAATCTGGTTTCTTTCCGTACTTAAGTCTTGAAGATTCTGAAAGTGATAGACGCAGTCCATTAAATGTAGGAAGAGACAACATCCATGTCTTGACGAAAGGAGGTGCATCTGGAGCTTTGGCTTTGGGATAATTTTGTGGCGTGTAATTATCAGAAGCTGTGATAAGGTTAACAAATTCCTTTATCCCAAGACGATTGAAGTAGTCTATAGTTTCATCTAAACCCTTATCACTTCTTGCAGTAAAGCCATCGAAATGATTGTAATAAACATTTCTCTCCATAGTATTATCAAATTTTGTGTCTTTGGGAATAGATTTGTTGAAAGTTTTATGGGATTGTCCACCATGCGGAAGGAGAACAAATTCAAATGAATCAAAACTGTTCATTATATCTTCTAGCCTTGGTATACTCTTGTCATTATCCGCGACCATTTTGTTGGGATAAAGTTTATCTAATATCGCATTGATACTATCTATAGATGCCGCGTCTATTTTCTTCAAATTAAAATAAATGTGACAATGATAGGGTGGCTCATCTGCATAGTTGCGTATATGCAATTCTACACCCAAAAGAAAATGCTCAAACTTTTCAACCGCTTTCAGATATATAGTCTTGTTGATTGTATTGTGGTCCGTAAGTGATATGAGATAGGGAGAGCCCTCTGCTTCCTTCTCAATCTTCTCTTTCAATAAGTCAAGATCATAGGATTGATTCAAATTAACAAGATTCTCTGAAGTGTGAATATGAAGATCAACGAATACTGGTTCCATTTTAATGTTCCTTATCTTTTGGTGGGCATGGATCATTACCGGGAGCGATTGTATCTTTGCTTCTACATATATTCATATCTACATACCCAATCGTTTTTGTATTTCTGCTTTTGCATATTCAATAATCAAACTAAATGTCCATGAGGAAGCAGGTTTTAATAAATTATCTTTTACTTTCTTCCATATAGTATCATCGCGGACAGCATCAATAAAATCATGTCCATACCATGTTAATCGTCGTACCATAATGCTTGGAGGTTCACCACTAACAAAATGATGAACATTTCCATCTAATAAACCTGCTTCGATTAGTAATTCTAAATGTTCAGCAATTACCCATGCGTCATAACCTTCGAATTCGAAACCATGAACATGTTTATCAGCAGGACAGTCTTCAACATCAAACATAATTTTACGAATTAACTCTGGATCACGTCTCATTTTTCAACACCTAATATTTGCCAACAAATACGAATAACTTATTAAGATTCTTTCTGTAAAAAATTCACCACAACTTTGATGATGTTTAGTAAACGGTCATCGCACTACTATATCTAATGTTTTCTCTTCCAAGGTATATGTACGCGGCAGTGGAGCATTACGATGACATTCGCCCGACATATTTGCAGAAGGTCTCCAATATTTGCATTCTTCACATATTTCCATTTTTGGCCCCTTTTTTCATTCTTATTTAACAATTATTTCTTTGCTATATATTTAGAATGATATTCTGAAGGATTAACATACTTAAACTCTCCTTCATTAGATGATAATTGTATTTTAATTTTGTTTATATCTGGTTTATATTTAGCACACACGGCAACAGTTAATGTAACTCCTGTTAATACTTTTATATTCGATGCTGTCCCACACAAAGTATCCGTATTTGATTTCTTATGTCCTTCCATATTAATAGAAGTCCATATTTGAGATATTTTATTAGGAAAGTCTATAGTTACATATATTAGTTTAATATCCTTCTTAGAACCATTTCCTATATTCAACTTGTAATAATATATTGGATCTTGTGGAAACAAAAATAGGAAATTAGAACGCTTTTGAGTCTTCCAATATTCAAAAGTGTAAATATTTTCAGGTTCCTTTTTAATTGCTACACTTTGCCCATTTATAGATATTATAGGTTTCCTATTAGAAAATATATTTTCAACTGCTATCAAAATAATTCCTGAAACAACTCCTGTTACAATTCCTATTATATACCAATTCTTATGTATCTTAAAATGAGCAGCGATTTTATTGAATAAATTCATTTATTTCCTATTGTCAAAATAGCTATTAATTATTGCTTTCAACTTCTTCCTGCAAATAAATCTGCGTCCTCTGCGAAATCTGCAGTTAAAAATATTTTCCCCTTTCAGCATTCGATATATTTTAGCGAGTATGACATGTAGTAGAGCAAATTGCGCAGCCATCCGCTGTTGGATATATCTCTTTAGCTCTTTTTACTTCCCCGTGACAACTCGGAAATTCTCCCAAATATTCCCTGTTTATTGGATCGGGTAAATACCTGCAGTCAGCTTTGTGAACTTCATGATCACCATTTAATTGAGCTTTTATATTAACATAATAACTTGCCATTCTAATCCTCTTTTAATAT
This sequence comes from uncultured Pirellulales bacterium, assembly GCA_964628465.1. Lineage (GTDB taxonomy): Bacteria > Planctomycetota > Phycisphaerae > Sedimentisphaerales > Anaerobacaceae > JAFGPS01. The sequence continues at coordinate 16,887 of CAZVOA010000004.1, read as the reverse complement.
TTTTATGAGTGCCTAAAAATAATCGATAACCGCATGAATTGGAAGGCGATTTACTTAATTATATGCTAAAGCCCAGCAATATTAATCAATTCTGACTGATCGCCATTCCAATATTCACACGGTATTCAAAGATTGTTGTTATACAACTTATTCAAATATATAAGAGCAACAACTTCTGCCATAAAATACAGGCAGACCATCTCTATGGGTACTAAATTCTCATTTTGCGGGTTAGCGGAATAATGGCATAGAATAATAAAGTGGATATACATTCGCAAGAGAAAAATAGCATAAAAAGTAAAATATATTTAATAAGAACACAGAACACGGAATTCAGAATACTGGAGACAGTAGAAAGAGTGTATAGTGTTTAGTGAATAGTGCCTGTAAGTTGCGCTAAGCGCAATGTTTTTAGTGATTTTTGTCTTGCTATGGCTTTGGTCTACGTTGAGCCTGGCCATCTGCGTGAACTAATGATACGTAAGTATTGCGCTAAGCGCAACATCTCTGTGACTAAATTAATCGATAGTGGTTAGTAAATAGGTTTGCCATGAACAGTCTGGGTACGTATTGGATATTTGTCAGGAATGTCAAACGTAAAAGACGCAAATATGCCTTATACCGGGATATAAACAGAAATATAATGATTTCCCGTTATTTGAAACTTTTACTTATAGTCATTCAGAACTTTTTCTGGCTGCATTGGTATAGGTTTCAATCCAGGTATGTTTTCGTATTCCTGAAACTCTGTCTCTGATTTCTCGAATGCGTCCCTATGCTGCTTAGAGATGTTCTCTAAATCACTTATAACCGTATCATCAAAAGGTCTGACAATATTTGCTTTAAGAAATACATACAATTTCTTCTCAACATCGCTTTTATCCACACTCCTGAACAAAAAACCAATTAGCGGCAGGTCACCAAGTATCGGTATCTTCGATCCGCCTTTACTTTGATTCAGTTTTACCAGGCCGCCAAGTATGACGGTATTGTCATCAGGGACAAAAACTGTTGTGCCGATTTCGCTCGTTGCCTTATCCGGCGGAGCGCCTTCGGCCGGCCTGGTTCCGAAATCTTCACGTGACATATTTACTTCCAGGCGTAAAAGGTTGCCTTCACCGATGTGCGGTACTATTTTCAACTGAAGTTTTGCCTCGATAGTTTCGTAATTGCGGGTTGTTATAGGTGCTCCCTGGTCGGGAATCTGAACTGTTTCCATTGAAAAGGTCGTTTGGTCTATAGTCGATATTTCACCTCGCCGGCCATCATCAACTAATATTTTAGGCTGAGCTAAAACACGGCCGTAATTCTTCCTGCGAATGGCGGATAAAAGTGCCTGTACTTTGTCATCGCTATAGAAAACCTTTGACATCCCGCTTGGATTGCCGTCGCTGTCCAGCATGTTGAAACTGCTTTCAAGGATGGAGCCGGTTTTGCTTGTCTGCAATGGTGTTAAGACTGTGTTGCCGATAACAGAATCTTTAGCGTTCGTGATAAGATTGAGGTCATATTCGAAAGTATCGGTACGAGTAACTTCGACAAGTGTTACATCGATAAGAACCTGCGGTCTTCTTTTGTCCAGGGACTTCGTTAAATCCTTTATCCATTCATGGTCTCTTTGAGTGGCGTGTATAATTAATGAGAAAGTATTCGGGTCAGGAACAACCATGATTTGGTCCGGGTTATCGGATAAGTTTTCAATCTTGTCTTCTTTGTCTCTTGTGTTTTTTTGAATCAGCTTTTGGAGTAACCCGGCAACATGTTCGGGAGAAGAGTTTATAAGTGGGTATATTTTGTAGGATAACTCCTCTTCGGCCTTCTTAACATCGAGGAGGCTTAAGATAGTCGAAATTCTGTCATGCTGTTGAGCTGTTGCGTTTATGAATAAGGAATTTGTCGATTCGTTTACAACTACTTCCGGTTTCTGGATGAGAACGTCGGGGACGCTTTCTATCGAATTGTTTTTGGTAAGCGTGTTAGTGTTATCAGGTACAGATATCGATGATGGACCGGTCAGCTTCAGTTCTTCGAGCTTTCTTTTTACAGAAGCTGCATCGATGTAATATACCGGGTAGTACTGCAGGACACGAAGGTCTTGAGGCGAAACATCAAAGTAACGAAGAAACTCCTGTATCTGGGTATGCTGTTCTTTCTCAGCTTTTATCAGCAGCTTGTTTGTGGCCTCAACTGCTATAACGATGGGTTCTTGAGAAAGGGCGGGGTTGCCGGAATTTTTAGGAGTGCCGCCTTTACTATTCAATATCTCTAATTCGTTGAGTCTGGTTAATATTTCCTGAGCTTTCATATGATGGATGGTATAGAATCTGATGATACGAGTATCTTTCTTCGTTACATCGAGAATATCAATCAACTCTTCGATTATTGTGAGTTGCTTGTCCTGGCCTATCATAAAGATACGATTCATTGTTTCATCGACATCTATAAGCACAAGCTGGTCAGTCCCCTGTTTTGATGCTGTCGCTCCCCCTGATGAAGGAGTTATGATGGTTATGTCACGAAGTTCCTTGGCAAGTGTGCGAACTCTGTTAAGCAGGACAGTTGCATTTGAATATTGAAGCCGTCTTATTCGGCACTCTTTCGGCTCACCAGGTTTGTCAAGCATGCTTATAAGTTCTTCTATTCTTTCAATGCGATGTGCATAGCATGTTACAAACAGAACCTGTGAATCCTTGATAGGCAAAACAGATACAGCAAGTTTCATTGTTTGCAGAAGGCTGGTAACGCTTTCGACATCCACATAACGAAGCTCGAAAATACAAGTGACAACCGTATCTCCTGCCTGAACGTTTATATTGGTCACATCAACCAGTTGTGGATCAACTTCCATAACCTGATTTGTTGGAACGATGTTCACGAAATTATCATCTCGTCTTATCATAGCGAGATTATGATTTTTAAGAACGGTTTCGAGAAGGCTGTAGAGGTCCTTGACTTTCATTTTGCCTTCATTACTGCCGTGCATTTTTAATGAAACCGATTGTTTGCCAATAGTACCCGGGTCGTAAACATAGTTTAGTTTAAGGTTCTTTCCGACAAGGTTAAGCATATCCATCAATGTCATTGTTTCCGGAAGAGCTAGTTCGAGATTGTCTTCCCCGTTCGGAATTTCAAGAACTTTACTTGTACTAATTGTTTGCGGAGGTGTATTGATATCTTCAATGGGTTTGAGGCCTATCTTCACTGTTAAAGGCTCACCGGTACTTTCGTCTTGAATTTCAGGAAGTGATATCTCTTCTGGCAGGACTGTTTGAGTGTTCATATCGTCGGGAGAATACATTTCACTCATTGCAAATATTGTGGTAGAGGTTCCTGCTTTTCTTGTTTGTGTTTGAAGCAGTCTTTCAGAGTATTTCCTGTCATGAACCTCAGTTATTTCAAGTCCGTTCGATTTGGTGTCCTGTAAAGATACATTATTGTCGGAATTATAAGTGTGTTCTGATTGGGTGTTGATGTCTTTTTTTGTTGGTGATCTATATTCTAAGGACAAGTCCGGTTGTTTCCCTACAGTTTCAATTTGTGTGGATTCGCCAGAGAATAATTCATTAAGTTTATCTTTAAAGGATATTGGAAGAATTGCCATTACTTTATCATTGTGAATATCAATAATGCCGGCCTGATTGCCGTTTACTTTAGGCGGATTGATAAAAGTTCCTATTTCAATATTATTTCCAATATACTGTGCTATTTGGTTGTTAGGTGGAAGTATTCTTGCAATGGAGGCTGGACCGATATTTTTCGTGATATATTCTTCTTTACTATCAATCAAATCAATAATAACTCCTAACCTTCTCAATTCCTCAAAACTACCGGTAGCTGCAATGTTATTAGTATCTTTGATTACTGAAATGTTTTTAAAGCCAAATTGAGAAAGTAAACCAATGCAATTTTTACTATTGGCAATTTCAAGTTCTAAGACTCTGCTTTGTATGGAGTTATCTTGAGATGTATTCGTGGTAGTAACTGTCCTGCATCCGACAAGCACTAAGACGAACAATATCAGGAAAGAAATGAAATGAAAATATTTACTCGTGTCTATATTGTTATTGCTTACTTTTGTATTAAAAGACATAATTATGCCTCGCTCCATTACTAATACAAGATTAATATTAACTCTCCATTGGTTATTTATTTTTGAGAGCAACTAATTTAGTTTATCGTCGCTGTGGTCCGAGCTTTAGCAAAGGTTTTCTAATTCGTGTACTTGATTTATGTTCTGTCACAGGTTTTAAAGGTAAATTTTCAGAATCATCTGATACTGCAACTAATGTATTTTCCGGTATATGAATAGTTTCATCCTGAGATTCAGCCGCAACTGCAACTCGCGAACCGACAGTTATTCTTTGTGTTTTGTCACCATTTTCAAAGACAATTGCTTTGTGCTCGACAGATTTAAGTATATAAACGCCAAGAGTGTCACCTTGCTTGATCCAATTTGATTCTTTGCCCGGTTCTGAAACTAATGCCAGAGACTCATTGGGCTTTAGCTCATTGTAACTGGTTGCAATAAGGTCGAATTTAACAGTTTCATCTGGTGGTGTTTTTTTAACAACTACCGGAACCGGTTTTGGTGCAGGTTTTGGTATAGAAATTTCTGTTGGTTGAGGAGGCTTGGGAGGATTCAATAATATGGCAAATTGCTGTGCTTCCTGAATAAGAGGATGCACTTTTTGGTTTCCATTATTTTTTATGCTATTACCATTGGTATTAAATGTATTTATAATATTTGATACCTGATCCGATTCATGGTTATTAGTAATCTTAATATAGTTCCTGCCGCATAAGAATAATACTATAATGGCTGTAGTTAATGTACAAGTACCAAGGCTATAACACAATCTGATCATATATTCTCATTTCATATGCCTGTAACATCTAAGCTCTACCCTGAGGTCTAACCAGGTCATAATATTTGACTTTTAACTGTTTCATCTTACTTTCTTCCATTGCTGCTGCGATCCCTTGTTTTTGTAAAAGTCCTCACATAATATTCATATCGGCATGCAGCCTATAATAATTTTAATATTTTTATTAAAAAGCCTAAAGTTTTTGTTTTTGTCGTGCCGAAGAAAATAATACCCGCAAAAAAGCAACAAGTAGTAGTGTAGTAATTATAATAGTTATATTGAACTATAAGGGACAGGAAACACCTATAGAAAATTCAGGAGTATAGAAAATATCTAACCAAAGATATTCTTTAGGTATATAACTGCCTTTAAGCAGTGCGAAAACAAGGAGTGTATAGCATTTCTGTTCAAGCTAATAATCATTGCGCATGGAAGGTATGCGCCTATAAAAAAGAGGAAGAAATATTTAAGGAGAAGTTCATGCTAAACAGACATGAATGCAGCGAAGTTGTCACTAAGGTAAACAAGTCAAATAAATCAATATTAATTCACATTAAAAAGAATTCTCTATGTCTTGTTATGGCATTTATAATTAGCCTTATATATGCGAATATAGCAGAGGCACAAAGCTGGTATGACTCATCATGGAGTTGTCGAAAGAAGATAACTATCCAGCATACGAATGTAGATTCCGATTTGTCTGATTTTCCTCTTTATGTAAAAATTAATTCCGATTCTGATATCGGCGCAAATGCACAGGCGGATGGTGACGACATCAGGTTTACCCTATCCGATGGTGTGACACTTCTTTCTCACGAAGAAGAGTCCTTTAGTGTATCCAGTGGAACTGCTACCGGACACTTCTGGGTAAAAGTTCCAACGGTAGATTCCGATGCTGATACGGATATATTTATTTATTATGGTAATTCTGCTGCTTCTGATGGACAGGATGCAAATGGAGTATGGTCTGATGCTGTTGGTGTTTGGCATTTAGACGAATCAAGTGGATATGCTATCGATAGTTCAGATAGTGAAAATGATGGGACACCGTCGGCGTACGGCATTATACAAGGTCATTCAACTGCTAAAGTAAATAAAAGCATTTACGTTGATGGTGGGGCTGTTGAAATTGGAACACCTTCTGAGATGAATTTATCCGGAGCTTTTAGTATTTGTGCATGGGTACGTACTTCTACTACTTCCGGCTACAGGACTATATTTGCTAAACGTTCCTCAACAGCTGCAGCATATCAATTACGTATGAATGATGGAGGTGCTTTAAGCTTTTCGATACATGATAGTTCTTTGAATTCTGATACAATAGTTGGTAATTCTACATTACCAACTTACACTTGGCAGTTTGTTGTTGGAACAAGAGGTTCAGATAAAGAATTAAATATATATCTGAATGGCGTGAGTGATGCAACATCAGTATCAGGCACACATGATCCAGACACATCAACGGGAGTGAATACTGCAATAGGGCGAGTATATGTTACAAATTACCCTTTTATGTGGTGGGGGTACCTCGATGAAGTAATGGTCTTTAATCGTGAATTATCAGCAGATGAAATCAAATTCATATATTACAACCAGAAAGAATCTGATAATGAATTGACCTGGGGCTCGGAGTCGAGCGGCACCAGTGAACTTCCAGGTTTTCACGCACCGTTATTAAATGAACCTACCGATCCGAGTGTATTTCAGGCATTGGTAGGAACAACCGGCAGCAGTCAGGGTCCGAAGATAGATGATCCGGAGATAAAGGCATTGGCCAAAGCACTTAAATATGATCCGGCACTTATGTATCAATTCGTATATAATTATATCGATTTGGAGCTTACATGGGGCGATGTAAAGGGCCCATATATGACCTGGATGGATAGAAGCGGTAACGCTTTTGATCAGGCATCTTTGCTGATTGCGCTTCTTGAAGAGGCTGAAACCAATTGCACAACACATACAGTTTCGAATCCTCAATATGTAGTTGGTGAGATAGAGCTCGATAGAAATGGAGCTGTTCCAATGCTTAATGTAAGTGAGTATGCTCCATCAGCTGAGGCTGAATTGGCCAGGGCCGGAATATATGCAGATTTAACGCCAGGTGATTTTAATGAAATAGGCACTGTTAATCTCGAACATGTCTGGGTCAAGGTTACAATAGACGGCCAAACTTACAAAATGGATCCTAGCTTAAAGAATCATACAGCTAAGAATGGCATTCCTCCGGCTGGTATTGGATCAAGCACATTGAAAAGCATTATGGAATACGTTAATTCTCCGGATAATGATTTTCTGGATGATGCGATGGAAGGTGCAACGAGCAGTTCCACTCTAATAAAGGAACTTAACGAAGCCAATATTAAAAGTCATCTTAATACATATACCAGCAATCTCATAGCGGATATAAAGGAAAACAAGTACTGGATGGGATTCGATGATTTCCTCGGCAGCTGGAACATTCTGCCGAAAGATATTAATTCCATGCCGCCTTCGACATTGCCATATACAGTAGTATCCGAGGATGATATATTTTCAATTGACAGTGTCCCAGACTTATACAGAACCACTCTGCGCATTCAATACTGCGGTATTGATAAAGAGATGTTCTCGTCAGATATCTACGGCCGCAGACTGACCCTTAATTTTAACGGCTCCAATCAACCTGTACTCTTACTCGACGGCAGCAATATAGATACCGGTTCAGCAGTTACTGCTGGTCAGAGTTATCCTTTAACATTTATAGTTGACCATCCATATCCGACGGATGATTTTGATGCTGCGGTAACAACGAATGTAACGGCGGGCGGCTTCTACCAGATAGTAAACGGCTGGGGCGATACAGGAGTTCAGATTCTCAAGAAGCATCGTGCCAACCTTCAGAAGTCTCTGTTCGATGGCGCATCGGAAAGTTCAGAAGAGGTTTTAGGTGAATCTTATGCAATCGTCGGCTTGACATGGCTGACAGAAACCAGCAGAATGCGTTCTATTGCCGAAGAGATACCGACATATTATGCAATCAATAAGAACCTTCTTGAAAATCATCATATGATCGGAATTACCGGTCAGTATGACAGCCCGTATATTGATATGCCGTTGGGACATCTTGGTGTATATGATTACTACGATGCAAATGCACTGTTTTTGACAGTAACCAATCACGCAAGTGCATACGAGCATCAGGTAATTACTCAGCTTCAGGATGTCAATGCTGTTTCGACAGTCAGTCTGCTTGGCAAGGCCAATTTTGATGGTAATGATATATACATAGCCAATGAGAGCAACTGGAGCAGTATAGAATCATTGTTAACCGATTACAGTCAGGAAGCCAAGGATCTTGCCTCTGCATATATTGCAAATGGCTTTACAATTCACATTCCGGAACATGGTTCATTAGACAGTGAAGACTGGTCTGGAATGGGATTTGAGGCAATTTATTCCGACAGTAATTCTATTACGGCAAGTTATATAATCTCCGGCGGTTACAGCGGCGGAAGCTCTGCGCCTGATACAGCCCTAAGTCCATCGAAGCTGTTCGATTGCAGCGAGATATTCGGCGGTGAAAGCACGGCGGCATATGCAACCAGTGTAACTGATATCGGTATAGGCAGCGGCGGATTCCCGTTCGGCCTGGCGTTCAGCAGGTACTACAGTTCCGCCAAACGTCTGGAAGATGGTCCGTTAGGCTTGGGCTGGTCGCACAACTATGATATTACAGTTAAAGAAGTTACCAATAGTTTCAAGACACTTGGCATGAGTTCTCTCGAAGATGCGGCTGCACAGATTGTCAGTCTCTATATTACATATGACATTCTTAAAGGCAATCATGATTCGGCATCAAGGAATGTAATTGCAGCCATAACTCAGAACTGGCTGACCGACCAGATGAAGGAAGAGACTGTAGTTATCGATAACGGCGGCAGTAAGATAAGCTTTTTGAAGGACCCGAACGGGACATATATCGCACCGGCAGGAAGTAATCTCAAGCTTGAACTCTACAACGGAAATTACAGATTAAAGAACTCAGGCGGTATCTTCTATGATTTCGATAGCGAAGGACGTTTATCACAGTGGAGCGATGCACATGGTAACGTCGTTAATTTTAACTATGATAATGGTAAACTCGACTCAGTAGAAAGTGTATTGAAAGACGAGATTGATCCTCTGGTGTCACTTGAATTTACTTTTAGCGGAGACCACTTAACCCAGGTAACGGATTCGGCTGGAAGAAGTGTTTCTTATGAATATGATGCCAATGAACTTATAACATATACACGTATTGACGGCAATGACATTACTTACGAATACGATGATGTCAATGACGGTCAGTTGACCAAGGTGTATCTGCCGAAAGAAGATGAACCGTATAAAGAACTGTTTATAACAAATGTATATGATGTATTAGGTAACCTGCGACAGAAGATAGATGTCAATGACAATGTATGGGATTTTTATTATGCATATTACCGCAGTGAGACAATGGAACCTGCTCAGCTCGATCCGAACGATGAGATGACAAGGTATTCGACTGTAAGCTGGGCGTATCCGAGTCAGGCCAAAACCTTATCAATAGACCAGCTTGGCAGACAGTCGTATTCGTATTTTGACAGTGACAGGGTATTGAGTATATCGGTAGGTGCATCGGGAGCATCAGTAGAGACTGAAGCAGACAAGTTCGGTAATATTATCGCAAGTACAGTAGTATCGAGTAATCCTCTTGAAGACGAAAGTAGAAGTACATCTTATTCATACGAAACCTTCGAGAGCGAGACTACAGGTCGCATGTTCATGAAGTCGAATGCAAGCACAGGCATTATTGGTACCGATACTATTTATGTATATGACTATGATGATCCAATTGACAGTAACGAAGTCGGTAATTTAATAAGAGTAATCGAGCCAAATATGTTGACCAATAAGGGAGTAAAGAAACCTACTACCGAATATAGATATAACAAATATGGCCAACTTATAAAAACAGAAGATCCCAATGGCGTAGTAACAAAATATGAGTATTATCCAGCAGATGAAGGGGCACGCCTTAAGAAAACAATTTCAGATGTCGGACATTCAAACATTTCGAGTGAGGTGGAATATGATATTTATGGCAATGTAGTAAAAGAGATAGATCCGTTAGGCCGTATTACAAGGTATCAATATTCACCTTCTGGTCTTCTCAAAAAGGTTAACTCTCCGGCTATAGATGCCAACGAGGTAACTTATGAATATGATATCAACGGCAGACTATTGGATGTAAAGCAGCAGACAGCAACCTATGGCCTTTTACATCTTCAGACCATTACATATACTGACCGTGGTCAGCAGAAGACAGTCAGGGGACCTTATGCCGATAGTAATGATACCGGCATTAATCTTACAACATACCAGTATGACAGTCTCGGCAGAACATGGAAAGTTACCGATGCCGAAGGTCATACGACCGAGACACGTTATTGTCCTGATGGCCAGACCTGGAAGGTAATCGATCCGAACGGTGATGCTACTATGACTTATGTTTATAATAGTGACGGTTCCGTTGATAAAATACTCGATGCCGAAGGCAAAAAAGTGACGGAGTATGAATATAACGGTTTCGGTGAAGTTACATCTGTAGATTATATGGAAGCTTATGACGGTAATGATATAACGATCTACCGTGATGAATTCGGACGAACAGTGGGAATAGATTATCCTGATTTAGATGATGTAAATCATTTCTATTTAATTCCCAATGAATCCTATGATCCCAATAAGCCCATTGATGCCAATAATCTCGAATATATTGTCGACGTATATCAATACTATAATGATTACGGGCAAGTCGTACAAAGTGTTACCCCGGAAAATACAGTCAGTTACGTATATGATATATACGGAAGAACTGTTGAAGTTACAGATAATCAGAGTACGACAAAGACTTACTATAACCGCTTGGGTAATGTAGTTCAGATTGACACTATAAGAGATCAGAATACTAAAACAATAAAGTATGGATATGATAATCATGGCAAACTTAATAAATTGACTTACCCTGATGGCACTTACGTAACGTATGCTTATGATTATTTAGACAGGCTGACCAGTATTCGTGATGTTGATAACAATGATATTGTAACTTACAGTTTCGATGAACTGTCGCGAAGACAGGCTCTTGCGTATGCCAATGGAACAAGTGTTCAGTATGGTTACGATATAGCCAGCAGATTGCTGAAGATTAATAACCTTACCAATTCCGGCCAGAGCAAGTATGAATACACCTATGACAAGGTCGGTATGCGGCAGGGAATGCTGGTTAATGACATCGACGAGCATATATATCATTATGACAATACATATAAGCTCATCGATGTGAATTATCCTATCGGTTACGAATCTCTTGCCTACGATACTACATTCAATTATGACAAGGTCGGCAACCGTACATCCGTAATAGACGATAAAGTTACGAATTATGTAACCAATGAAATGAACCAGTATATTACGGTAGGCCAGACAGGTTACGAATACGACGCAAGAGGTAATCTTACGTTCGACGGCTTCAATACCTACCATTACAATGCGGAAAACAAAATGGATGAAGCAGTTAACGTCAAAGGTTCATATGGTAATATGCTGAACAAGGCTCTTGAAAACCGTGATATCGAGTTTTCAACAACGATGATGAGCGGCTGGTCATATACAGAAGACGAAAGTTACGATTCCAATGATGGTGATTGTGCGGTCAGTGATGAAGGCACATCTTATATGGAAGCAACCGTTTTTGGGAAAGGGCTGCTGCAATTTAAGTGGAAAACATCAGTGCAGAACAGCGGTACTATCTTTCTGTATGTTGATGGAGTACAAAAACAATCAACCTATATTGATTCCTGGAGCAATGCCTATCAATCAATATCTACTTTCGGTCTGCATACCATAAAATGGGAGCATACCGGTCAGGGTGTCGGCTATCTTGATAAAGTTGAATGGATTCCATCTTCATCTACACCGGTATCTTTGAGTTTACAGCAGGCACTTGATATGGGCTGGGATACATATACTTACGGCGATGAAAACTGGTTACAGACTTCTACTGCATATTATGGTAATAGTTCTGCAAGAAGCGGATATAATCTTGATGATGAAGAATCTTCAAAAATGGAAGTCCGCGCCGAAGGAGAAGGTATAGTATCTTTCTACTGGAAAGTATCTTCCCAGCAGGATTTTGATTACCTGAGATTCTATATCGATGGTGAACCCAATGACCAGATAAGCGGTGAAGAGAACTGGAGGAAAAAGACTATAAAGCTCGAAGGCGAAGGTACACATTCGCTACTTTGGGAATATGTAAAAGATGGCAGTACATCGGAAGGTTCTGACTGCGGCTGGGTGGATCATATCCAGGGTCCGGGTATTACTCCGCCTGCACCGGCAGGTTATGGCCTTGCCGCTCTCGATACCTACTATCTTGAGCATGAAATCGGATACGGATGGTCAGGTGTCGGCAGTGGCGGTGAAAGCTATTATGGAGGGGATTCATTGCAAGTTTCAGGAGTTCCGGATGGATACTGGACTGATTTTACTATAACCGTAAATGCTGCAAATGCATCGAGTTTCTCGTTCTATTGGAAGGTATCTTCACAGCAAAATTCTGATTATCTCAGGTTCTATATCGACGACGAAGAAAAGACTCCAATCAGCGGTGAGGTTGACTGGACGAAGGTGTCTTATGATTTGCCTTCCGGTACTCATGTTCTTAAATGGCGTTATCAAAAGGATGAATCCGGCTCAAGTCCTAACGATTGCGCATGGATAGATTACTTCCAGTGGTCGAAATTCATCGAATACGAAGAATCACTGCCATGGCAGAAGGCCGAATACGAATATGACGCGGCGGGCAGAAGGATTTCCAAGACCGTTGATGATGATATCAATAAGATTAAATACTTCTACGACGGCGATCAGATTATAGCGGAATACGATTTCCAGGATAATCTTATTCGCAAGTTCGTTTACGGTCCGGGTATTGATCAGCCTGTATGCATGATTAACGTTAATGTTGAAGATGCAAATGGCACTTATTATTATCACTTCGATGGACTTGGCTCAGTAGTAGCCATGAGCGATGAAGCTGGTATTATCGCGGAAAAGTACTTCTACGATGCGTACGGTCTGCCCGCTGTTCAGGCCGGAGCCTGTGTAGTTGGAAATACACAGATATTCGCAAATGCCGGCTCAAGCACATATAGAACGGCCATGCCGTTTACAATGGAAGAAGATGGTATTATCGAAAGTGTAACCGTTTACCATGAAGGCGGTAGCGGCAATATGCTTGTCGCGGTTTACAGTAATTCGAGCAATCTGCCCGGGTACCTGCTCGGGGTTTCCGAAGCAACTGCGGTTAATTCCGAAGAAGGATGGCAGACTGTAAGACTCAAAGATATGATTTCCGTTAAAGATGGTGAAACTATCTGGCTTGCGTGGGTATTTGAGAATACTGTTAATGTTCGAAATATGTCCGGTACACCCGGCAGGGCGGTATCAGGTCAGAGCTGGGCTTCCGGTATGCCGTCTGATTTTGGCGCAAGTACCACCGGCTCTACAATCTACTCCATCTATGCGGACTATATCCCGACTAACGTAGTTGGAATAACCACTGTTTACAGCAGTACCGATACAAGTACCGACCGCAGGGCTGTTCCCTATACTATGACTACTGAAGATGGCACTCTTAACAGCATCTCCATCTACCACAACGGCGGCTCAGGCGATATGCTCTTGGCTGTTTACAGTGACGACGGAAGCGGAAAGCCTCAATATCGCTTAGCGGTCAGCGAAGAAACAGCCGTAAATTCCACCGCCGGATGGCAGACAATCGAACTTATACAGCCGATATTGGCAGAAAAAGACACTACTATTTGGCTTTCGTGGGTATTTGAGTCCAATCCGGGTGTGCGCTATACTGCGGGTACACCCGGACGGGCTGCATCAGGGCAAGCCTGGGCATATGGTATGCCGGCAACTTTCGGCTCAAGCACTGTAGCTTCTTATAAATACAGCATCTGCGCCAACTATACCGTCGAGGATGATGCACCCCAGATTACACTCATCGGCAATCCATACATGTACACGGCCAGAGCATACGACATAGAAACAGGCCTTTACTATTACCGCGCAAGATATTATAATCCACACATTGGCCGATTCCTGCAAGTCGATCCGGCGGGACAGGGTATGAACTGGTATGCTTATTGTGGGAATAATCCATTTAATTTTACTGATCCAAGTGGGCAGTTTTATATTTCTCCTATTTATCCTATGCCTGATAAAAGTTTTAGTATTGAAGTCTCATGTAAATCAATAACAGATAAACCAATTAAAGATGATGTAGGTGCATATGCTGCTGTGTTAAAATTTTTTACAGAAGCTGGTTTTTTTGTTCAATATAAAGGGTGGGATCTTGATTATGTTAAATATAAAGAACCACTTAACCCTGTATCTGATGGTAATTACGCTTGCTATTTTTCTACTGATAATGATAAATTAACAATACCAGAATTTAGTTCAACGACTATGAGAGCGCTTGATATTATTATGTTAGATGGTAAAGGTTTATTAGATAAAAGGGCTTTAAATATTATTTTCAAGGACGATTTGATCAACATACATTCATGGGTAAGACCTTCTAGAGGAGGTCTTCTTAATTATTTTGCATATTGGGCTAAGTATCTAATATTTGACAATGATAGTGCATTCAAACACACACCTGTTAGTGAATGGTTATATGGAGGTAAAATATATAATAGGTCTTCAATCAATTATTATCTTGAGGGATATGGAATGGCAAAATTTGGGATACCATTAGGATTAGGTATATACTTTGTATACCAATGGAAAACAAAGGCTTATGGTCATGAGCCATTATTGGAAGATTTACATTGGTGGGGCGAAGGATATAATGATTATATAGATAGTTTTGGATTTGTATATTTTAGTCGTTCTTCATCTCTTACTCCTATTATTATATTAATATAATATTCCCCGTATTTGAGACCAGTGTATAAGGTGATAAGTTGTGGTATAATTCTATCATGCTTTTATGAAAGGAAGCAGAATTATGACACAACAAAGGAAATATGGAAAGGCATTCAAGGCAAAAGTGGCGATTTAAGTGATCAAGGGCGAAAAGACTCTCAACGAGATTGCATCGATCTATGAATTCCACCCTAACCAGATAAGTGTCTGGAAAAAACAAGCGTTAGAAAAGTTGCCGGATGCGATGGCTGACGGCAGGAAAAAGTCAGCACGAAACAAAAATCCAGTTGATGAAGAAAAGCTCCATCAGAAGATTGGTCAGCAAGCTGTTGAGATCGACTTTCTTAAAAAAAAATTGCATCAGTTAGGATTGCTCGAAGATTAGTGATGATTGATAAGTCCAGCAAAAAACTCAGTATTAGAAAACAGTGTGAACTACTCGGTGTTAGCCGCAGTCGAGTTTATTACAAATCGGCTGTGATTCAGGATAAAGATATTGCGATGATGAATTTTATCGACGAAGAGTTTACCGCTCATCCGTTTGCCGGTGTTGAGCGTATTGTCGATACGGTTTGGCGGGAAAAAGGCATTACAGTCAATCATAAACGTATCAGGCGTCTAATGCGTAAAATGGGTCTTATGGCTATTTATCCCAAGCCCAGGACAACAAGGAGTATTATCGAACATGCTAAGTTTCCGTGCCTTATTCGCAAGATGGACATTAATGAGCCTGATCAGGTGTGGTGTTCAGATATAACGTATATTCGCATGGCTCACGGCTTCATGTATCTGGTCACGATAATGGATTATTTCAGCAGATACGTGATAAGCTGGTCAGTATCGAATAGCCTTGAGTCGCTATTCTGCATGGATGCACTTGATGAAGCGTTATGTTTGTCAAAGCCGCTGTTGTTTCATTCTGATCAGGGCCGCCAGTACACCAGCAGTGCTTCTGTCGATGAGTTGAAATCTCGCAAGATTAAGGTTAGCATGTCTGGCAGAGGCCGGTGTTTTGATAATATTTTGGTTGAGCGTTTATGGCGAACAGTTAAGTATGAAGAAGTTTATTTGCGTCAGTATGATGACGGCCACGATTTGATACGGTCAATGCGGGAATATTATGGTTATTATAATTACCATAGATTGCACAGATCTTTGGATGGAACAAGACCGTCAGATGTGTACCAGGCAAGGCGTCAATTGATTCGCTCCGCTACGGCTCCGTCTCCGCTACGCAAAGCGATTGAGTTAAATGAAATACTGCAAATTACACCTTAAACAAAGAGAATATTGGTCTTGACAACGGGTAGCGGTATAATATACTGGATATTTAAAAAATAATGTTTTATAGAAAGTTACATATTGAATATATTCTATTAGGCTATTAGAATGATTACGAAAAAGAAGAATAAATTAATTTTTATAATTACTATAAGTGTCTTATTAATAATGTCTTTTCAGGAACTATCATTATTAATTGTTCTAAGCCCTTTCCAATGGTGGTATGGTAAAAGAGGTCGAGTAATTTTATTATGTAACACGGATTATAAGGTTTTGTTGTCAGATTGTCGAGAACTATCAGAAATGGTTGAGACAGGAAAATTAGAACCTGGTAAGTATAACGTGCGTGTAAAACCTAACCCAAATATATCAATCTTTCCAAAAACACTGTTAAATATACATCCCACTTATATATACATAGATGAAAATGGCAGTGGATATGTTCAAGTAGAAATGCTTGGAGGATTAGATCATTTTGGAATAATAGCATATCCAAAAGATTTTAAAAAACCTTGGTCTAATTTTGTTTTTGGAAATCGGGAACTAATTCCCGGTCTTTGGTATTACGATGATGGATATGAGGTTTCTCCAGAAGAATATGAAAATAAAATCGAAGCATTAATTAAAAAGAATAGGGCATTTTAAAGGGCGCATTAACATGCGAAGTGCAACAATGCCATATTGATTATCACGAGTCAACCGGCAGCACAATAACAATAACTATATCACA
>CAZVOA010000003.1:147287-222733 GCA_964628465.1 uncultured Pirellulales bacterium | reverse complement strand
CATTATCGTTCGCCGATAAATTCGAGTGGCGCGGATATTACCAGCGCAAAAAAGATATCCGAAGATGGCTTACTTCTGATATGGTAGGCGTAGCAGAATGGGACACATATTCATCTGACATGCAAATTAATAAATCCATTGGCCAAAACCATGAACTTACGGCAGGTCTGCATTATGGACTGGATTTCGCTGAAAGCCCCGATGACGAGCAATTTACTATTACTACAGCGGCAACCGGCGAGCAAAAAGCCTCTCCCGATACCGATTGGGGTAATATGGGTGCTTTTATACAGAATCAGTGGAGCATGACACCTGAATGGAAATTAACCGGAAGTTTTCGTTATGACTATTTCAGATTCAAAGCGGCTAATAATGTCTTCTATACAATCCCGGGTTCTACAGCACCGGAAAATGTCGCCGCCAGAGATCCCGGAACCTTTTCAGAAGAAGCCTATACAGGAGGTTTAGGATTGTTATATGAAATCAATAATTCATGGAACGTGGTAGGTTCATGGTTCAGAGGTTATCGACTGTTTCCTCCAAGTTTCGGTTTGCGCCAGTTAGGATATGGTTTGCTTGTCCCGAACGAACTTCTGGACCATGTAACAGGTGATACTTTTGAACTTTCAACGAAAATAAAAGGTGAAGTTATAAACACAACTTTAACCGGTTATTACACAGATTTCGATAATTTCCAACAGCCGATACCGGGAACTTACAATGGAATGACATCATATGATTTCGATGGAAGCGGAACGATTGATTCAGATGAGAATATCTATGTAAACGCCGCTAACGGTGACGCTTATGTAGAAGGCGTCGAACTCGAATGCGAGGTAAAACTCGGCTCGATATGCGAATCTATGGATGGCTGGAGAGTTTTTGGCGGATTCATGTGGAATTACGGCAAAATGAAATTCCCCGGTTCAGAAGAAGAACCTTTACGCCATACGCATCCTGCCAGGGGATTGTTAAAAATCCGCTACGACGATACAAAACCTGAAAAGAAATGGTGGGCGGAATTATCTACAGATATTGTTAGAAGATATGATCAAATCAGTGATTCAAGATTAACAGGCGATGTAGGATTTCGTTCTGATCCGCAGGATGCCTCCTCGCCTCTGGTTCGAGACTACGGATTGCCAGGATATACAGTGTATGATTTACGATGCGGCTATAATTTCAAACCAAATATGAGAATGACACTTGCCATAGAGAATATTTTTAATAAATATTATCGAACAGCTCACAGCAGAATGGACGCGCAGGGAAGAAATCTGCTTTTATCAATGGAATATATGTTTTAGGTAATAGAATCATTTATGTTCACAAGATAGAGTGCTTTACTTTTCAGTTTTCAAATAAGTGTCTTTGTTTTCGCTCCACCATTGCAGCCACTCATTTTTTGTAAGCAGATTACCTGTTATAGTTTGCAGAGCTCTTACCAATTCCACGAGAGTCTCCTTGTCTTCTTCTTTGGCTAATGCTTCCATTAGATATTTAAGAATTTCAGGATTATCAAATCGCATCAGTGTCCCAATCGCCGTTATTTTTACACTTGTATCAGGATCATATAAATAACCGGAAATTATCTCGAATGATTTGTCTCCTAACATGTTATAAAGGCAATATATTGCTCGATTTCTTATTTCAGGTTCATTATCAGTAAGACACTTCCTGACAACTAATACAATTGGATCTTCGAGTTCCTTAGAAAACTTTTGTCTCGTCAAATTCCATAGTGCCGCCTTTTGAACTTCAACATTTTCATCCTGAGTTCCTTTGATTAATAATTGAACAATTTTATCAGATTGTTCATTTACTAAAGAAGAATATGCAATTTGGCGAAGTTTAGGCCCCATACCAGGAATCAATTCTGACAATAATCCAATATTCCTTTGTGCAATAGTTACAACCGCAGTCCGTTGTACCTGTGAATCAGGATCATTTATCAAAAGCTTCAATAATTCGATTGCTTGATTATCTTCCCACTTGCTAATTGAATCAGCAACTATTCGGCGAATACCAATATTCTCATCGCGAACAAACTTAACCAATATTTCATATTTTGAAGGCTCCTTACTTTTGCAGAGGTATTCAATTATATAAAAACGAACGTCGGAATCCTTTTCCTGCATCAAAACAGCATCAAGGATTGATATTGTTTCCGCGGAATCCTTAAGATTTCCAATCGCCGCAATTCTGTAGCTGGGATTGGTATCCTTGAGAGCATCCAAAAACAGGGCATATACTTTGTCATCAGAACTATATTTACTTAAAGCATTTAAAACTGTCAGCCTAACTTCCGGATCATTAACATATGAAAGTAAAAGCTCTTTTATTGGCAGCGATTCTTTTGGTAAATATTTTTCCGGATCACTTACCAATATTCCTAATGCATGATTTCTAACCATAGGAACTTTATGCTCCATAAAACCAAACAGGGAATCAGGATAATTTTTTGCTATCAAACTCATTATCGTTAAAATCATATCTGAGTCATAAATTTTGCAGGCATTCAAATTTTTAACCAAATAATCTTTCTCTAACGGAAAATCTAAATCAAGAGAGACAAATTTTGACCATGCTTCCTTCCTGGTACCAGCATTGTCATGATCTAATAACTTATACATACTATTAGGATCAATCTCGTTTATCGCTTTGATAACAGACTCTTGATAATAAGAACTATAACAAAACATTTTAATTAACGGGTCAATCGCGGCAATATCTTTCCTGTCAACAAGTATCTGAATAATTTTATTGTTTAATTCTCCTGATCTATAATCACCCTTAAAAGTAATAGTTTCGATATAATCGGAAACAGTAAAGGCTTCCGGATTTTCTTGCGATTTAATAACGGCCATGTTTCGTACAAGCGCACAGGGAACTTTAGTTGTTTTTTCTTCAACCGGAGTATCCGTTGTTTCGCTATCATCAGATTCTACAACTAAAGAATAATCCTTCATGGCCTCACGTATTTGCTCTACCTGATTTTGAGCAGAAAAACCTTCTACACAATACAGTCTCACATACTCTGAAATATCATCTTTATAAATCTTGTAGAGCAATTCAGGAGTTTCAGGCTTTGCAAAATTCCTTAGCATCAAAACCGCATAACATCGAGACAAACTTCCCGGATCTTGCTGAAATCGTTCAGCAGCATCAATTGCATCTGCATGAACAACTCTTGATACAGGTTCAATACTTTCTAAATATTCAGGATTAATTATTTTGTCTGAAAAATATTCGTAAAAGTTTCTGATTTGGAATTGTGTGATAGAATCGGGCAAATCATTACTATCAGTTTGCATTGGAATAAAAATTCTGTGGTCATCCAACTGTACAAGAAATATTCCTGTTTGATGCCACTTTTCTGCAGTTTGTGGTAACACTCCTAACATCTCGGCTCTTGCATTTAGTGTATAAGTCTTTTGACTATCTGTCCATTCGACCTGCTCGGATAACTCCGGCAAATCAAGCATTGTATCTTTCATTGCCATTTCAGCCATAAATAAAAAGGCCGAATCATCATGGCAATAGCTATGGTAATTTATTTGTGAAGGTGTACCTACCCAAGCATCAATCGTAGTTCTTCTATTTTCTAAACTTCTGGAAGTTTTAGGAATCTGAGTAATTTCCTTAATAGTATCAAACGGATTGACGAGTCTTCGGAAATTCCTGCCATATTTAGCTGCTACGGTAATTGGAACAATCATCAACTCTTCAAAGTGTCGATATTCCTGTGATTTTGCCGCTCTTTCCAGAATCGCTTGTGCAATTATACGAGTTTGCAAATCTGTACTTTTCGCTTGTTCTTTCAGAAATGAATCATTTTGAGGTGATAAATTAAGGATTTTTTGCCGAACATCTATATAAGCCTGCCCTTCTGCATCCAGAGCATTTTTAAATAATTGCTCTATAGTTGGCTCCGCAGCGGCTGCAATATAAGAATTTGCCAAATAAATTAAAAGAAAGCTAATGATAATGCTTTTTCTCATTTCAAAACCTCTCAATCTTCAAATTAATATTGCCTCCTTTAAGCATAGGCGATTATAAATAATCTCTATCGTATGGTCAAGATAATTCGCTTCTTGTTTATTTGTTAAGATTCATATAGAATCTTCTGCTTGTTGCCAAAGGTCGAACATTTATAACGAATTTGAGCACAATATGTTTTATAGCAGTTTGGGTTAGTTACTTTGTAGATGTACTAAATTATGGCGTTAATAGGAATGCAGGATGTTAGCTTCGGTTTTGGCGGGCCGCCAATTCTTGAGCATATGAACTTTCAGGTCGAACCGGGCGAACGCATATGCCTTTTGGGAAGAAACGGCGTCGGTAAAACCTCACTCATGCGTTTAATATCGGGAGAATTCGAACCTGAAAGCGGCGTTATCTCTAAAGCATCTTCACTTTCCGTCACTTGTTTGAGCCAGGTTGTTCCTGAAAATATAAAAGGAACAGTCTTCGATGTTATTTCTGAAGGATTCGGCGCAAGAGGCAAACTTCTTGCTGAATGTCACCTGCTCAGTCATGAAGTCGCCGCTGATCCACACAATAAAAGTTTATTGAAGAGGCTGGAAACACTCCAGCACAGGCTTGATATCGAAGATGGATGGCAATTGAATCGCTACGTCGAGATGATAGCGGAAAAAATTAAACTGGATATTGACGCGAAAACCGAAAACCTTTCGGCGGGAATGAAACGCCGCGTTCTTCTGGCTCAGGCAATCGTGCGCGAGCCGGACATTTTGATGCTCGATGAACCGACCAACCATCTTGATATCGAAGCTATAATGTGGCTCGAAGAATTCCTCTCGAAATATGACAGGACTTTTATATTCATAAGTCACGACAGAGCGTTCGTTAAAAAACTCGCGACACGCATAATAGAGTTAGACCGCGGCCAACTGAGAAGCTATAACTGCGGTTATGAAACGTATTTGTCACGCAAGGAGACAATGCTGGAAGAAGAAAAAGTCAGAAACGCTCTTTTCGATAAAAAGCTATCGCAGGAAGAGGTCTGGATACGCAAAGGAATAAAGGCCCGGCGTACACGTAATGAAGGCCGAGTGAAAGCCCTTATGAAACTGCGGCAGGAAAGAAAACAGCGCAAAGAGCTGACAGGCGCAGTACGGATGCAAACACAAGACGTTCAGCTATCTGGAAGACTCGTCATTGACGCAAAGAATATTTCGTTCGGCTACACAAGCGAGAAATTAATAATCAGCAATTTCTCAGCACAGATTATGCGAGGCGAAAAAATCGGTATAATCGGGCCAAACGGCTCAGGCAAAACTACTTTACTTAGAGTTTTACTTAAACAATTAGAAGTTCAGCAAGGTAATGTACGGCATGGTACAAATCTTGAAATCGCATATTTCGACCAGTTGCACGCTCAACTCGATTACGAAAAATCAGTCTTTGAAAATATTGCCGACGGAAATGAAACGGTAATTATAAACGGCACTCCTCGTCATATAATCGGCTATCTTCAGGATTTTTTGTTTACACCGATGCAGTCCCGCAATGCGGTAGCCAACCTTTCAGGCGGAGAACGTAATCGATTGCTTTTGGCGAAAATGTTTGCCAAACCTTCTAACGTACTGGTACTCGACGAACCCACAAACGATTTGGATATAGATACACTGGACCTGCTCGAAGAATTTCTTTTGAACTATGCCGGAACTGTATTGATTGTAAGCCACGATCGTGAATTCCTGAATAATGTAGTTACCAGTATATTCGCGTTCGAAGGTGATGGCTGTATAAAAGAATATGTAGGCGGGTATAATGACTGGTTAAGACAAAGCATAAAAATTCAGGAAATTCTGCAAAAAGAGGAAAAGGATTCTTCTAAAAAAGACAGACAGAAACAACCCGAAAACAGCCATCGCAAATTATCATATAAAGAAAAAAAAGAGCTTGGAGAAATACCTCAACTGATTGAAAAGCTGGAAGCGGAACAAAAGCAATTACATGATGTTATGATGAAACCTGATTTCTATAAAAACAGTTCCGATGTCGCTGCAGTTACTGCAAGATTGAAGGAGTTGAGCAAGCAACTCGAAGACGCTTATGCCCGCTGGCAGTTGCTGGATGAACTTCAATCTTAATACGGATAACATAAATCTCTACTTTGCGTATTTCTACAAATATTTAGGCAATATGCTTATCCAGATTAGGCAATATGCCAATCCTCAAAAACAGCTTCGTACTCCGATAAATAATATAACGAAAGATTTCAGGCTATTTAGCAGGAGTAACGATTATGAAAACAATAAATTGCTGCGACAAAATGAACTTTTCCGACACATTTTCCGAGCAGGAACAAGCTTCAGGAATGAGGAACAAAAAAGTTCAGGATGCCAGGCGTAAAATAAAATCAGGAAAATACAACCCGGATAATCATCTAAGTATCGCGTTAGATCGACTTATTGAGGAAATACTCAAACAAAATCCCGAAAATCAAATCGATTTGGCTAAAATTAGAAGACTCTGCAAATAATTTTCTTAGAACATTTTTTACCCTGACAAGTATTAATTATTAGCGTACTTTAAGTTAATAGTTTATTTCAAGCCCCTGTGCTATCTCACTTTTCCCTCTCCTCCGCACACAGGGGCTTTTTTTTACATATTTTTAGGTTTAATCTTTTCTTAAAATAGGTAAAATACGGTAATCTATTGAAATGGAATTATTATGAAAACAAGATTAATCTATGTAATTTTCATTCTTTTCGGGATGTTTTACTGCGTGGCCACAGCTTCGGAATCCGAAAGGGAATTAAAATTTAAATCCGGTACAAAAATCGGCTCTATTAAAACAGACCTTATACAGGAAGCATCAGGAATTGTTGCAAGCCGCAAAAACAAATCAGTTTTATGGGTGCATAACGATTCAGGCAGTTCCGCCCAAATTTTTGCCATAAATTATACAGGCGAACTTCTCGGTACTTTTATTATTAAAGGCACCAAATGCCGCGATTGGGAAGATATTGCTATCGGGCCGGGACCGGATAAAAACTGTGATTATTTATATATTGGCGATATTGGTGATAATGAAAATAAAAAAACAAAGCTGACTGTTTATCGTATTCCTGAGCCTAATTTAAATTCAAAAATATCGGATAAAGAAATTAAAATAGGGCCTCCTGATGTTATTGAACTTGCCTATCCTGATAATGATTCTAAAGATGCGGAAACTTTACTGGTAGATCCGCTGAACGGAGACATTTATATAATTACAAAACGCAACGTATTCAGCAGAGTTTACCACGCGCCTTACCCTCAATCGACAGATAAGCCCACAAAAATGGCTCAGGCAACAATCCTTCCGTGGGGTTTGGCGACAGGTGGTGATGTTTCACCTGACGGCAAACTTGTAATTGTAAGAGGCCCGACAAGCGCTTCCATTTGGCGAAGGCTGGAAAACGAACCATTGTGGCGAGCTTTTCTTGGCGAATATTCAACCATAGAACTTATGCCGGAACCTCAGGGTGAAGCTATATGTTTCGATTCCAACGGCCTCGGTTTTTTCACTCTAAGCGAAAAGTCCAATCAGCCCCTTTATTATTATCCTGTTTCGGATTCACATGATAAACCAGACTAATCACAAATGCTCTTAAACAAATTTTCTTGAAAATGTATTCCTATTAGATTAAAGTATGCGGGTAATTTGAACTTTTCAGCTTTGATGCCAATATATACTGGATTTGGAGTTTATTATTCAGGCTTTTTAACACGGAGAGGTGTCGGAGCGGCTGAACGAGCTGGTTTCGAAAACCAGTGTGCTCTTTATAGAGTACCGCGGGTTCGAATCCCGCCCTCTCCGTTTTTTTGTTTGTTGTTAAAATCATGTCATAAATAACTCAAAATATCAGTCACTAACATGAAAGGCGATATTATGAAAGTTGGATTTTTGCATTCTGAATTGCTCCTCACTTTATTTTCGGTTTGTATTTTTACAATTGTAACCGGATGTTCCCCTTCCCTTTCGGTTCAGTCTCCCTATGAATATGATGACGGATTGCCGAGAAGTACCCCCGAACAACAGGGTGTACCTTCCGAAACAATTGCCAGGTTCTTCCAGCAGGTCGAGGAAAAAGGTTATGATGTACACGGCTTGATGATGCTCCGTCATGGAAAAGTCATAGTCGAGCATTGGTGGCCGCCATACGCTCCTCAATATCAACACGCCATGTATTCAGCCACAAAAACTTTTACCGGCGCCGCCGTCGGCTTCGCTGTTCAGGAAGGCTTGCTCAATATCGAGGATAAGGTGACATCATTTTTTCCTGATTTGCTTCCCGATACAATTTCACCCGAGTTGGCTGAACTTTCAGTCAAGCATTTATTGACTATGTCGGTCGGTCACGCTTCTACTCGATATGCAGGTTCTGGAGAAAGTCAGGTTCGTTCGTTTCTGGCCGCGTCTTTCGCTCATGAGCCGGGTACTTCTTTTACTTATAACATAACGGCTTCTCACATGCTGTCTCACATCATTACGAAAGTTACTGGAATGTCAATCTATGAATACCTGAAATCGCGCCTTTTCGATCCGCTGGGTATCGAGGACTTTGTTTGGGAAATGGATAATGACGGTATCCCAATGGGTAACGGCGGCTCACATATGAGGACTTCGGACCTGGCAAAAATGGGATTGTTCCTGATTAATAAAGGAAAGTGGAATGGAAAGCAGCTATTAAATTCGGAGTGGCTTGAAGCAGCGACTACGCCGCATATCTTCGAGCATCCGGAATGGACCGAAGAACAGATTGCCAACGCAAATGATGACCAGGCACAGGGCTATGGCTATCAGATATGGATGGGACGACACAATTCATACCGAGCCATCGGCGGCCAGAACCAACTGATTATGGTGATTCCCGAATACGATTTTGTCCTTGCCTGTCACAGTCAAATCGGAGACGAAGCAGGGTTCAATAGCCTGATTTACGATATGCTGCCGGATATGAGCGATAAAAAACTCAACCCTAAAAAGTCGTTCGACCTGAACGCATCTATTGCAAACTATGAAATCAAACGCCCGTTTGAGAAATCCACAACTACCAAGGTGACAATGAGCACACGGCGATACCAAATGGAGGAGAACGCAAACGGTATCCGTAATGTTCTTTTCCGTTTCGATGCTTCAGGCAATTGCACTCTTACCTTTGTTACAACCGGTTCCATCCACAACATACCGTTTGGTCTGGATAGCTGGTTACATGGAACAACCGACCGTACGCTTTCTTTCGGTGGTACGGTTTATCCAAATGCTATGGGGGTAACCCCGGTCGATACAGCCGGTATTTGCACATGGACTTCTGATAATCAGCTTTCCGCTTATTATCTCTCAATGTTCAATCCCGGCTCAACCGAGACTTTCAGGTTTACCTTCGATGGTGACCAGCTTAAGATGGAGGTAGTTGCACCAACCGGTCGCCGCATGGGACCTCCCGGTATGCAGCAGCAGCAATCGACTAACCTTGTCTTCACAGGTACAAAAATGCTGGACTAAGATTTCTTGTCATGCTGAATGAAATGAAGCATCTGGCTATCGAGTGATAATTAACATGAGAACATTTTATCTCGCATTCATATGCCAGATTCTTCGCTCCGCTCAGAATGACAGTAGCATTTTTTAAGAGATTCTGAGTTTGCGTTATGCTATCTGAACAACTTTGGCGCAAGCTCGTTTAAGTAATGGCGAAACCAACGCCAGCTATGTGTGCCGTCCGTCTGGTAATAGGTGACATCATAGCCGCGGCGTTTGAATTCTGCCGCCATATACTCAGATTCAGTAAATGTCATAGCATTGGAGCCGTCACCCATCAGCAGTTTCACTCGCTTGGCATTGGCCGGATTATCTAACACGCCCGGATACTGTCTGTCGTAATATTCCATCCTCGCCGCTCGTAATCCATTACTCGTACATAACCAGTAACCAATCTTGTCGAGAATCGGAATGATTGCATCCGGCACAACATCAGGCGGTGACAATCCGCCGAATGCCCGCCCTTCCGGCGCCTCAATCACTCTATAATTTTTCTCCACGAACGGCATAATATCCAAAGCAAAGCTTTTGGCGAAGTAAGGATAATTCTCCTGTACCCTTGCCGCCGATGCACCCGGAGCCAATCCCTGATATGACGGCATGACTATTATCATCGGCTTGGCTTTACCCATCGCAATTAGATTGTCCATGATAATGTTGGCCATACCTATATCAGTCCAGCTTGTATCATCTTCCGGCGCACCATGAGTGAGATATAAAACAGGATAACGCTCATTACTGGAATCATAACCGGGTGGAAAATAAACACGCATCCGGCAGACCTTGTTTACTGATTCCGCTTTGAAGTAAACAATGCGTAAGTCGCCGTGAGGAATATCCTTAACTTCCAGAAACTCCGCTCCTTCGCCGGGAACAAATACCCCACTCTGCGAACTGCTTCGCACACCGGTAAAAACCCAATTATTTACAGGATCAGAAATTGTTACGCCGTCAATGTTGAACGAGTAACCATAAACATCAGGAGTCAGCGGTCCTATCGTAACCGACCATATGCCATTATCGTCACGAATCATCTTCCCGGCATCCCGACTCGGCAGGACTTCTCCAGTCAAACTCACTTGTGCCGCGTTTGGCGCACGCAGGCGAAAAATAACTCGCTTATCAGGTAGAACCTCCGGCGAAATTACTGGAGCAGAACCTCCCCCAATGAACATGCCGCGGATTATCCGGCCTTCGCTATCGGTAGCAAATGTCGAAGGTGGTTGGCTTTGTGCGACTGCCGCAATTGACAGAAAATGAAACAAAATGGTACAAAGGAACATTATTTTGTATTGTTTCAACATAATAAAACCTCCCTGACAAATATTTCAAATATAATCAAAACAGGTTTAATATCCATCGAAAAAATTTCTCATATTTTATTATCGCACAAATTAAAGTCGCAGCAAGTACTACCACTATGCCAGAAAGCGCAACGAGTCGGGCTAATGTTCCGGGTCTGAATCTTTCTTCTTTGATAAAACGGGTGACACAGTAGTAGTTCAGGCCATAATATAGTGGTGCGGCACAAAGACTGATAAAGGCAACATCCAAAACGAGTGACACCGGATTCTTTCCCTTGAAGGCCAGAAGAATCAGAATCGCAAAAGCCGCTGTGGACAGGACAAAAATCCAGTAAAGCTTCATTGTCCATTTGGTTCTAATAGACGGGAAAAGTGTCGAAGCCATCTCGGCGAAAGCACGCGAGAAACCATCCATAACCGTATAAACGGTAGAATACATCGCAGTGAAAGCGGCAATCATGAAAACGAAATACATCCATGAACCAATGTTATCTGTATATATCTTCGCGAGATTACCGGCAAATTCCGCATCAGCGATTTTTTCTCCAGTACCATGAAGATATACTGCCGCCAACATAAGAAAAACGGAAGCAACGATGAAGGACAAAATATACCCCAGTCTCATATCCATAAGTGACAACCTGAATATCTTCCACCTGTTTTCAAATGTTTGGACCGAGGTCAATTCACGATGTTTTTCCAAAGTCCAGAGAGAGTGCCAGATTGATACATCAATACCCGTGGGCATCCAGCCAAGAATCCCGGCAATAAGGGCCATCGAACCAGCGGGTACGGATGGAATTACGAAGTATTTGCATTCAGAGAGATTGGGAGCAGCCGGTACGAAAACCGCAATCGTAGCAAAGAAAAGAACCGTCATCATAATCTTATTGAGAAAGTCCAGCCAGTTATATCCGCCCAATACAAGAAAAAGCAATACAGTTCCTATAACCAGAATTACATAGAATCCAGAAAATGGTTCATGCCCAATAAACGTTGAAAGAACAGCGGCAGCTATACTGACTACGCCCGCCAAAACACCTATGCCCTGAGCGACCGTCACAAACAGAAGAATCCACAAGGCCCACCCTCTCGGTCCGGGCATTCTAATATATCCCGCGATAAGTGATTCACCCGTCGCGGCGGCGTAGCGCGGGCCAAACTCGAATGCGTGATACTTGAACAAATGAGTCAACGGAACAAGCCAAAGTAACTGAAATCCGAACATCCAGCCCGCTTTGGGGCTCATAACGAGATGACTGGCCCCGATGGATGTAGCCGCCAGAAGCAGCCCAGGCCCCAATCTGTTAAAAAATGAAAACGCCGCTTTTATATTCGCCTTGCTCATAAGATTCCATAACTAAATTACGACCATATATCATATTAATTTCACCATAATACCAATAACTGAAAAATATCTCAAGACCGCAGCTTTTACAATAAAATTAAAATTGAAGTCATCAGAAATCTCTGTGTGATTTCTGAAGTTGAATCGGCTCTTTGGGATATTACAGGTAAAATACTGGGTGTTCTAACTCGAAAGATTATAGGCAGCGGAACTTATGTCGATAAGGTCCCGGCAATGCGAACAGACGGCCCCAAAAACAGAACCGAAAAAGCCGCTTTGCAGGATTAGGCCGCACATAATTTGAAATCAATCCCGAAGTCGCCAAACGCTACCTCTGCGAAGGCGAAACATGGTGGGATTAAACTTTATAAAGAATTCAGAGTGATAACACCAAGGGTGGATATTTCCAGTCCTTGGTATTTTTTTTAATATTTTATATGAAAATAATAAAATCCATTATTCTTGAGTTGTGGGTATAAAGTAAAGGGAAAATAATAATTCTGACATTTCTGCGCCGAAGATGGCATTTACATCTTCTGGCTCAATGCTATCCGGACTAAATTCAAATTCAAATTCATCATCTTCATCAAGGGATTTTGTCATAATAATCTTACCTGTCTTCTCCTCAACGAGATATGCAGTTCCCGTCTGTTTTGCTATCCACTCAATATCCAGACCGCCACCAACCAAATATTTTTGATTCGGCAAGCCTTTTGAGTTGAAATCACCTGAACCGACAGGGTCAAATGATGCACATCCAATAAGAGACATTGTTGTTAATAAAACAAGCACCCTAAAAAGGAATCTAACTTTGCGATAATTTCCAATCTGATTCATAATTCGACTTTTTTCCTTTTATCGTAAATACCATTCAAACTATATTCAACTTACTTTCTATTATATAGATGTAAATAAACGATTTTTATTATTTATATTTTTTTTAAATATAATGACAATATATATTGATTATCTGGTCAGTTGGAAGTTGTTTTCGCCTATAAGCTGAATCATTTTTCGGCAGAATTCAGGATTCGGATTAACATTTAAAGCTCTATCGGCGGCCGCGTGTACTTTGCCTTTTTCCGTCTGGACGGTAACCAAAAGAGAGCTTTTACCTTTATGGTATTTACAGATGGTTTTTATTTCAGAAACCTTTTCCTGGGTGACTTCTCTTGAAAACAGCCTGATTCTTACTTTCGCGGCTAACTTATCCATTGCATCATCGAGAGCTATCAGCTCTTCTGCTATAATATTGGGTGTTTCTCTTTTGAAATCCGCTTTGCCTCGAACAAATACTATCGCGTCCTGAACAAGAATGTGACTGTACTTGCTAAGGGTTTCAGGGAACAATACAACCTCGACCTGTCCCTGCAAGTCCTCGAGTACAAAAACAGCCATCTTCGATCCTGCGTTTCTTCCCGTCTTGGTGACATTATATCTTACCTTTGCTACCATTCCTCCTATTGTAATCAGTTTTTCCCCATTGTAATGAGCAATTTCAGCGGTATTGCAGGTTGAAAATATATTTATCGATTCGGCATGGTGACTTAGCGGATTACTGGTGACATAAAAACCAAGAACCTCTTTTTCAAAAGCCAGCATTTTCGGCTCAGACCATGGTGCGGCGTGGGGCAATTGCTGGTTATCTTTGGAGCGATCTGCCTCCGAAGGTATCTCGCTGAAGAAATTCATCTGGCCCATCTGCTTGTCGGCCTGTAAACCAGCGCCGCTTTGCATCGCTCTTTCAAGACCAAGCATCATCTGTGCGCGGTTGCCGCCAAGATTGTCAAACGCTCCCGATTTAATAAGCGCTTCAAGCACTTGTTTATTAGCGGCTCTTAAATCCACGTTTTCACAGAAATGGAACAGGCTATTAAATTTGTCAACTTTTTCGCGTGCTGCGATGATTTGCTCTACTGCTTTTTCACCAACTCCTTTAACCGCGGCCAAGCCAAAACGAATTACGCCTTTTTTCTTTTTTCCATCTTTATCATTTTCATAAATCGGTGTAAAATCCACACCGCTTTTATTTATATCTGGAGGCAAAACCTGGATACCTAATAGTGCGCACTCTCCGATATACTCGACAATCTTTTCTGTACTATCCATTTCGAAAGTCAGAAGTGCCGCCATAAACTCAACCGGCCAGTGTGCTTTCATATACGCCGTCTGATACGCGACAAAAGCATAACGGGTAGAGTGACTTTTGTTGAAGCCGTAACCCGCGAAGCGTTCGATAAGTTCAAATATCTGCTCGGCTTCCTGCTTTTTCATTTTCTTGTCAACGCACCCGGCAATGAATCGTTCCTTTTCCTTGGCGATTATATCGAGTTTCTTTTTGCTGATTGCCTTAATTAATTTATAAGCTTCACGCAGCGGAATGTCACCAAGCCGATTACAAATTCTCATAACCTGTTCCTGGTATGTCATAATTCCGTATGTTTCCTGGAGAACTTCGGCCATAATCGGATGTGGAAGAGTCCAACTCGCCCCGTGTTTCCTCTCGATATAGTCTGGAATAAGAATCATAGGGCCTGGCCGATAGAGCGCGTTAGCCGCGATTAAATCCTCAATTCTGTCCGGCTTCATTTTCATCAGAAGGTTCTGCATGCCACCGGATTCGAATTGGAATACACCTTTGGTTTTTCCTTCAGTAAATAATTTAAAAACCTTCTGGTCTGTAATATCGATTTTTTCGAGGTCTATTTCATGGCCGTGAATTTCATGAACTAAAATACACGCGCGGTCAAGAACACTCAGCGTTTTTAATCCGAGAAAGTCCATCTTAAGCAGGCCGACTTTCTCTACCATCGGTCCTTCAAACTGGGTGACAATATCATCAGAATTCGGAGCTTTATAGAGCGGTACAAAATTCGAGAGCGGCTCATCGGCGATAACTACGCCAGCGGCATGAACTGAAGCGTGACGCGCAAGGCCTTCGAGCTTTTTACCAATTTCAATCATTTTCCTGATTGATTCGTCTTCATCGTACAACGCCTTAAGGTCAGGCTCTGATTCCAATGCCTTATCGAGCGTAATACCAAGATCAGCAGGAATGAGTTTCGCGACTTTGTCTGCTTCGCTGAGCGGCACACCAAGCACCCTGCTGACATCACGAACAACCGCGCGGGCCTTCATCGTACCGAAAGTAATTATTTGAGCGACATGACCGTATTTTTTGCGAACATAATCGATTAGCTGGCCGCGATGCGCCTGACATATATCAATATCGATATCGGGCATTTCGTTTCGCTCCGGGTCCATGAAACGCTCGAAAAGCAAGTCATATCGCAGCGGGTCAACATCACACAAGCCAAGGCAATACCCAACGAGAGTTCCTACGCCGCTGCCTCTTGCGCCGATGGCGATTTTGTTTTCATGTGCATAATTGCAGAAATCCCAAACGATTAAAAAATAGCTTGCGAAACCCTTTGAACTGATAACATTCAGTTCCCTCTCCATTCTTTCTTTTATAACGTCTGTGAGTTCGCCGTATAATTTCTTCGCTCCTTTGTAACAAAGTTCGCTGAGATAATCTTCGGGAGTTTTCTTATCAGGCGGCTCGAAACGCGGTGCATGACGAGTTTTCAAATCAATCTCGACATTACATCGTTTGGCGATAGCGAGTGTATTATCACACGCTTCGGGAACTTCAGGAAAAAGGTCTCTCATTTGGTCCGGGCTTTTTAGAAAAACTCCGGGCGGATAAACCATTCTGCTTTCATCGTCCGCTCGTTTGCCTGTACTTATCGCGCAAAGACAGTTATGCGCTTCATAGTCGCTTTCTTCCAAAAAATGCACATCGTTAGTCGCTATAAGACCTACACCTAATTTATTCGCAAGGTCTATCAGACCGGGAACAACGGCCGGGTCATCACCTTTATGACGCTGTATTTCAATAAAAAACCTGTCTGTCCCGAAAATTTTAATAAAACTTTCCGCAGCTTCACGAGCCGCTTTTTTATCACCTCGTGCAATCGCCGCGGTTACTTCACCTTTTATACATGCCGTTGAGCAAATGATACCTTCGTTGTACTGAGCCAGGATTTCCTTATCAATTCGAGGCCGATAGTAAAATCCTTCTGTAAAGCCAGTGCTGGCAAGTTTAAGAAGGTTATAATAACCAGTCGCGTTTTCAGCCAGAAGTATCAGGTGATACGCGGCGTCAGAAATGCTTGTTTTTGTCCTGTCATGCCTGCTGCCGGGCGCGATGTAAGCTTCTATTCCGATTATGGGTTTGATATTGGCATCGCGAGCTTTTGTATAGAATTCCACCGCCCCGAACATGTTGCCGTGATCAGTTACCGCCACCGAATCCATCCCGAGCTTTTCGCATTGCTTAAACAATTTCTTAAACGAAATAGCACCATCCAGCAGCGAGTACTGGCTGTGAAGATGAAGATGTGTAAATCCTTTATTAGACATAACTTACGCGGCTCCTTCGACCAAACAACATTAAAACAGTATCATAGTTTTTTACCATCATTTTGTCAAATGAATACTTCTAAACATGGAAACAAAAGATTGATTTTTTGAATGTTTTGCACATAAAAGTTAATCTTCCTAAAAAAACAAATCATTCTTGAGTCAAAAGTATATTGCATATATAATCAGCGGCATGAAATATTATAAAAGCAAAAAAATAATTGAGCTAAAGTGCAGGATTTCTTTGTGCCTTTGCTTCTTTGTGGCTTTGTGCCTGATTTGTATCGCTGGTTGCGGCCAGAATCAAAAAGCAACGGGTAATGCAGTAATCACAACAGAAACCAACAAAGTTTCGTGGACAATGCAGGCCGCGGAAGAAGTCTTAATCAAAATGCACTTCGATATCGCAAAAGCGGATTACGAAAAAGGTTATATAAGAACAAGGCCGCTGGCCGGGGCGCAATTCTTTGAGTTCTGGCGAAGTGATAATGTCGGCATGGATAACCAGCTATTATCGAACATGCACAGTATTCGCAGGATAGTCGAATTTAATATTACCAATTCCAATGGAATCCTCGAAACCGATTGCAAAGTTCACGTTCAGAGATTATCCATACCGCAGCGCGAAATGTGGAGCAGTTCTCAGACGTTCCAGACTTTCACGCGAAGCAGCCTTTCATTCCAGAGACTTGAGCTTCATCCCGAACAGGAAAAAGAAATGGAATGGCTCGAACTGGATAGAGATGCAAAACTCGAAGCGGAAATATTAAAATGCCTTTCTTCGACAATGGATAAAAAGTACAGCAAAATACAAAGCGATGTTCAGACTTCCGGAGAAGAATTATGAAAGTTCTCGTATGCGGCGGCGCAGGTTATATCGGCAGCAATATGACTGCCATGCTCGCCCGTGAGGGACATCATCCAATCGTTTATGACAATTTGAACAAAGGTCACAAAGCCGCCATCGCAGATAAGGAACTTGTCAAAGGTGATTTATCAGATTACGACCTGCTCGTTAAGACGCTTGAAAAATATAAAATAGAAGCGGTAATGCACTTTGCGGCTTTCATCGAAGTCGGCGAATCGGTGGCCGAGCCTCTCAGATATTATAAAAATAATTTCTGCGCCACACATAATTTACTGACCGCGATGGAAACAGCGGGTGTAAGAAAATTTATTTTCAGCAGCACCGCGGCGGTTTACGGTACTCCGGAAATATTTCCTATTACAGAGAATTCGCCGACAAAACCGATAAATCCATACGGTCAGTCGAAACTTGCAGTTGAGGAAATGTGTCACCATCAAAGCATTACAGGCAAACTGAATTTCGCCGCGTTAAGATATTTCAACGCTTGCGGCGCGGGAGATAATGGCAGGCTCGGCGAGGACCATCGCCCGGAATCTCATCTTATTCCATTAATAATCCAGGCGGCAATGGGAAAACGCGAAGATATAAAGATTTTCGGAACAGATTACCCGACACCGGATGGAACATGTATTCGTGATTATATCCATATTGAGGATTTGTGCAGAGCGCATTTGCTCGCCTTGAAACAGTTGGATAATAAACGTGAACTGATTTGTAATCTTGGCAATGAAAAAGGTCACTCGGTCATGGAAGTTATCGAGACAGTGAAAAAAATCAGCGGCAAAAACTTTAAAGTAACTGAAACAGGCCGCAGGCCCGGTGATCCGCCTGTTCTGACTGCCAGTGCAAAAAAGGCTCAGAAAGAACTGCTCTGGAAAGTACAAAAGCCAGATTTGCAAGAGATTGTCGAAACCGCCTGGAAATGGCACAGTGAAAACCCGAACGGCTACCCGGAATAAAAATCAATAATGTAATTGGAGTAGGAGGAAACATCGTGGATGATATAAATTTCAATGCTATCGATTTTCTGAAACAATACAAAATGGATCATGAGCAAATCGACATGGAGGAATGCTGCAATATTTTCCTCGATGAAATGGAGAAGGGACTTGCAGGCAGGGGAAGTTCGCTCGATATGATTCCAACTTATATGGAAACGGAACAAGATGTCCCGATAGAAAAGAAAGTCATCGTAATGGACGCGGGCGGGACAAACTTTCGCGTTGCGGTTGTTCATTTCAATAAAGATAAAAAAGCGGTCATAGAAAATTTCAATATGTATGAAATGCCCGGCGTAGGAAAAGAAGTCAGCAAAAAAGACTTTTTCAAAACTATGGCCGGATATGTAAGTGACATTATCGACGAAAGTGCAAATATAGGCTTCTGCTTTTCCTACCCCGCTGAGATTA
Organism: uncultured Pirellulales bacterium; assembly: GCA_964628465.1. Classification (GTDB taxonomy): domain Bacteria; phylum Planctomycetota; class Phycisphaerae; order Sedimentisphaerales; family Anaerobacaceae; genus JAFGPS01. Next base: position 203,820 of record CAZVOA010000003.1, on the reverse strand, counting down.
TGCCGAATAAAGACGGCAAACTGGTTCGTTTTTCAAAGGAAATTAAGGCAAAACAGGTTAAGGGACAGATGATAGGCGAAAGTCTCAACGCCGCTTTGGAATCTATCGGAAAAGAGCCTAAGCATGTTGTAATACTTAACGATACAGTGACAACCTTATTGGCAGGAAGAGCGGCGGCATCAGCCCAAAACTACGATAGTTATATAGGATTTATTCTCGGAACGGGAACTAATTGCGCTTATATCGAAAGTAACGAAAATATAAAGAAAAGAACTGACCTTGATTTAGACAAAAGCCAGATAATCAATATCGAATCCGGCGGATTCTCAAAAGGCCCAACTGGCGAAATCGATAAGCAGTTCGACAAAAAAACAATCAATCCCAAAGAGCAAACTTTCGAGAAAATGATTTCAGGCGCATATATCGGCCCTTTAATTCTTGAAACAGTGAAACAGGCGGCTAAAGATGAGCTTTTCAGTGAGCTTGGATGCCAGAGAATTCTTGCTCTTAATGAGCTAACAACAAAAGATGTTAATGATTTTCTCTACGAACCGAAAACAGGAGAGAATCCCCTTTCGAAAGTTTTAACTGACCGCAGCGATCAGTTGGCATATCTCGACTTCGCAGCTTTGTACGACCTTATCGACAGAATGATAACCCGCTCGGCGAAACTGACCGCAATTAATTTAAGTTCAGTTGTATTAAAATCAGGCAAAGGAAAGGACCCGCAAAAACCGGTTTGCATCGTAGCTGAAGGAACAACGTTCTTCAGACTGAAAGATTTCCAATCAAAAGTCGAAGCTTTCCTGACTAATTATCTCGTATCACAAAAGGGAAGATTCTACGAAATAGTTAGCGTAGAAAACGCAACGCTAATAGGAGCGGCTATCGCTGGCCTGACAAATTAAACTATTTCGTAACTGCTTTTTTATTAAGAAGTTCCGCGTTATCAATCCACATTACAAAAAATGGTTGAGCAGAATTGCGTTTCTTTATATAGAGCATGAAAGGCCTGTTACATTCAAAGCGTCTGGTTACACTATTTTTCATTGGCTTAGACTTATCTTCCAAAACTGTTCCACTGCGATCAAATCTCAGGCTTATTTCCTGGTATGCCTCAACATTCTTGAGTTCCTTAAATTGATGATTGATTTGCCAGAACATTTCAGGTACCAGAAGAATATCATAACCAATAAATTTTGATTCATTTGATGGGTCTTTTGTTATTTTGAAATCTTCAATTTTACCATTTATATATTCAATAGTTTCTCCGAGTGTTTGCTTAGGCTCGACTACTGAAATGACAACCTGATATGGATTGCTGTATTTGCATAAATCAATTGCGAATTCCTTTACCTGCCTGTCTTTTGAAAATGTATTCGGATCAATCTTACTGAAAAGAAGTGTCACCTGATTTATAATATCAGTATATTTTAGTGATTCCGATAAACCGAATGCTTTTACTTCCGTTTCCCTGCCTTGAGAATCGGTAAATTCAAATCTTTCTTTATATTGAGGAAAAGGATATTTAAATGGAACATATAAATCAAGACAAGAATAAACAAAAGATTCCGCTGATTTATTGAATTGAGGTACAGAGTGTTTCGGAAATTTCGCGGCTATATCTTTTTTGATATTCTCGATAATTCCATCGCTAATTTTACCAGCCGCTGCATAGTATGATTTCGACTCGATATCATTTGAGTCAAAAACTCCGCCCAATTCATTTGCTGTGTCATTTTGCAGCTTATTAAACGCCAAATTAAAAGCAGAACTCCAGATAACATTCTTGTTCTTTTCAATTGGACTATCAAGCGCAGGAACTATAACCGTTTGAGTTAATGATTCGGAACTGCCGGAATAGGTTGGGACTTTCTTGACATATTTATAGCTTTGAACGAGATAACCGAAATAACCCGCAAAATATATTGTGAATGTAATTGATGCAAGACAGGTGACAACACAAAAAAGTGATGCAATACGTTTCAGCAAATGGCCGGGAATATTTCCAAAAAGCAAAAATGACTTGTAAGCCATATAAATACCGATTAATGCTATTGCAAAAGACCATATATTTCGTAAAGTTGAGCCGCTCCCGAATATTCCTATAAATAAATTAGGCAAAATGGAAATCAAACCAGAAGCAAATCCGGCGGCGAGTAAATATCCTGCAATTCTTTTAACACATTTCTCATCTTCTTTTTCATTTATAATACTAATCGCTTTGCAATTTTTGAATAAAATCGCAATAGTATATATTTCGAACATTGGAACAATAAACCAGAGGAAAATTACTGCTAAAATTAAAATTCCTATAGCGACTAAAGAAGTTGTGAGTGCCCACAGAAAAATTGAAAGTATAATAACCGCTATTCCCACAAATGCTATCGCTGTTACGGTCTGGATAAGAGCTAAAATACGCAGTTTTACAGAATTATTGGTTTCTGTCTTGGTTTCCATTAGCGCTTTCCCTTAATTAAAACTGATATTTGAGCCTGCCAAAAAGCCGATGGAGGGATTTGAACCCTCAACCCCGGCTTTACGAAAGCCGTGCTCTACCGTTGAGCCACATCGGCATACAAAAACATACGATACAAATTATCACTCTATTTGTAAAGTCCTATCAGGAATATTTCATGAGACATCGGTGAAGTATTTGTTAAATAAAGACTTATAACAAAAAAAGTAAATATCGAAAAATATTTTTAAAAAATATGTAAAACAGACTTGACAAAATGTATAGTTTGCTTTACATTTAACTTATGAAGAAAAAAAGCAGAAATAACTTGAAAGGGCAGAATTATGAATAAGACACAAAAAGGCGCATGGTGTAATATCGCCGCAATTACTCTTGTCTTTGCATCAGCTTCTTATCTGGCAGCCCAAATCGGTATAAGGCATACAACACCGTCTCGGACCGTATGTTCTATAACATTCTGTGGTTTTATATTAGTTACAGGTATTTCATTTTATTTTCTGCGTAAAAAACAAAGTCCGAACGAGCCTGATTCGGATGAGCGTGACAAGCAGATAAAACAAAAAGCATGGATCGCAGCGTTAATTTCTGTCCCACTTATATTTTTAGCCGCAAGTGTTGCACCACAATTTTTAGTCGGTCTGAACGGATACGTTCCTGCATGGTCATTACCTATTGTTACGGTATTACTGTTCTATATCGTTTTGCTTGTCTATTCTATTGCGGTACTTATTCAATACGGCAGAGGAGGAAAAGGAGAATAATCATGAACATATTACAAAAAAGAGCGTGGATTAATCTTGGATGCATGGGAGGTGCTTTATTATTTACTGTAATATTTCTATCTATTGCAGTTAATGTTAATATGGAGGGAGATGCTTTGGGGGGTACATTATCTTTACTTGTCGGTTTAACCGCCGGAGTGATTGTTGCTATTCGTAATCTTCCAAAAGAAAACCTGCTCGATGAAAGAGAAAAAAAGATTGCTCATACAGCTTTTACATACTCAAGCTATGTTTTTATCTTTTTTATAGTTTTCACTTCAATGGGTATATTTTCCTTTTCCAGCGTCAGAGATAAAATCCCAGTATATTTACCGTTTCTCCTATCAGTTTCAGGTCTTTTTATTGCACAATTAGTTTCATCTGCAATAGTACTAATCTGGAGCGCAAAGGAGCAGCAGGATGGGTAGCGAGTTTCTTACAAACAATATTCGCAGGTTGCGTCTTGAACACGGCCAGATGACTCAGCAGGAGTTGGCGGACAAAGTCGGTGTAACACGTCAGACGATCATCGCAACCGAATCGGGCAGATATGCACCCTCCCTGCCGCTCGCTTTTAAAATAGCCCAAACCTTCGGCGTACCAATAGAACAGGTCTTTCAATACAATAATGAAATTTCTTAATATTTCCTTTTTATCGCATTTCTGGTATAATACAGGTTTTTATAAGATATATGAAAGAATGGTACATTTATGGCGTTACCTGTAGTGGCAATAATTGGCCGACCTAATGTTGGCAAAAGCAGTCTTCTTAACGCACTGGCGGGCGAGATGATAAGCATCGTCGAGCCGACCGCGGGCGTTACCAGAGACCGTATAAGTACATTTATCAGCAGAAATGACAAGTATTTCGAGCTAATCGATACCGGCGGCTATGGAATTGTCGATAGCGACGAGCTAAGCAGTCATATCGAAAGGCAGATATTCCAGGCTATTGGTTCGGCACATCTTATAATTTTTATGGTCGATATTCGGGACGGCTTGGTACCTCTTGATATAACTATCGCACAACTCCTGCGAAAACATAATCTCGATGTAATAGGCGTGGCAAATAAAGCCGACAACGCGAAAATGTTTCCAGCTGCGGCGGAATTCAACAAGCTCGGTTTCGGGGAGTTCCTTTGCATCTCAGCGACGGAAAATCTTAATAAAGCGGTTCTGCTCGATATGATCTTCGAGAAACTCGAATCCATAGATACAAGCAAACCGCAGGAACCTGTAATGAAAATCGCGGTTGTCGGTAAACGCAACGCGGGCAAAAGCTCAATCGTAAATGCGATGGCAGGTTCCGAACGTGTAATTGTAAGCGAGATTCCGGGTACGACCAGGGACGCGGTTGATGTCCGGCTGGAAAAAGACGGCCAAATCATTACAGTTATCGATACCGCGGGAGTAAGAAAAATCGGAAAGATGGAAAACGATATCGAATTCTACAGTTTTGTTCGCGCAAAGCGTTCAATCAGCCGAGCTGATGTCGTATTATTTATGATTGATTCGACGGTTCCTATTTCGCAGGTCGATAAATCGTTGGCGAAATTAATAGAAGAAGAATATAAAACATGCATACTGGTTGTTAATAAGTGGGACCTTGCAAAAGATGTTGCCTCAACAGAAGATTACCAGACTTATTTAACCAAGGTTTTACCTGGTCTTAAATTCGCTCCGATTGCTTTTACGACCGCTACTGAATCGAAAAATATACAAAGCGTGCTTGACCTCGCCGCCGAATTATACAAACAGGCCACGACCCAAATACCAACGCCAAAGCTTAACAAAGCTTTTGACGTAATCAAAGAGGAAAGAGGCGGCAGTGCCAGGGCTAAAAAAGGCAGGCCGAAATTCTATTACGTCGCACAGATTGCTGTAAATCCAATTACTTTGCTTATGTTTGTGAATAAGCCTGAATTATTCGAGGATAGTTTCCAAAAAAATATAATAAGCAAATTAAGATCGTTATTGCCTGTTGACGAAGTACCAATAAGACTTATCGCACGGGCACATAGACGAGAATAAAAAATCTACTGAAAAATATTGACTTCTAACGTAAGATAATTTAAAGGAGATATTTATGTTAGTAGTAATTCTTCTTATCGCTGTTGCCGCTTTCATAGCAGCTTATATTTTCTATGGAAGGTTTTTAACAAAAAGATACGAACTTGATGATTCTCATCCTACACCAAGTCACACAGACTATGACGGCGTTGACAGAGTCCCGGCAAAAAAGATGGTTCTTATTGGTCATCACTTTTCCTCTATCGCCGGAGCTGCGCCGATTGTCGGTCCTATTATGGCTGGCCTTGCGTTCGGATGGCTGCCTGTTTTACTCTGGATTGTTCTTGGTACAATTTTCGTCGGAGGTGTTATAGATTTTTCCGCTCTAACCGCTTCGATACGTCACAACGCACGTTCAATAGCTGAAATAGCAAGGCTATATATGTCACCACTTGCTTATAAACTTTTATTGATTTTCATATGGCTAAGCCTGGTTTATGTTTTGACAGTCTTTGCCGATTTGACCGCTACTCAATTTGTCGATAACGGCGGCGTTGCTACTTCATCACTGATTTATATGGCTTTAGCAGTATTTTTCGGATTATCAATTTACAAATTAAAAATCCCGCTTTTATGGGCATCGTTGATATTTGTCCCGCTCGTATTTTTCACTGTATGGTTCGGACAACAAATTCCAATTTCCGCAGGCATGATTCCTGAAATATTTGCCGGTGAACCGAAAAAAACGTGGGCTATTATTTTAATGATATACTGTTTAATTGCTTCGATAACTCCTGTATGGATTCTTTTACAGCCAAGAGATTATTTATCTTCTTACCTTTTATATGCTTCCGTTTTATGCGGATTTCTCGGGATACTTTTGGGCAGATTTGACATACAATACCCGGCATATACTTCATGGAATGTTTCCGGTACAGGTACATTGTTTCCGATTTTATTTATCACAGTCGCTTGCGGTGCATGTTCCGGTTTTCATTCTGTAGTAGCTTCCGGAACAACTTCAAAACAACTTAACAAAGAAACCGACGGAATTCCTATCGCTTACGGCGGAATGATACTCGAAGGAATCGTAGCAGTAATCGCCCTGGCGACAGTGATTATGCTGAAAAAAGGAGATGCAATCACTGGGGAACCGACACTTACAATTTATGGTAAAGGTATAGCTAAATTCATGTCTGTTCTCGGGTTTTCAGAAAATGTAGGGTTTAATTTCGGTTTACTTGCGGTTGCATCTTTTATACTTACCACTTTAGATACCGCTACAAGACTTGGACGATACGTTTTCGAAGAGCTTTTCAATTTAAAGGGAAAACAATCTCGTCTGATCGCTTCATTCGCGACGCTTGTATTGCCGACGATTTTTGTTCTTATAAACCTGAAAGACAAAAACGGTAATCTTATCCCAGCATGGAAAGCAATCTGGCCGGTATTCGGCGCGAGTAATCAGCTTTTGGCCGGCTTGGTAGCTTTAGTAATTGCAGTCTGGTTAGACAAAACAAAAAAGAAATTTGGATTTATTATCGCTCCTGTTATCTTCTTGAATATCGCAACGATATGGTCACTTGTTCTTTTACTAAAACAATACGGATTTTCACCTATCGGGATAATCGCGGGAATTTTACTGATTCTGGCTATAGTTTTAATTGTCGAGGCGTGTAAAATATTTAAGAAGATATATACATCCTGACCTGATAATTTAAGTATGAAAATCAATCAAGCGGCGTAACAGGCTGCTCTCTTTGTATCACTTTAAATTGAGCTTCCACTTTTTCGCCAACCAGTATTATTTGATTTGGTCTGACATATTCTTCCGGGAATAAGTAGGAAACTTTTCTGCGAACAAAATCGTTTTTACTGGTTTCAACATCTTTATCAAGTATTTCCAGCATTACCTGATAATTCTGAAGGTCATAAGCCGCTTTTGCTTCCGGTGTAGCACGAATTTCTATCGTCAAAATATCCCGCAAATTTTTAACAGAAATATCGTACTGCCCCTTTGATAAATTTTCGCTTAAGGTATATCCGAAAGTCGCATTTGTTATTGTACTTCGCTCCAGTATATTTTCCTGCGGCGGTAGCTTTATCTCAACAAAAGAATCAGCTTCTTTTTTTTCTTTATTGGGAAGAATAATGAATGGTTTTTTTCTTATCGGCTGTTGTATTGCACGGGTTCTTTCTTCATCGGAAAGAATGACACTTGCGGGAAGCCGCCAGTCAGCAGGCACATACATACTTACTGTTTGAGGAGTTTCAAGACTGATAGAAAGCTGGTTCTTATCATAGCATAGAACTTCAACATCACGTTTAACCAGATCAACAGCAGTTACCTGGACTTGAAGAGGATCACATTCTTTTACTAAAAGACCTGTTTTTTTTATCCAACTGCTTTCTATTATATCACTGACATCTATCGAGTATTCTCCGGCTTTATCAATACCAAATTGTTCTGGATAAAGAATAAATTTAAGTTTTTCGGGGTCATTATTTATCGTATTTTTGAACTCATTCATCATTGATGAAGGACCGCTTAGCCTGATTTCATTAATATCTATAACAGCACTATCGGGAAAACTGACCCACAGTTCAGGCCTTGTTATTCCAACTTCGATAGTCGCGGTTCGAATCGTGTATTCTTCCTCAAGAGAACGGTCGGCCCAAAACCATATCAATACTGTTAAAAATATTACTATGGCTAATTTACTATAATTAATTTTCTTTACCATCGTAATCCACCATGCGATTCAGCTCAACTCGTTTTAAGAAACAATAGTCGATAAATATTTTTGCAGCTTCGCCGAATCAATATTTCGGGTAAGCTGGCCGTTTTCAGCTAAAGAAATAATTCCCGTTTCTTCACTGACTACCAGGCAGGAAGCATCAGAGCCGCTTGTTATACCCATCGCAGCGCGGTGTCTTGAACCAAGGCTTTGGCCGCTTACAAAAGACGCTTCGGCAAGAGGTAACTGTACTCTTGCGGCTATTATTCTATCACCTCGTATTACGACCGCCATATCATGAAGCGCGCTGCCCGGATAAAAGATAGTTTTAAGCAATTCAGCGGTTATTGTGGAATCTATACGAACTCCTGTTTCGATAAATTCCCCTAATGCAACCTGCCTTTCAATAACAATAATCGCACCGATTCTGGCTTCAGAAAGGCTTTTTAACGCACTAACCAGCTCTTCGGCAGCTACGGAAAGATGATGAGGGGTATGTATCCAAAATGGTCTTTGACCTATCCTGAGAATGGCTCTGCGAAATTCCGGCTGAAACGCCGCTACTGTTATAACTAAAATGCCAAGCAGAAAATCCTTGTAAATTAGCTGGAGTCTGTCTAATTTTAGGGTATCTACAACTAATTTAAGGATAAGAAAACCAACAATGAGAATAAATAAGATGCCGCGAAATAACCTTTCGCCGCGTGTTCCTTCAAGAAAATCTACCGCCCAATAAACGACAAGTCCGATAAAGATTAACTCGAGAGCAACACGCCACCAGCCATAGGTCGCTGCCCGGCTGAAATAATCGACGAGTGTTTCCACAAATACAATCCCTTTTCTGTTCTAAATCTCGTCACTCTTCAGTTGCACAACATATCAGGGGATTCTTCTTTCGGTAAGTCTGTTAGGTCTATCCAGGAACAGAACCTGATCAATATCAGTTACCAGTTCCGGCTTGGACAGGCGAAGAATGCGAACATGCCTTCTATTGCCTTCAGCCGCTGATTCACCCAACTGCTCCATGGAACAACCAAAAGGAATCAGAAACAATACACTCAAGAAAATCACCAGAATTACTTTACGCACACAAGTTAAAAGACTTTCCATCACTTGTTCCTTTTATATAATCCTGTTATCCGGCTACTATTAGCAGGGTAAAACGCCCTTTCAGGCCGGGGTCTGCTCATAAAAATAGCTTAACTATACTTACTATTAAAGCCGGTGTTTATTTATTCACCTTATCATAAATACCCCAAACTCTTTATTAATTATAGCAGTACAGATACTTTATGTCAATTTTAAAACGCTTTTGCTGACGAAAAAAAGCAATTTTTCATCAATTAGCTTGCAATTATTTCCGATTAATTGTATATTGCTCATTTCATTGCTGGTTCATATCAAAATAACCGGCAATGAGATAAAACGCCAACGTAGCTCAACGGTAGAGCTCTGGTTTTGTAAACCAGGGGTTGTCGGTCCGAATCCGACCGTTGGCTTTGTTTATTTATCTGGTATTGTAAACCGGTTCAATGGTTACTATCTGCTCATATGGGAAGAAAATTGTTCTCTGGGGCTTTATGCCAACAACTATACCAGTCGGACCTGCTTCTATCAGGTCAATATATGTAGTTTTACTCAAATCGTTTGCGATATGCGTTGGAGCCTGAACGAAGGTTACCCGAACTCTTTTACCTTCATATTGTGACAGCCATTGTGGTTTTCCTATACTTCCAAAATCATTACTTGGTACATTCGGTAAATATGTTCCTGCATAATTCGATGTATTTGGTAAATTTGCACCTGCGTAACCCGGCCTGGCCAAAACAAACGCAAGACAGATTACAACAACAAAACCTGTGCATAAAACAACTGCTTTGAAATTTTTCTGAATCGTTTTCATTTTAATTTTCCTTCAATTATATTAAGTTTTTTGGGTAAAATAAATCAATACCAAAGCTGTCACAAGCTAACTGACGGCCGGCATATTTACATTCATTTTAAAAAGGCACTGTTGCTGTAATAAGTCACAATAAAAACAGACTATAAGCCGGATAATACCTTTTAAACAGTATACTTCCCATATTTTTTTACTTAATTCTTCGTAGAAAATTGATATATGGTTGTACTGTCGAACACTTCGCCGGGACGCAGCACAGTTGATGGGAAATGAGGCTTGTTCGGCGAGTCGGGGAAATGCTGTGTCTCTAAGCATAAGGCGGAATTGTCGCCTGTGTAAAACTGTAAACCCGGTTCAGTCGTAAAGCAGTCCATTACCCGGCCGCTCGATGGGTCGTAAGCAGTCGCGGCGAGGAATATCGAATTGGGTACAACGTTCAGAACAAAATTATGATCATACTGAGATATAAAACGTGTGTAAATGCTAATCACTTTTGCCGTCCTAAAATCCATTCCAGACGTTGCTGTAACACTGCTAATCACACCTGTCGGTATCTTGTCCGATCCAGCAGCAGTGAACCAGTCAGCGTTAATCATTAACTCATGGCTGAGAATGTTACCATTGCCATAACCGGCAAGATTGAAGTAACTATGATTTGTAAAATTGACAACCGTTGGTTTGTCCGTTGTTGCCTTATAATCGATTCTCAGTTCATTATCGTTTGTAAGAGCATAGGTTACAGTGCAGGTGAGATTGCCCGGAAAACCTTCTTCACCGTCGAGACTAAGATGAGTCAGTTTGACTCCGGCTTCGGTACTGGTCTGGTATGGATAACCATTCCACAAAACGTTATTGAAACCAAATGTACTGCCGCCGTGAAGTATATGGCTTCCTGAATTCTTAGAGAGAATATACTCGATGCCATCGATTGTAAATTTCGCGTTGGCAATGCGGTTGGCATAGCGTCCTATTGTATTACCGGTCCAGGGATTACTTACGTATGAGCTCACATTATTGTAACCTTTTACGATATTGGCTAATGTACCGTTGCGGTCGGGTACTTCCAATGAAATAAGAGTACCTCCGTATTGAATCACTTTCGCCTTGAGGCCGTTTGCGTTTGTCATGGTGTAAACCATCACATCTTTGCCGCTCGCGGTTTTATCGAATAGGGTTGATGTAACGGATTGTGAGAATCCTGCGATTGAACTTAGTAAAATAACTGTAATTACTGTTGCGATAGTTAATCTGGTATGCATGATATAACCTTTCCTCAAAAACCTCATTTCTCCAGTGCCGCGCGATTGATTTCAGCGGGCAATCGATTTGCAATTATTATAGGATGTTTACAGGCAAATGTCAAGCCGGATTTTTCTGGTAAAAATAGAAGCGGAATGGTTATTTTTCGATGAATAATTTATCAAGAAGGCTTGTTATAAGCTCAAGGGGAAGTCCCATTACATTTGTCATGCTGCCTTCAATTCTTTCGACGAACCGGTCGCCGGTCTCCTGTATCGCGTAAGCTCCCGCTTTGTCTTTCCAGGTACCAGATATGATATGTTCCTCGATTTGTTCCGGCGACATCTTCTTCGGATAGACAATAGTAACATCATTCGTGACAATTTCTGTATTATCATTGATTCTCACGATAGCTACACCTGTAATTACTTTATGAGGTTTACTGAATAGCTTGCATACAATTTCCTCCGCTTCTTTTTCATCCGCGGGCTTGCCGATAATTTCGCCGTCATAATCGACAATAGTATCGGCACCAAGAACGATTTGGCCGGGATAATTCGCGGCGACATCTTTGGCTTTGGCCAGAGCGAGCTGTTCGGCGTATTTGCATGGTTCGATTTTGTCTGTAGGAAATTGTGATTCGTCAATGTTGGATTTTTCGATTATTAATTTATAGCCCGCTTGTTTCAAAATGTCTTTTCGTCTTGGTGACGCGGAAGCCAAAACAATTTGTTTTATATGCTTTTCCTGCAATTTTCAATTTCCTTGAAATAATTTGTTATCTTGTTATTTGCCTGCAAAACTCTATATATTCCTGTTCGATTTTTTTGAAATCCTCATCAATATACTGCTGAAATAATTGTGTACCAACTATATGGTTCCATAGAATAGTTCTTGGCAGGTTTCTATCTATGGCAATTTGTTTGCTTACATCATCAAGCGGCCATTTCCCCAGAAAACCATCCGCAAGAAGTTTATCATAAATACTCCGACGGCTTCCATTGTCATACTCACGCAAAAAACGTACAAGTGCATAAGACTGGCTGTAAAAAGCTGATACAGCCTGAGCCTGGCTGCTTGCAAGAACCTGACCGGGATTAATCGCAGTCAATTCATTCAGCGGTATCATAACATCAGAAGAAAGAGTTTTTCGTAATCCTTCAATTCTGTAACTATTGTTATAAGGTTCAAAACAAATTGTACCATCTTTATAGCTGAAATTTTCAAAAAGCATAGCAACGCCTTCATCAAGCCAGCTTGGTAAACGATATTTAAAATGCCTGCTGCTGAATTGATGCCAGCCTTCGTGTCCGATTGCGGATAAAGTCCTGTTTGCTCCAATATCATAAACTACACATGAGCCGTTGTGATAATACGCTCCTGCTTTTATTTTATAAAATATTTCCGCCTGATTTCCCGCGAACGTCCACGTAAAATGTTCCCATTGTGTCCGGCTTGCAAACAAGAAAATCGAAAATTTTGTTGAGCTTGTAACTGGTTCCGGTAACTGGCTGTTGTAAACATTGTATGCCGATTCCAAAAATGCCGGTATCATGCTTAACAAATAACGGTCCATCAGGGTTGCGTAAACCTCATAGTGCGGCGTAGAAATTTTCAAACCAGGGCCGTAAACATTTTCCCAAGGTTCGACTGATTCCAAATCCGGCAACCTTTGCTTCAGTAGGTAATCAGTAATAACACTATTGTAAACAGAGATATTATCGGGTCTGTCATTATTGAGCGGAGTTTCCTGTGATTTGCAGCCTGCTAGGCTGGCAATACATATCAGAAAAAATAAAAATGTATATTTCACCGCATTCCATCCGACAAAAAGTTTCTACATAATCTGAAGTTGCATTTATAATCGACTTATTAGTGTTACGACTCAACTATATTCCTGTAATATACAGGAAATTGTGCCGTCTTGTTCTAAATCAGGGTTGTTTTCATTTTACGAGCCATTGATGAAGAAACGCCGCAATTAACCAGACGGAGAAACCCGTGCACAAAGCCGTCGTAAGGGGTAATTGCTTCTTGAAGCAGATAAAACATGTAAGAAAGAATAATAATGTCGGTATAATCCCGAATAATGCGCCTTTTGTATATTCGGCCATCTTTGCGTAATTGCCGGGATTGTCAGAATAGAGCCATAACATCACAAGAAGTCCGGTTAACGGCATAACTGCAATTAACCCGGCTAATTTTGGCATTTTAGTACCAATTTGTGTGCAGAAAATAATTACACAGACACTGATGAATAGTTTAATTATAAACTGCATAACAAGTGCCTTTTATGCGTACTATGCTTTTATGTTTATTTAAGCAAACGAAGACTAACAGGATATCTATATGATTCTCCACGGCTGGTCTTGACTGTAGCCATGATACACAAAACAAGATCGACCACTCCTACAACGGGTATAAGCAAAGCCCCTATACAAACAAATGTTAGCAAGCCTGATACACACATCGCAATGATTACAGTAATTTGAAAGTTAAGTGCTTCTTTACCTTGTTCATTGACAAAAGGAGATTCGTCCTTTTTGATGAGCCAGATTACCAGCGGTCCAATAAAACTTGTAAATATAGCGAGTAAGTGACATAACATGGCCATATTCTTGTCGTCACTTGTGATCTCCCTGGCAGGTTGTTCTTTGTTTGCGTTTTGTTCCGGTTGATTCTCTTTTGTTTCTTCCATTAATAACTCCCTTTCTCTAATCACAAAAAAAATTGTATTTCATCGATATTTATTTTTAGTCGAGTAAAGCGTTGCTGTCAAGTTAAAATATTTCACAAAACCATGAACTACATATATGAAATCTAATTATGCGTTTGCCGGTTTTCTGTTCTTCTGGCAGAATTGCCCCATGAGTTCCATTGCTTTCGTCATTTTTTCCATTGAGCCATCCATTTTCGCAAATGCGTCAACAAGTTCCAACAATTCCTGGTCAGGCTCAACTTCGCCGTAGTGATGAGCGGAATTTACGATTCCAGCGTCCAGGCCGTATTCCATCGCTTTGGCAACATAAGCCCGGCAAACGCCAACTTTTCTGCCTGGTAAATCGCGAACGCTGTTACTAACGCCAAGCGAAAAATGAACTTTTTTCATTTTCGGATCGTTCTTTATCTTTTTTATTGTCTCGAATGCCCTGTATGTGTAACCGGGAACATCCGGTTCCATCGGCATATCTATCGCAAGCGGGAATACCGTCGAATCAAAAAATATCTCTTCGGGCTTGAAACTATATTTGATTGCTTCGTCAAATATACTATTTGCCAATCCAAAAAGTTCCTCAATAGAATGTGAGCCGCCCGGCCCGGTCGCCGCGTCTTCGCTTACCAAGAGTCCTATGAAGGAAAAATCATAATCCTTTTTAAGAGGAAGCATATTTTTCATTGTATATACTTTTACGGAATTGATTAGCGGCTGCTTCACTTTCTCACTTGTATTGTACCATTCTTTAAGGCCTGCTTTCAAAACATCATCGTTACTGCTATCCACACAGATCGGAACACCTTTCCCCCATTTGCGTACAAGTTTGGTATATTCAATCATCATATCAACCGTTTGCCGCGGATCAGTCTCGCCAAAAGCGTCAAGATTAACGGCTATATAATGCGCACCATCGTTAGCCTGAGATTCAATCAATTCCTTAATATAACTCAGTTCTTCACTTTCATTTATATAAGCATTGGTGCCGAGTTCTACAAGCTGGTTCATTATCTTAGCTGTTTTAGGGATTGAGGCATGTATTGACTCACCGATGGTAATAAGCGATTTATTCATTTTATATTGATTCCTTATAAATTCTCATTGTGGATAACTTGTTAATAACTCCGTATCTATATTATAAATCAACCCTTTACATTACTAAAATCTATAGTACAGGAAAACCATTTTTCAGTATATTAACAATCAAAATTAATCCTATTTCATTATATTGACATAAATACTTGCAAATAAAGAGTTTACAAAATTATTTCTCAATTTCGCTTATAGCGGCAAACAACTTCCTATATATACAGTATATACCATACAATATTTTATCTATATTCACTTGTTTTTGTTAGCAATAGGTTTAAGTGGATAATTTATCAAATGTTATCTACTTTTTCCTATATATTTCACAAATAATTGATACTTTTTGATTAGTAATTCCTCTTAAACGAAATAATTTTTTGTTTCAATGTTTTACATGCCTGAGAAGGATTTTGAGCTTTTGTAACCGCATTGCAGACCGCAATACAATCTGCGCCCGCATTCATTACATCCTCAACATTTTCCATGGTAATTCCGCCAATTGCAACATGCCCAACCGGCTTATCAGCCAAAAAAGCGGTTGCTTTGTTTACAAATTCCAATCCAACCGGGTCCGCCGTTGGCTTGGTCGCCGTTTCATATACCGGCCCTAATCCTACATATGTTGGTTGTTCTTCACAAGCGTTTTTCAATTGTTCGAGCGAATGCGTACTTTTACCGATTATCATCGGCTTTTGCTCAAGTTTCTTTGCGCATTCTACAGGCAAGTCATTTTGTCCGAAGTGAACACCGTCAGCGCCCGCTGCAATTGCAATATCGAGCCTGTCGTTAATCACACTATACACTCCATTATCCCGGCATATTTTCACAAATTCAACTGCCGCGGCGTATAAATCATCGTTTTGAATTTCCTTTGCGCGAAGCTGGATACAGTCCGCACCGCTGGTTGCGCATTGCGAAGCCAAAGAAAGAATTTCCGCTGGAAAGTTGCTGGTGATTATTATGTAAAGTTTGACTTTCCTGTATTTTTCCAAAGGCTCGCTGATTAAAACAATATCCTTCTCAAGAGTATAAGCCGCATATCGAAATTGTTCTATCTGCTTCGCGACGGCTTTATCCTGAATTTGAATAACTTCGGAAAGCACACGTAAAGCTTCGACAAGTCTTTTACAGCCAGCTGTAAGACAATCTTTCAAATCACTCCTGCTGTTTTGAGATTGTACAACCTGATTCACGCCGACATCAGATATTGTATCACGCGATGATATGAGTCTGCCGGAATCCAGTTGACTTATGGTTTGGCAAAGTTTATGCCTTAACTCTTTGGCGCGGCCGCTCAGAGATTTTGAATTTAATCCGAATCTGCAAAATTCCTCAATTACCCGCAAAGCTTCCCTGGCGCGGTTAAAATTCGCATCTATTATTCTATAAGCTGCATTGTCCATAACAATGGCAATTATATAGTTCCAAGCTTGTGCTGAACAGTCCAAACTGAAAAACCAATAAAATGATTTTTATCCCAGGTATATTTTCCCTTTTCGTTTTATCGACGGGATTTGCGAAAGTTTTTCTTTAAGGTCATCTTTTTCCAGCGCAAATAACGGTGAGATTTCTATTGTACAATCAACTGAACCATCGGTTTTTCGAGGAACTTCTACGCCCGCGTACTCGAGCCATGCGGCTGCTCTGTCAATCATCATCTGATGAGTACTTTCGGCACTGTCAACTCCTGTAGCGTTTTTGACTGGCGCAAATTCTTCGCTTCGGATTGTTTCAAAAACAATAGAATTTGAAGCCAATGGTATTGCATCGAAGATAAAACTTTCCAATTTAATTCCTTTTGATTCTATCTTTTTGCCGTTCTGGTCTATATGAGGAATGGTTTTAACCGCCCGATGGAGTGGCAGAGAAACGCTTTTGGAAGCAAATTTTTCAAGGAAGCCGCGATTAATAATATGTATAGCAATACTGCCAAGCTCAAAAGCTAATGAATTGTCTGGATTGCGTTTTAATGCAAGCTCATCAGAAAGGTCGCTGTATTCGATAATGTTTACTTTTCCGTCAACAAGACAGAAATTACCGATTTTTTCGTTAGGGCTGGTTTTTTTAAGTGCTTTTGAAGACATTTCAGCCTGATCGAGAGCGTGCAAGCCGATAAAAAGAGGATCGAAAATATTTATCAGCGGATTATCAACCTGCCAATAGCTGATATATTCTATGCCGCGGTTTTTCATGTCTTCAAGTGCGCCACTTTTATATAAAGCTCGGATACAGCCGCCGTGACCATCCGGCGAACAGGCAATTTCATCTTTTTCCGCAAGCAGGATTTTACCTTCCATACTGAAATTCGGCAAAGTTCCCTGCTGAAAAATGAAGATATTGTCTTTTTCAAGGCCATAGTAGTTATTTGACCTGAAAATCTCAACCGTCTGCTCGTGATTTAATGGGCTGGTCATAATATACCACGGGCAGGAGGTTTTGTATTTTAACTCGGTTGCTAAAATATCTTCTGCGAATATTTGAAAAAGCGTTTTTTTCCTGATTGGACTAATGGGGAAATTGCCTTTCGGGCCGTCAAATCCGAGTCGTGTTCCCTGTCCTCCAGCCACGACAAAAGCCGCTACTTTGCCCTGACTTATCAACTTTTTACCTAATTCAGTCGCTTTTGCGTATTTTCCTTGTTGTTCCGTGCTATTGGGTTTGCATTGATAGCATGTAACAGGCTCAAAATCAGTATCAATCAAAGCAGAAGGGGATTTTTTAACAAAATTTTCGACCCAATCATCGATTTTTGACAAATCAATCTGGTCAATTTGCTCGATTAATCTACCTTTCTGTTCGGAATTTAACTTGTTCCAAAATGCCAGAATTTGGTCTTGATTATGTTTTTTTAATAATTTAAAAGTTTTTTCAAATATTTTATTATTGTTCATAATGAAAACTCCATATATATAAAAATATGCATCTTAAAGATTTATACGAAATTTTCAAGAAACTTACAAAAAATTCATAATTTATCTTGACTGAATTAACATTTTGTGTTAAATTTTACGATATATTGTTAGTTAATGAAGGTGGGTTTAAAAAGTAGTATATTATATATTTTTTAGAATTGTCATTATAATTTAGGGTCCCGATTTCATATCTTAAATCCACCTGCCGGGAATAACGCTAATTGATAGTATTGTGTTTAATTCAAAGCAGGTTAGTATAAAGGTAAATTTTATTTATCATTTCAAAAAAAGGTATTGTAATAAACCGGATTATCGGAATTGAAACGGTTGTTTTCTGGAATAAAAATAGTTGTAATGGGATTCGTATTTCGAGAGTGTTGGGTGCTATAATTATGATATACAACAGCATTTTCATAACAAAATGTTATTTAAACGTAATTCCAGAACGACCGGATTTACGAATCTAAATTAGTACAAAGGAGACAAAAATGAAGAAAAAAGGCTTTACTTTAGTTGAGCTGCTCGTCGTTATCGCGATCATAGCATTGCTCATGGGTATTCTTATGCCCGCTCTGTCAAGGGTAAGGCAGATTGCTTTTAGAATGGTTTGCGGTACAAACCTTTCTGGTATCGGAAAAGCAATGCTTATCTACGCAAACGATTACGAAGATGAATTTCCACGTGCTGGCGGAACTAACTTAGCAACCTGGGCAAAAAAAATAAATAATTTTGCTGCAGCTAAAGCTAGTGATGCTTACGGAGGTAAAGCAACAATAACATCATCTTTTTATCTGCTCGTTAAGTACACAGATGTAACTCCAAAGTCGTTTCTTTGCAAAGGTGATTCTGTTGCCAAGGAATTTATCCCAGGAAGTACTGTAGATCTTATTACTCTTTGGGATTTCGGAGCAGATGCAATAAATGCATGTTCATATTCTTATCATTTGCCTTATACAACTCCCAGCTATGCGTTATCAACATCAGGTGACCCAGGTTTGGCGGTAGCTTCTGATCCGTCCCCTCTGCGAGAAACAACAAATAATTGGAGCCTATTCAAACCAGATGGAACAAAAGATGAGAAAAATTACGGCAATGCGACTACTCACCAAAATGAAGGACAAAATGTTTTATACATGGATACCCATGTGAACTTCGAGCCTGTATCATTCTGCGGTCTAAATGAAGATAATATATTTTCAATACAGACTGCCACTGATAGGAAAAAAGGTGTTTTACCAGCAAGAGGAAAAATTAACCCTCTAAATAGAACTGATTCATTTCTTGTTAGTGACTCACAGTGTCCTTAAGAATGTGATTTCCTGATGTATCTTTACAAAGTTTAACATCAGTAATTTCTAAAGCAGTTCTTATTATTGATAAATAAAAAGCGGCTTTATACATAATGTATAAAGCCGCTTTTTCTATTTTAATATTTATAGTTATTAATAACCGCGATGAAAGTGTTGTTTTTTAATCTTACTTATGGTAATTTTAAGATATTGAGATTGGACTGTCGTCAGGTAATTTAATGAATTTGCTTCAAAATAAATATATCGGTGGATTATGCAGGTCAAGTTGGTTTCCACTCTTACCGCAATTTTTTACACTGATCGCTTTCTTACTTCTCATAGCTGGTGGTCTCGGAATAACAGCAAATAATCCAGATTTCATTGATAGACTCCGTTATACTAATCTCGCAAATTTGATTGTCTGGACCATATGGTGGCCGCTGATAATAATAACCGCGGTTTTCTTAGGACGGTTATGGTGTACAGTATGTCCTATGGAACTGCTTACATACTGGGCTTCAAGAATAGGTCTCAGGCAGCAGGTCCCAAACTTTCTCAAGACAGGCTGGGCTGTAACAATATTCTATTCAATCATCTGGATTGTCGGAGTACAGGTTCTGGCTATAAACCGCGTTCCTCATCAAATGGCTCTCTATATGTTGTTCCTGATAATAGTAGCAGTTGACATTTCCCTGATATTTCAAAAACGCGCTTTTTGCAGTTACATTTGCCCGATTGGGCACCTGCTCGGATTATATGCACTAATATCACCTTTTGAATGGCGGGCAAATGACTTATCAACATGCAGGAATTGTAAAACAAAAGATTGTGTTACAAAGAAAAATAATTATCGATTGACCGGCCGCTCGTGTCCGAGCAATCTTTACCCTGCGTCAATTGCGGATAATCGAGATTGTCTTTTATGTACTCAATGTTTAAAAGCTTGTCCTTCTAAAAACATTAGATTTTCATCGCGGCGGCCATTTTCGGATTTTTTCAATGATATTGATTTACGACCGGCTCAAATCGGATTTATCATGCTCGCAGGGGCATTCGTTGTATATGAGATTCTTTCTGAGTGGCCCGTATCTTTTGGCATTATGATGTGGCTGCCAGAACATATAGTTACTGCTCTTGGAGTAACAGGAACCCCAGCGAACCTTATATGGACGGCGGCAATGTTCCTCGTTCTGCCTGTAATTTTATCATTGATTTTAGATTTACTCGCCATATTGTTTTCAGGTTACAAAGAGGTATCTTTCCGGGCAATATTGAGCACTTTTGCATTGCTCTTACTTCCAACTATTGCAGGCGCACATATCATCAAATCCATACTCAAGATGTCTTCGCATATTCCATATTGGCGTCATGCGATTGCGGATCCGAAAGGAATCGAAACTGCCCAAAATATTCTCGCCGGAACGCTTGTTCTGGATAATTCTGCAACAAACGCTATTGCTCCGGCAATAAGTTTTACAATAGCAGCAATCTTACTCCTTGCTCTGGCTGCTACAATGTGGATATTTTGCCAATCCAGGATTGTTCAGAAGCACCATTCCGGCGTAAAACTTGTATTATTACTTGGTGTATTGGCATACTGGACTATCTTCGGCTTAACGATTTTTAATTGGAGATTTGGCGGATAAGAGTATGCAGAATATATTTTGATTTACATTCTGCAGGCATTTATATAATATATAATTATAGATTTGGGTTTGTTTGGAATAGAAAAAGAAAGCGTAAAGGGAAAGATAGAAATGTCAGACAAGACAAGATTCATTATTGTATGTATTCTTATTTTGCTCAGTATTGCCTTGTTTTCCTGGTGTGCATTTTATTATCCCAATGACACCTCATGTTTATCAGCATTCACAAACCCCGATACTGAACAACTTTCAACTTCCAACACAGAGCAAAATAAACCAGCCAGTCCTTCAGGCAAGTCCCGCCCAAGAATGGGGGCTACCTGATAATCTTAAAAAAGATTATGGTGTCCATAGTCAGCATTCCCAGTTAAGGTTTTCTTCATTTCGCCAGTAGAACCGGCCAATTAAATGTGCTGCGATAAAAGTTATATAAATCTGGAGAGGAATGAATATAAAGCTGACCAATTTTCTTGCGGAAGAATTCGCCATAAAATCTGACAGATATAGAAAAGAAAAAATGATACCTACGATTAATACAATAATGCCAATATATTGAAGAAATGTACTTAAAATCGAACCCAGCAAAAGAAAAGGATTCAGCCCTCTTATCGAATCGAACATTATACATGTAAGCAGAGCCATCGGAAAGAAAAACGTTCCTGTTATCAGAAGTACCACAAAGATCACATCGGATCGGTTAGTATAAAGTTTATAAAACAAAGCGGGTGTAAGATATATCAGATAAACGCCGACGATATGTTGTACCTGTTCCCACATTTCACCAATACTCAAAAATGCGAATGATTCAGGAGCTCTTACTCCCCCTTTTGCACTGTCACGAACACATTCCGTAAAATACCAGCCCATATACAAAAATATTCCTATTCTGATAAAGAATCCAAGCAATAACAGAAAACCACTAATTAAGGGAACTATTACAAATATAGCAATGTGCATTAATCCAGAAGAACTCATCGGATAAAGGAATATATCGATAAACCATGGCAACTTTCTCCGTCCGTCATACTCCGGCCCGCTGATATGCTCTGAAGGATAATGATAATATTCAGTAGTATCTTCTATTGTTGTTGGATGATTTTCTTGTTTCTCCTGAAGTTTTAATTCTCCAGGCTTTTCCATAAATGCAAAGTCATTATTTTTTTCAGGGATAATAAGAATGTTTTTGCATTTTGGGCATTTCCCTTTTTTCCCCGCGTATTCATCCTTAACGCTTATTTTGCAGCCGCATTGTTCACAGCAAAACCGAATCATACTCTACCTGAAATAAAATTAACAATGTCAATCTATACTATAGTTACGCTTCGATGTGACTTTTATTCAATAAAAGCAGAGATTTTTTATTTAATCAACAAGCTGGAATTCACGCTTTTAATTTTTCTGCGATTACTTCGGTAGCTCGTTCCAATGCTTCATCGATTTTTTCTGGGTTCTTACCTCCGGCTTGCGCCATTTGAGGTCTACCGCCGCCACCGCCGCCTACTATCGGAGCTATTGCTTTGATAATTTCACCGGCACTGAGACCTTTTTCAACGAGGTCGTTTGTTATTCCTGAAATAAGCGTAACTTTGCCTTCTTCGTCGAATCCCAAAACAATCGCCGCTGACTGAGCTTTCTTTTTGAGCATATCGATAGCTTCTCTTGCCTGATCGACTGTTACTCCGGAAAGTTTTCCAACAATAACAGAGCTTTCACCTATCTTCCGGCAATTATCGAGAAATTCTCTTGCCTGGGATAAACCATCCGAGCCTGATGCTTTCGATGCGGATTTTAGTTTTTTGGTAAGTTCCTTATTATTCGCGAGTATTTTCTCGACTCTATCTAAAAGCTCATCCGAAGGTACTTTAAGCAATAAAGATAACTTGTCAACAATATCGCTGTTTTTCTTGAAATAGCTGTTTAATTTTGAACCTGTAATAGCTGTAATTCTTCGCACACCGGCTGAGGTACTTTCTTCTTTAACTATCTTTACGCCGCCGATAGCGCCGATTCTGTCAACGTGAGTTCCGCCGCAAAATTCTTTGCTGAACGCTTCATTCAATTTACTTTTTGATTCTGCGCCAACCGCGACTACCCTGACTTCGTCACCATACTTCTCTCCGAACAAAGCCATAGCCCCGAGTTTTTTTGCTTCCTCACGCGGTAATACCGCGGTCGTAACAGGTAAATTTTCGTCAATTTTTTCGCCGATTAATTCCTCTACTTTTTCTATCTCTTCACGTGTAAGTGACTTGGGATATGTGAAATCGAATCGCAGGTATTCCGGGCCGACATAACTTCCCTGCTGCGCAACTGATTTACCGAGCACTTCCTGCAAGGCCCACTGTAACAAGTGAGTTGCGGTATGGTTTTTCTTTATCGCGTCCCTGTCCTTGCTTACGATTGCCATTACATGCTGTCCAGCATCGAAAGAACCTTGTGTAACTTTGCCTTTATGAATTATGCAATTCGCGATTTTAATCGTATTTTCTACAAGGAAGTGAGAATTGCTGCCTTCAATCATGCCGCAGTCGCCGACCTGTCCACCCATCTCCGCGTAAAAACATGTTCTATCGAGAATAAGACCAACTTCGGAACCGGTATGAATTTGTCCTGAGTTTTTGAAACCTTCTTTATCTATCCATCCTAAGATTTTGCTTTCACAGCTATCGAGATGATATTTGTGCATATCTTCGGTGGCTGGAAGTTCTGTATCGGTCAAAGATGCTAAAAACGAATCGTTTTTCTGCGCCTGTCTGGCTCGTTCTCTCTGTTCGTCCATAAGTTCTTTGAACTTTTCGATATCAACTTTGAGATTACGTTCCTGTGCCATAAGCTGAGTTAAATCGAGCGGGAAACCAAACGTGTCATAAAGCTGGAACGCATCTTCACCATTTATGATTTTGCCTCCCGAATTAAGTGTACGCTCAGCGGCTGAGTTAAATATTTCCAAACCTCTGTCTAATGTTCTTCCGAAACTTTCTTCTTCGGATTTAATTACAGTTGAAACATAATCGGCTCTTTCTTTTATCTCGCCGAATGCGCCACCAAGGCAATCCACTACAACAGGTACGAGTTTATAAAGGAACGGCTCGTGCATTCCAAGCTCCCTGCCGAATCTCGAAGCTCTTCGCAAAATTCTGCGAATGACATAACCTCTTCCATCATTCGACGGAGCCGCACCGTCGGTTATCGCGAAAACGAGCGAGCGGATATGGTCGGCGATAACACGAAAAGCATTATCTGTTTTGTTGCCAAGTTGCCCCGTGTATTCACAGCCTGAAAGCTTGCTCGTGGAATTAATAATCGGCATAAACAAGTCGGTGTCGTAATTGCTCCTTTTGTTTTGCATTACAGAAACGACTCGTTCAAGACCGGCGCCCGTATCAACATATTTTGAAGAGAGCGGCGTAAGTTTTCCGCCCGGCTGGCGATTATATTGTATAAATACGAGATTCCATAATTCAACGTACCTCGCGCAGCCTGTGTTCACTGCGCATTTATGGCCGGGGACATCTTTCATATCGCATCTGTCCGGGCCAAGGTCTATGTGTATTTCACTGCATGGCCCGCAGGGACCGGTTTCGCCCATCTCCCAGAAATTATCTTTCTTTCCGAACGATAGAACTCTCTCGGCCGGGATTGGTGTTTTGCTTGTCCATAGAAGTCTTGCTTCATTATCTTCAGGTAAGCCGTCATGCTCATCGCCCGCGAAAACAGTAGCCCACAAACGATTCGGATCGATTCCCCATACTTTCGTGAAAAGCTCCCATGCCCATTCGATTGCTTCTGCTTTGAAATAGTCACCGAATGACCAGTTGCCAAGCATCTCGAAAAATGTATGGTGATATGTATCTCTGCCGACTTCTTCGAGGTCATTGTGCTTGCCGCTTACGCGAAGACATTTCTGGCTATTGACCGCACGCGGAAAAGAAGGAGGAGTCAATCCAAGGAAAATGTCTTTGAACTGGTTCATACCCGCATTCGCAAAAAGCAGGGTGTCGTCGCCTTTCGGAACGATAGGTGAACTTGGTACGAATGTATGATTTTTCCCTTTGAAAAATTCAATAAACTCACTTCTTATCTGCGCTGCACTTTTCATTGCTACTTAAAATCTCCAGCCGGAATTAATTCCTGCAAATTATGCCACACCTTTAGCGGCTAAAACCTTATTTTTTATTTCTTCACACAAGTCTTTATTTTCCATTAAAAATTTCTTGGCATTTTCTCTGCCCTGTCCAATCTTTACTTCACCGTAGTTGAACCATGCCCCGCTCTTATCAATAATGTTGCTTTCAGCAGCCAAATCGAGCAGGTCACCTTCATAACTGATTCCCGAATCGAACATCATATCGAATTCAGTTTCACGGAATGGCGGTGCGATTTTATTTTTCACTACTCTGGCTCGTACCCTTGAACCAGTCGCGTTTGTCGCGTCTTTAATGGTAGTAATACGTCGTATATCGATTCGTACTGAACTATAAAACTTCAGGGCCTTTCCACCTGTTGTAGTCTCAGGGTTGCCGAACATGACTCCTATCTTCATACGTATCTGGTTTATGAAAATCAGCGCTGTTTTGCTCTTTCCGATAATCGCGGTCAGTTTACGCATCGCCTGGCTCATTAATCTTGCCTGCAAACCCATATGACTGTCACCCATTTCACCTTCAATTTCAGCTTTCGGGGTAAGAGCCGCTACGGAATCGACAACTATAATATCGACTGAATTCGAGTTGACGAGCATTTCCACGATATCGAGAGCCTGCTCACCTGTATCAGGCTGGCTGACTAACATACTGCTTACATCCACACCGAGTTTTTTTGCCCAGGTTGTATCGAGAGCGTGTTCAGCGTCGATGAAAGCCGCTACGCCGCCTTGCTTTTGAGCATTGGCGATAACATGCAGAGCAAGAGTTGTTTTTCCTGATGATTCCGGGCCGAACAATTCCGTGATTCTGCCTCTCGGTATTCCTACGCCGCCAAGAGCGATATCAAGTGAAATCGAACCTGTGTTGATTCCTTCGATTTTCGCGTATTTGTTTTCATCCATACGCATAATCGAGCCTTGCCCGTACTGCTTTTCGATTTGCGAAATCACACGGTTCAGGGATTCTTCTTTGCCTGTTTTTTTTTCTTCTGCAACTGCTTCTTTTTTCTTAGCCATGCCTTTTTCTCTCCTTATAAATGGAATGTTAATAGTACTTAATTATGTTCCTTCAATTTGTCTATTGCAAATTATACTTTCCAAGCAATGTATAAACAGGCCCTTGCGGAGTTAGTTCGCTTTGAAAAATACAAACCGAATCCACCTGCACAACATCGAGACTGTAATTTTTATATTCATTTGCCAATTGAGCCAGCTTTATGCCTGCATTAAAATTTTTAATTCTGCAAAGCGTCAAATGCCCTTCAAACTTCCTGTTCTCTTCCGGCCAGCCGGCAAAAGCCAACTGCGTTTCAAGATCATCCTGTAATTTCAGCAGGTTTTCATTATCCTGTCCTGCTCCAACCCAGATAACCCGTGCGCTTTGGCCGCCGAAAGAGCCGACGCCTCCGATTTCTATATCGAAGCATTCATGGCTGGCTGCGACTTGTTCGGTTATTTTGCAAACCTCAACAAGCTGCGAGTCTTTTATTTCGCCCATAAATTTCAGGGTAAGGTGCATATCCTCGGGATCAACCCATTTTGCGTCGCCTTTTTTGATATCGACTTTGCCAAGCATTTCCCTTTGCAAAGCCGCAAGGTCATTTTTAATCACCTTATTGATTTCTATAGCGATAAAAACACGCACAAGTAAAAAATCCTAAATTCTAAACCCTAATCCCTAAACAAATTTCAATTAAAAAGCATCAAAACAAATAGATTATTGAACTTTTAGCCAATGTGCGGTATTTTAACCTCTCATTGATTCGATTTCACGTAAAAAATAAAAGAATTACTTAAAGGAATCTCTTAATCGTAAATTGTACAAATTGCAAAGAAAGATTATTAAAAATGCAGATTTATAGTTCTTCAGGATGGATAATCTCCCCGTTATATTGGGGAAAATCTTCGCGAAAACGTTCATAATACCATTTTGGAATATAAATACTTTTAACATCACTTATCGAAAATTCCAAAGATTCTAAAACACGCCATTCCCGTTCAAAATAAAAATTGCTTCCATCATTGTCAGAAAGATTATGATTAAAGAATTTTATATAACTGAAAATATACAAAGTAAGGAAACTGTTGAATGTACTATTTTTAATAATATCTGAGTCTTTTATCGTTGAAATCGGGTTATCAACTTTGTCGATTATCTTAGCAGTGGAGTTATTTACTAAACTTTGAGCAAAATTGTTAAAAATGTCACTTATATTTGGGCCTATATTTCTTAAAAAACGAGTCTGATTAGGGCATTCAATTGGGATATAATAAACCGGTCTTCCTCCATGTTGGATAATAAAATCTTTATCGAACGATAGTCCAAAACGACTATATTTTTCAATATGTATTCTTAAATTTTCTTTCGGTATATCACAAAAACATACCATTGCAGGGTAATACATAAAGTTTTCACTTATTTTGGCACTTGTATCTATTTTAATGTTTATACAAGGTATAGTTCCTAATTCTGAATTATGGAGATGTATTGTATCAGATAAATGATGACATAATTTGCCCTCGCACAATATTTTAAAGAGCCTGCTGTACTGTTCATCCTTATTTCCGTCATTCTTACCTACAAAATGTGTAAGTTCATTGGAAATATATGTTTGCTGATTGTTCATAAAAATATCTCTTTTCACATCCATAACTATTTTAGCAATTTTATTGAACCTTTTCTGCGTAATAAGAAACTGTCCCGAACATATACTTTTCTGCAGGTCCTTTGATTCTTACTTTTTTCAGGCCAGCCCAGCCATTTTCATTCGATCCAACAAGTTTTATACTCGGTGGGAATGCACATAATATTTCTTTAGTATGCCCAGTATCTCCTTTAAGAAAAACTATTATAGTTGTCTCAGAGTTCTTGTCACCATGCGGATAATGGCTTTCTATAGACTTGACTGTGTAGATTTTTCCGAAAAATATTTCTGGTAGATAAAACCATGTTGCCGTCAGACATACACCAATAATTAAACCAAGGATAAAATTTTTCATAATATTTACTTTTTATAAAATCCTCAATCTCAAATGAATTGTTCCTTTTATAAAAAACAGGAGATATTATATTCGTTTGTTTTCAAATTCAATACCGTGTTTTTCGATTCTATTATATTCTTGAATGAAGAAAAAAGACAAGCATTTTTAGCGGAAAATAAAAGTCTCAAAAACTGAATACTCTCCTTTGAGAGAATGATACATCTTTTTCAGAGGTTTCGCCGTGACAGGCAAAAGTAAAAAGAATCTGTGTGAATCATCGTTAATCTGTGGTTAATTTAATTTTACAATAGTTCCCTCGCTGCAGGCGATGTCGATGATTGGTGTGTAATCGTCTTTTTCCAAGCGTTCGAGGCTGTATGGGATTGGCTTGATACGAGAATCTTTTCGGTCTGCATATTGCCAGAGCTTGTCTAATATTCTACATTCGATTTTTTTATCGATGTCAGGTAATACCACAACTAAATCTATATCGCTCCATTCGTTAGCAATACCGGTAACCTCAAAACACCTAAGCTTACTTTAAGACCATTGTTTTTTGGAATATTTATCATTTCAGGATTACCCTAATAATCAATGTTCTTCTAACAATCTCGATGGCTTGGGTCAATTGCCTATTATTTTTTTGACCCCATATTATTAGTCCGTTATGATAATTAGTGAAAGGAAATGCTATGGAATATGACGAAGACAAAATTGATGAAATCGTTCTGGCGCTTTTGTATCTGACAAGCGAAACCGACAATTACGGCACACGAGCATGGAAAGGACAGGATTGGGAAGCAATGAACAGACTCCATGAAAAGGGCTATATAAGCGATCCAAAAACAAAAGCAAAGTCAGTCGTTCTGTCCGAAGAAGGCGTGAAAATGTCGAAAGAACTCTTTTTCAAACATTTTGGGAAAGAAGAAAAAGGAAGCTGAATATTATTGCCGTGACCTGTTTTGCAGGTTTAACAATGATATTTTGATACAGTTATGAAAACAATATATTTACCGTTATTGGTTCTGGTGGTTCTCAGTATTGGATTTTTGGTGTATGTGTATTACTCAAGTTCAGAATTGCCTGAACGTGTTGCGACTCATTTTAGCTTTGATGGAACACCTGACGGCTGGATGAGCAGGGATAAACATTTGTTATTTTTCGCATTATTCGGTATAGGAATTTCGTGGTTTTTGGCATGTATTGGATTGGTTAGCAGATTTATTCCGACGAGTTTTATTAATCTTCCAAACCGCGATTACTGGCTCTCGCCGGAACGTAAACATCAGACCTGTTTATATATGTCCCGCCAAATGATTTGGTTTGGATGTATTATGGTATTATTTTTTGCAGGAATACAATACTCTATAGTGAAAGCGAATCAAAGTTCCCCTGTAAAAATGCCCAACGAACTGTTTTGGTTTTTATTTGTCGGTTTCCTTGTGGCTATAACTATATGGACAATCGCACTTATCCAACATTTTTCAAAAAAACACATGATGGCATAAAATGCAAAACCATGTTTCCAGTCTTGACAACTATTATATAATTAAATGATGAATACTATCTGATCACTGTTTTTTGATATAGAATATTAAATTATATTCAGTTAATTAAGTAATCACAAAGAACTTTCACAATGCGTTCTGAAGCACGGCCGTCCCAAAGAGGAGGTGTTTTCGTTTTTTTTGAATTGGATTTCATAACATGATTATATGCCTGAATAATCTTTTCAGTATTCGTACCAACAATCTGGTTTGAGCCGCTATCTACGGTAACCGGCCGCTCGGTATTTTCGCGAAGTGTCAGGCATGGAACTTTCAATATTGTTGTCTCTTCCTGAATGCCGCCTGAATCAGTCAAAACAATTTTCGCACAAGACATAATCTTGAGAAAATCGAGATAACCTAAAGGTTCAACTAATTTCAGATTAGGTAATTGCTTAAACCTTGCCTCGAAATTAAACGACTTCAGGTTTCTAAGGGTTCTTGGATGAATCGGGAAAATAACAGGCATATCTTTCTGAATAACTTCCAGGGCATCCACTATCCTGCCGAAAACCACAGGGTCATCAACATTTGACGGCCTGTGCAAAGTCAATGCGGCATAATTAGAACTATTAAGATTGTAATTTTCCAGGATATCAGATTCATCTGCTTTTGCTTTATTTGATATAAGAGTATCAATCATTACATTTCCAACGAGAAATATTTTATCTTTCGATACTCCTTCTTTTATGAGATTATCCACGCCGCTCTGTTCCGTACAGAACAGCAAGTCGCTGATTGAATCGGTTAGCACTCGATTGATTTCTTCCGGCATAGTTCTATCAAAACTGCGAAGACCGGCTTCAACATGTACAAGTTTTATGCCCAGTTTTACAGCTACAAGGCCACAGGCAATTGTACTATTAACATCTCCGACAACAAGAACTGCATCCGGCTTGTGTTCAAGTAATACAGGCTCAAATGCTTTCATAATATTAGCAGTCTGAACTGCGTGACTTGATGAACCTATTTCAAGATTAATATCAGGTTCAGGAATATTGAGCTGACGAAAGAAAAGATCGCTCATTTTTTCATCATAATGCTGACCTGTATGTACGAGCATTGCCTCAACCTTCTCCGAAGCTTGAAAAGCTTTCATAATCGGAGCTATTTTCATAAAGTTTGGACGAGCGCCCACAATATTTATAATCTTTAACATATTATTCTCTATTTTCTATGGCTCATTATCTTAACATCTTTTTAATTATTGCACCTTTTGGCATAATCAATAAATGTTAAAACAAGCATCATTCTACTATTAACATTAACTTTCTTATAAACATTTCGCAAATGAACTTTAACTGTAGAAGGTTCAATATTGAATCGTTTTGAAATATTATTATAACTAAATCCTTTTAAAATCATATGTACAACTTCAATTTCTCGAATAGTCAAATTATATTTTCGCATAATTAATGACCATTCTTTCTCATCGAAAAGTTCGACTTCAGGGCATCTATAAAAAGAATTAATACCTTGATATCTATCTAACGTGTTTTTATTATCCATAACATTTATCTACATGCAATAATAATTGTTATATTATTATTTGACTTTTTGTGATTGTTCTCTAATTATGTTAATAAAATTCAATAACATCATTATTTTATTTTTTACGTGCATCTTTCTGTAGATATTCCTCGCGTGGGTTTTTACTGTTCCTCTTTGTATATTCATATGCCTGGCTATACCTTCTTCACTGAGTCCCTGACACATTAGTTCCGTTATATTTCTTTCACTTGAAGTTAAATTAAAATATTTTTGTAAATATGCCCATTGGTTATCATCAAATACCATATATTTAGAAAATAATTCGTTTTGATTATTTTCAGCTTGTGGCTCAGGTAACTGCATTATTTAAATCTCCTCCTGTAGCTGTTTTAACAAATTCTGCGCTTCAGCAATTTCTTTTGCCGTCAAGCCGCCAATCTGCTCTTTTGAATTAAGAACTTCTTTTAAATAACCAACGGCTCTTACATTATTCTTCAAACCGGCATAAGCTTTTGCCAGGTGAAAACGCGACACGGCTGATTGCGGTGACAACTCTGGATACAGTTCAACACACCTGCTGAAATCCTCGACGGCTTCCTTGAAATTTCCCAATCTAAAGTAAATCATGCCGCGAGTATCAATAAGATCTATATAATCAGGATTCTGCTGCAATCCTTTCTTCGCGAGTTCGAGCGCCTGCTGCGGCTGGGCCTGATTTTCGCAAAGTATCCACGCAAGATTATTAATCGCAACTATATTTTCCGGCTCGATATCGAGAATCTTTCTATATATATCCGCCGCTTCATCCGAACGACCGGTCATACCCAAAAGAACAGCCAAAGAATAAAGAGATTGAGTATTTTCAGGATTATTTTTTATAACAGCACGCAACAATTCTTCAGATACCTTTTTCGATTCCATTGATTCATTCGATATAAGATTACCGGCAATAGTAATTAAAGCAAGACTGTGTTCAGGATGCTGCTGGTACCAGCTAAGCGTTTTGTCCTGAAGCTCACCCCAGAGCCTGGCATCTCGTAACAAATACGCCTGTGCCAATAAAGGAGATGAATCTTCCGGAACTTCCGCCATAAGTAAATTTAATTTAGTTAGAGCTTCTTCCCTGTCGCCGACTTTATACATCGCGGCGGCAAGTGTAATATTATATGCTCTTGTATTGGATTCATTGCACTTTGTAAGAATATTCTGAAGAAAACTTACGGCTTTGGCAGGTTCGTTTGTATTAACGTAAGTATTGGCCAGAAAAGAAACAGCTTCTACATTATTCGGATTTAACTCACAAAGTACCTTAAGAGTAGGAATGGCAAGGACTGACGACCTCGCCGCTTCGGCACGCGCTTTTAGTAACAGCAAACCCTCATCGTTCGGATTATAAACCAGACCGCGGGAGGCGTAATCCATAGCGTCTTTCGGCTGTTCCATCTTCATTGCTATTTCTCCAAGAAGCAGCCATGCCCTGTTATATTCAGGATTATCCTGGGTTATCTTCAGAAGAATCTGGCCGGCGTTTGTAATTGCCGGGGAGGTCCCTTCGGAAAGTAATAAACCAGCCTTATACATACCCAATTCAACATCATCCGGATTTTTTTTCAGAGCCTGCTCAATAATATTTTTACCCTCACTAATCATATCAGGCTGATTCGATGATAACAGTAAAGAAATCGCGCGTTTTTGAATTTGTGTGTTTTCCGAATCCAGTGACAGCGCTTTTCTTATATCTTCAAGCGCTTTAACCTTATCACCTGAAGCGGTAAAGAAGTCGCTTCTGGCAGTCCAGACCTGCGAATTTTCAGGCTCAATAGAAACCGCGTTGTCAAGGTCCTTAATACAATTTTCAGATTGTTTCAAAGCGGCATATGTTCTGGCGCGAAGAATATATGCGGAAGAATTCTTAATATTATTCACGAGTTCATCACAAACTTTCAATGCTTCCTGAGGCTTTTCAAGTTTGAGATTCAGTTGGATTAGCGCCGAAGATACTGCAAGTGAACATGGATCATCTGCTCTTAGTTTACTTAAACGCTGGTCTGCTTCTGTATATTTACCCTGCTGCATATCAAGCAAAGCAAGAGCAAGACTGGCTTCAATATTGTTAGGATCATTTCCAATATAGTCGTGCAAAATACCGGAAGCCGACTCTAATTGTCCCTGCCTGAGATAACTTTGCAATTTTAATCTCTGGAGTTGAGGATCCTGAATAGACTGCTCCGGCACACGTTTGAGCAATTCTTCCGCCTGGTCATATTCCTTAATTTGATAAAGAGCGGATACCAGAGAAGTTAACATCTGCATATTTTCCGGCGATGCGTTCAGTGCTTCACGATACGCGGTAATTGCCAACTGATAAGATCCTGCCTTTTCGTAAGTCTTTGCCAATAAAAAGCGGCTTGCCTGGTCGGAAGGATTGTCCAGTATATTCTTCTGGATAAGCGGCACTATTTCTGAATAATAATCTTTGAATTTATCGGAAAGATACCATATTCTCGCCTGCTCATACCTCCATTGCCAGCCGTCATCTCCTTCAAGTTTTTTAATATCGTCAACAAGCTGCTGTGCTTCCGCGTTTTTTTCAAGAACCTGCTCACATAACAATAAGTTGCGTTTTATCAGGATATCATTCGGATATTTTTTCGCTGCCTTCTCAAGCAGTTCATATGCTTTATCTTTTTGAGACCAGCGGTTATAGCAAGCCGCCAGAAGCAAATTCAAATCACGCTGAACTGACTGTTCATCAATACGATTTAACGCTTGTGTAATTACTTCAACACAGACATCTTTTTTACCTTGTGAATCCAATAAAGCGGCAAGATATTTTACCGGCCCTGAAGCTTCAGGAAATTTCTTTATGGTCTGCTGTAAAGACATTATCGCTTCATCAATCTTTTCCTGGGCGGCATACAATTCCGCTTCAGCCTGGTAAACATTAACCTGTGACGGATATGTCTGTTTTAGCTGATTAATAATTTCCTGTGCTTTTGAATAATTACCTTTACGCATTTCAATCTGGTATCGAAGAAACGCTGTCTCAATCGAACCGGCGCCTTCTGAATCCAGACGAGCTAAATTAGTCTCAATGTTTTGTAAATTCTGCGAAGTTACTGAATTAGAGCCTGTCATATTTATCTGGGCATGCATTTGTAATAACAGTGCTTCCTGATTTCCAGGGGAAAGCTGAAGAGCTTTTTGAATGTACTGCATAGCTTCGACCCAGTTTCCTGTTTGCGCCAATACTCTGGCAAGGGACAATATACCATCAAAAAAATCTGGTCTCTCTAAAACAAGTGAACGAAGCTGATTTTCCGCCGATTGTACATTTCCTGAACTTAATAACGCTGATGCTAATTCCATTCTTATTTTGTTTGAATTATTACCTGACGCAATAGAATATTTCCAGCTTTTGGAAGCGTTGAGAAAATCCCCTTTTTCCGCTGATAAAAGACCCTCAAGATACGCAATGCTTGATGCGTCGAAATTCTTTTCTTTCAACTGGGAAATATAGTTTTCACCCTTTTCAAAAGCTCCAGCCCGAATAAACAATTCCGAAGCTATTGGTATAAAATCCCATGGCTGATTAGAAAGTGCCTTGATGCCGGATTCGGCGGTTTCCAACATTTTTTCTTTAGATTTTGACATTAACGCCGCCTGAGCCATCATTTGCCAAAGTCCCTGATCTTCCGGTGACATTTCTTTAACTTTATCAAGAATAGTATAAGCTTTATCAAGAAGATTCAGATTTAAATATTCCATAGCAAGTCTCAAACTGACTTCAGATTTTGATAAATCCAGTTTTTCCGCTTCCTCCAGTTGCGAAATAGCTGAATTAATTTCTTTTGTTCTGCGATAATATCCAGCCCGCATAATATAAGCTAAAGCGGAAGAAGGATTGTTTTTAACCGCTTCATCATACCAATAAGAAGCAGGCTCTGTGAATTCTTCCGGATGCTGCTCTGCAAGCTGTCCCGTTGTTTCATAAGCAAGTACCTGACCATGATTTTCCGCACAAAGTTTTTTCAATGCTTCCGCGGCATCTTCAAACTTTTTTTGATGAACAAGCGATATTGCGTATAATCGGCTCAACTCTGGATTGGTTTTTGTTTCAAACCCCCTCTCGGCAATCAGTTCGGCATCGCCATATCTTCCCATAAGAATATAAAGTTCAGTAAGCTGTTCGGCCACCTCGAAATTATCCGGTTCTATTCTTAAGACAATTCGATAAGCCTGAGCTGCCTGCTGAATATTATCGACACTTGAAGGCCGTATTTTAAGCTGGGCATCAGCATATTTCTTCAGTACCTCTACATCATTTTGATTAATAGCGATATAGCGGCCAAGAGCCTTTGCAGCTTCTTCCCAATCATGCTCTTCGTAAGCCTTGTTGCCAAGAATCAAACCTTTTTGAGCACTGTTCGCATTACGCCATTTTCGTAAACCAACTGCAGTGACTGCCAATACAGAACAACCTATAACCAGCACTACAGCTAATTTCCAGTTAAAATATCTTCGGGGCATGTTTATCTCCTTGTATTAAAAAATACTTATTCTTTAAATTTAGAATTGACTGATAAAAGTATCCAGTAACTTTTGTGCCGTTTTCCAGCACACTTTCCAATCCATTTTCATAGAAAGATTTTTAACATATTCGGTATCATAGTAAATCCATTCCTGAAAATCCTTCATCGGCTCACGGGTTCTGTATAACTGCCATAATCCCGTAATGCCGGGTCTGACTGATAATCTCGCGTCACGCCAGGATGGGCATAAGGTATTTTCCGATTCCGGCGATGGTCTCGGACCGACTACACTCATCTGGCCGAATAAAACATTCAAAAACTGTGGTATCTCATCAAGATATGTTTCTCTCAGAAATTTTCCAACAAGATTTATTCGAGGGTCATCTTCCATTTTAAATTGCGGGCCATCCACCTGGCTGATATGACGGAGTTTCTGCTGTATCTCATTTGCTCCGGTAATCATGGTTCTGAATTTGAGGCAATGAAACTCTTTGCCGTGAAGGCCCTGCCGTTTGTGACCATAGAATATCGGTCCCGGTGATGTCAATTTTATCGCAATTGCGATAAACGGAAACAAAGGTATAAATAATGTTAATACTATCAACGCGAAAACAATATCCGCAATTCGCTTTATGAATCCAGGATAAGAGAATTTCGGCCACTTCCGGAAACAGTCTTCAGAACTTCGCGTAAGTGATAATCTGTTCAATTGTATAGTATTACTATTTTTATTTGAATCATTTTGAATATTTTGCCCGCAGTATATTCTGTTTTGAACAGAACCATTTGCGTTTACAACAACATTCGGACCTATTATCGAGGAATATATTATAGATTTTTCTTCAATAACAGAGTTGTCACAGATTACAGATGGACCTGCTATTAGTACGTTGGAACCGATGCTGACATTACTGCCGGTAAGCACCTTTCCTGTCAATCTTGAGTCACCTGCTATTTTTACAGAATTCTTATGCCGAAATCCTGAATCCTTTTTCTGATTAAGAATCCATTTATAAAAATCAAGCAGGCAATCTTCTTTTTCCAGATCAAGCAATACTCCGCCCGCGTTAAGAGAACATACTTTTAATGAATTGGCTTTACATCTTTCGATAATTTCCAAAAAAGAAACAGCAAGAGAATTTTCAACCAGTAGTTTCTTAAATAATTCCTGTTTTATAAATAAATACGCAGGCCAGTCATCAGTGATAGGGCATAGCTTCGCTGATTCAGAATAAAGACGGCGAAAACCTGCAACTTTACCACGCTCAGTAAGGCAAATCTTTTCCTGGCCGCCAAGCAAACCACTCTCAGCATTTATCAATATTACATCCGCTTTAATATTATTCAAAACTCGATTAAGCAGATTTTGATTAATTTGGGTGAAGAACCTTCCATTTGAAATAACAAACCATTTATTATTTCCCATCTTCATGCCGGTTCCATCTATGAGACTCGAAGGAATGGGAATATTTTTATCATACGAGATTATCCTTTTACTGAATTCATCATTTGAAACAGACCAGTCCTGAGGGAAAGCATAAAACGTCTTAGCGGCCTGTACTGAAGAATATTTATCAAAACCATCGAAGGTTAATTTTGCTAACGGACTACCGGTCCATGCAAAACGAAGAAATCCTTCGCGGTCGCTTTCCTTACAGTGATTATTTTTATGTATGATAATTATATTCATATCTTACAGAATACTTTATTATGCTTTTGCTTTGCTTTTTTCAAATGAAAGCAATGCTTTTTTCCTCGCACGCCTGGCACGCGCGCTCTGTGCGTAATAAGCGGCACTATGGTGATAATAACTATTTTCAGCATCGACACTGCTGACTATACAGCCAAGCACTTTAGCATTAGCTTTAAGCATTCTTTCGTTGGCTTCTTTTAATTCAGGCAATGTTGTCTGTCCCGCAAAACTTGTCAAAACTGCGGCGTCAGCCATTTTCGACCAAATCATGGCATCAGGAAAATACAGCACGGGAGGAGTATCAATAATCACATGATCATATTTGTCACTGATATTCTTTATACGTTCAGATGTCTGCGGATTAGCTAAAAGCTCATAGCCGTCATTATGGTCATAGAAATCAGCGGCAAGTACATCAAGGCCTGAAGTTGTTATCGCCTGAACCGCGTGTTCAAACGGTATCCCGCTTAGTACATCCTGAATACCCTTAGTATCTTTCGGAAGGTTAAGAAGTCTTCCAACATCAGGTTTTCTTAAGTCACCGTCTATAAGAAGCACTTTTTTTCCAGCCTCAGCCAGACTTGCGGCCAGATTTACCGAAAACGTAGTCTTTCCTTCTCTCATTGAAGGACTCGTCACAACCAGTACATGAGGTATTTCATGACCGTTAATCAAAGATAGATTCGCGCGTATTGTCTGGTAATCATCAATTATTTGTTCAGGAAGAAGAGATGATTTCACAGCATACATACTTGTTGTTGTTCCAATGACTCTTATACCGATTCGTTTTGCGGCATCCTCAGGCAGGCGGAGTTTCTTATCTGCACGGTCTCTTAAAAATGCAACCCAGGAACTTAAAAGAAATCCACAAAAAATAATGGCAATGCAATATTTCATTCTATTATCATTCTTAGACATTGTTTGAGCAGAATAATGAATCGACATTCTTGCCGGTCGTTTTTGATTAATTTGCAATTCCCTGATTCTCTGGACTACTAATTCATAGTTTTGCTTGTATAATTCTTTTTCTTCCTGCAAGCTTTCAATTTCGAACTGCATTTTACCTAATTTAATTGATTCCTGATCTTCTTTACTTATCTCCTCAATCAACAGCTTTTCTGTTTCAAGAACATGATGTAGTTTAAGCCGAGCCTGGTTTAAGTCCGAGTCTCCAACGGCAACCTTTGCAGATGCCATTAATTCTTCAAATTCATTGCTGGCTTTTTCTTCAATATCCTCAAGACGTTTCTTCATTGACTCCAATAGCTCATTACTCTGTTCAATATCAGGATGTTTTGGAGTTAATACCTGCTTTTCAAAAAGAAGCTTTTGCTCCAGGTCGGCAATATTTTTTGTGAACGTCTGTACAGAAGCATCAGAATTAACATATTGTTGCCGCATCTTTAAAAGTTCAAAAGGCGGCAAATCACTACCATCACTTCGTTCAAGTAGTGATACTTCTATCTCTGCGGAAGCTCTGGATGACTGTGTTCTAAGGAGCTCAGCTTGTAATGCGGTAATTCGCTGAATCATCATTTCCTGTCTGCCGCTCAATTTATCTGTACCATATAGCTCCGCAAATTTTGATATAGATTGTGTAGCGTTCTTTATCTTTGTTTCCAGGTCTTTCCTCTCTGCATCTAAAATTGACAAACTCATATCTTCATCGTCAGTAGAATTAGACTTGCCAATAATCATAACGCTTCTGAGAAATGACTCAACTATCTGCTTTGCTTCACTTTCGTTCTCATATTTCACATATACCCTGATAAGTTCTGTATCCTTAATGGGATTTACTCCAATATGATTTTTTGAAATGGCCTGCTTTATCAACCATAACGTATCATGATTAACAGCTTCCCCTGTAATATTTTGTTTTATATTTGTGATCAAATCAAAAGAATTACGTTGGAAAAACTTAAGATTTTTATCATGTAAATCGTCAGCAACTCTTTGCAGAATTTCATCACTCGTAAATAATTGTGCCTGTGTATTCATAAATACTTCATAGTTTGATATATCACCACTATCCTGTTTATCTTTTAGTATATCAGGTAAAACAGGAGCGATTCTGATAGCTCCTTCAACATCGTAAGACGGAGTTACATAATAATATATTGCCGGAATACTAATTGCGCATATTATCGTAAACACAATTAATGCGATATACCATCGACGCAATATCCCGGCGATCAAATTCGGGGTTTGTTCAACTGAGTCAACTGAATCTGAGATATTAACAATATCACGTTCCACTATCAAATCATC
The DNA here is from genome assembly GCA_964628465.1 of uncultured Pirellulales bacterium. Lineage (GTDB taxonomy): Bacteria > Planctomycetota > Phycisphaerae > Sedimentisphaerales > Anaerobacaceae > JAFGPS01. Next base: position 164,387 of record CAZVOA010000003.1, on the reverse strand, counting down.
ATTTTTTTCCAAGTCATTCATTTTTATCTCCTGAATTATTTTATTCAGCAATTAAATATATACGAAATATTTTTGTGATCTTTTCTTTATCTTTTATGTCTTTCAATTACAATTTCATTATTTTCTTCGGGAATTACCGTTAGTTTATCAATAAGCCATAACTCGCCTACAATAAAACCAAGAGCCAAAGGCATCATGGCGTACCCGCCGAAATCATGGAATATTTCTTCCCAGTATGGACCTTCAATCCAGGTGAATATTATAGCGGTTATTGCCAATCTCAATGTGTTGCATAAAAAAGCTATCGGTACACTTGAAACCAATACAATAAGTTTCTCCCACCATGTCCTGTTGACTAACAGTGCTACCAGCCCGCTAATCACGAAAAAGGCAGTAATCATTCTCAGGCCGTTACAAGCCTCCGCGACAGCGACGACCGCATTACCAATATGTATAACATTTCCTTCACGAATAATATCGAAGCCGAATACTTCAAGACAAAATACAGCTGAAGCTGTAGAAATATGCTGCAGAGGCAGTGACACCGCCGCGTGAATACGGTTCGGCCACGGAAGCATAAGAAATAAAAATAATATTACTGTTGAGACTTTTATTAGTAGTTTCCAGCCGAACAAAAGCAAAACTATCGCCGCAATACTAAACACTATAGAAATATTTTCAGCAGAAATATAAAAAAAGAATAATCCAAATAATCTTATTATCTGCGAAAATATAAAAAGAAATAAACCGAACATAGAAGGCTTTACTGGAATACTACGAAGATCTTTTCTCCTGAGCCATAGAATATATACAGCGATAAAAGGAACCAATAAACCTGAAGAATATTCATCGCTTTGCAGCCATGTACCCCAAAGCCCTTTGATACCAGCCCAATATGACCAGAAAAAAGCAATAATTAATAACAAAGGTGCAATATATTTCATACGGTTAGGTGCGAACATTTCAAACATATTCTTATATCCAAATTTAATTATAATCGATATTTTTTTTAATATGCTCCGCTTTCTTCTCGTAATATCTGCTAATTGACTTTCTTTAGCTTTTGTTGCTTCTCTTGTTACGGATGCTATACAATCGCCAGTTATATTTTCATGAGAATACAAATGGCTATTAAAACCTATAACACTATGTTCAACATAACAATTGGAATTAATAACCGCGTTATCCCATATAATACTATTCACAACAACACTGTTTTTCCCTACAGTGACATTTTTCCCGATTATGCTCGGACCGATTATAACCGCCCCCTCTGAAATTCGAACATTATCCATGAAAACAACATTTCCGGAAATTCTCGCAGATTTATCTATTTTTACATCCGCTGTCGTCCATAGATTATATATATCATTGCTTACATAATGTACCGTTTTGCTTAATTTTGCAATATCTTCGAAATTATTTGATACCGCATGAAGATATTCCCGGCAATCACGGAAGCCGCCTGTCCGATGAGATAATGTCACCGCATATACGTTCTTTCCATTCTGAAGTAATTTCGGAATTAATCCTTCCTTGATATCAGAATATCCGCCTTTAGGGATGAATTCCAAAACAGAACTGCCGCAAACAAATATCCCGCAGGCTCGTCCTTCTCTTTCGCTATTGTCTCGATTTGCCAGCTCAAGAACAATGGTTAAATCAGCTTTGCTATTTATATGTTCGTTAATTAATAAATCAATATCAGGAGGAGAGATGATGCTTGCCGGTAACAATATAAATAACGAATCACTTTTATTTTTAACTGCGTCACGAATACTCCCGGCTGTTCCTGCGGGTAAAGGTTCTACTATATATTCTACTTCAAGACGATTATCAATCCGCAGCGATTTATTGAAAAATGACTTATTTGGACCAGGAAGAATAACAACATGTTTTATCCCCTGATTTGCCAAATTCTCCAGCAAATGCTCTATCGAAGATAGGCCATTAATAGGCCACAAAGCTGTGGGTAAACTTGAAGCTAAAGAACACCGTCCGAAATCCATCCCACCAGCCAGAATCAGAACTTCCGTATTTTGCCTGGAAATTGTATTAGTTTTGAGATTCATTATTCTATTGAAGAAACTCAGATTTTTATAGCATCATACCTTTTAATTGATTTTCGCGATTCATGGGCACAAAATGCTCATAATGTTTTGAATCTTTCTTTTATTAACCAATAAAGAAACAAGGTATTACCAACCAAATACCGCTTCCATAGTCTTCGCGGCTCACTTATTAATCTAAAAATCCATTCGAGACCGTTACTTCTCATCCATTTCGGAGCTTCTTTTGCATATCCTGTATGAAAGTCAAATGCAGCTCCTACTCCAACCATTAGAGAAACATTAAGCTTATTAAGATGAGCGTTCATCCAATATTCCTGTTTTGGAGTACTTAAGCCAATCCATACAATATCCGCTTTAGAAGTATTAATCTTTTCGCAAACTTCCCTGTCCTCTTCTTCGCTAAGCTTCCTGAATGGAGGGCAATAAGTACCAGCAATTTTTACTCCGGAAAATTTTTCTTCAAACACTGATTTGAGCTGATCAGCGACACCTTCTTTACCACCATAAAAAAAATGTCGATAAGGTTTTTGGAAAGTGCTTTCGAAGAATTTATACATAAAATCTGTACCACGTGTGTTTGTTTTTATTGATTTGTAACCTTTGTTTCGAGCAATCCATACCAGCGGTATACCATCAGGTAATGACAAGAAACTTCTATTACTGATTTCTTTAAAATACTGATCATGCTGGGCATTAACCAAATTGTTAGCACTCATCAGAGTTATAAAGCTTGGAGGTTCATTATTTTTAATGTGCTCTTCAGCTTTCGCAATAGCTGAATCATGATTTTCCAGATTTACTCGGACACCAAGAATATTTACAATATTTTCCATATTAAAAACTTTCTTTATTTAATAGAAATATTTTGTTCAATTTAATCTTGATAATTCATTTAGTATTCATTAAAAGATGTGAATAAAATGAATAAGTTATCAATATATTATTCTTAACTTATTATAATACTGGACTACTCTGTACTTGTTTCTCTATCCATCTAAATGTTTTTTCCATACCTTCCTTGAGAGGCTTAGCAGGTTTCCATCCGATTTTGTTAAAAATATAATTATTATCTGAGTTACGTCCTCTAACTCCAAGCGGGCCTTCAATATGCTTTATATTTAATTTTTTATTAGCAATATCCATTATCATTTCAGCTAAACCATTAATTGATATCATTTCTTCTGAACCTATATTAAATGGCCCGGTATAATCAGAATCCATTAATTTTCTAACACCTTCGAGACACTCATCTATGTAAAGAAATGAACGCGTTTGTTTTCCATCACCCCAAACTTCTATTTCTTCACCATCCTTTGCCTCGGCAACTTTTCTACAAAGAGCTGCAGGTGCTTTTTCTTTACCATTATTCCATGAACCTTCTGGACCGAATATATTATGAAATCTTGATATACGAACCCTTAATCCATGATTTCTGTAGTAAGACAAGTATAACCGCTCACTAAATAGTTTTTCCCAACCATATTCGCTATCAGGAGCTGCAGGATAAACAGATTCCTCAGCGCACTTTGGATTATCAGGATCAAGCTGATTATACTCTGGATAAACACAGGCAGACGAAGAATAGAATATTTTCTTAACTCCTGATTTCTGGCATAAATCAACCATATTAAGATTTATCATTGCTGAATTATGCATAACCTGCGAATCGTGCTCGCCTGTAAATATGTATCCAGCGCCACCCATATCTGCGGCTAACTGATAAACTTCATCGAACGGCCTATCGATAATCTCCCGGCAGATATTGGTGTCTCGTAAATCACCTTGAACAAAATCGTCGGCCTCTGTCTCGCTGAATTCCGGGTACTTTAAGTCAATACCTCTTACCCAAAATCCTTCCTTTTTAAGTTTTTTAACAAGATGACTTCCAATAAAACCACCTGCTCCGCATACCAGTGCAGTACTTTGTTCTATCATTTTTATGACCTCCTATTAGATATAAAACTATTTTCCAACCAAAAATGTTTTTGTAAGATTCTTCGAAATAATTATTTAATTGATGCTTTGTTTTTGCTTTCATCTGGCTAAAAGAAGAGCCAATTTTCTTATTTTTTCCCATAAAATAAACACATAAACGCAAAATTCTTCAAAAATGGAATTTTCAATAATGGTAAAGTTATAATGTTATTTAGTTTTGCGATGAGTATGGGAATTCTATGATAACTAAAACTTGCTCCCTTAATAGTAACATTATGAAATCCACATCTTTTCATTGCATTTGAAAGTTTTTTGGGATTAAACGGCATTTCATCTTCGACTGCTCCTGATATGTTACCTACTATTTTTTTCATATACCGAGTTATCAAGTGAATAGGATAAAGCGAACTTGGCTCTAGAGAGAAGAAATACCCGCCTGGTTTTAGTACTCTATATGCTTCGTCTAAAAAGTCATCAAAACCATGCTTGACAAAATGATGAAAAAACAGAGAGGTAATCATAATGTCAAACTGATTATCCTTAAACATTGTCATATTCTTCATATCACCTACATATGTATTAATGGTTTTATCTGTTATTTTTTCAACGGCTTCTCGGGAAACATCTATACCACTGATATCGCTAGACAAGTGACGTATGTATTTTAAATCATCACCAGTTCCTATCGGAGCAATTAACATGGATGGATTATTCATGCTATCTTCATTGGCAATCTGATTTATCATATTTGATAATTGTTTTTTAGGGAAAATATAATTAAAAGCATTTCGTTCAGGCGAGAAAAATAATCTCGAGTTCAGAGGATGATCTTTTTTGAAAGAAAAATCCGTATACCACTGCCTTTCCATACTTATTTTTTCATTATATTCTTCTTTATTAAACTCATTCATATTAATCACCTTCTTTTTTTATTCTTTCACTATATAAGGACTTTGTATGATAGACACTACCATCTTCATTATTATATAGATTAAATTGTGATCATCCTGCAATTCTACTATTCTCTGCATTTAAAGATGTGATGTCATTATTACAATATTTTTAACATTAGGGGATATTGTTTTCTATTCTGATGCACAGATAACTTTATGAAAATCTCGTGTAATATTTATCCAATCATATTTTTTTACGGCATTTTTCGATTTTTTTATTAATTCCTCTACTGCTTGGTCATCAGTAAGATATTTCGATAGCTGATTTACAAAGGCATCAGAATTGTTGGCAAATACTATATGCTCATTATCTACTATACCTAAGCCTTCGGCTCCTTTTGTAGTTGATATTACAGGTTTGTTGGCAGCTAAATACTCTAAAATTTTTAAACGAGTACCAGAACCTGAAAAAATAGGTGAGACACATACTTCACAAGCTTTAATAAAAGCAGGCAATTCTTCAAAAGGAATATTACCAGGATTAATTAACCATGAATGTTGCTCTTTGACTACGCCGCCAATAATCGCTAATCTCGAGTCAGGAACTTTTTTTATTAATTCAGGGAAAACTTTTTTAATTAAAAAATCAACCGCTTCATCATTAGGTTTATAACCAATAAGCCCCATAAATAAGACTGTTTTCCTGGGCAGATTATATTTATCTTTTATGTTCTGAATTTCCACATCTGGCACATGGTCAAATATTTTAAAATCAACACCGTTAGGTAAAATAATAGGTTTGATGTCATAAAATTTCCTAAACTGCTGTGCATCAACCTCTGAAACGGCAGTAAAGTAATCACAATGAGTCAATAAATATTTTTCAGACCATTTTGTAATAGCTGTAATAATGGGACCATGTTTTTGTTTCCTGAGTACATATTCAACATTATGAGAATGATAAATAATTTGAGATTTTATACCGATCTTCCGCAGTTTTCGATACAGTAAGACGAAATATAAAACCCACGAAGCACCTTCAAAATATATTATATCCGGATCTATCTGTTTGACTTCATCTGCTATTTTTCTTATGCGGTTAAAAAGACCAGTTATCTTCTGATATTTTGTTTTATTTTTGTCTGCAATCGAAATAACGGTCATTGCATTATCAAGATTTTCAATACGCTCCTCATCGGAAATTTGTATAAGCCATCTTGGTCCAGAAGTATATTTACAAATATTATAGGAGACAGAGGCAGCGCCAGCCCTAGGAGGATAGGCTGGGAAAAAAGTAATAAAAACTGTTTTCTTCATAAATATCAATTAAATAATTATTTTGATTAGTTTTTTACCAAATCCTTTGGTAAAATCCCCTTATATATCGAAATTACACCTTCCATTTTATGATCCCATGTGAACTCAGAAGCTCTTTTTATAGCACCATCTGATAAATCTTGAATAATAGCTGGATTTTCCATTAATCTCTCAATTGCCTTCGAAAAACCTGCTACACTTTTACGTGGTCCTTTTGCAGATATTTTGATTCCGCATTTATCATTGACTACATTACCAAAACCGCAAAGATCATGACATATTACCGGAACACCAAGATTCAGAGCCTCCAATACAACACTTGATGTAGAATCCTGAATGCTAGTAATCAACATAACATCGCTTTGAGACATAATTTTTATAGCTTCCTCATGCTTGGTCCAGCCATGCCAATTAACTGCATGATCGATACCGAACTTTTTAGAAAGTGCAACACACCTTTTTCGTTCAGAACCATCACCAATAACATCCAATTCAAAGCGTAATTCTTTTCTTAACTTGCTTAAAGCATATAATGCAATAGGTAAACACTTTCCGCCAATGATACGCCCACACCAGCATATTTTTAATATTTTAGTATTATCATAGTATTCCCGAGACTGTCTTTTAGTATGATCTGGCACTCCGATTTCGCTTATTAGTACAGACTTTTTACTAAAAATATTTTGAATTGCTTTTTGATCCACTATAGTTGAAGCAATTAATGCAGAAGCGTGGTTCATTGCAGTTTTCACTCTTATAGAAAAACGCATTTGAAACGCATTAATAATATTTCGAGCAGTATAAAATACTGCATTATTCCATCCAATAATTCGCATATATGACCAAGGTGTTTGGACAAATCCTCCTATAGGTCCCCAAATAAACGGTAAAGGCAATTTCCATAAATACCCCGGTTCTCGGTAACCAATCATATTTAACTGATGTGCTAAATCAAAATCAACTTCTTCATGTAAAGAGCAGGCAAGTTGAAAAGCTTTTTTCTGCCATTTTTTGTAAGACCAATAATTATATGGAGGCCATATTTTCGCTAAATACCTATGATATGTTCTTGGTATATAATAAAAATGTATTCTTTCTCCAATCGCAGGATTCTTTTTTAATTCAGCTTCGATATCTGCCTTAAATTCATTTTCCTCGGTAATAACCCAAAGATCATGATACCTGCTCATTGCCTTGACCCAATTCCATCCTACTCCAGGCTCTGATCCTCTATAAGGACAGCAAGCATAAGCCGAGACCAAAAGCTTCAGTCTTCTATTTTTTGATAAGTTTTCTTTTATAATAAGATGCCTCTCTTTTGTTCAATACATCCCTATTCTGTCTTATAGAAGCGTTTCATTTATTGTTTTTAACACTTTACTAAAATGTAATAAAACAGTTTTCTTTTCTTAAATATTCTGGATATTTTTTGATTAGTGTAATAAATACTATTTTTCCCATTCATTAATGATATTAAGATCATGTCAAATATTGTTTGATTAAATTTTTAGCTTGTGATATTAATATATCAGATGAAAAATGATTTGCCTGTGATTTAAAGTGAACTCTCAATTGTTCCTGTAAATATCATAATCATCTTTCAAAGCAAGAATCAACCAAAGCACACTTGATTCTTAACCACTCCGCCCTAAATTAGGATGAGAAATGGTCACTTTAAGTTTTTTCTGTTACATAAAGCAGCACTTAATCTCTGATGTCTTGAGATACTACTTCCATGAAGCGCTCGATCGTGTTCTTTTCAGCAAACTCCCTGGCTTTTTCACTATCAAAGCTTGGGCAATCAAATGCCCACTTCACTCCTTCAATAAGAGAGTCTTCGTCAAGAACATTACAGGCCTTACCAAGTCTGTATTTCTTTATTGTATGGCCAATCCAACCGAAATCACTTCCCAATACTGGCTTTTGTGCAGCAGCCGCCCGAATAACTATACTTGCAGAGCCAATATGACCAGGATATACCACGGCAACAACATCTACAGAATTAATACCTGATATTAGTTCATCATCGGTCACAAATCTATCAACTGAAATAATATTAGAGAACAGTTCGATTTTTCGTACGCAATCATTTAGCTTTTCACTATGTTTGCCCATTAATAACAATTTATTATAAGATGTTTTTGGTAATGATTGAAAAGCTTCCAACAAGAGATCAACACCTTTTCGAGAGTCAATCATACCAAATACTCCCAATACTTTATCATTATGGGAAATCCCAAATTTTGAACGGAATTCATTCCTGCTAATCATATAAGTTGATTCTACAGGATCAGGGCAAGACACTATATGTGTATTTGCCTTAGTTATAACATGTTTAAAAGACTCATACATAAGCTCATCAATGTATAAAACACGATTAAATACATTTGATAACAGAATCTTTTCCATAATAATACGTCTTATGCGATTACGAATATTTTTTGACATACCTTCGTAAGAACAATCACCTCTAAAGATAATACCTTCAATAGTTCTTTTTTTCTGTTTTATAGATAATTTCAAGAGAATTCCAAGTGTATAGAAATAGGTATCAAGATATGGAATAAATACAATATTGCAGTCATATCGTTTTATTAGTCTTTGAATTTCTATTGAATGCAATAGAGAATTTAAGTATATATTATTTCGCATCTTAACGCTTGTTATTACTTTTGTGAACAAGTGTTCAATATTTTTCAGTAGGATTTCATATTCTTTCGTTTCAAATGATTCTGTGGTACTTGCCAAATAAATCTTACATTTTTTTTCTGTAAAAGCTCGTATCAAAAGCTGAACATATTTAAAATGGTGTCCGGTACACAATGGTTCGAATATTAAAATACGGTTATTCATATAATATTTCAAAAGTTATATATTTTGTCCATCTGGCATAATGGATTAAATGCACTTGCTATTTGACAGCCTCAAGATTCAAGCTAATGCGGAACTTTTTGCCTTCTCTTTCAATGTATCTTGAAGCCCAGTCTTTGAAGTTATGATATTTCTCGCTATGGGCATCCCATTCACGCACACTTCTGAATCCAACCTCTCTCAGTAACCGTGCCAGATACTCTGAATTGAAAATAGAATAGTGAATATTCTGTTCAAAATCTTATCTGCACAACATTATTATGCGATACTATCAATGCCAATTATATGATACTTTTATACACATCCAATGTCTGACAAGCAGTTTCCATCCATGAAAATCTTTTAACACGCTGTAATCCCATATTAATTAATTCACATCGAATATCTTTAGAGTAAATAACTTTTGCAACACTTTCTCTTATTGAAACTTCATCATTAGGATCGAAATAAACTGCAGCTTCACCCCCAACTTCTAAAAAAACATCGATATTACTTAATATCACAGGGCACCCACATGAAAATGCTTCGAGTATTGGTATCCCAAAACCTTCAAATAACGATGGAAATACAAATGCAATCGCCTTCTTATAAAGATAGGCTAAATCTTCATCATCGACTGTAATCCTTTGTATCTTATTTCTAAGATGTAGTTTATTGAGAAGGTTGTTTTCCGAATCTGTAAAATTGCTTCCTCCAACGCAAATGAGATACAAATCTTCGTCTTGATAAAGCAATGAGCTGATTGCCTTTATGAAGAAACCATAATTTTTGTAACAATCCCTATTTCCAACATATAATATATAACGCTCTGGAAGATTTAATCTTGAATTTCTATCACCAGGTTGAAGCAATAAAGAATTCCCATGGTATATTACATGTATTTTCGTTTCATCTATTTGAAATATTTTTATTATATCTCTCTTGGTAGTTTCTGAGACGGCTATTATCTTTGCTGCGTTTTCTGTAAGTAATTTTTTATTTTTAGAAGTCGGATCCTTAGATGGAAAATACCATGGATACATTTCATGTGCCATATCATGGATGGTTAATACGAATGGCTTGGAATCAAGAAATTTCAAAAAATACGTATTATAATAGGTCGGATGAAAGATGTCATATTGTTGACTTACCAGAGACTTTTTACTATGCAACAAGTTTAAAATCGACATCAATTTACGTCTCCCCCGAAAATCATTATTCTTAAAAAAAGTTTTGAAGTATCCTATAGAAGTATTATTTAGATATATGTTATTTGAATACCGCAAGGCTAACTCAAAGTCTGGTTCACCTGAGCTCTTAAACTGGTTCATTAGCTCATAGAAATATCGAGATATTCCACCATAAGCCTGAGAATTAAAAATCTGATAGTCGTAAAGTATCTTCATAAAGTGTAGTTTTCATTATTTATGTAGTCAAATAAAGTATTTATTACTTTTTAACAACTGCAAATAAGACTGGTTGGAGTATCTGTGGGTTAAGGTTGCAGTTCACTTTACGAGCAAACTTAATCCATTTCCAATAAATATTTCTTAGAACTTTTTTAATTTTATTATTAAACGTATTAGATATAATTGTCTCAAATCCGTAAAATTTAATATTTGTAAAACCTGCTGTCATTAAAACATGTCTGAGGCTATTTTCTGTAAAACCAACCTCATGTGTAAAATCATTATATCTATGTAAATATCCATCAGGAGTTTGTAGATTAGGTACCTGTATTATCAAATTACCATTATCATTCAAAGATTCTTTAATGGTTGTTAAAATATGAATTGTTTCATCTTTATGAATATGTTCTAAAACGTCAAGTAGTGTCACAATATCATATTTACATTTGTTCTTATCAAGCCAAGCCGCTGTATCATTCACCAAAATACAATTCAATCCTAAACCTTTACAAAACTCAATTGTGCTAGCAGAAATATCTATACCCAAATATTTATTATAACCCCATCTTTTCATACAAGAAAGCATCTCGCCTCTACCAACACCAATATCCAATACTTTAATTTCTTTTGAACAAGGGAAGAATTTTCTATAGTTATATTCAAACTGTTCGTATTTGAACTCTGCTTGTTTTCTTTCCCCAAAAACATTTTCTACATAATTATCCCATATTTCTTTCATAATACACCAAACACAATATTTACACCAGAATAATCCTACTAATATTAACTGTTCATATAATTTTATAATTGATATACTTTTTCACTTATATTCAAATTATAGGTGAAAAAATGTTGAGTTACAAAAACAAGATATAACAATGGAATAATATATGATAAAGACAAACACATACCTATGCTATATAATGAAATATGTCCCATTAATAAAAAACAAATCACAACTGATATTAAATTACAAAAAGCGCCGACGCTTGAAGATATAATAATATATCTGATCTTACCAACTCCCATAATTGTATAGTAAGCTGGAACTCCAATAAGACTTAAAAAAGATACGCCTGCCAACATAATCCGGAATACACCGGGCATAGTTTCAACAAACCTGTCACCAAGCCAAATCCTGAGCAGGATTGGTGCAAGAAGCATTACAATAATATATACAGGAACACTAAATATAAATATCAACCTCATAGAGCGTTTATATATATGATATATCCTTTCTCTGGCTTGCAGGGTAATATTAGAACCAATGCGGCTGATCTCCGGTACCAAAGCGCGAAAGGCAGACTCAATTAATCCCCTGACTTGCATGCTGCTATTGAAAGCGATTTCAAAGACTGGGACAGTAGCAATTCCTGCATAACGAGACAACATTAATTTATTAAATGGATTTATTAACATATTAATAATTGAACTGCCAAACACTGCGCCTCCAAAACCTACAAGTTTTTTAAATCTTTCATAATCCCAATTAAATTTTAATATTGGTATATTAACAATCTCACGGATTAATATCACACTTATAAAATGCATTAATACATAAGATACCGCCATACCAATTAAAAGGCTTAGCATTCCCTTTCCTAAAAATAAAAACATAATAGCTACCAATACAGATATTCCTCTGCAAATAGCATCACGATAATTCGACTGGTCCATTCTTCCCAAACCTGAAAGTGTAGCAGTCAAGATTTGAACAAAAAAGGCATAAACGGTAAGTATGCCCATGTATGGTAAATACCGTAGAGCTACACTCGAATTTTCCGTACCAAGTCTAAATACTCCGATAATAGGTTTTGCTAAAATAATCAAGAATATAAATGCGATACAACCAGTCACCAATACCGTTAACAGTGCAGTAGTAACATAAGCTTGAATTCCTTGCTTATTCCCTCGCCCATATTCTTCTGCAACTAATTTAGTTACAGCCGGTCCTATGCCTAAATCAGATAACCTCATAATAGTTAGCACGGTCGAGAGTATCATCCATACACCCATCTTTTCATATCCCAGATAGTGAAGATATACAGGATAGGAAATTAACATTATTAGAGTATTAAAAATTGTGGTTATCACACCAGAGGTCATATTCCGGCGGAGCTGTGATGAAAATAATTTCTTTATCATATATCTAATTGTTACTCATAGATATCATTGTTATAGCTTTTTCATAGATTGTCATTAAAGATTTGTAATATTCCCCTGGAGAATAGACTTTTAATGCTTTCTCTCTTCCTGCTTCTCCCATTTTTTTGCACAGGTCAGGCCTGTCCCAGAGATAGCGAATCTTTTCTGACAAATCTTTTGCATTACCAGGCTCAAACATCAGACCTGTAATTCCATCTTCTACAATCTCAGGTAAGCCGCCTATTCGAGAACAAATTACTGCTTTACCACGATTCATTGCTTCTAAAAGAACAAGAGGAAAAACTTCATACCACTCACTGCAGAGAACTATAAATCTACTATTGTGATAAAATTCATGTATCTTATTCCCATCCAAAAAGCCACAGAATTCAAAATTACTCGGTGCAGATTTTGTTAGTTCTATAGCATTTTCATACGAACCGGCCGCCTTAAAGGAAATATCCTTACACATTCCTGCCGCCTTAAAAAGAGTAGAAATCCCCTTTTCCCTGCTAATTCTTCCAATGTAACCTATATATTCACCAGAAGATTCAGATGTTTCGATTTTACTTGACTGAATAACATTAGATAAAATAGAAATATTATCCGCATGGAAACCTTCACGAATCAATATATTCTTTTGAAATTGAGTTAAACATATATATATATTAATATTATTTAAATAATATCTCCGTTTTCTGGCAATATAATTTCTTAAAGCATATCCAATACTTTTAAGCAGATTATTTTCACAATTTCGAAGAATACACCAATACTCATGCCCACCACTGCATTTTTCACATATATGTCCATTAGTCATGAATAATCCATTTGGGCATATAAGACGATAATTATGCACAGTCATAACCACAGGGATACCAGATCGTTTACATTCTATGAGTATTGAAGGTGAAATTAGAGGAAATACATTATGTACATGTACAACATCAGGTTTATATTCTTCTATATATCGGCGTAATTCTTGTTTAGAAGCCCAACTGTATATGCCGCTGAAAAATGCTCGTATTTTACCAAATCGCATATTTTGAATTTCATTGCTATCTTTGATAAAAACAAAAACACTGTGTCCTTTTTCCTGTAATAATCTGATGAGATTATTGACTACTCTATCCTCGCCTCCAAATTCGGTATAAGCATTATGGACTAAGACGATATTAATACTTTGTCTCCTAAAGAATATGTATTTGAAACACAATATTGTTTTGTACCAACTGCCAAACTATTCAGCCTAAAAGCTCCACCGAAAATAAAATTCCAGACTAAACCACTGTATGGCGATTCAAAAGTCGGGGCTGTCAAACTAACGGCAAGACAGGAAGTAATACAGCACAAATAAAAAATAAGATATCTTTGACTTTCTTTATCTCTTATCGCCTTAAACTTCCTGGCTATAGTAATTGGAATGCCTAAATAAATCAGAAGTACTAACAATAAGCCCAAGAAGCCCATGCGACCGAAAAAAGTTACAAAGCTGTTATGAGGATTTAAAAATACTACTTCAACTAATTTGTCTCGGTAGCCTTGCCCGAACAGAGGATCTGAATCGAGAGTATCATTTACTATTTTTGTCCACATCTCTATTCTGTGCTGTTTAGTGCCGGCTTTTCCCGGTAAATTTGATGAATCTGACCAAATGGCAATAAACAAATCTCCCTGGAGTTGTATTTTTTTGGCAATAGTACTATTTTGAAAAAAAACAAGTACCAACAAAATCGAAACTACTATAAAGCCAAAAACGAAAATGTAAGGGTTTTTGTTAGAAGATTTTAACCATATTTTATTAAATAAAATTAATACAAATGACATACTTACAATACTCAATAAAGCCGCCCTATTCATCCAAAAGAGACATGACAATATACCTAATAGACACAAAATTATGGATTTGTTTAAACCAAGCTTATGCCCAAAAATAATAACATAAGGCAAAGCCATTATGTTTATCGCAGGAGTCTGGTCTAAATTACCAAACAAATACACACCATTGATAACTGGTGATAATTGATAGATAGGTGTGAATAAAGTCAACAGTGTATGGCAAATACTAAATGAAATCGCATAGTATAATGCGTTTATAAAAAAATGATGTTTCGATTTGGAATCTAAAATGGCATAACCAAAATATATAAATATCGCGTAATAAGAAATTGCACCGTAACGCATACAGTTAATACCAACATCGCAGTAAGCAACAAAAATATAAACAGATGCGATTACCAGATAAAATACACAGACTTTTCCTATTGGTTTTTGTATAAAAGATTGAACCTTTTCAACTCTTAAAAAAAATAAACTGAAAAATATTATTGTAAGTTCACCTCCATATAGTGGAGGAATTCCCATATAAGCCGTAGAGCGTCCCAAGATTAAAAACAGACATACAAGTACTATAGCTGTCTTGAATACAAAGGTTAAAGAACTTTGATTATTCGTGACTATCAATGTTTTCTGAACCATAAAAATCTAAATATTTGCTAATTTTATTCTATACCTGATTCTTAAATCAATATACACCACATAGATAGATTGGAGTTTTCATCTTTTTAGGACTGTGTTTCTGTGGCTTTAAGAAACTTGTTTACGATGTTTATAGACTCCGTCCCCGTCGGTTACATCATAAAAAATTATAACCATCGTATATATCCATACTTACGATTAATGAACTATTTTCTATTTCAATATGTTTCCATTAGTTGCAGAATACTCTTCTATAGCAACGTTGCCGTTCTCATCCGGCAGGAAATCAAGTATCAAATCGGAAAAATCTTTCGCGGCTGCTAATATCGAACTTTCTAAAACAGAACTGATTTGAATCTGAGCCGCATAACGAGCTGGATTGCCTGCAAAATTAAACCTGCGTTCAAAACTATTGCTGACAATATTCTCATTAATCGCTAAATGCCCATTTACTACATAGAAATTCAATACAATAGTCTGTCTAAATTCAGGAGCTGGTTTGTGAAATCTATGAATAAGACATTTTATCACCTTACCATTTTGTGTAGTAAACTCAGTATTTCTCGTATCATCATGTATCCAGCCGTTCCCTGGATAACAAACTAAGGGCTGATGGCCCATCATTCCACCTGGCCTTGTGGAGCAATAAACAACATAAACATCCACCCAGGCGTCTGTTTGTCTATCAATATATCTGCGGCTAACATAATCATCCGCAAAATTCCGTTCCATATATTCTCTTGTCGTTGTTGGTATCTCCTGATCAACACCTTCCCAATTACCAATCTCTGAAGATAAATTACTTAAGGAAACAGGTAAATTAATAGCAGTTCCAACAATTTTATCCCAATATCGAATAGCAACTCGATAAATTTCTCCTGATACCAGCAAAAGTAAAAACGCCAGTACCCAGACAAAATGGAATTGTTTTTGTCCTGTCATCTCATTATTTCCGTACTTACTAAAAGACACATAATTCAAGTAATTTAAACCTGTGTGGTATATATAAAAATATACCTCAAAATTGGTAGTTTCAAATTAAAATATCACTTCAAAAATCGTATCTTGATCCTTGTTTTGCAATAAAGGCCCGCATCCATGGGAGTTACAGATACTAAGATTTTATGTATTAATTCGGCTTTTGTCAATATGGGATTAAAAGAAAAAATGTAAAATAGCGATATGGGTAATATATAGAATATACGCCCTATAATACATATTAAATACAGGTAGTATGGGATTTTTCTTATAATTTAATTAATATTAATTTTTTACAAAGAATTGATGGTCCGATATAAAACAATGAATTCTTGTGTTATAAAAATCCATAACTAATACATCTATAAACCTATGTCAATAAAGATATTAGATATGGTTTTACACTGTAAAAAAAGAATAATCTGTTGCGCATATATCCAGGCAATATTAAATATATTTTTTTGATCAAAATATTTATTCAGAACCTCATCATTCATTACATTATTCTTTGTCCTAAAAAGAAAAAACGTTACAAAATCAAACAAAAGTGGCACTTATTATTAGTTATTTAATTACAATGTTATAAAAATAGGAACTTTATATGTAGTTATTTTGTCTAACTTAACATGAAGAAAACCGAGGATGTAGTATATTTAGGCTAAAACACCAATCATGCCTCTTAATAAAAGGCTGGGAGGAAAATGAAATGAAACGATTATCAAGAATATTTAAAATAAATAATAAAAAATCAAGTAGATTAATACAAAACAAGCAATTATCGTTTTTTGAGCATTTGGAACCGAGACTTTTACTCAATGCAGATTTAAGTGGCCTTTCTACTGAACAACCTCTCAGCACAAACCAATCTGATCCAGTAATTGAAATGAGTCTTGATACGCTAATCCTTACAACAGGTACACCACAGCAATTACCTTATACGCAGAATTTTGAATCAGGACTACCGACCGAAGGATGGGAATATAATTCGGACAACCAAGGTCGTATCGAAGTCGTGAGTGGCCG
>CAZVOA010000003.1:0-147187 GCA_964628465.1 uncultured Pirellulales bacterium | reverse complement strand
CAGCAGTATGATAACGAACCTGCTGCCGCAGATGGCAGAGAATTCGATAATATTAGTGTAACATCGGATGTTAACGTAGCAGTAGGTAAATCAGCCAGCCAGTCAAGCACTTTTGAGGGTTATCGTGGAGACGCATCACATGCCGTAGATGGTAATACAGATGGCAACTGGGATAATAACTCTGTCACTCATACGAATCTCGAAACAAATGCATGGTGGCAGGTTGATCTCGGTCAGGTATATTCAGACATAACATCGATAGAAATATGGAATCGGACAGATGCAGTACCTGAACGATTGGATAATTTCTATGTATTTGTTTCAGATACGCCGTTTGCATCAACTAACCTGGCAGCAACTATCGCACAGAGCGGTGTATGGAGTCAGCATATAACTACTATACCAAGTCCAAGCATGACGTTATCAGTTGGACAAAGCGGCCGTTATGTACGTATTCAACTGGCTGATACAAATTATCTATCTCTGGCTGAAGTAAAGGTATATGCTCAAATTGCAGCATCAGCACAATCTCTGCCTTACAGTCAGGATTTTTCATCCGGCAAGCCAACACAAGGATGGGAATATAATTCGGACAACCAAGGTCGTATCGAAGTCGTGAGTGGCCGTTTGCGTATGGATGATACAACAAGTGATGCTACATACTCCAGTAATGAAGCTATTTTACATCTGGACCTGACGGGCAAAACAGGCGTAACATTAACGCTGGATCACACATCGCTCGGTGATGAAAATACTGCACTTCCCGCCAGCTTTACAGGAAATTTTAAGGGTGACGGAATCGCTCTCAGCGTAGATGGTATACACTGGGTTACTATCACAAGTCTTACAACATCATTTACAGCTCAATCTTTTAACCTTGACAGTATTATAGCTCTGGCTAAGACCGCCGCATCAAGTACTGATGTTTCCGATGTAAGAATCAAATTCCAGCAGTATGATAACGAACCTGCTGCCGCAGATGGCAGAGAATTCGATAATATTATAATATCTTCGCTATAAACAGTTATTAACAAACTACGCGTTTCATTATAAGGCCCTAAAAATTGAACGGTTCAATATTTAGGGCCTTATGTATTAATTACTCATCAATCATCATACAGTTCGTTAATTTTCCCAAGAGACTAACCCAACTTTCGCACTTAGTATTTTTAAAATATTTTTTCTTTGTTTCTGGATTGCAGGCTGGGATTTGGTATCGGATTCGGGTTTGCGACAGACCTACATTATTGCACAGCGTTTTTTTACAAGCAATAATACCAGCATGTATTTGAAAACACATAAACGTAAAAAGAACCGCAAGTATCACGAATATTACAGCATTGCCGAGAAGCGGAAGATCTCTTGTTGCCATATCATTGCCAGCATCTTGATATCTGTAATAGATAATAATTTGTTTATCTGCCCCAAATTAAATGCTAATCTATCCTGATGAATACAGCAGAAGAACATATTACAAAATTAATCATAATTTAACAATTCTTTAACAATAATTTGGTAGAGTTAATATAATTTAATGTACAATTGAAACGTTAAATTATTAACAAAAATATAATTTGTTACTATTTGTGGTATTTTATACTAAGTTACAGACACTCATAAAAACACAAGGAGATCGAATGAAGAAACGGACAGTAATATTATTATTAATACCCGTAATTTGTTTGAGTGCTTCATGTTATTCAAAAGACTTAAAGACAACAACTCTCATTGAATGGTCAAAACTCAACGCAAAATCTATTCTCTTTCATAAACAGGGAGATTCTGAGCTTGCAATTACAGTCGCTCAAAACGCATTACAAATAGTCGTAGATGAAGCCGGCTATAATCATCCTGTTGTCGCAAAAAGCATGAACAATCTTGGACTATTGTATAAATCCATCGGGAGATACGAAGACGCAGAAAAATATTATACATTCGCTCTGACTATTTCTCAGCTCGCAGAAGAACAGGACAACGAATCAATGGCCGCAAGCATGAATAATCTTGCCGCGTTGTATAGTCTTCAGGGTAAATACAAAGATGCTGAGTCATATTATAAAAAAGCACTATCAATAAAAATCAAACTGTATGGAACCGCTCATCTCTCTGTCGCTCTGTGCGTTCTTAATATAGCCGATTTATATTATATTCAAGGTCAATACGAACAATCTGAATCTTTATATCAACATGTAATCGAAGTAAGGGGAAAAAAACTCGGCACATCCCATCCTCTCGTCGCAGAAGCACTGAAAAAACTTGCGGATTTGTATAATGCACAAAATCAATATAATAAAGCTGAACCGCTATATAAACGTTCTCTTGAAATAATTACAAAAACTCATGTGCAGAATAAGAGTGATGCACTTTCTATACTTGATAATTTATCTTCAATCTTCCACAAGACAAATCGAACAGAAGAAGCAAAAAAACTGGAAGACCAGGCTACCATAATTCGTTCCAGCAAATAACAACCTACATTAATTAATGGGATTTGGCGAAGCGTTCTACCTGTTCGAGATACTTCTGAACATCTTCTCTTTCTTTGATTTTCTGAGCACGTCTTAACAAAGGTAATGCTTCATTGTATTTTCCCTGCTTTACCAATAGTTGAGCATGACGGACTTTCGCGTCAGCCTCGAATTCCTCAAGATTCTCGGCGTTCTCGTAGTAAAATAATGCCCTTTCAGTATCTCCTGTACGTTCATAATACTGACCAAGAAGAATAAGAGCTTGTCCATCGAGCGGATCCAGTTTAACAATATCTTCAAGAATTTTTACCTGCTCTTCGTCAGCCCCTTCATTCATTGCTATTTGCGCACGAATTTTCAGTATCTCATTGCGATTCGAGTCATTAAGAATATTACCTTGCAAAGTTTCGATATTACGAATAAGTGTTTTGCATTCTTCAAATGCCCCATTAGCGATAAGAACTTTAGAAACTCGAATTACATGAGAAAGACGATTGGTGAGTTCATTGTCATCTTTCGTCTGTTTTTGCATCGCGCGTGTGTAAGAATTCACGGCTGTATCGAATAATTCCTGATTGATATAAATGTCACCGAGTTTAGTTAGAGTACTAATCGTTGATTTTCCCATTTGATCAATCATCTCGAAATTAACCGCTGCCTTGAGAGGCTGATTCATACCTATATAGGCATTTGCCTGGAAAAGCCACAAGTCGCTTTTATTAGGATCCGCGGCGATAAGATTATCGAATAATGAAACTGCTTCTGGATATCGCTGTTGTTTGAGCAGGCTGGTTGCAAGTCCAATTTTCCAATCCATCGTTACTGGATCAAGCAGAACCGCCATGCGATAAGCTGACTCCGCGGAAAGATTGTTATCCACTGATAAATAAGCATACCCTAACTGGGCATAAGTCAGTACGTCACTTCCACCCAGTTCAATTACTTTCGTTAATACAGGGATCGCTTTTTTCAATTCTCCTTTGCGAATATAAACAAGCCCGAGATTCTTCCATGCCCTGCGGAATTTAGGAAATTTTTCTTTTGCTTTTTCATAACAGGCAGCTGCTTTCTCTAAATTTTCATCCTGAAAGTATAGATTAGCTAATGTAAATTCAAACACTGCACTGGAATCGCTATTGATTTCCTTTTCAAGCATTTTAATCACTTCGTCAATCTTATCCGAATCTATAAGATCACGAATCTTCAACATTTTCTTGTACTCGTCTTCCCTCAATTTCGGTTCTATATCAGTTTCAGCTAAATAGCTTTCCGCGAATCTTTGTTGAAAATCAGGGCTGTTCCAATACTCCAACTCTGTTTTACTGAGAATTGTCGCGTTAGCTGATACACAAAATAATAAAGAAAACATAAATAAAAATAGTGCGAAAAATATATTCTTACTATTTACTATATATTGTTTGCTGTATTCTATCATAATATTTTATCCTTTGGGAAATGTTATTGGCGCAAGCATACGAGTCTGTACTGCCTTACCGCTTTTTTTGCCAGGTTCGAATAGCCATCTTTTCACTGCATCTAAAGCGGATTTATCAAAATCAGAATCAGATGAACTTTTCACACGAGGTTCTATTACATGTCCCTGTTCATCAACAATAAATATTATTGTTAGACTGGCAGGAGTTTTACGACGAAGAGTTGGACTAAGAACAGGACTCGGCTGATTAATAATTCTGGGTTTCTGATCAAGGTCCGCCAGAGAAAATATCTCATTAATATTCTCTTCACTTGAAGTTGACATTATTGAATTGAGATTAATCGCGAAATCGCCGCTTCCCATCCAACCCTGACTGAATCCTGGATTAAGAGCCATCTCGAGTTGTTCAAGATCAAGCTGAACGTCTTGCGATTCCACTAATTCCGGCGGCTGCTCCTGAGATTCAGGTTCAGATTCCGGTTCATCCGCCTGTGGAGCTGGTGGAGGAGTATCTATTGGCCCCGAATCAAAATCCATTTGTGTAATTTCCCACTCAGGAGGCGCACTGATTGTCTGCATAACAGGCAAAATAAAAAAGAAAGCAAGAGTTAAAACAATTGCCCCAAGAAATACCCATAAATAGTAACGTACCTCGCGAACAATACTAAATTTACTACTATTTCTCATTACCAATCCCACTAACTTGATTGCCTTCGTGTAGCTACATTAATTGTAGTTGCTCCTCCAAGTTTTGCTTCATCATAAACACGAATAAGCAATCCTGAAGGCGCAGCCGAATCAACCTGTATGATGACAGGAACTTCTTCTTTTTGAAGCTCTCGTTTCACAACCTGCTGGATGCCGCTAAAACCAATTTCACGCCCGCCATAGACAACCTCTCCTTTTTCTGTAAGAGCAAGTAGAATACTCGTTTTTTCAAGCTGGACAGATGTAGCCGCTTCCGGCCTGTTCACTTCTACACCTGTTTCTTCTACAAATGTAGTCGTAACAATAAAAAATATCAGCAAAATAAAAACACAGTCGATTAAAGGCGAAATATCTATCCCTGTATCACCACTATCTTCCGATGTCATTTCACGAAAACGACTCATACGTTAAGCTACTTTCTCAACTTGTTTTACAGGTTTGCTATAAACAAGTTTTGTTTTATTAAACGGTTTATATAACTTGATATTACATTTCATCGCAGTTTTTTTCGTGGCTCGTTCATTTACCTGATTGTCTCGTAAATCCTTGTACAGTTTCTGGGTACAAATCGTTTCAAGCTGTGCAAGAAACACTTTATAACTTTCGAGTTTTCGAGAGAGCATGTATTGGAAAAATAATCCTGGCAACGCTATAACCAATCCCGTTTCTGTAGTGATTAAGGCTTCAGAAATTCCTTCCGCAATCATTCCCATAGTCTTTTCTCCGCCTGAGCCGGTTGCCAGAGCGCCGAAAGTCGCGAGCATTCCTGTAACTGTACCAAGCAATCCAAGAAGCGGCGAAGCGGTGACACAAATTTTCATAACATGTAAATCTCGTTCGAAAGGAGTAATCTCAGTCGAACGAAGTTCTTCAAAAAAGATACTTGCCTGTTTAAGCGACTTAGCCCCCATGACAAAGCTTAGTAACTTACCAACCGGGCCACTTTGTTCAGATGACATAGCAATCCAGTTACGCAAAGTTCCTTCAGAAACTGATTTGAATTTTTTTTCGCTAAACTTAAACAAAACATGCATTCCAAGTGTAAGCATGACCAACGCGTTTGCCGCCAGAGCTATCATACCCCAGCCGCCTGATACCCATATCGAAGCCGCCTGATTCCAAAACGCAATAATATGTTCGCTTATGTAACTCATAACTCGACACTCCTTTTTACACTGTTTCCATTTATACTGTCCGCTGTTATATGCCCGACAAGCTGGTCATTACGGTTAAGGACCGGCATTATATTGAGATTATATTTATTGAAAAGGTCACGCACGCTCTCCTTTTTTGTATCAACATGCACGAATAAAGTATTTGTATCGACTACAGAGGAAATTCTGGTATTCTCAGGACGAGTGAGCAGCTTGTTTATATATACGTCACCAATGTATTTTCCATTTTCATCCACAACGAAAACAATAGAAATATTCTCGTCAACTTCAGCAGTTCTGATTGTATAAATAGCATCTGCGACAGTAGCCGTATTTCCAATGCTTATTACATTTGAATCCATAATACTTCCCGCTGAATTTTCGAGATATTCAGGAACTTCATTTTCAGTAATATTTTCCTGACCAAGACTGCGTAAAACTTCATGTGCCACTTCTGCCGGTAATTTTGCCAGCGATTCCGATATATCATCTTTTTTGTATTGAGTTTTGCTTATCTGATTAACGAACGAAATAGCCGCCTTCTCCATCCTTGCGATAATTCCTCGTGCTTTGCGGGAAAGAAAAGCATGGAGCAATAATGACGGAATCGCAACAATTAAACCGAACTCGGTGGTAATAAGCGCTTCAGAAATTCCGCCTGAAAGTGTTTTGACATCACCGGAACCAAAAACCGTAATCAGTTTAAATGTATTGATAATACCGGTAACAGTTCCAAGCAATCCAAGCAGAGGAGATGCTGCCGCACTGATTGCGATAAAAGGAAGAAGGCTCTGAAGCTTCATTTTTGCTATAAGAATTTTCTCATACATAACCTCTTCTATCAACGAAGAAGGCTCTTTGATATGTTTAACTCCGGCACAGAGCATATCACCGGTTGGACCGCCAATCGCGGACGCTTCCTTGACAGCTTTTTCCTCATCTTGATTTGCTACGGCTTCGAGCAATCCTATTATTCTTTTCTCCGAAGTTTTAGGAACACGTAAAAGCTCAATCCATTTGAAAACAGCTACCGCCAAAGCTGCCGCCGCAAGAGCAAGAATCGGATACATAACCACGCCGCCTTTTTTAATATGCTCCAGAAGCGATTCTTTTGTAGCTTCAATCGCGTGAGCATTACCAAGCGTAGGATCAAGCGGAAAAGTCCCGTTACCGTTTGTTACCAAATCTGTCGCGTTTTTGGCCATTTCCGGGGACTCGAAATTAGTAAGAGTCGGTTCCAGTGAGCCGAGGTGCTGCTCTGCTGTACCGACTGATTCACCGTCATGTGAACGGAATATTGCTGCTGGACCTATTAGAATAAAAGTACCGGATTTGACTTTGCCTGATTCATCAACAGCGGTGCCATCAAAACGTGTCCCTCCGAGAGCTTCCTCTAATCGCTGAATAGAAGCCTGTACCATTTCAGCCTGAGCCTTATAGATTTCGATGTCACTTAAATTGTCGTTTCCAATCGAGTTTTTCGCTTCTTCAATCAGACTTGCATATCGTCTGGTTTCAGCAATGTGTAAACGTGTCTCAAAACTGCGGGCATAAGGATCAAGCAAGCTATTCAAAAGATAACTTTTCTCATCCTTTCTGGATTGAATCTGGGAACGCAGGTTAACCTGTTCGAGCGTACTTGCATCGAGCATTCGTGTGACCTGCTGATAGTCACCACGAATTTTAGATAGTTCATTTTCAAGGCCATTAAGCTCTTTGTTCAGGTCAATTTTTTTATTTTTAATTTCATCTTGTAACGAACTAAGTTCGGCAATACTTTTATCGAGTTTTTCCTGCCATGATTGTTCGATCTTATTAAAGGTCATACTACCAGAACTCATTTCATCAGCATATATCGGTATAGAAATATAATCAGATAAAACAAGAAATATCACAAACAAGATACACGGATTAATATAATGTGACACTGAACACCCAGGAAAAGCGGCTAACCGTGATAACAACGAATAAAAACTGATTTTTTTATTGTCCATATTTAATTATTCAACCTTAGCGGGCAAAGGTATAAAACCGGCTATTTTCTCATTTTTCAGAATACTTATAGCGTCTTGTATATCCTTTGCCGCTCCATCTACAGATTCCCAACTCCATCCATTTGCCGAAGGACGTCCCACGCCGGCTATTGTCCCATTCGCATTGACATAATAAGCTTGTCCCAGGCCAAGATACATAGCAGTTACCTCGATTGAACTATTGTCTTTTAACTTCTGAACTTCACTGGTAACTGAAATTTCATAATTAAACTTATTTAATTCGTTCAGAATTCCTATAACATTCATGAATCGCTGAGATAACGAAAGCTTCGATTGATTCGGATCTTCCGAAATTCTCTGACGCAGAGGTTTGATTCTGTCACTATCACGTATTGTATCAGGGAGTTTTTTATTCAATTCGAGGGTTTTAGTTTCAAGACTGGTTATGATTTTATCAAGCTCTTTAGAAGCATCTTTCAGATGCTCATTCTCTTTGAATAAATCAGCCCGACTTGCATCTGCTTCGTTAACATCTTTCCAACCTTTTATAATTTTTTCATTCAGCGAATCTATTTCTGTTTTAATCATGTCAATACGATTTTTCAAACTTTCCTGAGCCATTGCCCAGTCATGTTTTTCTTTTGAAATCAACTGCTGTGTTTCAACCCATTTTTCGATGACAATACGAGTAGTTTCAACCGAATCTTTTTGAGTCATTTCCGACGCAAAACAGATGGCGGAAATCAATAACAATAAACCTGTCACACTATATATTTTCATTCTAAACCAGCTTTTCTAAATTAAATCTTTGCTTGCCAGATTGATGCGATACGTTCAAAACACCTGTGTTAATATTCACATTCAATTGCATCTTCTACAGCTATGAATTCTAATGGAAGAATGTTAGGAAATGATTAAGAAGGAATTAGATTTGAATTAATTGATGGTAATATAAATGCTTCTTAGAATTTATACGCAAGGCTTAAGGAGAAATCCATACCCTTTTTATAAGAAGATTTAGTAACATCATCTCCAATATACTTCGAGCGGTAAACCTGTTTTATAGCAGGATCGGTGAGATTTTTGGCCTGGAATTTGAGTTTGCAGTTTTCTTTTACATCGTAAGAAAGGCTCATATTAAGCGTGCCGAACTCGGTTTCATAAACACTTGGAATGTATTTCCCGGATGATTGTCCAGCGCCTGCTACAAGCGTATCGCCTCTGACTGTATAAAACAAAGCCAATTGTGTTTTATATCTTTCCATATCGTAAGTCATGTATAAATTATAAAGATGCTCTGGAGCGTTTGTCATATCACGTTTTGACATAGGAGCCATAATATTAGTTGCGCTGAATTTTGCAGCTTCAGTTGGGGAGAGAGTTACTTCGGAATCAATAAAAGTCGCATTTGCCCCAAGTGTAAGTCCATCCAAATCCTCGAAATAACGTCCCGCATCCTGACGCACTTCAAATTCAATGCCGCTCATTTTACCTTCAGGATAATTCGAGGGCGTTGTATATACGAAATCACCAAAAGCCTGCACATATTCGATAGGATCCTTAATATCCTTGTAAAAATAAGAAAGTGACCATAACCCGCCGGAATAAGGAGAATAATCCATCCGTAAATCATAATTCTTTAACGAACTCATTTTCAGGCCCGGAAATCCAACAAATACATCAGCACCAAGATATTCCATTTGTTGAATGGGTGTAAGTTCCTTGAATGTTTGCCTTGCTACCGTCTCACTATATGAGCCGCGGAACTTGACGGATTCTACTGGCGAATATTCAAGTCCTATAGAAGGCAGTATATCTTTCTGCTCGAATTGTGCATCAGCTCCGTTCGGATAAAAACCCGGTGTTATTTTTGTAGAAGCTTCGCCCGGCGGATTCCATTGAGCATCTTTCTCAGCCTGATTAATAACTGTCAATTCAGTATTTTCAAAACGATGCCCGCCAACAATTTTAATTTGAGAATTCAGCGGCACATCAAGCATATAATACAACGCCATGATATCCTGGTTGCCTTTATAATCGACATCAGTATCTCCCGGGGTTATTGGATGGTTTTCAAATTGAAAAATATCACTCCAGTAATTTTCCCATTCACCATCACTGTTTTTATTATCAAGGAAGTTACTGAAGGAATCCTGATCATATTTACGTTTTACTTTATCATCAAAGAAACCAAATTTGACATAACCTTCGTTTTCATTCCATTGTTCAAAAGGAAATTTCAAATCTATAGAATACTGCGTATCATCTTCCTTAATATCTTTCCATATTCGCTGGAATGCACCCAGTGTATAATTTTCAGAAGGTTTGTATGGGCTATAATACGATTCTTTTGTTCCAGGAGACAGATAATATGAACTGTAGTATGACGCATGCCATAATGAACCGAACTGCCTTTTATCCGGCTGGTATAATTCAGATGAGTTAAATGATACTCTCCAGTCGAATTCCGGGCGTTTCAGCTTAAAATAATCCCCAAAAATATATTCATAATCTTCATTTAATAATGTATGAGTACCTTTAAATTGTACAGATTGAGTTGTACGTTCTGTATATTGCAGTGTCTGCGTTCTAATATAAGGCGCCACATCAGGCATGGAATTAGCAGGATCATGTATATCATACCTATCGTAATTATCATATTCAGACCCATACACATCCGGCCAATACTTATGAAGAGATGCTTTACCTGTCGTATCTTCCGCGAGAGTTGCTGTATCTTCAGCAGAACGAGTATATAAATATAACAAAGCAAGAGAATGATCCTCCATATCAATACCAATTGTACCAAGAGTTCCCCATTTAACTTCTTCGGAGCCTTTTGTATAATCGAAAAGTGAGGTTGTGAATTTATCCTGTTCAGGAGCGCCATTATCGTACTGTGGAGTCATAGAATCTCCCGGTTGTTCCACCCAGTATTGATAATCAAAACCATCATCAATGAATGAACTGCTATGTTCATAGAAAAATGTGGCAAAACCGCCTATTGTGACGTCATTTTCCAATTCATTTTTTCCGCCACCTGACAGCGACCATTTATAATCAATCGGAGCATTGTCACGTGATACCCCTGCCGCTCCAGACCAATTAAGACCATAGTTACTATATTGAATATCGCGGCGGCCATCGTCAATACCCCAGAAAGTAACTCCGCCATCCTCATAGGTAAGAAAATCACTCGAACCCGTAGTTCCAGGATTATAACCAATTTGTGTAGAAAGCTGGAAAAGAGTTTCATCAGGGATACCTTTGGTAATAACGTTAACCGCGCCGCCTGAAGCGTCACCCTGCTGGTCCGGTGTGAACGTTTTGCTTACCTGAATGCTCTCTATTAATGCGGATGGGAACTGGTCAAGCTGTACCGCTCGCTTATCCGCATCGGCACTTGGAAGGCGAACACCATTAAGCTGTGAATTAACATATCTATCCGGCAGGCCACGTATTACAGGATATTTCCCATCCTCTACTGTAGCACCTGGAACTATTCGCATTGCTTCCGCAGCGTCACCGATACCGGCCTGAGATATTACATCTGACCCGATAGATCCCATGAGAGCGGGACTATCCATCCTTATATTTATTAATGCTATTGCTGATCCTCCGCTCATTTCCAGTTCCTGAACGACAAACTCTTCCATTTTTGTATATTCGGGTACAATTGAAGTATTTATTTCGGTAATTTGCCCGGGTGAAACCGCGATATTAGAAATGGATTGGCTTATGAAACCATCTTTTGTAAATATTAAAGTATAAGTACCAGACTTGAGCTGACCAAAGAAATAATTTCCATCCTGATCGCTTATTATTTTATTTCCGGTCTCAGCAACCTGTACCTGAACTGCCGGGAGAGGAACATCGAAATCCTTGTCATAAACAATTCCACGAATTCCGCCATACTCCTGAGCGTTTACAACTGACACAACACAGAGGAATATCAGGATACTTAATAATATTTTTTCTGTATTAATCCCTTTTAATCTCTTCAACTGTGACTCACTCCAATTAAGTTTTCATATTTTTACCAGGGATCACTTAAATTCTCTTTTATCTCGTTAATCCTGATTAACAATTCCTGTTCCGGCTTAACATTGCTCAATGCCATTGAACGGCAGGTTGCGGACAGATCTTCCGCTCGCGGTCTCGAATTAGGATTTTCAATCCCGGCTTCAAGAGCTTGTTTGTAAGTATTATGTGAATTCGTAATATCACCGGCAGCTATATAAGCTTCAGCAATCGGACGAAGTACCCCGGCTTTATCTATATTTACGATTTGCTCAAGATTGTCGTTATACATATCAAGAGCTTCTTTTATCTCGGATTTTGAAGTTTCCCGGTCGCCGGAAAGTGCATGATATTTTGCTATTTTTGCCAATAACGGAATTCCATATCTTGGCGGCCATGTTTCTGAATCCATCATTTTTCGCGATTCATTGACTAATTTAAGTGCCTGCTCTTTATCACCATTATCGAGAGATATTTGCGACATACCCAATACAAACTCAATCCTGACTAATACCGGCATTTTTTCCCACGAGGATTTAATTTTATTTTCTATAAAGGTTCTGCGTTCTGTATTCGAAAAGAATTTATTATAAAGACCAGAATATGCGTCAATCGCGTTTTGAACGGCATCGAAGTTACCAGTAGAAATAAGCTTATCAAGTTCTTCAATTGCCTTTTCATAGTTATCTGATTTTTGTTTAGACTGTTCCAAAAGATTTTTAGTTTGCGAAATTTTCGAATCTACATGGTCTTTCCTCCAATCCTCTGTATTATCCGGAACCTGTTCGGCTAAATTCAAAAAATATTGCACATCTGATTGTTTATAATCCTGTTTTGCACAATAAAAAGCCAAATTCGCATAACATAACTGTTTTCTCCAGTTTGTAATTTGTTTAATAAATTCAAATGCCATTTGGGGCTGATTAAGTTCAAGACAGGCTTCTACAGTATTTTGCTGTTCGAGGCATCGAGTTTTTATATGCGGATACTCTGGTATTACAGAAGACACTTCAAATGCAATATTAAGAAGGTCAATCTGGTATGATTCAATTGACATGCTTTTAAGCTGCGGCTCAATATTTATGCTACTTTCATCATCACAGCCAGAAAGAGAAAGATATATCCCGGCTAAAAGCAAGAAAAGATATTTATATATTTTTTTATTCATAAAAAACTGTACCTTATTAACTACAGGAATTTTTTAGTTCTATATCAGAATATTAATAAGAATAAATTCATTAAATATTAGTATTACGTTAATATTGTGTTAAATGCGTAAATAAAATAAACTTAAAAAAATAGATGGCAGCACATTAAGTACTGCCATCTTGGAAGATGCTGTTTCAGGGAAAACCTGAAACATATTGAAGATTACTCAAAAAGGCTAATTTATAAAGTGATCTTCCTTTTTTATCATATCTTTCAAAACTACAATTCACCTGATTAACGCAGGTTCATTGAAGTATCAGTCATTCCATAAGCATCAACTGCTGACCAACCAGCCAACCAGTTATAGTTATGACTGAAACCGCCGCGATATGGAGCAGGTGTTAAGAATCCATCATAAGCAGCGGTACCAACACTGAGTATTGCATCATTGGCGGCACATGGGTTAATAAATGTAACTGGAACCATATTCTTGCCGCCTTTTACAACTATATCACCACGTTCGAGGGCTTGTATAGGCATATTTGCGTCAGGAACATTTTGATCAAAATCAGTGATTGCCACATTAAAACAGTTGGGATCAAGAACGCCGCGTGCAATTGCTTCTGTATATGCACTTGCAAAGAAATTTCTGAAAAATACTGAATCTGTAATTTCAGCAAGCATTCCATCTCCGGCTTTCTGCGCCTGATACATTACCGCAGGGTCATTGAATGCGCCTGCTGTATATATTCCAGCATTCACTGTTGAATGTGTGCCTGCCGGTGTTGTCCATGTTGCTTCCCATGAAAGAGTTCCATTGTAGCCGTAGCCTTGAGCACCATCGCCGTCAACATTGTCTTTCTTAACAAGCTGTTCGCCGATGTCCATGAAAACGCAGTTACGATACTGAACACGTGCATTATCACGCCATGCGGTAGCATGATCACCATGTATTGGCTGACCAACTACTGTAAAGTTATAAATAGCTGCTGTTGTTACAGGCTGAGCATCTGAATCTTCTGCTCCGTCAACCTCGATAGCATTATCACCAACACCTGAACCTTGTTCGGCATCTGCGCTATAACCCTGAACGATAAGACCATGCTGGGCTTTTCCTCTCCATCCTTCATCGATATCAAAACTATCATCACCAATATTCCAGATATTGACATATTTCAGATTAACAGTTCCACCCCAGATTTCAATACCGTCATCGACGTTATTCATAATTTCGATGTGATCAATATTTGTTTCACGACCGAGAGCGCCAAGTGATAAGCCGTTAAGTTCGTTATTTAAACCGACAACTTTGCCACCATAACGTATTGAAACATAACTGATTGATCCGCTATCATCGTTATCATCGGCACCGCCGTACATAACTTTAGAATCGCCTGCGAAATCAGCGGTCAAACCTTCCATTTGTTTCTCATTCATTCCTGTTGGTGTCTTTGTGTTGCTGCCAACCTGTAGTCCCTTGTAATGAGAAGCGGAAATTAGAGCATTACCCATAATTGTAAGGTTGCCCCATTCGTTGCAGCCTTCGTGCCAGCTATTCATAGTATCAAGAGTACTGGTCATGATAATCGGTGCATCCTGTGTACCAAGGGCATATATTTTTGCGCCGCGGCAGACTGCAAGACTGCCACCCATACCTGCTGTGCTTCTAATAAGCGTGCCTGGTTCGATTGTTAATGTTGCGCCAGGCAACACATAAATCTGTTTCTGCAGATTATAAATATTATTTGCTGTCCATGTTGTCGAGGTCGCTATGTTATTTTCTACTAAAACATCCGCAGCAGCCAATTGAGCGCACAATACAACAAAACATAAAATTAAAGCATAAGTCAATTTTTTCATATCTTTCTCCTGTTTTTTTTGATTGTTATTAACGAGGTCATAAGCAATGCTCTTACATCGCTCCTCATAAAAATAATAGTACCTAAGATTACACAATAAAGCGGTTCTTTTCTATATAGCCTCCTTTCCAATCCTAATTACCATATTTTCGATTTCTATTTTCTTTTTAATTTTCACATAAGTATGCATAACTATTATTAAAATTAAATTAATTAGTTACTAAAAATTCATTAGTGTTAAAAAAGTCAAATTCATCTATACCTGTATTCTCAACCAACTCCGACCCAATAACATCATAATTACATTCCACAAGATGATTTTTTACGATAGAATTTCTCTTTTCGTGTATATTAAGTAATTTGTGTGTATTAAAAAGAAACTGCTCCGACTGACCTTTTCTTAACACATCAATAATAAAATTCATATTGAAAGTTAATGGTATTGTGTAAGGCATGTTTCTGTAATTGCCAGCCGCGAAATTCAATATTTCATCAATATCTTCTATGATGATACCCGTTCTGTATTTGCAGCAGTTGCGAATACTTTCGATAATTAATATGCATGCAAGGTTATTTATCATGCTTGGTTGGCTTTGAAAATAAATATTCGGATCAACTACCGGTATGTAATCATCGTCATATTTAATAAGGCCTTTGATATATGAAGGTAACTCATAATCAAAACACCTAATCTCTTTGCAGCCTGTAAATTCAATTTCCTGTGCATTGACACTTCTTTTCAGGAAATATGTTATAAGTAGAATATTTTCCGTAAAATCCATAATATTTTTTCTATTTTTCATTTCGACACACTTTCTATCGCCATATTAATTATGAATTTTACGCCTATGATGTTAGTATTTTATAAGTATCCGGTTACAAATAAAATAATTGTAAGCGTTCACAGAAATATTATGTTTTGCCTTTTTTATAAAAAAAAGACATGATTGTCATTCCACACTTGTTGCGGAATCCAGAAAATAACAAAGTCCTATTCCCTATGAATGGTTAAGAATATATTCATTATGGAGCTTCAAAGCATCATCTTTATTAAAACCTTCGTCATTACCTGAATCATAATCTTTAAGATGTAACTTGCTTTTATCTTTTACGATGAATTAATTTACTCAAATTGACCTATGTCGATTTTATTAATACTATAAGTGCTATAACAACAAAAACATATCGAATTTGTCATCATGAGCACCGAACCTGATTTACAGGATATATGCGAAAGAAACTTACCTTCCTATAATAATGGATTACAGCCTCATCCTGATTTTTTATCAGGTTGAGGCTGCCACCCATCTTAGTTTCTCAGGAGTGAAACGAGGGATATGGGCTAAGAATAATAAATATGTTTCATATGTAACCTCTTATTTAAGAGCCAGCTCATACTTCGTAGTGTAGGTTACTACGCAGAGTAGAAATGCTTCATTTTGTTCAGCATGACAAGGAAGAAATCGGTCAGTCTAAGTCATTTATAATTTCTTGGATTTGCATAAGCAAGAAGATTTAGCCGCGGATCTGCCGCATTTTTTGCACCAGTATTTAGGTTCCCTGATAAGTTTCTTATAATTATTTGCATCTTCCAAATGCGCATTATTTTTAACTAAACTACATAGCTTATCACTCATAGCACACCTTCCATTGCTGGCAATTTATTGCTGAGGCTTCGTTATCGGTATAAACTTCATTTTGGTTTGCCTGTTCAATTCCGCCGCTTTGACAGCTTCATTATAAAATAATTCCTGCGCTCTGACTTTTTTATCTTTATTTATTTTGCGTTTGTAAGATCCATCTGAAGCCATTTGCCAAGCTTTCGTATTATCCGAAAAATATGTTTGTAAGACAGTTTTCAATCTTTTGAGAAATTTTGTCTGAGTTACTGGAAAAAGCAATTCCAGACGTTTATCAAGATTCCTTCCCATCCAGTCTGCACTGCTTAAATAGATTTCTTCATGCCCGGCATTGGAAAAATAAAATATTCTCGCGTGTTCGAGGAAACGATCAACAATCGAAACGACTTCAATGTTTTCTGATATATTTTTCAGACCCGGCTTTAAGCAACATATACCTCTGACATTGAGGAGAATTTTCACACCTGCTTCACTTGCCCGGTAAAGAGACTGGCACATTTTCTTATCTTCGAGCGAATTTAATTTAGCCATTATCAATCCGGGTTTATCAGGAGTTGAAACTTGTATTTCTCTTTCGATAAGTTCTTCTATTTTTTTTCTGAGATTTGTCGGAGCGATAGCAAGCTTCGACCATCCGACCATTTCTGAAGCACCGGTTAAGAGATTGAAAAAGGCGGCTACGTCAGAAGTAAGTTCAACATCAGATGTTAATAATCCTATATCAGAGTACAATTTCGCCGTCTTTTCGTTGTAATTTCCAGTAGCAAGATGAGCATATCGCCGGATTCTGTCACTCTCTCGGCGTACTATTAACATAGCCTTGGCATGTGTCTTGAATCCAGTGACTCCATAAATAACGTGACATCCCGCGTCTTCAAGCTGCCTCGCCCAGTCAATATTTCTGGCTTCATCGAACCGGGCCTTCAATTCAACCAGGACGGTTACTTCCTTGCCGTTTCCCGAAGCTGTTTTTAACGCCTGAATGATTGCCGAATCGGAGCTTGTACGATATAAAGTCTGTTTTATCGCCAGTACGCCCGGATCAACTGAAGCTTCGTTCAATAAACTTACTACCGGCTCAAAACTTTCGTATGGGTGGAAAAGCATAACATCCTGATTGGCAAGTGTCTGCCATATATCCTGCGAATCCATCAAATCCACCGGATTTTGCGGCGGCCAATCAGGAACTTTTAGTTTCTCAAAATCCGGCATGTTGGCAATCTGCATCAAAGAAGAACCATCTAAAATGCCGTTAATTTCATATATATAGTCCTGCTCTAAATTTAACCACTCTATAAGCCATGATTTAATAAATGGGTCGGGATTTGCCGAAATAGCCAAACGAACCGCACCGCGCCGTTTTCTTTCAAGAACAGCTTCTTCTATCATATTTAGAAGGTCTGACGCTTCATCCGCCTGAACCTGAACATCCGCGTCCCTGGTTATTCTAAGAAAAGCAGAACCGATTATTTTGTCATTTTCGAACAAAACATTTACATTGTCCGCAATAACATCTTCAATAACCGCTATATTCAAAGATTGTTCCGACGAAACTTTAACAAATCTGTCAAGTATCCCCGGTACCGGAATCAGAACTATTTTTTTTGCTGGTTCCCCTGAGTCTTCCGATTGAATTGCCGCAGCAACAATTATTTGTCTGCCGTGAAGAAGAGGGTACGGCTGCAAATCCTGCATAGAAAGCGGAGTTAAGACTGGAAGAACCATGTTTATAAAATATTCCTTCAGATACTTTCTTTGTTCAATAGTCCATTCATTTCTCTGGATTAAACAAATACCCTGCTCTTTCAATTTCCCGATGATATCTCTTACCGCATCCGTATGAATATCCATCATTTTATGGATGCGCTGGCTTATTTCTTTAAGTTGTTGTGTTGGTGTTAAGCCGCTTTTGTCAGGCTTGTGAACACCTGCTGCTTTTTGCTGAATTAATCCGGCTACACGAACCATGAAATATTCATCAAGATTTGAACTGACAATCGAAAGGAATTTCAGACGCTCAAGTAAGGGTAAACTTTCGTCAAGCCCTTCATGCAAAACCCTGTTGTTAAATTCAAGCCAGCTAAGTTCGCGATTAACAAACAGTTCCGGCATATTGTATTTCTGTTTTTCTTTCATTTTTTATATTTCTTCCAGTTTGGCATTCAATCCGTATATATCTTCGAACATATCTGTTTCCGCGGGCATAGATCTTTTTCCCATTACTAAATCTTTTATCCCGGGAATGGAAATAATCAAACTATTTTTCTCTACTTTACACTGCATATTTGAAGACTTGGTATTATGACCCGCGTCCAAAGCTTCGGCAATTCTAAGCAAAGACGCCAGTTTGTTCACAATAATTCTCTGCTCTCCAGACAGTGACATGTATTCAGGATGAGAAGTTTTTGGTTGAGCACGGCGATGATACCGCGCAATATTCGCAACCAATGCGACTTCAGTCTGGTTCAGACCGAATATTTCAGAGTTCTTAATAAGATAATATGAATGTTTATGAAAACCGCGTGGTGACACAAAAGTCCCAACTTCATGAAGCAGCGCGGCTGTTTCCAATAATACCCTGTGCCTGAATGTTAATCCGTGTTCCTTTTGTAAAGTATCGAAAAGCTTAACGGCTGACTCTCGCACACGATTGCTATGTTCAATATCAACTTTATATTTTTCCGCTAAAGCTGTAGCCGAATGTATCACACTGTGAGCGAAAGTCTTGTCTTCTTTTCCGGTTATCTGCCTTGCCAAATCCTGTAATAACTCTTCTCTCATCGACGAAAATGAAACAGTCAATTCTTCAGCTTTTGTATAATTCAGCAGTTCCTGATATACTAAAAGTGCAACGTTTAAAGTTTCAGCATCGGTAAATTCTATATTATACAAAACAGAAAGCTCTTCGGGAGTTTTCGTTTTTATCTTATCAATCAATTTATTAAATTTTGCTTTTGGTATTGCGCTTAGCTCTGTATCTTTTACCGATTTTCCAGCCTCCTGAGCCGCAAATCTTGCATCTGCACCCAGGGCAAAAAAAGTTTGAATATTTTTAAGCGGCACAAAACTTTCGATAGATGGCAAAAACCTTAAAAGCTCATTTCTTATCAGTTTTGAATCCGCTGAAGCGCCGCTTGAAAGCGCTTCACGAAGCCGGATTGAACCAAAATAAAAACTGTTCGAGACTACTATTTCGCCTTTTCCAAGAACAGTTAAAGTCGTATGTCCCCCGCCAACTTCGGTAATCAGTGTGTTTTTATTAAATTGTTCGGCTAAGCTGCCAAGACTATTTTGGACCGCTAAAACAGTCAGTCTGCTTTCTTCAGATACGTCTATAATTTCAATTTCAAGGCCTGTGGCCGTAAGAACCCTGTCAATAAGTATTGCAGCATTGCCTGCTTCACGGACGGCACTTGTAGCTACGATTCTTGTATGTCCGACATTATAAAGTTGCAATGTTTTTTGATATTCCCTGAGAATCGATATTACAGTGCGTATTGCTTCCTTGCCAAGTCTGCCGGTAGTAAACGTATCCTGTCCGAGCCGAACCGCTTTACGAAATCTTTCCAGAACCTGAGCCGTACCGTCCGGCAGAAGCTGTCCTAATACCATTCGTATCGAGTTCGATCCTATATCTATTACCGCAAGAGTCGTATTCACAGATTTAACTTCCTAATTAGCATTCAAAAATAATTTTCTTACGTAATCCTTATTTGTGAAGGACTATTTTGCCAGAAGATTGTTAATTTTTTATTAAGATTTTAATTTTTTAAATATTAATCAGCAATTTCAAATATAACTTCTTTATTGAAAAGCTGTTGCATCAAATCAGATTTTTTGCTCGCGGAGCTTATTTCCGGCTCCGCACTTCCATTGGTAAACAGTTTTATCGTAATTTTATCGTCATCGAATGTACAATGCAAATCGTTTATAAGATTCATATGACTTCTATCAAGACCGTCAGCAACCCTTAATATTGACGCAAGACTGGAAATAACATGCCTCTGCGATTCTTTTAAATCACAAAAATATTTATGTGAAGTTTCAGGCAAAGCTTTTCTATGATACCTTGCAATGAGACCTATCATTGTTCTCTGTTGTAAATCAAAAGGCAAATTAGCTGCATTGACAATCAAATTCAAAGCTGTTTTATGGTGCGCTTTTTGTCCGTTTATCCAGCCAATATCATGAAGTAATGAGCCGCAATGAAGAAGGAATTTTTCATTCGCTGACATTTTATGAAGCTTCTTCAGGTCATCGAAAATTATCAGAGCCAGTTTCGTGACTTGCTTCGCATGTGACTGCTCATAATTATAGCTTTCAGCAAATTCCATAACTGAATCGATTTGTTCATCTCTTTGTTTTTGCATGAGACTGCTCTTTATCCAAATATATTTCCCGCTTTTATTGAAAAACCATTAAGAGTATGACCGCTTAAAACAACATCTGCATCATAAAGAACCGCCTTCAATGACGGCGGATTCGCGCGTACTTTCCCTATCAGAAGTATTATTGTTATTAGCTTTTTCACTTAAATTCCTTTTTGGTATTTCCACGATTGGAAACTTCGGTTTTTCCTGCTCTGCCAGAGAGTTATTGAGTTCAGATTCCAAAGCTTGCCAGAATTTTAGCCTGTCCAGTAACTTCCAGTATCTTACAAATATTTCAAACAAATGCTTACGAACCTGTTGACGTTCCTGTTTAAGATATTCGAGGCCGCTATTCAAAAAATAATACGGTTTCTCATTACCGAAATATTCCTTTGTACGATTGAGTTCATCCTGCATAAAATGGCCGATATTTTCAACCCAGACGTCACAATCATGAATATCGCCAAGGAGTGTTTGAATCTTCTTTACGACTATTACCGCTTCATCAAGTTTCTTTTCATAAGGTTCCTGACAAATCTCCATAGTATATCGTAATCTTTTGGCTGCTATTCTCATCTGGTGATGGGCATTTTTATCATCAGGATTATCAATACAACTCTGAAATGAAATCATCTCGGCTAATTTATTTCGAATATGCTCCGAGGTCTGTTTAAATACATATTCACTTTTCAAATCAGGCTTGCTATCTCTCATGCAAAATAAAATTCTCTCTATTTCAGAGTGAATGTCGGCAAGTACGGCTTTTGCTTCCAATCTATCAATAGTTTTAATAACTTTAGTTTGTTGTTTTTTTCTGTGTTGAGATGTTCGCAATTGAAGCCGTTTAATCCCAGGCAGCAAAGCCTTTTGGTCAGCACACAGATTTGAAATAGTTTTATTTAGAAATTCTAATTGAACATCAGCATCCCGTGCCGGACCTAAAGCTTTTGTTAGCTTTCTTATTTCATCCCGCCATTTATTTAACGTCTTTGCCGGAAAACAATTTTCGAATATACCAAAAGCCGCTCTGAGCCTTCTTGAGGCTACACGAGATTGATGAATACACTCAATATCATCACAACTCCTGGCACCATTAATTTCATTGCTCAGCTTTTTAAGCTGACTATCAATATAATGGCAAGCTAATAACTGATAACTTGTATCAGCAGGTATCATGTAATTATCCTTCCTGCAAAATAGTAAATTTCTGTTCTTTTATATTAGACTAAAATCAAGATAATGTCAAATTAGGATTGAGTTAAGAAGAAATGCTGAAAACAGGAAAAATGAGATATATTCTTATTATTTAAGGAATTAAGCGTGTGACAAGACTGAATCTGATACGATTTTCATATTTAAGACAAAAGATTTTCTGAATACTTTTTCAAAAAGTTCAGCTTTTTTAATGACTTTTCTAAAAGAAATATTACTTATAGATTTGAGGTATGCAGTAATTTCGAAATCTCGTATATAACAGTTAAGAGATGTAATATTTGATTTTCCGGAAACAAGACTATCCGCAATTCGCAGAATAGAGGCTATCTTCACTACATATTCTTTCGATTCTGTATCAAGCTGGCTGAAATATTTGTGAGTTTCGTTCGGCAGGCCGCCGCGATGATAGCGAGCAATAAGACCTATCAATATTCTTTCTTTTATTCCAAAAGGCAAATCGGTAAAACCAACTATCATATCTCGCGCTAATTTATGGTGATTTTCCCTGTTTTTAGACTTGGCGACATCATGAAGTAAAGCCGCCGTTTCCAGCCACAACCTTTCGGTATTACCCATATGATGTAAATCCTGCAACTGATCAAATATCGTAAGAGCAATTTTGTTTACATTCAGAGCATGTATTTCGTTAAAACCCTCTGAGCGGCCAAGGTTAATAATATTGTCAAATAATTGGTTTTTCAAAATATAATCCACTAATAATTATATGTAGTCCAATAAAATCCTGTTTAGTAATATATCGTCAATTATATCTAAACTCATCATAAAAAATGTATTATTATTCTGTTAATTTTCCTGCTGAGACTTATAATAATTTTTATAATGCTTTTTGTGTCGATATTATCTTTGGTCGATAGTAATAAGCAGTTAATAATTTTTTGGTAAACTAATAATGGCAAAAGAATCAAAAACACGTTGTATTGGCATCCTGACTTCCGGCGGAGATTGTCCGGGTTTGAACGCCGCGATTAGAGCAATTACAAAAACGGCGATATCCGTTTACGGAATGACTGTATTAGGATTTCTGGATGGCTTCAGAGGTCTCGTTGAAAATAGAACTATTCACCTTGAAAATAGTACGGTCAGCGGCATATTAACCAATGGCGGCACAATTCTCGGAACAAGCAGAGACAAACTTTACAAAATGCCTATGGGAAATAAAGTAATCGATATGACCGACGTCGCGATTGAAAATCTGCGACAGAATCATATAGATTGTCTCGTCTGTTTAGGCGGTAACGGCACACAAAAAAACGCGTTAAAATTACACCAGGCTGGCAATATCAATGTCTTAACATTACCCAAAACAATAGATAATGATGTGGCTGGTACTGAAATAGCATTCGGATATGATACCGCGATGCAGATTGCCACTGATGCTATTGACAGACTTCATACAACCGCAACAAGTCATCACAGAATTATAGTTTGTGAAATAATGGGAAATAAATCAGGCTGGCTCGCGCTCGGTGCCGGTATTGCCGGCGGCGCGGATGTAATACTCATACCCGAAATTCCATATGATATTTCTGTTGTAGTAAACTATTTGCTCGAGAGAAGGCGTAAAGGAAGCCGGTTTTCTATTATAGCTATCGCGGAAGGCGCAATTTCTATAGATGACGCAAACAAAAAAGCAAAAATTCAAAAGAAAATAAAATCTAAAATTCAAAAGAAAACCGATTCAACGGATAAAGATCAGGATGAAGATAAAGACGATGAAATCACATTGTCACCACAGGATATTTATGGTGAATCCAAAGCAAGTATTATAGCCAGGCAACTCAGGGAATTAACAGGTATAGAAGCACGCGTAACGTCACTGGGCCATATCCAGAGAGGCGGAGTTCCATCAGCTTTTGACAGGACTCTTTGTACATTAATGGGAACAAAAGCCGCGGAGCTATTGGCAAAAGGTATTTATAATGTCATGGTCAGTTACAAAGGAGATTCATGCGTTCCTGTTCCGCTTGAACAAATCGCGGGAATACGCAAATCGGTTCCTTTGGACCATCCGCTTATTATCTCCGCAAAATTAGTGGGAACCTGCCTTGGAAACAAATAATATTATAATTTATTTCTGACATAAACATTTTATTAATAACAAGTTATAAATGCACCGGCGGTCTAACACAAAACTGACATAAAATTAACTTGTCTTAATCAGGTTTAGAGTCTATCTTCTATATTTGAGTTGAATGTAATATTAAAAAAATGTTACTTTTTCAATCATCGGACCTGCCGCGACTTGCCTCCGGCACGGCGGGTGTAAAGGTGCTATATGGCTGGTATCGCAATTTTCAAAACAAAAACTACACTTCCAGAACTTTACGGCAGGGTTTTTATTAATAATAACCAGGTAAAATTCGAAGGTGTAACTTCCGTGTTCCAGAAATTCATCGAAAAAGGAATTGTTGGAAAAGATAATAAAAAAGTTGTTCCTCAAGATGGTGATATTTTTCTGAACACACTCAAAACATATTTAAAAAAAGAAGGGATGGAAGTATCTGACCTTAAATAATCAGATATTCAAATCTTTTCCTAATTCGCCATCACATAATTGGCTTTGAATTTTGAATAAATGCCTGATGATTTTACTTCGGTATTATTCGGCTTTGGAGTATTAATATCCCAGTTAAATAAACTCACTTTGCCGTCAGGGAATATTTGAATAAAATCATTTGTCTGGTCTGTCCATGAGCCGCTGTTGAAATACCAGTTCTGAAATTTTAACGGCCTGTGAGTATGTGCTGAAATTGCGACATCATTACCTTCTATTTCATTTTTATATTCATGTTTTATAATCAGCTTCTCAACTCTTTTTTGCCGAGGTAAAACTTTAATATTTTCAAGAACATCCGAAAAATTCAATTGTCCTGCTGCTTGCCTGATAATATTTAGAAAAGATGTAAATATTTTCTCTTCTATATTCAAGAAAGCTTCTTCGATATTCTCCGAAGAAAAAACTGGAGAACCTTTGATATGTTCTATCCATGATGATGATAAGCCAAGTAATCTACCTATACGAGGTGTGAGGTTACGATTAAATATATCAAGTTCGTGACCATGAAAAAAACTAAATTTCCTTCCCCCGATATTTCTGGTAAAAGGCATTTTTATGTTCTTAAAAAATTGATGAGGTAAATTTTTCGAATCTATGTATGCCGTTAAAGCCTGATCATGATTTCCAGGTACACAGGAAACTTTCATTTCTGACAAGCGGTCCAGTAAATCCATTCTCACATTAATTACTTTCTTAAGACTAAATCTCCATAAATCTATGAAATCACCCAATACAATTAATTCACCACCTTCTTTTTCAACGTAATTAAGAAATTTGTTAAAACAAGAACCTCTGTCATACTGATCAAAGCTATCTCTCGTCCCACCCGAACCAATATGAAGGTCACTTATTACGAAAATCGGTGCACTCATCTTTTATAATCCTCAATAATTAATTGAATAAATACATTTATTAATTGTTCTCTATTAAATATTATCGGAAATAACTATTAGCATTAAGTTTTGCCATGATTAATTATTTAAGAATAATTTGTTAAGATTGCGATAATTTCCAAACAGCTTTTTCCTGTTATTGATATACATAAAACTAACACTCTTTTAATTTTATACGAACAAAAAGTGATTATAAAAATGATGGTCAATTTAATATTATAAAATAGGAGGATATACAATATATGATTTGTGAATTATCAGACGCAATTGATTGTCTTTATGATACGTACCATTCTCAAACAGGTCAGCTTCTTGAGTATGGATATAACATTGAAGAAGCTTTCTGGATTCATTTTACTTCTGTTTCATTCATGCCGTGGTCTGAAGAATCACACAATTTAATTCCATTGAGCCATATACGAAAATTCTACAATCAGATTTACCGAGATGAAGTGATTACTGGAAATAACAATCAATCCAGGGCATTTATAAAATGTCTTTTACAAAGCAAATTTTACTTGGCTTATGCTCTGGCAAAACAAACAAAAAACAATGAATCGACTTATAAACTTGCTCTTGATATCGGCAGGTGTGCTTTACCTCATGTAAATATGACAATTAAACAGGCATTAGCAGGTCTTTTCATAACAAGTGCTTTCCCAATTTCCAAAAGAATTGGACACAATCAAATACCTGGAAGATTAATACATAATTTAAGCGAAAAAACTTACATAGAACAATTTGTATAGCGTTAGAAAGCAAATTAATATAATCAACATCATATGAAATGAAAAAATAACTATTCTTATTATTTTTGTTGAACATTTGATGAAGTCACTCACTATCTGGTTTTCCAATAGACTTTTTTCTGTGGAATCTATAAATAATTCCCCCTGTAATAGCTGTAAACGGCGCGACAGTTACCATACCAAAACTTCCTACGATAGTATTTACAATTTCAGCCGCTACAAAGTTTTTATTCAGCATAATTATTACAGGTACACCCATTCCCATGAACAGCATTAAAAGAGCTATGTAACTACCTGAATATGCAAGAAGTAATGTAGTAGTCATAGTTCCGACAACAGAACGTCCGACCGCCATTCCGGAACGAATGTGTTCCATAAGACCAATATCAGGTTTCTTTTCCATAATCTCATGCATCGAAGCTGAAATATCCATCGCTAAATCCATCACAGCTCCCGAACATGCAATAAAAAGGCTTGCGATAAAAATCCGGCTTAGATTAAGATATTCAAAACCAGAATAAATAAGACTTTCTGCATGAGGGCGAACAGCACCATGAAGACGAAATTGTTTTATAAAAACATTAGCAAGCACACAAGTCAATAATAGTCCTAAAAAGGCACCTATGAAAGTTACCATGCCTTTACGTGTCAAACCCCCGACAAGAAAACTTATTGCAGCCGTTAAAGCCGCAACCACAATTAGACCAACAAG
Source organism: uncultured Pirellulales bacterium (assembly GCA_964628465.1). GTDB lineage: Bacteria > Planctomycetota > Phycisphaerae > Sedimentisphaerales > Anaerobacaceae > JAFGPS01. The sequence goes on along the minus strand of CAZVOA010000003.1, from coordinate 120,243 downwards.
TATCGGATCTTTACCTTTTAGAAATAATGGAATCATAATCTTCCAAATCATCAAAGCAGAAAATATGAATGAAAGTGTAGCTTTGAAGCCGGTCCAGCCTCCAACTAAAATTAAAAGAAAGACAAAAAGCAACACAAGAAAAATCTCGAAATGAATACGATAATGCCCTCTGGCGAACGCTACTGCAGGTGCGTTATTAATTATACTGTATTCCACGAGAATTTCTCTTCCCTCGCTATACACTTCGTCCATTTCCATCTTGCCGGTTAGCATGTTGGAAACTGATATAATTTGCCCTTTATACCGGCCATTAAGCAATTCCACCTGAAGCTCTTGTGTTCCTGTTTTAATAATAAGGCTCTGACGGATATCGGAGTTGTCCACCGATATTATCCGGCCACGAGCAAAATTAGAATCTGATGGCAAACGTTCCTCGTAACCTGTCGGTATATAAAACAATCCAACACACAAACAGAAAAAAAAGCTTACAAAGATAATATCTTTTTTTTTATTACTTCCTGGTAAAAACATTAATTACATCTCCCTGTTGACAATAAAATATAACAATGGGGTCTGGCGAAGTTCCTTTCGCAGACCCCATCGCAATTATGTTAAACACTACTTGTTTGGATATTAATCAAGTGCACCGCTGTTTCCGATTGCTTCTGCAATTTTCTTTGGAATCATGGTATTATCGTAATAACCGTTGAAACGCGCATCATTAGACATAACCGGAACAGGAATTGCGGTGTGGCTGTAGCTTGTCCAGCCTAAACCTGCAAGATTATTAAGGATATGGGTGCAAGTTACAGTTAAAGCATCATAACCGCCGTAGAGGAGATAATCTTCTTCTGAGCTTACAATTCTTGATCCTTTCATTGAACGATCATAGCCATCTTCGAGCTGTTTTTTCTGGTAATCACTGAGAGTGCTGTAAACCAAACCAAAAGCATTTTCAATAGCCGTAAGCATATCTGCATCATCAGACAGATTGCTGTTTGGGTCAATCCATGCTTTGGTTGGACTGGCGGCATAGGCCTTCACCAGAGAAGTAAACATATCATATGACATTGTCTGATTTGCCAGTTTCTCATAGGCACTGGCATATTTTGTACCTGCCCAACCCTGTGTAAGGCCGCCTGTTTCGTGGTCTGCTGTCACTACTATCAATGTTTCGCTTGGATGAAGTTTTGCGAAATCGATTGCTTTTTGTACGGCATTGTCAAATGCCAGTACATCATCTATGCTTGTGCGACCATCATTTGCATGGCATGTCCAGTCAATTTTTCCGCCTTCGACCATCATGAAGAAGCCGTTAGGATCATCAAGCAGGCGGATACCTTCCGCTGTGAAATCGGCCAGAGACATATCATTCACGTCTCTATCAATTTCGTAAGAGAGAGCTTTTGAGCCATCAAGGAGACTATTAATGGCAAGTACTTTCTGTCCTGATGTAATGGCTGCCAAATCTTCACGCGTTGTAACAACCTGATAACCTGCGTTTTGAACAGTAACAAGTGTATCCTCGCTGTTCTTAACCTGCTGAAGTAATCCGCCGCCGCCGAAATAATCAAATCCGCTTGTGGCTATCTGCATACCGATTTCATGATAATTATTGCGGCTGGCTGAGTGAGCATAAAATACCGCTGGTGTTGCATGGTCTATAGAAACGCTTGTTACTATTCCAACTCTCATTCCCATATCTTTAGCTACTTCGGCAATTGTTTTATAAGGAATGGTTTTTGTTTGAGGATCTACTGATACTACGCCGCTATAGGTCTTTTTACCAGTGGCTAATGCTGTACCGGCTGAAGCTGAATCGGTAATTAAAACACCGTAATCATATGTGGTAATTGCTCCGGTGAATGGCAGTTCAGCAGTCATGACAAGAGGAATGGATCTTATATTACGTGGACCTTCGGTTTTACCTTCTTCGAGTGTGTTTAAATAAGCTTCAGCAGAGTGCACCTGGGCAAAACCCATACCATCACCAATAAACAAAAATACATATTTGGCCGTCCCATCAAGCGGCTGCAATTGGGCAAAAGACGCGTTGGCTGCTAATAACAAAACACATATTGAATAAATAATTTGTTTCATTTTATATTTCCTTTCAATTTAATTTTTTTTCTTTACTAATATTCCGTTGGTTACAGGTTGATACTATTCAGGATTTGTCAATAATTTGACTTAATATATGCAGACAAAATTCACGAATGCCCGGGATTGAATACGCTACGCTTACGATACTTTAAGTAAGTTTCTTTAAAATTCGTTGCTTTTTACCGGCATAAATATGTAAGATAGTTGTAGCCAAGACAGAGACAAAAATAGTTTCTGTTTTATAAGCTTCAGGGCCGGTGAGTCACTTACCAGGATTTCCACCGGCTCGTTTTTTTTCTATGTCTTATACGTTTGAAAAATCATCTATCTTGAATATATTTATTAGATAACCCAATATTTATATTGTACAAATCCATTTTACTCAAAGTTATGTTCTGTTTATCACCTCCTTTCGTGCAGTTTTTAGAACATATCATAAATTAATGCAAAACCATAATGATTTTACCTGTGATTATTACAGAATTATTAAAACAAAACTAATTATTTGCTAATTCCTAATAGAGCATATTTATTTTCATGTGGCTTATTATAAGAGCCATTGTTCTATTGGCAACATTGTTGAAAATATTGAAAGTGGAAGCTAAATAAGTTATTCTATCGTAAAAATTAAGAAAAGGTTTTCAAATTGAAGGATTTTATGGATAAACGAGCAAGCGGCGTACTGCTGCATATAACTTCGCTTCCGGGTAAATACGGCATCGGTGATTTCGGGCCGCAGGCGTATAGTTTCGCGGATTTCCTACGCAAGGCAAAACAATCTTACTGGCAAATATTGCCGCTGAATCCCCCGCATGGCAGAATGAATATTTCGCCGTACAATTGCCTTTCCGCTTTTGCGGGAAATACAAGTATGATTTCTCCAGAACTGCTTTATAAATCTGGTTATCTTAAGAAAAATGATATAGCAGATTCATTTAGGGCAAATATATTCAATAAATTGTTCGAAAGCAACAAGCTCAAAAAAGAAAGCAAATCATTTGAAAAATTCTGCATAGAAAATAAAAACTGGCTCGATGATTATGCACTTTTTACAGCCTTGAGTAAGTATTTCAAAACTACAGACTGGTCAAAATGGCCAAAGGCGATTAGAGACAGAAATTCCGCCGCTCTCAAAGAAGCAAACGAGTTGGTAAAAACTGATTGCGAAAAGGAAAAGATTTTGCAGTATATTTTTTTCAAGCAATGGTTCGCTTTAAAAAAGTATTGCAATAAGCTTGGTATAGAAATAATTGGTGACATGCCGATTTACGTCGCTTATCAAAGTTCGGATGTCTGGGCCAATCCTGAAATATTCAAGTTGGACAGGTCAAAAAAACCTGCATTCAAATCTGGTGTGCCGCCGGACTTTTTCAGTAAAACAGGACAACTGTGGGGCAATCCTGTTTATAACTGGAAAGTTATTAAGGAACAGGGCTATAAATGGTGGATTGAACGGACACGTCAAAACCTTAAACTCTATGATATTTTCCGCATAGACCATTTCAGAGGATTCGTTAAGTTCTGGCAGATTCCGGGAAATGACAAGAACGCTATTCGCGGCAAATGGATCAAAGGTCCCGGCGAGGACTTTTTCAAGGCATTATATAAGCATTTTCCTTCTGCACAAATTATCGCCGAAGATTTGGGTCTCATCACTCCCGATGTCAGAGAGTTATTGAAAAAACTTGACCTTCCCGGCATGAAAGTGCTGCATTTCGCGTTCAGCGATACCTCCGGTAAAAATACTTATCTGCCGCACAATCATATTGAAAACTGCATTGTTTATACAGGAACACACGATAACAATACAACGTTGGGCTGGTTTAAAAATGATTTGTCAACCAAGCAAAAAAAAGCGATTATTGAGTATCTTGGTCATAAAGTTTCCGGTAATGATGTTTCCTGGGAAATGATTAGAATGGCAATGAGTTCCGTCGCAAAAACAGTGATTATTCCGATGCAGGACCTTTTGAATTTAGGCTCAGAAGCCCGTATGAATCACCCGGCTAAAACACGAGGAAACTGGAATTGGCGGATGAGACCAAACCAGATTAATAACAAGCTTGCCAATCAGCTTGCGAAAATAACGGAGTTATACGGAAGAGCTTAATATGAAACTTGTCATTCTGAGTGAAACGAAGAATCTCCCGTATAGAATCCCAGATGTTTCGTTTCACTCAACATGACAGTAGAATGGTGATTTTCATTTGTTGTCTTTTTTCTTCAGGGCGATTGTATAAATTGGTCTTTGTTCTTTAATATATTTTCGCTCGAAATTCGTACCCACCCATTCGCCTGTTTCAGCACCGGCGTTTGGCAGGAAATCAATTTCGTCAAGTTTGTCATCAGCCAGTGCGAAAACAGATTTCATTTGCTCGAAATATTCCGCATGGTCAGTAGCAACTCTGATTTGTCCTGATTCTTTAAGACAGCGAATCATATTTGCCAGGTTGGAATCGCAAATAAAACGCCTTTTACGATGGCTTTTTTTAGGCCATGGGTCGGGGAAATATATATGGAAACAATCTACCGAATTATCCGGTATAAAATCAGCGATAAATGAAGCCGCCTCTGTTCGGATGAGCTTTACGTTCAATACATTCCATCGTCCCATTTTATCAACTGCGTATCGGTAATATCTGCTCGCCCACTCTATTCCCAGAAAATTGTCGCACGGATGTGCCTGAGCCTGGTTCAACAGGAAAGTCCCTCTTCCAGAACCGATTTCTATATGAAACGGACCAGTACGTCCGAAAATCCGGGCTAAGTCTATTTTTCCATCAAAATCTTCGACTTTTAGCGAAATTGACGGATATTCTTTTTTTGTTTGAACCATTTCGTAACCAAATTATAAAAAGCCTGTTTTAATACAAAAAATACATAATTTTATAGCCGCATTATATAACATAAAACGCATTAAGGTGAAGAATGTTTTTTCTTTTATAGTCTTATCAGTATTAAAGTCGGGTTTATGTTTACACGATAAATAATCTACGAACCCGATAACTCGCTGAAGCGTATTCCTTATATATAAGGATTTGCAGATGCGAAGATTAGGAAATCGAAAATGATTCTACCATTAATAAAAACTCGGCGTAAGCAAATATTATTAGACATCGATACCCAGAAGGATTTTTTGCTGATTAGCGGCAAGGCTTGTGTGAAAAATCACAGAAGAGTACTCGCCAATATCAGAAGAATGATGGCCTGGGCAAGGAGCAGCGGCGTTCCTATTATTTCAACTGCTGAAATCTATAAAAACAATAATGGAGATTCTGTTGTCGGCTATTGCCTTGACGGAACGGAAGGCCAGCGAAAGGTGCATTATACGCTTGTCAATAACAGGGTGAGTTTTACCGCCGATGGCAATACAGATTTACCAAGAGATTTACTCAAACAGTACAGTCAGATTATCCTGCACAAACGCTGCGTCGATCCATTCGATGAGCCGCGTATCGACCGACTGCTCAGTGAAATAAAGGCTTATGAGTTTGTTATTGTAGGTACAAGTCTTGAAGGTGCGGTAAAAGCTACAGCGCTTGGCTTACTCCAGAGAAATAAAAAAGTAACAATAGTGATGGACGCTACCGGTTCTCATAACATTAATGAGGCTAAACTGGCGCTTCGTAAAATGGAAACAAAAGGAGCCAGAATCGTTGAAACACGCAAACTTGCAGGTTCTTCGCATTTAAGGCTTGTCGGAGCATGTAATTGCGAAAGTTGCCGGGGAATGGTACGAAAAGCTCATACGAACGTTTTAGATAATTGAGTTTTTTCAACAAAGGGTGAAAGAGGGGATTCGAACCCCCGACCCCTAGAACCACAATCTAGTGCTCTAACCAGCTGAGCTACTTCCACCATATATTTAATTTTTTATCAAACCGCTTATTTTATCATTAATAATAGTTTTCGTCAATCTCCGCCGTCAAATTATCTAAAAATATGATTAGAAAGGGTATATTTGGAATTGGTCTTGACATATACGTTGTTTTTTGGTTCTAATATAGCTTCCCAAGGGCGTTTAGCTCAGTTGGTTAGAGCGCACGGATCACACCCGTGAGGTCACTGGTTCGAATCCAGTATCGCCCATTATCGTAACTACCTGTAAAAGCGAATGTTACATTATTTATTGTGCTCATATAATTTAATTCCCGATCTATCAAGACCAAGACTGATTAACACGAGATTTAAAGAGATAGTTTAATATATTATCTCTGTACAGCGACTTTTAGATTTTGCAGGAGTTCTTGTCCTGTTCTGCTTATGTCTTCGGATTGGCCGAAGAGTTGGTGTCTGTCTAAAATTTCCGGCTGCTGGTCGTAGTATCTTTGAACCGCTTCTACGCCGCCTTCGGCTGGGCCGGAGGTTTTGTATTGGCCGTCAAGTAACCAACTGCTGAATTCATCATCGAACTCGGCTGGGTAAATAACCGCGGTGACAAAGTTATCATCGTCGTATTTAGCCAGATGAACCTTGGCTCGGCTGGGCGGCATAGTTTCAACAGACAACTTTACCAACGCTTTGAAATCACGTTGAGATGTTTCCATATCGGTAGAATAGAAGAACATTCCTGATTCGAGCTGGAATTTCTCGTTCGCAACGCCTTTTATTTCGAGTTGGCCGTCAGGGTACGCTCGATGGATTTTATAGACTTTGCAATCCTTATATTTCTCACTTTCGAGCAATTCCGCTACTTCAAGTGCGGTAAAGCCCACGCTCGAATAATCGCCAAAGTCAACTATATATAAGCCTGCATATTTTTCTGGTTTTTGTAATTCTGGTATTTTCATAGATACTATTTTAACCGCGGATTACACGGATTGCACGGATTTTTTTTGTAAAGATTCTTAAAAAACTTATTATTTTAGAATTATAATATATCCGGGATATGGCTTACTTTTTCCCACATTTTCAGTTATCATATTATTGAAATTTTATGAAAAAGACTATTTGTGAAAAACCTGAAATTAGCGAACAAAATAAAGTCGTGATTGACGTGACCGTGGAGGCTGTAGAGGAATTATATAATAATCCCGGCCGGAACGCTTCTGGTATCCCAAAAGAACTCAACCAGGAATTTGTAAATCATATTATTGATAGTGTGCGCGAAATCGGAGAAAGTGAATTTGTTATCAGGATAACACTTCCGAAAATGCCTGACGAACAGGAAATGAACCTCGTACAGAATAGTATTCAATCATATTTTCATAATCTGAAAGATTTGGAAAATCGCTCTATCGAAGTAATGCTAAGCCGGTCTTTCAAACTTTTCGGTCTTGGAATGGTGTTTCTATTTATAGCAATCGTATTCAATCGTTTTTTTTCATTAAGCGAATGGACTTTGACTCGAATTTTCTTTGAAGGAATAACAATCGCTGCCTGGTTGTCGCTATGGGCTGCGATAGTAACTCTTATTATTAAGTGGCCACCCCACACGAAAAATATCAAGCTGTATGAAAGAATAATGAAAGCACAAGTTAATTTTCGGATTTAATTCTCCGGCGGAATAGTTAGCTGCGAGGCGCTTTGCAATCCTTTTTCTATCGGTGGAATAATTCCTTTTTCAATATAAACAGGTCTTGCTGACTCTCTTATCGAAGGTAGTTTATACGAAAACGCTACAGCCGCGGCTATACAAATTGAACCGCCAATCGCAAGAGTAAAAGGCGCACCAATTTTATTGGCAATGCTTCCGGCCAGAAGACTTCCGAACGGCATAATTCCCATAAAAGCCGTGACATAAAGGCTCATCACACGGCCCCGCATTTCATCGCTTGTTATCGTTTGTAAAATCGTATTGGAAGCGGCCATGTGAATCATCATTCCCATCCCGGAAAACAGAAGCAATATTTCTGAAAGCCAGAGACTTTTTGAAAAGGAAAACGCTACAAGAGAAATGCCAAAAATACCTGTCGCAATAACCATTACCCGACCCAAACCGAGAACCGTTTTTCTCGAAGCAAGATAAACAGCACCCATCAAAGCTCCTATTCCGGCAAAGCCCATCAAAAACCCGAGTGTTTGAGGGCCGCCGTGAAGAATGTCTTTGGCAAATATCGGCATAAGTACCATATATGGAATTGCGGTTAAACTTACTACCGACAAGAAAAGAATGATATATTTTATTGGAGGAAAACCGAACGAATATCGCAAGCCGTCTTTGAGCTGAAGCAATGCGGAATTTTTTTTAGGCAATACCCTCGCGGCGGTTTTCATCAGTAAAAGCGAAGCGATAACCGCGATATAACTTACAGCATTTATAAAGAAACAGACACTCTCTCCAAAAGCAGCTACAACAAATCCCGCGAGAGTCGGCCCGGCAAGCTTGGCAAAATTTACCATGGAAGAATTGAGCGCAATCGCATTGCTCAAATCTTCTTTATTGTCAATCATATCAATAACAAACGCCTGGCGAGTCGGCATATCCAGTGAATTGATTATTCCCAAACAAATATTCAAAACGACTAAAATCCCGATTGTGATATGATTGCTCACAACAAGAACGGCTAAAACAAAAGCCTGAATCATGGCAAGTATTTGAGTAAGAATAAGAATTTTTTGCTTGTTATAACTATCGGCGATTACGCCTCCGAGCGGCGTAAGAAATAACGCCGGTATCTGGCCTGAAAAAGCAACCAGGCCGAGAATTAAAGCGGAACCTTTCAATTCATACGCAAGCCAGCTTATCGCCAGCCTCTGCATCCATGTCCCGATTAGAGAAATGCTCTGGCCCATAAAAAACAGGCGATAATTTCTGTATTTAAATGAACGAATTATATGTTTCAAATTATTTTATTGAAAACTTAAAAATTGTAGTTGTCCAATATTTTTGTCCCGGCTCAAGAGTTGTCGATGGAAATTCCGGCTTGTTCGGAGAATCGGGAAAATGCTGCGTCTCAAGGCAAAATCCCGACCTTGCTTTGTAAGGCACGCCCTCTTTGCCTATCATGCTTTCCTCAAGGTGATTGCCGCTATAGAATTGCACACCCGGCTCCGTTGTGCTTACTTCCATAAGTCTTCCCGACATCGGCTCGTACACACTTGCGGCTTTACGAAGCGAACCGTCATACTTGTTTATTACAAAGTTATGGTCATAACCCTTGCCGTATTTCAACTGTTCGTTATCATCATTAATTCTGGCGCCGATTTTCGTCGGAGTTGTAAAATCAAACGGTGTTCCTTTTACACTCTTCAATTCGCCTGTTGGTATAAGTCCATCATCAACCGGGGTATATTTATCAGCATCTATCATCAGTTCATGGTTTAGATTGTCACCTTTACCGGCAAGATTGAAATATGAATGCGAGGTAAGATTTACAACGGTTGTTTTATCAGTTACAGCCGCGTATTCGATTTTCAATTCATCGTCATTTGTCCAGAGGTATTTTACAGTTACATTCAAATTACCTGGATAACCTTCCTCGCCGTCTTTGCTAAAGTATGAAAGCTCAAGACCAATCTCATCTTCATGTTCAATTTCTTTTGCATCCCAAATGACTTTATCAAAACCTTTTAAGCCGCCGTGAAGATGATTGGGGCCGTTGTTTATTGCCATATTATATGTCTTGCCGTTTAATACAAATCTGCCTTTGCCAATTCTATTGCCGTACCTGCCTATCAGCGCACCGAAAAATGGGCTGTTTTCGATGTACTCATACAGAGTGTTATAACCGAGTACGACATCGCCCAAATGCCCGTTTTTGTCAGGAACTTTCAGAGAAACTACGATACCGCCGTAATTAGTTATTCTCAACTCGCTATTGTTATCGTTGATGAGTGTGTAAATATCCGCGACTTTACCTTCTTTGGTTGTGCCAAATTCCCGTTTCGTTATGTTCATCTTTTCGTTCCTTTCTACAATATTATTTTCGGTAACAATATTCATTCTAATTGAAATGTCGAACACCCGTCAACTTTAATAAGAGGCTTTTTCAAGGATTTCGGCAAGTTCTTCATCCGTCAATTCAATTGGATTGCCTTTCATACTGCTCGACTTACGTGATTTAGCAGCCGCAATCGGAATATCTTTCTGCTCCAAACCAAGTTTTTTTAACGAAGGAATCTGCATTGTTTTGCATAAATTCCGAATCCATTCAATGGCTTGTTCCGCTTGCGCGTTTTTATTATTTGTCAGGATTTTCGCGATAATATTATATCTTTCCAGCGACTTCGATTCCGGGTCGCGGGCTTTCAATGCCTGAACGTTTACTTCAATAACAAACGGAAGCAGAGCGGCACAGATAGCTCCATGCGATGCTGAAATCATTCCGCCCAAAGGCCCGGCAAAACCATGCACCGCGCCAAGACCGGCGTTGGCCAGGGCCAATCCTCCGAACAAACCAGCAAGTGACATATTTCTTCGCGCATTTTCATCATTTCCATTTTCATATGCTTTTTGCAGCGAATGTCCCGCCGCTGTAATTCCTTCAAGACATATGCCGTCCGTCATAGGATTTGACTTTATGCTAACCAGCGCCTCAATTAACTGCGTCAGAGCGTCAAGACCTGTTGTCGCGGTGACATATGGTGACATCGAATAAGTCAATAAAGGATCTATTACGGCAAGCGCAGGGAGCATCGAGGTACTTCGCATACTTACTTTTACCTGATGTTCAGGGACACCAAGTACAGAATTTTTCGTAACCTCTGCACCGGTTCCCGCGGTCGTTGGAATAGCGATATGAGGAGCGGCTCTATTAGCAAGCGGCTTGCCTTGCCCTACCACCTCAAGATAATCCTCAAGCACTCCGGGATTAGTCAGCATAGCGGCTATGGCTTTACCTGTATCGAGAACACTTCCGCCGCCGATACTGATAACATAATCACATTTGCTATCCCGTGCCGTATCAGTACCTAATTTCGCGATAGTCGTTGTCGGCTCACCTTTGACAGAGAACGTGACATATTCGATTTTATTTCTTTCCAGCTTTTCCGTTAAAACTTTTGCACGCTCGATTGAATCGCCGGTTACAAGACACGCACGTTTTCCCATTTCCTGAGCATTCACAGAAACTTCGGAAATTGTGCCTTGCCCAAATATGATTCGTGCCGCGGTCGCAAATTCAAATTTCATAATTACACCTCACCTGTCCCGAGCAAAGTCGAGGAATAATCCCAGCCGGTTTCGTCGGGAAAAATATTTGAATATTTCACACTTGTTCGCGGCTCAGCCATCATATCCGCTACAGTATCGCGCCATTTCCGGTAATGCGCGGTTTCCTTATGCCTGGCCGGGTCGTCTGCTGTTCGATAAACTTCAACCAGAACAAAGCGGGACGAATCATCCTTTTGCTGAACAAAGTCAAATCTTGCTATTCCCGGTTCTTTGACGCTGTTTTTAGTGTTTTCGATAGTAGCGGCTTTGAATGCTTCTACCATATCCGGCTTAACGTGAACAAAAACATGGACAACTAACATAGTTTCCCCTTCTATTTTCCGTAGGCCCCATGGGCTCATTGCGGAGGTGAGCTTTATACTCTGCGAAGCAGCACTTTCGCCACGAAGCACGAGCTGCACACCATTAATTTTCTTGCCTTGAAATCAGTTCTGGGCTAAACTCCAGTTATACACGTTTAGCAGAGTTTTTTCAAGGAGGAGATAAATTTGATGATTTTTTAAATTGGTTTTATATTTAATAAGGGTATATCCACAGAAACTGCATAAAAACATAAATTTTAAGGAAAATTATAAAAAATATACAAATATTTAAATATTTTTTGTTACGAAATTTTGTAACTTCCGTCTATAGATATGACGAGCTCGAGTAGAATGAATAGTGAAAATATATGGAGTGTAAAGGTTGGACAAGCCTGTCATGGCAGCGAAGAATCTGTAAACTGGCTGACCCGAGAGGCTGAAGGGAAAGTACGCGCATATATTTATCGCGTTACCCTTGATAATGATTTATCCGACGACCTTACACAGGAAACCTTATTACAAATGATAAAGTCTATAAGGAATCTTAACGAGGAGGAGAACTTTTGGCCCTGGCTGTACAGGATTGCCCAAAGCAAGGTACAGGAACATTACAGAGACAAAAAGAGAGAATCCGTTGCTTCAGAAGAACTATTTTACAAGGACTTTATTTCTCGCCAGGGTGATATCTACCAGGACGAGAGTGTTCGCGAGCTTATTCAGAAGGACTTATTGAAGAAGGTTATGGTCGCGATGAAAGAGCTTAAGCAGAAACAAAGGGCGGTTCTGTCGCTTCGCTGTTTCGATAATTTATCTTACGCCGAAATCGCTAATACTTTCAATTGCAATGAAGTAACCGCGCGCATTTTGTTTTACCGGGCGAGAAAGGCTCTCCGCAGGAAATTGTCGAACAAGGGTATCAGCAGAAATATGATGATAATGAGTCTTGGCCTGTTCGGAAGGCTCACTCTATCACCTGAAGCATCTAAATCAATTCCAGATGAACCAGTTAGCAAAACATCTTTAGAAGTCGGTCCGGCGACAACTATTCTCAGTAATGTCTTTTCGAAGCAAGCCGCGGCTATTTTAGCTATTGCATTAATTATCTGGATGCTTTTTCCAAGAAAAGGTTCATCTCCAGTACCACCTCCTGATAATCCGACAATACCTACTTTGAATCTACCTTTTAGAAATGAAATTAATAGTCTTCATTTTACCGTGCAGGTTCTTGATGGAGATCCGAACACAGAGGGAAGTTTAAGTAAAGGCGCCTTCGAAAGATGGTTCTACTATCCAGAAGGAATTGAAGGGCCGTCCTTCATGCGAATGCAGAGATACACTCCAGATTTTTCAGAAGCACAATGTGAATGGCTTGAAAATGAGCAGGCAAATTATTATTTTGAAAATGGCCCGGATATAGTACATATTACAAATAGCCGCGTATGCTGGAGCAATTTGGAAGTCAGACGCTTACCAACCGATTCGCAGGAACTTATAGATTTTATCGAAATGGTCGAAGGTGAATCTGAATTCGATAGAGAATATTTTCGCGATGTAAAAACCGGCCTCGCAGCAAGCTCTATCGATAAGAGGTTTGAAAACGTAGCATCTTATCAAACGAACTATGAATACAATACAGTTCCTTTAGACATGTATGAATATAAATGGCATGAGCCTGTAAATGACCTGATTGATAAACGTGACCAGATGCGTAAAAGAGGCTGGACATATTTGCGTATAGAAGGCGAACTGAGCGGCAAAAAAATCACCGGCCGTGCTCGAATTCCATTTTTCTATAATAAATGCAAAGACTACCCCGCCTGGATTTCCCTTAATATAGGCAATGAATTTGAGTTGATTGATTGCGGCAACGGCGCTCAAATGCGACGACCTGGCGTAACGGTAATCGCTTCATATCCGGCAGGAACATTCTTAAAAGGTTTAGCCAGACCATGGATGGGAATGCACGCGGCAGATACCATCCGAAGAGACGCCGCTGAAAAAAGAATATGGTTCTTTAGCGAATGGGACGAAAAGCAGGAAAATGTCATCATTACACTTTTCGATAAAGAAAACAAAGATGGCACAAATATTATATACACAGTCAGTTATGAAAACGATATCATCCAAAATATAATATTCACTTCCGGCCAAGATATAACAGGAACTCTTGAATTCACATATCTTCAGGACTTAGACAAAGAAACACCAGAACTCAAGGAACCCTTAATAACGGAGACTTCTATTCAGGAAAATCCTGAGATTCTCTGGATAATGGATCTGTCAGAAGGAAAACTGTAGAGATGACAAATAAAAATCTGCATTATTTCAACAATACCAAAAACAATATATTATTTCAGTATCTACATATTATAAAGACTTGAGAAGTATAGACTTATGTTTTTTAAATTAATATTTCCGTTGTTCATTAGAAAATTGAAGATAACTCTAACTGATATTTTATATTTTTGAAACCGCTTTTTCACATATCGAAAACTTCAACTATTAAGCATATTTTATTAAAAAATAAAAATATTTTTTGAACTACATAATTTATTTTATGACCTATACTTACATGAATATTCTTTTTAATTTAAATACACTATGTTCCGAATTTTCTATTTTTGTTTTGACAATTTATAATTCACCTCCATAATTTGAAGAATGAAAAGTTGATAAATTGAGGTTTTACTTGAAAGGCATACCGCTTGTGTATTAATACAACACAGTAAAGATAAACATTATATAAAGGGATGTAAGTTTAATCGGTAATAAAATTTTAAGGAGGAGTGTGCTATCATGAAAAGATTAGTTTCTTTCAAATCAGCAGTTATTGCCATAGTAATTGTATTATCGTCAAGTTTAAGTGCCTTTTCGGCTCCTTCATTGCAAAATGGAGATTTTTCAGCGGGATTAACAGGTTGGAATGTTGAATATGGAACAGTCACAGACGGCGGCGGCCACGCACTTTTCCAGGAAGACCCTCTTAGCCTCTCAAGCACAATGAGCCAGTATTTTACTATTCCGAATTCAGCACAATATCTTTCATTTGATGTGTTGATGTCGTCTCTTGTAGGTGGAGATTATGACCCATATAGTTGGCCGGATGCGTTCACAGCCTCGTTACTCGATGCGGCAACCTTAGATCCCCTGATTTTCAATCCCGGATTAACTGAGTTCTATTGCTTCGATAACCACGGCAATCGACTAACCATTGCCACAACAGCAGGCAATAACGTAATGCTTGATGTATCAGGATTAGCCGGGCAGAATGTGCTTTTATCTTTCGACCTCTGGAGCGGCATGGATGGCTTGCAGGCAACTGTTCAATTAGATAACGTAAATGTCTCTGTAATACCTGCTCCAGGAGCACTGCTACTGACCAGTTTTGGAGTCGGCCTTATCGCCAAATACCGCAGAAATAGAAATATCTAAAAGTAACTATCAGAGATTTCTACTTTATTATATCAGTAAAAATGAATACAAAGGATTTATTTTAAAGGTGTTTTTAAGAAAATGTGCGTGTGGAACTCACAGATAATACCACAAATGCATTAAAAATAAAGTTTATTTCTTAGGGAGTGAGATCATGAACAGTTTGAGAAAAATTAAATCAGCACTAATAATTATTACTTTTATAATCGTTCTTTTACTTGTACTTACTCCTTCGCTATTTGCTATCCCCGTAAACAAAACCTCAGCAATTTCAGTAGGTCTTACACATATTGAAAGCACACAATCTACTACAAAACACTTAACGGGTCCAATTGTTCAATCTTCCACATACGCTGATGAGCACTTTGTTCGCGAC
Source organism: uncultured Pirellulales bacterium (assembly GCA_964628465.1). Taxonomy (GTDB): domain Bacteria; phylum Planctomycetota; class Phycisphaerae; order Sedimentisphaerales; family Anaerobacaceae; genus JAFGPS01. The sequence goes on along the minus strand of CAZVOA010000003.1, from coordinate 104,915 downwards.
ATACAGGTCCTTACTTCAGAGGATTTGGATTCTACCCTTGCTTATATTTTGCAATTAAGTCCAGAGGGTTATATTGTAATCTCGCCTGATACAGACATTCATCCCGTGATTGCTTATTCCTTTAACGGAGCATTTCCTATAGATGATCCAAATGATCCACTATTGCATATGGTCACTTGGGATTTGCAAAATCGTATAGATGCAATTCCCATCACATCCTCGGAGGTAAAAACAAACAATAATACATTATGGGAAAAATATTTAAGTTTAGATGATGCCTTCGTGTCTGAGTTGTCTACATCTACATCATGGGGCCCATGGGTAAAAACTCAGTGGGATCAAGGTAGTCCATATAATAAATACTGTCCTTGTATAGCAGAATGGCCGATAGTTGGTGGATGTATGACAAGAGCATCTGTTGGATGTACTGCTACAGCCATGGCACAAATTATAAATTATTGGCAATATCCTAACACAGTTAGCTTCACATATAATGATGACCGTTACGAAACAGAAACACTTAAAATCAAAATTGATGAACATGCAAGCACTCGTGATTTTCCTGACTTTACACAACTAAATGAAAAGCTAAAAAATATGACTTATGCTGGTGATGAAGATGAGAGCGCAGCTTTATGTTTTGCATGTGGAATATCTGTAAAAATGGATTACAAAGATGATGGTTGGTGGATATTCCTACCTAGCTCGGGAGCTTGGCCCTCTGCTGAAGCTTATCGGAAGAAATTTGGATATTCTACCGCCATCGAGAAATCAGCAAGCAATACCGATTTTTACCCAACGCTCATGCAAAACATGAAAGACGGTCAGCCCGCTCAATTAGTTATTTATGAAAAAGCCAATCCGAACAAATGTCACTCGCTTGTAGCTGATGGTTTCAAGGATACAGGTGAGTATCATTTGAATTATGGTTGGGGAGGAGGTATTTTCTCAACAGATGGCTGGTATTTTCTTCCTGCAGGAATGCCAAGCGACTACGATGTTGTGCATAATGGTGTCCTTGACATTTCGCCAGGTCCTATTCCTAAAGGTATAGCATGGCTACGAGGGTGTCAGGCTTCTAACGGCTCTTGGTACAATGATCCGTCGGTTACATCTTTTGCAGTTCTTACGATGTTGAATTGGGGCTACGACGAAAGTGATCCGATTGTCTCAAAAGGGATTAATTATGTTTTGTCGAGAATAAATTCAAATGGAAGCGTTCATAATGTGTCTGAGCGTTATACATATTACACGTCAATAGCTATACTGCCTCTTGCGGCGACGCACAACACCAGTTATCAAGATGAACTGACAAAGATGCGAACATGGATATTAAACTCTCAATGGGACGAAAGCTCCTACTATGCAAGTATCAACACAAGTAACAGTTACTATGGCGGCTGGGGTTATGGCAATAATACCAGACCTGACCTATCAAATACCCAATGGGCATTAATGGGCTTGAAAGCAGCAGACAAAGAGCTTGGGCTTGACGGGGGCACTACATACGATAAGTGTGCCAACTATTTCCTCGCTCGATGCCGGAATACTGACGGTGGAAGTTATTATATACCTGGGGGTGGCGCCTCAATTCATACCATGACCGCTGCATCAGTCTGGAGCTATGCTCTGTGTGGCCGAGGTGCCGGTGCTGAAACATTGGGTGGTATTCAGTGGTTGACAAACCACTATAGTTTGACCAACAACGACGGTTGGGGTTGGTGGTCTGAGTATTACTACAAAGTCACCTTATCCAAGGCGCTCACGATGACCCACAAGACAATGCTTGGTTCACATGACTGGTTTGCCGAACTTTCACAAAAATTGATGGATGAACAATATGAGACTGGTAATTGGCCTGATACAGGAATGCCTGCAAACGGCGAGATAGGGTCAGCAATGAGCACATGCTGGGCAATAATGGCTTTGCAGGGGAGAACACTTCCTCCGAGCGGCAATTTCGGTATGTGGGCGACTCTTGAGTCGCATGCAGATTTACACATGTATGATCCGCAGGGCAGGCATACCGGTTTCAACTACATAACAAATACACTTGAAGAAAATATTCCAGGTTCTGATTTTGTAATTCTGGATCCTAACGATGACGAAGTACCTTATGCTGGTAATACTCCCGCTGAAGGATTGCGACAGATAATTAAATTGTCTTCTGTTACGGCTGGCAGCTATAGGATTGAAGTTGTAGGCACGAGTTCCGGACCATTTCATTTGACGGTCGAGGGACTTGAAGATGATGAGGTTGTTACCAGTAACAGTTATGAAGGCGATATTGTGCAAAATGTTGTAATGGCAACAAATGCTACTGCAACATCGATGGAAGGAGCACTTACAATTATCTACGAGCCATTGCAAGTTTTGCCGGTGTTGGGGGTAGAACCAGATTTAATAGATACCGGTGTTGAACCAGGTGCAACAAATTGTCTTTCCTTTGTTGTGAAAGAGAAAGGTGGTGAGCAGACATTACATGGAGTCACAATGTATTGCACTGATATTACAAGTCCAAACAGTACAATCAATGGATCAACAATTACATTTGACATGAGCAACTTTGATATAGAACAAGGCGGGGAACAAGTTGTCAACGTTTATATTCCTGTCCCGGCAGACTTTGCAGGCAAAGGCACCGGCTCAATTATTGTTGAATCATCCGATGGTGGTGCCAAATCAATATCAATTGTTTTGACACCAATAGAGTTGGTAACCAAGTATGCCCATGTTTCGACAGATTCGGTAAGTTACGACCGTCGCACAGGGCTATTCAGCACAGAAATATCTGTAACCGCTCTATTAGAGATCAACGCACCTGTGTGGTTAGTGATAGAAGATATTGATAATCCGGCAGTTACAATCGCTGGTAAAGATGGGACGACATCGGATGGTAAGCCGTATTTTGATTTGACGAGTCTATTGGATGATGGAAAACTTTCTCCTGCTGAGACTGTTGTTAAACGGGTGTATTTTAATAATCCTGACCGAGTTCAGTTTTCGTTTACGCCGGGTGTGCGTGGTGTTATTGAGCCTTGATCTTATTTTCTATTGTAGAAATAGATAATGAAATAAATACTATATAATAAAACTATCCAGAGATGTTCAGTACATATGATATGGAATCCAGTGATAAAAAGCTGGATTCCATTTGTTTTAGATTTGATATCTGACTAATACAATTACTATTCTTAGTATTATAATCAGCTATTTTGTGCGGCGGCGGCTTTGGCGGCTTTTCTGGCTCGCTCTTTAATTTTGCGTGAGGTGTTTTTTCTTCGTGTTTCAACCTGTTTTGCAATTCTGCCGTCAAGCCTGTCTCTGCGTCTTCCCATGAATATTTCCTTTCACTTTCTATGTGAATCTAACATATTATAAAAAATTATTATATTTACTAAAATAACCTACAAAATAAATAGCCATGTATTTTACTATAGGTCTGAAGCAATTGCAATCAACTTTTGTGAAAAATCTAACTCGGCCTGGAATTACAATAAGACCATTCTATATACTACCCATATTAACATGTGTAGATTTTTTAGAAATTCAGCGAGGATTTGAACTGAGGCATTGGAAATAGATTCCCTGGGCAGTCGGTAACATGAGCTCCGGGTGTGTCTCCGTGGCCAGTGATTCGACTTTGTGGGATTCTATACCTTTTTTGTAGGAAGTCAGTAAGTTTTACAAGCGCATCCATTTGGCGTTTTGATGGTTTTTTATTATTAAAATTGCCCACCAGGCAAATTCCTATGCCGTCTTCATTCGCCCAGTTATCGGGCGTTTTACAATGTGCGCCTGTTTTTTGCTGTGTCCAACGGTATGTTACCTCAATTTCACCGTCGCCGCTGTCTGTTCCGTTGCCGATAACAAAATCGTAGCCGATACCATCCCATCCATGTTCTTCGATATGAGATTTATGGAATTTTGCCATATTTCCAGTATCAGTGGCGGAATGGTGTATGATAATAGCAGCCCACGGCTTTTCCACGGCTTTTGGCGGGTACCAACTCGAGGGTGCATCAGAAGCCGGCTCAATTGGATGAGTTATTTTCCAGACATCTACTTCCTGTGGAAGATTAATCTTTGAAGCACCGCCTCTATCTACTCTCGGCATTGGCTCCGGCGCGGATTGGCAGCCAGTTAACAGAAATCCAAAAGCTAAAATAGCAAAAATGAATAATTTCAGAATAATTACTGCTTTTTGAGTTGAAAATACTACTGTTTTATTAAATCCGTTAAACAACCACTTTTCTACCATATCAATCCTTGTCTTCGGCCAGGTCCATAGACTCCTTGTGATGCAGAGGCTTCTCTTTATACCTGACCATATGTACACTATTACCCTGCTCGTTGTATTTCACCATATCCATATAGGAATTCATAAGGAGCAGCCCCCTGCCGCCGGGCCTGAAAAGAGCCTCACCAAATCTCGGGTCATCAACATTATCGGGCTTAAAACCCGGTCCCTGATCTGTAATAGTAATCTCAAGTTTTTCCTTATTAACCGAATATTCGACTATGACTTTTTTAGAGGGATCGCATTTGTTGCCATGTTTAACGGCATTAAGAAAAGCCTCCTCAAGCGTTAAATGTACGGCAAATAAATCATCTTTGCCAAACCCGTTTTCTTTAAGTTTGGCCATAACTTCTTCGCACACTCTAACGACCTCTGACGGCTTACTCTCTACTATCATCGAGTAATTCGTTGGTGTTTCTGACGTCATAATAAACATATAACGGAAATTACCGGCGAAAACTTTAATTAGATTAAGAATTAGCTAAGGTAATTCTTCCGTTGCGCTTTCTATGTCTTTATAAATATCGAATGTTTTGGTTAAACGTGTAATCTTAAATATTTCGTATATCTTGGGATTTATGTTGCACAATCTGAGATGCCCTTCCAGTTCATAAATCCTTTTGCTAATCCTGATTAATAGTCCTAAAACCGCGGAAGATAAATATTTTACGTTTCTGAAATCCAATATAAGATTAATCTTTTGGGACTGTTCAATAACAGACATTACGGATTCCTGCAAGGCGTTAATATCCTTATCTTCCAGAATTTTTTCATCTGTAAAGCTTACTATCACTGCTTTCGACGCATATTCAACACTTATTCTTGGCTTAATATCAGCCATAGTTATCTCCCATAAAAGAATATAAAACTTCTGCGAAATCCTATATCACAACATGTATAATGTCAAGTTTTTTACTATTGTTAATTATCATACTTTACGTAAATTAACCTGAAAAAGTCTTAAATATATAATAAAATTTTCATTATTTACAAATTTTCTACATTTCTTGACGATTTATTCTTGAAATTATGAACATAAATCAGCGATAATTAGACAATTATAGAAATTATATGAATATTTTAATAATGCTAATTTTTCAGAAGGAGTTAAAAAAATGAGAATCAGCAGATCAACAAGTTATGCAATTCTGGCACTCGGTTATATTACCGAAAATAAGGATAAAAAAATAATTTTATCACAGGATATAGCCAGAAAATATGATATACCACTGGAGTACCTCTTAAAACTGCTCCAGCAACTGGTAAAGGCTAATATCTTACACAGCAAGAGAGGTCCTCACGGCGGCTTTTCATTGGCTAAAACACCGCAGAATATCACAATTCTCAATATTATTGAAGCTATTGATGGCCCGTTCGTAAGCCACTCTAATTTATTCGACCAGGCAGCCGGAGAAAAAATCGGTGTTGAGGTTGATAAAATTTATGGTAAAGCAATCGACCAGGCAAAAGCCGTTTTTCAAAAAGCAAAACTTTCTTCATTAATCGGCTAACAAAACAACATGCATATAAATGAATTTCAGCGTTTGATTTCTGAAAAATACGAACAAAGGGATCGTGAACGAGGTACATCGCGAACCTTTATGTGGTTTATTGAAGAAGTTGGCGAACTTTCTACCGCTCTCGTTTCCAATAATGACAGGGAAAATATAGAAGAAGAGTTCGCCGATGTATTTGCGTGGTTATGCACTTTGGCAAATATAAATGATGTAAACCTCGAAAAAGCATGTGAAAAATACACAAGTGGAAAACTAGAAGGCTTTAAGCCTAAATAACCTGATTATATCGATTTATCAGGATTTCGAAATAAAAAAAGAGCTTCCGTCTATATAGTTTGCGAAAGCTCTTTTTCATTTCATTTTAATAACAATTTCTATTAAGATTTGCTGGCTTTTTCTGTGCCGCCGTAGGCGCCCATGTTTATTACTGAGCCGTTCGGAGCAGGTTCTGCGCCCACGTCTCCGGCTAAATCGCCCGCGTCTATACATGGGCTGCTTGAACTATCCTGAACCCAGCTCATACTAATCGGGTCCCATCGACCAGCCGCTGACTTCAAATGGTAATCACCGTTCGGGCTGTCGGCGAACAATGGGTCGGAATCTATATTTCCCGCGCCAGGCCAGGTTCCCTGTATATCACTATAACTAATTGTACTCCCCACGCCCATTACCTGTCCGACTAAAGAACCATCGCCGTTAAAGTAGATTATAGAATTGGTCACAATCGCAACAGAATTATACAGGCCGCAAAGCGTATTATCCGCGATTGTACAATTGATAATTGTCGGCTTGCCTTCTGATACACCGAACATGCCATTACCGGAGATAATACAGTTTGTTATTACCGGCATATTGTAATACATGACGGCTTCATTAGGCGTTTTCATCTTTACGCCGCTATTGCCGTTGTTTGTTATCGCGCATTCGGAAATCAGCGGCTCACAACCTCGATACAGATATATGCCGTACTGGGAGTTGCCGGAAATAACACATTTGGAAATTGTCGGCGATGAGAATTCCTCGCAGTATATTCCTATCTTCGAGCCTGTGATTGTAAAGCCTTTAAGTACGCTGTTTGCATCCTGACCATCGGAATAAGTCACCGCGGCGTAATCATTATTCATGGCGGTAAGAACTGTACTTTCAACGATAGCCGGATCGTTCGGGTCCGTCGAACTGATTTTCAGGTTCCTGCCGTGTGTATCTATGTTTTCACAATACATACCCGGCTGTACAATTATTGTGTCACCATCATTGCTGTCATCGATTGCGTGCTGGATATAATCGTATTTCTTGCCTGAAGTTGTATTCTGTACCGGGCCATCGACCGTAGAGTACAGGAACTCTATTGAAAGCGCTTCAAGCTGCTGATGTGTGGCTGTTTGCCATAAAATTGTTTTGCCATCTATGACGGGTCCGGAGCCGTATGGTGAGCCTGTAAGCGGAATATCCATAGCGCATTGCCCAGATATGAAAGCGGCTTTGATATTGCCGCTGTCGGTATCGCCGTCAACATAAACCAGATAACGACCATCAACAGCAGGCTGCTGCTGGATACCCGCCGCTTTGACAAGAGAGAAACTGCGAATATTATTCATATCTGATATATCCGCACCGCAAATGTCACCAAGGTCGTTACGCTGGTCGGTCCAGACTACTATATTACCCGAAATCGCAGGGTCGTATTGTCTTGATGGATTCGAGCAGATTGTAAATACTTTGATGTTGTCAAGATCAGAAATATCAGCGCCGTAAATGTCGCCGTTGGCTTCATAGACGACTATGTTCCCGTCGATATCTATTACATCATCGAAATCACTTGCGAAGTTCTGGACTGGATAAGGATCCTTTGTGCCGACATTCGGAGCGATTGTGAAATAGGTCGGGTTATTCAGATTGCCGACATCGGCTCCGCAGATGCTGTATGTCGTATTCCACCAGTTCTCGGCGTTACTGCTGCCGATAGGTGTAGTATCAAGATTATGATGTTCCACCCAGACAACCTTTTTGCCGGAAACAGCCGGATGACTGTAAGACGAGGACATGCTGAAACCTTTTAATGTTTTTTGTACGCCTGTGACGAGGTTCCTCGCGATTACGCTTGAATTACGCGGCTCATTACCCCACGGCTCGTTCAAGTTCATGCCTCCGAACCAGACAACTATGTCACCATCTATCTTCGGATGGGTATCGATACCGCCGGCAGCGAATGAATATAAAATGCCGGTTGTAAGGTTGTCATAATATATGTCCCAGGAATAATCGCTTTGACTGCCGTAACAATATACAAGCTTGTCGCCGCAGAGTGCCGGATAGTAAAAATAATCGCTTATTTCATAACCCAAATTTATCACTTGCTGACTTGCTTTTACAGCCGCGGTTTTTACTGTCACCGTATCAGGTCCACCTATATCCAGACCATCATTGACAATTACTATAAACTTATATACGCCTTCCTGATCGCAATAAAACGAAGGATTCGCTGTATTTGAATTTTCGAGAACAACCGCCGGACCTTCAGTTTGAGACCATGTATAAGTTAAAATATCGTTGAGATCATAATCATGAGAAAACGAACCGTCAAGGGTAACTATACATGGTATATTCACGACTTTATCAGAACCCGCATCGGCTATCGGCGCCTCATTGCCGACAAATACCGTAACATAATCCGGTTTACTTGTCTGCCCGGAGTTGCTTACGGTCAACTGAAATTTGTATGCGCCTTCCGCTTGAGGTAAGAAAGTCGGTTTCATAGCCGCTGGATTATTCAGGGTAACGGACGGACCGTCAATTTGAGTCCATTGATATGCCAAAGTCTCACCAGGATCACGGTCAAAGCTTGCTGAACCATCCAGAGTAACCAGTTCCAACGTTCTAACATACTGATTGGAACCCGCTTCCGCGAAAGGCTCATAAGGCGGCCCGAATGAAATTTCGATAGCAAGCTTATCGTGAGGATAAGAACTCGTGTTATAAGATACCTGCAAACCATCTGTACCGTCAGAGTTTTCTATACCTATCGTATGCGAATACATATATGCGTCATCGGAAAAATCTTTGAACTGAATTATGATTTTTCCTGATTCATATAAGATTACTTCAGCGTTTACGCAGCCGCTGCTGTAATTTATATCATAATCGACAAACTGGATTATCGTATAGCCATTGAAGTTCTTATAAAATATTTTAGAGTCTGCATCTAAATAATGAAGTGTCCAGAACCATGCTATCATGTTATTATAAATATCAGCATTCGGAATAGCCCTGTTACTATATGCAAGCACGTCGGATCCGAAAGTGATAACTCCGCATGCCTGAATATAAAACCTGTTATACTCTTTGCCATAGAAATTAAAATTGAATCCTAACGGGAATGGACCAAAGGCTGCCTGATAACTATTTATTAAACCAGTTAATTCAGTACCTGAATTTTGTATATCTATCCAGTTATAAATCGGTCCGCCGATAGAATCACTATCTATCCAGCTGTAACCATATTTATCCGGGACAGAGCTGTATGTGCAGAATACTGTAATTGTATCAGGTAAACTGGTCGTCGTGCCGTCACTGACAACCAACTGGAAAACGTATTCTCCTACAATTGAAGGTGTAAAAGAAGGATTTTTAGAATTCGGATTCGATAGAGTTACCGCCGGCCCGGAAACCTGCGTCCAGCTATAACTTGCAATAGTATCCGTCACATCCGGATCATAAGAAGCCGAGCCGTTTAATGAGGCCTGAACTCCAGGTTTAACAGCTTTATTATCTCCGGCATCAGCTATTGGTTTCTGATTACCTATAAATACCTTTACTTCATCAGGATAACTCGAATATGTACCATCATTAACTACCAATTGGAAAATATATTCCCCTTCCGACGGAGGTGTGAAAGTAGTGATAGCTGACGCTGGAGAACTCAAAGTAACAGAAGGTCCTGATTTTTGAGTCCATTGATAGGTCAATATATAATTCGGGTCACGGTCATTACTGCCTGAGCCGTCAAGGGTAATCAATTCGACAACTTTATGCTGCTGATCAGTACCGGCACGAGCTACCGGCTCATAAGGACCGCCTGTTGAAAACTCGATAGCAAGCTCGTCATGGAGATAGCCGTTGTTATAATAAGCTACCTGTGTTCCGATAGTACCATCTGAATTCTCTATGCCTATAGAATAACTCCCAAAGTTTTTACTTAACGAAGCATCCTTATACAGAATGACTATCTTGCCGGATTTGTATAGTATTACCTGAGCGTTCACCGTTCCGGAAGTTGAGGATAATGTCCAGTCAAAAAATTGAACAACCATGCGGTCAGAATAACCTTTGTAATATACTTTCGAATTAGTTGTTAGTTCCATATTCGACCACATCCATGCGATCAAATTATTATAGCTATCTGATTGAGGGATTTGAGAGTAAGAGTATATCGTGTCAGAACCAAAGCTAATCACGCCGCTTGATTGAATATATATTTTTCTATATTTCTTACCGTAAAAATTAAAATCGAAACTCAGTGTGATACTTCCTAAAAGCCTACCGGAACTGCCTGCTATTTTATCATAATAGCTTCTTGAATTTGAAATATCTTCCCAGTGATACGCCGGTCCAAAATTATTATCACTATCTATCCAGCTATAACCATAAGCATCCGGCGCACTTCCTATTTTACAGGTAACTGTAACAGTATCCGGCTGGCTAAATACCTCACCATCACTTACAACAAGCTGAAAAACGTATTCACCTAAAGCTGTCGGTGTAAAACTCGGAGACATAATATCAGGATTTGAAAGTACCGCTGCCGGGCCGGAAATCTGTGTCCACCTATAGCTAAGAACGTCAACATCATCAAGATCATAAGAACCAGATCCATTGAGATATACCATATCTCCAAGCTTACAATACTGTTCTTCACCGGCATCTGCAAAAGGAACACGATTCCCGATAACTATCATAACTTCGTCCGGATAACTTGTATATGTTCCGTCACTAACGACTAACTCGAATTGATATATACCTTTTTCCGGCGGCATAAAGGTTGGCTGTGCTGCAGTTGGATCACTCAACACAACAGAAGGACCCCCTGTTTGTGTCCATTGATAAGTTAAAATATCATTTGGGTCACGATCAAAGCTGGCTGTACCATCGAGCGTTATCAATTCAATATCTTTATACTGCTGCTCATCACCTGCTTTGGCAACAGGCTCATAAGGACCACCAAGCGTAAACTCTATCGCAAGTTCATCATGAAGATAAGTTTCACTGTAAACAACCTGCGTACCGATAGTACCGTCGATATTTTCAATACCTATTGTGCAATAAGGATAAAGGTTTGAAAAATCCTTGTATTGAATAACAATTTTGCCTGATTTATATAATATTACCTCAGCGTTTACGGTACTGTCATTCGCATAGATATAATAGTTCACAAATTGAATTACGCAATAATCACCAAAACTCTGATAATATATTTTAGAACCACTCTGTGGATAATGAAGAGTCCACATCCATGCAATAATATTGTTATAACCATCGTTATTAGGTATAGGGTAATAACTGTAGGTTATCGGGTCCGGGCCGAAACTGATTAAGCCTTCCGATTGAACATAAAAAGAATTATATGTATTACCATAGAAATTAAAATTGAATCCCAGGGAAAAAGGCCCGAAACTTTCCTCAAGACTGTTTTCGACTCCGCTTACCATATTTCCTGTACCCTGAATATCTATCCAGTGATATGCCGGCCCCCATGGACTGTCGCTGTCTATCCAGCTATAACCATAAGCATCAGGCTTACTTCCAACGGTGCAAATAACAGTAACAGTATCCGGCTGACTTGAAGCGACTCCGTCACTTACAACAAGTAAGAAAACATAGTTTCCTTCAACTGAAGGCGTAAAACTCGGAAACGCGGTATTGGCATCCGAAAGCTCTACGAGAGGACCGGACACTTGTACCCAGCTATAGCTTAAGATATCAGTTACATCAGAATCATAAGAACCTGAACCATTGAGAAAAACTTGCTTTCTAATCTGACAAGACTGATCTATACCAGCATTTGCGACTGGAATCTGATTACCTACTATTATCATAACAATGTCCGGCTGACTATTATAAACACCATCGAATACTGTCAATTCGAATTCATATACTGCTTCAACAGGAGGAGTAAAATTAGGCTCCGCAATATCAGAATCGGAAAGTACTGTATTAGGGCCGCTTATCTGCTTCCAATGATATGTAAGAGTTCCGGAATTGTCAGGATCATAAGAACCTGTTCCGTCAAGATTTACATTTGATACATAAGTATAAAAATGCTGGACATCTCCGGCATCCGCGACAGGCCTGGCATTGCCGGTAACTTCATCGGCGCCGATATCTACAGAACTATCCATCACAGGAAACTCCCCATCTATATCCTTCTGCCAGAAATATGGTCCATAATTCGGATCCCCAGCGTCATAACAAGGAGAATTTTTTCCAATATGGTAATCATTAATAAATAACGGATTCTGAGAAATATTTCCGTAAATCCCCGTCATTTCTGTCGTATCTTCGCTCGATAAATCATAATAATTTGCTGGTTGATTGCCCCATACATTGTTATATCTAAAAAATTCTGTGGAAGTCCCATAGGATATCTCGTTATAAATAACATAATATACTCCACCGCCGGATTTGGCATTGCTGATTATATTATTTATTACTCTACAGTCATAATTGCCCTCTTGGAAAAGAGCATAAATATTTCCCGCCGAACCTCCTCCGGCAACATCCGCGTCGTTGTCAGTAATAGTATTATTAATCAGAGTTCCTCCCAGCAAAACTACACCCCCTCCGATTGCCGCGGAATTATTAGAAATTACATTATTGGTAATAATTACAGTACTGGAGTAAGACATTATTCCACCACCCGCAGCGGCTAAGTTATTTTTTATTATATTGTTAGTGATAATTGCACTGGAATTCAAACAACTTATACCACCTCCATAGCTGGCAAGGTCATTTTCTATATCCGCAAGACTGTAATTTCCTGTGATTATGTTGTTGGAAATGAAAGGAGAAGAATTATAACAGTAAATTCCGGCACCCCAGAGAAGTTCGCTATCGAAGTCAAGATTTATGCTGCCATATCCGCCTCTAATGGTAAAACCTTTCAAAACGGCTTCGTTTGTTTCTCCGTTATTAAATGTTACTACACTTCCGGTTTTATTGCCGTCGATAATCGTAGCTTTGACAATATTCCAGTCTTCCGGCTTAGTACCTGAAACTGTTATGTTTTTACCAAGGAAATTGATATTTTCAGTATAGGTACCGGGACTTACGATTACAATATCTCCATTATTGCAATCATTTATTGCACCCTGAATTGTACTGTATTCGCTTGGAACCTGTCGAACAGCCGCAAAAAGAGGTTTTCCTACAAAAAACAACATTATCATGCTTAAAATTAGTGATTTTCTCATTTCTTCTTTCCTTTATGCAAAAAATTCGACAAAATACCTACCATTCCATAATATAAGACGCAAAGGGAGGCTTTTCGTTACATAATATTTTAACAATTTTTAAAATAAATAGTGAATTTTTACAAAAAAGGTCGAAAAAATGTTTTTTCACGTTCTTATGAACGCTTAAAACATGTTGATTTTTGTAAACAATGGTACTGTATGTAAAAAGGTATTTATTCTTTCGTTTGTGCTTTAAGTTTTGCGTTATATCTGCGTTGTATCTGGCCGAAAGGCCCGATTCCGATTCGCATGATTGTCATAGTTACAATATCGCCGCTATTGATTTTTTCCATCTCAATGCCGAGTCCTTCCATATTCTGTACAGTAACTCCATTAATCCCAAGAACTAAATCTCCCGGCTCAAGTCCGGTAGTGTCAGCAATGCCGCTATCTTGGGTTTCGGTGATTATCAGTACCGGATAAGCACTCTCGAATCCGAATTTTTTAGCAACCTGGTCGGTAAGCACAGAAACATCCATCTGGAAGAAATCCTTCACAAGCTTTTTTCCATCAGGCAAGAGTCTTTCCTGTATCTTTAAAGTTACTGTATCGGTTTTAACTGAGCCTCCGGAATCTCTTGCGTATTTAATATTAATTGGTTCGCCGATATTTTTGCTCATCATTGTTATATAAAAATCTATAATATTCGAAAGTTCATGGCCATCTACTTCAAGAATGATATCGCCGTCTTTTACACCTTTTTCGTCAGCAGGACTTGATTTTGTAACAGAGTCCACCGCGAGACCGGTATATTTTCCCAAAGTTTTTACTCTGCCAACACTTAGTCCAAGGCGAACTCTACGCAATTTCTCAGGCATGAGCATCTGGCGGAGATTGTCAACAATAGTATCCACAGATATAGCAAAACCGATATTATCCGCACCGGCCGCTATTGCTGTATTAATTCCAATCAGGTCGCCGTTAATATTAAACAACGGTCCGCCGCTGTTTCCCGGATTAATAGGTGCATCGGTTTGAATAAGTCCCCTGAGCCAGGTTCCTTCCGAAACCTGGATGTCCCTATCAACTGCGCTTAAAATCCCGCTTGTGAGAGTATTCGAATAACCTAAAGGATTTCCAATCGCTATAACGGTTTCACCAATCATTAAATCATCGCTGCGGCCAAGATGGACAAAGGGTAACTTTTTATCGGCTTTAATTTTCACCACGGCAACGTCCTTATCTTCATCATGTGCTATAACGGTTGCCGGGAATTCATCTCCATTGCTGAAAATTACCTTGATATTATTAGCCTGCTCGATGACGTGCGCATTTGTCATAACATAGCCGTCTTCATGAACAACAACACCCGAACCAAGAACCGATACTTCTCTTTTTAACCGTGGGCCCCATAAATCAAAAATGTCGGGTACATTATAACCTGATGAATAAGAAGAACTCACAACGCGAGTTCCCGAAATATTTACAACTGTGTCATGGGTTTTCTCATACACTTCAACTATGGGTGTTCTTCTTTGAACCCTGGATGGTTCATTACATAGTGCCATTTCTGAAAAAAGTACAGAAACGATTGACAGCAAAGCCGCTAAGAAAAATAATCTTAATTTATACATAATACATTCTCCTTACAAATACGTGTCCTTCAAATACAGACAAAAATCTATTATTATATATTTATACAGAATTTTTTTCGTGTAAAACAGAATATTTTACAAAACATGCGACTTGTTTATAATACTACGCTGTATTATTAATGTTCGACATATAGAATGGTAAAACTTTTTTTTGAGTTTCAATGGAAAATAAAGAACAAATCATATATACTGGAAATGGATTATTAATAAATGCCCCGGCAAAAATCAATCTTTACCTGTTAATCGCGGGAAAACGCCCGGACGGTTTTCACGAAATCGAAACTATCATGGCAAAAATCAACTGGTATGATGAAATTTTCATCGAAAAAGCCAGTGAACCGGGAATCAATCTTGTCTGTAAAGGACAATACTGGGCTCCCGACGGCCAAGATAATCTGGTGTACAGGGCGGCTCAATTATTAATGAATCATTGCCAAATAAAAGAACCTGTAAAAATCACTCTGACAAAAAATATTCCGGCAGGCACAGGCCTTGGTTCTGCCAGCAGTGACGCGGCGGCGACTTTAATCGGCCTAAATAAATACCTGAAAACGGGGCTTGATAACAGCAGCCTAAAAAAAATGGCATCCTCTTTAGGCAGCGATGTTGCCTTCTTTCTGGAAGGCCCTTTGGCATTTTGTACGGGAAAAGGAGAAAAAATACAAAAAATTGATAAAATTTTTAATTTTTCCGTCCTTTTATTCTTGCCAGGCATAAGTATCTCTACTAAAATGGTTTACGAAAATTATAGACATGATAAAGCGCTTTATGAGAAACTTAAACTTCAAATAAATGCTAATATCCAGAAAAACAGGATTGATTTAGTCACAAAAGTATGCGCAAATATGCTGGAAATAAGTTGTTTCGGCCTGAATATGAAACTGGCCGAATTAAAGAAAGAAATTGAGAACTTAAATATTGGGCATTGCTGCCTGAGCGGCAGCGGTTCTTCTCTATTTTGTTTGTACGAGAGCGGTAATGAATCGGAAGTGTTAAAATATCAAAATATTGTTAAGGAGAAGATTGGTTGTAATTGCTTAATAGCGAGCAACAATAGATGGTAAACATTTAAGCGAGGCAAAAGAAATGAAGATCACTGAGGTCAGAGTCAAGTTGATGAACAACAAGGATGACAGATTAAAAGCTTTTTGTTCTGTGACGTTAGACGACGAGTTCGTAATTAGAGATATAAAAATTATTCAGGGAGGCAAAGGATTTTTTGTGGCTATGCCTTCAAGAAAAATGTGCGATCATTGCGATAATTGCGGCGGGAAAAATCATCTCAGAGCCAAATACTGCAATAATTGCGGTGCTTTACTGAAAGATAATCGCGCTAAAAAGGATTTCAAAGGCAGAATGAAACTTCATGTGGATATCGCTCATCCTATTAATGTGGATTGCAGGAAGATATTCCTGGAACAAGTATCAAATGCCTATAAAGAAGAACTGGAAAAATCAAAGTTGCCGGGTTATAAACCTGTCGAAATGGACGATCCAGACGACGAGGATATTCCTGAAATAGTATAATGACAAAATATTATGAAGTAAGGTCCTCAAGAACCTTATCCATAGCGATATTCAGACGCTCATTGAGATCGTATTTGCCGTCTGTAAGTTGTCTGCGCACATTTAAAACTTTATCTTGACGGATTTCCGGAAGAGACGCGATTTTCTTTAATACCTGCCCCATAGGTGTATTATTCAGATTTTCAAGAATTGTTTCCATCATTGCATCTTCATCCTGAACAGATGAATTTTCAACTGGCATAATTTGGTCATTATGATAATTAAAACGGTTGTTAATTTCAAATTTTGGCATTTAATTACCTTATTTTTCATACGCCCCAGAAGAAGTATCCTTATTTCTTTCCGAAGCTTATAACCACTATATCTTGTATATCCCCGAAATCCTTTTTTGAGGCTAATACGTTTTACTAACGTTGATATCGACAACTAATCAAAAAAAACTTTAAAATTGTTGTATATTAAATTTGAGTCCCAAAACCTAATATTTTACTAAAAATCAAGGTAAAAGTGTGTTATCAGTATGAAAAACCGCATTATTTAATAATGCATAGTTGAATAGTTCAAAAATATTTTATTAAGAAAATGTTAATTTCATGGCATACTATATATAGTTGCACTCTTTTTTCTCATATTCTGGCTAATATCATAAAATCAGAAAAGAGTTACCTATTCAAGCTATTGTTACCATATTTTAACATTTCATTATTATCAATCCTGAAATCATCTTAATTATCAGCTTTTCATTGATTTTTGAAATTCCGCTGGTAAAAGTTATTCAACGGTAACGCTTTTGGCAAGATTTCTCGGTTTATCAACGTCATGGCCTCGAAGTACAGCCGCATGATATGCCAATAGCTGTAAAGGTACAACCGCCACCATTGGCTGTAACAGGTCTGGAGTATCAGGAATAGTGATTACGTGATCGGCACATTTCTGTATTTGCTGGTCCCCTTCTGTTGCGACTACTATTACCTTTCCGCCCCTGGCTTTAACTTCTGCGATGTTTCCCATGATTTTTTCGTATTGTGGGCCAGAGGTCGCGATAAACACCGCAGGCATGCGATCAGCAATTAATGCGATTGGACCGTGTTTCATCTCTGCGGCAGGGAGACCTTCGGCATGAATATAACTGATTTCCTTGAGTTTCAGAGCACCTTCGAGCGCAACGGGATAATTTACACCCCTACCTAAAAAGAGCCAGTTATTCTTTTCTATATTGGCCTTGGCAATGTCTCTGATATGGTCTGACTGCTCCAAAACTTTTTTGATTTTTTCAGGTATTAGAGAAAGTTCACATAAATACTTGTCGGCCAAATCGGCACTGATAAGCCGTCTTCTGCCCAATTCAATTGCCAGCATAGTCAGAACCGCAACCTGCGCGGTAAATGCTTTTGTACTTGCCACACCTATTTCCGGGCCGACATGAAGATATATTCCCGCGTCCGTAGCTCTTGCGATTGTCGAACCGACAACATTTACTATACCAAGCACGGTTGCACCGCGTTCTTCCGCCTCCTGCACGGCTGCAAGAGTATCGATAGTTTCGCCAGACTGACTTATAGATATCACAACGGTTCCATCTTCGATAATCGGGTTGCGGTACCTGAATTCGCTGGCGTATTCTGTTTCGGCGGGAATTCGAGCAAGCTGCTCAAAAAGATATTCGCCAACCAGTCCAGCATGAAAAGCTGTCCCGCAGGCGGTAAATATTAATCTTTTCGTTCGTGTCAGCTCTCGGAGATGCTTTTCTATGCCGCCAAGCTTGATTCTATGCTCCTGTTTGTCAATTCTGCCTCCCATACAAATACTAAGAGATTCAGGCTGCTCAAAAATCTCCTTGAGCATATGATGTTTGAATCCACCCAATTCTATTTGTTCGAGTGAGAATTCGATAGGTTCGACATCTTTTGTAACCGCGATATTGTTTATTGTAGCTGTGCGGAATCCATCAGAGCCGATAGTAACCATTTCATTATCGGACAGATAAATCGCGCTTGTAGTATGTTCGACTATAGCAGACGCGTCAGAGGCAAGAATATATTCATTATCACCAACTCCCAATATTAACGGACTGCCTTTTCTAGCGCCGATTAGCATGTTTGGATAATCAGAACAGATAATCGCCAGACCGAATGTACCATGTAATTCGCGAAGAGTGCGTTGGACCGCCCATTCGAATTTATTCTGGCCGTTGAGGCCAAAATCATCCGGATTCGCAGTTACTTTGGAATAAAAATAGCCTATCATTTGAGCAATGACTTCCGAATCCGTCTCAGTTATAAACTCAATTCCTTCATTTTTAAGCCATTTTTTGAGGGTATTGTAATTTTCAACAATGCCATTATGAACTATAGCGATTTTGCCTGTACTATCTATATGAGGATGCGCATTTACAGTGTTTGGCGCACCATGTGTAGCCCAGCGTGTATGGCCGATGCCGTAAGTCTCACATGCTTCGGGTTTATCCAGAATTTGTTCCAGAGCGCTTATTCTGCCTTTTGTTTTTTTGATTTTTATTCCGTCGCAACCTAAAAGAGCCACTCCGGCGGAATCATAACCGCGATACTCAAGGCGCTTCAATCCTTCTATAAGGATTGGCTGTGCCATTTTTTTACCAAGATAAGCTACTATTCCACACATTTATTTTCTCTTTCAATTTAGATTCCTTACCATTTTCTCATGACTCCTCTGGATAGCTATTGTATTACTAAATGCTTAATATTTGAGCAATAAAACAATATCAATAAGGATTATAACGCCAAATAACAGGGTTGTCTTTAATTATTTGTTGAATTTGCGGCTCAGTGAATTTAGTATATTGGCAATATTCAATTAGTTTTTAAACAAAGAAAGGTTTTGAATGGATAATTTATTTTCTATTAAAGATAAAGTTATAGTTATTACCGGAGCTGGCGGCGTGCTTTGCAGTACAATGGCCGTTTCCCTGGCTAAGGCCGGAGCGAAAATCGCCCTGCTTGATATAATGGAAACAGCGGCAAATAAAGTCGCCAATCAAATTATATCAGACAAAGGGCAGGCAATCGCTGTAAAGTGCAATGTACTCGAAAAGCAAAGCATTGAAGCCGCAAAAGATAAGGTTATTTCCAAATTCGGTCAAATCGACATATTAATAAACGGAGCAGGCGGAAACAAAAAAGAAGCAACTACTTCGCCAGATTTATCATTCTTCGACTTACCGGCGGAAGCTATAAGGTTCGTTTTTGATTTGAATTTTATCGGAACTTTATTGCCTTCACAGGTTTTTGGAAAAGAAATGGCACAAAAAAAGAGCGGCCAAATTCTGAATGTTTCGAGTATGAACGCATTTCGGCCTTTGACAAAAATCGCGGCTTACTCGGCGGCTAAAGCGGCTATAAGTAATTTTACTCAATGGCTCGCCGTTCACGTTTGCCAGAATTATTCAAAAGACATTCGTGTAAACGCGATTGCACCGGGATTTTTCCTGACCGAGCAAAATCGTTTCCTATTAACTGATGAGAAAACCGGTGAACTTACGCCGCGAGGTAAAACAATACTCGACCATACACCAATGGGAAGATTCGGGCAGGCTGACGAGCTGGTTGGAACTGTTATCTGGCTTCTCAGCGACGCGGCTAAATTTGTCACCGGCGTAGTTGTCCCGATTGACGGCGGATTTTCCGCATTTAGTGGTGTCTGATTTTAAGAAAAATATTCATAATAATATAAAAACATAATAATACAGGAGTAAATAATGGTTGATAACGACCCTGCAAAAATATTAAAAGACTTCAAACCTAAACATAAATTCTTCGTTGGTATAGACTCCGACGGCTGCGCATTCGATACGATGGGAATTAAACAGAGAGAATGTTTCTGTCCGTGGATGATTTCTTATTTCGGACTTCAGCCGGTCGCACAGGCGGCTCGCGAATGCAAAGACTTCGCTGATTTATTCTCAAAAACCCGCGGAGCTAATCGCCATAAAACCTTAAAACGTATTATGACAGAGCTTTTACCAACTCATCCGATGACAAAAGCGATGAATTTTGAAATTCCTGATTTTCCATATTATTTCGCATGGATTGATGACAAGAAAAGTGTGTTAAGCAATGACGGCTTAAAACTCGCAATCGAGCAGGCAAAAAGTCCAGAAGAGAAAAAGGAACTTGAATACGTTTACGAATGGAGCGAAAAAGTCAACTGGATGGTTGGGGAAATTGTAAAAGGTATGCCGCCGTTTCCGTATTTAAGAGAATCTTTGAAGAAAATACAGGCTTCGGCTGATGTTATAGTTGTTTCCGCCACTCCAGACGAAGCACTCAAACGCGAATGGGAAGAGCATGATATTTCGCAATACGCGGCTATAATCGCCGGACAGGAATTGGGTACAAAAATTCAGCATCTCGAATATACTACAAAGGGCAAATATGAAAAGGACCATGTTCTGATGATTGGTGACGCTCCCGGTGACATGAAAGCCGCAAAAGCTAATAACGCACTTTTTTTCCCGATAAATCCAGGCAACGAAATCCAGTCATGGAAACGTTTCCATGATGAAGCGTTCGACAGATTCATTAAGGGCACATATGCAGGAGCATATGAAAAGAAAATGATCGAAGAATTTGATTCTTATTTACCTGAACAGCCGCCGTGGTTAAAGTAACACAATACACTATACGATATACGTAATACGAATTATGATTATAGAAAAACAAAATAAAAATGGAACCGTTCCAATTGAACAGGTTCGCGAAGCAATAGGTACGTTCTTTTCAAAAAATGACTATACGGGCAAACGAATCTTGCTGATAATTCCTGACAATTCCCGTTCAGGACCTATTGGTGACATATTCAAAATTATTTTTGATAATATACATAGCAAAACAAAAGCACTCGATTGCCTCGTAGCACTGGGAACTCATCAGCCGATGAGCGAAAAGCAGTTTTGCACAAGATTGAATATAACTTCAGAAGAACGAAAAAATAAATATTCGTCCGTTAAATTCTTCAATCATGAATGGGAAAAACCTGAATCGTTTATTTCAGTCGGTAAAATAACCGCAGATGAAATTGAAAGTCTCAGCAACGGCTTGTTCCGCGAAGAAGTTGACGTCAAAATCAATAAGCTGATTTTCAATTACGATGAATTTTTCATACTCGGTCCCGTTTTTCCGCACGAAGTTGTAGGCTTTTCCGGCGGGCATAAATATTTATTCCCGGGCATCGCCGGTGACGAAATAATTCATTTCTTCCACTGGCTCGGCGCGGTAATAACAAATCCTCATATCAACGGCGCAAAATGGACCGCGACAAGAAAGGTTGTGGAAAAATCCTCGTCTTTAATTCCGCTGCCCAGGAAATTATTCGCGATTGTCGCTCTGGAAAACGAACTAAAAGGAATCTTCATTGGCGATGTACTCGAAGCATGGGAGAAGGCGGCGGACTTGTCGGCACAGGTTCATGTTATATACAAAGACAAACCATATAATACAATTCTCGGAATTGCACCCGCGATGTACGATGACATATGGACAGCCGGTAAAGTAATGTATAAACTTGAACCGATTGTTGAAGATGGCGGAACATTAATTATTTACGCTCCGCATATTACGGAAGTTTCATACTCGCACGCAAAATGGTTAGAGAAGATTGGCTATCACACGCGCGATTATTATCTCAAACAAATGGATAAATTTGCAGACGTACCACGAGGCATTCTCGCCCATTCGACACACGTACGGGGAATCGGGACATTCATAGACGGCGTAGAAAAGCCGCGAGTTAATGTAATGCTCGCAACAAGTATCAGCCGGGAAAGGTGCGAAAAAATCAATTTGGGATATTTGAATCCTGATGATATTGATATTTCAGATTATGAGAACAGGGAAGACGAAGGAATTTTAGTAGTCCATCACGCAGGAGAAGTATTGCATAGACTATCAAGCGGCTATATCCCGACAATTCCCTGAGGGAGAAACAGACTATGAAAAAAGTATATATTTTTTCAGGCGCAGCTTTAATTGTTGTCTTCGTTTTATTTTTATCAAGTTCTTCTGGTATCTCAAAATCTTCCGGGCCGTCTATTCAGTATGTAGTAACACGAAGTGACACTGTTCAGGATATGCTATGGTTAGCAGATGTCAACAAGAGCGATATAGTGTACGATCTTGGTTCAGGTGATGGACGCATTGTAATAGCTGCGGCTCGTGATTTTAATGCGAAAAAAGCGGTTGGTAATGAGATTGATCCCAACCTTATCGAAGAAAGCAAGAAGAACGCACAAAAGGCGGGAGTCACCAACAAAGTCAAATTTATTCAAGGCGATTTATTTACCTCCGACTTTAGTGAAGCCAGCGTTGTTAATCTGTTTATTGGACATAGACCAAATATACAACTCCGGCCAAAATTGCTTACTACTCTCAAGCCAGGAACGCGAATCGTTTCGCATCAATTTGGCATGGGCGAATGGAAAGAAGATAAATCACTTTCGGTACGCACAGAATTTTTTGGAATGTGGGGCACAATCTGGAGTCCATTTTTAGATAATTCTCGCGTGCCAGACTATAACGGCAACGAATTAACACCTCACGAAGGTGACAAGATATTTATGTGGGTAGTTCCTGCTCCTGTAGCCGGTATCTGGAATGGAGAAATCAAGACAGAGAACGGACCAAAAGAACTCAAACTTGTCTTACATCAGCGTCTCTCCGAAGTCAGTGGAACATTTGAACTTTCAGGCGAGAATAAACTGGAAGGATACGCAAGAGTTGATCTTTGGGGAAGTAATATAAGGTTGTGGTGCAGGCCCTACAACTCTCCTTATGGCCAGAAAGAACTAAGATTCGATGGTCAGGTACTTGACAATACCATTAGCGGAAAAGTTATAATATCGGAAGAAGACAAGAATAAAGAATATGAATGGATAACCAAAAGAGAAAAAGTTAATTATACCGGGACATGGGAATGGCCATGTGCAACCGGAGAGCGTTCTGTGAAATTACATATCGAACGAGATAATGGTAAATTAATCGCAAAATACCAGGATAAATTAAAAGGCCAGGATACAATCTTACCTGTCACTGATTTCTATGATTTCGGTGGAGGATTCTATTTTACACTACTAATCGGTAAAACAGAACATGGTACCCTAATCACAGAAGATACAGGCTGGTTAATTGGTGAAGCGGTTTTGGAGGATGGTTCACTGACAGGAAGGATAGAGTTTTCTCCATATGGTGATTTCTTTGGACCAAAGACGACCGAACCAGCAATTGGGGAATGGAAACCTAAGTTGATTGAGAAATAATATGCAAATCGATCTGAATAATAAAAAGCTGGACATTGAAGGGGCTACGAAGATTGCAGTGAAAGACGAAAATTTATGTACGAAGCTGCTCGAAAATCTCTGGTCGAAAAATGAAACTTTACGATATAACAGCAGTAAAATATTGTTTACTGTCACCGAATAAAAACCGGAACTTCTTTATTCCAAGTTCGATGACCTTGTAAAATTCCTTGATAGTGACAATACGTATCACAAACTAAGCGCGGTACTTCTTCTGGGAAATCTTACAAAAGCAGACAAGGATAATAAATTCGAGAAAATATTCGAGAAATACTTCTCGCTTATGGACGATAAAAGTTTTATCACAGCCGCTTATATCGCTCAGGCTTGCGGCGTAATTGCACTCACAAAACCGAACCTGCAAACAAAGATTACAAATAAACTTTTGGCAATCGATAAAACTCACCATCAAAAGGAGCGAATAGATTTAGTCAAAGCATCGATTATAGAAACTTTCACAAAATATTACGAGCAGACAAAAAACAAGAAAAAGATTCTCGAATTCGTCGAAGAGCAGCTCAATTGCAAGAGTCCCAAAACACGCAAAAAAGCAAAAGATTTCCTGAAACTCATTACAGTAAAATAAAGTTCATAACTTTTAATTATTTACCTTTATTCTTATTTTATTGGAGAGAATATCCCCAGTCCATACATTCTTATAATTTCTATGAGGATGAGGAGGCATTCCAATATACGAAGTAAGCTCGTTTTTCTCAGAGATATACCTAATCTGAATTTCATAGTTTCCTGGGGGTAGATTTTTTATAGAGATAATCAATAGGTTAGAACTTATTTTTTTTCTTCTTGTTGAATCTGCCATTTCTGCCAGAGATGGATACCCTCCTTAAGTTTTTCAGGATTCTGCCCATCGATTTTCACTTCTATACCGGTCAGTGTCGATAGTGTTTTTGCTATTTCAGTATGGATGATACCGTGAATAGTAGCATTTTCACTTCCTTCTTCATACACGGCCATATACTCAGCGTAAATCAGAAGGAAGGGCACTACCTGCTTGTCCCCTATGTTATGAAGGCTTCGTAGTGCATAAATTTGCACATCATCGGAATAGTGACAAAGAGCAGACAGTAATGGCCACACTGCCTTGAGTTTTTCCAACTCGGAAATACCTTCGAACCAGTCAATGTTGCTCTTGCGAGCATCGAGTTTTGAATACAACTCTCTAATAGTCTCTGATTCAAAAAGTTTATTGATGACTTTGGATCGCATCTCTGTTGACAACACAGGCAGGACAGGAAAGTTCTCACCCTTGATTGGTCGAGTTATAACTGCATCTAACATTTGGATTAGTGTCGGCTTAATTGCTTCGTTATTGTCTTCTGACTCTGTGAAATTGGCTTGTTCGCTACCTTTATTGATAGTCTTACTTTGAATAATCACCGAAACGTCCTTCGGCTTGTTCATGAAAAACGAGATGACTGCATTTTCCTCGATGAGGTCTTTATCATCGTTGTAGTATAAACGCTTAAACTTGCAGCTTAGGGTATAGCCGCCCAATTTCTCATATCCGGCTTCATGAGTAATTGAAAGACTACTCAATGGAAAACCTTCGAGTTTTGCCAATTTTTCTGGTTCTAAGGTGTGCGTACGACCAAATACTGTTACTTCAAGTGAACCGAATTTGTTATCATTGACCTGTGCTGTCAGTATTACTTTTCCGATTGGTTCCAGTTCCACACACTCAACCCGCACTGATTGCCATTGAAGATGCTCCTCCTCTGAACCAATGGTTTGATTAATAAGAAGAAACAAAATTGATATAAGAGATGCCGCAAAAACTAATCGATTCATGACATTCACTCCTTTCTTTGAAGCATATGTTTAAATCACACGAAAAATTGTACTGTGTATATTTAATTGTTACTTTCCCTAACTACACTGTTTCACAGTATTGAAAACAA
The DNA here is from genome assembly GCA_964628465.1 of uncultured Pirellulales bacterium. Taxonomy (GTDB): domain Bacteria; phylum Planctomycetota; class Phycisphaerae; order Sedimentisphaerales; family Anaerobacaceae; genus JAFGPS01. The sequence continues at coordinate 79,222 of CAZVOA010000003.1, read as the reverse complement.
TATTTCGCCAACCTTAATTCCAGATAAATACATCTCAAAAGCCAAGATATACTTTGCTAACAGGATGTGCAAGTAAAATATTTGTAAAAAATGCGATTAGGGAATAGGACAGCATAGGCTGAAGCCCATCTCCCTGGGAACCCGTGTGGCCTACATCTTTGTGGCATGGCGCCTAAGCGGGAAAATCATAAAAAATCCTGAAAATTTATGGAATTAGCCCGACATTGTGTTTGGAGGCTGGTATAATTGGGAAAGTAGAATTAAAAGATAAGTATTCTCAAAGAAACGAAAGCGAATATGGATTTAGATAATAATAAAAAAATAACTCGAAGAGATTTTGTTAAAGGGGCGGCTGGGGTAACTGCTTGTTGTGCATGTTTTTCATTGAGTTGTGCGGGACCTTCAAAAGAGCATTCAGAGCTTGAAATCGAAAGCGGCAAAGTACATCTTGCAGCAGCGTGCGGAACATATTGCGGAGCATGTCCGGCCTATATCGCTAAACACGGCACAGTTGAGCAAATTAAAATGAGACAGCAAATGAAATCTTCATCCGGGCCGGGAATTCCGCCTTCAAATTGGATGGATGGCCTTCTTTGCGACGGCTGTCTTAGCGGCGGTGTGCTTGCCACACATTGCCAAAGATGCAATATAAGACTGCACGCATTGAATACACAGAAAAATTCTCGTTGTTCTGATTGTCAAGAGTTACCATGCTATCGTATTACGAATTTAATAAATATGGGCGGCTATCTGCACCGTAAAGAATACCTGCCAAACCTTGAAAAAATGCGCGAGATTGGTGTTGAGCAATGGGTTAAATACGAAGAAAAACGCTGGCGATGTCCCAAATGCGGCATGACTATGAGCTGGTATGACACCGAATGTCCCGGATGTGGGGAGCCAAGATCAAAAGAATTATTTCTTCTGCCAGTATAATCGTGATGTGGCTATGCTCAATTTCCGTCTGATCCCTTTTCTTCAAATACTAAATACCGGTTTTGACAAATTTCCACCATATCCCCAAAAGGCTACTGTTCCTTTATAAATCTGACCCAATGAATCCAAAATGTGCATATTTCACTTGACAAATAGCCTGAATAATGCTAAAAAACAGGATTATTAGAAATTGATTCGAAAAACAATTTAATAAATAACAATTTTGCTCTGTAAAGCATAATACTAAACTATATTGCAGATGGGAGGTTGTTATATGATGGGCGATAAGAAAATAAATCGACGCCATTTTCTCCAAGGCACAGTCGGGGTGGCTGCCGGACTTACCGAAATCCGTTATAATTCTGCCTGGGCGAATGCCTACCAGGCCAATAACAAAATTCGTGTGGGAATTGTTGGCTTACACGGTTACGGGCAAACGCTAATCACACGGGCGAAGGCCGCTCCTAATGTCGATATAGTTGCTTTGTGCGATGTCGATTCAGTCATTCTTGTCAACACCAAAAGCAGCATCGGTGGTCGTATTGTGGGCTATCTGGATTATCGCGACATGATAGCACGCACTGATATCGACGCCATCTTGATCGCTACGCCTAATCACTGGCACGCGATGATGGCGACCTGGGCTATGCAAACAGGCAAAGATGTCTATTGTGAAACTCCACTTGCCCATAATGTATCTGAAAGCAAGTCGATGTATGAATTCGCTCAGTATTATAAATGCATGCTTCAAATCGGCACCCAGCAGCGATCGGAACCTGGAATCCTGGATGCAGTGCAGTGGGTACAGGAAGGCAACATCGGTAAGATTCTAAATATTCACGGTTTCTGGTTCGAAAACCGAGAGAACATTGGTTTGGTCGATCCCTATATCCCGACTAGGACGGGTAATCCTAATTTCTTCGATATGTACCAGGGACGAGCACCATATGAACCCATTCGTCGCAATAGTGTACATTATGACTGGCATTGGATGTGGGAGACCGGCAATGGCGACCTCGGGAATATGGGAATTCATGTCTTGGACACAGCATATATGTTTGCCGGCATTACCGCACCGCCGACGCGTGTGATTTCTATCGGACGCCGCTTTAAATTGGACGATGCCGGTGAAACACCGACTGCACAATTAACGATCCTGGATTACCCTGAATACCCAATCGTTCTGGAAATCCGCAGTTTGGGGGTTGATGAGGCAATCTTCGGTATGTCAAGCGGAGTCGTGGTTTACTGCGAAAATGGATACTATGCCGGTTTCCGCGGCGGCGGCACGGCCTATGATTACGATAACCATGAGATCCAATCCTTCACAGGTGACGGTGGCGAAATGCATCTACAGGGTTTCTTTAACGCGGTACGTTCCCGCAATCCAGGTGACTTGACTGCGTCTGTCGAATTGATTACACCCGCCAATACCGGCATCCTGACAGCCAATGCAAGCCTGAGAATGGGACCTGAGACGCATATTGACGCTATCCGTACCGCCCTGGTTGACTATCCTTTCGGCTCAGAACGATTGGAAAGCATGGTGACCTATTTAGCCGACAGAGACGTGGATCTTGAGGTAACACCCTTTAACATGGGACCATGGCTGTTCTTTGATAATAAAAACAATCGCATCACGCGTGTAAACAATGATGACAAGAATATCAACGAAAATGATCGGGTCAATATAGCTAATACACTGATTTCCGATACATATCGTGAGCCTTATGTTATGCCTAAGATAATCGGCCCAGTACATCTGGCAGCCGCATGTGGAACATATTGCGGAGCCTGCCCGGCTTACCTCAATAAACACGGCAAAGGCAAAAACAATTTTCCAACCGAACCGGTAAATGCCAAAATCGATGCTTTCGTCAAAATGATGAAAGGGTTTCAATGCGACGGCTGTCTCAGCGGCGGAACACTTGCTAACCATTGCAAGAACTGCAATATAAGGACACACGCAGCGAGCACACAGAATGATGGTCGCTGTACTAATTGTGGAGATTTACCCTGCTATCGTGTTACGAATTTAATTAATGATGGTAATAATTATCCACACCGTCAGGAATACCTTCCAAATCTTGCAAAAATTAAAGAGATGGGCGTTGAGGAATGGATTTTATACGAAGAAGAGCGCTGGAATTGTTCAAAGTGCGGCCAGACTCTTAGCTGGTATGACACCAGATGTACCGGATGTGGTGAGCCAAGGTCAAAGGATTTGTTTGCTTTAACCGAGTAAATAGAGAGCACGTCCTAAAATTCTAATCTAATAAATTATCGAAACGTAACCTACACTATCGTTACCTGCATGTCCGCCCATATTCAGTAAGACTTCGTTACTATTTGTATGGCCAAGGAGTACACCTTTTTGCGGGCCGAGTTTTTTTGTAGCGGCGATAACGGCGGCGACTGCGCCTGGGCCGCAGGCGTTTCCGTTTTCTGCGGAATTCGACAATAATTCCTCCGGCTCCATTTTCAAAGCAAGTTCGATGAATTTCATATCGTTTACTTTGTGCGCCCATTCCAAAGCCTGCTGGCCGATACCCATCGGGGTAAATCCGTAACGCGGGCCGTAGTGAGTCAAATCTGTGGAAGCTATGCAGACTATTTTTTCATCTTTATTCTTAATAATAACTGTGCCGACAGCTTCGCCTACTTCGATAGCGTTTTCTCCTGGCGGAACAAGAATAGGTAATATTTTCGAGCCGGGGAATAAATATTGAATAAACGGGACATGAACTTCGATGCTATGTTCGCTGTTATGCGCACGGGAATCTCTTATCGCTGCGCCGGAATTAATTACAGACTCGGCAAGCTCCTCATTTATAGCTATTTGACCGAGCGGGGTTTCCCAAAAACCACTGTCATACACAGCCGGCATATGTCCGAAGTAGCTATGAGCGGCTCCGAATATAACGAATGTATGGATTTTATCGTGTCGTTCTTTAATTTTAGCAAAAAGTAAAGCCGCCAAATCACCGCTAAAAAACCATCCCGCATGTGGTACAATACCAGCCGTAATTATTTTCGGTAAAGATTCCTCGAATGTAGTTTTATTAAGACACTCATTAATTTGTTCTATACATGAATCATGCTGGCCCGGATAGAACTGATCTGATACTATAGCTTTCCTTATCTGCATTTTTCGGTCCCTCTTCTGATTTTTTTCCTTTTTCTTAACCGAGACAACAAATTTCGTGCATTTTTGTTTTTTTACTGCTTCGCACGCTTGCCTTTCGATTTTAATATTGCTATTATATTATAGAAGGAATTAAAATAAATGATATTGTAACCGGACGAGAAAAGAAAACAAATGGTATCTGAGAAAAAAACACAAATCGCAATAGTCATGGGTTCCGATAGCGATTTGGATGTAATGAAAAGCTGCATCGAACAACTCGCATCTTTTGATATTAAGCCCATTGTTAGGATATTATCGGCACATCGAACCCCTGAAGAGGCCTGTGAATTTGCTCAAAATGCCGCAGGAAATGGAATTAAAGTAATTATAGCAGCGGCGGGAATGGCGGCACATCTGGCAGGAGCTATGGCGTCTCATTCAAATCTGCCTGTAATCGGAGTGCCTTTGGATTCAGGAAAAGGACTTGGCGGTATTGACGCTTTGTTAAGCACAGTTCAGATGCCACCCGGAGTACCGGTCGCTACAATGGGAATTGGAAATGCGGGAGCAAAAAATGCTGCTGTTTTTGCTATAAAAATTCTTGCTTTAAGTGATAATTCTTTAAAAGATAAACTGGAAAAGTTCAAAATTGACCAGAAAAATGTTGTTTTAGGCAAAGATTCTGCTTTACAAAAAGTTTAATTAGGGATAAATAGGGTAAATATTAATTTTTTCCTTGACGTTTTGCCGAAATATTTGTTATAAATATAGATTAAGAGTAATACGCCTAAGATTCTATTATATAGGAGTTTTTTTGTGTATGGAGGAAGCGTATTAAACTTAATTAATGTCTTTTTACGAGTTTTAAGTAAATTTAGTGAGAGTTTAATCAGACCGCCGAGGTCGTATGCTTCGGAATTATGATTTTTTACCTTTTTAAAGATAGTTCGTGTATGAAAGACACAATTGTAACCAAGTCAACATTATCCTGGGCAGATACATGTTTGATATCAGGAAAAGGTGAAAATCTTTCAGGTCATTTTTTCATTTCCTTTTTAATAGGAGGAGTATTATGTACAAAAAATTGATGTTTTTATTTGCTTTTCTTTTTGTGCTTGTTGCAGCTTCAAGCCTAACACAAGCAGCCAATGAAATATGGTTCGAGGCTGAAAATGCGGATCCATTGACTGCACCAATGATGACATATGATGATGATCCAAACGCATCAGGTGGCGAATATATTGGCGCAGCGCTTGGTAACAATAGCACAAGCGCTTCTCCTGCTCCTAATGGTACAGCCAGCTATGTTTTCGATGTACCGGCAGCAGGAACTTATAAAGTAGTTGCCAGAATAAAATTGTTAACTGATACAGTTGATGACGATTCATCTTATGCACGTATTGACGGCGCAACCTACAGTTCGGGTTCTGGTTGGATCAAGTGGAACAATAATACTGTAAAAGCCGGTACCAAATGGGGATGGGTTACAATTTTCAATAATGATGCGAGCGATGCAGAAGTAAACTTCACTATGGATGCAGGCCAGTACGTACTGGAAGTAGCATATAGAGAAGATGGAATGTATTTTGACGCTTTCCTTATTACCGATGATCTTGCTCTTGATGTATCGACTCTGCCTGCTGAAATTCCAGGCGGCCCTTCTTGTGTAGAAGCAAATATTTTGGTCAACGGCAGCTTTGAAGACGGCTTCGCGGCACCATGGGTATTAGATAATGCTACACCAGCAACAGAGATTGTTGATGATGCACAACATGGCGAAAAGGCTTTAAAAGTAACTGTAGCCGCAAAAGGTTCATCAGATTACATACCAGCTTTGGCTCAGCCGGGCTTTGGTTTTGAAGCAGGTAAGAAATATACCTTCTCAGTCTTCATGAAAGGTGAAGTTGAAGGAATGAAGGTCCAGTTGAAACCGCAACAGAGAGGTGGCTCATACACTGGATACGGTCAAACAACGGTAACGCTAACCACAGAATGGGCTGAGTATTCTACTACAACTCCTGTTTTCAGCAGCGCAGTAGCGACAGCGGATGTTTCTATATGGTTAGGTATGCAGGCCGGAACTATTTACATTGATCACGTAAGATTCTATGAAGGTGATTATGTTGCTCCATGCCCACCAGAAGGACCAGCGAAAGCTGTAGTAAAAGCTACAAAACCAGTACCTGCAAACGATACAAAAGACTTAACAAGATTCAATATGCTTTCTTGGAAGCCCGGTGATTATGCTGATTCACACAATGTGTATTTAGGAACAAACAAGCAGACTGTAACCGATGCAACAGTTGAAGATCCGATGGGTGTATTGGTTAGCCAGCAGCAGGTTGATGCTTTCTATGATACAGCAGGTGATTATGGTACAACTTATTACTGGAGAATAGATGAAGTCAACGAAGCAGATATGACCATATACAAAGGAAATGTCTGGAGCTTCTCAACAAAAGCTATCGGCTTGATACTTCCAAAGGCAAATATTACTGTAACTGCTTCAAGTTCGAAAGCAAACCAGGGCCCGGAAAAGACAATTGACGGTTCAGGCCTTACCGGCGATATGCATGATAACACAGGCACAAATATGTGGCTAAGTGACTCAACAACAGAGCCAAACAAAGCCTGGATTCAGTATAATTTTGACCAGGTATATAAGATGCCGAGAATGTTAATCTGGAACTATAACCAGACGGGTGTATTCGCAAATTATGCAATTAAGAGCTGTGTCATTCAGTATTCAGCAGACGCAGGTACAACATGGACAGCATTAGATGTCAACGAATTGCCAAAAGGTAACGGTTCTTCTTTATCGCCTTTGGTTGTTGATCTTGGCGGTGTTGCGAATGGCTTGGCAATTAATGCTTTAAGAATTACCGCGAACACCGGCTATGGTACTTTCAAAAACTATGGCTTGGGTGAAGTTAGATTCTATTACGTTCCGGTTCGCCCAACAACTCCAAGTCCTGCTGACAAGGCCACAGGCATTGCAGTAAGCCCAACACTTACATGGACTCCAGGCGAAGGTGTTGTCGAACATAAAGTTTACTTTGGTACAAATGAACAAGACGTTAATAATGGTACAGCAGCTTCTTATATAGTAGCAACCCCAAGCTTTAGTCCTTCAGGACTTACACTTGGCGGAACATATTTCTGGCGAGTAGAAGAAGTCAATATGGCATCTCTTCCTACAGCATGGTCTGGAAAGACATGGAGTTTCACAACAAGTGCATATACAGTCGTTGATGATTTCGAGAGCTATACTACTTCCATTAGTAAATGGTCAGGCGGCTCTTCAACAAACGGCGCAACAATATCACTTGATACTGCTTTAGCCAATAACGGCACCAAGTCGATGACTTTAATGTATGACAATATCAACTTAACGAGAGATGTCTATTATTCAGAAACTGGTGCTACTCCAAGTCAGCTTACTTCAGGAAACAATTGGACAAAAGGCGGACCGAAATGGCTGGTATTCTGGGTTTATGGTGATATAGCCAATCCAAAAACCGAGAAACTGTATGTCAAATTGAATGATGCTTATTATTGGTATCAGAAAGAACTTATTCCTGACAGTGAAATAGTTTCACCGTCATGGACACAGGTTCAGGTGCCGCTCATCGCAAATGAGGTAAAACTCACAGACGTTACCAGCCTGAAGATCGGCTTTACCAGAGATGATACGAAAGCTGGAGCAGGTAAAGTTCACATTGATGACATTAGATTATATAAAGATCTGCCTGTTCCGATAGTCCCGGTCAATCCCGGCGATGCCAACATGGTAGCAAGATACAAAATGGAAAACAACGTCAACGATAGTTCAGTTAACGCTATTAATGGAACAATCATTGGCAATCCACAGTTTGTATCACATGAGTACACTGCTTATGGTAAAGCACTTGCATTTGATGCAAATCAGGATTGTGTTGACCTTGGTAACAAGGACGCGTTTAATTTCAAAGGCAGCTTTAGTGTCTCATTCTGGGCCAATATTCAAGCCTGGACATCTACCTGGGGTAGTGTAATGATTGGCAACCGTGGTGAAAATAACGTGGGCTGGCAGATTCGACAAGGCACGAGTAATTATTTAGCCTTCACGACAAGAGGTGTAAGCAACGATGATATGTTCAGTAACTTAGTTCCTCCACAGAATAGGTGGGTTCATATCACTTGCGTATATGACAGTGTAGCTTTCACTAAGGCAATTTATTTTGATGGTAAATTGATCAGGACAGTTGCTTTAACTGGAACAACTAAAGTTGTTGCTGCGACTACACACAACACATACCTTGGCGCCAGAGCCAACAGTGGTAATACTGGTCAGGAATCCCTCTTTAAGGGCAAACTTGATGAAGTCAGAGTATATAACAAAGCTCTCTCTGATGCAGAGATCAAATACCTGTCTGATCCAACACCATAAAGCGTTGTGATTAAATCAGTGCCGATCTTGAAATCGGTTTAGAGTTAATTAGCAAAACACAGGGCCTGTATGAAATATCATGCAGGCCTTGTTATTTTAAAATAGCAAACTCAGAATGATTGTAATCATATGATTGAAACTGTATAATCATGCCGGTATGTTTGAATTTATTACAGACAAAGATATTTACGAAAAGGTTATTTGCGACAAAATTATACATGCGCGCAAATTTCTCTGGATTGCCACTTCCGACCTGAAGGATCTCTATGTTAAGAAAAACAGCAAAATGGTCCCTTTTCTTGAGATTCTATCCGATCTGGTTAATCAAAATGTAGAAATAAGATTACTCCATGCCAAAGAACCCGGCCCCGCTTTCAGAAAAGATTTCGACAGGTACGCAAATTTAATAAGCGGCATGGAACGAATTCTATGCCCAAGAGTCCATCTTAAAACGATAATTATAGACAGCTGTTTTGCTTATGCAGGAAGCGCTAATCTTACTGGAGCTGGTATGGGGGCAAAAAGTGAAAATAAAAGGAATTTCGAGTCTGGTTTTATTACTGATGATAAACATACTATAGAAAAGATTATGGAACAATTCGATAGCATCTGGAGAGGCAACCATTGCAAAAAGTGCCTGAGAAAAAAATATTGCTCCGACTATTTGGATATGTAAGCTGTTATATGGGCATGTTCTTACCATGAGTTTTACAAAAAAACGGAAAAAAGATAGCATTCATAACCAGATTATTATAAAATCCCGGTTATAATTTATTTATAAAGTTGTTTCGCGTCACAGGAAAGTGAATTTGATAAATTTATCAGGTTTTAAGGAGTTATGAAATGACAAAAAAAATCCCTTCTTTCGTTCGTATCACCACATTATTAAGCTTAATATGTCTCGCTGCTTTCTTAGCCTCATGCGGCACAATGTCTGCGAGGACACAATTAAAACCAAAATCTCTTATGGACTTTGACGCTCAGGCAAAAGAAATTCTGGCACAGATGACACTCGATGAGAAAATCGGCCAGATGATTCAATCCGAGTATGTCGGTATGCGGGATAAAAATGATATACAGAAATACTTCCTCGGTTCGGTTCTGATGGGAGGCGATTCGGATCCAGCCGCCGGTAATGGCCTGGAAGCATGGACTGATGTCTATGATGAAGTTCAGAGCATTGCCATGAAAACACGTCTCGGTATTCCTGTTATGTACGGCGTTGACGCAGTTCACGGCCATAGCAATGTAATCGGGGCCGTAATTTTCCCGCACAATATAGGTCTTGGCTGTACAAATGACCCTGAGATTGTTCAGGAAGTCGGTCGGATCACCGCTATTGAAATGCAGGCAACCGGAATGAACTGGACCTTCGCTCCCTGTGTCACTGTGGTTCGTGATGAACGATGGGGAAGAACTTACGAAGGTTTTTCAGAAGACCCGGAAATTTCATCTATCCTTGGAGTCGCTTCTGTTCGCGGCTTACAGGGTAATGACCTTAGCAATCCGCTTTCTGTCGCAGCCTGCGCAAAACATTACATCGCTGATGGCGGTACAACCGCATTGGTTTCACAGGGAAGAGGCGGAGCCGCTTTTGGCGGATTTAATTTCGGAGGAGCCGCAATGACAACAAGAGGCGGTACAAGAGTGACACTGAACGCAGGAAATTGTGAATTCGACGAAGAAACTCTTCGCAAAATTCACCTTCCGCCTTATAAGGCTTGTGTCGATGCTGGCGTAGTGACAATTATGCCTTCGTATAGCAGTTGGAACGGCACAAAATGCTCCGCAAGCAAATTTCTTCTTACTGATTTACTGAAAGGTGAACTGGGTTTCCAGGGTTTACTGATTTCGGATTATAACGCAATAGACCAGATTACGAGGGATTTTAAAGAAGCTGTTGCAATATCAGTAAACGCTGGTATGGATATGGCTATGGAACCAACAAGATATGCGGAATTTTTCACTACCCTGAAACAACTCGTCGAAGAAGGAACTGTTCCTATGTCACGTATTGACGACGCGGTGACACGAATCCTTCGTGTAAAAATCGCTATGGGTCTTTTGGATAAGAACCGCTCTCATCTGGCCGATAGAAAACTCCATGAGAAATTCGGCTCAAAGGAACATCGTGAAGTTGCCCGCAAAGCTGTAAGCGAATCGCTCGTTCTGCTTCAAAACAACAACAAGGTTCTTCCTGTCGCTAAAACAACAAAGAAAATTTTCGTAGCCGGTGTAAATGGTGATAACCTTGGCAACCAGTGCGGCGGCTGGACAATCAAATGGCAGGGACAAAGCGGCAATACAGTTACAAAAGGTACGACTATTTTACAGGCAATCAAAGATACAGTTTCTTCCGATACACAAGTCACTTACTCAAGTGACGGCTCTGGTGCGGCCGGCTCCGATGTCGCGTTTGTTTTTGTCGGAGAAGAAAGACCATACGCAGAAGGCTCCGGAGATAATGGCGACCTTTCATTAAGCACACAGCAGGTCGAAATGATTAATACAATCAAGAGTGCCGGAGTACCGGTTGTCGCGGTTATTATCTCCGGCCGTCCGATGATTATCGGTGACATTCTCGATAAAGCTGACGCAATCATAGCGGCATGGCTCCCCGGAACAGAAGGCCAGGGCGTAGCTGATGTACTCTTCGGAAATTACAAACCAACTGGAAAGCTTTCCTTCACATGGCCAAAGTCAATGGACCAGCTTCCAATAAATGTTGGCGACAGTAACTACGAGCCGCTTTATAAATACGGCTTCGGTCTGAGCTATTGATTATAAAGTAATGTTCAGTCATCGCGTATTATGCTAAAAAAGATACTCGATTTTTATACAAGATATTTTGCGATTTGGGTGGTTATATGCGGTATCCTCGCATATCTCCACCCAAATATTTTTACAACTATCGAGAAACAAACTACATGGTTCTTCGCGGTAACTATCGAGCAAATATTACCAAAGGCTCTCCATCTTGGTAAAGGAAGGGAATGGTTTTTCGCGCTGACTATGTTCGGAATCGGCGCCATTTTGCAATTGGATGATTTTAAGAACATCGTGCGCACTCCCATAATTGTATTAATCGGTTCGGCTGCCCAGTTTATAATTATGCCGCTCGGAGCGTTTGTTCTGGCGAAGCTTTTTCATCTTCCATCAGAAATCGCGGTCGGCCTGATAATAACCGGTTCAGCTCCGGGTGCGATGGCAAGTAACGTTATGAGCTATATCGCCAAAGCAGATACGGCCTATTCCGTCTCACTTACTACCGTCTCGACGCTTTTTTGCCCTTTATTTACACCAGGATTAACTTTTCTGCTCGCTGGTTCGATGATGGAAATTCCATTCTGGAATATGTTTATATATGTTTCAATGACCGTAGTTATTCCATTATTTATCGGATTCGGAGTAAGATTTCTCTTTGGTAAGCGAATTCAAGCAATTTTGCCCGTTTTTCCGGCAATATCGGTAACTTTCATCATTTTTATATGTTCATACGTAATAGCCGTAAACAAGGAAAGTCTCGCCGCAGTTACAGGTATTATTCTGATTACCGGCATAATTCTGAATATTTACGGCATGTTGGGCGGATATTCAGTAGCGGCTCTGTTTCGCATGAATTCCAGAAGAAAACGCACTCTTACTATTGAAATCGGCATGCAAAATGCTGGTTTAGGCTCTATGCTTGCCTTGGACCATATCGGAAAAGAGGCGGCGATACCAGCGGCGATTTTCGTTTTTATCTGTATTATTACCGCATCCGCATTGGCGGCTGTCTGGCAAAAAATTCCTGTTACAGAATCAGCCGAGTGATTAATTAGTATAAGTATCACCACTATTGCATTGTTTTATTATATTTGGTATAATCCCCGAATTGTATAAATTGTATGAATATGGGCAGCAACCAAGGAAGCCTTAGTAAACGCTGATTGGGCTGCCTTTAATTTTAGAAATGTTTTTCAGGAGCCAGATATGGGTTGTAATTTAGCTATAGCCGGTGTTACCGGAGCAGTCGGACAAGAATTTTTAAGTATTCTCGAAGAACGCAATTTCCCCTTCGATTCAATCAAAATGCTCGCGAGCAGCAGGTCAAAAGGCAAGAAAATCGAATTTAAGGGCAAGACATACATAGTTGAAGAAATGACCAAAAACAGTTTCAAAGGCGTGGATATCGCGTTATTCAGCGCAGGCGCATCCAGAAGCAAAGAGTTCGGCCCGGCCGCCGTCGCGGCAGGAGCAATCGTAGTGGATAACTCCTCAGCCTTTAGAATGGACGCAGGCGTGCCGCTGGTTATACCTGAAATCAATCCCCAGGAAATAGCCAAAAATAAAGGTATTATCGCCAATCCGAACTGCTCGACAATTATCGGAATAGTTCCAGTCTGGCCGTTGCATCAGGCGAATCCGGTAAAAAGAATGGTCGTAAGCACTTATCAGGCGGCGAGCGGCGCAGGACAATCCGCTATGATTGAGCTTGAAGAACAGTCACGAGAAATATTAGCCGGCAAAAAACCGACCTGCAAAGTGTTTCCGTACCAGATTGCGTTCAATATTTTCAGTCATAATTCTTCAATGAAACCGAACGGCTATAACGAAGAAGAAATGAAAATGGTTCATGAAACCAGGAAGATTTTCAATTACCAGGAAATTCAGATTACCTGCACCTGCATCCGAATACCGGTATTCAGGGCGCATTGCGAAAGTATTAACCTGGAATTCACCAAATCAATTACTCCTGACCAGGTAAGAGACTTACTCAGTACAGCTCCAGGTGTAACTGTTATGGACGACCGTGAACACAATCGTTTCCCAATGCCGATAGACGCAACCGGCAAAGATGATGTTTTCGTTGGCAGAATCAGACAGGACGAGTCTATTCCAGACAATCGCGGCATTAATATCTGGGTTTCTGGCGATCAAATAAGAAAAGGCGCGGCATTGAATGCTGTTCAAATCGCCGAAAAATTGCTTTAATAGCCGATATGGCTATCAGAAAAATAAAACTAACTGTCCAATATGACGGCAGCAGATACAGCGGCTGGCAAACTCAGCCTGGAAAAAGAACTATCCAGAGTGAGCTTGTCGAAGCTGTATCTAATCTCATTGGCGAGCGAATCCCCGTACACGGCGCGAGCAGAACCGATGCTGGAGTAAGCGCGCTTGGCCAGGCCGCACTAATAGAAGTCGATTGTCCAATACCAACTGCGAATTTCCCCAAGGCAATCAACGGAAAACTTCCTCACAATATTGTTGTCACGAGTGCCGAAGAAGTACCTAAAAATTTTGACCTGATTGGCGATGTAAAGAACAAACTCTATCGCTATACAATTCATACAGGAAAATATAGACCTGTCCTGAAACTGAATCAATGCTGGCACCTGCACCAGAAACTCAATGTAGAAGAAATGAACAGAGCGGCTCAACTGCTCGTTGGCAAAAAAGATTTCAAATCATTCGCCACCGCCGCAGATAAACGCCAAAGCTCTATTCGCACAATTTTCCGATGTGATGTTACTTCAGAAGATAAATGGATTTATATTGATGTCGAAGGCGATGGTTTCCTGTATAATATGGTAAGAAACATTGTAGGTACCCTGACGGAAATAGGTAACGGCAGATGGCAGAGCGAAAAAATAACAGAAATTCTCGAAGCCAAAACCAGAACCGCCGCCGGCCGCCTCGCTCCTCCGGAAGGACTATGCCTGATGTGGATTAAGTACGAGTAGAATCAAAAATATACGATAGGATTAGATTAATGTCTCTAAGAATTGAAAAAATCGAGCCAACCGGTAAGACTTTTTTATCGCTTGAAGGTACAATCCTGATAATCAATGAAAATAACAGGTACGCAAAATCTGAAGTACAGGTTCCTGTTGAATTAATCACTATATATGAAGATAAGAAATTCAGAGCTTTATATTTAATTAGAGCTCTTTCCTTTCTTTTTGCCCTGTTAGTATCTGGGCCTTTATTATACGGTTTAATTTTTTGGGTATTTAATATTGATCCAGATGGATTTGCTGGAAAAATATTCTTTATTGCATTTTTTCCCTTTATATTAATCGGATTTGTATATTTTATAATTCTACTAAACAAATTTTTTAAGAGACGTAATACTGTCACTCTCGTCATTTCTCCTAATAATTATGCTATCGAATTTTGGAAAGATTCTGATCAAGCCGAAGAAATAGATGAGTTTTTAAATCAAATAGAGTACAGAAAAACCCTTGTCGAAGATTCAATAGTTCAGCCTTTAGAAAAAAGTGTTGAATTTGGTACACAGAGAACTATGATACCTCAATTGATAGGTTCCATGGTTTTGCTTTCTTTGCCTGCAGAGATTGCAAGAAATATAAAACTATTGCCAATTGCTTTAATCCCACTAGTATGGTTCATTTATAATAAAATGTTAGCAATACGAAAAGTCCCCAAATTATTAAGGCAGGCTATAAAACTTTATTCCAAAGAAGAATGGGACAAAGCTATTAATCTTCTTGAAATTCTTAAGGAGCAATTTCCAGAATATTTACCAAGCTATACTTGGTTAATATGGATATACACACGTACGCAACGATATGATGAAGCAATGGAAGTCGTATCACAATTACCTAACCAATATACAGATTTAGCTAATAATATCACGACAGATATCTGGCGATATAAACGTATCAATCAACGCCGTACAGAACCAATACCTGAAAATGATACAATAAATAAGGAAGAATAAAAATATTTCTCTGTGCTCTCTGTGTCCTCTGTGGCAAAATAATTGAAAATGAAAATTGTACATATAATAACACGTTTGATACTTGGTGGCGCGCAGGAGAATACGCTTATTACCTGCAAGCTGCTGGCTCAGCGCGGACATGATGTCACGCTGATAACCGGTCCTGCTCTTGGCCCGGAAGGAGAACTATTTAACCAGGCTAAGAATCAGGGGTATAAAATTGTAGTTGTAGATAAACTCAAACGAGCAATTAACCCTCTCGATGATATTCCGGCTTATTACGAAATTAAAAAAATCCTGAAACAATTGCAGCCGGATATTGTTCATACGCATTCGGCTAAAGCAGGTATATTAGGAAGATTAGCTGCTTTCAATTTACGCAATACGCATCACGCAATACGAAATACGAAAATCATTCACGGAATTCACGGCCTTTCTTTTCATCCATATCAAAGTCACTGGCTGAATAAATTATATATCGCAATTGAAATATACACCGGCAAGAAAACAGATTTCTTTATCAGTGTCGCAGACGCGATGACAAACCAGTCATTAGCCGCTGGTATAGGTAAGCCGGACCAATATATCACGGCTTATTCCGCCATCGAAGAAGATGCTTATTTAAAACCTTACCCGGATGAGCAAAAAATAAAGTTCAGACAACGATACGGAATCTCTGAAGATAAAGTTGTACTGGTTACTATCGCTCGCTTATTCATGTTAAAAGGTCATGACTATATTATCGAGTCGGTAAAAACTCTCTCGAAACAATTCGAGAATTGCGTTTGGCTTTTTGTCGGAAACGGCAACCTTTCTGATACTTACAAACAACAGGTAAAAGAACTCGGACTTGAAGACAGAATCAAATTTACAGGACTCTTGCCAACCAGTGAAATCCCCCTGGTAATCCAATCTTCGGACATACTCGTTCACTGCTCGCTTCGCGAAGGCCTCGCGCGAACCCTGCCGCAGGCAATGCTTGGCGGCATACCTGCTATCTCATTCGATGTAGATGGCGCAAGAGAAGTCGTAAACGAAAATACCGGCAGACTCATAGAACCAAAAAGTATCGAGCAACTCATAAAAGCCTGCGCAGAACTTATCGCGGATGAGAATCTAAGAAAGCATCTCGGCTCGCAAGGCAGAGAATCCGTAACAACAAAATTCGCCCCAGATACAATGGTCGATACAATAGAAGCTGTTTACAAAAAATTATCAAGCTAAGTATTATTCGTCCTCTGATGCTATAACTTCAATCTCAAATCCCTGATTCTGACCCGATACGAGAGAGATATTTTTGAATAGCACTGTTTGTTTATTGGTATTATTTTGATCAAAAAGAATTTTAAAAGTAGTTTTGGTTTTTGATTTATCGAAACTGGAAGTTTGGATGTTTAAACTATTCGTTGGCCATAGACTCAGGCCGTATCTATCGGTGTAAATACTTTGGTTCGAACCGTTGCTGCCTTCAAATGAAGTTGCAATACCAAAATTAGCTGGTCTGTGAGTTATCCTCCAGACAAATTCATAAACTTTACTGTTTGCGTTGGTTTTGTCGTACTCTAAATTATTGATATACGGCACATAATCAACAACAGTTCCATCAGGTCCCCACCATTGCTTTCCGGCACTCGGATTTTCACAGATTCCGAGAAACTCAATTTTCATGCCGTTAGCTAACGTTGTCTGCCATTTCGATTCCGGAATGACAAAAGGTTTTTGTATCTGTCTTCCTTTTTCAAGCAGCTCGTTATATTGTGATTTTGCTATTTTATTTTTATCACTGACAAGAAATTCAATATCATATTTACTTTTCTGATTTGGATTTAATCCGGAATTATCTTTACCTTTTACATACCATGTATCATTTTCAAGATTATCAATTTTAAGAGTCATATCTAATCTTGATATGCCACCAAATAATTTTTGCAGTATTTTGTTATTGTTTCGTGCATCGATTTTACTATTTGCCGCGGAATAATCCGGACCGGGAATAATTAAAATATTTCTCAGCTTGAAGCCCTTTGCGTTCACCTGTTTTTCAATTTCCTGGTATAAGAACTTCTCAATTTTGTTCCATGCTTCTTTGTTTTGCTCAACAACTGATAATTGTTCCGATTGCGGCAAAGTTAAATCAGTTAAAGAGTCACGGTATTTCTTATACTCTTCGTCAGATACAATGAGAGAACCAAACAAATCATTTCTTGTTGAGGATGGGAAATTGATTTGCGGCATGGCAAATACATTATTATTATAACCAGCTTCGCCGCCATGACCATAGACTTGACAATTGAGATATCCTTTACCCCGGCCGGTACCGACAAGAAAAAAAGCCTCTTGAATTTGCCTGTTGGTATCAAATCCCCTGTATTTCAAAATTATACGGTCTGTTAATTCCGTCTTTCCATTCGGAGTAATATGATAAAAAGCCCATTTCATACCTGCTGGAAATTCCATATAATTGTCTTTTAAAATCCGGCTATTATCTTCCATCCACATGGCTTGCTTTGCAAGATCGAATACAAGATAAGACTGATACGAATCATCATAATATCCATCGTCACTGAAATTCGCGTTATCCCTTGTTTTCATCCAATTAACAATTATGCGTTTCATATTGTTTCCATAATACGAAGCTTCTGAAACAGATATATTGCCTTTACCCCAGCCGAAACTGTATTGATTCCAACGGGAAAATAGTAATAATAAAATAGCCACAATAACCAATATAACTATACAAATATTAATACGATTTTTATTTGTCATGGCTATCCTCTCCCAAAAATATTTATTCCTCTGCTTCTATAACTTCAATCTCAAATCCCTGGTCCTGTCCCGGAACAAGTGAAATATTCTTGAATATTATATAACTATATGGTTGGTATGGCTGATATCGAAAACAGACTCCCTCAATTTGATCTATATTATAATCCTTAATAATATATGCATACTCATTCATACCTTCTTTAACTTCATGTGGCCGTTGTCTTGCAAAATTAGTAAGAGAAACTGTTTTAGTTTCTGAACCGTTATTAACTATAATCGCAAAATCGGTTTTATATTCAGTCAGTTCTACATAGCTTTCTTCGTAACATTTTACTATTAGCTGTTCGTTTTCAATTTCAGGGGGATTCAGAACAATCCTTTTTTTATTAAGAAAATTTATTTCTCCAGGTTTATTGCTTATTTGTAATGGTATTTTCCAATCTGTAATACTTACCTTTGCCTTAAATGTTGTCATTTGAGGGTAATTATCAAACTTGAAAACCTTAGTTCCATGAGATATTAGATATCTATCGCCATATCTATTTATAACTTCACGAAGAATGAATTTCTCCCCTCCTTCAAGTGTGACATCGGATACAATATTAGGAGTTGATCGCCAAGCTACTTCACAAATAATATCATCACTTATAAATGGATCGTATAGCTCCTTATTATAATTTGGTATATAATCCAGTAAACTACCATCCGGCCCCCACCATTTTGCGTCAGGATTAGTATTATCATGGATACCAAGAAATTCAAATTCAGCGCCATTAGATAAAGTCATTTTCCATTTTGACTCTGGGACAGCAGGAGCTTGCTGAAACTCTCTTCCTTTTTTAAGTAACTCTACACGTTTTGAACCTTTAATAAATCCATTTGGACTTGTAAGAAATTCAAAATCCAGCACTGGTTTATTTTCTTCTGTTCCTGATGGATCAGGATGAGGATTAGGAACATTTTTCGCATACCAGATATCATTACCAAGATGATCAATGTATATGCTATACCCATGATGCTTAGACCTATGATCTGTAATCCTTTCTAAGATATTTGTTTTTCGAATATTAATATAAGCACGTGCCGCAGAATAATCAGGTCCGGGTTTAATTTCAGTGTTTGTCAAATCATAACCTTTTTTCGGAAACTGTCTTTCAAATTCCATATATAAGTATTTTTCAATTTTATTCCAAGCCTTGATTTTTTCATTTTCAATTGCCACCACATTAGAATCAGATATCGTATCAAGATATTGTTCATATTCTTCGTTGGTAGCTACAACAGAACTATAAATCAGGTCTTTATCTATAGTGGGGGGTTGAATTTTTATCGAACGCATTACAAATGGACCAGCGTTATAAGAAGCATATTTGTAATGCGAATTAAAATCAATAACTATATAACCTTTAATTCCCTGCCCAACCAGATTAAATCGTTCCGGAGCACTCCAGTTTGTGGCTAAACCTCTGATTTTAAGAGCTGTACGGCCTGAAAGCTCAGTATAGCCCTCAGGAGTAATATGATAAAGAGACCATTTCGTTTCTGGGGATAATTCAATACAATTCTCTGTTCTGATTTGTCCATTCTCTTCTATCCAGAGAGCCTTTTTTTCCAGATCGATAATGAAATATGTTTTATATGATTCTGGTAATGGTTTTGTAATATCGTTATTGGCTTGGTGTGCTGCTTGCCGCCAGTTTTCGATAATTCGAATAATACGATTAGAATAATATTTTCTCTCAGAGATTGAAAGAAGTCCTTTGCCCCAGCCTATATTCCACTTTTGCTTTTGGCTGGTCAAATATAATGTAAATGAAAATATTGCGAGAAAAAGGAAAATAATTAATGTTCTAATGCGGCTTTTGTTTGTCATGGCTATCCTCTCATAATAATTTTTTATCCTCTTATTACCATGTTTTAATCACTAATCCATAATTTCTAAAAATTATATCACTTTTATTGTAAATCGCTATACTTATTTTTTCATATAAATCTATTACAGCAACAAACAGAGACTTGTCATTCCCGCGCAGGCGGGAATCTATTTCTTCGAAAACTGCGCGGGTATGACATTAGGTTAACACGTTTATTTTAATAAAGGACTATGCGGGCAATTTCGGGTCAGGATTTCGCAGCCGGTCTTTGTAACAAGACAATCGTCTTCTATACGAATACCGAGAACGTTTGGTATATAAACACCCGGCTCAATTGTGATTATTTGTCCAACCTGTAATACACCTTTGGCTTGAGCATTTAGGAATGGTGACTCGTGTATTTCTATACCGAGGCCGTGACCTGTTCCGTGGCCATAAACTGGTAAATCAGATTGCCTGATAATGTCACGCGCTACCGAGTCGAGTTCTTTAATTGTAATACCGGCTTTGACTTTTTTTATCGCCGCCTGCTGTGCCTTTTCCACAATATCGTAAACTGTCTGGTAAAATTCATCCGGCTTTCCCATAATAAAACATCGCGTAATGTCACTGCAATAGCTGTTGTATTTTGCGCCGAAGTCAATCAGAATCGTATCGTTTTTCTTCAGCCTTCTTAAAGTTGGCCGATGATGCGCTATCGAAGCGTTAGGACCGAACGCGACTATCGTCTCGAAACTGTTCGTCGAACCCAGTTTGCTAATCTGGAAATCAAGCAATCCCGCTGCTTCGCTTTCTGTCATGCCGGGTTTTATATTCGGGAGAGTTTGCGCGAGAGCTTTAGTCGCTATCGCAGCGGCTTTTTTTGTCGCGGCTATTTCTGTTTCATCTTTCGTCATACGGATTTTTTCAATTACGCCGCCAACTGTATTAACTTTCGTCCTGAGAGATTTTTTTATCAGTCCAAACTCAGCGATAGAAGTCGTATCTTCGACTGAGATATTTTCAACGGATTTATATTTTTTAATCACACTCGCAGCCGCATTTGCCAAAGGCTCATGACGTTCAACTATCGCGCATAATGGACATTCGTTCTGCGCCTGTTCAGTGTATCGGCTGTCAGTTACAAGGAAAGAGCGCCCATTAATCAGCATCGCCCAGCTATCATCACCCAGGAAACCCGTCGTATAAGTTACGTTTGCGGGTTTGGTGATTATAAGACAATGTATTTCATTTTTTTTAAGCTCACGGCTAATCGCCCGGACACGGTTTTTGATTATCTCGGTATTCATTAATTCAATCTCCTATCTCAAAATAACTGACGAATATCGTGTTATAAGTCCTTATAGCACACTTTTTTACTAATGAACTATAAATTTATGAAAAAATAAAGGATTTTTTTATAAAAGCTCACTCATTGGCCGGTTTATTTCTTATATTATAATCAGATATAATACTCGCCGAGGGAGAGGCTGGTTAAGACAAAATTTCGCCGGCCGCAGGATGTTTTCCAAACGGGGGAAAATAGTACCAAATCTTTTTGGTGTTAAAGGACGGCTTTTTAGCCGTCCTTTTTCGTTTATGCCTTGTTAAATTTCACTTTGCCCGGTACAATAACGGGCTATGTTTTTTATATTACCTTATAGAACAAGTATCCGACCGCGGAAAACGCCTTACGCGAATTACATCATTATCGCGGCTAATATCGTTCTATTCCTGTTAAGCTATCACGTCTATAGAAATCCGATCACACAACAGGAAGAACAATTGCGGCCATGGGTAGAAATTCTCATACTTACCCCGCAAAAATATCATCTGCATTTATGGCAATTCGTAAGCTACGCTTTCCTGCACGGCAGCCTTATGCACATCATAGGCAATATGTTTTTTCTTTACTTATTCGGAAATAACGTAAATGACAAACTCGGTAATGTCGGCTATACAGCATTCTATTTGGCAGGAGCGGTTTTCAGCGGAATCGGTCATTGCCTGTTAAGCAGTTCGCCGGTTCTGGGCGCAAGCGGAGCGGTAGCGGCGGTCACGGGCGCATATCTTGTATTATTCCCGCAAACATTAATCAGTGTGTTCTGGTGGTTCTTCTTCTTTATTAATACAATAGAAATACCTGCATTGTATTTCATCGCGTTCAAACTCATAATTTTCGATAATTTTCTTGAGCCGGGTCTGACAAATCAGCCTGCTTCCATAGCTTATACAGCACATATCGCCGGTTATACGTTCGGCATTTTGTCCATTACACTTATGCTTGCGGCCAAACTTATAAGCAGTTCACATTTCGACCTTTGGGACATGATAAGACAGTGGAATAGACGCCGCCAGTTCAGGGATGCTGTTTCGAGCGGCTTCGATCCGTTCTCTGCAACGTCGAGATACGTAACATCCAAAGAAATTAAAAAAACTTCGGCTCAGGAAAAAGCTGAAGAAGAATCTATGCAATTAAGATTACAAATCAGCAATAGAATCACGGAGCGAAATTTACCGGAAGCCGCTGATATTTATCTCAAGCTTATGACTCACGATAGCGAGCAGGTTCTGCCGCGACAGCAGCTGTTAGACATTGCAAACCAGCTTACCGGCCAGAACAGACACGCCGAGGCCGCAAAAGCTTATGAGCAATTTTTAAAACATTACAGCACATATGAATATTCGGAGCAGGTAGAATTAATGCTTGGCATTATGTACACGCGCTATCTGAACCAGCCGGAATTGGCGATAAAGCACCTCAAGGAAGCCGAACAAAAACTAACTGACGAAAGCCAGTTAAAAATGTGCCGCGACGAACTCGCGAGATTGCAAAAATAAAAAAGTTAAGTTGAATAAGACCGTTTTTTCTTTGGACCAAATATATACCACAATTGATTTATCGTGAATCGATGGAGGAATATTCTATCGAGATTCATCTTTAATATTTATATTATTCAGAATTGACAAACATTCCGATTCAGATAAATTCTGCATTTCCTGAAGTGTCTTAACTGCAAAATACACACAGCTTGAATTGTCCTTATTCCTCTTATAAATCATAATCAAATAATAAACCAGTTCTTCCTGGCTCGGACGAACATCTTCCGGAAGTTTATTGAGTACCTGGAAAGCTGCCTGTTCGTAATAATACGCCGAAGAGACATTTAAACTGAATAATGCTGGATCTTTAAGGAAATCCTCAAGCTCGGAACGAATATCATATTTCCCGCTCGAAGCAAGATACTTCCATATCTCTTCCATTGTCGTATAAGCTATACCTAAATCAGCAGGCATACGAAGCATTTCCGAAAGCATTGATATGTTTTTTTCATCTTGATTATCAACCGCACAACTGATTATCTCATTAAGCAATGACCCGGCAAATCGAACCTGCTCATCAGGAGGATTATAGTTGGCGTACTGGCTTACTAATGGTTTGTCTTTATATTTGAGATAAGTATCTATCAGCCGGTTATTGGTGTCATTTTCCTGCAAAGCGATATTCATGCGTACTATTAAGGAAATTATTTTTTGATCATTAACCCGCCGCCATAAAATACTTTTATTACCAGATTTAATATCATTATCGAATAAAACTATCATCCTTTTAATACAGTCTTTATCACCTGCCCGCACAAGCAGATTCATAGCCTTATCAAATAATGGTGCGTTAGTATAGCTTATCGTCCGCGCCTGACCATCACTTTGGGTTTCTCCATTTGCGATAGCATCGTTATAATTCTTTTGTATTTGATCGCTCAACTCCGCATATTTGATATCAATAGCATCCATTATTGAATTTGCAGGTATAATCTCATCTGGTAAGATATTCATGTACTCAAGAGCCAGTAAAAAAGTGCCGCCATTTAACTTAGAAGACCAGTAATCAATTGTTTTCTGTTCAGGAGTTTTTTCATATTTCAGTATATCCTGAGCATCCGAGAGGAATGGCCAAAACTCAATATTAGCTGGATCGTTAAAATCAACCGCATAAACACCTGAGAAATAGTCAAGAAAGTGAGGCTGATTATCCTTATCTAAAGTCATGCAAAGATAATAACCAGAATTTTTCTTCAACTCATTAAGCGTCATTTCATTTATAACAGCAGGGAGTGTCATCATTTTACCTCTTTTTAATATATCTTTCGGCAGAGTTTCAATAATATATAAGGGTAATGATACACGGTATTTACTTAGATAATCCCCAAAATTTCTATACTGCTCTTTCTCTATCAAAGCTTTAATTATATCATCGACATTTATATCAATATCTTTAAGGTTGGCATGTACGAATATATCAGACTTTTCTATCACTTCTGGAAATGTGATACTGGTGCGGCTTATATGCCTGAGAGGATGAACCGGCGGTGCGGCACCACGCCCTCCTCCCATACCCCTTGGAACTGTTCCACTTTCCGTGATAACATTCTTGGCTATTTGAATAATCTGTTCCGGTTCCCTTTTATCAAGTGCCTGCTGCAATGCCGCTTTAATTATATTAGGATCGTAAACTGAGTTTTCGGTTCCATAATGCAATTTGATTAATTCTTCCACACTCATTGACGCGAGTTCGGCTGGAATCTGTATTTTTATTTCGGGTTCAGTTTTATTAAATACAATGCTTAATATAATCGCACAAATTACTATAAGCGAAGCTGCAACCGCAAGTTTTGTTTTTATGTTTTTCATGATTACTCTCCGCATAAACGAACTTTGAAAATCCGAACGAGCTTTCTGAAATTCAGCTTTTTCTCTGGAAATACTTTCTCTAACTCTCTTATCAAGATTCGCACTGGCTTTTATATTTAATTTTTTAATTAATTTGTTTATTTCTTCTGCAGGTCGCATTTTTGCACCTCACTATTTAACAAAGACCGCAGTTTATCCATGCCGTACCGGTAGCGCCCCTGTATGGTATTTATTGAAACATTCTGTTGAGCCGCGATTGTTCTGAAGTTCAAGCCGCTGTAAGAATGCAGGATTAAAACCTCCCGCTGCTCGAAAGGTAACTGCTCCAACGCCCAGCTTAACTGCCGTAATTCCTCGCCGAAAATCGCGAGATTGTCAGGATTGCCGGAATATTCAAACTGTTTTGCTTCGTCGATATCTGCGGCTTGATGTCTTTTGCCCGCTTTTATCATATTTCGGGCATTATTCGCGACACAAGTTGCAAGATAACCTTTGAGACTTCCGGTTAAACGAAATTTACTCGCCGATTCAATAAAAGAAACAAAAACATCATGCACAACATCTTCAGCCAGGTTCACATCAATTAAAAGAGCAGCTGCTAATGTAACTAAATCGTCCTTATACTTTTCGTAAATAGCCTGCAAAGCCTCGCGGCTGCCGCGATTAAACTTCAATATTAACAGCTTATCTTCAAGCATTAAGGATATCCTTACTGAATTCAGTCTTAAGGACTCCATATGGAGTACAATCGATTATCATATATATAACAACTAAAACTAATATTTTAGTATAAAATATTTTTTTAACGCATAAAAAAAGCCCGGCATAAAATGCAGGGCTTTATTAATCAACAATAATATGTCTGATTATTTATTAAAATTTGAATTTATTGCCGGTAAGCTGTTCGTAGGCCTGGATGTATTTATCGCTTGTTTTTGCGATGATATCTTCGGGTAATTTTACGCCGGGACCTGATTTGTCGAATTTTATTTCTTCGAGATAATTGCGAACAAACTGCTTATCGAAACTTTCCTGGTCGCGTCCGGCTTCGTATTTATCCGCAGGCCAGAAACGCGATGAATCTGGCGTCAAAACTTCGTCAACGAGAATCAATCTGTCGTCGTAAATTGCCCATTCGAATTTCGTATCGGCTAAGATTATTCCTTTTGTTTCTGCGTATTTACTCGCTGCCTCAAATATTTCCATACTCTTGTCGCGAACATATTCAGCCGTTTCCATACCAACTATTTTCGCACATCTCTCGAAGCTGATATTCTCATCATGCTCACCGCGTTCAGCTTTTGTCGCGGGTGTAAAAATCAACTCAGGAAGTTTCTGGCATTGTGTCAAACCTCTTGGGAGTTTCTGGCCGCATACTGTCTGGCTTTGTTTATATTCTTTCCAGCCGGAGCCTGCGAGGTAGCCGCGGATAACGCACTCTATCGGAAGAACCTTTCCCTTTTTAACGAGCATACTTCGTCCCGCGAACTGCTCGGGAGAATTACAGAAAGGTTCAGGAAAATCACTTATGTCGTCTGAAATCAGATGGTTTTCAATACCGGTAAGATAGTCGAACCAGAATTTAGAAATTTGCGTAAGAACGATTCCTTTTTTGGGTATGCCGTTGGACATTACTACATCGAAAGCACTTATCCTGTCAGTCGCTACGATGAGTAATTGTTCGCCTAAGTTATAAATATCGCGTACTTTACCTCTTATCGGGTTGTATCCTTCAACATTAGTTTTTAAGACCGCATTATTCATCATTTCTTCCTTCTATCCTTATAAGGTTAAAATTAATCTAAATTTTGCACTTCTGTTTCATACCTCGAAACATCGGGAAGATTTTAGCTTAAAAAACAAAAAAAGCAAACTTATTACTTTATAGAATTTGTTCGTGAAACTTTTTCTTTCTTCTCCTCTCGAACAGGAATCGGCTTTATCTCCTGTTTTTTGGAATCAGCCGTAACTGGTGGATGAGGATGGAATTTCATCTTGAGCATTCCCTGTTTTTGGTAGCATTGCTCAGTGAAAACCGCAATTTCCGAATCGAGATTCGCGCCCGCCGAATCTCCGAAGAAGGCGTGAATTATCGGGAAAACCAAATCCGGTTTGCGCTTGCGAAGTTCTTTTGCCATTCCTTCGATTTTTGCGGTCGCGACGCCCTCCTGCATACATGTAAACGGCCCAACGTGGAAAATACCGGATACATATACGTCACCATGAGGAGTAATCATGTCATTCATCAAGTGATACGCGATAGCTGAGCTCAACGGTGATTCACCTTCTATGTTGCCGTGGAATTCATGATTCTTTTCCATTATCTCAATCATTTCCATCGGCTTGGGCAAAACATGACGGCCTTCGAGTACTTCATGGAACGGCTCTGAAATTTTGCTTTCGACTGATGATATATATTTCGCTTTCAGTGCTGATTTCGCGAATTCTTTTCCAACTTTTGATATTCTTGAGAAATTCATACTCTTAAACGCCAGGCCAAAGTCTCTCTTTTTATTCCTGCGGTTCATTTTATTTACATAATCAATCCAGTCCGTCACCGGGTCCCTTACAATTTCAAGGCCCTGCTGTTCGAGCTGCCTGATAACAAAACCTGTATATGGATCGTGCATCCTCATGTATATTTCACCAATATACAATACGAGTGGGAATCTTTCTGTTTGAGTAAGTTTAATCTTTTTAAATAGTGAAACGGTTTCTTTTCCCCACTGGACAATATCATTAACTTCGGCACCCTTTTCCACAACTTTTTCAAGAGCAGAAAGTCTGTCTTGTCTTAATTGCGCAATTTCTTCTTTATCCACAGCATAAGGATTAAATCTCAAATAAATATCTTCGAGAAGGTCGGAGGCTTTTACTCCCTTGTAGAGAATCTGCTGCATTTTCATTTTTTCCGATGCGCTCAATGCTCTTGGGAAAGGTATATCATAATAGTCAGTTACAGAAGACGGTCCCGCAACAGGGACTTTCTGTAAATCTTCCCTGTCGAGAAACTCCCGGACAAGCTCGGTGTATTTTCCGAACCTGCATGGACCACTCGTTGTCGGCATCATTACAAGATAATTTTTTTCTACGTACTCTTTTCCGAACTCTCTGATTCTTTCTGTGAGAAAACCTATCGCGTCACCAACTACCCCTTTCAGCGGGTAACATACCTCGGTATAAATATGTTTGCGCGCTATTTCATAGCCAAGCTGTGTATTTGTAGGTAATACAATCGCATCTACGCCGAAACTCCGCAGCCCCGCCGCCGCAACATGACTTGCGTCACCCATATACGGAATGAGCCAGGTTCTTTGGTCTGCTTTATTAGTTTTTCTTATCTTAAGATTTTCCATATTCATCTTTACAGGTGACGTCTGGCTTACAACTCTTTCGTGCGCTTCAGTTCTTGTGACGAATGGAGCGTTATTTGTCTGCGCGTCTGTCAGCAGGACAAGAACAGGTTTACCCGCCGCCTGCTGAATCTTTTCTTCCTGATAAACCTTCAGACTATCAGGTCCGCAAGCGAAATTCATCATTCGTATCGCGAATAAATTAGGATGTTTGGCTACGTATAAACCCGCCTGAAGTATTCTGACACTCTCTACCCAGAACTCGTTTTCCACGATTTCATCAAGAGGAATGTCCCTGAATTTATATTCGAGGAAAATCTGCGGTATATAATCCAGTCCTCTAACCTGGGAGAACATCGAGCCGGAATTCGAACTTGCTTCAGGATCGAGGACGACATAATCTCTTCCTATTCCAACATATGCTTTATCATTGGTCGATTCTATTCTCGATATGAATTTGTCACCTTCCTCGAACAACTCTTGTTTGAACTGTTTTTCCGCTTCGTCCGCATACAGAATCGCTTCTTTTATTTGACTGTTGGTATATTTCATTCCGAGCCTGTCAAATTCCTGCTTAAATGCTCTTATAAGAATTTCATTATCTCCAAAATGCAGAATAGGATTTAACTGTTTACTCTTATCGAGAGAAAGAACATCATTCAGCACATAACCTTCCGACTCTGTATAAATACAGTATTTCAAATGCGGCGGATTCTCATTTCTTATTTCAATAAAGCTTGGATTAAATAGAAATTCAACCGCCGGACTATCGTTCAACGCGGCTGCGTGACCTGTCGCTAATTTCCTTGCTATACAGAATTCCGTACGGGAGTTATTCACACCTACATTCGCTATTTCCTTTGTTGTTCTCGGTGTCACTACCGGGCAGAAACCAAGTTTACTTAAAATCGCCGCACTCCAGATTCCTTTTTCTCCGAGAGTCGCCGTACTGCGTTTTATACCGACAGTGATTCCAGGTTTCTTCTCTGCTTTTCCGCTTTCTATTTCATCGAGTAAAAGACCATATTTTTTGAAATGTTTTTCATATATTTTGTGATATTTATCGACATAATTTGTTTTTGGTTTCCTCGATGTTTCGGAATTTCCTTTCGGGCAGAAACCGCCTGTAATAATTTCATCGTCTTCGATAGAGAATATTTCAAGCTTGCAATCTCTGATTCCACAGCTTTTGTCACCGAACAATTCCCTGCATGTAGTCATGCGTTTATCGAACGGCATATCAATTATTTCCCATCCCCTGAACGCTGTGCCATATTGCTTTCCTTCTTTTTCGAGGCGTTTTATATTTTCGATAATATCAAGTGCCTGCCCCCATGCTCCAAACATTTCTCTGTGAGGATATGCTTCAATTTCTTTTTCAGAAACCTGTGCCAGTGCGGCAAGGAAAGCCTTACCAAGTGCAGGTCCACCCTGTGCGGAACATTTCACTCCGGCGTGCTGTGAACCGCCTACGAATTTATAATAATAGCTTGCCGCTGTACCGCGAAGAATAGCAGCCGCGATTTCTTCTTTGCTGAATCCTTCAGCGATGAGCCTGTTCTCGTCCATTTCCATGAACACGCCGCAGGTCGAATCTATAAGGGGAACTCTCTTGGCGCTAAGTGCGGCGGTTTGTAAAGAACTCTCGACTTTCAGGTTTATTATGTCGGCCATATTTTCAAGAGTCTGTCCCGAACCAGCCTGGCAACTGTAATTCATTTTCGCTTCCTTGACTGTCCCGTCTTTCGCGAAGCTGGTGAATTTCATATCCTGGCCGCCGATTTCGAATATAGTATCGATTTTATTATTATAATGCCTTACACCAAGCGCGTGACATGTAATCTCGTCGGTGACTCTGTCTGTGAGTTCGAATTTCTTTTCGGCAATTTCTTTCGATTTTTTCTTGCTTACTAATATTTTCTCATAGAGTTTTCTTGCCGAGCCTGTCGCTCCGACTCCTTTTATAATTACTTTGTCTTTGTGCCTGCTCAAATATTTCAGAACCCGCTTGAGTGATTCTTCTGGATTGCCGTGAGTTTTAATATATAATTTATCAAGTAATTTTCCTGTATTTATTTCGACAAGCGCTCCTTTTGTCGTTGTACTTCCTCCATCTATACCGAGTACAACTTCAGTATTTGCCGGGATATCATCGGTTAATGAGAGACTTTCTTCATTAACTTTCGATAAATAATCCGAAATTGGCGGGGCGAATTTTCTTTTCTCCCTGCCATGAGCTGAAACTTTTTCAAGTTCAGACAATTTAAAAATGTATCCGCATCCGCTTTCCATTCCTTTAAGAGCGGCCCCCACAGCGGCTATATTATGGAATTGCTCCGGCCTGATAATTTCAATACCGAGAAATCCCTGAAGATTTTTTCGAATAAGGTCATTTGTGAAAACGCCGCCTGTAGCAATAGCTACCTGATGGTCACTCTCGCCATCGAATTGTCTTGCACCGAGAACATCGATTATATAATTCCTCGCGACAGTCATGAACAAACCCGCAAGATTATCTTGTCTTGTGGTGCCTTCATTCTGTTTGTGAATAAGGTCGGATTGAATCACAACGCCGCAGCGTGCGAGAAATTCGCATGGTTCTTTGGATTTTTTCGCTTCATGTTCAGCTTCATGAAACATTTTCTCAAGACGAGCCTGAAGTTTTTTTCTGTTTCTTATTCTGATATGCTCTTTTTCATTTTTATCTTTCGCATGTGCTGTATCTTCCAATCCAGGATTAGCAACGTCACCTTCAAATAGTCTTCTGCATTGTTTTTCTATAAGTGTACCCGAACCGCCGCCGCATTTTGTCCCTGTTCTCCACTCCTGAATAGTTTTCTTTTTATATATTTCCTTCAAATTGAAAAAGTAAGGATCCTTTGCGCCTATGTGAAATATATACTGCGCCTGCGGCATAATAACTTCGGCACCCTTGGGGATAGCGACACTATCATAAATATAGGTTGCTCCTTCCATAACTTCAGGAAAAGAGACTGCACCGCTTCCGGTAAATGATGTGCTTTTTATATTTTCTTCCGGAAATATTTTTGTTATTTCCAGCCATGCTTCATGAATAGCACCGATAGGATTGGCAAAATGCAGAATAGGATTAGATGAATGAACTATTTCACGGTTTTCATTCAAAACAACACAATGTACCGCACTGCTGCCAACATCAATGCCAACATATAACTTTTTTATTGAATTATCATTATTATTGCGATTATTCATATTTTCCTCTTTATCTCCTTAGAAGAATGTTGATTTACTTAAATATTACCTCTTATTTGTTCCAATAATCCAATGAGTCTCTTTTGTTCATCTTCAAGAAGCACATCCATTATTCTTTTTACTTCCTGTGCATAAAGCGGCTCAATTCTATCGAGCAGTTCCCGACCTGATTCCGTAAGAACTATTATATTTGATCTCCTGTCATAAGTGGATGATGTACGAGTTACAAATCCAGCTCTTTCCATACGATCCAAAAGAGCTGTAGTATTCGCTCGATTGACAAGCATCATACTGCTTAACTGAGCCTGTGTCAGGCCTTCATTCTTCCTGCTCTGATGTTTAAGGAGCATCATCAGGTTGAACTGAACATCGGTTAAACCAAACGGCTGAAGAAAATGCTCCGCTTTTTTACGCAAATACGACGCTGTGTAATAAGTACTAAGCAGTGCTTCGTGTGCAAGCAAATCAACAGGTTGGTTTAAACCAAGTTCTATTTCAAGAGACATTATTAACCTCATTTTATATTATGTTATTATTGTTAATATGTGTATTATTGCCTACTAAACTATATTGTCAAAACAATTTTTCATTAATTTTTTTTATATTTTTATCATTGTTGATAACCTGTTAAGTATGTTTCATATAACACACACTTAAAAATCTCAGTTTGTTTACATGTTAAGTTACATTAAATTACACTCACAATCTCATAAGAAATCTATCAGGTTATCCACAGCACAAAAAAACACAATTTCATTCATAATTCTTTGAAAATTAACGTTTTATGAATTATTATTTGAATAAATCCAACAATCTCACAGTATATATTAAGAATACTACTGTCTTTTTCTTTTATATTAAATTAGTTATATATACATTGTTAGAAGATAACATCTTTCAGTTGATACTATTTTCCTGAAAAGAATATCGCTTGATACTTATAGATTTTTAATGTAATCTTGCTGACCATGAGATTAGAACCTGTAAAAAATATTATCATAGAAAAACGTGATAAGTTTAACCGAGCAATTTTTGACTATTCAACAGCTCGGCCTTATACAATAATAATGTTTTTAGCGTTATTATGCACCCTAACAGTTAAATATTTCTATGCCAAACGAAATTTAATGACACATCAATATCCGGGGTGGATTCTTTCAGACATCTCGTTTTTTGTTGGTATTGAGGTGATTTTTGCTTTTTTATGTTTTATTTATCCAAGGAAAAGGGTAATTCGTACGGTGACAATTATATCAGCGGTGATTTGCTTCTGGTCTTTTGTCAATGCAGGCTGGTTAATCAGAACGGGAACTCAGATATTGCCGCGGGTTTTACTGACTGTTATACGTGAGCCAATAATTGCGTTAAGCATGGTAGGGAAAAATTTAACAAAAGTACCTATAACATCAATTCTTTTACTATTACCCGGCGTGATCGCGATTTCTTTTTTTTGCTATGTATTAACTAAACCCAAAAAACCAAATTATAATCATAAACGATTTTTTATAAGGTTCGTTACCAGTATTGTTATTTGCCTTTCTGCTATTTTTTTACGCCCATTTTTAATAAAAAGCAGGCCTTCTCAGCCGGTATCGTTGGAGCTGCAATATAACGCACAGATAAAGGGCATTGTTAATTTATTCTCACGTAATCATAAACCGCCGCAGGAACCTACACGAAGAGTGCCTTTTCATGACCAGATTAAGGTTCCTCTTGGTTCTCAAATGAATAAATATAATATCGTGGTAATAATTCTTGAAGGCGTACAGTATGAAAAAACTTCATTTGGCGGCAATTCTGATGTTAAAACACCTTATCTCGTGAATCTTGCGAAACAAGGGGTATTTTTTTCGAATATGCGTTCGACATTATCTCATACAACAAAAGCTATTTTTAGTTTAATGACGGGAAGATACGCGTCTGCCTCACAGGATATTGTAGAAGCAGTACCGATTTCAAAATCTTATTCAAGTTTAGCGACTATCCTCGAAGACCAGCTTAATTATAAAACAGCTTTTTTTCAGTCCGCAAGAGGTAATTTTGAGTGCAGGCCCGGGCTGGTTTATAACCTTGGATTTGATAAATTCTGGTCGCGGGATAATCTCAACGATCCAAATACATATGTAAGTTATCTTGGCAGTGATGAATATGCCCTGATTGAGCCTGTAAAAGAATGGATAAAAGCTAAGAATAAACCGTTTCTGCTGACAATAATGTGTTCCGTCACCCATGATACATATGAGGTTCCTGAATGGTACGGCGAACAGCCGAAAGAAGAAATCGAAAGGTATAAGCAAACTATAGAATATACGGATAAATTTATCGAGTCTTTTGAACAGGAGCTTTCGAAACTTGGAATTATGGAAAATACAATATTTTGTGTAATTGGCGATCATGGCGAGGCTTTTGAAGAGCATGGTCAATCCGGGCATGACCGAATTGCATACGATGAATTTCTGCATGTGCCATTTTGTCTCAAAGCTCCTAATATTGAGCCTGGCAGGGTAATTTTAAATCCGGTAAGTTCAATTGATTTAACACCTACATTATTAAGTTTGCTTGGTTTTCAAACTGAAAAAGCTGGTTTTGACGGTATAAATGTACTTGGCCCAATAAAGGATGATCGCAAAGTTTATTTTTCGGGTTGGATGTACGAAAGTCAGGCCGGTTTCATGCAGGGAAAAATGAAATACATCTATGATCCTGTACACGAACTTATGTGTTGTTACGATTTACAGAAAGATCCTTATGAAAAAGAGAGAATAGATATACCTGAAGAGCAGGCGCAGATGATAATTGATGAGATTGAGACATGGAGGGAAAATACAGTTTTCCAGTATGATCAGGACCATAAGGGGAAAAAGATAATTTTTGACAGATGGTTTTGTAAATGGGGGAATAGAATTTCTTCAACGGAATTTCTAACGCTGGAAGAGGTACAAAAATTTATTGAAAAAAACAAGTAATCTATGCTGATGACAAGAATTTACATGTTTATATAATTCAACACTATAAAATACTTCACTTATAATACCAAATAAAAGGCTTGTATTGTTAAAATTGGGTATATAGAGAAATTTAGTGTTGTAAATAATCAACATACTGATATATCGATCATTTAATTATTTTGAATAATCACTATTAATCTATAGATATAATATCTTTTTACATATAGGTTTACGTTTCATATTCTGTTTAATATCAACAAATTGATATTAGTTGGTATATCTATTGCTACCTATTAAAATTCATCTTTGAAAAATGTATATTTGGGCGGACGTCATAAAAATCCTGGAGGAGGAGATGTCCGCCTGGTACTTTGAAAAAATATATGAACTGGAATCATATGTTATTTTGTGAATTCCAGATTATTAAAAACATACTTTTGGGTATATTGGGGTCGTTCTGGAGGAGGGCGACTCCTTTTTTTATACTATTATGGCTAAGACACTTCTTTATTATTGTCTTATAAAGCTTCTATAAGCGCAGCTGCTTGTGCTATTGATTCAGCATATTTTAATTTTTCAAGCAGTATTTTTTGCCTGTCTGTGAAACAGATTGGAGTGCGAATATCGAACTTATTTACACCTAAAATTCGGCGAATTGAGGATGCTAAATCATCTATTCCTATTTGTTTTTTTGCGCTTATATGTACTATAGTTGAAAGGAAAACAGGTAATTTATTTACATTAAAATTTTGAGTAAGGTCGGATTTGTTAAGAACTGTAAGAATCTTTTTACTCGTGAATTCATTAAAAATGCTATAGTCAAATTCTATATCCCTGCTGCTATCGAGAACAAAAATAATAAGGTCTGCCTGATTGATTAATTCCAAAGTCTTTTTTTGAGAGGCATTATCAATTGTATTATTTAAAACAGATAAATTTTCATCCAGTCCGGCGGTATCAATCAGTTCGAGCGACAGTGATTCCATCTGGCATTTTGCCGTAACCCAATCGCGAGTTGTGCCGCTGATGTCGGAGACAATTGATTTTTGCCTGCCGCAAAGACAATTCAGCAGAGTGCTTTTACCTGTATTTGGTGGACCGATGAGAATTGTTTTACAGCCAGAAATGATAACTTTCGCGATAGAGCTGTTTTGTAAAATTTCATCAGCCTGTTTTCGGATTGAGTCCAGGGACAAATTATTTATGTTGATTAGCCATTCTTGTACAGCTTTATTCAAGCCAGAATCAATCTGATTAAGTATAATTTTTGTACCTTCAAGAGTAAGAGCTTGAGCCTGGGCGATTTTTGCTTCCAGAGTAATTTTGTTGGTATGCTCTTGTGTTGAGAATAATTTTATTTGAAGCTGTTCGCTATTAAGTATTAGAACACCCTGTTTTTTAAGTAATTGTACTATCATTTCAACAATAAGGGGATTACCGTGACAATGAATCGAAAATGAAGATGGTCCCTCACAGCCTATCGTGACCTGGTCAATATTTTTAGAATTATCATGGATTGCACCGAGAAGAATATGCCCGGTCTCGAACTGTAATTGCTTTGTGGAAGCAGGTTTAAATATTTTTCTTATTACAGATTCAGCACTCTCGCCGCAGACCTGAACAGTAGAAATCGCGCCGGTCCCTTTACCTGTCATTACTGCTGCGAATGTTTTATTTTCCATAGTGAAGTGTATTTAAAAAAATCACTCTGCTTCCATGTTTGATTCGATAAATTTCTTATAAGCAAGAAAAACTCCTCTTACAACGAGGTTTGGGACATAATCGTCAACAAATTCGCAATCAGAATAAATTATTTTTGCGCCTGATCCGGTAATAATGGTTTGCGGCCAGATTCCAAGCTCATCAGCATAGCGGCGGAGAACTTCCTGCAATGTACCAACAATAGAATAGTATAAGCCGCAATTAATCGCATCGACAGTGTTTTTGCCATAAGGAGCTTTGGGCTTGGTAACTTTTACGTTGGGAAGCTGAGCGGTATTATCACTAAGTGCTTTAGAACTGACTTCAAAGCCCGGGCAAATTATTCCACCCAGGAAAATGCCGTTTTTATCTACGAGGTCAATAGTTACCGCGGTTCCGAAATCGGCGACAGCAACGGCATCTCCGACAACATCATAAGCAGCTGCGGCAGCTACTACCCTGTCAGTTCCGATTTTATCCGGCTCATCTACCCAGAGGCTCATTGGAAGCGGAATATCTTTGCCTATAATATGTATCTTCTCGTCGAAATTCTCTTTTGCGATTTCTTCTATTACCTGTGTCCATTCCGGTTTGACGCTGCTTACAACGATTACGCCGTCCCTTCTCTTTTCCCTGGAACTTTGCGAGATTGGAATTTCCTGCCATGCTTTTATTAGAAAACTCTCTATCTTTTTTCTGGAATCACCTGCTATTGATTCAATAAATTTCTCTTCATTATCGAGAAAAAGGGCGATATTAATATTGGTATTGCCTATATCTATTGCTATTACGTTCATAAATAATCTTTCAAAATGTACAAAAAGCAATCGATATTTGTACTCTATTGTGCCGTGGAAGTCAATTTATTACATAAGAATATAGGTTTTAACAGTCAAGGAAAACGATATTTTCCTTGCGAAAAGCTGATACAATTGTTATCCTGTCGATTCGATTTTTTAGGTTAATAACATTAGTAATCAATAATTATAGGTATAGGAAATAATAATGAGCGTAAAGAAGAATCCGGGTCTTAATAAACTTGACGAATTATGTATTCAGACTATCAGGTTTTTAGCGATAGATGGCGTCCAACAAGCTAATTCAGGTCATCCTGGAATGCCTATGGGAATGGCTCCGGCGACTTATATTCTATGGACAAAATATTTGAACTTCAATTCAGCCAATCCGCGATGGGCAAACCGCGACAGATTCGTTCTTTCCGCCGGTCATGGTAGTATGCTGCTATATTCAATGCTTCATTTATGCGGCTACGATATCAGCCTGAATGATCTTAAAAATTTCCGCCAATGGGGAAGCAAAACTCCCGGCCACCCGGAATTTGAACTCGATCACGGAATTGAAGTAACGACCGGGCCGCTCGGACAGGGAATTTCAAACGCTGTAGGGATGGCAATAGCCCAAAAATACCTTGCGAATTATTTCAATCGAGAAGGTTTCCCGGTTGTAGATTATAAAATATATGTAATCGTCGGTGACGGCGACCTCCAGGAAGGTGTTGCTTCAGAAGCATGTTCGCTTGCAGGTCATTTGGGATTGGATAACTTAGTTGTTGTTTACGATGACAATCATATAAGTATAGATGGTGATACAGGTTTATCTTTTACAGAAGATACAAAAACACGTTTCAAGGCATACGGATGGCATGTGCAGGAAGTTGGCGGCGATGGAAACGATATGGCGGCTTTCCAGAAAGCACTTGCTAAAGCGGAGACTGGAAAACCAACGATGGTTAAACTTCGCACGCACATAGCTTTTGGCAGTCCTAATAAACAGGATTCATCCGGCGCTCACGGAGCTCCTTTAGGCGAAGATGAAATTAAACTGATTAAGAAAAATTTCGGCTGGGACCCTGAGAAGAAATTCTATATACCGTCTGAAGTGACATCATATTTTGCGGAAGTTATCAACAAAGGCAAAGAAAAGGAAGCTTCATGGAATAAAATGTTCGAGAATTATGCCCAGAAGTATCCTGAGCTTGCCAAAGAATTCAATTCTGCGATAGAAGGAAAGCTGAATGTAAATCTCGACGAGATTTTGCCGACTTTCAAGGCAGGCGATTCGATTGCTACAAGGAGCGCTTCCGGAAAAGTTCTTGCGGCGATTATGCCAAAAATGCCTATGATAATGGGCGGCTCAGCGGACCTTACTCCTTCAAACAATACAAGTTGGTCGGG
The DNA here is from genome assembly GCA_964628465.1 of uncultured Pirellulales bacterium. Classification (GTDB taxonomy): domain Bacteria; phylum Planctomycetota; class Phycisphaerae; order Sedimentisphaerales; family Anaerobacaceae; genus JAFGPS01. The sequence continues at coordinate 41,264 of CAZVOA010000003.1, read as the reverse complement.
AGCGAAAGATTTTCAGAAATCTTCTCCTGACGGCAGATACGTTCGTTATGGCATACGTGAACACGCGATGGGTTCGATTCTGAATGGTATTTCAATAAGCGGAATGGTCCGGGCATACGGTGGAACATTTTTTGTATTTTCGGATTATATGAGACCGGCTGTAAGAGTCGCGACTATCTCAAAATATCCAAGCATTTTCATCTGGACGCATGATAGTATCGGAGTAGGTGAAGACGGACCGACACACCAGCCGGTTGAGCACCTCGCGTCACTGAGAGCAATGCCGGGTTTGGTCGTTTTCCGCCCTGCCGATGCGAACGAAACTGTCCAGGCATGGAAATATACACTCGAGTATAAAGACGGCCCAGTCGCCCTGCTGTTGACAAGACAAAATTTACCGGTTATTGACCAAAGCAAGTACGGCTCCGCGAAAAATACAAACAAAGGTGCATATGTTCTTGTAGAACAAAAAAATCCTGACGTTGTTATCATTGCCACCGGCTCCGAAGTGCCGCTCGCTTTAAGCGCTGCTGAAAGCCTTACGAAAGACGGCGTAAAAGCGCAGGTTGTAAGCATGCCTTCTTGGGAACTTTTCGAGAAACAGCCGCAATCTTATAAAGATTCTGTCTTACCGCCGAATGTAAAAGCAAGAGTAGCAGTTGAAGCCGGAATAGAAATGGGTTGGCAAAAATATATTGGTGACAATGGTGTATTTGTCGGAATGTCAAGCTTCGGAGCTTCAGCTCCTGCAAATGTATGCTTTGAAAAATTCGGTATTACAGCAAAAGCGGTTCAGGAAGCGGCGAAGAAATCTATCGCAAATTGCAAATAATAAAAATTGAATAAATAAAATCCGGATAACAAGTCATAACAAGTTATCCGGATTTTTTTTGAGATTTAGATTTTTAATAAATATAAATATTACTTTGCTTTTGCAGATGCTTTTTCTTTTGTCTTTTTTCTGCCGAGTATTTCGTCTGCCTGTTCAGGTTTTTCCGGCGGCCATTTTCCTTCGCCTTGCAGTTTTTTCAACTCATCGAGTTTTGCGTAGCTGACAATAGTTCTGCATTTCGGGAATCTGCCGCAGCCGAGGAATGGTCCTTTCTTGCTCTGACGGATAACCAGTTCGCCCTGCTTGCATTTGTGACATTTTACTCCTGAAGGTTCAGCAGGTGGTTTCGGAGGCAAAACATTCCCTTCCTTATCGAGCTTTTGAGTTGTCTTGCACTCTGGATAGTCACTGCATCCTAAAAATTCACCAAAACGCCCTTTTTTGTGTACCATTGGTTTTCCGCATTTCGGACATTTATGTTCTGTCATTTTTTCTTCTACCATTTTTCCATCCTTGTCACAGGGACATGCGAATTTACAATCCGGATAAGCTGAACAGCTCAAAAATCTGCCGTTTTTGCCGAATCTGTAAACAAGCGGTTTTCCGCAATCGGGACAATTATATTCGCTTGGCGTCACTTCCGCTTTGGCATGTGCCATTTGTTCTGTAGCGTTTTTCAGGTTTGCACTGAACGGCCCATAGAAATCTTTCAGTACACCAATCCAGTCAAGATGTTGTTCCTCAATTCTATCGAGCTGCTCTTCCATGTATCGCGTAAATGCGATGTCCATTACTTTTGGGAAATATTCATTGAGTTTATCTGTTACTACTTCGCCGAGATCGGTAGCGGCAAATTTCTTATCAACCTGCTCTACATATTCACGGTCCTGAATTGTACTGATAATTGACGCGTAGGTACTCGGTCTGCCTATACCTTCTTTTTCGAGAGCTTTAACTAATGAAGCTTCGGTATATCTGGCCGGTGGTTTTGTGGAATGCATCTCTGCCTGTATATCGACAGGTAAAAGTTCCTGGCCGATATTCATATTAGGAAGTTCCTGCTCACTTGATGAAATTGGCCAGACCTTTGTAAATCCGTCAAAAATAAGAACATGTCCGGTCGTTCTGTAATAGCACGACCCAACCGAAGTATTGGCTTTGATATCCAGATTAGTGACATCCCATTTTGCCGATTCCATCTGGCTTGCGACAAAACGCCGCCAGATAAGGTCATATATCTTAAATTGTTCATTAGTTAAGAATGATTTGATTTCATCCGGTACTATATCAGCATCAGTCGGACGAATAGCCTCGTGTGCCTGCTGTGCGTTCTTCTTATCGGCATAAAATTTCGGTTTTTCAGGCAGATATTCAGAGCCAAATTTATTTTGGATATGCTTTCGCGCATCTGTAATAGCTTCACTTGAAATATGGGTACTGTCTGTTCTCATGTAGGTGATAAGTCCGAGCGAACCCATCGAGCCTAAGTCGATTCCCTCATAAAGCTGCTGTGCGATAGCCATTGTGCTTTTGGCACTGAATCCGAGTCTGTTAGCCGCTGCCTGCTGAAGCGTGGATGTAATAAAAGGAGCAGATGGATGTGACTTGGACTCTTTGGTTTGAAGGTCATTTAATATGAATTTGGCATCTTTTAGGGCGTTGAATATTTTATCCGCTTGTTCCTTTGAGGAAACATGGAATTTTTCATCGCCTATCTGGTAAAGCTCGCTTTTGAATGCGTTGTGCTTAATAAGCCATTCGGTTTGTTCCGCAAGCGTTGGTCCTTTGCCTTTATCGTTTTGTGCGGCAAGAAAGTCAGCCCACTCTTTTGTATAATTTGTTTGTTTATCAGTAGTGAAAACGGCTGGAATGAGCCAATATTCTTCAGGTTTGAACGCTCGAATTTCTCTTTCTCGTTCGACAATTATTTTAACCGCGACAGACTGGACACGCCCTGCCGATAATCCTTTTGCTATTCGTTTCCAAAGCAAAGGACTAATCTGATAGCCGACTATTCTATCGAGAATACGTCGTGCCTGTTGAGCATTTATCTTATTAATATCAAGCTTTCCGGGTTTTTCAAAAGCCTGAGTTATTGCGGATTTTGTAATAGCATTGAAAAGTACACGATATGTTTTTTCTTCGGGAACTTTTAAAATATTTGCTAAATGCCAGGCAATAGCCTCCCCTTCGCGATCAAGGTCGGTTGCCAGATACAGTTCATCGCAATTTTTCATCGCGGCTTTCAGTGCTGTTACTGTCTTTTGTTTGCCCGGCATAATGGCATATGTAGGTTCAAAATTATTTTCAATATCAACATTGATACCTTTGGAAGGAAGGTCGCGGACGTGACCCATAGAAGCTTTTACTTCATACCCGGGTCCGAGATATTTATTAATAGTTTTAGCTTTAGCCGGTGATTCTACTATTACTAACGCTTTTTTCGAGCTTGATTTGGCCATATTAATTAAAAATCTAATAATTTATTTTGTCATTTCAAATTTTCTATACCGATATTAAGAAAACCAGTTCACGAATCCGTTATCGGCGATTTATATAAATATATTTAGAAAAGGGTAAATACATCCGAATCGTCTCTATGTCAAGAAGGAATTATTCATATTGATAATTTATGCTGTCCTTTTTTATGGAAACAGTGATAGTATAGGTAATATAGATGTTAGTTTTAATTGATTTTGATAGTAAAAAGAGGAGTATTGTAAAAAATATATAATAATTCAATGAAGATGATTATTTTAGAAATAATTTATTATAATATAGCGAGAAAAAGTATTATAGGACGTACATATTACTCTCCCTCCTTCTAAAATTATTATAAAATATTTTTAATTTGTTCTTTCAATAATTTTAGCGCATTACCTCTATGTGATATTAAATTTTTTTCTTCCTGAGATAATTGGGCAACAGTTTTATTTAAGGAAGGTATAAAGAAGATAGGGTCATAACCAAAACCATTGGAACCAATTTCTTCATCTATTATTATACCTTCGAGTGTTCCTCTTGTTTCAATTAGAATATGCTCAGATTTAGCGATACACATACAACATACAAATCTCGCGGTACGTTGTTCTGAAGGTACATTTTTTAATAACTCAAGTACTTTCGCGATATTACGATGGTCGATAAGAGTTCTTCCTTCGTTTGGCAGCTTATCTCCAGAGAACCTGGCGGATTTGACACCTGGATCGCCGTCTAAAGCGTCTATAAGCAAACCTGAGTCATCTGCTAAGGTTAGGTGCCCTGTCGCTTTAGAATAACCAACAGCTTTTTTGCGTGCGTTTTCCTCGAATGTTTTACCATCTTCTTCGACTTCTTTAATTGTTGGAAATTCTTTGAGATTATGAACAATTAGTTCTTTTCCAAGATAACTTTGTATTTCAGTAACTTTACCGGGATTTGTAGTTGCAATTAATAAATGTAATGAATTATAGGACATTAAAGAAAGCTTTCCTTTATATATATTTGGAATATTCTAAATAGATAAAGCTATTGTAAAGAAATAGTTAAAAATAACAACATCATAATATTAAATTCAACCTTAATATAGAGTATGGTATATATATAACATATATAACAATAATGAGCTAAATATTTTTGTTCTTTATCAAAAAACTTTGATATTATTAAAATTACAATTTATATGTCTTATGGATTTAACGTTTTAAGGGCAACAACATGTTAGTAAATAATTAATCTTTTATCTTAGCCGATATCTTACACTGTGCGAATATGAACAAAGTTATTCAGGGTAGATATTTGATCTGAATTATAATAACATATGTCATGGGACAGCATTTTTTGTGGTATCACCCTTTTATATATAACCTGAAAAATTCGTTTACCGCAGAGTTCGATGAGGACACTGAAAAAATAGTTTTATCTTTTAAACTGTTAATAAATTTTGCAAAATAGAAAATGAATAAACAATATTACAGAGAATATTTTGTCGGTAATACATTTTGTATCATAAGTTGTTATAATAATAAATGTCTGTGTTCTTTGCAAAAACTGCGGTAAATTGTGCGCAATAATAGACGTTGTTGCTCAAGATTTGTTAAATCTTTAAAATATAATAATAAGTATTGAAAATTATATTTATATCATTATTTAAAAAAGTTAAAAATATAAAATGTTTCACGTGAAACATTTTGTATAAGAATAAATATACATTTAACTATTAATAATGTCTCATAGTTCTTTCCTCGACCGACTTTCCTCAAAAGGTATATTCGATAATATGTTTGATTTATTACAATTATCGTTTTTAGAAGCCAATACTGGTAATATATATTAAGCTCATAATCTTTATATATTAAGCCATAGATATAAGTTTCTTGATGTCAATAGCAAACCAAAAACGCAATAATAATACTAATAATAAGGATTGAGAGGTAATATGGATAATATGGGATATAATTGCGGCGTGGGTAATATGTTAATAATATTTATAGAAACAAAAAAAATGTCTTATAATAACAATGTTTCACGTGAAACATTGTCTTATTGAAAAATAAATATTTTTCTCTGGCTTTTTGTTGTTATAATTATTAATATTCCAAAATATAAATATTATTATAATTTTAAAATAATTGATGGAGCAATTTATGATAAATGATGCGAAGAAGGATAAACCACGTCATCTTGGCAGGGGACTCGAGTCGCTGCTCGGTCCTATAACGCCTTTTCAGATAAATCAAAACGAGATATTACAAACTATACCACAACAATCTAACACTTTACCAGATAAAGAGTTAGATGTTGTAATGAAAGAAATTGAAATAAGCAAAATTAAAGTAAATCCATATCAAGCGCGAACTGTTTTTGACGAAAAAGAAATCAACGAGCTTGCAAATTCAATCAAAATTAACGGCGTTATACAGCCAATAATTGTTAGGCAGCACGAGCAGGGATATGAAATAATCGCAGGTGAAAGACGCTTCAGAGCATCACAAATCGCAGAATTAGACAAAATACCCGCGTTAATTAGAAAAGCAAGTGATGAACAGATGCACGAATTGTCAATTATCGAGAACATTCATAGAGTTGATTTAAACCCGATTGAAAGAGCAAAAGCTTATCGAGAATACTTAAATGCTTTTTCACTTACACAGGTTCAAGCGGCTGAAAGACTGGGAGAAGACAGGTCTGTTATTGCTAACTTCTTGAGAATACTGGACTTACCGCAAGAAATTAAACAAATGTTAATAGATGGCCAGCTTAGTATGGGTCATGCAAGAGCTATTCTTGCTTTACCTACAGACGATCTCAGAAGAAAGCTTGCGAATAGAGCTATGGCAGGGCGTCTAAGTGTGAGAGAAGTAGAGAAATTAGTCAGAAGATACCTTACGAACAAAGAGCAGGACAACAACAAAACTCATATAAAACCATCTCACATTTTAGATATGGAGAAAAAACTATCAAGCCAATTATCTACCAGGGTTAATATTGAAACAAAGAAAAATGGTCAAAAAGGTAAGATTGTTATAGAATTCTATTCCCTTGATGAATTTGATGGAATTCTTGAACGGCTCGGTTTGGATGGAAACGTTGATATTTAAAATTAGATAGATAAAAAAATATTTAAGTTTAATAACAAAATATTGTATAATAAACCTTTGTATCAGTATTAAAAACTAAGTATTACAAACTATTTAATAAAAATTAATTTGGGAGGACATATCGTGAGTAAGTGTTTCCTTACAAAGATCGTGTTGGTATTTTCATTGTTGTTTACTACAAATATTTTTTATGGACAAAATGTCACTGTACAGCTAATTGCAGAAGGTTCCTTAGAAGAAATACAAAATGAAATATCACAAATAACTGATATTAATACTAAAATCAACGATTTAGGTTGGACTGCTCTTCATGCCGCTGTACGTTTTGGAAGAAATGATATAGTCAAATTTCTTGTTGATCAAAATGCCGATTTAAATGTTCAGGATAATGCAGGTCAAACTCCCTTGTTAGTTGCCGTGGAATCGGGACAATTAAATACTGTCACGCATCTCATTGAAAAAGGAGTAAATGTAAACATAGCAAGCAATAATGGTGATAACCCACTTTCTATGTCGCAGAAGATAGGCTTGAATAAAATAAGTGATTTACTTCTTCAAAATAATGCACAATTGCCGGAACAAGACGTGCAAAGTCAGGGTCAGCGCGGTACTCGAATGGGTATGAATAATATGATGCCGGGTATTAGAAGAGGACCGGGCGGAAATACAATGGAACAGGAAGATGCGGCTCCTGAGATGCCGGGAAGTATTGAAAATACTTTTGGGCAGAATGCAAATGCGGTTGGAACAGGAAATTTGGATCCGTGTGAAGTACAGGCGAGAATACAAAAATATCCCGGCTTGACAGAAGCAATTGTTGGAGTCGAAAACGGAAGTAAATCTGAATTGAAACAATGGAGAACATTAGAAAAAGATAACAGAACAACTCTTTTTTCCGCAATTCGTAAACAGTATATAAGCGAAATTCAATTTGTTCTAAAAACGGCAACAGAAGAAAAAGCACAAAAAACTATCGAGCAAATCAAAAAGCTGGAAGATTCAAGAAAAGATACTTATGCAGCTATTAACCGTGCGGTCAGAGACCAGGAAACAACCACAACCACATCAAGAACAACTACAAATACCCGCAGAACGACAACAACGACTAATACAAGAGCAAATAGACGCGGAACAACAACTACACAACAAACTAATACAAGTACTCAAGCAACTGAAAGCAGATATTCTCCTGAAGTTCAGGCTGAGATAGATTTATGGTTGAACTCAGATGTAACAAACATGAGCGGTAGAATGAGTTTATTGGAATCGGTTAACGGCACAATTCTAAAAGAAATAAATACAATAAAGCAAACCGCAACGGGTGAAAAAACAGAAAAAACTGTAGCGGCTATTGATGGTTTACTTCTGGCAAGGCAGATTGCGTATAACGAACTGGTCAAAGAATTCCAGGGAAATATTGAGGAACAGGTGGTACCGATTGTTCCTGAAATAACAGATATGCAAAATATGCCTGAGTATGATGAACAGGAAATGATGAATCAAAGAGGTATGAGAGGCCAGACAATGCCGACGGGAAGAGGCACAAGAGGAAGATAGTTCGGAAAATCATATATAAACAATAATATAGATATAGAATGATGTAATACATGCGTTTTGTCTGTCAGAGAGTTTTAGAAGCACAGGTTAAAATTAATAATGAAACAGTGGGAAGCATAAGCAGGGGACTGCTGGTGTATCTTGGTGTAGGCAAAGGTGATACTCTGGCGGATGCGCAATTTACAGCCGACAAGCTTGTAAACCTGCGTATATTTTCTGATACCGAGGGGAAAATGAATCTAAGCGTTCGGGACATCAGCGGCAAGATTCTTCTTATAAGCAACTTTACACTTCACGGAGATTGCCGCAAAGGACGTCGTCCCGGTTTCGATGGAGCTTCTGAGCCTAACGCCGCTAATGACTTGTATGAAAAAGTCGCTCAACTTATAAAAGAATCAGGTGTACCGGTAGAGAAGGGCGTTTTCGGCGCACACATGCTTGTCAGTAGCATAAACGACGGCCCGGTAAATTTCATTCTCGATAGCACAAAGCTTTTCTAAAAATATTAGAAGCTTGTCATCTTTTTGAGTTCTTTAAAACGGCAATCAATATCATCTCTGGTAATGGAAGATAATCCGTTCAGTGAAAAACCTTCTATAGTAAATGAAGCTGTCACTGTGCCATAAGCAATTGCTTCTCTGAGTGATTGGGAATCTGTTTTTTGTTTTTGTGCCAGATAACCCATAAATCCACCGGCGAAACTGTCACCGGCTCCAGTCGGGTCCATTACATTTTCGACCGGGTAAGCGGGAAGGAGAAACTTGTCACCATCGGCGCAGCATAAAAGTGAACCGGCGTGACCTTTTTTAATCAGAACATATTTCGGTCCCATTTCAATAATGTTCTTGCCTGCTTTAATCAGGTTCTTTTCACATGCCAACAGCCTGGCTTCGTCTTCATTAAGTATCAGGCAATTAATTCTTTTCAGTAAAAGTTTCAGATGAGCAAGATTGCTCTCGATATAGAAATTCATCGTATCAGCGGCAACAAAAAGAGGTTCTTTGACCTGGTCAAGCAATTCGAGCTGCAGTTTCGGCATTGTATTGGCAAGAAATACGAATTTACTGTCACTGAATTGTTCAGGAACTTTTGGAGGTGCTTCAGCGAGAACGTTCAATTCGAGATAATCAGTTGTCCTGTTGTCCATATCGTCGAAATAAGTTCCAGTCCAGCGGAAAGTTTTGCTGTTCTCGCGAATTTCGAGTCCGGCAAGGTCAACGTCTTTACCTTTAAATATATCGGCTAATCTAAACGGGCAATCTGGACCAACAACGCCGACAAAACGTACCGGCGAAAAGAAACTCGCCGCATATGAAAAATAAACAGCGGAACCGCCAAGGCAATTTTCACTTGTTCCAAACGGTGTTTTTACTGTATCAATACCTATCGAACCTGTAACTAATAATGGCATTATTAATCTCCTGTATTTGATTGTCCCTTAACAATTTTTATTGTTTGATCTATTCGTGCTAATGTTCTTTCTTTAGTAAGTAACTGTACCGAATCGAAGATGGGCAGGCTTACAGTAGTGCCGCAGAGAGCTACTCGCAGCGGCTGAGCGACTTTGCCCAGACCGACTTGTTTTTCTTCAGCTAATCCTCGAAGCATATTCTCGATTGCGTGTTCTGAAAGCTCTTCCATTGCCGCCAACCTGTCACGGACTATCGCGAGATTTTCCAGGCCGTTGCTTTTAAGAAGAACTTTGTTCACGGCTTTTTCGTCGTATTCAATTTTATCATCATCAATAAATATAAATCGACTCTTGCGATCTATATCGGCCAGAGTTCTTGCGCCTTCACAAAGCTTGATGATTCTTAATAATGTTTCATCATCTGCTTTTATAACAGGTGAATTAATTTCTTTTAAATACGCTTTAACGTAACCAAGCAATTTGTCACTATCTACCATTCTTAAATGTTCGGTATTGAAAGAGACAAGTTTTTGTCTGTCGAATAAACTGTTTGATTTGGTTAGTCGTGAGACATCGAATGATTGGATAAGCTCTTCTATTTTCATAATCTCTCGGTCGCCGCCTGGATTCCAACCGAGTAATGCAAGAAAGTTTACCATAGTTTCCGGCAGGTAGCCGCTCTTTGAAAAATCAACGATATTAATTTCAGGAAGCGGAACATTCAGATATTCTGCTATAGTATTTATTATTGGCATATCTGGAATACTTTTTCCAGCCAGAAAATCTTCTATTACAGTTCGAGAAACGCCGCCTGCTTTTGCAATTTTGTCGAGGTCAGCATCCTGCATAGCTTGTATTGTTTTTCTTAAAGTGGCGGGGCGTTCGCGTTTTGAGAGTTTGCCTCCTGATTCGCTTATTGTCACTGACATGTGTATATATTTCGGAAGTTCACCAAATCCCAAAGCGAGCCATAATGATTGCTGGCCGGGCGTATTGTTGAGATGTTCCTGGCCGCGAATGATATGAGTGACTTTCATCAGGTAATCATCGATAACACAGGCGAAATTATATGTAGGAAAACCATCGCTTTTCTGAATTATGAAATCATTTATTTCACTCGGAGGGAATGTAATCTCGCCGCGAATCAAATCATGTACGATAATCGGTTTATCCTGCGGCACAGCGAAACGAACTGTAACAGGTCTGCCTTCTTCGCGAGCTTTTTGCGCATCATCGAAGGATGGATATACTTCCGGCCTCTTATATGAAAATCCTTTTTTGTCTGTTTCAGCTTCTTCGCGAAGCGAATCCAGTTCTTCGGAAGTATCAAAGCAGTAATACGCTTTCTTTTCATCGAGTAGCTGCTTGATGTATTTTTCGTAGATATCCATTCTCTGCGACTGAAGGTAAGGGCTGCTTGGTCCGCCGATTTCCGGGCCTTCGTCCCAGTTAATTCCGAGCCATCGCAAATCGTCCATAACCTGCTTTGTCGCGGTTGGCGTATTGCGTTTCTGGTCGGTATCTTCGATGCGCAGAATGAATGTGCCGTTATTTCTTCGTGCCCAGAGCCAGTTAAAAAGGGCGGTTCTGGCTCCGCCTACATGTAAATATCCCGTCGGAGACGGTGCAAATCTTGTTACAACCATTAATTCAGAACTCCAAAACAATTGATTAAACCCTAAAGAATACGGAGAAATGCAATATAAGTCAACTATCAATGACTTGATTATAATATAAAATAATTGTATTTTGAAATTAGATATGAAATAGTTGATATCTAAAATAGTTGCGTGCGAATATTAAAGAACTATTTAGAAGTATTAATATTTTCTATGAGTTCAGGCAGTTCGGAGAGTTTATTTATTTGGAAAACGCCATGAGGGATTATTTTGTCTTTGTTTGTGTATGCGGATTTTAAAACAGGTGTCATGCCGAGTTTTAATGTTGGATTTGCGTCTTTGTCGATTCTATCGCCTACGTATATTATGTTTTCGACTGCTTCGCCGATTCTTTCAGCGGCTATTTTGAAAATTCTTAAATCAGGTTTGCGGAAATTGAATTGATACGAATAAAGCCGCACATCAAAGAAATGCAGGATTCCTATCTCTTCAAGTTGCTTTTCGATGGAATATGCGCTTACGAAAGTATTTGAGAGAATACCAAGTTTGAGTCCTGCGTTTTTTAATGAGTTAATAGTCTGTTTTATATCAGGCTCAATTTTTGCGACTTTGCTTAGCGGTTCATACCAAAGCCAGGCAAAATGGTCCCATTGTTCGTTATTTAGCCTGATTCCTTTTTTTGTTCCGATTTTTCTTAGAAATGCCGAGGAGTCAAAATCATTACCTGTTATCGAAGAAACTAAATTTCTCAAACGAAGTGAAATGAGGTTTCGCCAGCAATAAATATTGAAATTTTCAACGGGCTGGTCGAGGCTTTGGAGATAATCGTACGAAAGTTTTGCGCCTTCTTTGAAAAGTTCGACAAGATTAACTTTCCCGAAATTGAGGATAGTCTCACCAAGGTCAAAAACAACAGCTTTAATTTTGTGTTGAGTTTTGTTTATTGAGTATTGCGTATTCATCATAAATATCGTATTTCGTATGGCGTTTTGCATTCATTTTCGCAATACGCATTACGTATGACGCATTATCTTCTGGGCGGCATATCACCTTCGAAAACTTCTTTTGCCCAGTCAAACATTTCCTGGTCGGAAATAGCAGAAATTCTGTCGGCTTCGTATTCGACATCTATTTTATTTTTTATTTTTTCGATTCGCGGATCATGTTTCGCGATATCGATAACAAATCTTGATTCGATCCAGTGTTTAATACCAGCAGCGCCGGATTTATCTGTAATTGCTACACCCACAGGACGTTTGAGCAGTTTTTGTGTATCGAAGCAATTATAAATTTCTTCGTTTTTCAACAAGCCGTCCGCGTGTATGCCAGCGCGAGTGATGTTAAAATCATCTCCAACTAATGGATAATTGGCTGATATTTCAAATCCAAGTTCTTTTTTTGCGTATTGCGCAAGTTCAGTTATCGCAGCGTAATTAACTCCTTCAGTAATTCCTTTTATTTGAGCATGTTCGATTACTAATGCTTCAAGAGGTGGATTACCGGTTCGTTCGCCGGAGCCGAAAATTGCCGCGTTAGCCGCACTGCAACCATATAACCATGCGGTGGATGCGTCGATAAGTACTTTATGGAAATCATTGTGTCCGTGCCATTCGAGCTGCGCGGCGGGAACTCCAATATTTCGTAATCCCTGTATCATTTTTGGGATACTTCTTGGTAAAGCAACCCCAGTCCATGGCAAGCCGAAGCCAAGTGTATCGCATAAACGAATTTTTATCGGTACGCCATATTTATCACCAAGCTTCAATAATTCAGCGGCGAATGGAAGAACAAAGCCATCATAATCCGCTCTTGTAATATCTTCGAGATGGCATCTCGGCATAACTCCATTATCCAGAGCTGCTTTGGCAATATCGAGATAAGAATTCATTGCCTGTGAACGTGTTTTGCGTAATTTAAGAAATATATGATAATCGCTTGCTGATGTAAGAATACCTGTTTCAGCAAGACCCATTTGTGAGACTAATTTGAAATCGGCAGCTACGGCACGAATCCAGCCTGTAATTTCAGGAAATTTGTAGCCGCGAGCTTTACAGAGTTCGACAGCTTCTCTATCGCGATCTGAATATAGAAAGAACTCAGATTGACGAATCAGGCCTGTTCCACCGTCGATTTCGTGCAGTAAATCGTAGATTTTCAGAATTTGTTTTGGTGTATAAGGGGGGCGAGCCTGCTGGCCGTCACGGAAAGTCGTATCGGTTATCCAGATATTTTCAGGTAAATCGTATTTTTCCGTTTTTTTATCGAATTCTACTTTCGGAAACTCAGAATATGGAAACATATCACGATATAGGTTAGGTGTTTCCACATCTATAAGCTTAATGTTCTTTTTTGCCATATATATACTCCAAAAAAAAAGCCGACCAGTGCTGATACGGCATAAATTCGATATTGTTTGTTTTTTACACTACATTTAGCAAATATATCATAAAAGGAAAATAGCCGAGGTGGGAGTCGAACCCACACACCCTGAACGGGCAGGGGATTTTAAATCCCCAGCGTCTGCCATTCCGCCACTCGGCCAAATACCCTTATTAATTTGTACCAGAACATATTATATTAACTCTGGATGCAAAAATATTAATGTATTTGTACGTAATTTGCAAATATTTTCTACAATTCCACAAAAAAGATGGATTATTCTACATTTTTTGGCCTGCAACAGCCAAAACTAACGCAAAAACTTTTTTTGCTCCTGCTTCTTTTAGCGTTCGGGCGCACTCGTTTAATGTAGCTCCGGTTGTTTTTATATCATCTACAAGGCATATGTTTTTATCGGACAGTTTGTGTCTGTTTCGTATGGCAAAAGCTCCCGCTACGTTTTTACTGCGAGCCGCTGGGCTTGCCATAGTTGGCTGCATCTTGGTATTGCGGACACGTACCAGATCAGTGTTAATTTTTGCGGCAGGGTGTTTCAGTTTTCGTGCAATTATTTCAGATTGATTATAGCCTCGTTTTAATCTGCGTGTCCAGTGTAGAGGAACTGGTACAAACAAATCAATTTCTTTATAGAATCCGCTGCCTTGTAACGCTGAATCAGCAAGAAAACCGAGTACCGAATCAAGTTCGGTTTTTCCATTTTTAAAAGCTAAAATCATGTTTTTAATACTATTATCGTATATTACAGCACGCGCTATACCGTCAAAAATGATTTCTTTCCCCTGGCAATCCGGGCATATTCCATCAACCATTCCCGCGGCACTTGCGTCTCTGCCGCAGCGTGTACAATAGTCTGAACCAGTACAAACTATTAGATCATTCCAGCATTCTCTGCATAAGTTTTTTTCACTTTCATTGATACTTTTATAACAATTTATGCAAACCGCTGGCCAAAAAAGCTGTATAATACTATGAAAGACAAAGTTAGTTTTATATTTAATCATATAAAGCCTTCTGGATTTTCCCTTAATTATGATGACTAATATATAGAAGTATATATTGTAAAACAAATATAAAAAAGAAATAGATAGCTGAAAATGAATAAATCGGAATGTTCGTATATAAGTATATATAAAGATATTTGAAGCAAAGCTTATGATAGTAAATGGTTCTCTATCTAAAAAAGTTAATAATTATTATTATATATTGTTATAGGTGTCTGTTATATAAGTGTTTATATCAATTTCGTCTATGGTTTTCAAGCAATTTTATCTAATATACCATTGACTAATCGTATTTTTTGGTTATAATTAAATTTTTATGGTAAGAATAGGAAGAACAACTGGAAAGAAACAGACTAAGAAATCCTCCTCCAAGGTTGCTAAAGTAAAAAGTAAAATAGCTTTCCAAACGTATCAGAAAGCAATTGAATATCTTTTTGACAGGACAGATTATGAGAAGGCGGAGATTGTGCGCTATAATGTCACAACATTCAGCCTTGAGAGGATGGAGAACCTGCTTTCTTTATTAGGCAACCCACATCTTAAATACCCTACAGTCCATATAGCCGGAACAAAAGGTAAAGGCTCTACTGCGACAATGTTGGCCAGAATGCTTGAAGCCAACGGTTATAAGGTCGGTTTATATACATCGCCTCATTTGCTGACTCTAAATGAAAGAATCGCTGTTAATTCAGAAATGGTTTCGGAAGACGAGATTCGTGACCTTATGAATCGTGCTTATGCGGCGATTGAAAAGATGTCAAAAACGGATGCTCCGACCTTTTTTGAGATTTTTACTGCTCTTGCGTTTATGCACTTTGTTGATAAAGCTGTTGATATAGCGGTTATTGAGACCGGATTGGGCGGAAGGCTCGACAGCACAAATGTAATCCAACCGCAGGTTGTTGGTATAACCAGCCTCAGTATTGATCATATGATGCAGCTTGGAAATACTATCGACAAAATCGCGATGGAAAAAGCCGGTGTAATAAAGAAAGGTGTTCCTGTTGTAACGGTTCAACAGGATCCTGAAGCAATGAGTGTTCTCAGGGCGCAGGCTCTTTCTCTAAAAGCTGATTTGACAGTAACAGGAAGTGATAATGATTTTTCTCTTCGTTTTGAAACTTCTCGCGAGCATGGACCTCATACGAGAATTTGCCTGACTACTCCGACAAGCAAGTTTGAGCATCTTCGTGTTCCTCTTCACGGCAAACATCAGGCGATAAACTGCGGCCTTGCTCTGGCTATGCTCGATAAACTAAGATCGCTTGGCTACAATATTGATAACGAAAAAGCTTCTGCCGGACTCGATAAAGTTTATATGCCGGGAAGAATGGAAATGATTTGTGAGGATCCGAAAATTATGATAGACGCGGCTCACAATGCCGCCAGTATCCGCGCTCTGATACATGCAATAGGTCAGAATATTCCATATGACTCGATGATAGTTATTTTCGGTTGTAATTCTGATAAAGATATAGTTGGAATGCTGAAAGAACTGCAATATGGTGCTGATAAAGTGATTTTTACAAGAAGTAATTCACCAAAAGCAGTTTCACCTTCGGATTTAGCTGATATGTACACTGAAATTTGCGGCAAGATGTGCCAGTATGCACCGAGTTTGGGACAGGCTCTTCAGATTGCAAATAGTGCCGTGAGCAGGGAAGACCTCATTTGTATTACAGGCAGTTTCTATCTTATCGGACAAGCGAAAACCCGTTTTCAGACAAAGCCGGAACCTGTGTTGACAACAGTATAATTTCAATTAGCTTACGCTGCAATGCTGATTGTCAATAATTATTACACTCAGATAAAAAAGACTTTGAAAATAGCAATTATTTGACAGAGTTGCTTTTTAAACATATCATTAACAGCAGTACATATAATTTTTTAATGGATTGCCTGAATGAGATTTATTCTTGATTTTCTATATATAATTGCATTAGTACTTTTTAGTCCCATAGTGCTGTATCGCGCCGTCATGTATAAACGATACAGGGACGGCTGGGATAATCGATTCGGAAAAATCTCACGGGATAATCCTGAAAAAAAATGTATCTGGATTCACGCTGTAAGTGTTGGTGAGGTGAACGCCGCGAAAACTGTTGTACAGGAACTTAAGAAAAGTTTCAGCAATTATGAAATCGTCATAAGCACAACTACCGATACAGGCCAGGCACGTGCAAAAGCAATTTTCGGTAGTGAACATAAAGTTATATATTTCCCATTTGATTTTTCATGCGTGATGAAAAGAGCTTTTAAGGATATTAATCCAGCGATTTGTCTTTTGATGGAACTTGAAGTATGGCCGAATTTTGTCAGTACCGCAAAGCAATTAAATGTTCCTGTCGTGATAGTAAACGGCAGGATAAGTGACAGAAGCTTTTCGAGATATAGTAAAATTCGACCTCTTATAAAAAGAGTTTTTTCCAAAATAGAACTCGCTCTCGCTCAAACTCAGGAATACGCGGAAAGATTCAGAATTATTGGCGTGCCGGAAAATAAAGTTGTTGTCACTGGCTCGCTAAAATATGATACCGCACAGATAGCCGATAAAGTTGAAGGCTCAGATATTCTTGCGGCACAGCTTCAACCTAAAACTCAAAACTCAAAACTTAAAACTAATTTATGGGTTGCCGGAGCAACAGGTCCGGGCGAAGAAGAAATAATCCTCGATGTTTACAAACAATTAACTCAGAACGAATTACTTCTTGTAATTGTCCCTCGCAAACCGGAAAGATTCGATGAAGTCGCGCAAATAATTACAAATGCCGGTTTTGAATGCCTGCGATACAGCAAAATTAAAGAAGAATACAGAACACAGAATACAGGACACAGTACAAATTCGTCCCTCGTCAATCATCCCTCATCCGTCGTCCTCCTCGGTGACACAATGGGCGACCTGCGGAAGTTTTATTCACTTTCGACAATCATTTTCGTGGGACGCTCACTCGTTCCTATGGGAGGTTCGGACATGATGGAAGCAGCCGCTCTCGGAAAATGCACAATGTTCGGCCCGCATACTTTTAATTTCAGACAAACTGTAGATGAGCTTCTTAAAAATAATGGCGCAATAGTTGTAAACAACAAAGAAGAACTTCTCAAATCAATGCAAAAATGCCTCACAGATTCGGACTACGCAAATAAAATCGCAAAGTCCGGCCAACAGGTTATAAAAAGCAACCAGGGAGCAACACAAAAAACGATAGAGCAAATAAAAAATATTTTGTGTAATACTTAATACAATTAGAAAGAGGATATTTGTATGAAGATGAAAAAGCACATAATACCTGTTTCAATATTACTACTATTCTCAACGTTTTGCTGTGGATGTTCGGCTTATCACTATTGCATTGCCAAAACGATAAGAACAGGAACGTCTTTTAAAACAGTTCATGCTCTTATGGGTAAACCGGATTTTGGGTTCGGACTACCGCAGAAAAACACTGATGAAACATCATGGCTTTATTACAAAATACCTTTCGACAAATACATTGTGGTTAATTTTAAGGGTTATTATGTTGATAAACCATCAACTTCGATTGAAAATAAATTTGCGTTAATTGAATAATAGTGTCAGGATTTATTTGAGTATATCCTTGCAAATAATTCTTTTACTTTGAAAATTGTTTTTGCTGCTTTAATTTTTCTATCGAGAGATTTTATTTGTGAATCGTCAGGTGATAAGGAACGTGCTTTTTTTATTCTTTGCTCTGCATCGGAAAATCTGTTCATTATAAGATAAATCATCGCGGAATCTTTCAACGCCGCAACGTGTTCGCTGTTTATGTCGAGCGAGTGCGAGAAAAGTTCCAAAGCTTCTTCGTATTCTTTTCTCATTGCGCTTGCCAGGCCGAGATAATAATAAGCGTCTGCGCCTGTTGTATTATTGTCGATAGCGCGAAGCAGGCAGTGTGTCGCGCAGCCTATGTCACCAAGTGTTAAAAACATCGAACCCATCGAAACTAAAGTGTCACCGTCCTCCAAAGCCAGTTTCATCTCAGTTATCAGGTATGACCTTGCCTGTTCTTTCTGGTCATTCATAATAGCATATTGCGCGAGTCTGTATCTTGGTCCCTGAATACTATCATCGCTTTCGATTGCTTTATTGAAAAACTCAACCGCTTTATCATAGTCACCATCCTGAAAAGCGATTTCGCCGCGATAGAATAACGCCGGCGCAAAGAGCGAGTTGAATTCGAGAATTCTGTTGAATTTTTCTTTCGCTGCTTCCAGGTCGCCAGTTTCAAGCTGGAATAATCCGAAATCGAAAATTACATCCAAATCGCCTGGATTCATACGGATTTCAGAAAGGAAATATGCTTTTGCTTTTTCATAATCTCCACATGACCAGTAAGCTTGTGCTATTCGATAATTAATCTGCGGGTGACTCATTTCAAGTTCCGCGGTTTTCAGCCAGCAGCCGACAGCTTTTTTATATTCGCCGCGTGCGTACAAGCTGTTGCCAATGTTATAAAAACATAAAGCACATTTTGGTTTAATTTGCTGTGCGGTATAAAACATTTCCTCAGCTTGTTCATGCAGTCCCATTTCAGTGTAGGTAATTATGCGATTGCAATAAGAAGGTTCAAAATCCGGGTCCAGCTCCTGTATCCTCTCGAAAATTTCGATTGCCTGGTCATAGCGGCCAACACGTGTATAATCTACTGCTAATGAATTCAATATTTCCAAATCATCCGGATTAAACTGCAATGCGACTTCATACTCGCTTATCGCGTCATCAAAGCGGTCTATCGCATCAAGTGTGAGTGCTTTATTGAAATGCCATGTTCCGTTAGCGGGATTTATCTCAATCGCGGTTTCTATTGCTTCCAGCGCCTGGGGCATTCTTCCTTCTTCATAAAATTCATGAGCCTTATTTGCCTTGCGTTCGGCTTTGTCGTAAGAACCAAATTCCATATCATCAAAAAGCATCGATTTCACCTTGAAAAGATCAATATTTTATAATTGAACTGCCATATGGCATCATTTTTTCACTTAATATCAGTATCGCCAACAAAAAGGCATAGCCTTAGTACATTAATCCGGCATATAAATCTTTTTATATACATTAAATTCATACTGGAAATTCATCTTGTAAATCGTTATAATTACGTAGCTTAGCAAGAATATATGCTTTGTGTTTTGAAACAAATACTGTTTAGATATTTGTTTTTCTGGAAAGTTACAGAATATAGTCTTATAATATCTGTTTGAAAATATAGTATCCGGCAGAAGAAAACTGCCAAATACGCTTATGCAAAGGCATGGAGAAATTGAAACATGATACATGAAATAAAAGGTCAGTTGACACCTGGCAAGGGTAATTATGGTATCGTCGTGAGCAGATTTAATGAGTTCATTACATCGAAGCTGCTCGGTGGGGCGGTAGATTGTCTCCAGCGCCATGGCGCTTCCGATGAGCAGATACATGTAGTATGGGTTCCCGGTGCCTGTGAAATTACGCAAGCCGCAAAACGGCTCGCAAATAGTGGAAAATACGCCGCTGTGATTTGCCTGGGGGCAGTTATCAGGGGCCAAACATCCCACTATGATTACGTTTGTCAACAGGTTGTTAAAGGAATCGGACAAATTAACTATGATTGTGCGACGCCCGCTGTTTTTGGTGTGCTTACCTGTGATACTTTCGAGCAGGCGGTCGAGAGAGCGGGAACCAAAATGGGTAATGCCGGTTCAGACGCCGCACGGACAGCAATGGAAATGGCTAATGTGATTGCACAAATAGAATAGTTTGTTGCGGTATAGTCATAAAAATAAATTATAATTTACATACGATAGCTCAAACATGGATAGAAGAAGCAGGGCCAGAGAATTGACAATGCAGGCGTTATATCAGCTCGACGTACAGGGCGATGAGGTATTTGACAGCATTAGCGGCTTCTTTAAGGAATTTGAAAATGATACATATATAGGTCAGCTTGCATGGAATTGGATGAAGGGTACATGGGAAAACATAAAGGAGTGCGACGAGTTGATAACAACCGCTACAATTAAATGGCAATTTGCGAGGCTTTCACCTGTGGACAAAAGTATTCTGCGATTGTCTGTATATCATTTGAAGTTTTGCCCTGATATTCCGCCGAAAGTTGTTATTAACGAGGCAATAGAATTGGCCAAGAAATTCAGTACCGACAAGTCACCGGCATTTGTAAATGGCGTACTTGACGCGATTCTTAAAAAAATTGGTTCGGCATAGTTAAAAATGGATTTTCCGAAAAATGAGAACGATAGCAGTATTAAATCAAAAAGGCGGCGTAGGAAAAACCACGACGGTTGTTAATACCGCGGCAGCCCTGGCTGCTTTTGGCGCAAAAGTACTTGCGATTGATTTTGACCCGCAGGCACACTTGACCATACATCTTGGCGTTGAGCCGCAATCCATTGATTCAGGTTCGTACAATGTGCTGACGCAATCGGCGAGTCTGGAATCAGAAATTATGATGGTTCGCGATAATCTCTGGTTATTGCCCGCGAATATCGACCTTGTCGGCGCTGAAAGTGAATTGGTAAGCGTTGTAGGCAGGGAAATTATCCTTCGCGAAGCTATTGAGCAATGCCATCAGGAGTTTGATTATTGCCTGATAGATTGCGCTCCTTCTCTCGGATTGCTCACGCTTAATGCCCTTGCGGCCGCTCAGGAAGTTTTGATTCCGCTTCAGCCGCATTTTCTTGCGCTGCAGGGATTTGGAAAACTCCTGCAAACAGTTGAAATTGTTAACAGAAGAATCAATCCCAGCCTAAGGGTAAGTGGTATTTTATTGTGCATGTTCGATAGCCGAGCATCACTTCCGAACGAAGTAAAAGCTGATATCGAAAGATTCCTTAACGATGCTCGAGGTACAAACAGCGCATGGTCGGAAGCTCATGTTTTACCTGTTCTGGTTAGAAGAAATATTAAACTCGCCGAAGCACCGAGTTACGGTAAAACAATATTTGAATACGAGAATTCGTGTAACGGTGCGCAGGACTATCAAAAAGTTGCGGAATTTATTCACGGCAAAGCAAAAGATCAGCAGGAACCTTCCGAACCGGTAAATATTCAGCAAAATACCGAACAGCTTGAGTCTTTTCAATCAGAAATTCAGCCTGAAAATACAGAACAGGCACAGGAAGTTGAAACTCAAATCAACGATGTTCAGGATAATTATGTAGAAACAGAAACTGAAGTTTCACAGGATGAAGTTGTTTCTGAACCAGAAGAATATTACACGTTATCTGAAGAAAGTGAACCATCGAATGATCTTCAGGACCAACAGCAAATGCCTGATGAAGGACAACAGACACAACCGGAATTCCAGTCTGAAAATTCAGAACAGATTCAGGAAGTTGTTTCAGAAAGCAGTGATATTCAGAATAATCTTAACGAAGTAAAACCGGAAGTTCAGCAAAGTTATACCAATCCTGGGCAAATCGGGTATGTTATTCCAAAATTTGAACAATTGCAGAAGAATGGATTCCGTAAATACCAGCAGGTACCACAGGAAGAACAACCAAATCCATTAGAAATAGAACCTGTAAATTCTGAGCAGATACAAAATAATTCGCCGGAGAATAAAGATGTTCAGGAGAATCAGAATCTCCCGGAGCAGTTTGATAATCAGCAGGACTCTTCAAATGAGATTCCGAAAAAGCCGCCTTTCGAAATCAGGGAAATACAGTCTCATTCTTCTCCGGAACCTGAACAATATATTCAAATCCCGGAAGAATCAAATCAACCTGAACAAAATAAGGATAATTACCATTCTGAGAATCAGGGATACTGATTTTCCATTTGTTTGCCTATTACTCTTTCTTGTCTAAAGCAGTTCGATACAGCCAGTAAGCGACACCAATCAGAAGAACAATTCCAACAACTGAACCATAAGGCATTTCCCAGAATGGAAGTGATATATGTTTTTTCGCAAGAATAACAATTGGTATTGCCAGAAGAATACCCATCAAAGCTTCACCAGTAATAAGTCCCGAAGCGAATAGAAGGCCGTTCTTGGCATGGCTTTCAACTTCTTCAACTATACCATCAGTGAGTTTGTCACGTTTTCTGATTAATTGATGTATAATTCCACCGACAAAAATCGGCACCGCTAACTCGAATGGCAAATAAATTCCTATGGCAACCGCAAGGACAGGAGTACGGAAAGTACTGCCGATTTTTTGAAGATGCGAATCGAGAAAAATAATACCAGCCGCGATGCCCATTCCTATATAAACATACGTCCAGGGCAGATTACCCTGAAATACTCCTTTTGCCACTGACGCCATAAGATTCGCCTGTGGAGCGGCCAGAGGATTCTCTCTAATTTCCGGCTGGCCCGCGAATCCGTATGCTTTATAAAGCAAAACAAGTACGGGAGCTATTACAAGCGCGCCTGCAAGTGTTCCGGCTATTTGCATAACCTGCTGTTTCCACGGAGTCGCGCCTAAAATATAACCCGTTTTCAAATCCTGCATATTGTCACCGGCAATTGCCGCGGCACAACATACTACTGAACCAATAATAATCGCGGCGGGGGGGCCATTCTCTGCGGATTTCCCCATTAGTAAAAGCAATAATAATGAAGATACTGTCACTGTAGCGATAGTGACACCTGAAATAGGATTATTCGATGAGCCGACTATTCCCGCCATATATCCGGCGACCGCGGAAAATATAAAACCAGCAGCGAGCATTACTACTGACATAGGCAGTGACACACTTATATCTTGAACAAAATGCTGATAAACAAGAAAAAGAGGAACAGCCGAAGCAATAATAAGAACCATTATCCACTTCATCGGCATATCTTTTTTCCTGTTATCTATTGGCATGTCACCAGCAGAGTTCTTGTAAGCCGCAAGCCCGCTCATAATACCGCTAAAAAGAGATTTTCTCATCTGGAATATTGTCCATAGTCCGCCAATAAGCATTCCGCCAACACCTAAATATCTTGTCTTTGTTGACCATAATGTACCAGCAAATTTAACTGCTGATATTGGCTGTCCTGCTAAATCTACAGGCCAATCATTGAATAATGCGCAAATTGGAATAGCAACAAGCCAGTTGAACGCACCGCCCAGGAAAATTAAAATCGCGATATTCAAACCTACAATGTAACCTACTGAAAGTAACGCAGGACTTAAATCTGTTCCGAAATATGCTATTGAGCCGCCGATTTGTTTCGCTCCTTCGACCGCACCGGGCCAGAATCCGAATAAACCCGCACCGATTTTGAAAAGTCCGCCAACTATAGCAGCTTTTGCGATATGCCAGATACCTTTACCGCCGCGCTGCCCTGTTTCGAGAACTTCCGCGGTTGCGATTCCTTCGGGGAACTGGAGCTTTGCTTCGACAATCAGTGAACGCCGCAACGGAATTGTAAAAAGGACACCGAGCAAACCGCCGAACGCCGCTATTAGAGTAGTCCAGAAATAGCTGAAATTTTCCCAGAAGCCCATTATCACAAGTGCCGGTATTGTAAAAATAACACCCGCGGCCAGTGACTCACCAGCCGAAGCGGCGGTCTGAACTATATTGTTTTCGAGGATATTACTTTTTCTGAATAATCTCAGAATACCCATAGAAACAACCGCCGCTGGTATAGACGCCGATACAGTCATGCCCGCGAACAAACCCAGGTATGCGTTAGCCGCCGCAAGTATCATCGATAGCACAACACCAAGAATAAATGCCTTGATTGTAATTTCTGGTAATGAATTGTTGTTGCTCATAGTTTTTCCTTTATTACTATTTTACAAACTGCTCGACAAAATATTTTGCGGTTAAAGGTTCGCCGGTCGCGCGCTCGATCATTACGTTCCATCTGTATTCGGCGCCTGGTTTAAAGATTTTCTCAGTGATGAAATTTCCGACTTTCTTTTGCCCGATGTAACTTACATTTTCACTCGAATTTAAATCAAGAACTTTATATACAAGATGATTATGCAGTTGTGACGCAAACAATTCGCCCAGCAAATAATTATGATAGTAAACAGGTGCGATGGTAAAATGAATCTTTGCGGCCCAGTCAGGTTCGTTTCTTCCAGCCGGGGCTTTTATGAACTGGTATTTTTCAACCATGACCCACCATAATTGATTGAGGTCCTGGTCTGGATTAGCGTAAAGTTCTTTTTCGAAATTGTACATGACCATTGCCCATCGTGCGAAAATAAGCTGCTTCAACTGGGCATATTTGTCACTAACCTTTCTTATTTCATCTCTCTGTTCGTCGGTTAATTCCAGCATCTGCTGCATCCATGCCGGATTGCGGCTGAGCCTGCCGAAGAACATCGCGATTGCTTCTGTTGTGAAAATATGTGCCGGTTGTTTGAGTAGATACGGTAATTTCTGGTTATGGTTTTTATCGTAAGCGGCATGGCCAAGCTCGTGCAGCATGGTTTCCATCCATGTCTCATTGTTTTTCACATTGCACAGAATCCTCACGTCACCTTCTCTGTCAATATCTGTACTGAACGCATGAGGATTTTTACCGTCACGTTCATAAAGGTCGCTATTCGCGAGAATGTCATCTACAGGAAGACCTATTCCAGCATAAAATTGCTTCGCAAGTTCTACAACATCCTTGTCTTTATAATATGAATCCAAATCTACATTATAAACAAGAGGAGTTTCCTGGAAGAATGGATCATGAAAATGCCATGGCATCAGCTCATTGACTGATACGCTGGAATTTTTAGCGAGTATTACATCGAGTTCATTTTTTAATTTTCTATAAGGCTCGTTTGTCAATTCGTATAACTCGGTGAAAATTCTATCAAGCTCGTTCACATCCTGTTCCGCGGTGGTAAGCGAAAGTGTATGATAATTCGCAAAGCCGAGTTTTTGTGCGGCCTGATTTCGCAGCTTGACTAATTTAATCAGGTCGCTTGCCACCTGTGGGCCAACCTGTTTGCTTGCGAGCCATGCCTGTTTGCGATTTTC
The DNA here is from genome assembly GCA_964628465.1 of uncultured Pirellulales bacterium. GTDB lineage: Bacteria > Planctomycetota > Phycisphaerae > Sedimentisphaerales > Anaerobacaceae > JAFGPS01. The sequence continues at coordinate 15,932 of CAZVOA010000003.1, read as the reverse complement.
AGAATTTGTTTCAGTTTTCAGGATTTCCTTGATTCTGTTATCAGTAATTTTCTCGCCGTTGATTGTACCCCGGAAAGTGCTGAAGTTCTTTTCAATGTTTGTGCTTAATTCGACTATCTGCTTAAGCAATTCCGGTTCGATCTGATTTTCGAGAAAACCGTTATATAGTAAATCGGCTTGTCTTTTCAAAATATAATTTTCGATTTCGCTCGAAGCTTTCATTTCCTTGAGCATAGCAAAATTGTTCGGATCACTGTAAATCCGGCGAATTTTTAAGGTTAATTCGCTCACTTTATCGTAGTCTTCTTCTTTTCCGCTGGTAGCCGCGTCCCAATAAGCCAGACATGCCTGTTTATTTAGCGGCTTGACTTTTTTCACATGATTGTCAATGAATGTTTGCAATTCTTTCTCCTTTGTGTTTTGTGCGCAACCTGAAAAGGCGGCGATTAAAACTAATATTGTTATTGATTTCAGTACTTTTTTCATTTTTCTCAGGCTCCTGTATTTTAATATAACTTTAGTCATCAGCCCCTTTTAACATAAAGATAATATCGGCTATTGAATACTAAATCAAGCAGTTTTAAAGGTACGTTTCGATGTCCGGCATTTTTTTACTTTTGCATATTTCTTCTTTGAACTCTGCGCGAAACGATAGTAACATAATGTAAAAACAACGATAATGTCTAATTTACTTTGAAAGGGCATAATCCTCATGGCCAAAACAGAATATTTAACCGCACCAGTACCATCGTCAAAAATGCCTGGCGGAATTCCCTGTATTCTTACCAATGAAGCCGCTGAACGATTTGCTTTTTACGGCGGAAGGTCCATTTTAACTGTATTTATGACACAATACCTTCTTGGTTCGGACGGCGCTCTAAGCGTAATGAGTGATGAAACAACGAAATTCATTTTCCATATGTTTGTAGCAATTGTCTATCTCATGGGTATAGCCGGAGCGATAATTTCCGATATATGGCTGGACAAATACAGGGCGATTCTTTATTTCTCGGTACTTTACTGTTTTGGTTTTGTAGCATTGGTTTTAGATCAAACCCGTGTAGGTTTATTTATCGGCTTGGGTTTGATAGCTTTAGGCGGCGGTATCATTAAGCCGCTTGTCTCAGCAAACGTCGGCGACCAGTTCGGTAAAAGTAATCAGCATTTGTTAAGCAGGATTTATCACTGGTTTTATTTTGCTATTAATGTAGGCGCCTTTGTTTCGTATTTGCTTGTCCCGGTACTATTAAAGAAATACGAGCCGAAAGTAGCATTTGCATTTCCAGCGGCTTTAATGTTCATTGCCGTTATCGTATTCTGGCTCGGACGCAAAAAATATGTTCACATACCAGCGAGCGGAATTGATAATATCAAAAAATGTCTTAGCGGCGAGGGACTTCAGGCAATTTGCAAACTCTCGGTATTGTACATTTTTGTAATTATGTTCTGGTCATTATACGATCAGATGGATTCAGCCTGGGTTCTTCTTGCGAAAAATCTGGATCGCAACTGGCTGGGGTATAACTGGCTGGAATCTCAAATCGGTTTTGCCAATCCTGCCCTGATATTAATTCTTATCCCGACGTTTTCTTATGTAATATATCCGGCGATTAACAAGTTATTTCCGCTGACTCCTCTCAGGAAAACGGGAATTGGATTATTTGTAACGGCTATTGCCTTTGCAATTTCAGGCATACTCCAGATGCGTGTTAGCGCAGGTTTTGCTCCGAGTGTCGGTTGGCTGTTCCTTGCTCATTTTGTTCTGGCATCCGCCGAAGTTATGGTCTCGATTACACTTCTTGAGTTCTCATATACTCAGGCTCCTCAGAATATTAAGTCATTTATTATGGCGATATTTTTCCTTTCAATCTTCCTCGGTAATTTTTTCACGAGCTTTGTTAATATTTTTATTCAAAACGAAGACGGCTCAAGCAAACTTCCCGGCGCAAGCTATTTCTGGTTCTTTACGATAGGCATGGTTATTACAGCAATCCTTTTTATTCCAGTCGCAATGAGATATAAGGAAAAAACATATATTCAGGAAGAAGCTAAATCCTGATATAAAAAATATTAACCACTGATTAACGCAGATTAACACTGATAAAAAATATTTATAAAATCTGTGAAAATCAGTGAATATCTGTGGTTAAAATATTTAAAATTGTTAATAAATATGAAAAGTATTATCTCTGTATCACGAAGAACAGATATTCCCACGTTCTATGGCGATTGGTTTATGAATCGTGTAAAGGATGGTTTTGCAGGAGTAGTAAATCCTTACGGCGGTAAGAAGTACATCGTTTCTCTGAAACCTGAAGATGTAAGCTGTTTCGTGTTCTGGTCGAAAAACTTTACGCCGTTCCTTGAGAACCTGAAAATCTTAGATGAACTTGGATATAAATTTTATTTCAATTATACAGTTACCGGCCTGCCTGAAGTTTTCGAAAGTAATCTCGATAAGCAATCCGCAATCGAATCTCTAAAATATCTTGCAAAAACATATTCACCTGCGCATATAAACTGGCGTTTTGATCCGATTATTATATCGAATATTTGTGACAGAGATTATTTTCTCGCAGAATTTAAAAAATTGGTAAAAGAATTCAGCGGACTTGTCGAGCGATGTTATATAAGTTTTGTCACCGAGTACAAAAATGTTATAACAAACTTCAATGAACTTGAAAAAAACACTGGAATAAAAATCGAATATCCTGAAGATGACTTCAAAATAGCTCTCGCAAACGAATTATCAGATATAGCCCGCGAAAATGGAATCCAACTTTATTCATGCTGCTGCGATTATCTGATAAACGAAAAAGTTCAAAAAGCTCATTGCATAGACGGCGGCATTATAGAGAAACTATTTTACCCGGACGGATTCGCATACAAAGAAAAGCACACCAGACAAGAATGCGGCTGCACAGAAAGCTACGACATTGGAACATACAACACCTGCCCGCACGGCTGCGTTTATTGCTACGCCAATACAAACAAAGGCCGCGCGGATAATTCTTTTGAAAACCACGATACAAGCTCAGCTTTTTTAGGTTACACAAAATCCCAATCTGACCAATGGCTTGAAGGAATTAGAAAGCAAACTTTAGATAATACAGGAATATTATAAACATATTCCTGCTTGAGTTTTAAGGAATTTGCTTATTGATACTTTAACCAAATAAAGTATAAAGTGAACTAAAGTTAAATCAGGATAACTCATAGTAAGCCAATTACAATTTAATTGCGTTGTTTGTGAATATTGTCGTAATGGTAAAATTCTTGAAAAAATCATCAAATATGATATAAATCATATTTATGAGAAAAGACTGGGAACATTATTCACATACTGCTGATATGGGTATTCGCGGCTTTGGCGAAAGTATCGAAGAAGCTTTCGTGAACGCCGCTGTTGCGCTTGTTGCGGTGAATGTCGATCCAGAGAAAATCAAACAGGAAGACAAAATCAAAATCACATGCAGCGATGATGATATTGAACTTCTTTTTATCGCATGGCTCAGTAATCTATTGTATGAAATGATAACTCGAAAAATGTTTTTCAGCAGATTCGATGTTGAAATAAATGACGGCCAATTGACAGGTTACGCATGGGGGGAAAAACTGGATTTGAAAAAACATGATCCCGGCGTGGAAATAAAAGGAATCTCCTATTCCGACTTGAAAGTTGCTCAGGTAAACGGAAAATGGATTGCGCAATGTATTGTAGATATTTGACACAAAGGAATGGTGATACAAATGAAAAATCTTAAAAAGCGTTCCGGTTACCAATGGTTTATTGATCCGTTTGAAAAGATGAGAGTGCCATTTATTCTTTTCGGTAACGATGACATCATAAAAAACATGGATGAGAATGTATATAAGCAGGGGTCAAATGTAGCAAGTCTGCCGGGCATAGTTAAAGCGTCTTTCGCAATGCCTGACGCTCACTGGGGATATGGTTTTCCTATTGGTGGAGTAGCCGCGTTCGATCCGGATAAAGGCGGCATAATCTCAGCCGGTGGTGTCGGTTTCGATATATCGTGCGGCGTAAGAACTATTTTAACCGGCCTCAAAGAAGAACAAATCGAGTCTGTTAAAGAAAGACTTGCTAACGAACTGGCTCGCAATATCCCGGCTGGAGTGGGAAGCACAGGAAGAATTATTTTGTCCAAAGACGAAATGGACGAAATGCTTACCGGCGGCTCGAAATGGGCCGTGGATCGCGGTTACGGTACAAAAAATGACCTTACACGAACAGAAGAAAACGGAATCGCTTTCGGCGCAAAACCTGAATTTGTTTCAGACCATGCGAAAGAAAGACAGAAAGATCAGGTCGGGACACTCGGTTCGGGAAATCATTATCTTGAAGTGCAAAAGGTTATAGAAATATTCGATAACAAAATCGCTGAAGCATACGGTGTCGCACTGGGTGACATAGTAGTGACGATTCACTGCGGCTCGCGCGGACTTGGTCACCAGGTTGCAACAGATTATATGCCGCTAATGTTGAAGACCGCAAAAGAAGAAGGTATAGATTTACCTGAGCGCGACCTTGCCTGTGCGCCGATAAAATCCGATGTCGGCCAGCAATATTATGGAGCTATGCGCGCCGGTATAAACTGTGCAATCGCGAATCGTCAGGTTCTTATGCACCTTGTACGGGAATCTTTCGAGCGAGTATTTCCACATGCGGAATTGAAACTGCTTTACGATGTTTCACATAATACATGCAAAGTCGAAGAGCATAAAGTCAATGGCAAGTCGATGAAACTATACATCCATCGCAAAGGCGCGACACGCGCTTTCGGCCCGGGACATCCTTCGCTTCCTGCGGATATAAGAGATGCGGGACAACCGGTTTTAATTGGCGGAACTATGGGGACATTTTCATATATTCTCGCTGGAATGCAGGAAAGCGAGGAACTCTGTTTCAGTTCATGCTCACATGGCGCCGGAAGAGCGATGAGCAGAACACAGGCAACAAAAAAATACAGCGGCCGCGATATAGTAAAAGGTCTTGCGCACAAAGGAATTATTATAAAAAGCACTTCTTTTAAAGGTATTGCCGAAGAAGCACCGGGTGCATACAAAGACGTAGTTTCAGTAGCAGACGCCACCGAAAACGCCAACCTCGCCAAAAAAGTAGCTAAACTCGCCCCTTTGATATGTGTTAAAGGATAGTAGTTGATACACAACTATCCGCTATTATTTAAAATAATAGTCTTCTATAACTGAACAAAAGAAAGCTGTCATCCTGAGCACCGAAACAGATTTATAGGATGTATGCGAAAGAAACTTAGCTTCCTATAATGATGGGTGGCAGCCTCATCCTGTTTTTTAAGGATGGGGATGGTAACTCAAGCCAAGCCATCCCAAAGCTTGCGCTTGAGGCTGCCACCCGTCACAAAACTCGCTCCTATGATTTGTGTAAAAGGATAATAACTTATACACAACAATCAATTATTATTCATAATACAACTCATATTCATTCTTGATTTATAACGATTCTATGCGCATACTGTTGTGATTGGATTTGGTTTGTTTTAAGTTGATTTGGTTTTTATTACTCGAAAGTGGTATGAACGAGTTTTCCATAATAGATAGTTTGCCTTCGTTTGTCGGTGTTAGTACGGATTCCCGGACTGTAAAATCGGGGGATTGTTTTTTTGCTATTAGCGGTGAGAATTTCGATGGGCATGATTATATTGAAAATGTTTTTAACAAAGGTGCTGTCTGTGCCGTTGTGCAAAAAGATATCGATGCGAAGAAGTTTCCTGGTAAGTGCATTGTCAAAGTTGATGATACGATAAATGCGCTCGGTGATTTGGCTCACCAATATCGCAAAAGGGCGGGTTATAAAGTTGTCGCGATAACAGGCTCGGTTGGAAAGACTACGACAAGGCAGATAACTCATCATGTTTTGAGCCAGCATTTTAAGACACATCAATCGCCGAAAAGTTTCAATAATAATATAGGGCTACCTTTGACTTTGCTCAACGCTCCTAAAGGAACTGAAATTGTCATAGCGGAGCTTGGTACGAATCATCCGGGTGAAATTTCGTATCTAACTCGTATCGCGAATCCTGATATCGCAGCCGTGATAAATGTTCATCCGGCTCACCTTGAGGGATTTGGAAGTTTGGAAGCAATCGTAAAAGAAAAAATGTCAATCTCCGAAGGCCTGATATCAGATGGAATTATGTTAATAAACTCGGACTTTGAGCAATTGGTGGATTTCTGCCGGGCGAAAAAGATTAACTTTACGTCTTTCGGTAAAAACGGGAAAGCGGACGTAACAGCAAAAAATATATGCTTTCACAGTTTGTCGAGCAGTTTCACAATAGATGATGTTTTAATAGAACTACCTTTGCCCGGTCCTGGAAATGCGGATAATGCGCTTGCGGCGTGGACTATCTGCAAACGGTTCGGTATTTCCGCGAAGGATTTTGCAAATGCGGTGAAAAGTTTTTCCGGTAATGTAATGCGTGCTGAAGTTATGCAGGTTGGTACTCTTACCATTTTAAACGATTGCTACAATGCCAATCCAGCTTCGATGAAAAACGCTTTGGAAATTCTCGCTAACATTGATTCGACAGGAAAACGCAGATTGGTTTTTATCTGCGGCGACATGGCCGAGCTTGGCGCGCAGTCTGAAGCTCTGCATGTAAAGCTTGGCGAGCAAATTGCCAATGCAAATGTTGACCTGATAATATCTGTCGGGAAGCTATCGAAAATAGCTGCGGACGAAGCGAAGAAGAGATCGAAAAATAATTTGCAAATAAAATCTTTCGCAGATACACTTTCTGCCTGTAATAAACTGCATGAAATTATCAAAGATTACGATATAATATTAGTGAAAGGTTCGCGAACAGCAAGACTGGAAGCGGCCGTGAACAAGCTTAAAGAAATAAAAAGTTATAAGTGAGCTATTTTAGGCACTTCTTTTTTATACGAGACAAGAAATGATATACCACCTCCTATGGTATTTACAAGCCGGCGAACGGTTTGGATTTTATGCTTATCAGAACGTAATTTTCCGTTCTGTGGCGGCTGTATTGACGAGCCTTGCGATAGCTCTTGTCATTGGTCCGAAAATCATACGCTGGCTCATGACGAAAAAAATCGGTGACAGGCCGGAATTTAATCACGCGACTTTAAACGAGTTGACAAAAGATAAAGTTAATACTCCTACGATGGGCGGCCTGATTATTCTTTTCTCTATTATCACAAGTACGCTTCTCTGGGCGCAGTTATTCGATCCGGAAAAACTCGTGCCGAATCCTTATATTGTAAAAGGAATTTTTGTAATCATTTGGTTTGGCGTTTTGGGCGGTATGGATGACTGGCTCAAGCTAACCAGCGGTATCAGGCATAGAAGCAGAGACGGACTGAGAGCATGGGAAAAACTGGTTTTTCAAATTGGCGGCGCGGTTTTAGTCGCTTTATTCCTTTATATAGATTTTTCGGCACCAGATGAACACGGTAATCCGCGTGTTCCTGATGGAATCAGGTTTTGGCTTCCTTTTTATAGCAGCAGTTTGCCATTGAACAAGTGGGTATTTATTCTGATTTCGTTATTTTATCTGACCGCGACGAGCAATGCGGTAAATCTTACAGACGGCATGGACGGTCTGGCTTCCGGCTGTGTGGCTATGGTAAGCCTGGTCCTTGTATTACTTTGTTACGTTGCTTCAGAAAGTATGGGAGGAGCGGCCGATATCACCTGGTCGAGCTACCTGTTGCTTCCGGCGATTCCGGCGGGGGAATTGAGCATATATTTCTCCGCGATTCTCGGTGCGGTTCTGGGGTTCTTATGGTTCAATTGCCATCCCGCACAGACTTTCATGGGAGATACCGGCTCACTTCCTTTGGGAGCCGCTATGGGTTACGGCGCACTTGTGACAAGAAACGAAATACTTCTGCTTGTTATCGGAGGTGTTTTTGTTATTGAGTTGTCCAGCGTTGTTTTGCAGGTGGGTTACTTCAAATATACACATGGCAAGCGTCTTTTCCGATGCGCACCGATTCATCATCATTTTCACCTGATGGGCTGGAGCGAACCTCAGGTTGTGGTACGATTCTGGCTGATGGCCGCCGCGTTTGCCGCACTCGCACTTGCTATTCTAAAAATCAGGTAATTTATCAATTCCAATCTGGTAAAATGAAGCCAATACCAATTCGATTTGTACTATGGTCGTAATCCAGCATATTTTCGCCGTAACCTGTGAAGAATTGTACATAGCCGCTGATGCGTTTTATAAGCGGGAAACTCCATTCGAGTTGCAAAGCACCTTTATTGTCATGTGATCGAAGATTATTACGCAGCATTACACCTAATCTGTGATTATTCAAAAGATAGTAGCCCCATAACTCGCCGTATCCCATGTAGTCGTCAATATCCCGATTGTCATCTTCTTCCTTACTTTCTGGTATTCTGTACCATGTATTCAGAAGCAATGTAAAATTTCCCTTTTCAAGACCGAAGTTGCCAACGATACGATTCCAGCTTCGAGATAATGGTTCAGCCCGGCCATTGGATTGATGATTAAGGCCCACGTTGATTGAGCGTACCTGCATTCCGAGAAAGGAATAGTTCGTTCGAAAATTCATCAAGATTTCCGGCTCATAATTGGTCTCTCTAAATGGAGAAGAATCTGCGGTATTATAAACCTGCCAGAATGACCTTTGTGTATATCCGGCCCAAAGGTCCATATCTTTGCCAAGCACATCCTGCCAAAGTTTAATTTTCTGACTAATCTGGAATAAAGCTTCTGTTTTGAGTACATTCTGACCTGTCTCTTCTTTAATTGGGTCAATGTTTGGGAGATTATTGTATGTGTAAGGTAACATATATGTGGACCTGTGCGGCATGAAGACGAACTGATTACGCGGCTTGCTTTCGTCAAATTCCCACATTTTCGACAGATAGGAGAAACTTGGCGAATCATTTCTACTTTTTTCTTCTGAAGCAAATCCGACGCTGCAAAGCAAAAGAATAAAAATACATTCAATTATAAATATCCTTAAAAAATTCATTACTTACATCCTAACTCGTTTAGAATATTGATATTAATCAAGTTATAAAAACTCAATACATTTCATAAGTTTAGCTGTGAATATCCTATCTCTTCATTTAATTTCTGTCAATTTAAAGCTTATATAAAACCTTGGTGGCATAATTTAGGCAAAAAAAAACATTCTGCCATTTTCGCAAACGACAGAATGTTTTATTATTTTGAATTTGAAATAGAATTTTATATTATGCGAATCTTCTTAATTTCACACCTGCTGCACCCATACCAAGAAGGCCAAGTAATATTGCACCTGGAACCGGAACTACTGGATTTTCATGAAATGCTATAGAAGTTTCAGCACGGAAATGAGACTCTGTAGTGTTACGTTCTGCGAAGAATAAATCGAAAGAATAAGTATTTTTCTCAATAAGACCAAGATTATCGAGGTTTACTGAAGCATTTGCAGCACCATGTACACCACCAAGATCTATTACGAGTTCACCATTAATAAAAACCCATAAGTCATCATCACCTGTAAATGAGAATGTTTCTCCTCCGGTATAAGTGAAGGTGTTGTGTAACTCCATAGTGAAATGGAAATTGTGACTTGGATTTGTATTTGGAGTATTACCATAACCAAGCCCATCTATTGGGAAGAAAGTTTGATCATCAAAAGAATATATACCAGAACCTTCAGATGTTTCAGTGAAAGTAAGAGTCTCGCCAAGTATTGTTTGGCTTAAACTCGAATCATTATACCACTGGTTGAAGTTTGCTGCATTACTGGTAGAAGTCTTGGCGGGTGCATTAAATACAGGTTTTCCATCGACACCAAGTGTGTCTTGTACTATACCAGTATGTACAGCATAGAAACCACTGGCACTATCACGATCTTGCCATTCGAAATCCGGATGTCCGCCAGATACATTATAAGGTTTAAAGTCGCGATATGTTACACCCAATTCCATAGTATCAGCTTGTGTTACTGATACCGACAGCAACATCGCTAAACAAATTGTCATCATTATTACCAGTTTTTTCATTTTTTCTCCTTTTGTTCAAATTCAGCTTTTCATAGGAATTTTTTAAAAACTCCCACATTAAATATTATCACACACCACTCGTGTCAACGTTTATTCAACACCTCAGTATATCAGCTTGCTTGTTTTTAATGTCCTCGACTCAAACAAAAAAACGATCACTCTGGAGATTTTAATTCCCAGATGCGAACGTAATTCTTATTCTCCGATAGTCCATTTTCGAAGCATTAATAATTGCCTATATTAATATACAGCGTCTGAAAAGTCAATTATTATTATAAAAAAAACAAAATAATCGTAAAAAACATTGTTTTTAATACAAAAAAAGCATATTCGAATAAAAAAAATATTTTTTAAAAAATAATATATTTTATAGCGTTTGTTTTAATTGCACATATTATTAGAAAAACGTTTATATTGAAACGAAATGATAGTGTTCTGAGAAAACTTTAGAACATTACACATCCGGAAAATCAACCAAATAAATACAATTGCTTTATAATGATAAAAAGCATTTTATTCGTGCCGCAATGGCGTTTTGATTTAAAGGTTGTCTTGCGATAAGGACGATATAAGAAAAGTTGAAAGTGCCTAAAGTAAAAAAGTTGAAAGTACTTAAAGTGAGCTAAAGTGAACTAAAGTTAAAAAAGTCGCCGATGCTACTCTGCGAAGTATCGCTACGAAGCACGAGAGGCGTTCAAACATAACTTTAGTTACTTTTAACTTTCAATTTTAGTTCACTTTTGGTGTTAATTTTTGTGTGATATTACTGTGCCATCTATCCAGACACAATCAGTTAATCGAAAGATTCTTGAGTTTCCATTTGGAAATACTGTAAAGAGTTTTCTGGATTATCTTTGTGTTGAAGCTGGATTGTCCAATAATACCATTCTTGCTTATGGCAGGGATTTGAAGGGTTTTCTTGAGTTTTGCGAATCTCGAAGCGTAAATCAGCTTCGCCAAATCGAGCCGTCTTTGATACATGAGTTCTTAATCAAGCTTTCCCGCGAGGAAAAAATTGAAACTACGATTAAACGATGTCTTGTAGCGGTAAAAATGTTTCTGCGTTTCGCGGTGTCGTCGAAACTTATAGAGAATGATTTTACTCAAGTTCTTGATAGTCCCAAAATATGGCAAAAAATACCGTGTGTTTGCAATGAGCAGCAGGTTGTAAAACTTCTCAATGCGCCCAACGAGAAAGAACCATATTATTTTCGTGACAAGGCTATGCTCGAATTACTTTACGCTACAGGCGCGCGGGCAAGCGAAGTGGCAAATATGAAACAATCGAATTTGAATCTTAGTATTGGTTATCTTCGTTGTATGGGCAAAGGTAATAAAGAAAGGGTAATTCCGGTAGGTAAAATTGCTATAGCCGCTATAAAGGATTATTTAGTTGAGTTTCGTCCGAAAATAGCTAACGTACATAGTGAAGATTATTTGTTACTTTCTCGAACCGGAAGGCCTTTAAGTCGTATAGAAATATGGAGATTAGTTAAGAAGTACGCTCTCCGTGCAGGGATGCCGAGAAATTTAACCGTCCATACTTTAAGGCATTGCTTCGCGACTCATCTGTTGTCAGGTGGGGCGGATTTGCGTAGTGTTCAGGAGATGCTTGGTCATGTTGATATTTCGACAACTCAAATATATACACATGTTGACCAGTCGAGGTTGCGCGAAATGCATAAACAGTTTCATCCAAGGCCATGACGGCTATAGATTACAAAAAAAATATGAGATATTGGATTTATTGGTTATTAATAAATTAATAAAATGAAATCTTCAGGTAATAAACACTTCGGGATTTCAATATTTTCCGTGTCAGGCGGACTAAAGGTGATTTTAATGAGTTTGCAGAGAGTTTTTTTTATCAGCATGATTCTGGCTCTTGGATGTCGGAACGTATCAGCCGAACGCAGCGGCAATGGAGCGGCAACTGAGCCTAATCGGGAAAATCCCACTATAGCGGTTGGTAATGTTGAAACAATTCCCGACAATATGACAGACATGCAGAAAGAGCAAATTGAGCTAAATAAAACTGCGCTGCTGACATTTGCAGATGAAACCAGGCGAATTGACGCCGCCAGCCTTCTGCTTTTGAATCAAAATCCTTACGCAAGACAGGTTCTCATAGAAATTATGAATATGGCAAATAACAGCCCCGCGCGAATAGCGATTTGTAAAGCACTTATTCAGCATAGAGAGACGCCAAATAAAAGTGATTTTATTGAGATATTGCTTAATATATTTTCCAGCAAAGTTGATGAAGAAGCAAAATTAGTTGCCGATACTATGCTGATTTATCCATACAGTGAAATCGGCCCGCTCTTGGAAAAAATTGTAACAGATCCGGAAAAACCTGTTAAAACACGAATTAATGTAATAGCCGCTTTGAAAAAAGTCTGGGAAAAACAAGCGATAATCAGGTTGTACAGACTTGTGGATGATAACAACCAGGAAGTCGCGTCAGAAGCCGGCAAAGCTCTTAACTCTTTAGGTTTTCAGATTGGTACAAATAGCCTGGAGAGAGGAAAAATTATTTCTGATATTCAAAACAAGGAAATAGTTGAACTTCAGAAAGATCTTCTTATCAATCAGGACAAACTTATAAATAAACAAAAAGATGATTTTGAATCCTTGAGAAAATTCACTTTATCTGTACTTGAAGATTCATATACGAGTATCGGGATTGATGATGTTTCCAAAGGAAAATTTCTCAAAAAATATTTAGACGATTCGAGAACGTGGGTGAAAACATGGTCACTTGAAAAAGTTCGCGGCATGAGAATGGCTACCAATACCGCGATACCGTCTGATCTTGAACCTGTTATCATAAAACTGATTTCGGACCCTGTTAAAGAAATTCGACTTGCGACTATCGGGCTTATCGGGCTGATGCAGACAATGCAAACGGTAGATTTGGCAACGCCGTTACTTGCACAATTCGATGTTGAAAAGGACGAAAAGGTTAAAATAGAATTGTTCGATATTTTGGGAATCGTTTGTTCCGCTACACATAAGCAGGATTCCAAAACAAAGATTACACCCGAGATTAAACAGCGGATTCTTGGATATGCTTCTGATTTTCTTTCAAAAGATGATAACACACATGCCGTAGTCGGCGCCAAAGTTATGAGAAAGTTAATCGAGAAAAATGGTTTACAGGAACAGGAAGTTCAAAAATATCTCGCGCAGATTGCGGATAGATATAATCGCAGGGAAGATGATCCCAATAGCACTTTGAAAGCGGAATTGCTAAGTACAATGGTAGCTTTGTCAGCTGAAAGCAGTGTCGTGAAGCAATATTCGAGGGACACTTTTTATACTTATTTTAGAGAAGCTCTTGACAGTAAAATAGCATTGATAAGAGAAACTGCCATTGACGGGCTGGGTTATGTCAGTAAAACCGGTGCGATTGAAATACTTCGGAACCGTGTGAGTAAGGAACCAAGCGAAGAAGTAAGATCAAAAATTATTGACCTTGCAAGGGATGCCGGCGGAAGAAATGATTTGGAATGGCTTGCGAAATTAATCACGGGAACCAACCAGGAATCTACAAAAGCATGGGGTGCAATGGCGAAAATATTCGGCAGTGTGGAAATCGATGTACTCAATGACTGGGAAAATCAATTGATACTCCAGTCAGGCAAATATAATTTAACGGAGCCGCAGAAATTAGAGTTTTTAAGAATTGTGCTAACAAAAACATCAGCTCAAAATAAACCTAAATATTATGAGCAAATTGCTGATCGCTGTATGATTATGGGCCAGTACGAACAAGCGGTTAATAACTTTACTTTGCTTTATGATTCTGCTGTCGCTCAGGAGGAAAAAGACAGAATTTTGCCGAAATATCTGGACGCGTGCCTGAAAATGCAGAATGTTGAACTTGTGAAAAAAATGGTTCAGGAATATTTGACTACTAAAGAATTTAATTCTGACGGAGTTATTATAGTAACCATTGAAAATTATTTTAAGGATGCTGCTGTAGTCAAAGATAAAAATGTTATTCTGGAATCTCTCAAAGGTATTAAACTTGCTCAGCCCAAACAGGCCTGGCAGGAAAAAATCAAGCAATGGGGCGATCTTATTAACAAACCTGAACCGGAAAAACCAGCCGTTTCAACTGATACGCAATAATTGGCTTTGTTTGAGTTCGATGATGAATTCAGCAGTTGGTTACTTGACGACCAATAAAAAACCTCTGGCCTAGCCGAAGGCGGAGTAGAGACAGTACAAAGATAATTCAAAATCAATTTCTTAATTATAATAGCTAAATGTGACCTACCCAAAATTTCTTTTTGGTTATGGTAAGGCGTTAATATTTTTTTCTGAATCTTGCGGCGGGGATGTTCATTAGTTTTCTGTATTTCGCGACGGTTCGTCTTGCCAGGCCGTCGATACCGAGTTCAGCGAGTCTCTTTTTGATTAAATCGTCACTCAAAGGTTTTGATTTGTCTTCCTCGTCAATAATCTGCTGGAGTTTTCCACGAATTGCTTCCCAGCTTACAGCGTTGCCTTCAGTGTCTTCCATTCCGCCGCTGAAGAATTTTCGCAGCGGCAGTACGCCCCAGTAGCACTGGACGTATTTCCCTGACACAGCTCTCGATATAGTAGCGATATGCACGCCGACATCGTCCGCGACTTTCGACATTGGCAGGGGATGTAAGTACAATTGGCCTTTATCGAAGAAATCCTTTTGATATTTAACTACGGTTTCAGCAACTTTGAGCAGAGTGTTTTTTCGCTGCTCAATCGCATCCATAATCCACTGGGCCGAACGCATGTTTTCCTGAAGAAATTTTCGTGTTTGCTCGTTGACGGTTCCATCTTTCGCCATTTTAGAGTAGTAATTGCTTATCCTTAAATTCGGCAGGTGAGTATCAGCCAATCGAACTGAATACTGGCCGGGAATTTCAGATGCTTCAACTATTACATCGGGCGTTATCGGGTGATTCCTGTCCTGTCCGATTTGCAAACCCGGTGAAAAATCAAGCTTGCTCATTCGCTCGATAGCGCGATTTATATCTTCAATTTCGCAGTTCATTTTCTTCGCTATATCAGGAAGCTTGTTTTCGAGCAGTTCGTCCATATGTTCGGAAATAAGTTTTGACTCGAAACTCATATCTTCAGTACTTTGTGACATTTGAATCAGCAGGCATTCTTTCAAGTCACGTGCTCCTACTCCTGTTGGTTCGAGTGTCTGTACAAGAGCAAGGGCATTGTTCAAATCATCGATATTGAACTCGCCTTTGTCCTTGTTATGAAGCTGTTCAAGCCGCACAGAGAGAAATCCTTTATCGTCGATATAATCGATGATAGCAGAACCGGCGATTTTCACAGGCTCATCGGCTTCGACAAATCCCCATTGTTCCATAAGGTAATCATGCAAAGATTGAGAAGGAGCGGCGGTGTTTTTCAGGGCTTCAAGCTTCTTGTCCGGTTCATCGTTGTAAACGCGATGACGCATTGAGCCTGACTGGTCCATATATTCTTTATATTCATCACCCATGTTATCAAGCCGCTCGAAGTCTGACACTTTATTGTTGTCTGTACTGACAATAAGTGTTTTTTCCTCAATATTTGGTTCGCTCGGCTGCTCGATAACTTCGGCGTCTTCGGGGTTGCCCGGATCGACCATTTCCAGGACAGGATTACTGTTGATTTCCTGTTCGATTCGTTCCTGAAGCGCGAGAATAGGAAGCTGGAGTATCTCCATGGATTGAATCATGTGCGGAGCGAGCTTCATATGCTGCTCCATCCGCATCTGTCCTGACATTTCCAGCTTCATATAAATACCGATAAAAACTTAATTTATAATAAAAATACAAATTTATTCTTTAAGTATATAATAGAATCTTTAGTGATTTTCGTCAAGAAATGA
>CAZVOA010000002.1:0-349836 GCA_964628465.1 uncultured Pirellulales bacterium | reverse complement strand
CATTTGTAGCAGCCAGTTTAACACCTTCAGGTTCTGTTGTAAAACTCCAGATTTTGCCAGTAGTCGTACCTGATGAAGCTGGTTTATTCACTTCATCAACTCTCCAATAATAGGTGGTGCTATATTTGAGTCTGGCAATATCAACACTATTACTGTCAAGACCTGCAAATAATGTAACTCCCAATTGCTCGGCATCAGTTAAAGTAGCGTTGGTTACATTGTTCACATCTGTTCCCATGAAAACATTATGGGTACCATTTTGTGCTGCTACATAGTCTCCTGGTGTCCATGAAAGTGTACCTATGTTAGCAGATACTGCATCTTCCTTATTTCCCGGTATTGGTTTTTTAGCCAATCCAGCAGTATTGCCTACTGGAGCCATGTCGCCAGCCATTACTGCAGCTACTTCGTCAGCCGTTAACAGTGAACTGAAAAAATATACTTCATCAATCGCGCCATAGAAGAAATTGGAAGTACCCCAGGAGCTACCGATTCTAACCGGACCATTGGGACTGTCAGCACCCCATGTGACACCAGAAGTCCTTTTAAATACTCCGTCGAGATAAATATCAGTTTTTGCACTTGCATTGTCATGTACAATGGCTACGTGCGCCCACTTACCTGTAGGAAGTGTCGTTAAGTTCCAATCATCTGTCCCTGTAGAATTCCAATAAATATTACCGCTTGTACCAAACACCTCAAGCATAAATTCCTGGCTAGTCGTGGATTCGGCTTTGCCTATTAATCCCTGGTATTGAACTCCGGCTGTACCTTCAAAATAAGCCCAGAAAGCTATGCTAACTTTACCAGCTACCGCGGGATTAAAAGTTCCGCAATCAACCCCAGAAGTTGCACCGATGAATCTTAATGCAGTACCAAACCCATCCGGGCCAGCTACCCATGTCGGGCTTCCATCAGTAGTACCATTATTGCCGCCAACAATGTCAGTAACAGTACTGCCGCTACCATCTTCCATGCCATAATAGGCTACAATGTCAACATCAGCATATGATGTGCTTGTAATGCTTAATAATAATAGGATGAAAGAAAAACAAAATAATTTCTTCAACATAATAATTCTCCATTAAAACACACATGATTTAATTCATAATCTTTCGATTATACGCTTTATACTTTGATATTACATATACCTGCCCAGGATAATGTAATTAGAAATGCCCTGTGATGATCACTCTCCTTTAAAAATATTAATCGTAATTATTCATAATCTTTAACAATATTATTCTATATAAACTCAAACGAAAATGCAAAAAAAAAACACGAAATGTATAAAAATATTCTAAAAAAAATTGTTCTGCCTTGGTTTTGAGAGAAAAACAAGGAAAATCAATTATTATAGCAGAGAAAAATATTTAGTATAGTAGGGGATGCAGTTTGTATGGTCCTATATAATCCTGTTTCTGGTCTTTAGAAAATCTTTTTGTTGTAATATTGAAACTTGCGCATAAAAAAAGCGAAGCGTCCCGAATCTTAGCTGAATCTAAGGACGCTTCACTATTGTACGAAGAAATATATTCTTAAATTATGGATTTCTTACCGCTGCCTGAGCTGCCGCCAGTCTTGCAATCGGTACCCTGAAAGGTGAGCATGAAACATAGTTCATTCCAACTCTATGGCAGAAATCGATACTGCTTGGATCGCCACCGTGTTCGCCGCAAATACCGACTTTGAGGTTTTTGCGTGTTTTGCGACCGAGCTGTGTTCCTATTTCGACGAGTTTGCCAACACCAGCCTGATCAAGCTGCTGGAATGGGTCATTTACGTAAATTCCTTTACTTACATATTCACCAAGGAACTTGCCAGCGTCATCTCTTGAGAAGCCCATTGTCATCTGTGTCAGGTCGTTTGTACCGAAACTGAAAAATTCCGCTTCTTCTGCGACTTTATCAGCCGTTACCGCTGCTCTGGGGACTTCAATCATTGTACCAATCATATATTTGATTGAAGTTTTTCTTTCTTTGAAGATAGTATTGATTTCATCAATTATATCATCTTTGACGAGCTTCAGTTCCGTAACATTGCCTACCAGCGGGATCATGATTTCCGGATGTACTTTCTTTCCCTTTTTCTGGATATTCAAAGCTGCCTCAATGATAGCTCTTGCCTGCATTTTTGCGATAGCAGGGTAGGTGATGGTTAAGCGGCAACCGCGATGTCCAAGCATAGGATTGAACTCATGAAGCTGCTCGACTTTGGCTTTTACTACTGCTGGTTTTACACCAAGACGCCTTGCCATTTCGGCCTGATTTTCCACATCCTGAGGTAAGAACTCATGTAATGGCGGGTCTAATAAACGAATTGTTACAGGCAGGCCTGCCATTGCGGTAAAGATACCTTCGAAATCGCTTCTTTGATATGGAAGTAATGTTGTCAAAGAACCTTCGAAATCCTTCTTTGCTGAGGCATATTCTGTCTCGATTTCTTTTTTCTCTTTATCGCTTTTTGCTGCGTCAAGTTTCTTGAGCATAGCGGCATAATCATCGGCGGCTAAAATCATCTGGCGAACCGCCCAGATTCTTTCGCCTTCGAAGAACATGTGTTCGGTTCTTGTAAGACCGATACCTTCTGCACCGAAATCTCTTGCTCGTTTTGCGTCATCCGGGGTATCAGCATTTGTGCGAATACCAAGTTTTCTTACCTGGTCGCAGATTTTCATAAATTTGCCGAAATCGCCGCTAAGTGTCGGCTCTACTGTGGCAAGCTGACCATTCATTACTTCGCCTGATGAGCCGTCAAGACTAATCCAGTCACCTTCATTGAGTGTCAGTTTGTCGATAGTGAGCTTCTTTGCTGAGTAATCGATGTCCAGATTACTTACACCAGCTACGCAGCATTTACCCATACCGCGTGCAACTACGGCCGCGTGTGAAGTCATACCACCACGTGCTGTAAGGATACCTTCTGCCGCGTCCATACCGCCGATATCTTCCGGGCTGGTCTCGATTCTAACGAGAATAACTTTTTTGCCTTTATTCTTCCAATCTTCTGCTGCTTCGGCATTGAACACGATTTGTCCGACTGCCGCACCGGGAGAAGCTGGAAGACCTTTAGCGATAACATCGCGTTTGGCTTTTGGGTCAAAAGATGGATGTAAAAGATGGTCGAGCTGTTCTGGTTGTACACGCATAACAGCTTCTTTTTTCGGAATGAGTCTTTCGCCGACCATATCGACAGCGACTTTTACCGCAGCTTCGGCTGTTCTCTTGCCGTTACGTGTCTGAAGAATATACAGAATTTCATTCTGGATTGTGAATTCCATATCCTGCATATCTTTGTAGTGTTTCTCAAGGCGGGTCATAAGTTTTGTCAATTGCTGATAAGCTTTTGGCATAACCTTGCTTAGTTTCTTCAATTCTATCGGAGTTCTGATGCCAGCAACGACGTCTTCGCCCTGTGCATTCATGAGGAACTCGCCATAGAATTCTTTTTTGCCTGTACTTGGGTTACGTGTAAAGCAAACGCCTGTTCCGCAATCTTCGCCCATATTTCCGAAGACCATCGCCTGAACGTTTACCGCTGTTCCGAGCAAGCCTGTGATTTTATTTAACTGACGATACTTGATGGCTCTATCGGAATTCCATGAACCGAAAACAGCGTTGATTGCATGTGTTAATTGTATCTTGCCGTCCTGCGGGAACATCTGGCCAACATGCTTCTTATATACTTCTTTATATTGTTCGACAACTTCTTTCAACTGGTCTGCTGAAAGCTCGTTATCGAGCGCGACGCCGGCTTTTTTCTTTGCGGCATCAATAACATGCTCGAAGTATTCATGGCTGCAACCCATAACTACATCGCCGAACATGTCGATAAAGCGTCGATAAATATCGTATGCAAAGCGGGAATTACCGGTTTTCTCAATAATTCCGGCAATTACATTATCATTGAGGCCGAGATTAAGAACGGTATCCATCATGCCTGGCATGGATGCCGCGGCGCCACTTCTAACACTGACCAGCAATGGTTTACTTGGATCGCCAAGTTTCATACCCATAACTTTTTCAAGCTTAGCCAAATTCTTATCTACTTCCTGATCAAGTCCTTTCGGCCATTTACCGCCTGATTTATAATATTCACCACAAACTTTGGTCGCAATGGTAAAGCCTGGAGGAACGGGTACACCGAGATTTGTCATCTCTGCGAGATTGGCGCCCTTGCCGCCCAATAGACTTTTCATTGTCGCGTTACCTTCGGCTTTACCGTTGCCGAAAAAAAACACCCTTTGTTCTGCCATTCTAAGGTTCTCCTGATTACAAAACGTTTTAATAAAAATATATTTTAATGAACTATCTGACGTTTAGTTGAAACTCAATGTTAGTCTTTAAGTTCATCTGCACAAAAGAACCATATAATATATGCGAATAATATTTACCTGTCAAGCAATACATGCCTCAATATTATGGATTTATCAATATAATAAATTGACGTAGTGTTCGGGCGGAATATAATGATATTAATGGAAATATAATACCTTGATATATTATAGAAGAAAGATTTATGAAACAGATTATATTTTTTTTTAGTGGAATTCTTATTCTCTGTGGTAGTGTTGCAGCTCTGGAAGATAAAGTCGAACCATCTAAATTGTATAAATTTCGGCCCGGGGAAGTCTGGCTCGATACAAGCGGCAAGGCAATTCAGGCACATGGCGGCGGGATAATTCTACAAGACGATGTTTATTACTGGTATGGAGAGGATAGAACTTCAGGTCAAAAAACGAGTGTGAGCTGTTATAGTTCGATGGATTTGTATAACTGGAAGTTTGAGGGAACGGCTTTCAGACAGGATGATTTGGCGGCTGAGATAAAAGACAATACATTTATTGAACGACCCAAGGTTATTTACAACGAAAAAACGAAAAAGTATGTTTTGTGGATGCACCTTGAACAACAGGGCTATCATTTTGCCAGAGCAGGAATTGCAATCAGTGATAAGCCAATGGGACCTTTCAAATTTGAAAACTACATCCGGCCGGTTAAGTATGAATTCGATTTTCCCAATCCGGACCCTGACAGGCAAAAAGAATTTGGCGGAACATTCCGGGATATGAATCTGTTCGTTGATTATGATGGAGTTGCTTATGTACTTTACGCGTCAGAGAACAATGCAACACTATATACAGCCAGACTGAATGATGAATATTCCGCACCATATGATCCAATGACAGATGATGCGACCTGGTGGAGGCAGTTGGTTGGTAAGTACCGAGAAGCTCCCGCGCCCTTTAAATATAATGATAAGTACTACCTTATATCGTCCGGCTGTACAGGCTGGACTCCGAACGCGGCGGATTTATCCGTTGCGGATAATATCTTTGGTCCATGGAAATCAAAAGGTAATCCATGTATCGGCCAGGAAGCGGAACAAACTTTTCGTACACAAAGCACATGTGTTTTACCGGTTGCTGGAAAGCCGGGGTGCTATATTTATATGGGTGATAGATGGAACCCGCGGCGGTTATCAGATTCAAGGTATATATGGTTGCCATTCAAATTTGACGATAATGAAAACATCGAGATTAAATGGCTCGATGAATGGGATTTGAGCTATTTCAATTAACACAAAGGTTATAATCTCTGGTTAGGTTACAGAAAAAGGGTAGAAAAATGAAAAGCATAATCTTAAATATTGGACTTATAACAATATTATCAATTTCAAGCGTAAATGCCCAAACAGACGCTAACAGCATTTCAAAGCCAAACACTTTAACTAAAAAGGAAAATGACACCGGCTGGAAACTTCTCTTTAATGGCAACGACCTTTCGGGCTGGCACAGTTTCAAGCGAGGTGACGTGCAGCCGGGATGGCAGGTAAAAGATGGCATGCTGGTATGTGCTGATCCGCACAACGCGGGCGATTTGTGTACAAACGATAAGTATGACTGGTTCGAGCTTCAACTTGAATATAACATTTCTGAAGCGGGTAACAGCGGCATTATTTATCATATTACTGATGAGGGAGACGCCACATGGCAGACCGGCCTGGAATTTCAGCTTGAAGACAATGAAAAAGCGGCGGACAAGATACGCTGCGGCTGGCTTTATGCTCTGTACCAGCCGCCAATCGATCCCAATACCGGTAAAGTCCTCGATGCAACAAAACCTGTTGGGCAGTGGAACCAAATCACTCTGCTGGTTACCCCTGAAAAATGCGAACACATAATCAATGGAGTGAAGTACTTTGACTATGTGTTGGGCAGTGATGATTTCAAATCAAGAGTCGCAAAGAGTAAGTTTGGCTCAATGCCGTTGTTTGCAAAATCTGATTCCGGCTATATTGCGCTTCAGGGTGACCACGGACAGATTTCATTTCGAAGTATTAAAATCAGACCTATAAAAACTGAACCATAGTTAAATTAGTTTTAATTATTCAAAAAAAATATTTTTTTTTGAATAATATGTATTGACTAATCATGCGATAGTTAATATATGGATAGTATAGTAATTTTTTTTGAACCGTTTTTGATTAAGTGAGTATTTAATAAGTTAAGTTTTGCCTTCTGGTGATTTACCTCGAGGCAAATAATGGTAAAAGGTTAATTTTAGGAATCAATTTTATGCAACAGAACTTCTTTCCCATCCGTGTGGAAACTGAAGAAGATCAGTCTGCGGAACCCCCGCCCTGTATTTTGAGGGCGGAAGAACTGCCCTCCACATCTTTACAAGAACAAATCACAAATCCCAAATCATTACCCCAGACTTCGGCGAACTCAGTCGAGTCATGGAATGATTGGAAATGGCAAATCAGAAATCGAATCCGTACGCTCGAACAGCTCTCGAATTACGTACCCGGATTGTCTAACAGCGAGAACATCCGCGCGGTAATTGCCAAATACCCAATGGCGATTACACCATATTATGCTTCACTGATTCGTCGGGTTGATTTTTCGGACCCTGTATTTCGCATGAGTGTGCCTAATCCGCAGGAAATGTATGACCCGCCATGCCTGAGTGAAGACCCGCTGGAAGAACATGTCGATATGCCTGTTCCCGGCCTGATTCACCGTTACAAAGACAGAGCGTTAGTTATAGCTACAACAACCTGCTCAATGTATTGCAGGCACTGCACACGAAAACGTATCGCGGGAACAAGAGAAAGTTCGATTTCACCTCGACGGCTGGCTCAGGTAGTAGAATATCTTAAAGCTACTCCAGAAATCAGCGATGTTATTATTTCCGGCGGTGATCCGCTTACTATGTCTGACGCAATGATTGATTCTGTGCTTTCAGCTATTCGTGCGGTACCAAGTGTTCAGATTATTCGTATTGGTACACGTGTACCGGTTGTATTGCCTATGCGGATTACAGATGAGCTGGTTAAAATCCTTCGCAAGTATCATCCGTTGTGGATTAATACTCATTTTAATCATCCGAACGAGTTGACACCGGAATCAGCGGCGGCTCTCGCCAAACTTGCTGATGCTGGAATCCCACTGGGCAACCAGTCGGTTCTGCTTCGCGGTGTAAACGACCAGCCCCAGATTATCGAGCAGTTATGCCGCGGCCTTGTTAAGATGAGAGTAAGGCCATACTATCTTTACCAATGCGACCTCGTTCGCGGTGTTGAGCATTTCCGTACTTCAGTTCGCGCTGGAATCGAGATTATGGAATATCTGCGCGGACGAATCAGCGGCCTTGCAATCCCGACTTTCGTTGTTGATGCGCCTCACGGCGGCGGAAAGATACCTGTTTTACCGAATTACGTTGTTTCAATGAGTCCTACGCACACGGTCCTTCGTAATTATGAAGGACTGCTTGTAAACTATCCGGAACCCGGAGTTGAAAGTGCTGAAGATGAATTAACAGGGCAGATTGGAACGCCCGGAGTTTGGGAGCTTGCAAGTGGAAGAGCTTCGGTTATACTTCCGGCAAAAACTCAACGAGGACAACGAAGAGAAAAAAATCAGCCGAAAAGAAATTGCGAACCGACGATATCTCTTTTTGATCTATAGAATCTAAGAAAAATTATGAAAAAAACTATTGGTCTGGTTTACGACCTCAGAAGTGATTATCTGGCGTTAGGTTTCTCCGAAGCGGATGTAGCTGAGTTTGATTTCGATGCTACTATAATTGCCATTCAGGAAACGATAGACTCGCTTGGTTATCAAACCGAGCGAGTCGGTAACGGCTGGGCATTGGCAAAAGCACTCGTCGCTGGAAAACGTTGGGATATGGTTTTTACCATCGCCGAAGGAATATACGGCAGATGCCGGGAATCCCAGGTTCCTGCTTTACTCGAACTTTACCAGATTCCTTATACATTCTCCGATCCACTGGTTTGTGCCGCTACACTTGACAAAGCTATCGCAAAAAAACTTGTCGCTTCTGAAGGCCTGGCTACACCGGGATTTTTTGTTGTTAGAACTCCAGGGGATGTCAAAAAAGTTAATTTGAAATATCCTTTGTTCGCCAAACCTTTAGCTGAAGGGACGGGTAAAGGAATTGACCAGAATTCGAAAATTGAAAATCCAAAGCAGCTTGCATCTACCTGTAAAATGTTGCTGGAAAAATATAAACAGCCTGTATTGGTGGAAGAATTTCTTTCCGGACGCGAATTTACAGTCGGTATCGTTGGCACAGGCCAAAATGCCAAAGCAATTGGTACGATGGAAATTAAAGTTATTACCAATGGTGAGTCCGCGATTTATTCGTATCTTAATAAAGAGGAATGCGATACGCGAGTTCGCTATTCAGCCTTGAGAGAGCCGACGGAAAAGAACGAAATAGAAACACTCGCTCTTCGATGTTATCAGGTTCTTGAGTGCCGTGACGGCGGCCGTGTCGATATTCGCTGCAATGACGAAGGTAAGCCATACTTTCTTGAAGTAAATCCCTTGGCCGGTCTGCATCCGGTTCATTCTGATTTGCCAATGATTGCGACTCAGGAGGGAATGCCGTTTAAAGATTTAATCGGAGCGATACTTCAAAGTGCTTTTGAACGCAGTGAGCAGGAAAGCAAACTTCATGGAAAAAGTACTTGTTTTGTATAACCAGGTCGAAGAAAGTGATGACTCTTTCCTTGAAAGCCGCTCCGGCATAATGGATCAGGTCAACGCTGTAGTTGATTCGCTGGAAGAACTTAACATCGAATATGAAGCCATACCTGTACGGGATTTGCGCCAACTCATGCAAATTTTACCAACCCGTGAGGAAAAACTTGTTTTCAATCTCATAGAAGATTTTGAAGGTTCAATTAACCATGTGAATGTTGTACCGGTTTTATACGAAGCGTTCGGATTTGGCTATACGGGAAATGGAACCGAAGCACTTTTTCTATCTCTGGACAAAACTCTCGCCAAAGCAGTGCTTGTCGCCGCGGGTTTACCATGTCCAGCCGGGATTTCTGTTCAGCCGGGACAAATGTTTTCACTTGATATTCTAAAAAAGGGAAAATACATAATTAAACCCGCTTGCACTGACGCAAGCGAGGGAATCGAAGTCGATTCTGTAGTCGATGTCCCTTCGGCCGCTGCTATCGAGCGTGTCAAATGGATACATGAGAAATTTAATCAGACCGCTATCGTAGAGCAATACATACCTTCAAGGGAATTGAACGTTTCAGTTATCGAAACAGAAAGCGGCGTTAAAGTCCTTCCTATCGCCGAGATTGATTTTTCAGCATTTGTAGAGACGCACGGCCGTACGTCTCTACCAAAAATCGTGGACTATCAGGCAAAGTGGATTAAAGACTCTTTCGGATACAATAATACACCGCGAATTATTCCCGCGCCGCTGGATGAAGCTGTAGCTGAAAAAGTTCGTACATTGGCGATAGAAGCCTGGCAGGCCCTAAACAGAAATGAATCAGGGCAGGTTCATAGATGTCACGGCTATGCTCGTGTCGATTTCCGCCTCGATGAAAATGATTCGCCATACGTTCTTGAAGTAAATCCCAACCCTGATATTTCCCCAGACGCGGGTTTGGCTGCTGCGCTTGCGGCCGATGGAATACCATACCCGCAGTTTGTTCTTATGATGTTACAAAACGCAATACGAAAACGTGATAAAATAAATTTATGAAAAATCCCGCACTTTCAATACGCCTTGCTAAACCCGAAGATGAAACAATTGTTTTGGATATTATCGAAAGAACCGGTTTTTTCCGACCGGTCGAAGTCGATATCGCAAGAGAAGTCTTTACCGAAGCCGCTCTCAAAAAGCCCGGCTGTTCATATCAATCTTACATAGCCGAATTACGAGAGACGATTGAAAAAGGACGATGGACGAATAATGAAAAAAGAATCGTCCCTCATCCCTCACCTCTCGTCCCTCGTATAATCGGCTGGGTATGTTTCGGCGAAACTCCATGTACATTAGGAACTTTCGATATTTACTGGATAGCGGTTGATCCGACATTACAGCGGCAGGGTGCTGGGAAATTCATGCTTGAATTTTCGGAAAATGAAATCAAAAAGCAAAACGGCCGTCTCGCCGTAGTAGAAACCTCCGGCATGAAGCGATATGAATCAACGCAAAAGTTCTACGAAAAAAACAATTACACCATAGCCGCAAAAATCCCCAACTTCTACGCCCCCGGAGACGATAAACTTATCTACCTAAAAACACTTTAATTAAATAATCACTAATCCGTTTGCTCAACCTGCTTAACCATTTCAAGAAATTTCTCCGTCCCAACACAATAAAATCCTTCGTTCGTGCCGATATACATTAAGTCATCAAAAGCATATAAGCAATAAAAGATTAATTTGGGGCTGCTGATAAGGCAATGAATTTTATTTGATCCAGGTTTGCTGATATACAAACCATTTCCGGTAGCTAAAACAAGTTGTTCATTCCATAATGTAAAATCATAAACATATGAAAGCTCAATTCCTGTATAGGAAAGTATCACATTGTTATCAGGTAATGGATTAAAGTTATTATTAATTACAGGATTCTTTTTGTTATAACTTTGAACGGTTATTTCTCTTATTCCTTTTTTCGTTTGAGATTCACTCAAGTTTGGTACATGACGTTTCGACCATCGAAGTATTGTATTATTAATTTCTTTAATAAGTATGGATTTATTTTCCTCTGAGTAAATATCGTGAGCATTTTTATTAAGATTAATGCTTGTTCGGATTTCTGAAGATAAACCTGTTCTACTATCCAATTCTTTTATTATATATGTGTCCGGCTCTAAAAGGTATATGTACAAATCATAGTTTGTTCTGGACCTGATACCTAATATAAAATTATTGTCCAGGCTGCATACATACTCTATTTTTGAGCTTGGGAAATTGGAATTGTCAGGAGAAAAATTCTTGATATTATTGCTTTCAGTGTCTAATAAATAAAAACCATTGGCATGTGTCGCTATCCCGATATATTTTCCTGTGATTGCAATATCAGATAATGTGCCCTCAATTTGTTTCATAATGCGGGCAATTTCTTCTTTAGGGGATAAAATAAAAAATGTGCCACTTACATGGTTCCAACCAATGCCATAAATATAGTTTTTAGCAGATATGAGTTTTAAAACTTTTTCTGTTGTATTATCAAATTTGATTTGTTGAAATTGATTTAATTCTATTGTTTTACGATTCTGCATTGCAAAATGGAAATGGTTTAATTGTCTCAAGAGTCTTGTGCTGTCACTAATAGAACCGCCATCTTCTTCCTTGTTTTCAATATATCCGGAGAGAAGACCATATCCTTTTTCATATTTTCCTTGTGCGTATAATTCGGGTAATAGATTAATAAAATCTTGTGATAGAACTATATCAAGAGGATTATCATTTTGTAATTTATAAGTTAATAATTTTTCATATATGTTTGCAGAATCATCTTCCAAATTATATTTTGCCACAACTTTTTCATATACTTTAAACAAGTATGTTATATCTAAGTGAAAACTTATCATATCATATTTATATTCTTCCGGCATTTCAATTAACATATTTATTGCTGCTCGAAAGTGTTCTGCAAATTCGGGAGGTACATCAAATTCTTTCTGTAAATCATCTGCGCTTTGATAATACGAATCGATATAAAGCATATGTCCCAGGAAACGAAGAGATATTGAGTCTTCTGCTTGTAATATATTTGAAATATTATCAATTTCCTTTATGATTTCAGGATCGTTTTTGGAGTTGTAAATTTTCTGTCTTATAGTCGGTAGTATGTTTGAAAATGTCGCTGCATTTTCATTTCCATATTCTTTTGCTGCCTTTATAAAATTGTTACGCAGCCAATTAATGTCATTTTGAGCTATAATTAATTTATCAAATGAGTCAAGTACTTGCCCATCTGCCCACTCTTCAGTTTTACGGGTATTCCATATGTGCTCTGCCGCTTCAATAGAAGGCTTGATTTGGTCGATATATAACTTGTAGTAACTATAACGAGTATTTGGATTGTTATCGAGTAAATATGCTCGTTCTATATAGTCTGCTGCTGTTTTATAAATAACTTCCTTTTCTAAAGAGGAACTATTGCTTCTGAATCCCTTAAACATGCCATGAAGAATATTACCGGTACATACGATAATCTGGATGTCATCGCTGTTAAAAAGCATAGTACACTCCAGCATATGTAGGGCCGGCTCTAATTCTTCAATTGAAGCCATCTGGCTTTTACTGTAGTTATCTCCCGAAGGAGGGGCTGGCATTAATCGAAATGCCTGTTTCTTAAATTCGTCATACTCCTTTTTTGAAAAAGTACGTATACTGCCAGCGGCCAGTTTTGTACGAACTTCTTTTGCGGATTGCTCAATAAATTTAGCGGCTTTTTCTGTAATTACCCCAGGTTCATTGCTATAACATGAAAACTCAATCTTCTTGCTTTCACACAAGCTTGTCGGAGAAACAATGAAAAGTGTAAAATCCAGTTCTGCAGCTGGTTTGTCAAGGTCCTGTTCCGGTTTGGCTTTGAATTCTCCATATAATAAAATGTCCGATGAAGGGGAAGAAAAATTTTGTGCCACATATTGTGTTATACCGCTTCGGGCTAATTCAAATTCACTTAGAAGGTCGCTTGGAAGTAATCGTTCTGTTATTATAATATTTTTGTTTCTGATAAGTTTTTCACGTAATTGAACGTTAATGTCTCTGCCAAAGTTGAAATATTTTTTTGATAAACCTACACCATAGAATGAACCTATTGAAATTTGAGGTATTTGCGGATCGCGGTTATGTTCGCGGTAGGCTTTTATTGCGTTCGTGACAATATTGACTGAAATCGATTGTGGTTCAAGACGTTTTGTATATTCCTTTTCATGAATAATCGTTGTTGATGGAAATTGGGAAAAAGTTGCTTTTACATAATTTATATTTACACGAATAGTTAAAAGGCAATCCATCGTTATCATCTTGCCGAACTGTAATTGATTATTAGGATCAGAAAGCCCGGAGCGAGTGAGTTTCATTTCATCGAGGAGTTTGTCAATTGCTGCTCGTTCGACGAGTGTGCCTTCCCACTGCAAAGAAGCTTCCGCCTCAATCAGCGGCTGCAACTTATCCGCCAAGTCCTGATTACCACCATCACAATAAACCAGTATCGCCAGCGAAGGCAAGTTAGTTTCCTCTGCAATTGAAACAGAGCAACAAACTAAAGCTATCAAAAAACATACTTGAAGTATTTTAATTTTATTCATAATCTCCAATCCGCTAATCTTATAGTTATAACTATTTCCTTGAAGGAAATATATTTTATAAACCTTCAGCGATTTTTTCTATTGTTTTTATGGCTAAATCTCTGCCGGCGGCTTGTAAGGCGGTTTTTGCGGCTATGCCTTCGGATAAATCTACTGCTCTTTTTGTTGTTCGTTCTGCGCTTATGATTTTATGGTCTTCTCTGTTCGTTGATTGTACTTCAAGTCGGGCGCTGCAACTTACTAATCCATTTATTCTTGTGCCGAACTCGCTGAAACCTTCTCCTGTAATTACAATATCCACTCCGGCCAAGCTGAAATCTTTCGTCCATTTTAAAAGTTGTTCCTTGTTTGCTTCGATAATTTCGAAGCCGACTTCCTTGAATATTTTCTTGAACTCAGTTTCAGCCGCTGGGTCAACGTTAGCCGCTTGTCTATTAGCGTGAGTTTCGGAAATCATGATTCCTACGGTTGGTAATTCTTTTCCTTTAAGCTGCTCTTTTAATACTGCGACTTTATCTATGAACTTGTCTGTTTTGGGAAGAAGAGTTGTCGCCCATTTATTTAAGCCATCGGTTAAATCATTAGCGAGCTTGTCGATTATCTCAGAAAGATTACTTTCCAAGCTTCCTTTTGCAAGGACTCCCTTTACCTGGCTGGTTTCTGTTCCTACGATTTTCGCCGTGATATAAAGGTCCCTGTCAACCGCGAAAGCTCTGCCGAATATCATTATTTTCGCGCCGATGAGTTTGCCGGCTTTTACCGCGTCCGGCGTATCAACCATACCTGTAAGATTCAATTGGTGTTCCTTGAGCAAGTCTTCGAGTTTTTTGCGTTCGACAAGTCTGAACTGGTCGTAAATACTCAATCTCGCGGTAAGAATATCGCTTAATTGCGTACCTAACTGGTCGTTTCCCGGCGCTTGCGATTCAAAGTCGATAATAGCAACGGAAATACTATTTGTCGCTTGAGTATTTGGGTCCGTTGCTTCCGACTCGATTTTAATTGAGGCCGGACTTTCGGAAGCGATAACGTTTGACGCAAAAGCGAAAAAGAAAAAGGCACAAAGCGGCAAAGTGGCAAAGGCACAAAGTACTCTGTTTTTACTGTATTCTGTATTCTGTATTCTGTATTCTGTTTTCATAATTTTCCCTTTCAATTCTGTAAGACGCTTGTTATTTCGCTTTTATTATATAATTAACATTTTCAGCATATCGGAGTAAATTTTTCAACAGGACAATGGATCTCGGATCATTACCTTCTGTAATAGGAAGTTGGCAGTAAATTGTAATCCAACTGTCTTTTTTAGCTGTGCATAAATAGCAGTAGATATTATTTTTATCCTCTTTTTCTTCAGTAATGCAAGATTGAATGTACCTGTCTTTATTATCTTCTTTTTTGGATTTCAGATAGTCTGCATTTTTAACCATCCAGAGTATATCACTCAAGTTCAGGTCTCGAAGTAACTGGTTTTCCATGTCGCATTTAACATTTTGCGATTTATTAATATCTATTGGAACTTCCAATTTTGCTTCTTTGAGGAATTGTTTCTGTCTTAGGTAAATTATGACAGGTTGTAAATTATTTAGTGAAAAACTATTTGTTAGTATCCGCATATTATTCGGGTCGGTATTTTCTCCAACGAAAACAATATCAGGTTTACCGAAATCTCTTGCCGTTTTGAATGTCGCGTCAATTACCTTGACTTCCATTTTTTTGAAAAGATCCAACAATTTTCCTGATGTGTCATAAACCCAGATTTCCGCATTCATTTGTGTTCCAGTTTTATAAGGTTCAATTTCAGGCCATAGAAGCAAAGGTACTTCCTGTGCTTCGAGAAATTTATCATCGATTAACAATTCACATCGGCAGCGTCCTTCGGTTCTCTCGAAAATTTCCGGAATAGCGAGTTCAAAATTGACGGATTTTTCTTTTTCTGCTTTGATGGTCTGTTCTCTGATCAGTGTCCCGGTCAAAAAAATACTTACTTTGAACTGGTAATTGTCCTGGATTTTCGCTTCTTCAGTCAGGTTCATTGTCAGGTTAATATTTCCCGGTGTGTAAATCGAGTCCTGATTCAGATTCATCGTGAAATAAGATGCATTACAAAGTTGGAGCGGCAGAAAAAACGATGACACAATAATTAGAATTGTTTTATTCGTTTTCATGTTACTTGTCCTTTATTAAATGTTAGATAAAGCCTGGCCTGTGGCGTTTATATTAATCCAGCTTCCGTTGGTTTTGACACGGGCAAGAGTCTTGAAAGAATTGTCCGCAATAGTCACTGTGTTATTTATTTTCAAGCCGCTATTTAATTGTGTACTTATTTGAACTTCAATTTTGTTTTTTGATGTAATTACCGGCTTGAGAGCTATATTCATATTAGAACCATTTGATACAGGCGCGTCGAAGGTGATAAGCTGGTTGTTATAAGCTACGATATCGAAATACTGAGGATCGGATTTTTCATTCTGGAGATTAAGAGCTAAACGTAATACGATTATTTCATTTGCGTTTGCAATATTGTTTTCGTGATTTTCAACTCCGATGTCACCTTTGCCGGTGGAATTTATCACTATCCAGGGACAATTCTGGTTGAAAAGTTCCTGAACCTGAGAAAAAGCTTCGCTTAGTTGTTGAAGTTGATTTTGAGCAAGTAGGTCATGATTAGCGAAATTGTTTTTGTACTTGTTATTAAAAGCAACATAAATTAATAACGCTGAAGTGAAAATAAGACACGCCGCCGCGGCTATAGCGGTCCTGCGCCAGAAGGCGATATGATCATTTAATTTTGTTACTAAGCCTGATTCAGTTTGGCCGCTTTCGATTTTTTTGTCAATACGGCTTCTCAAAGCTTCCCACGAGTCGCGAGGTTTTATTTCTTGATGCGCTTCTTTGAGGATATTTTCAATTTTGTCTTTTTCATTATTCATAGGATTTACTCCTTATTTATATTAAATTTTGCAATCGGCTTTGCAGCCATGCTTTTGCGTCATTTACATCTCGTGAAATACTCGGCTCGGAGCGATTCAGTATTTTTGCGGCTTCTTTTTGCGTTAAATCTTCCATAAGAACCAGAACTGTAACCATTCGCAAACGTTCGGACATTTCCTGTAAATAATTCTGGATTATCGAAGCCTTTTCACTTTTTGTAATATTTTCAAAAGGATGTACATTTTTGTCTTCCATATGAGTCAACGAGTCAGCCGATACAGAAAGGCAATTATTATTAAGTTTTATTTTTTTGATTCGTCTTCGTGATAAATTTGATGCTATTGTATAAATCCATTCACGAAAACAGTTTACGTTTTTCAATTGTCCGATACTGTTATAAGCTTTTAAGAAAGTTTCCTGGCAGATATCATCAGCGTCTGGATGATTTCCAGTACAATGGAAGGCATAGCGATAGATATTTTTGTAATGCTTATCTATCAAGAGTCCAAACGCCGCTTTATTGCCTGCCTGGCTTGCCTTAACTGCCGCTAATTCTTCCATAAGTATTCCTAATAAGAGCTAATAAGTATCAAAGAACATAACTGGTTTATATATTTGCACCATTTATTTGACTTACTGTATATATAGATTCCTTACTAAGCTAAAAATTTCAAAAAACTCGTTTTCTGTGAACATTTTACTCTCAAGCGGCTTGTTCCTGCTATAACTATATAATAAAATTGCAAAATTAATATGTGTTGAAGCGTTAAACATTGTTTTTTTCCTATATTAGACTGTGGGATTATAGGGCGTAATTTGAAGGTTTTTTTGTTTAAGAAAAAGACGGATAAAATGAAGATTCCGAATTTTATACGCCGGATCATTAAAGTCGCTGTAATATAAAACAGGGCAAAGATTAAGGTTTTAAGGAAGATACGCGTGATACAGAATGAAGAATATCATGCACTTAATGAGGTTGTAATGTTGAACAGCATATTATAAGATATGAATTATTAAAGGGCTAAACCAATGTGAAAAATTCTTTAAGCTTGATAAAAAAATCCCGCTATTTGGGATGCGGAGAGATTTTTAACCCGATAATTAATTTAAAGCAAATTGTGCTTAATATAGGAAAATATAAATGCAGCTTGATCCGACAAAACTAAAAGACTGGCAAATAGCAGAAGCCGCTGAAGAGAACATGAAAACAGTTTATGAGCTTGCTGATGAACTGGGTCTTCAGGACGGCGAACTAATACCTATGGGGCGTAACCTTGCGAAAATTGATCAAAAAAGAGTTCTTTCAAGACTTGCAAATGCTCCTGTTGGAAAATATATAGATGTAGCCGCGATTACTCCTACACCTCTTGGCGAAGGTAAAACAACTACGACAATAGGTCTTGTCGAAGGATTAGGCAGATTAAATAAAACAGTAACCGGCGCGATTCGCCAACCGAGCAGCGGCCCGACTTTTAATGTCAAAGGTTCTGCAGCAGGCGGGGGGCTTGCGCAATGTATTCCGCTTACGCCGCTTTCCATCCGTTTGACAGGTGATATAGATTTTATTACAAACGCGCATAATCTCGCGATGGTTGCTTTGACCGCGAGAATGCAGCACGAGCAGAATTATGATGATGAAAGACTTGCCAAAAGCGGCCTTAAAAGAATTGATATCGACCCGGATAGAATCCAAATCAAATGGGCGATGGATTTTTGCGCCCAGGCGTTGCGTAATATAAGAATCGGTCAGGGCGGCAAGATGGACGGCTTTGAAATGGATTCTGGTTTTCAGATTACCGTATCGAGTGAGCTTATGGCGATTTTGTCAATTGCCACCGACCTGAAAGATTTGAGACAGCGCGTAGCGAAAATGATTGTCGCTTATGACAAAAGAGGAAAAGAAGTTACTACGGCCGATTTGGAAGTTGATGGCGCTATGACCGCGTGGCTCATTGACGTAATTCATCCAAACCTGCTTCAGACTCTCGAAGGCCAGCCTATGCTGGTTCACGCCGGACCGTTTGCGAATATCGCGATAGGTCAAAGCTCGATTCTCGCTGATTTGATTGGAACTAAGTTGAGTCAATACCATGTCACTGAAAGCGGTTTCGGAGCGGATATTGGTTATGAGAAGTTCTGGAATTTAAAATGCAGACTTTCAGGTCTTACACCAGACGCGGTTGTCATCGTTGCGACAATTCGAGCCTTGAAAATGCACGGCGGCGGTCCAATCGTAAAACCGGGCTTACCTTTAAGCGAAGAATACACATCAGAAAATCTCGGTCTTCTCGAAAAAGGCTGCGAAAATCTTATCGCGCATATTGAAACAGTTAAAAAGAGCGGCGTTCAGCCTGTGGTTTGTATCAATAATTTCTTTACCGATACAAAAGCTGAAGAAGAACTCGTACGAAAAATCTCGGAGCAGTACGGAGCGTTGGCAACGGTTTCCAAGCATTGGCTCAAAGGCGGCGAAGGCGCCCGGGAATTGGCTGAAATGGTTATTCACGCATGTGACCAGAAGAATGATTTTAAATTTCTTTATAAGCTTGATATGCCTTTGCGTAAACGTATTGAATTGATAGCAAAAGAAGTATATGGCGCATCAGGAGTGACATATACAGAAAAAGCCCTGAAGAAAATCGAATCATTCGAATCTGACCCGGCTGTAAAATCATTCGGAACCTGCATGGTCAAAACACACCTAAGTCTTTCACACGATCCCGACTTGAAAGGAAGACCAACCGGCTGGGAACTTCCAATCAGTGACGTTCTAATATACAAAGGAGCCGGTTTTGTCGTCCCAGTAGCAGGCGCGATAAAACTCATGCCCGGCACCGCGTCAAATCCCGCATTCAGAAGAATCGACGTAGATGTAGAAACGGGAAAAGTTCAGGGATTGTTCTAAAACAAATTTTTGATGAGCATATCAATTTTATTTGTTATAATCGCCGAAAAACAATTATGGAGTAAATAATGACGGCACAGATTATCGATGGTAAAAAAACAGCACAGGAAATGAAAGAGGAGTTTAGAGACGAAGTCGCGAAACTCAAGGAAAAGGGTATTGTGCCGGGATTGGCGGTAATTCTCGTAGGTGAAGACCCAGCTTCGCAATCTTATGTTACATCGAAAGAGCGTGACTGCGCGGAAGTTGGTATTTATTCCGATGACAATCGCCTGCCAGCCGAAACAACTCAGGAAGAGCTGATTGCCCTGATTGAAGAAAAAAATAATGATCCAAAAATTCACGGCATACTTGTTCAGCTTCCTTTGCCAAAACATTTGAACGAATCAGAAGTTCTTTTTGCGATTAATCCGGAAAAGGACGTGGATGGTTTCCATCCGATAAACGTAGGCAAGATGATGATTGGTGAAAAAGCTTTCCTTCCGTGTACGCCGCATGGTGTTGTACATTTATTGATAAGAAGTAATGTTAAGATAGAAGGCTCTCACGTTGTGATATTGGGAAGAAGCAATCTTGTAGGCAAGCCTCTGGCGAATATGCTGATACAAAAGAACAAGAACGCAAACGCTACCGTCACCGTATGTCACACACGTACAAAGGACCTTGCGTCTCACGTAAAGCAAGCGGATATAATTGTAGCCGCGGTCGGAAGAGTAAATACAGTGACCGCCGATATGGTGAAAGACGGAGCAGTAGTTATAGATGTTGGTGTCAATCGTGTTGAAGACACATCGAAGAAAAGCGGCTATCGGCTTGTCGGTGATGTAGATTACGAAGCTGTAAAAGAGAAAGCGTCACTGATTACGCCTGTTCCAGGCGGGGTAGGCCCGATGACACGAACAATGCTTCTTTATAATACAATCGAATCAGCAAAAGCAGCCGCAAAATAGAATTATTCACCGCTGAGTTCGCTGAGACCGCAGAGTTAATTGTTAATTAATTATATTATTTCTCTGCGTCCCCTGCGTTCTCAGCGGTTAATGGATTATTTTTCGAATAAGGATTTACCAGTCATTTCTTCAGGTTGCGGGATTTTCATCATTTCAAGAAGAGTCGGGGCGATATCGGCTAATTTGCCGCCGCTTCGCAGTTTCTTTGTTTTGTTGCGTTCATCAAATACAATCAACGGCACATCGCCTGTTGTGTGGCTTGTGAAAGGCTGATTAGTTTCAAAGTCCCACATTTTTTCCGAGTTGCCGTGGTCTGCGGTGATTATTGCCGCTCCGCCAAGTTCTTTGACTTTAGCGAGAATTTTTCCGACGCATTCATCGACTACTTCAGCGGCTTTAACCGCTGCCGACATTACACCTGTATGACCGACCATATCAGGATTTGCAAAATTTATTACCATCACATCGTATTTGTTCGATTCGAGTCTCTCAAGAACCACGTCGCAAACTTCGTAAGCACTCATCTCAGGCTTTAGGTCATATGTTCTTACACGCGGGGATGGAACAATCTGCCTGTCTTCGCCGGCGAATGGTTTTTCTGTATAATCATTGAAAAAGAAAGTGACATGAGCGTATTTTTCTGTTTCGGCGCATCTGAATTGTTTCAAGCCGAGTGAACTCCAGTACGCGCCGAGAGTATTTTTCATTTTAGGCGGCTTTGGAAAAGCCACTGGTGTTTCAATTGACGCGTCATATTCTGTCATGCAGACAAAATACAACTCCGCCTTTGTATTTCTGGGGAAATCCTTAAAATCCTGTGAAACAAAAGCTCGTGTTATTTCGCGTGGTCTGTCACCTCGGAAATTAAAGAACACTACGCCGTCACCATCGCTAATAGTAGCTATGGGAGTGTTATTTTCATCGACAATACAGGTTGGCTCGATAAATTCATCGGTTATCTTGTTTTTATAGCTTTCTGCGATTACTTCGTTGACGTTTGTCGCTTTGTTTCCTTTGCCGAATCTCATGCACTCGTAAGCTTTTTGTACTCTGTCCCATCTGCTGTCACGGTCCATAGCGTAAAATCTACCCATGATGGACGCGATTTTACCAACGCCGATTTCCTTGGCTTTTTTCTCGATATCGGCTATGTAACCGGCGCCGCTATCTGGCGGAGAATCTCTTCCATCTGTGAAGGCATGAATATAAACCTGTTCCAGTTTATTTCTTTTTGCAAGTTCGAGCAGGCCGTATAAATGGTAGAGAAGTGAATGTACTCCGATATCACTGCAAAGACCCATTACGTGCATTTTTCCTTTGTTTTTCTTTACGAAATCAATCATTTTCAGGAATTCTTCATTCTT
Organism: uncultured Pirellulales bacterium; assembly: GCA_964628465.1. Lineage (GTDB taxonomy): Bacteria > Planctomycetota > Phycisphaerae > Sedimentisphaerales > Anaerobacaceae > JAFGPS01. Next base: position 328,072 of record CAZVOA010000002.1, on the reverse strand, counting down.
GAAAAATGAGCCATCACGAATTGTCATACTTAATCTGACTGATTCCTGTGGAACAATTCTGCCTGCACCGATATTTTGGTGGCCGACTTCGCTATTGCCCATTGTATTATCGGGAAGTCCGACATCTTCGCCGCTCGTATTTACCAGGCAATTCGGATATTCCGACATTAACATGTCATCAGTCGGAGTGTTTGCCTGTTTTAAGGCATTATACTCATCTTCGGCCGGATTTGGATTGTGGCCCCAGCCGTCACGTATAATTAAAACATATGGTTTGTTTTTTAATTCAGTATTTTTCTTTGCCATAAGTAACCTTTCGAGCAATATACATTAAAAGACGAGGCATGGCCTCGTCTAAGGATAATAATCAAATTATCGCAATATGATATAAAATCATAGTATATATGTCAATTATATACAGCGAGTTCTATCAAGTATTAAAAATCGTCAGGTGATAAATGCTTTTGACAGATACGTTCATTTTGATATAATACCTGTCGAAATAGTATTATAAACGTATCTTGAGCGTTAGAAAGCAGTTATGGCAGAATCTATGACAAAAGAGTTAAGTCCGGGAAAAAACCTTTTTTCAGAATTAAAATCAATGCTTGTTGATTTTAAGGCTCACTGTGTTTTCTGGCCTTTAGCTATTGCCGGGCTGTTTTTTGACTTATGGACCAAAGATGCCGTATTCAATATGCTCAAACCGGATGAAGCTTATGTTGTTATAAACGGCTTTTTAGAATTGGTAATAAGGGAAAACAGCGGTGCCGCCTGGAGTATATTTTCGGGAAAAACCACGCTATTAATAGCGGTAGCAAGCATTGCAATGGCTGTGATTATTATTTTTTTCCTCTTTAGCGGTAAACAGCCCAGAATTATCCATATCGCAATGGGTTTCTTTGCGGCTGGAGTTTCGGGAAACTTATATGATAGAATTTTTAATGACGGGCATGTAAGAGATTTTATCAGAGTATATTATAAAGGTTTCGAATGGCCTACTTTTAACGTTGCGGACAGTATGCTTTGCATTGGGGTAGGTTTGCTGGTTATTTCGACATTTTTCTTTACTGAGAAGCCTGATCAAACACATGATCAGCCACAAAAATAGGGGCGCTTGTAGCCGCTCCCAAAGCGATTGCATCGGAAGGTCGGGAATCGACCACCACAGAATGGTTATTGAGTCTTAAATGAATTCTCGCGAAAAATACATGATGGCGCAAATCATTTATAACAATTTTTTCGATTTTCGCTCCGAGATCCTCAATAATGCTTGCCAATAAATCATGCGTCATAGGCCTTGCAGGCTTGATTCCCTTTAGCCGCCTGTCAATTGCGAAAATCTCGACAATACCTATAACGATTGGAAAGCTCCTCTCGCCGTCCTTTTCCTTGAGAACTATTATCTGCTGATCGGACATTTCGTTTATAATTATTCGTGATAATTCCGCTTCCACTTCCATTATTACACCATTTCAGTAAAATATTTTCCTGATTAAATACGATTTTAAAAAATCGAATGCCAGATTCTTCGCTATCGCTCAGAATGACAAATAGCTTACAGTTTTATTGTACTATAATTCGGTTAGTTTTAGTTAATTATTTTTCCAGTTCCGAAAGATGTTTCACAATCGTTTCAAGCTGCTCTGCAAGCTGAACGAGTTTTTCTCTTGCCTGAGCGACGACTTCCGGTTTGGCTTTGTTTACGAAATTCTCGTTTGCCAGTTTTGCTTCCGTTCCTTTTTTGGCGTTTTCCACCTGTTCTTTTTGCTTTTTGAGCCTGGTTATTTCAGCCTCGACATCCACGGCGTTATGCACAAAAATCTGTATGCCTTCGACAATCGCGGTCGCGGCGTTTTCCGGCTTGGAAATACATTCGCCTGCGCTGAATTTTTTAGAATAAGCAGAAAGGCAAATCATCTCTGAGTTCTCGTTCAGCAGGTTTACTATCGAACCCTGGGCATTGGCTGAAACTTCTTCTACATTCGTAACATTGTATTTATTTTCTATATCCCTGATTGCTCGAACGAGATTTTGAATAAGAACTACATCATTTTCCACTTGCTGATTTATTAATGAATCATGCAATTCGGGCCATTTCGCCGCTACCAAAGCATCGGATGATTGAGCGTCCGCGAGACCTTCGAGTTTTCTTGCCGGCGCTATTTCATTTAGCTTCTGGAAAATTCCTTCTGTAATAAACGGTACAAACGGATGAAGCATTCTTAAAACCTGGTCGAGAACAAATGCCAAAACATTTTGAGCTATCGGTTTTTTCGCCTCATCCTGCATTCTCGGCTTTGTCCATTCGAGATACCAGTCGCAGAAATCGTTCCAGAAAAATTTATATAAACTCGATAGCGGCTCATTGAACCTGAAATTTTCTAAAGATTCAGTGACTTCTGAAACAGTTTTCGCCAGCCGGGATAAAATCCACTTGTCGGTAATATCCATCTTTGAAGCATCGAATTTCGATGGGTCAGTTCCTTCAAGATTCATCATTGCGAAACGAGAGGCGTTCCATAATTTGTTGCAGAAATTCCTTCCTACATCGAATTTTTGGGATGTATTCGCGACTCGGCCGTCAGGAAGTGTCATCTGCGAGACAGGCATTCTGATATCCTGTGTATCGGTTGCCATATCAGCCAATGTAAACCGCATCGCGTCCGCACCGTGACTATCTATCGCCACAAGCGGGTCGATTCCGTTGCCGAGACTCTTGGACATCTTGCGTCCCTGCCCATCCTGTATCATCGCGTGAATATATACATCGCTGAATGGTATGTCACCTGCACAGTATTGTCCCATCATTACCATACGTGAAACCCAGAGAGTAATAATCTCTCGAGCCGTACAAAGCACATTTCCCGGATAGAAGCTTTTTACTTCAATAGTTTCTTCCGGCCAGCCCAAAGTACTGAACGGCCACAATGCAGACGAAAACCAGGTGTCAAGAACATCCTCATCACGATTCCAAAGATAAATTATTTTTATAAATTCTTGGCAAGCTTTAATTTTATTCGGATTACCTGAAATTCCTTCCACTCTTTTAATACGTGGGTATGGCTCTCCAATTTTTCTTGAATTTATATTGTCAGGAAGACTATATAAAAACTTACCTACTTTGTTAAGAATATCATCTCCAATTGTACTTTCAAAGCAAACATAAGCAATACTTTGTTTTTCATTCGATGAAACAATTACAAAATCTAGGTCACCTGAATCGAAGGTATGGAGTAAGCCTCTTATTGCTTTTTCTATATGTGATGTTGGAACATTACCAGCATATGTTTCAATGATATTAGGATTTAGAGTTAATTGCCATACCGGAATCTGATGTCCCCACCATAATTGGCGACTGATTGGCCAGTCACGTAAGTTTTCAAGCCATGTCTGGTATGTTTTTGCGTAGCGTTCAGGGATAAATCGCAATTTCTTATCGAGTAACGGTTTTAATGCAAGACCTGCAAGTGAATTAACCGGAACATCTGTTCCTTCAATCATACCTGAGCCGAACTTTTCTGCCAAATGCTCGATTGGTTTTTTGACTGCGATGTACCACTGGTCTGAAAGGTATGGTTCAATTGGAACGTGGCTTCTGTAACTATGACCGACTTCGTGAGTATAATCGCGAACATCTTCCAGAAGTTTTTCCTGCCTGAACCATTCGACAACCGCTTCTCGTGCCTCGAATCTGTCCATACCAAGAAGATTTTCCGCATCCTGATTTTTAATATCATCCCAGTCTGTCCAGCCGAACTTGTCACTGATAGAACCATCGGGAGCCATTATGTTGATAACTGGAAGATTATGCCTCTGGCCGATAGCGTAGTCATCCGGGTCGTGAGCGGGAGTGACTTTCAAAAAGCCGGTAGAAAATTTCGCTTTTTCATCTTCACTATTCGGGTCAGGCAGAACTACGTGTTCATCTGCAATAATTGGTATCATTCGGCCAACAATCGGCAAACGAATTCTTTTGCCAACCAGAAATTCAGCTCTCGGGTCGCGCGGATTCATCGCAACCGCCGTATCGCCGAGCATAGTTTCCGGTCTTGTTGTTGCTACCGTGACATATTCTATTTTTTTACCTTCTATTACAACAGGGCTTTCGAGAGGGTATCTCATGTACCAGAAATGCCCCTGTATTGTTTCGTGTTCGACTTCGTCGTCGGCGAGAACTGTTTGAGTTGCAGGGTCCCAGTTGACTAATCTTTTGCCGCGATAAATGAGGCCGTCTTTGAAGAGCTTGAAGAATGTCGCGCGAACGGCTTTGGCGCAGACTTCATCCATTGTGAATCGTGTGCGGTCCCAGTCGCATGAGCAGCCCATTGCTTTCAATTGTTCTATGATACGGGCTTCGTACTCGTCCTTCCATGCCTGAACCCGGCTGACAAATTCATCACGCTCGAAATCTGTACGTTTTTTCCCTTCTTCGGAAAGAATGCGTTTTTCCACGACGGTCTGGGTCGCGATTCCCGCATGGTCAGTTCCGGGCATCCATAACGTGCTGTATTTCTGCATACGTCTGAATCGTATCAAAATATCCTGCAAAGTATTATTTAACGCATGGCCCAGATGCAGCGGGGCGGTTACATTTGGAGGCGGAATTACAATCGTATAGGCCTTCTGATTATTTTCAGGCGGCTGGGCATGAAAATACGGCTTCGAGTTCCATATCTCGTTTGCCTGCTGCTCAATTATTTGCGGTTCATACACTTTCGAGAGTTGTTCGCTCATAAATTATCCTGTTTCAACGGTTTATAAAAAAAATCCGGTTCTATCAAATTTTATAGAACCGGAATATTATTTTAATAAAAATATACTATGATGTAAAGCCAACAATTCAGATAATGCTGTTTTAGCTTAATCAAGGTTCATAGTCATTAAGAATTCTGCGTTACTCTTGGTTTTTGTGAGCCTGCTCTTGAGAAGTTCGATAGCTTCGACCGGGTTCAATTCGCTGAGGACTCTTCTGAGTCTGTAAACCAATTGCATTTCTTTTGGATCGAGCAGTAATTCTTCGCGTCTTGTGCCGGACCTGCTTATGTCGATAGCCGGGTAGGTTCTTCTTTCAACAAGTCTTCTATCGAGATGCAATTCCATGTTACCTGTTGCTTTGAATTCCTCGAAAATAACTTCGTCCATCTTCGAGCCGGTATCAATAAGAGCGGTTGCAAAAATTGTAAGTGAGCCGCCTTCTTCGATATTTCTCGCGGCACCGAAGAATTTCTTAGGCATCTGCATTGCGCCCGCATCTACACCGCCGGTGAGGATTCTTCCTGAGTGCGGCATTTCAGTATTATAAGCACGAGCAAGACGTGTAATCGAATCGAGCAGGATAACTACATCTTCGCCGTATTCGACGAGACGTTTTGCTTTTTCGATAACTATTTCAGCAACCTGGCAGTGACGTGCCGCTGGTTCATCAAATGTCGAGCTTATGACTTCGACATCGTCAGCAGTCTTGCGCTGCATTTCAGTAACTTCTTCCGGTCGTTCGTCGATAAGCAATACAATAAGCCTTATTTCCGGGTGATTTGCGCTTAACGCATTTGCTATTTTCTGTAATAGAATCGTTTTACCTGTTCTTGGCGGAGCGACAATCAAGCCTCTCTGTCCCTTTCCTACCGGCGTAACCAAATCAATGATTCGCATATTCAGTTCATCCGGTGTTGTTTCAAGAATGAAACGCTGTTCAGGGTGCAAAGGGGTAAGGTCACTGAAAACGACTTTCTCGGAAAGATTGTCCGGGTTCTCGAAGTTAATCGCTTCAACGCGGAGAAGAGCGAAGTATTTCTCGGAATCTTTCGGTGGCCTGATTTGTCCTGATACAATATTTCCTGTCCGCAGACCGAAACGTCTGATTTGAGAAGGAGAAACATAAATATCATCTGATGATGACAAGTAGTTGTAAGCCGGGTTTCTTAGAAAACCGTAGCCGTCGGGAAGTACTTCCAGTACACCTTCGCCGTACATAAGGCCGTTCTGGCGAATGCGCTCCTTGAGAATTCGGAAAATCAAATCCTGTTTTTTCAGGGCGCTGTATTCTGTTATATTGTCATTTTTTGCAATTTCATGCAGTTCGGCAACGTTTAATTTCTGAAGGTCGGTCAAGTAGAGATTGCCTTTTTTGATGCGCTCATATTTGGCATGAGTTGATTCTTCTTCAGACATTTCGGATTCCTGGTCGGCTTTTTCCAAGGTTATATCTTCCTGTTCTGAATCGGTTGTAATTTCAGCAATCTCAGGGAATTCCAGATCTTTTTGTTCTGCTGCCTGAACCTGATTTCCAGGAGTTTCCAGTTCCGCCTGTTCAGACTCATTTTGTTCTGTTGTTACATCATTATTTACTGTATCATCAGAATTTCTTTTTTTATAGGCTTTTCTCTTCTTATTAACCTTATCTTTTGCGGCCTTTGCCATCATTTCTCCTTTTTAAACATATTATTTTTGCCGCGATATCCTTGCTCTTTCCATTTGTGAGCCGGGGGCAAATTCTAATTATTACAATATTATATTCCCTGTTTCCCGCCGGAAATCTAAAGGGATTGTTTTTTCATCAGCAGAAGTAATCTATTTACTAAAAACGGGTAATATAAAACGATCTGCAATTAACCCCGCTTAACATTCATTCATCATAATGTATGAGAAAATCTCAGCGATCTGCCTGACCAAAGTCGAGAAGTCAGAATTGTTATTTACCGTATTATCGGCGATGTTTTTCTTTTTGTCCAGAGAAATTTGGAAATTTTCCCGATTTTTTATGTGATTTTTTTCAGAAAATTTATTATTTACCCGAATTTTCCTAATTTTTTCATCACAATCGACAAAAATCAGCCTGTCGCAGCGTTTATCCCAGCCAACTTCGACCAATAAAGGCATATCAAGAATAATCGCTTTGCATTGGTTATCCTTATTATACTGTTCTATAAGTTCCTCTGTTTTTTGCAATACTCCGGGATGTATTATATTATTAAGTTTAAGTAATAATTCGGGACTGTTAAAAACAATTTCCGAGATTTTTTTTCTGTCAATTTTACATTGCGAATCGATGATTTCATTACCGAAAAGGGCGATTATCTGCTTACGAACTTCATTTTCTTCGAGCAAATCATGAGCAATCTTGTCTGCGTCGATGATTTTGCAGCCAAGTTTCGCAAATTCGGCGGCTACGGTACTTTTACCCGATCCAATACCGCCCATTATTCCAATTATTGGTTTTATATTCTTCATTTACATACCATTTATACCGCTGGGAACGCTGAGAATGCTGAATGCAGAGTGACCTTTGCGGTGAATTTTAAATAAATCTAACCAATAATCTCTTGCGCGTCAATCATTCAACAAAGTTTAATATTTCTTTTTTTACACTTCTAAACGGTTTAAATTGATAAAAGAAGGTTAAACTACAGTTTTTTTACAAATTTTTCAGGCAAAGCTTGTAAGATGGATTTCATATTAGTAAAATCAAGGCTTAGTCATAATATGTATGTATAGACACAAACAACTATGAACATTTTTTGAGGAGATTTTTTATGAGAAAGAAAACGATATTAGCTCTCGTTCTGTGCGCTATGTTAATTGTTTCCAGTTTGTCTTTTGCGCAGGATCCGCAAACCCGCGGCGCAACTCGTGGTGGTGCTACCCGTGGCGGCGGCATGATGGGTGGAATGATGGGTGGCGGTATGATGGGCGGTCGCGGCCCAGTAACACCTCCCGGACCTCCAGCCCCAGTACCGGCTGAAGTCGCAATAGCAAGGCCTTCAGCAGATGAAGTCGCAAAGATTAATGCCGCGTTGGAGCAGTTCGTAAGCAGTAATACTTCGGCAAACAAGGATCTTTTGAAGAAATATGCTTCTCTTTTAAAAGTACAGGTTCCACGTGACAATCCATGTGTTCGTCCAACCTCAGGCGGCGTACGTGCTTCAAGACATGACGCTTTCGTCGAGATTGCCAATAATCAGCAATTTGATATTCTCTTTCATGGAGATTCAATTACAGACTGGTGGAGCCAGAGCGGCAAATCTGTTTTCGATAAATATTTCGGTGACATGAAAGTAGCCAATTTTGCAGTAGCCGGTGATACTACTCAGGGTCTCCTCTGGGGTTTGCAGAATGGTGAAGGTCAGGGTCATAAACCAAAAGCAGTTATGCTTATGATTGGTACTAATAGTACCGGCAGTTGTTCCGGTGCTGAAATTGCCGAAGGTGTTGGCGCAGTTGTTTTGGAACTTCATAAGAATTTCCCTGATGCTAAAATTCTGTTACTTGCCATTTTCCCGCGAGGCGCCAATGCTTCCGATAGAAATCGTGTAGTTAATGAAGAAGCTAACGCAATCATTAAAAAGCTGGATAACGGTAAAAATGTATTCTTTATGAATATCAATGATAAGTTCCTGAACGCTGACGGCAGTTTAAAAGGATTCGGCGGCGACAATCTTCATCCCAATACCGAAGGTTATGAAATCTGGGCATCAGCCGTAGCAGATAAACTTAAAAGCTTGGCTAAGTAATTCGGCAGTTAATTATAAGCTTTTAAACCTATTGAAGGGATATTAGTGATGAGAAAGAGATTTATACTAATATTTATTGCTTGTGTAATGATATTAACTGCCGCACTATGGGATGTACAGGCGCAACCGGGATCTGCTTCCAACACTGGGGCGGCGTTAGGCGACCGCGGCAGTGCAGCACAAGGTACTCGAGGAAATGCAATGCAGAGCAGGCGAGGAGGTGCAGGTTTTGGAGGCGGTGCAGTTCAGGCCGGACCTCCAGCTCCGGTTCCTCCGGAAGTTGCGATTCCACGACCAACTGCCGAAGAAGTTGCAACAATAAATGCAGAATTGCAGAAATTCGCCGGTACCAGCACAGGCGCCGATAAGGACCTGTTGAAAAAGTATGCATCATTATTGACTGTCCAGGTACCGCGAGACAATCCATGTATTCGTCCAACTGCTCCACGCGGCGGTCAGCATGACAGCTTTGTTGAGATAGCCAAAAACGGAGATTTCGATGTCATGTTTCTCGGTGACTCGATTACTTATCTCTGGACGGTAGGAGAAGGCGATATGTCGGGCTATTTAGGCGGCAAGCGACTTTTCGATAAATATTTCGGCGATATGAAGGTCGCAAATTTTGGTATCGCAGGTGACACTACTCAAGGCGTGCTTGGACGTTTGCAGAATGGCGAAGGTCAGGGCCACAAACCAAAGGCAGTGATGCTCATGCTCGGTACCAACAACACCGGCAGCAGTACAGGTGAGGAAATTGCCGAGGGTCTTGGCGCAGTAGTTTATGAATTGCGCAAGGATTTTCCTGATGCCAAGATTATGCTTATGGCCATTTTTCCACGCGGCTCAGGTCCGAATGACTCCAATCGCCGCAAATGCGAAACAGCCAATAATATTGTTAAGAAACTGCATGACGGAAAGCACATATTCTTTACGGACATCAATTCGAAGTTTCTCAAGGAAGACGGCAGCCTGATTGGTTTCCGTCCAAATGAAAACCTTCATCCAATAGAGGAAGGTTTTGATATATGGGGAGCCGCGGTCGTTGATACCCTGAAGGAATGGGTCAAATAGTTAATAATAATTACTTTTTGTCAGGTTAACCTGATTATGAGTTTGACATTTTAATTTATCGCATTTCCGGATTCTCGGTCGCTTAATTGCTGGTCGGGAATCCGGTTTTTTTATGAGGTATGATTATGTTAAAGAAATTCATTTTGTATTCATTGTTGTTTTTCCTGACTTCGATAACTTTAGCCGCTGACTCAATGAATACTTCTACATGGGTTCAGTTCAGTTCTTTTACTTACACAGGGAAAACTGATATTACTCTTGGTACAGGTGAATATCTTAATCCGATTGTTGCCGGTTTTTATCCCGACCCATCTATTTGCCGGGTTGGTGACGATTATTATCTCGTCAATTCAGCGTTCAATTATTTTCCGAGCATTCCGATTTGGCATTCCAAAGATTTGGTAAACTGGACTCAAATTGGAAACGTAATCGATAGACCTTCGCAGTTCCAGATTAGCGGCGGAGATATGTCACGTGGGACATACGCTCCGACAATTCGTTATCATAAAGGTACATTCTATATGATAAATACTCTCGTCGGAGGGCTTAATAATTTTTATGTCACTGCAACTGACCCTAAAGGTCCATGGTCCGAACCAGTGGCTCTGAGAGAAGTCGGTGGAATCGATCCCGATATCTTCTGGGACGATGACGGCAAATGCTATATTCTTAGTTGTGACGACCCTGTGGGACAACCAATATATAGCGGTCATCGTGCGATTAAAATTCAGCAGTACGATATCGAACAAAAGAAATTTTTAGGCGAAAAAACCGTGCTTGTTAACGGCGGTACAGATATTTCCAAACAGCCTCATTGGTGCGAAGGTCCTCACATGTACAAGATAAATGGAAAATATTATCTCATGTGTGCGCAGGGCGGAACAAGTACGAATCATACAGAAGTAATCTTCAGGTCCGATTCTCTTCTCGGGCCTTATGTCCCCTGGGAAAAGAATCCTATCCTGACTCAGATGGGCTTACCGGACAATCGTTCCAACCCAGTGACATGTACAGGTCACGCTGATATGGTTCAGACACAAAGCGGCGACTGGTATGCAGTATTTCTTGGCTGCCAGCCTTATGACGGCAGCAATTATAATACAGGCCGCCAGACATTTATGCTGTTTGTGACATGGACTGACGACGGCTGGCCGGTTATTTTGCAGCCGAACAAAGCAGTTTCTTTAACAGTCAAGAAACCAAATCTTCCCGCTGATAAAGCTCCGGCTGTTCCGACAACCGGAAACATAACATTTACAGATAATTTTGATTCCGATACTTTACATTACAGATGGATTGGCATAAGAAAACCCGTGTCTAAATGGTACGTGATTTCTAAAACAGATAAAGCACTTTACCTCGAACCTCGCGTGGACCTTTTATCGAATCAAAGCAATCCGTCATATCTTGGAATTCGTCAGCAGAATAATAATTTTACATGCACGGTGACAATGACCGCTCAGCCTCAAACGGCTAATTGTACAGCCGGTCTTGTCGCTTTCCAGGATGATGACAATTACTATGCTATTAATGTGAAAATAGATTCCGGTAATCTTACTGAAGTTTCTTTCGAAAAACCATCTGTTCCTGCAGGCCGCGGTGGAAGAGGTGGTCGAGGTGCCGCTCCGGCGCAAGCTACTCCACAGATTTCTGAGAAACTTCCAGAGAATATAAAATCAATCGAACTCAAGATTGAAGGCGCGGGCACAGTGACTCGTTTGTATTATAAAATTGGTAACGGCCAGTTTACCCAACTCGGCAATGACCTCGATTCAACATTCCTAAGTACTGATACCGCCGGTGGTTTTCAGGGCGTGACATTGGGTATGTTCACTCACAATTAATAATAAGTATTTCTCATTATAAAGGATAATATTATGACTCGTGTATTTCTTTCCATTATGTTTGCTTCGATTGGATTTTTTGTTATTTCCGAAATAGATGCGCAGCCGTCCCAGTTGAGACGCGGCGGATTTACGCAGGCTAATACAGAACCTGCTCGTCCGACAGGTATTGAAGTTGTACCAACAATTGAAAAACCAGAAAGTGCACGCAAACTCGAAGAGAAAGATTATGCCGGTTATATCATGATTTATTTTTTGGATCAGACTCATTGCGGCTATCTCGCAATCAGCCGGGATGGTTACACTTTTACTGATATAAATGGTGGGCAGCCTGTATTCGATGGAAAAATTCTCGCCGAGCAGAAAGGTGTTCGTGACCCATATATTACACGCGGTCCCGATGGAGCGTTCTATGTAGCAATGACAGATTTGCACACATCAGGCCAGCGAGCCGGAGTTCGCGAAACACAATGGGAACGTCCCGAAGCTCAATACGGCTGGGGCAACAACCGTTCTCTTGTTATGATGAAATCGTGGGACCTTATTCACTGGACGAGTTCAGCTTTCAGAATCGATAAGGCTTTTCCTGAATTGGCAGAGATTGGCTGTTCATGGGCTCCTTCGATGATTTATGACGAGGAAAAGGGGAAAATGTTAATTGCATTTACAATGAAGATGGGTCGCGGCGTTGACCATATCTATTATGCTTATACTGACGATGCTTTCACAAAAATGGAAACCAAACCTGAAATTCTTTTTCAGTTCCCTGGCCCGGAAGGAAATCTTACCGACGATGTAAGAAATAAACTTCATGTGATTGACAGTGACATTATTAAGGTAGGTGACAAGTTCCACCTGTTTTATTCATCCAAGGAAACAGGTACGCCGGGTATCGAACATTCTGTATCAGATAAAATTACTGAAGGTTATCCTGTCGTACAAAAGAGAATTGATCCGGAAACGATTTCCTGCGAAGCGCCTCAGGTCTTTAAACGTATAGGAACTGACGTGTACGTATTAATGTATGACGCCTACGGTGCAGGTAACATGGGATTCAGCGAAACGACCGATTTTGAAACATACAAGAACATTGGTCGATTTAATGACGGTGTAATGAAAGGTACTAACTTCAGCCGACCCAAGCACGGAGCTGTTTCATATGTTACTATGGATGAGCTTAAAACCATAAAAGAACACTGGAAAGTAGAAATAAATCTCGATTAAATAAAAATATTTTTTATAAAATCGTATTTAATAGATTTTTTGTGAAAATTCGGTTCTTATAAAAAGTTAAATGTAGTAATAAAATTTTGAGACCTCTAATAAATTGTATATCAGGATTAATAAGTTTAGTACGGTATCGTATTTTTCAATAATCCAAAGTTTTGTTTTTCTTTAGTCAAAATCCGTATTTTAGTAAAAAATCCTCTAAATTTGTATTTTGTTCTTCATATATATTAAATTGGATAACTTTTCACTGGACTATTCAATATATTGTCTGGTACAATTCCGACCAGTTCATGGCCTTGGTGCAGTAGCCCTGGCATAGTTTATTACAATAACAAAAATTATTAAGGAGCAGTGAACTATGAATCAAATCAAACGTTTTCCATTATTCACAGTTAGTTTTATGGCAATAGCTGTTATTGCGCTGGCTGTGCCTGTATTTGCACTTGATGGTCAAGTTCAGATTCACGATCCATCTACTCTTGTGCAGTGCGATGGTACGTGGTACACCTGGGGAACAGGTGGAAACGCACTGGAATCTGAGGATGGCTGGACATGGCGCGCAGGTACCAGATGCCCGGCAACTGGCGCAGCACCAGATGTTATTCACATCGGTGACAAGTATTTCCAGTATATTTCTCACGGAACATTCTTATGGACCAAGAGTCTTAATCCCAATTCCCCGGATTATAAATGGACTGTAGAAGTTCAGCGTGGTATGTTCGGCTATGAATATGATGGCGATTTTATCAATCCTATTGACCCGGGATGTTTTCTTGATCCAACTACAGGTAAATTCTGGCTAACATATGGTTCCTATTTCGGATACACTCGAGTAATTGAACTTGATCCTAAGACTGGTTTACGTGTTGATGATAAATATTCCGACGTTGCTGTTAACTGCGAAGCAACAACAATGATTTATCATGATGGTTATTATTATTTATTAGCAACTCATGGTACTTGCTGTCAGGGTGCAAATTCAGAATATAATATCCGCGTAGGCCGTTCAAAAAAGCCAACAGGTCCATTCGTTGACAATACTGGTTTGGATATGATGCTGGGCGGCGGCAAACTGGTACTCGGTTCCAGAGGCCGCGAAATTGGTGCAGGACACTTTGGTCTGATTGATGAAGGACAGGGCGTACAGAAATTTTCGTTGCACTGGGAAGCTGACCTTGATAGAGGCGGAGCCAGTGTAGTTGATGTTGTTCCATTAATCTGGAAAGATGGCTGGCCATTAGCAGGCGAAAATCTGGTAGCAGGTACGTATGAAATAGAATCAGTTCGTCATGGTACAGCACTTGAACTGGCGGTAGAAGGTCGTGCAGTTGGCAGGGAAGCTGGCGGCGGCGGTCGTGGTGGTATGGGTGGCGGAATGATGGGTGGTGGCCGCGGCGGCGCAGGTATGGGTGGCGCACGTGGCGCTCGAGGCGGTGCACAAGGTGGAGCACCTGGAGCAGCGGTACCTGGAGCAGGTAACTTTGCCGGAGCTATGGCTCCTCAGGGCGCGGCACCTGGTGGTTTAGGTGGCGGCGCTGGAGCTGGAATGGCACGTGGCGGTGCTGGAGCTGGTCGTGGTGCTGGTGGTATGGGCGGCGGCATGATGGGCGGCGGAATGTTTGGCGGTTCCGGCGGCGTTGTTGCAGATCAAAATGCAGCATCCGTTATGGCAAACTGGCCAACTGGTAATATTGATGCAAGATTAGCAGTATATAGTTGCCAGGCTCAGCAGAAATGGACAATTTCTCCAGCCGAAGGTAAAGGCGGCTACTTAGGCGCACCTTATTTTAAGATTCAAATAGCAGGTACTGACCGTGCTTTAGCAGCGACTGAAGAAGCGGAATTAGTCACACTTCCTGCTTATACTGGTTCAGATGAACAGCTCTGGCGTATCGAGCAGCTTAATGACGGCACATGGCGTATTATGCCAAAAGTTGTTCCGGGTTCAAAAGAGCCAATGGCTCTTTCAGCTATCGGTTTTAGTTTCGCGACACTGGAAAAATTCGACCCGAGCAGTGACAAGCAACGCTGGGAATTCAAGAAACCATAATTACGTGAAACTGAGAAATTGACAATTATAAAACGATTAGATTAAAAAGGAATAAACTTATGAATAAATACAAATATATTAAGGCATGGGCATTCGTCATGCTGGCATTATTTATGATTGTTGGTATTACCGGTACAGCTAAATGTAACCAGGTACCTAAGCTTGACGTTGCAAATTCAGCTAAAAATGTACCGAACGATATGGGTTTCATACAGAGATGGCTTCTTCTCGAACCGATTTCAGCAAGTGGAGATACCCAGACCGCTGTTCAGACAACCGTTAAAACAGAGCATTTTGCCAATGAACTGAAAATAGTACCTAAAGCTGGTGACAAAGTAACAGCTAATGGTCGTGAACTTACCTGGCATGCGGTTGATACAAATGAATACAATGTAAATCTGTATTACTTTGCAGAACTTGTTGGAACAAATTGCAACAACTCTCTTTTCTGGGCTGTTACTATTATTAACTGCCCTGAGGAAGTAAAAAATGCGCGTCTTAGCGTAGGTTCCAACTCTGCATCAGTCTGGTGGGTCAACGATAAAGAAGTCATTGGTATCTATGGCAACCGCTGCACCGTAGTTGATGACGGTATTTCAAAACGCCTTACTCTCAAAAAAGGTATCAATGTTATACGCGGCGGTATTGTTAACGCCAGCGGAGCCGCAGATTTCTGTGCAAGAATTCTCGACAGCGAAGGTAACCCTCTTAAAGGTTATACTATAACTTTGAGTGAAACTGGAAGGTAATAAAGAATACTCTCTCAAATAAATTCTTTGAGAAAGGAAGGAATTATGAAGAAATATAGTATTACTCCTTTAATTATCTTAACAATGATAATTTGCAGCGGTCTTGTTATTCAGGCGGCTGAGTCAGAAAAAAGTGTCATTCCTTCTGATTTCCCGATTAAACTTCCGCTCAAGTGGACGGCTTCAGGCAAGCTTCTTACACCGAAACCGGATGCCAATCATCCATCCTTATCAGTAAAGGACCCGACGGTTGTTTTTTACAATAACAAATGGCATGTCTATGCGACTTCCGCCATGAACGGCAGTTGGACAATGCAGTATTTCAGTTTCTCAGACTGGTCAGAAGCTCCAAATGCTATGCCGACATATGTTGATGTAAATCCAGGTTTGAGAGGATATCATTGTGCGCCGCATCTGTTCTATTTCACACCTCACAAGAAATGGTACTTAATCTTCCAGTCGCAGCAGCCTCAGTATAGTACTACAGATGATATTTCAGATGTTAAATCATGGACAGCTCCGAAAGACTTTTTTCAGGGTAAGCCAGCCAGTGTCGGAAATAACCAATGGATTGATTACCATATGATTGCTGATGACACACATATGTATCTATTTTTTACAGGAGATGATGGTCGTTTCTGGCGCAGCCGGACAAAAATTGAGGATTTCCCCAAAGGTATGAGCGATCCAGAGCTTGCTATTCAGGATTCTCGCGATAATCTCTTTGAGGGAAGCAGTACGTACAAGATAAAAGGCTCTGATTACTATATTACCATTATAGAGGCTCTTAGCCCCACACGTTATTACCGTGCCTGGATTTCCAAAGATCTGAATGGTAAATGGATACCTTTGGAAGGGGCCAGCTCGTTTGATATGCCTTTTGCAGGATTGAACAATGTTACCTTCCAAGATGGTGTTGAGCCATGGACAAGGGAGTTTAGCCACGGGGAAATACTTCGCGATGGGTATGACGAAAAGGTGATACTTGATCCTGAAAATCTTAAGTTCCTCTTCCAGGGTAATGATACAACGGCTACAAGCACCAGCCGCGGCGGTAGAGGTGGCCGAGGAGGCGGTGGCGGTTATAACTCACTGCCCTATAGGCTTGGTATTATTACTGCGGTTAAATAGCAGTGACAAAATGTATAAACGGGTAAATGATAAACAGGCATAACTTTTTGTTATGCCTGTTTTTTAAGATTTGTAATAATTTACTTAAAGAAACATAAGTTGTGAGGAGAATATTATGAAGCGTTCAATAATCTCAGTTATAATTATTTTTATGGCATTCCTGATTTCCAGCAAAGTTGACGCTCAGCAGCCCCAAACCAGACGCGGCGGAATTATGCAAACCAATACGCAACCAGCACGTCCGACTGGTATCGAAATCGTATCTAAACTCGAAAAGCCTGAAAATGCCCGCAGGTTGGAAGAAAAAGATTTTGCCGGATACTTGATGGTTTATTTCAAGGATCAGGATCAATGTGCATATATGGCAATCAGCAAAGACGGCTACAATTTTACAGACATTAACGGTGGGCAGAAGGTATTTGATGGAACAATTTTGGCCGAACAAAAAGGAGTTCGTGACCCGCATATCACACGTGGGCCAGACGGAGCATTCTATCTTGCTATGACAGACCTGCATATTTCCGGACAGCGTGCCGGATATCGTGAAACAGCATGGCAAAGGCCTGAGGAAAAATATGGATGGGGAAATAATCGCGCTCTTGTTCTTATGAAATCATGGGATTTGATACATTGGACTCATTCGGATTTCCGCACAGATTTAGGTTTTCCTGAACTTGGGGATATTGACTGCTCATGGGCACCGGAAACAATCTATGATGAAGATGCGGGTAAAATGATGATTTATTTCACTATTCGCTATAACAACAGGAACGCAAATATGTATTGGTCATATATGAATGATGAGTTTACCAAGCTGGAGACAGTACCGACAATGATACCCAACATTGGCGGCATAGATGGTGATATAACCAAAGTTGGTGATAAATTTCATTTGTATTATGTTTCTAATGCCAGAATATTACATGCTGTTTCTGATAAAATTAATACAGGATATGTTTCTGATCCCAATAAGATTAATCCAGACAGGGAGAATACTGAAGCACCGAATGTATTCAAGCGTCTTGGTACAGATAAATGGGTATTGATGTATGATATTTACGGTGCCAGGCCTAATAATATGGGTTTCAGTGAAACCAAAGATTTTGTGACTTATGAACATATTGGCCGGTTTAATGAAGGTGTAATGAAGGGAACGAATTTCGAGCGTCCAAAACATGGTGCGGTTACGTACATGACTTTGGACGAGTTGAAAACTGTAAAAGAACACTGGAAAGTTGATATTGATTTGGATTAAAATTTCATTTTCATTAATTTGTAGAAAATCTTCTAATTTTGTAATTAATTCTTCATATATATTAAATTAGATAACTTTTTCGCTGGACTATTCCATCTGCGATTTGGTATAATTTTGACCAGTTCATAACCTTGGCAGAGTATGCCATGGTAAAGTTTATCACATTGACAACAATTATTAAGGAGAAGTGAATTATGAACCCAATCCTGCGTTTTTCATTTTTAACAATTATTTTTTTGGCAATAGCTGTTATTGCATTGGCTGCGCCTGTGTATGCACTTGATGGCAATGTTGGTACTCATGACCCTACGACCATCATGGAGTGTGATGGTGGTTATTATGCTTTTGGTACAGGCGGCGCTACCCATTTTTCAGCGGATGGCTGGACCTGGGGAAGCGGACGAGGTACACCAAATGGCGGCGGAATGGGCCCTGATATGATTCATATTGGTGATTATTACTATATGTACACTGCTTCTAATGTAGGTGGTCAGCCCGCTTCACGAATCGTAATGCAAAAGACCAAGAGTCTCAATCCGGATTCTCCTGACTATAAATGGGAAAATATGGGTCAGGTTAACTCGACTGATGGAGTTGAATTCTGCAATGGTATAGACCCTGGATGTTTTCTTGATCCAACTACAGGCAAGTTTTGGCTGACATTTGGTTCATATTTTGGGTGTATTCGTGTTGTCGAAATGGATCCAAAAACAGGTTTGCGTATTGATCCGACCAAATACTTCGAAATCGCAATCAATTGCGAAGCTTCAACAATTATTTATCATGAAGGTTATTATTATGTATTAGCGACTCACGGCTCATGCTGCCAGGGCGCAAATTCAGGCTATCATATTCGTACAGGCCGTTCAAAAAGTGTTACTGGCCCGTACCTTGATCATGAAGGTGTTGATATGATGCAGGGCGGCGGCAAGCTCGTTATTGGTTCAGGTGAACGTAAGGTAGGTCCAGGTCACTTCGGCTTATTTGATGAGGGACAGGGTGTACAGAAATTTTCGTTGCATTGGGAAGCTGATTTGGATAGAGGCGGCTCAAGTGTAATTGATGTTGTTCCTTTGGTTTGGGAAGATGGCTGGCCTGTAGCAGGCGAATTCCTTAAAGAAGGAACATACCAGATTTCATCATTCAGCACTGGAACAGCACTTGAAGTAGCTGTTGAAGGTCAGGCTGTTGGTCGCAGTGGTGGCCGCGGCGGTGCCGGTGGTGGTATGATGGGCGGCGGTATGATGGGTGGACGCGGTGCTGGACAAGGTGCTGGTCGTGGTGCTCGCGGCGGCGCAGACGCAGCTGTTCCTGGTGCAGGTAATACTGCCGGTGCAATGGCTCCTCAGGGAGCAACACCTGGTGGTGCCGGCATGATGGGTGGCGCACGAGGTGGTGCTGACGCTGGTGCAGCTCGTGGCGGTCGCGGTGGTGCTGGTATGGGCGGTGGCATGATGGGCGGCGGTATGGGTGGCCGTGGCGGCGGCGGTGCCCCGGTTGCTGACCAGAATGCAGCAGACGTTATGGCAAACTGGCCAACTGGTAATATCGATGCAAGAATGGCAAACTATATGTGCCAGGCTCAGCAAAAATGGACAGTCAGCCCGGCAGAAGGCAAAGGCGGCTATCTTGGAGCTCCTTATTTCAAAATTCAAATCGCGGGTACTGATCGTGCTTTAGCTGCGACAGAAGGTGCCGAACTTGTAACATTGCCGGCATATACAGGCGGTGATGAACAACTCTGGCGTATAGAGCAGCTTAATGACGGCAGATATAGAATTATGCCAAAAGCTATTCCGGGTACTAAAGAACCTATGGCTCTTTCAGCTATCGGTGCCAGCTCTGTGACACTTGAAAAATTCGATCCGAAAAGCAATAAACAACGCTGGTTATTCAAGAATCCATAATTGTAAGTTCTAAGAAACAATTAATAATAAAACTTTAATTATAAAAGGAATTAACTTATGAATAGACACAATAATTATATATGGACATTTGTCCTCCTTGTCGTTGCGGCTTTTTTTATGATTGTTAGCGTTCCCGGTACTGCATTTTGCAATCCGGTACCGAAAGTTAATATCGAAAATCCCACAAAAAATGTTCCAAGTGAGCAGGGCTTCATTCAGCAATGGCTTATTCTTGACCCAATAAGAGCCAGTGGAGATACACAAAATGCCGTTCAGACAACAGTAAAGACTGAGCATTTTGCAAATGAATTAACAATAACACCTCAAAAAGGTGATAAAGTTGATGCCAGCGGCCAGCAGCTTACATGGCATTCGGTTGAAACAGACCAATATAATGTAAACCTTTATTATTTCGCGTCTGAGATTGAAAAGAGTAGTGCAAACGCTCTCTTCTGGGTTGTAGTTTACATTAACTGCCCGGAAGAAGTTAAAGACGCACGTCTGGCAGTAGGTACAAACTCAGCTTCAGTATGGTGGGTTAACGACAAGGAAGTAACCGGTATCTATGGCAACCGCTGCACCGTAATCGATGACGGCGTATCAAAACGTCTTACACTTAAAAAGGGTATGAACGTTATCCGCGGTGGTATTGTCAACGCCAGCGGAGCCGCTGATTTCTGTGCTCGAATTCTTGATAGCGAAGGTAAGCCATTCAAGAATTACACTGTAAGTTTGAAACCTGGAAACTAAGGTATATTTTTAATTATATGTTCCCGCAAACTCTTTTTTAATAAAGGAATTGCTCATGAACAAAATCGTGCTTTTCTGTTTTGCCGTCTTAGTACTGCTTTTTAGTAATATTTTTACTCTATATGCGGGCGAGTCGGCAAAACAGATACAAGCCGATTCCCTCGAAAATACCTCTCTTGACATCCCTCGTTTTTTCAAATCTCCGGTATCAAAAGAAAAAGCTCCCGATCCAAACGGATTCATACAGCGATGGCTTCTTCTCGAACCGATTCGTCAGTCAGGTCTGCGCAGTAATAGCCAACTTGTTGATAGTTATGTCCAGAGAGCAATTAAAACAGAATATTTCCCAAATCAATTCACTGTAGTTCCTCATGATGGTGACAAAGTGATTGTCAATCAGTCGGAATTAATCTGGTATGCTTTGGATTCTCAAAGATACGAAATAAATCTTTTCAGCTTTGCTTCTGCACTTAAAAAGCCTACGTATAATGTAGTGTTCTGGGCTGTAACTGTTATAGATTGCCACGAGGAAATTAAAGATGTTCGGCTTTCTGTTGGTTCCAATTCAGCGTCAATCTGGTGGGTCAACGATAAAGAAGTTATCGATCTTTATGGTGACCGTCACATGCTTCTTGATGATGGTGTATCTAAGCGTCTTACACTTAAAAAGGGACCGAACGTTATACGGTGTGCCGTTATCAACGCTCCCGGATTAAGTGCTTTCTGTGCGAGGTTCATAGATAGCGAAAGAAAACCGATAAAAGGATTTACAATAAATCTTAATAAGTTGTAAAATCCTTTAACTTTGTTCTTGTCGTGAATTGTAAATCAATCCGCCTGTTTGTAGATAATCTTTGAGAACTTCTTTTGCATGTTCTCTCAGAACATCTTTCACAACGCTTATACCTCTGTCTTCAAGTGCTTGTGTCCAATTTTCAGGCTTTGGACCTTCGTCGAATCCGATTGCTCTTGCGTCTTCATCACGCGCTCCGCATACAACTTGTTTTACGCCAGACCAGCATATTGCGCCTAAGCACATAACGCAAGGCTCCGTGCTTGTCACAAGCTCGTAAGATTTATCTGCTTTTGCTCCAAGGTCGTAGTACCCGATTTTCTTTTGTGCCAATGCAATCGCCAGTATCTCGGCGTGTACGATGGAACAATTTATTTTCTCCACCTGATTTACACCAACAGCAATCAAACATCCATCTTTCCGGTCGAATACAGCCGCTCCAAATGGCCCGCCGGTTTTATGTTCGATATTCAGTCTTGAAAGCGCAATAACAAATCGCATACGCTCTTCAATGGTTGGGAATGCTTTTGGTGATTCAGCGAGAAAACTTTCCGCCCAATACGGCAGTTCCAAAACTACTTTGTTATTGTGTACATTCATGATTTATATTTTAAGCCGTTTGTATTTATTGCGGCGATGTGCCATTCGTTCGGGATTTTCCGCCAGAATCTTTTCTTCGTAAGCCGCGAAGTTGCCCTGGAACCATTGTGTTTTGCCGTTACCTTCGAATATTAATAAGTGCGTGCAAATGCGATCCAGGAAAAACCTGTCGTGGCTGATTACCATTGCGCAACCCTCAAAATCTATTATCGCCTGTTCGAGAACACGCATAGTATCAACGTCAAGGTCGTTGGTCGGTTCGTCAAGAAGCAAAAGATTTCCGCCGCGTCTTAACATTTTCGCAAGATGAATTCTGTTTCGCTCGCCGCCGGAACAAGTAGAAACTTTTTTCTGCTGCTGGCTTCCTCTTATATTAAACTTCGCGATATAAGCTCTTGATGGCGTTTCCTTACCACCAACGTCTATATTATCTTTGCCGTCTGAAATTTCCTCGAATATAGTCTTATTGCCGTCGAGTGCATCACGATGCTGGTCAACATATCCTATGGAAACTGTTGATCCCATTTCGATTTGGCCTGAATCGGGTTGTTCCTGTCCTGTGATTAGCCTGAATAATGTTGTCTTTCCGATACCATTTGG
This sequence comes from uncultured Pirellulales bacterium, assembly GCA_964628465.1. Taxonomy (GTDB): domain Bacteria; phylum Planctomycetota; class Phycisphaerae; order Sedimentisphaerales; family Anaerobacaceae; genus JAFGPS01. The sequence goes on along the minus strand of CAZVOA010000002.1, from coordinate 305,579 downwards.
TCCGATTACACCGACAATCGCGTTCGGAGGCAGTTCAAAAGAACAGTTATCAATAAGAAGATTTTTATCATAACTCTTGGAGACGTTTTTAAAAGTGATTACCTTGTCGCCAAGCCGCTGTCCTGATGGTATTTCAATAAACAAATTGTCGCGCCTGGTTTCGTTTGACTGGCTTACCAGTTTTTCATAAGAATTTATACGTGCCTGATTTTTCTTGTTGCGCGCTCTAACCGGAGTGTTTATCCATTCCAATTCCTGTGAAAGAGTTTTTTGACGCTGACTTTCTCTCTTTTCGTTAATTCGTAAAAGCTCGGACTTCTGCTTGAGCCATGAAGAATAATTTCCTTCGAACGGCAAACCTAAGCCGTTTTCAAGCTCAAGTATCCATTTGGTGATATTATCAAGAAAATAGCGGTCGTGTGTTACAATAATTACTGTTCCGTGATACTCCCGTAATGCGGATTCGAGCCATTGGACCGTTTCAGCGTCAAGGTGGTTTGTTGGCTCGTCAAGAAGAAGCAAATCAGGTTTTTCCAGAAGCGCCATGCAAAGCGCAACACGTCTGCGTTCTCCGCCTGAAAGCTGTTTTATTGGTGCGTTATCATCAGGAAGAACCATTGCATCTGAAACAAGACCAATGAGTCGGTCTGTTTCCCAGCCTTCACAAGCGTCTATCTTGTCCTGCAATGTGCTCATTTCTTCCATCAGTTTATCCATCTGATTATCTGGGAGAGATTCCCCGAGCATTTCAGAAATTTTATTGAATCTGTCAACCAAATCCAGAGTAGGCTTGATTGCGATAAGGAGGTTCTCCCGCACGGTTTTATCCATTTCAAGCTGCGGTTCCTGCGCAATGTAACGAACTTTCATTTTCGGCGCAAGTTTCGTATCGCCGTGAAAATCCTTGTCTATACTCGCCATAATTTTCAACAGCGTACTTTTACCAGCTCCGTTCTCACCTATTACACCAATCTTTGCTCCGTAAAAGAAAGATAAGGATATATCGCGGAGAACTTCCTTATCACCGTATCTTTTACTGACATTTTTCATTTCGTATATAAATTGTGGAGGCATATAAAATTATTCCTTTTTAAGTTTTTAAAATATTTCTTTATTTAGTGTGAATAATATAAAACAATTCCAGTGAATATGTAAAGAATAATCGTGTATAGCTTTTTAACTTGCCATTTTTTACCCTGCTTATGTATAATCGCTTATAAAAGTAAATATCTGTCATTAGAATGGAAATATTGAAAAATAATGCGGATTAAAACTAAATTATTGTTTTGTTTAATCATATGCCTTTCTGTAACTTTGGCTATCGCACAGCGGCGGGGTGATACATTTCAGCGTGGAGGCCGCTCTTCCCAGTATGGCGGTTCATCATTCCGGCGTACACAGCCGACATTGCGCAGTGATTTCCAGACCTGGGAAATTGATCCTGAGTTCAAGGATGATGTTTTTACTTTCGTGCGAATTGAGTACGACTCTGTCGGTTCATTCGGTTGGTGGGAGAGATGGGACAACGACTACCCAGATGCGGATTGTAACTTTTCGTATCGCCTTCAGCAATTAACTTCTATGTCTGTAGCGCCCGATAGCCAAATTCTGCGCCTTACTGACCTGAAACTAAGCGATTATCCGTTTATCTATATGTCCGGCGTACAAAGGATGGTACTTAGCTTGCGTGAACGTGAAGCAATGAGAAAGTACTTGCTCAACGGCGGATTTGTTATGATGAGCGACTTCTGGAACCCGATAGGATGGGCTAATGTTCTAACCCAGATGCGAGGCGTTTTTCCAGACAGGGAACCAGTTGAGTTGAAACTTGACCATCCGATATTTCATTTCGTATTCGATTTGAAAGAGCTTCCGCAAATTACCGATATTCAAACATGGAGACAGGGCGAGAAATTCGAATACAATCACGGCTCATCAGGCGGAGATGAAGCTCCTCATTTCTGGTCATATTTTGATGACAACGGCCGCATGGTCGCATTGCTTTGCCACAACAATGATTTAGGCGACGGCTGGGAACGGGAAGGCGAAGACAAAGAGTACTTCCATGAATGTTCAGAAAAATACTCATACCCTATGGGTATAAATATTATAACGTATGTCATGACACATTAAATCACGGTACACTTATTGTGACATAATATCATAGCAGATAAGCCGCTGCATATATCGCATATATAGTTTACCGTTTGCGATTACTGGTATTGTCCATGCGGGATTGCTCACTTCTCCGAGAGCGTTTTTGAATTCAGATACTAATTTAAACTTGTTGGGATTTGGTTCGACCAGGAACAGGTTTCCTTCTATATCCATACATACAAGATGTTCATCGACGTAAAGTGCGGTTCCCCAGCCTATTGTGTTGGTACTCCACATTTCCCTGCCTGTTTCAAGTTCGACGCATTTGAATGAGCCTTTATTTTGATTGCTTTGGCCGGAATAACAATAAACATAGCCATCTATTATAATTGGGTCCGAGTGATGAGACGCGATTGTTTTGTTCTTCCACAACACTTCAGCGTTAGTTTTAGTGACTTTAAGTGCCTCGCAGCCTGTTCCATATCCTGAAGTTATAAAAACAATCAAATCTGAAACCGCCGGAGTCGTTGCGTTTACATTGTAACTTGTTTTCCAATTAGCAGTCCATAATTCTGTGCCGTCTTCCGGATTAAGGCAAGAAAGCCCTGTACCTTGAAAAACGAGTATTTGATTCGAGTCTTCTATTTTTATTGAAGTAACAGCGGCGTATCCGGCTTCTCCCTGCATAGACTTCCATATGATATTGCCGTTCATTTTATCGTATGCAATCACAAGAGAATCGCCGCCGCCCTGTACGATTACTTTATCTTCGTACACAAGCGGCGAGCAGGAATGTCCCCATTGCGGCTCTTTTCCTCCGGCGTCTTCGACATTTTTTTGCCATAGCAATGTTCCATCCTCCAGCGACCAGCAAACAATATCACCACCTCGTCCGAATGTATAAACTCTGTCTTCGTCTATGTAAGGCGTCGCGCGTGAGCCTGGGCCGTGACTCGTTCCTGTTTTCGCTTTATATGAGCCATGCCATATTAAGTGGCCGTTTTGCGAATTCAGACAGAATACGAGGTCGCTGTCATCATCTCTTCCGGGAACTACGAGTCTGTTTCCGGAAACTACGACTGAAGACCACGCTATATTGTTTTTGCCCTGACAAAGATAATTTACTTCCCAGACTTTTTTCAGGCCATTCGACCAGTCTTTGACAATTCCTGTAACATTGCTTTTACCATCCTGGTTTGGCCCTCTCCAGTTCGGCCAGTCGGATTCTCCTGTTTCAAGCGGTGGAATTACACTTAAGGGTTTTGGAATTGCATTTTGCGCGCCGCTTAATTGTTCGTTTCCATTAATCGCAATCCATGCCTGCCAGACGCCGAATATTACTAAGATAATAATGATAATGACCGGGATGTAAAACCACGGCCGCATGAAGAATTTCTTTTTAACTATCTGTCCATCTGTGATTTTGCGTTGTGTCTGTTCTTTCAGGAGAAAAATACTAACGACAAAGAACACACCGCATACTACATCTATTACCATCCATACGTCGCGAGTAAAACCTATTGGCTTAAGCGGATTAAATAATATTGTGGTAATAAGGAAGGGAAGTATTAAAAATTTCTTTCCAAAGCGATAAGCAATAATAGCCGCGTTTACACTCGCCGCGGCTACTATAACTCGTAATGCGATATAATATTGGCCCGGCAAATTCCCGATAGCTGCGAAAAGCATAATCGCCGTAATTAAAAGCGGCGGTATTATTTGCAGTTTTTGCTTTGTTCGTATATCCATTTTAAATCCCCTTAATTTCAATAAGTTTTCTACTTTTGATTTAAACAATAACAGAAAATTAACAAACTTACAACTTTAGGGATCAATAAAATTTTGTTGATATTGTTTATTATGTTAATTTTTAAGGGAGTCGAAGATTTCAACATAATTTTTTATATAATATTTACATGCAATTACATCTTTTCTATTGTAGAATATACGACAATCAGATTTAGGAGAAATTTTATGAGAAATTGGATTATAACATTCACTTCATTATCCTTGTTGTGTGTACAGGTTTCTTTTGCTGGCCAGAACAACGTAGATTGGTGGCAAATTCAGAAAGATTTAACAACCAAGCTATTGGATTCGGAAACAGATATTTCCCAACTTGCAAAAGAAGTCTGTTTTAAAGAACCTCAAGATGGTTATGAGGCAATGTTTAAGTTTAGTGTACTTATGCGTACTGGTATGAATAAGGAAGCTATTGAAGCATTACATGAACTGAAAAAGCTTTCCAGCAGGATTGAAAACTATGATATTAGTACCATTTACTACGATTCTTGTGATTATATTAAAGCATGGGACATAGCTCTGGCAGCCGTTGAAGTTTTTGCAGAAGATATTTACGAGATAGAATTGCAAAACCGTTTAATTGAACATTTCTTAAATTCAGGCTGGTCGATTGAAAAAATCGATAACTGGTTTGCTGAAATGCCAAAAGGGAAAAATAGTTTCTGGATTAAAGAACGTCTGACTTTTAATGTAAAACATGACAGGGGAGAAAAATTAATTAAAGAACTTTCAGATAATATTCGGGAAAATCCACAGAATATTGAAAACGCAATAATATTTCTTGATGCACTGATAAATGCTCGTCGAAATAATGAGACCTGGGATTTGTCCTGGATGTCTAAGATCATAAAACCGAAACTGATTACTCAAACCGAGTCAATTGCGTCTAAACTTTCAAATTTATCTCAACCGACTACTGCAATAGTATTTTATCAATACGCATTGGATATGGAACTTACTGACGAAGAAGCTCGACAACTTAGTATGTCTTATTCAGCTTTTGTAACTGATGATATTATGCGTGCTGGTTTTAAAGTTAATGTCCGTGAAGGAATGTCAAAATGCTTCTTGAGTTTGGATATGAAAGATCAGGCGCAAAAGCTTATGGTCGAAGCGGTTGATATTCGCGAAAAATATGGTCTTGGCTCAAATGCGTTATTTTCCGGGCAGGTGCAAGCCGCAAGCGGCCAAAGAGTTATTGAAGGACGAATTTTAGAAGAAGAAAAGCTCTCTGAAGATGAGCCTCAATACTGGTATGAACGTGCGGCATATTATCGCGGAAGAATGGAAGTCGCCCAAGAAGAACATGCGTTCAAGAAAGGATATGATCTGGCTTTATCTCAACCTGAAAGAAAATTTAAAGGCAATAGGAATTGGCGAATTACATTGTTGGATAGCTATGCGTTTTTTCTAAAAAGACAAAATCGTTCAAAAGAGGCAGTTGAATTATTGCTAAAGGAAATATCTGAAGCGCCTGCGGATTCTGATTTGGCTGTCAGTTCCATTAATTCACTGGCTTATGATTTCGAAAAATTTCCAAGTGTGAATGAAGAAGTTTTATGGACATGGCTCGAGAATCGTAAAAAATGGGAATATAATGAAGAACGTTTGTTGTGGCGGATGCTGGAAAATACTGTTCCCGCTCAAAGAACTTTTGAACAGGGAATATCCGAGAATAATATTTCTGAAATATTGGACAAAAGTTTCAATCGTGCAGAAAAACTCGCCTTTGCTAATGATCCGACTCGTGCATGTACTTTAGGCTGGATCGAAAATCGTATGAGTTTCCCAAAACGTTCAATTGCATTGCTCGTATATGCTCATGAAAATGCAGAAGATAAGGAATTAAAAGAAAAGTCTGCATTTAACCTTTTAGAGTCTTATCTTGATACAGGCAACTGGAAAAATGCCAACGAGATATTTCCAGAAGCGGCAGAAAGATTAACTTATGAAGAAATACCTGACTGGTATTCTAGAATAGCCATAGCGGCAGCTAAGTCCAGAGCCAAAGAAGATGCAATGCGCATTTGGAGCCGTGCGACTAATCTATATCCTGCCAGTTTGGAATCTTTAGCTGAGTTCGCCAAATACGGTTTAAAAGATGAGCTTAAGGAATTTTATAATCAAATGCAGAAAAAAATGTCGTCATCAGAAGTTCCTTCCAAAGCGTTAATCATATTAAAAAATTAATATTACTAATAACTTCCTTTTCTTCTGTTTGACAAAAATGCACGGATAATATAAACTGCTGCGCGAAACAGAGTCTTTTAGGTCAAATTGACTGGAAAAGACTTTTGTTGATTCGAATATTGTATAAAACGTTGTTATTCAGAGGTTTATAAAATGAAAAAAGATTGCCCAAAAAGAGCTAAATATTTGTCAGGTAAAAGGATTCAGCCCAAACCTATAACCAAAGATTATTCAGTTACGGATTTGATTGAAAATGCGTTTAATGCTTATAATTCAGGCAGAATCAAAGACGCGGCTCAACTTGTCGTAAAAGAATACTCAAAAGAGAACGTTACAGTCGGAATGTCTCTGGCAGGCGCTCTTACGCCCGCCGGTATGGCTTCGTCTGTCATTCCTTTGATCGAGTACGGCTATGTGGACTGGATTGTCGCGACAGGCGCCAACATGTACCACGATATGCACTATCCGCTTAATCTGCCGCTCTATGAGGGAAGCCCGAATGTAGATGATGTCGAATTGAGAGAAGTGGGAGTAACCAGGATTTATGATGTTCTTTTCGATTATGAAAACGTTCTGATGGAAACCGACCGGAGACTCAGAAAAATCCTTACCAGGAAAGAATTCCAGAAAGAGATGGGAACACAGGAATTCTATTATCATCTTGGTAAAATACTGGACGAGATAGAGAAAGAGAATAAAATTGGAAAGGTTAGTATTCTCGCGGCGGCCTACAGAGCCGGTGTGCCGGTTTTTACATCTTCTCCGGGAGATTCCACGCTCGGCATGAATATAGCGGGACTTGAAGTTTTGAGCGATAAATTCAAACTGAGAATAAATCCGAGTATAGACGTAAACGAATCGACTGCGATTATCCTCGATTCCAAAGTATATCAAAAAGGCAAAACCGCGGTTATATTAGTTGGCGGCGGAAGCCCGAAGAATTTCATGCTCCAGACCGAACCGCAGATTCAGGAAATCCTCAGAATAAATGAAGTAGGTCAGGATTACTTTATTCAGATTACAGATGCGAGAGTCGATACAGGCGGCCTGTCCGGCGCAACTCCGAAAGAGGCCGTGACATGGGGCAAAATCGACCCGGACGAAGTTGAAAAAAGTGTTATCGTTTATACGGATTCGACAATCGCTCTTCCTCTGATAACTTCTTTTGTCTTGCAGAACGCTAAGCCGAAAAAACTGAAACGTCTTTACGAAAGAAGAGAAGAACTTATGGACAAGCTGAAAAAATCATATTTTGATAATTTCAGTAGAACTGCTCCGAAAGAGATGAAAGAACTGGAAGACCTTCTTGACGCAAATAATTTATAAACCGCCGAGAACGTTGAGGTCGCTGAGTATTAATATTTAAAATCTCTTTTGTGGGAAAATAACTTATATTTGTATTCTCAGTTGTTTAAGTACTTTTAATGAAATTTTATATTTTACTAAAAATACCTCAGCGTTCCCTGCGAACTCTGCGGTAAAATATTAGGATTCTTGTAAATGGAAAAAAGTAAACTTCTTAAACTTGTACAGAAATATGGCTCGCCGCTATTTATTGTGGACCATAAAATAATCAGGGAAAACTACAGGCTTTTTAATAAAGCTCTGCCGAGAGTTCAGGGTTATTATGCGGTCAAGGCGAATTCTGATTCCGCGATAATAAAAACCCTGTTCGATGAAGGCTCAAGTTTCGATGTCGCGTCATACAATGAGTTTATGCAGGTTTACAACTTGATTGACAAATGGAGAGAGAAGAAAAAAGAATTCTTTATTTGGGACAGAATAATATTTTCCAATACGATTAAAGACAGGGACACTTTAAAGAAGATTAATAAATACGGACCCCTTGTCACTTTCGATAATATAGAAGAGCTTAAAAAAATAAAAGAAAACTGCAGCAAAGCCGGACTTGTCCTTCGATTGAAAGTTCCCGATAGCGGCTCACAGGTCGAAATGGCTTCGAAATTCGGAGCTGAGCCGGGTGACGCCGCCGCGTTGATAAAGAAAACTTTCGATTTGGGATTGCGAGTCGAAGGTTTGAGTTTTCATGTCGGAAGTCAGTGTACGAATTTTGAGAATTATGTCTCTGCGCTTAATATCACTTCCGAGATATTTAACGAAGCGAGAAAAAAAGGATACGAGCTTGATGTAATTGACATTGGCGGCGGATTCCCTGCGTTGTATGATGCTCATGTCCCGAAGTTCGAAAAACTCGCGTCTGTAATAAACAAGGAACTCGAAAGACTCTTCCCCGAAGATGTTGAAATTATTGCCGAGCCGGGAAGGTTCATGGTTGCGACTTCTTCCACGCTTGTTTCTGAAATAATCGGAAAAGCAAGAAGAGACAATAAGATTTTCTACCATATCAATGACGGCGTATATCACACTTTCTCCGGCGTTGTTTTTGATCACTGGATTCCGAATTTCACCGCGTTCAAAAAAGGCAAAAAAGAGATTTGCGCGGTAGTAGGCCAGACATGCGACAGTTTCGACAAAATTTCCTTAGCAGAAAATCTCCCAGCTAACCTGAAAATAGGAGATTATCTCTGCACAGAAAATATTGGTGCATACAGCGTAGCTTCCTCGACAACATTCAACGGCTTCAACGGCGCAAAAATCCTCCACATAAATAAGTAATTCTTTAGTGCGAAGTTACTTGTTTTAGCTTGATGTTTTGAAATACTCGATTAGAGCGGCTATCTGGTCCATTGTTAAAAACAATAGCGAAAGAGCCGCGATAATCCACATTGCTGGTTTTATTTCTCTTGCTTTGAGCAGGATGATTTTGATAAGCACGTATGATACGAATCCGAATGCAAGTCCAGTGCTGATACTGTAGCTTAATGCAATCATAACCATGATAATAAAAGCCGGAAACGCTTCTTCGAGATTGAAAAAGTCGATGTTTTTTATTTCCTTCATCATGAACAATCCCACCATAATCAACGCCGGTGCGGTGGCGTATGTGGGAACAATTCCGACCAGTGGAACAAAAGGCAAAGCCAGTAAAAACGCGATGCCTGTCACTATCGAAGTCAGACCGGTTCGTCCTCCCTGTTCTATTCCGGTTGCGGATTCTATATATGACGTTGTGGTTGAAGTTCCAAATACGGCTCCCAACATTGTTGCAATAGCATCAATAGCGAGCAATCTGTCCAGACCTTTTATCTGACCTTTTTTATCGACCATTTTAGCCTGGTGGCAGCACGCTACAAGTGTCCCTATACTGTCAAACATATCTATAAACATCAAAGTGAAAATACTTCCGAACAAAGAAAATTTCAAAGCGCTAAGGATATCGAGTTTTAAAGCTACCGGTGTGATATTGAGATTGAGCGATATGAATTTCTCCGGCCTTTGTATCTGACCGAAGAGAGCAGCGAGAAGTGTCGCAAATATAATTCCTATCAATAATGAACCTTTTATTTTCTTTGCTTCAAGGAAAACCATTATCGCTAATCCCGCCAGGCCAATTAGAACCGTGCCTGTTATTTTACCGGCTGATACGAGAGTCGCGTCATTATTGACTACCAGTCCGAGATTCTGTAATCCGATGAATGTTATGAACAGGCCGATTCCGACCGCCATTGCGGAAACCAGCGATACGGGAATCGCTTCGACGAGCCTTCGCCGCAGTCCTAAAAAAGTCAGTATAAGAAAAAACAATCCGGAAAGAAACACGACACCCAGTGCGGTTTGCCAGCTTAGCTTGTCACCGATAACCAGTGTATAAGCGAAGAAAGCATTCAGTCCCATGCCAGGCGCCATTGCGATTGGGGCGCGAGCAAAAATTCCAACGAGAATTGTAGCAGCGGCACTGACAATACATGTAACCGCCACCAGAGCGTTCTGGTCCATACCCGCCGCGGAGAGGATACTTGGGTTGACGAAGATTATATACGCCATTGTCAGGAACGTAGTAATACCAGCAATTACTTCTGTTCTTATCGAAGTGTTATTTTCTTTAAGTTGAAAAAATGATTCGCCCATTTTCAAACCTCATATTAAATGTTTAACACTGATATATACTTGCTATTATTTTTTTATAAAACAACTATCCCAATCTTTCCAGACGGGTTCAAAACCGGACTTTTTAATCATTTCCGCAACTTGTGCCGGATTTCGATTATCATTAATTTCGAATTGTTTAACTGCCGTATCATTACCAGAATATCCACCTGGGTTAGTTTTACTTCCGGCACTTAATTTTGTTATACCAATTTTAAGTAAATGATCCCTCAGAAACGAACTTTCACGTGTAGATAAAACCAATCCCGCGTCGGCAAAACATAGACGAAATGCCGTTATCATCTGTACCAGATTTTTGTCACTCGGTACATGCTTTAAAACAGAGTCTTCAGTTTCATAAGCCGGGCGAAATCTTGGAAATGAAAATGAGATATGAGATTTCCAATATTGTTTCATTAAATAGTACGCATGTTCGGCAAGAGCTAATGTCTCTATTCGCCAGTCAGTTAAACCCAACAAAACTCCCAGTCCTATTTCACGCATCCCGGCAGCGGCGGCTCTATCGTGAGTATATAATCTTTCGTCGTAATCAGATTTTGGGCCTTTGGTATGGATATGTTTATAAACCTGACGATTATAAGTTTCCTGATAAAGAGTAACTCCTTCAATGCCCGCTTTGAAGAGTTCTGAATATTCTTCACGGCTCATTGGATATATTTCAATAGTTATCGAACTGAATTTACTGCGAAGTTTAGACGCAAGCTCAGACAGGTATTTGACATCTATGAAATTTTTGTCTTCACTGCTGACAAGCAGAATGTCCCTGAAGCCTTCGGAGGCTATTATTTCAGCTTCGGCGATTGCCTGGTCGATAGTTAATCTTGTACGAGTGAATTTGTGTTCCCTGTTAAAGCCGCAATATTGACAATTATTTACACAATAATTAGACAGGTAAAGCGGAGCATAAAGCTTTATGGTTCTACCAAACCTTTGAATAGTAAGCTGATGTGAAATTTGTGCCATTTGTTCAAGGTAGTTTTCAGCGGTTTCAGAAACAAGCGCAATTAGTTTCTCAAGGCTATAAGTACCGGCAGGTTCGGAAAGTGCTTTTTCAACATCACGAGCAGAAACGTTCTTTAAGCGGTCATTCCAAAGTTCAGGATTAGTATCGAGACCTTTTTCTGCCAGAATAGTTTTAAAATCTGATTTCATATTATTCATTTCTTAAGAAACCTGTAAGAGGACTGGATGCATTTGCTTTTTTGTCTGGGGCGGAAAAGCCTGCTGTAAAAGCCATTCTTCCTGAGATGACCGCGAGCTTAAATGCTTCCGCCATCTTTGCGGGTTCATTCGCTGTGGCAATAGCTGTATTTACTAAAACCGCATCAGCGCCCATTTCCATCGCTTCAGCGGCGTGAGAAGGCAAACCCAAGCCAGCGTCAACGACAACAGGTATGTTAGACTGTTCAATTATTATCTCAATGGCCGCTCTTGTTTTTATTCCCTGATTTGAACCAATCGGACTTGCAAGAGGCATTACAGTTGCGGTTCCCGCGTCTTCGAGTCTCTTTGCAAGGATTGGATCCGCATTGATATAAGGCAAAACAATAAAACCATCCTTTACAAGAATCTCAGCGGCTTTAAGCGTCTCGATTGGATCGGGAAGCAAATAATATGGATCAGGAGTAACTTCCAGTTTCACCCAGTTAATACCTGTCGCCGCACGAGCAAGTTTTGACAAACGTACCGCTTCATCAGCATCTCTTGCTCCTGATGTGTTAGGAAGCAATAAATATTTATTTAAATCTATGGCACTTAGCATATCATCGTTTTTATTATTAATATCTACTCTGCGAAGAGCGACAGTGACAATCTCTGAGCCTGATTTATCAATAGCTTCCGCCATCAATTCACAGGATGAAAACTTTCCTGTACCAATCATTAAACGCGAATCAAATTCTCTGTTTGCAATAATTAATTTATCCATAAACTCAACCTCCACCTACAAAACGAATAAGTTCTATCTTTTGACCAGTTAGCAATGCTGTTTTTGCAAAATCATTTCGTGCAATAATATTTCCTTCCAGTTCCGCTACTATTGCAGCTTCATTAATATTAAGATGCTTAATTAATTCAGCGATAGTTTTCGGCAAACCATCCGGAAATTTTGATTCAACACCATTGATTATTAATGTATCCATATTAAATCCAATAAAAAAGCACCCCCACTTCGTCCATCTTCTTTCTTCCATCATCCATCTTGCCCTGTACTGGAGCGATACTGGGCTTGCCGGGAAGTACGCCAGAGGAGAGACGATGGAAGAGGGGACGAGGGCCTCCCTTCGCAGGTTTTAACCTGATCAGGTTCTTAGGGTCATCGCGCTAAGCGATTTCTCAGCTGCTGTCATTTTTTATGCCCAGCAAGCTCCCCTGGCTAATTTTTAATACTCCCTGATAATACACTTTGTTTTAACCTTTGCAACATATTAAAAATTTCAGAAATAATTTAATTTGTACTATCTATAGGTATAAGTTCTTGAAAAATAAGGTATTAGGGGTATTTTAATAAAAAATACACTTGAAATATTTTCTTCATTTTAATTTTTTCTTTCTTAAACAACTATCATAAACTAAAATAGGTAGTAGAGACGTACGGCCGTACGTCTCTACCCAATCATTTTTCTATATTTTACCTGCCGCGACGGTGCGCGAGCACGGCGGGTGGGAGGTGTTAATGTCATTAGCTGATACGCAAATTGAAAGATACAGAAGAAATATAATCCTTGAGGGAGTTGGTGAAGCCGGACAGGAGAAACTTCTTGCGTCTAAAGTGTTGGTTATTGGAGCCGGGGGTTTGGGTTCACCTGTATTGTTATATTTGGCCGCCGCTGGTGTGGGAACTATAGGAATAATTGATGGTGACTCAGTTGATTTAACAAACCTTCAAAGGCAAATAATACACAATACAGGTAATATAGGATTGGAAAAAGTTAAATCGGCAAAAGGCAAAATTCAGGAATTAAATCCTGACGTTAATGTTAAGGCATATCATCTTCTGGCAAAAACTCATAATATCAGGGATATTATAAGTGAGTATGATTTTATTATTGACTGCACAGATAATTTCCCGGCGAAGTTTCTTATAAACGATGCCTGTTATTTTGAAAAGAAACCATTTTCTCATGGCGGCATCCTTAATTATTTTGGCCAGTTGTTTACAGTGATTCCCGAAAAGACTACATGTTATCGCTGTGTTTTTAATTCGCCTCCACCTCCGGGGCAAATCCCTTCCGGGCCGCAAGCCGGAGTACTTGGTGTACTGCCAGGCGTTATAGGTTCTCTTCAGGCGACTGAAGCGGTTAAATTCCTTCTCAATTTGGGTGAATTACTAACAGATAAATTATTGACCTATGATGCGCTTAAGATGAACTTTCGTACAGTTAAATTAAGCAGAAATCCGAAATGTCCATTATGCGGCGAGAAACCTGAAATAAATGAATTAAAAGATGAATAATAATATGTCATATTTATCAATATAATCGAGCAGTTGAACAGAATTTGACATGGAAAGTTCAATCAATTACAATATATTTTCATAAGATTCGACGTAATTTTTATAAATGTAATTTGGAAGAATTCTTAAAATGAAACATTTGACCGCGGCGACGCGCGCTGGAGATTTGGCTGTTGCTCAGACTAAAAATGTCATAGCCATGTTAAAAAAAATCCGGCCTGAAATTAATATCGAAATAAAAACGATAACCACAACAGGGGATAGTGATAGGCGAACTGCTCTGTGGGATTTGAAGGATACCGGTTTTTTTACTTCCCAGCTTGAGGATGCACTTTTAGCAAAAGAAGCGGATTTTGCGGTCCATAGTTTTAAGGATTTACCTACCCTGAGTCGAAACGGTTTGAAAATCACTGCTATCTGCGATAGGAATTATGTTGAAGATTGCCTTGTTTCCAATTTTAAAGTTGAATCGATTGAACAATTACCAGAAGACGCAAAAATAGGAACATCAAGCCTTCGCCGAGCCGCACAGATTAAGCACATGCGAAACGACCTGCAAATAGTTCCTATTCGCGGTAATGTAAAGACGAGAATCAAAAAGCTCGAAGATGGTGACTATGACGCGATTGTTTTAGCTCGTGCTGGTTTGGAAAGACTTGGGCTTGGCGAAAAAATATCATTTATTTTCAATCCAAATGAATTTATTCCTGCGCCGGCGCAGGGAGCGTTGGCAATACAGACAAGAACTGATGACATAAAAACAAATGAAATTATTAAATTAATTAACGATAAAAACGCTGAAACAGAAACCTCGGCAGAACGAAAAATATTAAACGTTTTACAATGCGGCTGTCACGCACCAGTCGGTGCTTATGCTAAAATTAACGGAAGCCGGATTAAAATTCAGGCTTTTATTTCTAATCCGGGTGGAACAGACTATATCGCCCGAACAAAGGAAGGTAATGCAGAAGAAGCGGAAATTATCGCAGAAAATCTTGCAAAAGAACTTCTTGAGGCAGGTGGCAGGGAAATCTTGAAGGGGATTTAATATAATTATGAATAAGGGATTTGTATATCTTGTTGGGGCAGGACCAGGTAGGGCGGATTTGATAACTGTTCGCGGGGCGGATGTTATAAAAAAAGCTGACTGTATTATTTATGATAAACTTGCGAATCCGGTTTTACTGAAATACGCGCGTTCTGATGCGGAAATTATTCATGTTCCCAAACGTATTGGTAAAGGTTCTACAACGCAGCAGGAGATAAATCGGCTTCTTGTAGAAAAAGCTGTAAATGGTCGAATTGTGGTTCGTCTTAAAGGTGGTGACCCATGCATATTCGGACGAATCGGCGAAGAACTTGAAGTGCTTAATGCTGAAGGTATTGGTTATGAAATTGTCCCGGGTATAACCGCGGGTGTTGCACTATCATCATATTCAGGAATAATGCTTACCGACAGGCAATACAGTTCTCAAGTGACATTTATTACCGGCCATGAAGCGGACGGCAAAAAAGAAAGCAGTATCGACTGGGACGCACTTGCTAAATCCGGCGGGTCACTGGTTTTTTATATGGGTATTGGAAATCTGAAAGAAATTACCACCAAGCTTATGGAAAATGGTTTGCTAGATAATACACCCGCGGCTGTTGTATCCGAAATAACTTTTCCAACACAAAGAATCGCCGAAGGTACTATCGCGAACATACAGGCAGAATGCGAACGCAAAAAAGTCGAGCCTCCGGCACTTATTGTTGTTGGACAGGCGGCAAAAGATTACAACGATTTTAACTGGTTTATGAAACAGCCTTTATTCGGAAAAAATATTGTAATGACACGCGATGAGCCGGGTAACGCTGATTTCGCTGAAAAAATAATCGAACGCGGCGGCAATCCTATTCCGTTTGCGACTTTCCAGATAAAACCTCTGACAGAAACAACTGAGTTTTTGCGGATTTTAACGAAACTTTCTGATTATGACTGGATAATCTTCACCAGTCAGAACGGCGTAAAGGTATTCTTCGACGCAATGGAAAAACTGAATAAGGACGCGCGAGTATTTTCTTCTGCGAAAATCGCGTGTATTGGAACGCAGACAGAAGCAACGCTGAATCAGTTTGCAATCAAAGCTGATTTCGTACCGACTGTTTTTACAAGTGAACAGTTTGGTAAACAATTAATTAGTTATGCAAATTTAAGCGGCAGGAAAATTCTGCTTCTGCGTTCAGAAATTGCCTCAGATGAATTAGTCGAAATATTGAAGCAGGCCAACGCTGAAGTTGAAGATATTTCGATTTATACCGCCGTGATGCAAAAAAATGAAACCGCGTATTTGGAAGAAAAAATACTGAATAGAGAAATTGACTGGATTACTTTCGCCAGCCCGTCAGCGGTGCGGGGATTTTTTGAAAACATCAATAGTGAAGTTATTAATTCGAGTGCAATTAAAATTGCTTCCGTCGGACCTGTCACTTCTAAAGAACTGGAACTAAAAGGTGTAAAAGTGAATGTTACAGCGAGTGAACATACGTTTGACGGTTTGCTTGATGCGATAGAACAGGTCTGTTCGGTAAAACAGTAGAGGAGTTTTTCATGAGTTTTCCAAAAAACAGAATGCGAAGATTGCGAACCAGCGATGCGATGCGAAGGCTGGTCCGTCAAACGAGTATCAGTGTAAATAATCTTGTCTATCCCTTATTTATCAGGGAAGGTAAACATATAAAAGAACCTATTAAGTCACTGAGAGATTGTTTTCATTTTTCGCCTGATACAGTAGCCAAAGAAGCAAAGGAAATTTTCTCACTTGGAATACCGGCGGTTCTTCTTTTCGGTCTGCCTGAAAATAAAGATGCAAAAGGCTCACAAGCCTGGGCAGAGAATGGTGTGATTCAGCAGGCGATAAAAGAAATTAAAAGTAAAGTCCCGGAACTATTGGTCATTACAGATATTTGCCTTTGCGAATATACTGACCACGGTCACTGCGGTGTAATTAAGAACAATAATGTTGATAACGATGCTACCTGTGAATTATTGGCAAAAGTTGCTCTTTCACATGCACAGGCAGGTGCGGATATAGTCGCACCATCGGATATGATGGACGGCAGAGTGAAATATATTCGGCAGGCTCTTGAAGAGAATGGTTTTGAGAATACCGCGATAATGTCTTATGCGGCCAAATATGCTTCCGCATTTTATGGTCCGTTCAGGGACGCGGCTGAATCCGCTCCGGCTTTCGGTGACAGGAAAACGTACCAGATGGACCCAGCTAATTCGGATCAGGCGATGACAGAAATTGGATTAGATATTGAAGAGGGGGTAGATATTATAATTGTAAAACCCGCCTTGCCGTATCTTGATGTAATATATCGTGCGAGACAACGTTTTGATTGTCCCATAGCCGCATATAATGTTTCGGGTGAATATATGATGCTCCACGCCGCTGCTGATGCCGGATTGCTGGACAGGCAAGCGTCCATGATGGAAATGCTTATTTCAATAAAACGAGCCGGTGCGGATATTCTGGTTACATACTTCGCAAAGGAAATCGCGAAAATATTATAATGGATTTACTGAAAATGTTAATCTTAAGAAAGAGAGGAAAAATGAAGAAGAAGTGGTTTGTTATAATAGTATTGTTTGTAGCTTTAATAAATCATATAGTTCGAGCAGACCAACAGGGAGTATTTGCTGAGCTTGATGTCAAAATTGCCGGTCAGCTTGCACAGGAGCAGTGGAACACAGCCAGCGTAACTTTTGTCCGTGTTCTTTGGCAAGATTATATTAATGCGCATCTTAATACTAAAGAGAGTAATGTAGTACAAAGCATCAAAGGAAAATTGCCGGATGTAACAAATCCAGATGTCTATATAGGAAACTTCCGAACAATACTCAATAAACAGGAAAAGTTTCTGAAAATCAGTAAATCGGATACAGGACGTTTTTTTATAGAGCTTGAAGGCCATCGTGTACCGGCGTTATTTAAAAACGGATGTGTGATCTTCACAACAGGAGATATAGTAAATTCTGATATCCCTTCTCTGGCAGATAAACCCTATTGCAAACTGGAGATGTATATTGTGCTTTGCAAGGGTGGGAGGTTTTACCTTACTTTACTTGATGCACCTGCGAATGAATGGCTCGAAATTACTAAAACTGAGTCATCGTATGATAATTCATTATTTAATTCTTCGGAAATTCACAATCAGATGAAGGAAGAATTTACACAGGGTATTTCTGCGCTCAAACCTACAGTCGATAATTTTCAGGAAAAAGATTTTAGCAATTATGAACTTCATTCTGTTATACGTAATCTTATCGAGCAGATTGATGAACCTGAGATGTTAAGCTTTTTAAAACAGCGCGGAATTTCATTGACACCAGAGAAAGTTCTTACGTCGGAAAACCTCGTTGCATATCTACAATATAAAAATCTTGGAACTCAAGCCGCTTATGCCTGGCTCGACCTAACAAAAGGTGATCCTGAGTTTGTAAAAGCAGTTATAGACTGGCAGGCAATTCAAAAGGAAAGGGGTTCCGAGTTCGTTCCAACTTATTATTTATTGTTAAAAGCAAAGCTGGTGTCTCAAAAAGATAAAGATGTATGGTTAAATATATTCGAGCATACTTTTACTTCCCTGGATAATAATGAAAATAAATTAATAATGCTTTTTTGTTTGATGATGAAGCTTGGAAAAGAGTTGAAAGATATCGAACCTTCTCCAAATGAACGTTTTGCTTTTTTGGTCGAAGAACTTGGAAAGCAAAACGATATATCAAAACCTTATTCACAGGCACTACTCTTTACTCTCTTTGGAGCGGATTTTTTCAGTAGGCATTTTACAGAAGCATCGAAATGGGCTAAAGATCTTTTACCACGTTCGACCGGACTGTTCTTTTCGTTTATTACCCAGATTTTTTCCAGGGATATCGATGCGGCGTCTGCCACTGTCTCGGAAATAGAGAAGGAAATGCCTGACGATAAGGAAAAACTTGTTTTTTTCCGTGATACTCTTCGTGAGTTGAAAGAGATGGGATATAAGAATGATCCGAATAATATTACGCTAATAGAATAGATTTCCGCAAGGAAAGCTGATTTTAAATATTCATTCTAAGGATATGAAATTGTCATTATCAGAATTACAAACGCGGTTATGTACATTGCTGCAGCAGGGAATACCTGTTTGCGAAAGACCTTTTGCGAAAATCGCAAACGATTTAGGTGTAAGCACAGAACAGGTAATCAATGATGTTCGCCAATTAAAGGATTCAGGATTAATCAGGCGATTTCGCGCAATTATAAATCATCGTACTCTTGGAAAAGCGAGCACACTTGCAGCCGCTCATGTGCCTGAAGATAAGCTGCATGATGTCACTGAAGCAGTAAACGCTCTTTCTGGCGTTTCCCATAATTATCTAAGAAATCATTATTATAATTTATGGTTCACATTACAGGCGCAAACTGCTGAAGAAATTGAAAACATATTATCCGATTTACAAAAACGTTTCTGGATCGTTTTTCACAGTTTGCCGGTTTTGCGAACTTTTAAACTAAGTGTACAATTCAACGTTACAAGTAAGGGACATGTTTCAAATAAGACAACATCAGCAAAACCTGAAAGCACAAAAGTGTCATTGAGTGAAAATGAAAAGTATATTTTATCTCGCTTGCAGAATGAAATAGAAATAACAGAGAAGCCCTTTTCTTTTTTGGCTAATGAAAAACTGCCGATAGAAGATGTTTTGGAAATCATTCAGCAATTATTTAAAAAAGGAGTTATTCGCCGGATCGCTGCTGTGATTGACTATATGAAACTTGGATTTAACGCAAATGTTTTGTTTGCCTGTCAGGTTCCGCCGGAAAAAATTATCGATGCAGGCGAAAAACTTGCTAATATGGAAATAGTAAGTCATTGTTATGAAAGAAAAACTTTCGATGGCTGGCCATACAATCTTTTCGGAATGCTCCATGCTCGCAGCATGGAAGAAATAATAAATGAAGTTAATGAATTTGTAAAAAAAGAAAATATTACATCCTTTCAACTTTTATCAACAGTATCTGAGCTAAAAAAAGAACCTGTTTATCATAAATTGAAATAATGAGAAATATTTATGAGTTGTAAAGTTCTATTCAGACAACTTAGAGACTTCTGTTGATTTTCGTGTAATCAGTTCACCGTTTAAAAAGACTGCACGTGCTTTTTGGTTCGGTTCCTGTATGCGGCTTAGCATCAGGTCGATTGCCGTCTCTGCAATATCTTTGCAGGGCTGTTTGTAAGTTGTTAAGGGGACACGCAGGTATTTCGCATACTTAATATCATCAACACCGGCGATTTTTACATCATCTGGAATTGCGTATCCATGTTCTTCAATATAATACATAAGTTTAGAAGCGGTTGTATCATTGGCGCATAAAATTCCCGGCTGTTCAACACTCGAAATAAAACGTTCTATGAAGTCGGGACTTGATATATCTTCAACATGAACATCTTCAGGAGAGCTTTGGATTCCGGCTTCTTTCAATGCCTGTTGATACCCGAAGATTCGCATTTGAACTGTCGGTGCAGAGTAGGGACGAGCGACAAACATTATTTTTTTGCAGCCCTGTTCCAGTAAATGTCGTGTCAATATAAAAGCCAGCCGGAAATTGTCCACTCCAACGAGATCATATTTACTCCTTGAGGGAAATGAAACTATATCGCGATCCATCAGTACTACTGGAATACCGGCATCATCGAAAAGCTGGACAATATTTGAATTTACAGTATCTTTTTCCGATGTGAACTCAAGAGGAGTAAAAAAAACTCCGTTAATATCCTTTTGCTTGATGTATCGGATCGCAAGCTGCTTTATATGTTGTCTGCGCATTTCGGCATCTTCCTGCATCGAGCCGCTCCAGACAAGATTGAAATTCTTAAGTTGAGATAAATGTGACATATGGCCGCAGATAGATTCGAATATTTCAGTTTCACCAAGGCCGGGGATCAAAAGAGCAAAGTTTTTTATTTCTACGTTTGGTTCGTAACGTACAAAGGTTCCTACGCCGCTTACCCGTTGGATATAACCTGATTTTTGTAATAAATACAAAGCTTTCGCGACTGTTGGTCGTGAAACGTGATATTGTTCAGCCAATTCGATTTCGTTCGGCAGTTTTTGGGAATTTTCGTAAACATTACTTTCTATGTCCTTCTTTAAGGATTTATAGAGGCGGTAATATTTTTGTCTCGAATCGTAAACTGCGTCAGACATTGTATCTTCTACGGTCATAAAGTTTCCAGGATAGAATAAGTATAAATCAACTTATCTACATAGTTTATATAACAATTTAATATGTTTTACATTAAAAATCAGTTTTTGAAAAGTTTATTCCCAATATTTACCCAATCAGATGTAAAACTGGTTAAAAAGATTAGTTGGTAAAGTTATATCTTGACATTGGCGAGGCAATATGTTATTTGCTAAATAGTTAAAGACAAATATAATGTAAGGTATATGTAAGTATTATGTAAGCCATATGTTAGTTGTGTGGGTTTTTGTAAAGAAGAACTCAATGAGAAGTGGAATTTGGATTAATCAAACAAATAGTCTCGCTTATACTGGTACTCAAAAAGCAGGCCGCAAGCTTGAGAAAACATGAAAAATCAGGTACAGCTTATTACATATGTTGATCGCCTTTCAGGTGGTGGTTTAAAAGAATTAAACGATTTGCTAAGAGGTCCATTGGCAAAAGTTTTTGGTGGCACGCACCTGTTACCTTTTTTTACTCCTATAGATGGTACTGATGCCGGGTTTGATCCTATCGACCATACTCAAGTGGATTCTCGTCTCGGAACATGGGAAGATGTTCGAACATTGAGCGGTGAGGTCGAGATCATAGCTGACCTTATCGTCAATCACGTTTCGTCGTCCTGCCCCCAGTTTCTTGATTTTTCCAAAAAAGGTTCCGCTTCTAAATATAACGGCATGTTTCTTACGATGGATGCAGTTTTTCCGGATGGAGCGCATGAAGCTGATATTCTGAGCATTTATAGGCCGCGGCCAACACTTCCTTTTACTCCTGTAAAATTGCTTTCAGGCGAGAAAAAACTGCTTTGGACTACGTTCAATCCAACGCAGGTAGATATAAATGTTCGGAATTATCAAGCTGAAGCTTATCTGGATTCAATCCTCACGCAGTTTCAGTCTTCAGGTATAAAAGTGATTCGGCTCGATGCCGTTGGATATGCGATAAAGAAGCCGGGAACAAGTTGTTTTATGATTCCTGAGACTTTCGAGTATATTGCCGAGCTTACTGAAAAAGCCCGCAAGTTAGGAATCGAGGTCCTTGTAGAAATACATAGTTATTACAAAAGGCAAATCGAAATAGCCCGCCGAGTCGATTGGGTATATGATTTCGCTTTGCCTCCTCTTGTTTTACATGCCTTATTTAAGCATGATCCATATCCGCTTGCGAAATGGCTGGAAATCAGTCCTCGCAACGCAGTAACTGTTCTTGATACCCACGATGGTATTGGTGTGATTGATGTTGGTGCCGATTCAAACGGCGATCCGGGATTGTTAGCACCAGCTCAGATTGATAATCTTGTGGAGACAATCCATAACAGAAGCGGGGGACAGAGCAAGCAGGCAACAGGAGCGGCGGCAAACAATCTTGATTTATATCAGGTCAATTGCACTTTCCTCGATGCGCTGGGAGGCAGTGAAACTGAATATCTTATCGCTCGTGCTTTACAGTTCTTTTCGCCTGGAATACCACAGGTTTACTATGTTGGCTTACTGGGTGGGCGCAATGATATGGAACTTTTGGTTCGTTCGAGTGTAGGGCGTGACATTAATCGTCATTATTATAAACCAGCGGAAATTAAAGAAGCTCTGGCTCATTCTTTGGTAAAGAAACAAATTGAACTGATAAGATTGCGGAATTCTCATCCTGCATTTGGAGGTGAGGTGAGTATAAAAGTTCCGACAAAGCATGAGATAGAAATTACATGGACGCTCGACAAACAATGGATAAAACTCAACGTTGATTTGTCGATTTTCCGTGCTTTAATTACAGGTACAGGCCCGAATGGTGAGTTTAAAATGGTTATTAAAAGCTAAAGAAAGTGAGTTAGATATGGAAAAATTGTCTGAAACCGCTCCTCTGTCTTTTAAGGAAAAAGTTGGTTATGGTCTTGGAGATATGGCCTCCAATTTTTATATGGGTTTCTTTGGACTGTTTTTACTCTACTATTACACGGATATTTTTGGCCTGATGCCGGCAGCAGTTGGTACGATGATGCTCGTGACCAAGATTATTGATGCTATCACAGACCCGGCGATGGGTCTCATTGCAGATCGTACCAATACCAAATGGGGCAGGTACAGACCTTATCTTCTATGGGTTGCAATTCCCTATGGGCTATTGGGTTATATACTGTTTCTGGGGCCGAATTTTTCCTATATCGGCAAGCTCATTTATGCTTACATTACCTACTCTGCGATAATGTTGGCTTATACAGCTATAAACGTACCATACTCGGCGCTGCTTGCGGTTATTTCACCGGTAGCAAAAGAGCGAACCAAGGCAACACAGTATCGTTTCATTCTGGCTTCTCTCGGCTCGATGACTGTTGCTGCTTTTACCACACCATTGACAAAATTGCTGGGTGGCGATAATGAACTGCTCGGATTTCGCCTGACTATCATTATTTTTGCGATTCTTTCGGTAGTGCTTTTCTGGATTACGTTCGTAACAACGAGAGAACGAATCAAACTCAAGCCGCATACTTCAAGCGTACGACAGGATTTCAGCGAAATTCTAAAAAACAAATCATGGTTGGCGCTTGTTGCAGGAGGAATACTCATTGTCATTGGTCTGCTCTCACGTCAATCCTCTATCATGTATTATCTCAAGTATTATATGCTCGATGATGGTACCAAGATTTTCTGGATTTTTGATCGAACCTCGATATTTACATCATCGGGTTTTATCGGTCAACTGGTAGGCGCATTAATCACACCATACCTGGTGTCACGCTTCAATAAACATCATCTGGTTTTTGCCGTAAATATTTTGAATATAGCACTGCTTGTAGTTTCTTATTTGATACCGCCTGAATATTATGGCTTTATAGTTGCAGTTCACACTTTGGGATTCATGACTTTCGGAATTACGATTACTTTATTGTTCTCAATGTACACCGATTGCGCCGAATTTGGTGAATGGCAGACCGGTAAGAGAACTTCAGGACTCATCGTTGCGGCTTCGATGTTTTCGCTAAAGATCGGGATCGCTTTTGGAGCCGCGATACCGGGATATGTACTTGCCGCCTTCGGCTATGTTGCTGATCAAGCACAGACGGCCAAAGCAATTATTGGCATTCGGTTAATGTTTAATCTTATACCTGCTATATTTTTCTTACTGGGTGCTATTGCGATGCTTTTCTATAAGATTGATCGAGCTAAATTGGCGCAAATTGAATCCGAGTT
This sequence comes from uncultured Pirellulales bacterium, assembly GCA_964628465.1. GTDB lineage: Bacteria > Planctomycetota > Phycisphaerae > Sedimentisphaerales > Anaerobacaceae > JAFGPS01. The sequence goes on along the minus strand of CAZVOA010000002.1, from coordinate 281,541 downwards.
GTCCGAGCGTCGCAATTCCGATTCTAAGTAGGATGAATTATGAATCAAATTGTTGAAACAACGATACAAAAATCGCTCAAATAAAAAGGTATTATTCAAGAAAAGGAGTAACAAAGATGAAAAAAATTCAGATTATTATTCTTACAGTTTTGGTTATTATGCTTCCATGTAGTATTTTTGCGCAGTCTCCTGCTGGAAGTTTCAAGGTAGGTGCGGCTAAAGTAGATATCACACCCGACTTGTCCAGCGGTGGTGGTCGCGGAGGTATGATGGGCGGAAGAGGCGGTATGATGGGACGCGGCGGAGCTGCTGCCGGTGCACCTGGTGATGCCAATGCTGTAGGTCGCGGTGGTGGTGCTGCAACTGCTGGTCGTGGTGGAATGATGGGCGGCGGTCGCGGTGGAATGATGGGCGGCGGAGCGAGTGGCGGATATCCAGGCGCAGATGGCATTCTCGATCATCTCTATGCAAGGGCAATCGTAATCGATAACGGTACAACCAGTGCTGTACTGCTCTCAGTGGATGCCGCTGGCGTAGGGGATAATATATGGACTGGAGTAGGGGCAAGAATAGAACAGGAATTGGGAATTCCCGCTAAAAATCTTTTCACTAATCCTACGCACACACACAGCGGCTCAGGATCAGCTTCAGTCGATCAAATAGTCAACCTTATCAAAGAGGCCAAGGGAAAACTTCAGCTTGCACGTATTGGTTATGGAACAGGTGTTTCTTACATCAACGTACAGCGTGACATTATCGATCCCAAGACACACAACTGGTGGGAAGGCGCAAATTACGAGGGTCCGTCAGACAAAACCGTTGCGGTAATCAAATTTGAAACACTTACCGGCGAACCTATTGCCGTCTATTTTAATTATGCATGTCACGCTGTAGTGACAGGTAACACCGATATGGTTAGCGGCGATTGGCCCGGCGAAGCTGAAAGGTATATCGAGGATTCCTTTGACGATAAATGCGTAGCACTTTTCTCGGTCGGAGCTCAGGGTGATCAGAATCCGATTTATTTCCAGCAGACATTTGATTTGCGTAACATTCGCATTAAAGAATACGCAGAACGCGGACAGGACATCAGCAATTCCATGCCTTCCGGCGGAGCAGGTTTGAACAAGCAGGATCCCACTGTTAAGAAATTGCTGGACCAACAGAAGATGATGATTAAATCCATGGGCCAGTTTATGGGCGAAGAGGTAAAGCGTGTTATGCGATTAATGGATCCGAATTATATGTCAACCAGCGGCAAAATAGCAGCAGATCAAAAGACGATCAGCTTACCTGGTCGCAGAAGAACCAGCGGTAACCAGCGTGCGGGAGTCGAGGCTACTTACGAAGATACAGCCGACGTCTCACTTCGTTTGAGTCTTCTGATGATAGATGACATTGCTATTGGCGGCGGCAGCGCGGAAATCTATAACATGATTGCCCAGAGATTCAAGAAAGAGTCACCTTATGCTCGTTCAATCTTTGTGTCAATGGCAAATGGAAGCAGTAATACCGGATATATTCCTGATGATGCCGCGTATGGACGTCTAACCTTTGAGGTTCTGTCGGCGAGATGCAAGCCAGGCTATGCAGAGACCGGAATTGTCAACGGACTTCTTGATCTGATTAATGAAGTCAAGCAAGCGAAATAAAAAAAGTTAATATTAGTTAAGATGTCTCCGGCACAATGAACAACTTGTGCCGGAGACTTACACAAAATTATGTTATTGTTTGATAATGTAAAATGGATGAATACCGCTAAATAAAGTGTTGATACTTTTATGAGGAGGTTATTATTATGAATAAATATTTTGTTTTAATTGTCGCAATAATATTATTTTTAGCGATTGATTGTTCATTATTTGGACAACCCTCAAGCGGGGCTGGTGGCGGTTTTGGAGGCGGCCAGGTGGGTCTTGAAGGAATGGGCGGCAGTATGATGGGTAGTGGTATGGGCAGAGGTATGAGAATTGAAAAACGCCCGACAAAAGAAGAAAGACTTGCCTCAGTAAAAGAACTTGAAAAACAAGTCGCAGCCCTGAAAGAAGCTATTGAGAAATCTCCGGAAAAAGATCCGAACATTGCAAAACTCGAAGGGTCTAACCTTACAAAGTTTATGGATGTATATGCACCCGAAAGTGACGCTATCAACAATATTCAAAAGACCCTTTCCTCTCTTGGTAGTGCCAGTGCCAGCGGCAGGGCGGGAACCAGTCTGACATCTGCAGTTATTTCGGAACTTCTTACTCTTGCAAAACAGGAAGAAGCTGCAAAGCTGACATTACGCCTTGAAGTACTGGCTAAAGAAGCAGAAGCTTCATCCAATCGTGGGGGCGGCATGATGGGAGGCCGACGTGGAACCAGTTATACCATTCCAGAAGGCGGATTTAAATATAATGACTGATAGAAATGAACTTTAATGCAGTAATTCTATTTCAAAATCAAGGGGCATATTTATGAATGACAATAAAAAAAGCGGCAAACAAATAAAACTGACCCGACGAGAATTTGTGGGTGCCGGAGCTGCTTTAGCAGCTTTCACAATAGTACCTCGACACGTTCTGGCGGGTTCAGGCCAGAAAGCTCCAAGTGACAAGATTAATATTGGCTGCGTAGGCTGCGGCGGTATGCAGGGCGCCAACGATGTTCGAGGTGTCAGCAGTGAAAATATTTATGCACTCTGTGACGTGGACGAGGCTCAGGCGGGACCGATATTTTCTCAATATTATCCTAAAGCTGCACTATACAAAGATTTTAGAAGAATGTTAGACAAAGAGCAGAAGAACCTCGATGCAATAACAATTACTATACCGGATTTTATGCATGCATCAGTTGCACTTTATGCTATGGAGCGAGGTATAGCTGTTCATTGCCAGAAACCGCTAACCCAGACAGTCTGGGAGGCTCGTCTTCTGACCAAGGCACAAAAAAAATATCCTAAAGTAATCACCCAAATGGGTAACCAGGGATATTCTGCAGTAGCGACTCGCATAGCCTGTGAAATTATCTGGAATGGTGACATCGGTGATGTCACTGAGGTACATTCCTGGAATAGCAGCGGTTTTGCACGTGGAATAACGGAATGGCCACAGGTTGAAGAAATACCACAAACTATGAACTGGGACCTCTGGCAAGGTCGTTCAGGGGAGCATACTTATAGTTCGCGAATCCATCCATCAAACTGGCGAGGTTTTCTTGAATACGGTACGATGATGATTGGAGACTGGGGTATTCATCAGCTTGGACCGGCTAACTGGGCTTTGAATCTTAGTAACACAAGACCCACGAGTGTCACCTGCACTGCCGTGGAAGGAGCAAATCCTGTTACGTATCCTCACTATTCGTGTGTGACAGAGTTCCCTGAGCGAGAGCATCCGATGGATAAAAGTAAAAAAATGCCTCCGGTAAAAATCTTCTGGTATGAAGGAAATATGGCCAGAAACATAACGCCGCCGGCTGGATTGACACAAGAGGATATCCAGGGTTTTAATGAGATATTTGTTGGAACAAAAGGTTTTGTAGGTACTCGCGGCAGAGGCGAATCAGTAAGCATTCTTCCACTTTCAAAGATGGAAGGTTATAAAAGACCACCAGAGGTCTTGAAGCGTGTTGGCAACCACTTCCAGGACTGGATACAGGCCTGCAAAGGTGGTGACTCACCATGTTCGAATTTCAATATAGCCGGGCCGTATGCTGAATGGATGCTGCTCGCGACAATAAGTTGGCGTTTCCCGAACGAAAAACTTATATGGGATGGTAAAAATATGCGTTTCACTAATAATGAAAAAGCTAATGAATTTATCAAACCGAAATTCCGTAAAGGCTGGGAACTTAAAGATATTACGATTTAACTCAAAGAAAATTCAGAACGGTTTTTTGTTCATTAAGCTTAATAGGAGGTTATTATAAAATGTTAGATAGAAGATCATTCATTCAACAGGTTGTAGTGTCAGTACCTGCCGTTACGGCGCTGACGTCTCTTGCGAAAGGAGCCGAGACTACACAAGTTCCATCTCGCGGCGGTATGCCTTCGTTTGGCGCTGGCAGAGGTTTTGGAAGAGGTGGCAACGTAGATCCGCATTTTGCAGGCAGTCCCGTTGGCAGTCAACTTCCCGGCCAGAAATGGCTGGTTCATGACCATGACAGGCCGCAGCCTCGCAAAGTCACCCCAGGACAGCCGCTTCCAACATCATCAGCACCTTCTGATGCAATCATGTTATTTGATGGTAAAGACCTCTCGCAGTGGACAGGCGGCAGTCGCGGCGGTGCTGCAAGCGAAGCTCGCGGTAACATTGTTGAAGGCCATCTGGAAATGACTGGAGGTTTGACAAGTAAAGAAAGTTTTGGTGACATTCAGCTTCATATCGAATGGATGATTCCGCCGGTTGACGACCCTAACAGAGTGGGCCAGCAACGCGGCAATAGCGGTATAATCTTTATGGGGCAATACGAGGTACAGATTCTTTCGAGTTATGATAATGTGACCTATGCCGATGGCGGCGCAGGCGCTATTTATGGGGTGTATCCGCCGATGGTAAATCCTTCTGTGCCGGAAGGACAGTGGAATTCCTTCGATTTTGTTTTCGAGGCACCGAAGTTTGACGGAGAAACTGTAGTCAAACCGGCATTCATAACATTGTTCTGGAATGGTGTAATGGTCCATAACAAGGCTGAACTTCTTGGTGCTACGGCTCGCGAACCACTTGCATCTTACAGGGCCCATGCATCTGAACTCCCGTTAACTTTACAGGGTCACGCCGGACCTTCATGGTATCGAAACATCTGGATACGCCGTTTGAAAGGCTATGATGCCTGATTGGTGATGATAATGACAGAAACATTTACTATTGCAGGTATTGGCGAAGTGCTGTTTGATGTTTTACCCGAAGGCAAACAATTGGGCGGCGCACCTGTGAATTTCACTTTCCATGCACAGCAACTGGGCTTAAATGCTTACCCTGTCAGTGCTGTAGGCCAGGATGCTGATGGGCGTAAAATACTCGATAAGCTAACGCGGGCAGGACTTTCAACCAAATATATCCAACAGGTCAGTTATCCTACCGGAGCTGCCCATGTTTCACTTGATTCGCTGGGTGTTCCGAATTTTACTCTCACTGAAAATGTTGCCTGGGATCATATTCAGTGGACGGATCAATTAATAGAATTAGCAGGCAAAGTCGATGCAGTTTGTTTTGGTACGCTGGCGCAGCGTTCTTTGCATTCATGCTTTTCCATTCAGGAATTTCTTCACCACACTAAACATGATTGCCTGAGAATTTTTGATATCAATTTGCGCCAGCAGTACTATTCATCCGAAATTATTGAGAAGTCTTTACAGGCAGCAAATGTCTTGAAACTCAACGATGGAGAACTTATCATTTTACAAAATATTTTGAAATTACCTTCATCAATTCAGGATGCTCTTAGCGAATTACAAGAACGTTATGAATTGGATTATATCGCATTGACACGCGGCGCCGAAGGCGCTTTATTGAAAAATCACCAAATCTGCTGTGATTGTCCCGGTATTAAGACAAAGATTGTAGATACAGTAGGTGCCGGGGATTCTTATACCGCTGTTCTGGCATTTGGAATACTGCATAAGTTGCCATTGGAACAAATTAATAGACTTGCCAATTCTGTAGCTGCGTATGTTTGTTCGCAATTTGGAGCAAGTCCAGTCTTGCCGGATTCGTTAATTTATGAATTTGCAAATTTTTGATGTTTGTAAAAGGAAGAATGCAAATGGGTATTAAGGGAATATTGCTGAGAAGTGCTATCGTCGCGGCTTTAGGTGGATTGTTATTTGGATTCGATACAGCAGTTATCTCCGGAGCCGAAAAGACACTGGAGAAATTGTATAACGGACAATATCAATCGATGGCTCAGTTTTTTGGCCGTCCAGAAGTAGTCACTGCTGAAAGCGAAGGAACTCTGTCAATGCTTCAGAGGACGTCTTTCTGGCATGGCGCATTGGTCGTAAGCGCACTTATCGGCACGGTTATCGGTTCTGTATTATTTGGAAAACCAGCCGACCGTTACGGCCGGCGTTCTATCCTGAAGATATTAGGTGTTTTATATTTTGTTTCAGCGGTTGGCAGTGCCTGGGCATGGGGAGCGGTTTCATTTAGTGTTTTCCGATTTATAGGCGGTTTAGCTGTAGGCGGTGCATCGGTTATCTCACCTATGTATATTGCTGAAATTTCACCTGCTCGTGTCCGCGGCAGACTTGTAGCAATCACTCAGTTTAATATCGTTCTGGGAATTTTGCTGGCATATCTGTCCAATTGGATTATCAGCATTCTAAATCTGGGTGAGGTGGAATGGCGATGGATGTTCGGTGTGGAAGCCTTTCCAGCGGCTGCGTTTTTTGTAACTTTATATTTTATCCCGCGCAGCCCGCGATGGCTTATGGCACAGAATTTACAGGATGAAGCGCGTAGTGTATTAGAAATAGTTGGCACTGATACCGGCAATATTGATGAGGAATTGATTGCGATTAGGCAGTCTCTTCTTGAACACGCTGCGAGCTTGAAGGAACCTTTCTTTCAGGGGAAATATTTGAGACCAATTATGCTCGCTGTTATGATTGCAATGTTTAACCAGTTATCAGGTATAAACGCGCTGATATATTATACCAAGCGAATTTTTGAAATGGCCGGAGCGGAGGGGACATCCGCACTTGCTCAATCTGTGATAATCGGTTTTACCAACCTTGTATTTACTATGGCGGCACTTTTAGTAATAGACCATTTTGGCCGCAAAAAACTTATGCTGGTCGGATCTATTGGTTATATTATCAGCCTGAGTGTAGTAGCGTGGGGCTTTTACTCCGGTACAGGCGGAACAATCGTATTAATTGGTTTTATCGTTTTTATTGCGGCTCATGCCTTTGGGCAAGGCGCGGTCATCTGGGTCTTTATCAGCGAAATATTTCCCAATGCTTTGCGCGCTCGCGGGCAGGCTTTGGGCAGTTTTACTCATTGGATTATGGCCGCAATTATATCGCAAACATTTCCTATGTTTGCTGATCAACTGGGCTGGAAAATTTTTGCGATATACGGCCTATGTATGGTTGGCCAGCTTGTATGGGTTCTATTGGTAATGCCGGAAACCAAGGGTGTTCCGCTCGAAAAGATTCAGAAAGAACTCGGAATTGAATAATAGCAGTAAAGAATGTTAATGAATATGTAATAATAAATGTTTATTGGAAATCTATGAAAATTAATTTAAAAAGGAGATTGGTCATGAGTAAGAAAACGAAGTTGATACTTATTGTTTGCGCCATGTTATGCGCTTTGATGGCATATACAGCACAGGCGCAGACTGCCCCAGCCGGTGCGACACGAGGTGGTGCTACCAGAGGCGGCGCAATGCAGGGCGGCCGCGGTGGTATGATGGGCGGCGGAATGATGGGTGGATTCGGACGCGGTTCTTCCGCTCCAGCCGGGCCGCCAGCTCCAGTACCTGCGGAAGTTGCGATACCAAGACCAACTACAGAGGAAGTTGAGCAAATAAATGCCGAGCTTAAGCGATTTATTGATACAAATAAGTCTGATGTTAAGGACCTGTTGAAGAAATTCGCATCGCTCGTGACAGTTCAGGTTCCACGTGCCAATTCGGCTATCGCGCCGGTTCAAACTATGGTACGCAATACTGAGCGACATAACGGATTCGTCGATATTGCCAAGAAAGGTGATTTTGATATTTTGTTTGAGGGTGACTCCATCACTGACTTTTGGCAGAATACTGGTGCTGAAGTGCAGGCAAAGTATTTCGGCGATGTTAAAGTGGCCAATTTCGCAGTCAGCGGTGACACTACACAGGGCGTTCTCTGGGGTTTGCAGAATGGTGAAGGTCAGGGTAAGCCGAAAGCTATCATGCTGATGATTGGCACGAATAACGCCTTTCAGGGCAACACGGGACCTGAGATTGCCGAAGGTGTTGGCGCTATTGTCCTTGAGCTGCGCAAAGATTTCCCGGATGCAAAGATCATGCTGCTGGCGATATTCCCACGCGGTGCCAACGCAAGTGATGCCAATCGCATAAAGAACGAGGAAGCCAACAAGATTATCGCAAAACTGCATGATGGAAAACACATCTTCTTCACGAACATCAACGATAAATTCCTGAAGCCCGATGGCAGTGTGATCGGTTTTAACAGTGACAATCTTCATCCCAATGCAGAAGGTTATGAGATATGGGCAAAGGCAGTCGCCCCTATACTCAAGGACTGGATTAAGTAATTATAATAAATATTATGGTATTCGTTACGGAGGTTTAATCATGTTTAAGACAAATGTATTGTTGTTCTGTATAGTTATTTCTGTTTGTTTTACGATTACAGCAGTGTCACAGGAGCTTCCTGATGTAAGTACTATCATCAAGACTTCAAAAGTCACAAGTCCGCCTGTAGGCACAACAGCGGGACAAACCAGACGTGCCGGGGCCGACCCCGTCGATGATCGCGTGGAAATTCGCGAATATCTTTTCCCTGATACAAACGAGATGCTTCCTTATGCAGTGTTCGTTTCCTCGAAGGTCACTAAAGACAAGAAAGCTCCGATGGTCCTTGCTCTGCATGGATACAGCGGCAACTATGGTACATTCATGCGTACCGGCTGCGTGGACGAGGCGGAAAAGAACGGTTATATCCTTGTAGGTGTGATGGGCTATAATCCCAGCGCTCCGTTCGGTGCGACTATGGGCATGCGCGGAGCTCCCAGCAGACGCGGCGCAGCTCCTGGTGCCGCCGCAGGTGGAGTCCCCGGTGCTGCAATAGCTGGTGGTGAAATGCTTGGCGGTATGGCAGGTGGACGAGGTGGCATGGCCGGTGGTGGTCGCGGCATGATGGGTGGACGTGGACCAGCTATCGGTGGGACAAAAGAGACTGACTCGGCTAAAGTTTCAGCACTTAGCGAGAAGGACACAATGTATGTTCTGCAGATGGTTCGCAAGGAATTCAACATAGATGATAATCGTATATATTTGATTGGCCACTCAATGGGCGGTATGGGCGCGATGTATATCGGTGAGAAATACGCACCGATGTGGGCAGCGGTCGCTTGTCTGGCTGGTTTCGGCTCGCCGGACCCGAAGGGGAAGATGAAGGATACACCTTTGTATTTTACGGCTGGCAGCGAAGATTCAGCCGGTATGGGTGGGCGTACCACAGCAGAGCGTCTTAAGGCTGAAGGTATGAACGTCGAATGGAAGGAAGTCCCAGGACTGGATCATGGCGGAATTATAGCAGGTGCTATGCCGGATGTGTTCAAGTTCTTCAACGAGCACACCAAACCTGAACCTAAATAAAATAAATAAATTAAGAATAACAAAGTCAAGGAAAGGAAATTGAGTATGAATAAGAAAACGAAGTTGGTACTTATTATTTGTGCTATGTTATGCGCTTTAATGGTATATACAGCACAGGCGCAGACTACCCCAACCGGTGCCACGAGAGGTGGTGCAACCAGAGGCGGCGGTATGCAGGGCGGCCGCGGTGGTATGATGGGCGGCGGAATGATGGGTGGAGGCATGATGGGCGGATTCGGACAACCTGCCGCTCCAGCCGGCCCTCCTGCTCCAGTACCCGCAGAAGTAGCAATACCAAGACCCACTGCAGAAGAAGTAGAGAAAATAAATGCCGAGCTTAAGCAATTTGTTGATACAAATAAGTCTGATGTCAAGGACTTGTTGAAGAAATACGCATCACTTGTTATGGTTCAGGTTCCGCGTGCCAATTCTGCAATCGCGCCGGTTCAAACAAGAGTACGAACAACTGAACGACATGACGGATTTGTAGAGACTGCCAAGAAAGGTGATTTTGATATTCTGTTTCATGGAGATTCCATCACAGACTGGTGGCAGCAGAGCGGCGTTGAAGCACAGAAAAAACATTTCGGCGATATCAAAATTGCGAATTTCGCAATCGCTGGTGACACTACGCAGGGTTTGCTTTGGGGTTTGCAGAATGGTGAAGGACAGGGTAAACCCAAGGCTATTATGCTGATGATTGGTACGAATAACAACACGTCAGGTAATACGGCAGAGGAAATTGCAGAAGGTGTTGGTGCCGTTGTGCTCCAGCTTCGCAAGGATTTCCCAGATGCAAAGATTATGCTCCTTGCGATTTTCCCGCGAGGTAATGGGCCGACTGATTCTGCTCGTATGAAAAATGACGAAGCAAATAAAATCATTGCTAAACTGGATGATGGAAAGCATGTATTCTTCAAGAATATTAACGATAAATTCCTTAATGATCAGGGACAACTTATTGGTTTTAGCCAGGATATGGTTCATCCTGCTGCACAGGGTTATGATATCTGGGGCGCTGCCGTAGCTGATACACTTAAAAGTTGGCTTAAGTAATTTATATTAATAATTTAAGGAAGTACTGATATGTTAAGGTTAAGTAAAATATTACTCGTGAGTATGGTTCTGTCACTGTGCATGGCAATAATGGTCTATGCTCAGAATGCACCTTCAGCAGGTACCAGAGCGGGCGGAATGGGAATGATGGGTGGTGCTTTTCCAGGGGCAGGAGCTGGCGGCAGGGGTTTCGGCGGTGTAAGAGGTGGTAATACTATGGTTAGTATGACACCTCCTGAAAATGTAGTCAGAATCAAATTGTATGATAAAACTCCCAATGTTGTAGAAGGCACAGATAATGAACTGAATCCCGTTGAGCCTACACTGGATTTATATATACCAGACGCAAATAAAACAACTAGAGCTGGTGTATTGCTTTGTCCCGGAGGCGGTTATTCAATGTTGACCGTTCCTGGTGAAGGTGGAACTATAGCGGAGTTTTTCAAATCGCATAACGTTGCCGCGTTTGTGCTGCGTTACAGGCACGGCCCGCAATATCATTATCCTACGACATTATTGGATGCTCAGCGTGCGTTAAGGTTAATCAAGGCACGTGCGAAAGAATATAATGTTGATCCGGACAAAGTCGGAGTTTTCGGCGGTTCGGCAGGAGGACATTTAGCGGCTATGCTAAATACTCTGTATGACAACAAGCTGTTGCCGGAAGCACCATATGTGCCGGATGCGATTGACAGCCTGAACGCTAAGCCTGCTTTTGCATTATTACTCTATCCGGTGATTGACTTGACGGATGATGCGGTTACACATCGCGGCTCACGAACGAATTTGACACAGGACAATCCCGATTTATATGAAGCACTGTCACCGTGGAAACATGTTACCCGGGGCACTTCTCCGGCGTTTATTATACACGCTACGAATGATCCATTGGTACCGGTGAAGAACTCTCTGTTATATTACGAAGCTTGCATGAAGGTGCGCGTACCAGTGGAAATGCACCTTGAAGATATAGCTCAGCATGGTTTTGGTATGGGTGCGAATTTGAATGATAAAACTGTAAAAGACTGGCCGGAACAGGCATTACGTTTCATGGCACGTCATGGTTGGATAACAATAGAATAAACATTTTAAGTAAATTTGTAATGGAGGTTGTAAGTATGTTAAAAGTAAGAAGTTTATTGTTAGTTTCTTTAATTATTTTTGTTTTTACGGTAATTACGGCAGTTGCACAGAATGATTCCGCAGCCAATGCCAGCGCGAATCTTGCTACTTCAAAAGTCACGAGCGCGCCTGTCGGCAAAGTGGCCGGACAAACCAGACGCACCGGCGGCGATCCAGTTGACGACCGCGTGGAATTGCGCGAATATCTCTTCACAGATACCAACGAAATGCTTCCTTATGCTGTATTCGTTTCCTCGAAGGTCACTAAAGACAAGAAAGCTCCGATAGTTCTTGCTCTGCATGGAATGGGCGGCAACCACGGAACTTTTATGCGTTCTCAGTGTGTAGAAGAAGCTGAAAAGAACGGCTACATCCTCATTGGTGCAATGGGTTATAGCCCCAATGGCCCGTTCGGTATGAACTTTGGAATGGGTGGCCGTGGTCGCGGTACAGGTGCCCCTGGTGGTCGTGGCGGAATGCCAGGTCGCGGCAACGTTCCTGGTGCAACAGCAGGTGGAGTTCCAGGTGCTGCTATGGCTGGTGGAATGCCAGCAGGCGGTATGATGGGTGGACGTGGTGGCGCCACAGGCGCAGCAGGTGGTGGACGCGGTATGATGATGGGTGGACGCGGACCGGCGATTGGTGGAACAAAGGAAACTGACTCGGCAAAGGTTGCACAACTCAGCGAGAAAGACGCGATGAACGTTCTGGAAATGGCCCGCAAGGAATTCAATATAGATGATAACAAAATATACCTGATGGGTCATTCTTTAGGTGGCGGCGGCGCTCTGCACATGGGCGAAAAATATGCTGATATATGGGCTGGTGTTGCTGGATGTGCTCCAGCTGCTTTTGGTTTCACATGGACCGCGGAATCGAAGCTCAAGAATGTGCCGCTTTTTATCACTGCGGGCGATGCTGATACACTGGTTACTGGTTCCATGCAAATGGTTGAGCAAATGAAGGGTCTGGGCTTCAAGGTTGAGTTCAAGTCTATGCCCGGAGTAGATCACGGCGGAATCATCGGCGACAGTATGCCTGATGTGTTCAAATTCTTCAATGCCAACACCAAAAATTAACCAAAATAAAATAGAGACGTACGGCTGTACGTCTCTATTTATATTATTATAAGCAAATGTGAATAATTACATCTTATACCGGCTTGCAGGGTTATTTAATTTTCCTGCAAGCCGGTTGTCTTTTAACTCATCTTAGTACTAAATCCGTACGACTATTTAAATCGAGAATATTTATAAAAATTGTAACCTTTTGTTTTAATGAAGTGTATAATACTTAAAATTGTCAGGTTTGAAAGAGAAACATAACCCAATCTAAAAATGGGTACAGAGAGAAAAATAATTTCTATGAGTTTGAAAATAATCTCCATATGCCAGCGATTTCAGAAACATGAAGTTCTGCATAATGTTTCACTTAATATAGATAAAGGTGACTGTTACGGTCTCCTCGGGCATAATGGTGCAGGTAAAACGACTATTCTTCGTACGGCTATTGGACTTATGAAGCCGAAAGCAGGATACGCTTTAATCGATAACTTCAATGTTCATGCTTTTCCGCGAGAAGCTCATGCACGAATGGGCGGATTAATCGAATCGCCTTGTTTTAATGAAAACTGGAACGGACTTAAAAATCTATGTGTTTTTGCCCGTTTGCAGGGATTGAATCGACAGCAGGCTCTCGCTGAATCCATGCGTGTTTTAAATATTGTCGGAAATGAAAAAGATAGCGAAATTTTAGCTAATAAAAATGTACGCGAGTATTCTCAGGGAATGAAACAGCGATTAGGTATCGCACAAGCACTTCTTGGTAATCCATCTTATATTTTGCTTGATGAGCCGATGAACGGCCTGGACCCTCAAGCTATGGCCGATATCAGGTCGTTGATAAAACGCTTAACCAAAAAAGAATGTATTACCATTATTATATCAAGCCACAATCTCGCTGAAATTTCGAACCTGTGTAATAAAATCGCCATATTGCGAGATGGCAATCTTCTCGTCGAGGAATCGACCGAACGCTTGCTCGAAAACGAAAAGAATCATTATCAGCTTAAAGTAGCCGCTGAACAATCTAAAGTTGAAAAGTTTTTTAATGATATCAATATTCAATATCAACAGGAAAAGGAATGCAATAATAACAATGGTCCTGTGTATTTGATTGATTTAAAAAATATGCAGCCGGCAGAGCTATCAAGACATTTGCTCAATCATAACATTGACTTGTTAGCTCTTGTGCCATGTAATCCATCTTTAGAAGACGTTTATTTGAATATTCATTCAGCAACTCAGCATAATAAAGTTTCATCATCATCGAATAGCTCGTTTTTACCACCCAAAGATAAACCAAAAGAGTTTAAAGCTCCCACATGGCCTTTTCTTCGTGGTATCAATTATGAATTTGCACGGCTATTAAATGGAAGAACAATTTTGCTTTTTCTGCTTCCTGCTGTTTTCGCCTGTATATCTATCTTTATGATGTATAATCAAGCCTCGGCCAATGCAGAAAAAGTTGGAGAAGAGATTTACAGTACTTCACAAATGACTGCCTTTGACGGGGTAGGTAAGGGATTGCAGACTGGATTACCAATTCTTTTGGTTTTGATTACATGCCTTGCAAGTCAATCTGTTTCAGAGGAACAGTCCAAAGGAACGCTTCGCTATCTGCTTATGAGGCCTGTGAATCGTATGCAGATTTCACTGTCTAAATTAAGCAGCTTAATTTTAATCTGTATAGCGAGTTATGTTGTGCTGGTAATTTCAGTTCTTTGTATTTCTTCTTATTTCTTTGATTTTAAGGACTTATCTGAAATTCTTCCGAATGGGAAATTGTTTCCGTTAGTAATCAAAGAAGAAATGCTTAATTATTTACGACCGGTTCTTCTGAGTCCGATTCTTCCGCTTCTTTCCTATACAGCAATAGGATTTGCGATAGGCAGTTGGATTAAAAATAACGTTGGTGCTTTTGCGACCACGCTGGGATCTATTGTTCTTATTGACATTGGCTGCGCAATTATTCCTGGCGGAAATAATACTATCGGCTGGCTGCCTTCTGCGCATTTACCTTCTCCGTTTGGCGGCCATTCCTTTTTAACTTTTTATTGTAATATGGTTCAGGGTGTAAGCAATGCCGCAAATCCATATGCAGATTTATCTGTAATAGCACCTTTGTTTTGGTTGGTTTTAATGATAGTATTAGCAGTGATAGCATTAAATAGAAAGGCTGGTTAAAATGTCAAAGTTAACATGGCTTGTATTTTTTTCTGTCATAATATTTTTATTCGGTTGCACTTCTGGATTGCCGACAAAAGCTGATCCTCTTGTTGATATGGAAATTTCAAGAGCGATATTTGAAATGCCCCAGGATGAAGAACAACGTAAAGAACTGCCATTAGGCGTTTTTACCGGAATTGAGGTTGGTGATTCACGCCTGACATTAGAAGAGCAATTGGAAGCCCCTGAAGGAGTGTTAGTCACAGGAATTGTTGAAAACTCTCCAGCAGCGGCTGCGGGTATTCAAGTGGGTGATATTATAGTTGAAGCCGCTATTGATGAAAATATCTCGACTATACTTCACTGGCCGAGTGACTGGTTCAAACTGGAACAGGCGGCACAGGTTGATTCTGTTATACATGTGCTTTATGATCGGGCAGGCAGAGATTTCAAGACAGCCATAAAACCTGTAAAGCGGATTTCGCCGCCAAATCGCGTGAGTGGAAATACTTTTAGAGAAGAAAGCAAGGTAGGTATAATCGTTCGTAATGCTTCGGAAGTTGAAGCGGAAAGAGCCGGATTAACACGCGGCGAAGGAAGCGTTGTTGTCGGACTTGCAAGAACGAGTCCGTGGAAACAAGCTGGTTTACTTTATGGTGACATTATTCTTGAAATTAATAATATTAAAATAAAGAATCCGCAGGAATTGTTAATAACAATAAATGGCTTGAACAAAGGTGATGATGTTAAAATAGTTGTTTTTAGAGATGACGAGAATACTACCTTGAATACAACAGTTTCAAAAAGACAAAAAGAAACCAAGGCATTTAGTATTCCTTTGATTTTTTCATATGGTAAAAAAGGAGGCATTGAAAAAACCTCTACATTATTCGATATTATCAGTGTAAAAAAGACTCAGGTTGCGTCGGAATATAGGTTATTCTGGCTGATTAATTTTACTACCGGCGATTCAAATCGTTTAGAAGAAATAAAGCAATGAAAAAGCAATTTGCAATATATAAAATTCTGACGATTAAGGTAATTTTCATATGCCTTCTGGTTCCAACTGCGAAGGTACAAGCCGCGTCTTCAACAATTATAAGCTCAATTATACAGTTACCAAAAGGTCTGTCTTTGGAAGATCAGGTATATGAAGATATTAATCAAGATGGATTAAAAGACCTTGTGTTGTCGGTGGGTAATACAGAAAAACCTTTTGAGCGTTCATTGAGAATTCACTATCAGCTAAATAATGGTCTCGGCTTTATGATGGGACCAGATGAAACAGTCTCTTTAACAACTGATGTCATCGCCTATGCCTGTGCTGATATTGACCAAAATCCGGGAGCGGAGATTTTACTTTTTTCCGCTAATGCCTGCTTCGGATATCGACTGCAGGAAGAAAATAAAGATAGGATATTTAAAATCGCGGATTGTGAATTTCTCTGGCAAATCCCGGATCCGAGTAAAGTTTTTTCATGGCAAGACGCGGTACTGGATTTTAATAACGATGGCCGATTAGATTTGGTTATACCGCAATCTGATGGGATTAAAATTCTTTTTCAAAAAGGTTCTGAATTCATTTCTACTCCTTTGCTCGAAATGCCGAAGGACAACATTTCCAATAACTCAAATGTTCAGTTTAATCAAAATCGTTCGCGTAGAAACATGTCGATTGGATTTGAGGACAGGAACAATATTTTTAATACGAATGAGGCAAACAAACCTTTGGTGAATGTACATCATTCTATTGATGTACCTGTTTTTATAGATTATGATGGTGACCAACGATGTGATATTGTGATTCACTCATCTTATTATCTGTATGTATGGGAGCAGGAAGAAAACGAGCCATTTTTTACTAATAACAATAAAAAACTTAATATCTCTAAAGTAAATAAAAAAGAGAATGATACAGGTAATTCTGATAATCAATATGTGCTTGATTTAAATAATGATAAATATTTTGACTATATACTCTTTAAAAGAGATGAAACATCAAAAAAAGTATTTACACAAATACTTATTTACCTGAATCAAAAAAAAACGAAGAGTGACGCTATGCTTTTTGATGAACAGGGAGTGCCTCAACAATTAATAAAGATAGCCGGACTTCCCGGAAACGCTCAGTTTCAAGATATAAATAACGATGGGTATCCTGACCTTAGTTTTATGATTTTTAATCCTGACTTGTTGGACCAGGTTGAGACTCTTGCGTCAAAAAGCATAAAATTACAGTACTTATCTTTTTTCAATGATAAAAAAGGTCGCTTTTCAAAAAATCCAGATATAAGTCACGAATTTAATGTGTCACTGGAAGAACAAAATCAATATGGAATCGAACCTATACAATTTCTGGTTGATTTTAATAATGATGGACTAATCGATGTATTGGTAAGGGACAAAAATAATCATATTGGTTTGCGTTTATTAAATAAGACAAAAAATACAATCAAAATAATGGACAAGAATGTATGGGATATGACAATTCCCGAGAAAGCTCGTGTTGTATATGAAGAAACTAACGGTGGTATGAAGGATGTTCTTATTATTACAAGTCCTGATCAGGTTATGTATGTGAGATTTAAATGAAACACTTCCTGTTAATTATCATTGAACTATTGGGATTTTGCACATTAGGATTCTCTCAGGAGACCTATGCTAATCTTAAAGAGCAATTTCTCACCGGCATAGATTCCGAATGCGAGGTTGCGGAATTCCTATTTAATGATTTGAATAAAGATGAATATGATGAATTTATAATCATAGGTACACAGGGACAAGTCAAAACATTTTCCTGTAAATCGGAGAAAGGTGATTTTAAGGAAATAGGAAATAGCTGGAGTTTGCCTTTCGCGAACCAATCACTCATGTCATTATCTTCATTTGAAGTTAATGATACAGATTTATACCTGATATGTCTTACACCTGAAGGTCTTATGGCATATCCGGCAAATCAGGATGGAAGTTTCGAGAAGGAAGGAATATTAATAAACAGACGCATGAAATTCATGTTTAAAATTGACCAGCCTGTTTTCGCGAAATTTTTCCAGGACATTAATCAGGACGGCAAAATGGATGTTATTGTACCTGTTATGAATTATTGTGAAATCTGGCTTAATACGAGGCAAACGGATAATGAGTCATCTGGTGATAAAAATAAAATTCCTGAATTTTCTAAAATAGGGAAATTTCCCATTAAAATGCTGCATACAAGAGAGACTGATTTACAGAAAACACAGGGAGAACTTTCAGAGGATTTTTCAATTCCTAATCTAACCTTAAAAGATATTAACGCGGACGGATACCTTGATTTAGTCGTCAGTCATAATCCGATTTATGATTATTATCTTCTAAAAGACGATGGTATCATTCCTGAACAACCGGCGGTATCAGTAGATTTATCTTTGTTTCAGGATACAACGCCAAAAGTAGAAGGTATTCAATTCGGTGAAACTTTAAGCACGAACAGCGAGCCGCAGCTTATTGAAGCTGATTTAAATAATGATAAAATCCCGGATTATATAATTTTTCACAGAAGAAAATTGTGGATTTTTCATGGAACTAAGCAGGGGCCGCAATTTACTGATCCCAGTTCAATTATAAAAATCGCGGAAGATATTACACTTTTGCTGCCTGTGGCGATTGATGAAGATGATTTTCCTGACTTGCTGATGCTGAAAGTGCAAATACCAACTATATCCAAATTCTTAATGGGATTATTTTCTGACTGGGATATTAAAACTGAAAGTATCGGGTATAAATCTTTAAGCGGCTTGTCCTTCGAATTAAGTTCAACATGGAAGGGCGAAATATTCCTGCGTTTGCCCTCGATACTTTCCATGATTAACAATCCAGATATGTTTGAAGATTTTAATATCGAGCAGAAATATGGACCTGCTATATATGGTGATTTCAACGGAGATGGTTTTTCTGACGTTGCAATGTCAGATGTAAAAAGCGGCGGTTTAGAAATATGGTTTGGAAAAAATCATGACAGGTTTAATCCCAATGCGAAACAGGATAGAAAAGTTGAAGATGCCGCGAAAATCAGCAAGCTGCTTTTCACCGAAACTGATAATGTCTGGGATTTGGATAGAATAATTAGTACCATAAATTCTCTTATAAATGATCAGATTGCCGCGATTACAGGAGGCGAGTCACCTGATTTCCATATAGCGGAAATCAAAGACAAGAAGAATATGAGAGTTTTATCAATTGATTTCAATCATGATAAAAAAAATGAATTGTTATTTGTATATTCCGATTCTAATAACGAAAAACTTTTGAAATTTTCACTATACAGATTATTTGATAAATAAGATAATGTAACCTTTTACATAATGCGAATGTATATAACATAATGACAGATTTGAAACCAATTATAGTTGAATTGGACGGCCTGAGTGTGCGGTTTGGAAGGCAGGAGGTTCTTAAAGACTTGAACATAAAGCTTTCCGGTCGGATTGTTGGTCTATTGGGTCCGAATGGCGCCGGTAAGTCAACTCTAATCCAGACATTGCTTGGCTTCTGTCCGGTAACGAAAGGAACCGCCAGAGTTTTGGGCAATGATATCCGCCGTGATATCCGTCGTATTCGAGCATTGGTCGGTTACATGCCGGAGAACGATGCGTTTATCGCGGATATGACTGCGGTCTCTTTTGTCAGGATGATGGCTGAATTGTCAGGCCTGCCGCCGGAAGCTGCTCTTGAACGAGCGCATGAAGTATTGTTCTATGTTGGTCTTGGCGAGGCACGTTATCGCAAGCTTGGTACATATTCGCTTGGAATGAAACAAATGGTGAAATTAGCGCAGGCAATTGTACATGGTCCGCGTCTGTTGATTATGGATGAACCAACCAACGGCCTTGACCCAATTGCACGTCAGCGCATGATTAAATTGATTCGCGACATTCGTGATTCCGGGCATATGCATCTTCTATTGTGTTCTCATTTGTTGCGAGATGTTGAAGATACCTGCGAGGAAGTCTTGATTCTAAAGCAGGGTCGTATTGTTCATTTGGCCAATCTCGAAGAGGAACGCCGGGCCAATTTGCGTTTTGTCGATATTGAGACTTCCAAGGACGAACGCTGCTTAAGCGATGCTTTGACGGATTTGGGTTGCCAGTGTATCAATGTTCGGCCCGGACGACTCAAGGTAGTTTTGCCTGAAAGTTTTGAGTTGCGTGAAATCTTTCGCATCGCGGCTGGGCTCGATCTTCCTTTGCGGCGTATGAACTACCGGCGTAACAGTCTTGAAGATATTTTTATCAAGGCTATGGAAAATTGATATGGCTGTAACTAAACAAACTTATAGACAATATGAAAGTTCGCTTACCTCAAGTGGGATGCGTTTTGCCATTTTTAGCCGCTTCTATTATGCTCCGTTATTTAAATCGAAATTCATCGTAATGTTCATGGCGGCGTGTTTGTTTTATCCTATTGGCTGTGCTGCTTTTATTTATATAACAGATAACGATATACTTATTGCCGCTTTAAGTTTAAAGCCGGGCCTTATTCCGCCGATTGATGGAAGTTTCTTTTATTCTTATTGTGTTGTCCAGGGTACGATGGCTCTGCTGCTTACAACATTGATTGGGCCGAATCTGATAGCTCCCGATTTGGCAAATGGTGCTTTATGTCTTTATCTGAGTCGTCCAATTTCACGTACCCAGTATATTCTTGGAAAAATGACAGTCCTGCTCTCTCTGCAATCTCTTATAACGTGGATTCCCGGCTTATTGCTCTTTATTATTAAAACAGAAGTCACCGGCTTCGACTGGGCGCGAAATAACGCATGGTTAGTCGGTGCCACCGTTATTGGATTGAGTATATGGATTGTTTTTCTTTCGTTAATTGCCCTGACATTATCCGCTTTAGTGAAATGGCGGATAGCGGCGGGAGCCTTGATTCTCGGTATCTTCTTTGCCGGAGCTGGTTTCGGCGATGCGATTAATGGTATCCTGCATACAAACTATGGTACTGTAATCGACCTTTCTGAAGTTATGCGAATAATCTGGGCTTATCTTTTCAGGCATGGTTATATGGATACGAATTTGACAACGTTTCAGGCAGGCTCGGTTCTGTTTATAGTATGTGCCTTATGTCTTGCTATGCTCGCCAGGCGAATTCGTGCTTTTGAGGTGGTCAAATGAATGAACCTTCCGATAACCTGATTATTCTTGATAATGTATCGCGATTCTATGGCGAAGTTCTCGGTATCAATCGTGTCACTCTATCGTTGAAACCGGGCATTACAAGTCTTGTCGGCCCGAACGGAGCGGGGAAAACTACCTTGATGAATCTTATAACAGGTCTTATCCGGCCGTCACGCGGGAAAATCAGCATATTGGGAGTGTCACCTTCTGAACCGCAAAAACTTTTTCGTTTTCTTGGATACGCGACACAGTTCGATGCTTTTCCCAGTGGATTAAGTGGGTTTCAATTTATATATTCTTTCCTGAAACTTTCCGGATATAAATCAAGCCGGTGCAAAGAAATGACTAAGTCAGTTATTGAAAAGGTTGGCCTCAGTGATGTTGCACATCGTAAAGTAGCCGGTTATAGCAAAGGAATGCGGCAGAGAATACGTTTGGCTCAGGCTATTGCGCATAATCCAAAAGTAATTGTACTGGACGAACCGCTTAACGGTCTTGACCCTCTTGTACGTGCGGATACAATTGCGTTGTTTCGTCGTTATGCTGATGAAGGACGTCACGTGATTATCTCAAGTCATGTAATGCATGAGGTTGACATGATTTCCGATGAAGTTGTGTTTATCAGCGGCGGGTATGTGATTGCCGAAGGACAGATTCAAAACGTTCGCAACGAAATAAAACAGGAGCGGCCGCTGCAAATGCTGGTTCGATGCAGACAGCCGGGTAATCTGGCTTCAAAAGCGTTTAATCATGATAGTGTCGTGGAAGCACGCCTTCTTCCTGAAGGTGACGCAGTGCTGATTAAGACGCGCGATATCGATAAGTTCTGTAAATTGCTTAATCATCTTGCTCTGGATGGAATAGATATCGAAAGTATGGCCCCGGTTGATGATGATGCCAATTCAGTTTACGAATACCTTATAGGTGAAGAGGAGGCCTCCAAATGAACGGTATATGGTTGTTGCAAATTCTGGCTATTGTACGTTTGGAAATTAAAAAGACCTTTTTGTCACGTCGCAGTTTGTGGGTATATCTTCTGGCTTTTGCGCCTGTCTTAATATTTTTCATTCACTCTATCAATGAACCTCGGCAGCGTAAACGATTGGCGGAAATAGTCGCCGAGCATCCGGTTTCCAGTCAGGCCTTGAATTCTGTTCAGGTAGGGGCCTCGTATGAACAGGTAATTGAGCAGGTAGGCGAACCTTATAGGAAGAATTTCAGGACAGGACGGAGAGGGCCTGGTCCGGAACATGAATTTGGAATCCTTCATTATACCGATGGTGAAACTGATGTTGTATTTCACTGTTTTGATAAGAAAGTTGTGCGAATCTCCAAAAGCCAGATTGATAATCTTCCCAGAAGCCAAACGGTCTTCGCGACGAGTTTCCAGTTTTATTTCCTGCGTCTGGCTGTATTTTTTGGCTGTGTTGGAATTTTTGTCAACTTATTTCGCGGAGAAATGCTCGACAAAAGTCTTCATTTTTACCTACTGACTCCGATGCGGCGGGAAGTTCTGCTGGCTGGTAAGTATCTCGCTGGGTTGTTGGTAACTGTAGTTATCTTTACTTCCAGCACGGCTTTGCAATGGTGGGCTATGCTTCGCCAGTTTGACCAAAGCGTTTTAGCTGATTTCTTCGCCGCTAATGGCTGGTCTCAATTCTGGACATATCTTGGTGTCACCGTCATGGCATGTGCGGCTTATGGAAGCATCTTTCTGACGGTAGGATTATTGTTTCGCAACCCGATAATACCAGCGGCGGTTGTTCTGCTCTGGGAAGCTGTTAATCCGTTTCTTCCTATGGCCCTTAAGAAGATTAGTGTGATTTATTATCTTCAATCGCTCTGTCCTGTTGCTGCGTCACAAGAAAGTAATTTACCGGCTCTAATTAAATTTTTAATCTCTCCCACTCAACTTGTTACACCTTTTTTCGCGGTTATTTGTATTGTAATTTTAACATTTGTAATGTTCATCTTCGCCGGATTTCTGGCTCGACGCCTGGAAATTAACTATAGTATCGATTAAGTCTGAAGAAAATTTATTATAAGCTTCCGCAGGAACATTAACAGAATAAAACACACATTTTGGCTCTTCGGAATCATTTGTTGGTAAAAGAATAAGGCAGCGGCTTTTGAAAACGGCATAATTAGTATCTTTACCAAAATACCAGCAATTTCTTTTCAGTGGATAATAATCTGAGTGAATATGTTAAAAGGTCAAGAATAGTCATGTATAAGACAATTATTGACATATATTTTACTCAAAAGTATATTATAATCCCATGATTAAAGAATTAAAGAGTCAATAAGATACATGTATGGATTTATCGGTTCTGAGTCTGCTTAACCGAGCCATGACAAAAATGGAGAGTGGACTTTTAACCAAGGAGTTAAAAATGGCGAATATACCTTCCTCTGATACCCAGAACAAAAAACCTTCATTAGTGCCGTTAAACATACTCTGGCCTTTCATTCTCCTTACCAGTCTCTTTGCCTGGTGGGGGTTAGCTAATAATATGACTGACACGTTACTATCCGCGTTTAAGCGAATTATGAGCATGTCAGATTCTCAAACAGCATGGATACAGGTTGTCTGCTACTTTGGAGGTTACGGAGTAATAGCATTTCCGGCCGCGATTTATATTAAAAAGTTTAGTTATAAATCGGGAGTTTTATTAGGTCTCGGTCTATATGTGCTTGGTGCATTGAGTTTTTATCCTGCAATGCTTAGTTATGCATATCTCCCTCATTTAACTTATTATTTCTTCCTTTTGGCAATATGGGTGCTTTTTGCTGGTTTATCTTTTTTGGAAACTGCCGCAAATCCATACATTGTAACGATGGGGCCGGAAGAAACAGGGACTCGACGTTTGAATCTTGCGCAATCATTCAATCCGTTAGGTTCAATCGTTGGAATAATAGTCAGTCAGTTTTTTATTCTTAGTCACCTTGGTAAAGCAACCGCCGAACAACGTGCCGCAATGGATGCGGAAACTCTGGAAATTCTCCAGACTAAGGAATTGCACGCAGTAACGATGACCTATGTTGTTGTCGGATTAATACTGCTTATAACATGGATAGCGATTCTGGTTGTCAAAACACCGAAAGTGGCAGAAGAAGACAAGCGTATTGACTTTTTTGGTACTCTTGGTCGTTTGATTCGTAATCGTCACTATATGTGGGGTGTGGTTGCGCAGTTTTTCTATGTTGGCGCACAAATTGGCGTCTGGTCATTTACGATACGATATGTCATGCAGGAATTGAATCTTCAGGAAGTTGCCGATGATGCCGGTGAAGGTGTTACTGCTGAAAGTCTTGGCAGCAAATGGTATCTGGCTGGTATTATTATTTTTGTGTTATCCCGATTTGTTTGCACATGGCTGATGAAATTTATTACCCCAGGACGTTTATTGGCATACTTGTCAGGTATTGCGATTGTTTTATGTTGTATTGTAAGTTTTGGCGGGGGCCTTGTTGGCTGTGTAGCTCTCGTAGGTATTTCCGGCTGTATGTCGTTAATGTTCCCAACTATATTTGGACTCGCTGTTCGCGGACTTGGAAATGATACAAAATTAGGCGGTGCCGGAGTAATCGCTGCGATTGCCGGCGGAGCGGTGCTAACACAGATTCAGGGTTATATTTCGGATAGTGCAAATAGTATTAATATTTCTTATCTTGTGCCGCTGATTGCTTTCGTTGTCATTGGATATTATGGAGCAGTTGCCTGCCGTAAGGATTTACCGGTAAAAGCTGCCAAATAGAATTACAAATAAAAGACGAGCTTGAAACCTGATATCTTAAGTTCTTCTGTATCGTTTATAGTTGATGTCGAGTTCTTTAACTTTGTAGCCGATTATTCTTGGGGTTGTTCCCAGGTCTCTTGCGGCTGCGGCGAGGCTTCCATTGCAGCGTTTAAGGGCATCTACAATAATGTCACGTTCGTACAGGTTTACTCTTTCAATCAAAGAACCTGTGCCGATAGTATCAGAGGCATCGGAAGTCTGCAAAGTCGGCGGCAGGTGATGGCCGTGAATTACGCCATCGTTGCTTAAAAGTACAGCTCTTTCAATGCAATTTTCCAGTTCACGCACATTACCAGGCCAGTGATAGGCGACCATCATATTGATTGCCGGTGTGCTTATTCTCCTTACATCTTTGGTCATCTTTTTCGAATAATGTTCGACAAAGAAATCAGCAAGCAACAAAATATCATCTTTGCGATCTCGTAATGGAGGCAAAAAAATCGGGAATACGTTGATACGATAGTAAAGATCCTGCCGGAAAACTTTTTCCATAACAGCTTTCTCGAGGTCACGATTTGTAGCTGCTATAATACGCGTATTTGTTTTTATTGTACGATTACTTCCAACTCTCTCAAACTGACGTTCCTGCAGAACTCTTAAAAGTTTGACCTGTGTCATTGGTGAAAAGTCACCGACCTCATCGAGAAAAAGAGTACCTCCGTCAGCTTCTTCCATTCTTCCTTTGCGGCTTTGTATCGCACCGGTAAAAGCGCCTTTTTCGTGGCCGAATAATTCACTTTCGAGAAGATTCTCATTCAGAGCGGCACAATTCACTTTTATAAAAGGTCCTTTGCATCTTGGGCTTGAATAATGTATCGCATGTGCGACCAATTCCTTTCCAGTACCTGATTCGCCCCGTATCAGCACTGTAATGTCACCTGTTGCAACCTGATGTATCTGGCTATAAACGTCTCGCATCGTGCCTGAGTTGCCAATAATATTTTCAGGGCGGAATTTGTCCTGTAATTCGCTGCGAAGTCTGAGGTTTTCGTCTTCAAGTTCTTTTCTGTGCAGAACCGCTTCCTGCCGTGACTTGACATCGTTTGCAATCATGCTTGCTACAATACTTACAACACGCTTATCTTCATCCAATGATCTGTTTTGGTCATAAATTTTATCTATTGAAATGGTACCAATTATTTTTCTGCCAATCGAAATAGGTACACAAATAAAACTGATTTCAATTCCTGAGTCTTTGCTTCTTTCGATTCTGTTAAGAAATAATGGCTCCTGCGAAACTTTTGGGACAATAATTGCTTTACCTGTCTCAATAACTCTCCCTGTTATTCCTTCTCCCAGTTTATAACTAACCTTGCGGCTCTTTTCCAAAGAGATGTTATGAGCTACTTCGATTTTGATTTCAGAATTATCTGGGGATAAAAGTGTTATGGTTCCCTGTCTTAAATCAAGTTCGCTTTCAAGTGTATCAAGTACTTCTGCAAGAGTCTGCTTCTGCTGAGTACCTGAAGCAAGAATTTGGCTTATCCTGTAAAGAGTCTCTAATTCACGTACATGACGGTTAGGTGTTTTTGTCTCTTTTACTTGTTCAGTTGTTTTTTCATCAATCATAATAATAACCTAATAAACACTTAAATATAAATATGCGACATATTTGTGCTGTATTTACATATATATAACAGATGTGTTTGTAATTTTCCATGATTTATAGCAATTTATTAAGAATTTCACACATATTTTTTGGGGAAATGTGTTAAGTAATTTTTTACGGCATCCAAATCGTTTCTTTGAAGTTGTTTTGTATTCATACATATATGTATATAGTAGTAGATATGCAACAATAATGTAATATATCTAAATATTGCTAAAATCGTATAAAATTATATAAGTCTTTTATATGTAAGGTATTACGTGATTATTACGGGATTGGCACACCGATTGCATAACTAATAAACATAATAATAACTAATAACTTTATAAATTTTTTGAAAGGTAATGTGCAATGAAAAGTGTGAAAAGAATGTTGGTAGCCATGAGTTTGTTACTTGTTTTGGGTATTAACACGATGAAAGCTGAAGAAGCAGAAGACAAAGTTGAATTTGGAATCACAGCCGATTATTACGATAAGTATATATGGCGAGGTCAGAATCTGAATGATGATCCGGTGTTTCAGCCTGGCTTTAGTGCGGCTTACAAGGGATTTACCGCCGGAATTTGGGGCAGTCTTGAAACAACAGACATTTTTGATAATAAGGGTGAGTTTACAGAAGTAGATTATTATGTTGATTATTCCGCAGATGTTCCGGGTATTGAAGGTCTTGGTTTTTCAATAGGAGGTATATTCTATGATTTTCCAAATACCGCGCTCAATGCGACAACCGAATTGTACTGGGGATTCAGCTATGATACATTTTTAAGCCCATCCATTAAGTTTTATCACGATATTGATGAAGCAGAAGGATTATATGTCTCCGCTGGTATAGGACATAGTATAGATCTTGGAGAAGATGCTCCGATTGGTATTGACTTAGGAGCAAGTATAGGTTGGGCGGATACCAACTACAATGAATATTACTGGGGAACAGATGGCAGCGGATTTAATGATCTGTTATTGTCAGCGGCATTCCCATTTGAGATTGGCGGCTTATCAATAACACCAAGCGTCAAATATTCAATTTTAATAGACAGCGATATAAAAGATGCTGATACATATAATTCAGATGATAGTGAATTCTTTGTTGGAATCGGTCTCTCAATGGCTTTTTAAGAAGTGAGGTTTAATGTTATGAACAGAAAAAAAATCAATTTACTAATTTTTATTGTATCTTTGATAGCGATATTTTTAGTAGGCCCTGTAATGGCTGAAGAAGCCAGTTCAGATGTACAGGCAAGTATTGATGCCGCAAAAGATGAAGTGCAAAAAAATTTGAATATTGTCTGGACCTGTGTTGCGGCATTCCTGGTCTTCTTCATGCAGGCTGGTTTCGCGATGGTCGAGACAGGTTTTACCAGAGCTAAAAATTCCGTAAACATCCTTATGAAGAACCTTATGGACTTTGCAGTTGGAACTTTAGCGTTTTTTGTGATAGGTTTTGGACTTATGTTCGGTGCGTCTTCAAATGGCTTATTTGGAACTACTTTGTTCGGCATGGGCGGTGTAACGCCTGGTGATGACTGGAACTGGACCTTTTTGATTTTCCAGACAGTTTTTGCGGCAACCGCGGCAACGATTGTCTCTGGTGCTATGGCTGAACGTACAAAGTTTGTATCGTACCTGATTTACAGTGCTGTGATTTCACTATTTATATATCCGGTATTCGGATCATGGGCATGGGGCAATCTGCTTCTGACTGATAATAAAAGCTGGCTTGCTGTAATGGGTTTCCATGATTTCGCTGGTTCTACTGTAGTGCATTCAATTGGCGGCTGGCTGGCTCTTGCCGGAGCAATTATGCTCGGACCAAGAATTGGTAAATATGGTCCGGATGGCAAGCCTCGCGCTATTCTCGGTCACAACCTGCCTCTTGCGGCATTAGGTGTATTTATTCTCTGGTTCGGATGGTTCGGATTTAACCCTGGCAGTACAACCGCAGGCAATGGCATGGCAGGATATATTGCAATTACGACTAATTTAGCAGCAGCGGCTGGAGCAGTAATGGCGTTGATTGCATCATGGGTAATCATTAAGAAACCGGATATCTCAATGACTCTAAACGGTGCATTGGCTGGTCTTGTGGCAATTACAGCTCCTTGTGACGGGGTATCACCTTTCGGAGCAATATGTATCGGAAGTGTCGCAGGTGTACTGGTAGTATTAAGTGTATTGTTCTTCGATTATGTTTTGAAAATCGATGACCCGGTCGGTGCAATCAGTGTTCATGGCATGAACGGTTTGTGGGGAACTTTATCTTATGGCTTATTCGCAATGGACGGCGGATTGTTCTATGGTGGTGGTTTCAAAAAGTTAGGTATTCAGATAGTCGGAGCTGGAACTGCATTTGTATGGGCATTCGGACTGGGACTTGTATTGTTTTTCATTCTCAGTAAAACTGCGGGTTTGCGTGTAACCGCTGAGGAAGAAATAAAAGGTCTTGATATCGGCGAACATGGAAACGAAGCTTATGCCGGTTTCCAGGTATTTACCACTGAATAATGTCACTTAATTGATAAAGGAAACTAAAAATGAAACTAATAATCGCATATATTCAGCCGCATAAACTTAAAGATGTGAAACAAGCTTTATATAAAGCGGAAGTATTTAAAATGTCAGTGACTAATTCTCTTGGCTGCGGCCAGCAGAAAGGCTATCACGAATCATACAGAGGCGTGGGTGTGGAAGTGAACCTGTTGAAAAAGATTCGTCTTGAGATTGCGGTCAATGAGAATTTTGTTGATAAAACCATTAAGGCCATTATCGAAGGAGCAAAAACTGGTCAGATTGGTGACGGAAAAATATTCGTAATGGATTTACATGAATGCATAAGAATACGAACAGGGGAGAAAGGAGGAGATGCCATAGGTTAAACTAAAAATGAACTATAAGTAGTTGCCAGACTACTAACGCTATCACTTCTGTGTCCCTGGTGGGACCGGTACCGGATTCGGTGAACTTGCCGAATCCGGTTTTTTTTATATAGAAATTATCAGTTTATATCGTATTAAATAATTAAAAGAGTTAAGGATAAGAATCTTTAAATACCTATTTTATTTAAAATATGCTACAAATATGTAGTATAGCGTAGTATATATACATATTTGTATCTTCGTATGGTCTTTGAGATATGCCCAGTTATTGCTAATAAGTTCTTGTATAATAGTGACTTACATCATTGTAGTAAAATATTGTTTCCATTGGCACAGCTATTGCATATTGTGATAAGTAAATCCTGAAGCTTTTATAAAGCTATTCAGGTGAGAAAAAACTGGTACAAATGCAGGAAGATACCGAAGTGATTGATATAAGAACATATTTTTTTAATAATATAAAGAAGAGCGAATTTTCTCGGAATTTGTTCGTCTGTGTGTCATCACTTTTAAAAGCATCACTATTCCATCCTGCATTTTCAAGCGATATTTTTGTCCAGAAACTTTAAAAAAGTAATTATTGTTTTATTTTAACAGTTATAGAATTTTGAAAATTCTTGATTATGAAAGGTTCTTGATTATGGAAGATAAAGTAGTGATGGATACCATGTGGGTATTGATAACAGGTTTTTTGGTCTTTTTTATGAATTTGGGATTTGGCGCAGTCGAATCCGGATTTGCACGGGCTAAAAACTGCGTCAATATTATGTCGAAGAATTTCATAGTATTTGCGGTTTCTTCGCTTGGATTTCTTATCCTTGGATGGGGTCTTATGTTTGGTGATGGTAACGGTCTTGTAGGATTGAAGGGGCTGTTTTTTTTAAGCGGTGCCGACAATTCCCCCGCGACAGGTGATGCTTATCAGGGAGTTTATTCTGCAATTAACTGGACAGGTGTGCCTTTAATGGCGAAATTCTTCTTCCAGTTGGTTTTTTGCGGTACAGCAGCTACCATCGTCTCAGGTGCCGTAGCGGAAAGAATTAAATATGTTTCTTTTATTATATTCACAGCTTTTATGGCGATGTTCATTTATCCGGTTGTAGGTCATTGGGTATGGGGCGGAGGCTGGCTTTCAAAACTTGGAATGTTTGACTTCGCGGGTTCGACAGTCGTGCATAGTATCGGCGGCTGGGCGGCGCTGGCTGGAGTAATTGTGTTAGGGCCGCGTATCGGAAAATATGATAATGGCCATATCAAAGCCATTCCAGGGCATAATCTTTCTCTGGCTACCATAGGAACATTTGTACTCTGGTTCGGTTGGTTTGGATTTAATCCGGGATCGACAATGGCCGCTGATCCCAATGCGATAGCTCATGTTGCAGTTACTACAAATACCGCAGCAGCGGCTGGAATCATGAGCGCAACTATCATGTCATGGCTGTTAATGGGGAAGCCGGATTTGGGTATGACGCTCAATGGATGCCTGGCTGGCTTGGTGGCAATAACAGCGCCGTGTGCGTTCGTTGGAATTGGCAGTTCTTTAATAATAGGTTTCATCGCGGGTGTTTTGGTAGTTCTTGCAGTAATGATGTTTGACAGATTACGTTTGGATGATCCCGTTGGAGCTTTGTCAGTTCACTTAGTCAACGGCGTATTCGGAACTATATGTGTAGGCTTATTCGCGCAGGATAAACTTACCGGAACCGCAACAGGAAACGGCTTGTTTTTCGGCGGCGGCTTTAAGCTTCTCGGTGCTCAATTAGCAGCCGTTGTATCTGTCGCAGCATTCGTTTTTCTGGTAGCATTTGGATTTTGGACGCTGCTGAAAGTAACAATGGGTATTAGAGTTTCACGCGAAGAAGAATTGCGAGGACTTGATATTGGTGAGCATGGAAATGAAGCTTATGCAGGATTCCAGATTTTTACTACTGAATAATAAAATATACAAGCTCTATTCAAAGGAGATATTAATATGAAACTAATTATAGCGTATATCCAGCCTCATAAATTGAGCGATGTAAAACAGTCTCTTTATAAAGAGGAAGTTTTCAAAATGTCTGTAACAAACTCTCTCGGCTGCGGACAGCAAAAAGGATATCATGAATCGTATCGTGGTGTACCAATTGAAGTGAATCTCTTAAAGAAACTCCGGCTTGAAATCGCGGTCAACGATGATTTTGTTGAACGAACTATTAAGGCAATTATAGCTGGCGCCAGATCGGGTCAGATTGGAGATGGAAAAATCTTTGTGCTCGATTTGCCTGAATGTATAAGGATTCGTACTGGTGAGCGCGGTCATGAAGCGATTGGTTAATATAAAATATTACTTATAAACTCAATTTGTTATCACTTCAGTGTCCTGAAAAGGACCTGTGCCAGACCCGGATTATAATACCGGGTCTGGTAATTTATGCTACATATATGTAGTTTTTAAAAATAAACTACATATATGTATGAATATTTAGGTCTGCGCATTTGTATGAGAATCACATAACCCATTTTCTATCAAACAGATACATTTCTGCATGCGTAAGTTTATTTTTTGGCACACTAATTGCAATTGAAAACAATTCATAATTTTATTCTGTTGAGAATTCTCAGAATAATTAAGTGTAAATATTAGTAAATTGGTCCGTAAAGTCGGGAGACACTGAAGTGATAACAGTAAAAGGATCTAATTGGGTGCGTTTGCGCCTATTAGTTCTGCTTGTAGTGATATTTTTCGCAGGCGGAATTAGTGCTTCGTCAACGGAGCTGAACACATCAACGCTGACACTCCAGCAAAAAATTGACACAGGTGACACGTGCTGGATTCTTGTCAGTTCTGCATTTGTATTGCTTATGACGCCAGGTCTTGCATTTTTTTATGGCGGCCTTGTACGTCGTAAGAATATGTTATCTGTTCTCATGCAATGCCTTATGATAATGTGTCTTATAAGCTTGCAATGGGTATTGGTAGGTTATAGCTTATCATTCGGGCCGGACAAAGGTTCAATTATTGGTGGGCTTGATTGGGCTGGATTAAGAGGCGTAGGTCTGATGCCAAATCCTGAATACGCATCCACAATACCGCATCAGTTATTCATGATGTTTCAAATGATGTTTGCGATAATCACTCCTGCGCTCATAATCGGAGCCTTTGCTGAACGAATGAAATTCTCTTCATTTTGTGTGTTTTCTTTATTGTGGGCAACATTTATATATGACCCGATTACACATTGGGTTTGGGGTGCAGGCGGTTTTCTGAAAAACGCGGGTGCGTTGGATTTTGCCGGTGGTGCGGTAGTTCATATTAGCGCCGGAATGACTTCTTTAGCCGCAGCACTTATTCTTGGTAAACGCCAGGGTTTCCCAAATAACGTTTCGCCGCCGCATAATCTTCCCTTTGCTGTATTAGGCGCAGGGCTTTTGTGGTTTGGATGGTTTGGCTTTAACGCTGGAAGCGCTCTTTCAGCTGGGGCGGTAGCAACCAGCGCATTTACCTCAACTCATATAGCGGGAGCAACTGCCGGTACTGTCTGGTCAATTCTCGACTGGCTTAAATTTAAGAAACCTACAACATTGGGAATGATTACAGGCGCAATTGCCGGTCTTGCGGCGGTGACGCCGGCTTCGGGATTTATTACGCCTGCAGGAGCTATCTGGATTGGTATAGGTGCAGGTATTTTCCCATGGCTTGTTGTGACTTATTTGAAGACAAGATTTAATTATGATGATACTCTCGATGCCTTTGGGGTTCATGGCGTTGGCGGTATCTGGGGTACTATTGCGGCGGGAATTTGGGCTACGACAGAAGTTAATCCTGCCGGGGCAAACGGTTTATTACATGGAAATCCGATGCAGTTATGGATACAAATAAAAATGGTTCTTATCGTAGCTGTGTTTTCCTTCTTAGCAGGCAGTTTGCTTCTGAAGTTTATTGATCTTGTAATGAAACTTCGAGTAACTGAACACGAAGAAAGGGTAGGTCTTGATTTAACACAGCACCGGGAAGGGGCATATACTTTAATTAGTTAGCATAGAAAGAAAAATCTTATGAAATATATAATTGGTATAATTCAGCCTGACCGTCTCGATGATGTGCTTGAGAAATTGGAAGAAAAAGAAATTCACCTGGTGACGGTTTCGAGCGTCATCGGCAGGGGCAGGCAGCAAGGTGTGGCTGAAGTGTATAGAAGTCACAAAGAACCTGGGAATTTGCTCAGAAAAGTAAAAGTTGAAATTGCGGTAAATGACGAATATGTTAAAGCCGCTGTTGATGCGATTGTTACCGGGGCGAAGTCAGGTAATATCGGTGATGGTAAGATTTTTGTTATGGATTTAGACGAATGTATCAGGATTAGAACTGGTGAAACCGGTTCTGTTGCGATTGGATAAAAAAGTATTAAGGTATTTGTTTTTTACCATAATAAAGCAAAAATTAAATTAAGTTGCTCTTTTGTAATTATATTTTAATATAAGACATATATGTTGCGAATTAGGTGTATGCTACAATTATGTAGCATATTAATAAAATGTGACAAATAGGTTAATGTTCATATCTTTCTGTAAATACAATAGTTATGAAGGAATATACTGATATTCATTTTTTGGCACATAAATTGCAATGAATAAAATGTTATTATGGCATGTAAAGTCTAAACAAATTTTGTGAGGACCGCCAAACTATTATAGATATATGAGTAATGAAAACTGGTAATAAGTAGAAAAGACTAATAAAATATTATGTGTATAAAAAAAATTATCTGGAGCTATTTTAGGAGTAGTAAAAAATGAGTAATTCATGTGATTCTGTTCCAAGCGTATTTGGTTCAAATGTTTTTAATGATATAGTGATGCGTGAGCGTCTTCCGAAAGATGTATATAAGTCTTTAAAGAAGTCATTAGACAATAACGAAACGCTTGATCCATCCATAGCGAATGTTATTGCCAACGCAATGAAAGACTGGGCGATTGAAAAGGGTGCGACACACTATTGTCACTGGTTCCAGCCGATGACTGGTACCACAGCAGAAAAGCATGACTCTTTTATTTCTCCAACTTCACAGGGTACGACAATTATGGAGTTCAGCGGAAAAGAACTTTATCAGGGTGAACCTGATGCTTCATCTTTTCCTTCCGGCGGTTTGAGAGCTACATTTGAAGCACGTGGTTATACAGCATGGGATTGTACATCACCAGTTTTTATTAAGAAGGATGGTGGTAACATAGCATTGTTCATACCGAGTGCTTTTTGTTCTTATGTTGGTCATGCCCTTGATAAGAAAACGCCATTGCTTCGTTCTATGGACGCATTGAATACTCAGGCGGTTCGTGTTCTTAAAGCTTTGGGTAATACTACTTCAAAGCGTGTCACGGCTACTCTCGGACCGGAACAGGAATATTTCCTGATCGATAAAATGTATTATAATAAAAGGCTCGACCTTATTCTGGCTGGAAGAACTCTTTTTGGTGCGCCTTCGCCAAGAGGTCAGGAAATGGAAGACCATTATTTCGGAGCAATTCATGAAAGAATCGCTTCGTTTATGCACGAACTTAATGTTGAGTTATGGAAATTGGGAGTTTCAGCCAAGACACAACATAATGAAGTTGCGCCTGCTCAGTATGAACTGGCTCCGGTTTTCGCGACAGTCAATGTAGCCACCGACCACAATCAGATAACGATGGAAACCATGAGGAAAGTCGCGATGAGACATAACTTTGTATGTCTCCTGCATGAAAAGCCATTTGCCGGCGTTAACGGTTCAGGAAAGCACAACAACTGGAGCATGGTGACAGACGATGGCATTAACCTTCTCGATCCAGGTAAGACGCCGCATGATAATATGGTATTTCTTGTTATGCTTTGCGCGGTAATTAAAGCTGTCGATAAATATTCGAAACTTCTTCGAGCAAGTGTTGCAAATACAGGAAATGATCATCGTCTTGGGGCAAATGAAGCGCCTCCGGCTATTGTTTCGATATTCCTTGGTGAACAGCTCACAGATATTTTTGAGCAGTTGGCAACAGGAAAAGCGAAATCATCAAAGAAGGGTGGAGAGTTGAAACTTGGTGTATCTACACTTCCTCCTCTTCCAAAGGATAATACGGATAGGAATAGAACTTCCCCGTTTGCCTTTACAGGTAACAAATTCGAATTCAGAATGGTTGGTTCGACACAATCTACTGCTGGACCAATGTTTACGTTAAATACAATGGTTGCTGATATTCTTTGTGAAATTGCGGATGAATTGGAAAAGGGCTCAAATGTAGAAGCTAAAGCTCAAGACATTTTGAAACAGATAGCAAATGATCATAAAAAGATTCTCTATAATGG
Source organism: uncultured Pirellulales bacterium (assembly GCA_964628465.1). Taxonomy (GTDB): domain Bacteria; phylum Planctomycetota; class Phycisphaerae; order Sedimentisphaerales; family Anaerobacaceae; genus JAFGPS01. The sequence continues at coordinate 246,068 of CAZVOA010000002.1, read as the reverse complement.
TGACAACTATACAGAAGACTGGGTTGCCGAAGCAGAAAAACGCGGGCTTCCCAATATTCGCTCAACAGTAGCTTCTCTTGAGACAATTCTGGATAAGGAAAACGTTGCCTTATTCAAGAAGCATGGAGTTTTGACAAAAGAAGAATTACACGCAAGAGCGGATATTCTGTTTGAGAATTATATCAAGTCAATTAATATCGAAGCTATGACAATGCTTTCCATAGCCAAACGACAGATACTTCCGGCATGTATCAAATATTCATCTGTTTTGGCGGGAGCTGTGGGAGCGGTAAGTTCAGCAGGTACCGATTCTGCTTCGCAAAAAGAACTTCTTGAGAAATATTGTGGATTGGTTACAACTCTGAATAAAAATATTGCTATGCTCGAGCAGGAAGTTAGCAAGGCTAAGATATCTGATGTTGTTAAAATGGCGAGATTCTCAAGGGATAATATTGTACCGGCTATGAATAATTTGCGTAAGGTAGCAGATGAACTGGAAACTATTACAGATTCCACACTGTGGCCTTTGCCATCATATGCCGAGATGCTTTTTGGGAAATAAGCGATAAGATGAAAAATTAGTACATAGTTCCGAGTATGGAGTACAAAATAATATACAGTTCATAGTACTTTGTACTGAGAACTCAGAACTATTAAGTTTCAATAAGCTCTGGATAATGGTTGAGGCTTGCAAGAAACAGTTCTTTACGAAGAATTGCTTCCTCTGCAGGCCTTTTCCTTTTGAATCATACAATATTTTTTATTTAATACAACAAAAATGTTCTAATACCGCGGCTTACTGGTATTATAATCATTGCTTATATTTAATATTAGAATAACATCTTGATAATTATTGCGAATTCATCGTATAATAAAAGGCTTATCTGAAATAAGTGTAATGTCAGAGAGTTAATTACGACAAAAAAGTATCTTAAAATAAAATGCAAAAATAATGGAAAAGAAATTGAAAAATTACGGTCTATATAATACGCAAAATGAGCATGACGCCTGCGGTATCGGCGCGGTTGTGAACATTTCAGGTAAAAAGGAACATGCAATTATTGAATACGGCAAACAGATACTTCTGAATCTTCATCATCGCGGGGCGGCTGGTGCTGATGAAATCACTGGAGATGGAGCCGGAATTCTTTTTCAAATCCCACACGAATTCTTCACTGCACAAGCAGAGAAAATTGGGTTTAAGTTGCCGCCAAAAGCACAGTACGGTGTTGGAATGATTTTTGGATCGAAAAACACTGAACTAAGAAAAAAATGTGATGAAATACTCGAAGCTTCAATAAATCATTACGGCATGAAAATTCTGGGTTGGCGTGATGTTCCTGCCTCACCTCAATGTCTTGGAAAACTTGCTCTCGAAGCAGAACCTTCGATAAGGCAATTATTTGTGGATGGAGCAGGTAATAAAGATGAAGTTCTGGAAAAACAACTATATCTCGCTCGCGGGAGAGCCGAAAATTTAGTTAGGGAGAAATTTGGCGAAGAAGCTGATGACTTTTATGTAGTTTCATTATCATGCAGAACAATCTGCTACAAAGGAATGTTCATGGCCTGGCAATTGTTCGATTATTATCCCGACCTTGCTGATGAACGTCTTACATCGGCGTTGGCAATAGTTCATCAGCGTTACAGTACAAATACATTTCCGAACTGGCGCCTTGCGCAGCCGTTTAGATGTATTGCTCATAACGGAGAAATAAACACACTGAGCGGCAATCGTAACTGGATGAAAGCCCGCGAAAATATTATGGCGAGTGACATCCTCAAAGACAATCTCAAAGACGTATTGCCCATTCTTAAACCTGAAATGAGTGATTCCGCGTGTTTTGACAGCGCACTTGAACTGCTTGTACGCGCAGGCAGAAGCATGCCGCATTCCATGATGATGATGATTCCTGAAGCTTTCGGAGCGAAGTATCATATCAGTACAGACAAACGCGCATTTTACGAATACCACTCGTCTATAATGGAGCCATGGGACGGTCCGGCGGCTATGGTATTTACCGACGGCAATCTGATTGGAGGTACACTTGACCGTAACGGTTTGAGGCCATGCAGGTATCTTGTTACTACAGACGGTTTGGCTATTATCGCAAGCGAAACAGGCGTAGTAGAATTTCCTCCTGAAAAAATTCGCAAAAAAGGACGCCTCAGACCAGGACACATGTTTCTCGTCGATACTACGCAGCAGCGTGAAGTTTCAGATAATGAAATCAAAGGAAAAATAGTCAGGCAAAAACCATATAGAAGATGGCTGCATGAAAATCGCATTGAGCTTCGCGGCTTATTTGATGCGCCGGATCTCGTTGAAAGTGATTCGAATACTATCGCTCAAAGAATGAAAATGTTCGGTTATACACGTGAAGAACTCAAAATGATTTTGGCGCCTATGGCTATTAATGGCCAGGAGCCGGTCGGTTCTATGGGTAATGATACTCCACTGGCGGTTCTATCCGAAAAACCGAAATTATTATTCAATTATTTTAAACAATTATTCGCCCAGGTGACTAATCCTCCAATTGATCCTCTTCGTGAAGGTCTTGTTATGAGCCTTATGACTTTTACCGGCAAAAGAAGAAATCTGTTAGGAGAAACTCCTGAACATTGCAGACAGCTTAAACTGCCGCATCCTATTCTCACGAATGAGGACATTAAGAGGCTCAGGTCGGCAAGCAAGCCTGATTTTAAGGTAGAAACTGTTTCAGCTTTTTTTGATACGGATGTACCTGATCCGGCGGAAAGTCTGAGGCTGGGATTGGACTTATTAATAAACAATGTAGAAAACGCAATTAAAAACGGAGCTTCGCTTGTAATCATAAGCGATAAAGGAGTTAATCCTATACAAGCTCCTATACCATCTCTCCTGGCGACCGCGGCGGTACATCATGGTTTACTTAAAAGAGGCCTGCGGGGTGAAGCGGGACTTATTATCGAAAGCGGCGAGCCGAGAGAAGTTATGCACTTTTGTCTCTTATGCGGTTACGGAGCGAATGGAATAAATCCTTATATGGCTTTTGAGTCGCTCGATGAACTTCAAAATATTGAAGAAGTTCCTGCGAATCTTGATACAATTCAGATTGCGGACAATTACATAGCAGCGATTAAAAAAGGTATCCTCAAGACAATGAGCAAAATGGGTATTTCCACTTTGCGAAGCTATGCCGGAGCGCAGCTTTTTGAAGCTATAGGATTGAATCATGAGGTAATTAATGAATACTTTACAGGGACAAGTTCACGAATTGAAGGTATAGGACTTAAAGAGATTGCCGCTGAAGTAATAGCACGTCAAAAATCCGCATTTGAGCAGCGCCCCGCTGGGGTGCTTGATCTTGATTTTGGCGGAGAATATCATTTCAGACATAAAGGTGAATATCATCTCTGGAATCCTACATCAGTTTCAAAGCTGCAGCATGCTATAAAAAATAACGACGCAAAAGCATATGAAGAATATGCTAAAGAAATAAACGACCAGTCTAAACATTTATGTACACTTCGCGGCCTATTCGAATTCGTACCGGCTAAATCTGTTCCTATCGAAGAAGTTGAACCTGCTTCGGAAATCGTTAAAAGATTCTGTACCGGAGCAATGAGTCATGGTTCGATTAGCAAAGAAGCTCACGAATGTATGGCCATTGCGATGAACCGTATCGGTGGAATGAGCAATACCGGCGAAGGCGGCGAAGACCCTAAACGTTATATTCCCGAACCAAACGGTGATTCAAAAAACTCTGCGATAAAACAGATTGCAAGCGCAAGATTTGGTGTCACTGCGAATTATGTTGCTAATGCCAAAGAGCTTCAAATTAAAATAGCACAGGGCGCAAAACCAGGCGAAGGCGGCCAACTTCCCGGACATAAAGTCACTGAGGAAATTGCCAAGCTTCGATTTTCTACGCTCGGGGTGACATTGATTTCTCCTCCGCCTCATCATGATATTTACTCTATCGAGGATTTGGCGCAATTGATATATGATTTGAAATGCAGTAATCCGGGCGTGAAAGTTTCAGTAAAACTTGTCGCGGAAGTCGGAGTCGGTACTATTGCCGCCGGTGTTGCAAAAGGCAATGCGGACGAAGTTCTTATAAGCGGCCACGATGGCGGAACAGGCGCAAGCCCGCTTTCGTCAATCAAACACGCAGGATGTCCCTGGGAACTTGGCCTGGCGGAAACTCAACAGGTACTCGTAATGAACGGCCTGAGAAATCGAATAAGAGTTCAAACTGACGGCCAGTTAAAAACAGGGCGTGATGTTGCGATAGCCGCCTTACTCGGTGCCGAACAGTTCGGATTCGGAACATCAGTACTGGTGACACTTGGCTGTACTTTGCTCAGAAAATGTCACGAAGGCGCATGTGCTTTTGGAATCGCGACTCAGGACGCTGAGCTTAGAGCGAGATTCAAAGGCAAACCTGAATATATACAGCGATTCATGTTCTTTATTGCCGAAGAACTCAGGCAGATTATGGCAAAACTCGGCTTTAGAAGAGTCGAAGATATGGTCGGAAGAGTTGAATATCTTAATTCCGATAAAGCAATTGAAAACTGGAAGAGCAAAGGAATTGACCTTTCGGCAATTTTCAAAAAACCGCTTTATTCTGATACTAATGCGATTCACCTGACTTCGCAGCAGGCCGTAAAAATTAATGACCATATCGACTGGCAGATTTTGGAAAAATTGAAATCAGCGATTGAAAATAAAAAGAAAGTAACTCTTGAAATGCCGATACGAAATACAAATAGAACGGTAGGGGCAATTCTGAGTAATCATATTGTAAAAAAATATGGGCAGGAAGGTTTGCCTGACGGGACTATTGAAATTACTTTTAATGGTTCCGCCGGTCAGAGTTTCGGCGCTTTCCTTGTTCCTGGAGTGACACTTAAATTAATAGGTGACTGCAATGACTACCTTGGAAAGAGCCTATCCGGTGGTAGAATTGTCGTGGAAAATCCGCCGAATTCGACTTTCCCGGCTCATAAAAATATTATCGCGGGTAATACACTTTTGTATGGCGCGACATCTGGAGAAGTTTTTATAAACGGAATCGCGGGTGAACGATTCGCTGTTCGTAATAGTGGTGCAACCGCAGTAGTCGAGGGTCTTGGCGATCACGGCTGTGAGTACATGACCGGCGGAACAATTGTTGTTCTTGGTCAGACTGGCTGCAATTTCGCGGCTGGTATGAGCGGCGGTATCGCATACGTACTTGATGAAATGCAATTGTTCGATACTTTATGTAATCTCGATATGGTTGAGCTTGAAAGTGTCTGGAAAGAGAACGACAAGAAAATTCTGAAAAATCTTATCGAGCGGCATCTTAAATGGACCGAAAGTGAACGAGCAAAACAAATCCTGAATTCATGGAACGACATGGCGGGAAAATTTGTAAAAGTAGTTCCGATAGATTATCGAAAAGCGCTGGAAAAAATGCGTGCCGCGGAACAGCGTGACACTGAAACAACACCCGCAACTGAGGAGGTTTTCTAATGGCTGAACCGAAAGCTTTTCTTTCATATAAAAGACAAAATGTTGGGTATAGACCAATCAAAGAAAGAATACTTGATTTCAAGGAGTTGAATCTCCCCTTGACTCCGGACCAGATTCATCAACAGGCGAAAAGATGTATGGATTGCGGCATACCATTCTGTCATGGTGCCGGATGTCCGCTGCAAAATTTTATTCCTGATTTCAATGAGCTTATTTATAAAAATAGATGGGAGCAGGCTTGTAAATTACTGCATTCGACAAATAATTTTCCTGAAATTACAGGTCGTCTTTGTCCAGCTCCATGCGAAACAGCGTGTACGCTTGGAATAAGCGACGATCCAGTTCTGATACGACATATCGAATATCAAATTGTCGAGCGCGGGTTTGAAAAAGGCTGGATTAAACCTGAGCCTGCTGAAGTAAAAAGCGGCAAACGCATAGCGGTTATTGGTTCAGGCCCCGCCGGTCTGGCGGCGGCTCAGCAGTTAGCCCGTGCGGGACACAATGTTGTCGTTTTTGAAAAAGACGACAACATCGGCGGCTTAATGCGCTATGGTGTACCTGATTTCAAACTCGAAAAAAGTGTTATCGACAGAAGACTCGATCAACTTCGTGCCGAAGGAGTGCAATTCCAGACAGGTGTAGTTGCGGGTGAAGATTTGTCCGCTCATTACCTTAAGAAAATGTTTGATTGCATTTGCCTTACAATGGGCGCAGGCCAGCCGCGAGATGTAAATATTCCCGGAAGAGGTTATGAGAATATAATTTTCGCTATGGAATATCTCACTACTCAGAATAAGATTAACGCTTCCGAGTCTTTTGATGAACGTAAATACTCAATGGCAAAAGATAAAGTTGTCGCGGTCATTGGCGGCGGCGATACAGGCAGTGACTGTGTCGGTACGGCTCGACGTCAGGGTGCGAAAAAAATATACCAGTTTGAAATTCTTCCCAAACCGCCTGAATCAAGGCCAGACGATACTCCATGGCCTATGTGGCCGCGAGTGATGCGAACATCTTCATCTCATGAAGAGGGTTGTGAAAGAAGATGGTCAATCAGCACGAAATCTTTCACCGGAGGTGCGGGCATAATCGCTGACAAACTTAATGGCTGCGAAGTCGAATGGTATAAAAAAGGTAATGATTGGCAAATAAAAGAAATTCCAAATACAGATTTTTCACTTGATGTTGACCTGGTTATCCTTGCGACTGGTTTTGTTCACGTTGTACACGAAGGCCTTGTCAAAGATATGAATTTAAAACTTGATACACGTGGAAATGTATCTGCATTAAACTATCAGACCAGTAATCCTCAGGTTTTTGCTGCCGGGGATACAATTTCAGGTCCGTCATTGGTTGTTCACGCCATCAATACAGGGCGTCTTGCAGCGGCTGCTATTAACAAATGGCTGAAAAAATAAATGCTGTCTGAAAAATCCTGAAACTGATTTGAAGTTCTAAAAATATGCCGGAATTAAACGATAATTAGCAGAAAAAAAAGGAAAATACGCCCGAGAGGATTCGGACCTCTGACCTACGGATTAGAAATCCCTAATTCGGATTATAAGTGCTTTATTAATAATGGCTTATAGCGTGTTTTTGGTGTCTAAATGAGAGTTACAAGTCAATAACAAGTCATTAACAAGTGGATTCAGGCAAGGCTTTCCACTGACGACTGACACCAATAATGACACCGATTGTATCACTCGATTTACGGAATGCATATATAATCAGAGAATACTAAAAACTGCTGTACTCAACCTTTAGGATTAACGCCTTTGTCTCAATTATGAGAAGAGAAGCCGGTATTCCAACCCTATCCCTCGAAGAGAATCTGGCATGTGACCGTGTCCACATTGTAGCGTCGAACTAATTCCAATAACTAAAAATTACATTTTATCAGCAATGACCGCCGTAGTGAATAACCACCTCACTCCGTCTGGTCTGTGAGGGGCCACTCCGTTCGGCGTTTCTTCACTACGGTATTGTATATCGGCTGGTATGAAAGCAGCCAGAGTAGAGCGAAAGCATTACTGACAAAAGCACTTGTTGAACATTATCCAGTTTGTTGCGGAATATATCTTAAGCCCTTCTCAACATTGAAAAGAGGCATAATTGTATTTAGTGAACATTCGCATAATGGTAAATATTATACGCATAATGGGATTATCATATTATCAAAATAATATATACTTCGTTTTAATTGTAAGAAACTTTATAACCAAAATTTATTGTTCTATTACTTTAAAAGTTAAAGTTTTAAGTAATAAGGACAAATAAAAAACGACAATTTCCATTTTGAACAATCTTTAAACAAACAAGGAAATGCTATGAGAAAAACATGTTTATTACCGGCATTAATATTATTTCTTTTTTTCACTAATTCAATAACATCCAATGCTGCACCGCTTAAGCCTCGTCTTGTTGTGCTTACAGATATTTCCACCTATGAAACCGATGACTGGGAATCAATGACACGGCTTCTTGCTCATGCCGATCTGTTCGAAATTGAGGGCTTGTTTGTCTCAAACGGAGCCAGTTTGCCAAGAACGGTTAACAAGGATTTTATTAACCTCGTTCATGGTGTGGTAGATGCATACGAAAAAGATTTGCCAAATCTGATGAAACGCTCCAACCAGGTCGGACATGACTTTGATGATACTATGCAGGAATTGGGATACTGGCCGAGTGCACAGTATTTAAGAGACCTTACGATGTTCGGCAGTCTGGTTGCAGGAGTTAATGCCTTAGGCGAAGATAACGATTCACCCGGGAGCAATCTGATCATTAAGTTAGCCGATGAAACTAATGATTCTCGTCCCATTTGGGTAACCGTCTGGGGAGCCGGGAACACACTTGCACAGTCGATCTGGCGGATAAAACAAGACCGAAGCCCGGAGGAGTTGAAGGCCTTCCTGAATAAAGTCCGTATCTATACTATATTTGACCAGGATAAAGGTGCCGGTGGATCCACTCATCCATGGATGCGTAATGTAGCTGGATCGGATCTTCTCTTCGTTAATGATACGAAAGCATGGATGATGCATAATGGTATGGGAAAAAGCAACTGGTCCCAGTATGCAACTCATATCCAAGGTCATGGTGCTCTTGGGGAGCAATATCCCAAAAACACCGTTGGAGTAGAAGGCGACACCCCCTCGTTCCTCTATCTTATGCCTACTGGACTCAATAACCCGGACGTGCCAAGTCAGTGTAGTTGGAGCGGAGTTTATAAACATGATGCAAACAATTTGTGGCAGCCGGCTGATGCCTGCGGACAGTATTTTCAGCGTTTTTACCCGGCTGCTTTCAACAATTTTGCAGCCCGAATGGACTGGGCTAAGAACGGCGCTGGAAACCGGAATCCGGTAGTTGTCATTGATGGCGACGCCGGCATCAGCGTTATAAAGAAAATCCCCAAGAATGGTACAACTGTTACTTTTAATGCATCGCAGACGTTTGATCCGGATGGAGATAATCTGAAGTTCAATTGGTGGATTCAAACTGATGCGGGGACATACCCCGGGGATGTTAATATCTCAAACAACAGCTCGAGTATTGCTACAGTCACAGTACCTTCTGATTCAGCGGGTAAGAGTTTTCATGTGATTTGCGAAGTTGTTGATGACGGTGTGCATAACCTTTCGGGTTACCGCAGAATCATCTTTGAACCAACGAATTAATTACATTGCTATGAAAGAGTAAAAAAAATATTATTAGAAAGGCACAGGATCAAATGAAAACAAAAACTGCATTATTCAGGAAAGCCGCTCTTTTGGCTAGTTTAGCCTTCATTCTACTCGGGGCCCATGAAACAACGGCAAACACTGAAATACGTGTTGAACGATGGGGAGTTTTTGAAGTTACCCTTTTATGCGCATCGTCGGGAAATCCTTACCTCGACGTGGAATTCTCTGCGACATTCACCCAAGTCAACCAGCGTATCAAAGTTCAAGGCTTCTGGGATGGCGGTGAAACTTACAAGATTCGCTTCAGTCCGCCTTCCGTTGGCCAATGGCATTACGAAACCAGGAGTGCTACCCCTGAACTGAATGGCAAGGTCGGCGTATTTACCGCTATCGCGCCTAACGCTAACAATCACGGCCCAGTCCAAGTAGTCGATACGTTCTACTTTCAATATGCTGATGGCACGCGGTATCATCAATATGGCACAACCTCTTACCAGTGGACGAGCATGACCGAAGAAATTCAGCAGAAGACACTGCAATCTCTCTCCAAATCCTCATTCAACAAGATGCGGTACTGCATCTTTCCCAAATGGTACGAACATAACAGAATCGAACCGGATCGTGCCGCCTTCATGTTGGACGAAGAAAAAAACAAATACGATTTCAGCCGGCTAAACGTAGATTTTTGGCAGCGTTTTGAAAAGCGTATCCTTGACCTGCAGAAAATGGGAATTGAAGCCGATATCATCCTCTGGCATCCCTATGACAAGTGGAATGATACTCCTTTGCCTGTGTGGAAGTTTAACAGGATGGGACGCGAGGCGGATGACCGTTATCTTCGCTATTGCATTGCGAGGCTTTCGGCGTTCCGCAATGTCTGGTGGTCGCTGGCCAATGAATGGGAGTGGTCAGCCCATAATGTAGAGGATTTTGAACACTTTGGCAAGATACTCCAGGAGGAAGATCCGCACCAGCGTTTACGCAGCATCCACAATGGCAGCAAAGTATATGACCATAGCAAACCGTGGATAACACACGTGAGCCTTCAGAAGCATGATACAGCCAATGGCCTGAAGTATCGCGATCAATGGAAAAAGCCAGTTGTCTTTGACGAATATGGATACGAAGGCAACATTCCGGAAGGCTATGGCCGTGCCAAAGGCGAAGATGTAATAAAGAAAACTTATGCTGCCAATTTCTCCGGAACCTATACAACTCACGGTGAATGTTTTCAGGATCCGGATGAAGTTATATGGTGGGGCAAGGGCGGCTTACTCAAGGGCGAAAGCTGGAAACGCTTCAAGTTCCTCAGAGAGATGATGGAAGCGGCACCACCATTTGATGAACTGAAACCCGGTAACTCAATGCTCGTGAAAGAAGGTGAATGCTACCTGGTTTATTGTGATAGCATGGGATCAAAGACAGTCCAGCTTTCAGGTACGAAGCCGTACAAAGTTGAGTGCCTTGATGCATGGGAAATGACCATATCTTCAGTCGGCACAGCTTCCTCTGGTGCATACACTTTTACACCTTCCAAGGCAGAAGTAGTCTATAGCTTCACACTCGAACCAAAATAAACAGAAAGGTAAAATCATGACTAAGAAATATTATTTATTGTTAAGCTGTATTTTTTGTATGGTTCTGACGTCCCAATCTTGTGCAGCGGTTAAGCCCATTGTGAATGTCGGCATATCTGATGGCAAAGATATGCCGGCAGTGAAGTTTGTAGGAACAGCAAAGCGTGCTGACAATGGTTCATTTCAACTTACTGACGATGAGCCTTGGGGTTGGATTAAAGTAGGTGAAGGTGCGCTGGATAGTTTGAAAAGCCTGAGTTCTTTTACTATTATGGGATGGTTGAAACCCGATAGCCTCCAGGTTGGCCATGGCGGCAATCGAATCCTGTTCTGTCTCCAGGAGAATCGATCCGGTATTGACCTCGTTCATCACAACGATGGTCGTTTGCGTCTGTCTGTAAACGAATGGCCGGACAGAGTTAGCAATGACAGTTCATCTGGCAAACTACAGGTTGGCAAATGGATTTTCTTTGCTGTAAGCTATGATTCAACAGCGTCCGGTGACAATGTGAGCTGGTATTTCAGTGAGCCTTTGGATACACCTGGGCAATCGGCCGTGACTTTAGACCGGAAGACATCTTACAACCCCGGTCCGGTGGATAGCAATATTGGACCTCTTGTGGTAGGCAACTTTAACGAAACCATGGAAAGCTACGGCATGGATCGTCAGTTTCGCGGAGATATTCGTGCCTTGCAGATATTTGGAAGTTCTAAAGATGCCAGTGGAGCTCTTAGTGCTGATGAGATCGGTTCGCAATCCGGCCAAAAAATGCAGCCAGAGGCGGCAGTCAGTGCACCCACAACTCCAACGGCTCAAGTACAGACAGAGCAGAAATTACCAACTGCAGTCCCTAATCAGTTAAACACGCGTGGATCAGGGTATAAACCCCGGATAATTAACACCACAGACTTGGGAGCGGACCCTGACGACGAGCAGTCCATGGTACGCTTTTTGGTTTGCTCCAATGAGTTTGATGTAGAAGGCTTGATTGTTGCGACCGGTTGTTGGAAGAAATCTCAGAGCAACACTATGATGCTTGATAAAATTGTTAACGCTTACGCACAGGTGTATGACAATCTGAAAAATCATGCTGATGGCTATCCTATGCCTGAATACCTCAAGTCCATCTCTGTATTAGGCCAAAGGGGCTATGGTATGAGCGATGTCGGCGATGGTAAAGACAGCCCCGGTTCGGAAATGATTATCGCCGCAGTAGATAAGGACGATCCGCGTCCGGTTTGGGTTGGCGGCTGGGGTGGTGTTAATAACGTTGCCCAAGCTATTTGGAAAGTACAGAATACTCGCTCCGCGGCCGAACTTAAAAAGTTCATTAGCAAATTGCGCGTTTTTGACATTTTAGGTCAAGACGACGCAGGGGCCTGGCTGGCGAAAAACTTCCCCGATCTTTTCTACATCCGTGCTACGGGTGTTTATGGTTGGCAGCCTGAGAAAAATGGTTCTTATCAACGTGAAGACATTCAAAGTCATGGCCCGTTAGGAGCTGTATACCCGAATACGAAATACGCTACAGAAGGTGATACTCCGGCTTTCATGCATGTCTATCCTAATGGTCTCAACGATCCAGACCAGATTGATCAGGGCGGCTGGGGCGGTCGTTTTAGTTTTACAAAGAAAACCAACATTCGCAGCATGTCCGGTGTTAGCAGTGACAGTGAAATGAAGTACGCTCCTTACGAAATGTACGGTAACATAGGTGGTGCCGGAGAGATAAGCCGCTGGAGGCCATCCTACGATAATGATTTTGCGGCTCGCATGGATTGGACGATGACCAGTGATTACTCTAAAGTCAATCACCATCCAATCGCCGTGGTAAATGGTGATGCGACCAGACAAGTCCTGGAAGTTTCGGCCGCAACCGGTTCCAGTGTTACTCTCAGCGCAGTCGGTTCCAGCGATCCTGATAATAACTCGCTGGTTTACTCGTGGTCTTTCTATAAGGATCCGAGTTCTTATAGCGGAGATGTGTCCATAGAAAAAAGTTCATCTGCCTTGGCTACTGTGGGAATTCCCTCGAATTCAAGCGGTAAGAAGATGCATATTATATTGGAACTTCATGACGATGGTTCTCCTAATCTTTACGCTTATTGCCGTGTAATCATCAACGTGAAGTGAAACTAACTCACTTTGCTATCAGACGCTTTTGATTATTTATAAGGATTTTAAGGAAGTAATATCATGAAAAGAAACCAGATAATTCAAATCACATCAGTTTTGTTTTTCATATCGCTGATTATGTTATCCGCCAATCCGGTTTTCGGCGCAAGCATTAAAGTGGCTTGTGTTGGCGACAGCATCACTTGGGGCTGGGGTTTGAGTGATCCCAATCGTCAAAGCTATCCGGCTGTGCTCCAAAACTTGTTAGGTTCCCAGTACACTGTTAAGAATTTTGGTACGAGCGGCTGTACGATGCTTAAACAGGGTGACAAACCTTACTGGAAAGATGATAATTTCAGTGCAAGCACCGAATTTAAGCCTGACATTGTTGTCATAATACTTGGAAGCAATGATGCGAAAACACAGAACTGGTCGCACAAAGCTGATTTCATGGCTGACTTCAACAGTTTAATAGAACACTATAATGGGCATGGTGCACGTGTGTACATTGGGTCTCCTCCACCGGTATATAGTGGAGGAAGATTCGGCATTACACCTGAAGTAGTCAATGACCAAATTGTTCCACTCGTTCGAAATGTTGCTTCCAGTGCGAAAGTTCAACTGATTGATATTTTCACTTCGCTTAGCGGAAAAGCCAATTACTTTCCTGATACTGTCCATCCTAATGCAGATGGATGCAATTTGATTGCGAAAACGGTGGCTGCTTCGCTCACTTCCAAAATAGTTACAAAAAAAAGGCTGCGTGTGATCATGTCGTCAGACTTCCCGCCGTTTCCGGTGACCAATAGCGATCCGGATGATGTACAGTCGATGGTCCGTTTTCTGTTCTATTCTAATGAATTTGATGTAGAGGGACTGATTGCTTCGGCTGGTACTTATGGCATGGTAGCTGAAAAGAAAAATATTCTGGCAGTACTTGCCGAATATGACAAGGTGGATGAGAACTTGAGGAAACATGATCCCGACTATCCTATTGCTGATACCTTGCGTTCAGTCACCTATGAAGGTTTGGGTAATAATCATAATATAAGTATAAAGTGGGGATCCCGTAAGCAGCCTTGGTCCGACATTATTGGGTCCGGTAGGGACAGTGAGGCTTCTAATGCGATTATTGCAGCTGCGGATAAACCTGATCCACGGCCGATATATATCGGAGTCTGGGGAGGTCCACGCGAAATTGCCCAGGCAATCTGGGATGTTAAGAATAAACGCAGTGACGAAAATCTCAAATCCTTTATAAGCAAGCTTCGCGTCTTTCTGATTGCTGACCAGGATGCTACGCACGGATGGCTTATGGAGGAGTTCCCTGATTTGTTTATAATCGAATCGAGAAAGACTTACCAGGGATTTTTCGGCAGCGGCAGTCATGAATGGGCCCAAGAGAATATTATCAAAAACCATGGACCTCTTTGTGCTATATACCCACCCAGAGCAGCAGGAGGTGCAGGTGTGATTGAGGGGGATTCTCCTTCGTTCATGTATTTGGTCAGTGCAAATCGTGAGATTAATGATCCCGAAGATCCCACACAACCCAGTTGGGGCGGACAATACAGTCGCAAGGCCGGAACAAATCACTATGTTGATGGTCCAGGTGGGCAAACTATCCGCAAATGGGCGGGAGATTTTCAGGCAGAGTTCAGAGAACGCGCCGATTGGTGTATAGAATAATTGATGAATTAAAATGATGTTTTACATGATTTAAAATAACAAAAATTTTACTGAACCAAAATAAATTGAAAGGGAAATTATGAACAAGAAATGTAAGTATTTAGTGATGTGCTTTGTATTTTACATTGTACTGATGTCTCAAGCTATGTCTGCGGAGTTATATGAAGAAACAGGACCAGGAGAACCATATAAATCATTTCCTATGGATAAGGTAGTTGTGACAAAGGTCAAACATTTCGGTGTAGTATGCTGGAAGATTGCCTCGGCGGGAGGGACCTTCTATTTCGAAAACGGTAACGAAACCGGTGGCTCGACAGGTTTTAATTCAGCTTTCGACCAGGACGGTAACGACTGGATTGGGGCAGACAATGAGTTGGGCTATAATAAAGTTCCTGGTGCCAAAGGCTGGGGACACAAGACGCGTGGCTTCCCAAAATTCACGGGAGGCGCCGAGTTCGAAACACCCACTAAGAAGACGGGTGCCAAGACTCGCTGGCTAGACCAGGATGGTAAGGAGATCACGTTTAACGGCAAGTTGGAGGGAGATCATATAATCATACGTTCTTATAATGAAACCAATGAAGTGGAGTACCATTTTTTTGTCAGCCATGTGGCAATCAAGGTCATCAAGATGGGCAGTCCTTACGCCTTCCACTTTCAGGGTCTGATTGGCGGAGAGCCAGAAGAGTCACCCAAGGATTACTACGTTCTAAAGGACGGCAAGAAGCGGGACGTTCAAAAAGGGAGCACGGGAGTGCCTGCTGAATTTACAGACAAGAAATGGCCCTCGCAATTCCTCTATATGGTGGACAGCGATGAAAAGGATACTCAAGTCTTTTATATGGGTGCCAAGAACCTCGCACCTGAAACCTATGGTGATGAAGGCTGGATGGCCACCGGTCCGGATGGAATCCTGAATATACAGATCTTCAGTTTTGGGCGAAATAACAATAAACACAGCCTCACCGGAACAAACGAAATCTTCATTTTCGGTTTCCATCCAAAGACTGCGGGACATGAGTCAATTTCCTCCTTCATTGAAGCGCGACTGACAGATCCATTTATTGCCGCGAAAATCAAATAGTAACAATAACTAATTATCGTTGCGATATCATCTTTAAAAAGAAAAATAACATGTTGAATATGAAACCAAAGATGTTAAAGGAATAATTATGATCAAAAAATCACAACCTGCCAAATGGTCTAATTTTGGAATGATGATTTTTGCATGGATTGGCTTGCTAGCTTTATGTGGAGATGTAGCTGCGGCACAGGAAGGTCAGGATGTAAATCTCGAAGAGAAAAATGTAGTGAAATTTGATACTTCTTTCGAAAAAACACTCTTTGGTGTTCAAGACAGAAGTAAGTGGAAGATTTCACAGACCTTACATGTGAATCCAGCATCGAAAGCCGCTGATGATAACGGGTCCGGGACAGATGAGAAACCCTTAAAGACTGTGGCTCGTGCTGTGGAGATGGTAAAACCTGGTACTCGCATATTAATCTATCCTGGTATCTACCGTGAGTCGATCACACTCCAGAAGACCGAGACTTTGGACCAATCAGGTACCGCAGAATCACCGATCATCATTGAGGCCAAAGAACCTGACTCTGTCATTTTTAGTGGATCTGATATCTGGACCGACTGGCAACCGGAGGGCAACGGGGTATACAGCGCAGCGTGGCCATACAAGTGGGGAACCAATTCTTGGATGGCCGGCCGGAGCGGGCCGATTGGACGACGTTTTGAACTGGTATTCATTGATGGCAAGTTGTTGAAGCAGGTTCTGGAACGGAAGGAGATGAAAGAGGGTACATATTGTGCTGACGAAGACGCCGGAAAGCTCTATATCTGGCTCGATGACGGTGTAAAGCCACAGGACCACAAAATCGAAGTTTCCGTGCGTGGAGGGCTTGAGCATGGGGCAGGTCTAACCGTGGGTGACATGTGGGATGTCAAGCTCTTACCCAGTTACATTGTTGTGAAAGGCCTTACCTTCAAACACTGCACACGTCATTTTTTTCTTGGTAAGCATGTGTTACTTGAAGATTGTCGCTTCGAATATACCAATGATATGATCGGTATCGGCGGCGAGGATTTTGTCCTGCGACGTGTTGTCGGTTTGCATACCGGTGGATGCACGTTCTTCATGCCACCGCGCGGTGAGGTTCCCGGAAAGTGGCAGAAAATCGAAAACCAGCATATCAATGGGCTGATGGAAGATGTCACAGCGTCTTATGGTAACTGGCGTTTATTCAGTGGCGGGATGGTGGAATGGGCCACTGCCGGCAGCAAAGTCCATACAGTAACAAACCTAATCCTGCGTCGATGCAAGATGCAGTACAATGATTCTCCTGGATTCTGGGCGGATACAAAGTGCAACAATGTGCTGGTTGAGGATGGTATCTTTACCCACAACAGATTATATGGAGTCTGGATGGAAATCAATAATGGCGAGTCAGTCGTGCGCAACAATATCATTGCAGAGAACCTCGAAAGAGGGATCAATATCTCCAACACGTGCTATCTGACCATTGAGGGAAACACATTTTATGGCAACAAGAAAGAGCAGATAGGTCACTGGCATAAAGGTCCTATTCGCAACAGTCTTGAAGGTGGATTCCGTACGGTCAACCTGAAGATTATTAATAACCGTTTTGTTGCAACAGATCCCGAGCAGTATCTCATTCGTCTGCCGGAATATGATTACATCCCTGAAACCGGTACATTTTCAAAAAACATTTATTATCAATCCGGGTATAAGGGGCTCTTTGAGTTCGGCAAGCAGATGGATTTTGATCAGTGGAAGACAACGATGAAAGAAACGGATTCCATTTTTGCCGATCCCATGTTCCGCGATCCGGAGTCATTGGATTTCACTCTCAAAGCCGGTTCACCTCTATTAAAGGTTCCTTAATATCATAGATTATCATTTATTTAATATAGGAGAATAATATGAATGTTAGAGTAAAGTTATTTTTTATTGCTTATAGTATCATTTTGTTTATAGGATTTAGTTCGGATGTATTTGCTTACTCCGGAATATCGGCAAGTGTAGCTCAGTCTAAAAATGGCTGGAATGAAGCCGGAAATATCGTTATTACCGTTATGAAAGACGATGAAATAGTTTCAGAAAACGTGATCTATTCCACTGGTGACGGGTATTGCCCGCGTTTTTCTCCAGATGGAAGCAAGGTTGCGTTTACTACCGGCAGCAAACTTAAGATTTGCAATATCGACGGAAGTAATCTGAAAGAGTATCCAGCCATCGGCTGGGAAGTAAGCTGGCTCCGTAGTGGTGTAATATGGATTCACGGTGGAAGATGGGGCAAAAGCAACGTTATGAACAAGTATGATGCTGTTACCGGTAAGCACCTTGGATCAGTCAAACTTCAATTGGCAATGCAGCAATATTATGTTTCTGCCAACGGTAAGGTTGGTGCTGGTACCGGCCCGGATCTGAATTGTTTCTATAACTCTGTTGACGGTGACAATTTCGGTGAATTTATCCAGTATTCCGACGGATGTAGTGCAGGCCCTTCTCCTGAAGGTAATTATTCGATCCAAAATACATGGCCACATAAAGTATTCCATGTGTGGAAAATTCCTGAAAAGAAACAAGTTGCCACTTTAGATATAAAAAATGCTTCTGAAGTCGGCCTAAGCGACAAGTTTATCTGGAACCATCAACTTATGGCTCAACACTGCAATGTCTGCGTACTTCCAGTTGGAACGGACAATGGCAATCACCAGCTTGATGGCAACCAATATCCATGTTTTTACGACATCGACGAGAAGAAACTGGTATGGATGACTAAATCGAAACCTGGTGATGATATGATGAATCATCCATACGATTTTTATAAAGGAAAGGTTGATGGCTCTACACATAAACTTAGCAATTAGCTCAGAATCATCTTTGAACCAAAGGAATTGTTTTTCAAGAAAGAAATTGCCGTGAAACACAATTTATTAAATGATGCCATAAGCACATTTGTACTTGTGTTTATTATGCTTTGTTCTGTTGTAAGTTATGGGCAACCTCGAGTTGCGATTCCCGATGGGTATTCCACACAAAATGGCGGCACTACCGGCGGAGGCAATGCAACACCCATAAACGTCACAACTGCATCAGCATTTAAATCAGCCGCCAATAACGATAATCCAACTGTTATTATTGTTCAAGGCAAGCTTGATGTCGGAGATGTCACAATTGGTTCAAATAAAACTATAATTGGCGCAGACGTCAATTCCGGACTTTACGGTGGGACTATTCGGGTTAGAAAGAGTAATAATATTTTTCAGAATCTGACCATCGGTCCTGCTAATGGCGACGCAATGGAGATATCCGGAGCTAAAAACATTTTCATCACTAAATGTGAATTTCATGACAGTTCCGATGAACTCTGTTCCATTGTACGAGAATCTGACTTTGTAACAGTTTCGTGGTGTAAATTTTATTTTGATAACCCACATAACCACGCATTCGGTGGCCTTATAGGTAATAGTGATGATCGTACATCAGACAAAGGGAAATTACACGTGACTATGCACCATAACTGGTATGCGGTAGGTGTTCGAGGAAGAATGCCTAGGGTAAGGTATGGACATGTGCATATTTATAATAATTATTATAACAGTGTTGGAAATGGTTATTGCATTGGAACTGGTTTTGACTGTCATATTAAGGTTGAGAATTCCTATTTTGAAAATATCAATAATCCTTGGCAGGAACAAGCGATTGGTGCACTGTCAAGTGGAGGTGAAATAGGTTGGAATAATTTAGACTTTATAAGCTGTATTCAACCTGCATACATAAGTAACTCATATCCTGTTTTTACTCCTCCGTATTCATTTACTTTGGATGATATTAATGATGTCAAGAGCCTTGTTACTGACCCCATCTATGGTGCAGGCAATCGCTTGCGTCGTTTAGCCGCGGCACATATGCCGAATGGAAATATTAGAAGTACCATGCCACCAGAAATTGGTACAAGACATCGTGTCATTGTTTCTACTGATATCGGAGGAACTGATTTTGACGATTTTCAATCAATGGTTCACTTGTTGTTGTATGCAGACACACTTTCTATCGAAGGTTTGATTTCTTCTCCTTATGGCCCAGGCCGGAAGTCTGATATCCTCTCAGTTATAGATTATTATGAATCAGACTATCCAAAACTTAAGTTGTATTCCATTTTATATCCCCATCCCGATTATTTAAGGGCGATCACCAAGCAAGGGGCTTTTGATACTCCTGGTCCTATCGGAACCAGCTACCCAACAGAAGGATCGGAATGGATAGTGAAGTGTGCGAGACGCCCAGATCCACGCCCTCTTCACATTCTCGTTTGGGGAGGAATAGAGGATTTGGCTCAAGCATTACACGATGCCCCTGACATAGTTTCGAAGATTCGTGTTTATTATATAGGTGGCCCAAACAAAAAATGGTCTCCAGATGCTTTTCAGTATTTATTTTCTAACCATAAAAATCTTTGGATCATTGAGGCGAACTCTACTTACAGAGGATGGTTTCTTGGAGGAAATCAATCGGGAAAATGGGAGAACTCCACCTTTGTGACTCAATACATTACGCCTTGTGGCGCATTAGGAAAATTTTTCGCAACGAAAACCGGACCGACACTCAAGATGGGAGATAGTCCATCGGTAGGTTGGTTATTAAGAGGAAATCCGGAAGACCCAACCTCAGTAGGCTGGGGCGGACAATTCGTTAAAGCCTGGGCACGACCTCATGTGGTATTCAGTCGTTTAACTACCCAAAGTGATAAAATGGAACAGTTTGGGATATTGGACTTAAGACTTCCGTTTGATCCCAACACGACTAACTCACCAATTGCAAAAATGGCCATTGACAACCAAGTTTTAAAAGGGTATCTCTTGGCTCCCGATACTATGCAGTTTTTATTCTGTGCTAAAGACGCAAAAGAGAATTCCTACACCATCATAAGTAATGTGCCTGCCCTTAATGGAAGGAAAGGAGTTATCACTTCATACCTTCCTCCAGCGTCAAACAAAAACAAGCCTGCTACTGATTTATCAAATTGGTGGACAGATGATCCTTCTACGAACCTAATTGAAAGTGGAAACTTGGGTGTAAAAACGTTGAATCCCTATAGAGAAGATTTCTTGGGCGATTTTACTAAACGTTTGTGTCGTTTGGATTAATTTTTATAACCTCTAATACAAGGAGAGCCATATGGAATTATCAGGATTAATGAAAAGAGTTCTACGATTGATAATTGTGTTTTTAGTTTTATTTGCCGTTTCAGTATGTAACGCTGAACGCATCAAACCGCGTGCGATAGCTACTACTGATGGTGAAATCGACGATCGAAGTACAATGGTACGGTTTTTATTATACGCTTGTGATTATGATGTGGCAGGTATTATTCAGGTGAATTCGAAATTCCAACAAAACGGGCACAGTAAAGAAAAATGGTTTGAGAAACAACTTGCGGCCTATGAAAGTCTTGTTCCGCAATTGAGAAAACATAATCCCGATTATCCATCTGCCGATGCATTAATGAAAGTAATGAGGGTCGGTAATGAAAATAGGGCTGATTTATTTGTTGAACCGGCCAAAATGCAAACGAAGAATACAGATGGGGAAAAACTAATCATCGATATACTGCTTGATGACGATCCACGTCCAGTACATATCAGTTGCTGGGGTGGGGCTAATACACCAGCATCAGCATTATGGAGACTTAAATATTCAGGTGATTATACAAAAGAACAATTTGAAAAGGCTGTTGCCAAGGTACGACTCTATTGTATCTGGTACCAGGATGGAGGCGGCCAGTGGATAGAAGATAATGTTAAGGAAGCGCAGATATTTGAAGCCTGGGGCTGGTGGCATACATGGGATTATGGAAGTGGAGGTAGAAGCAGCGACACCTACAATCCCAAAGAAGTTGTAGAATATATGACGTCTGAATGGTTCAAAACAAATCAGAAAGAAAACCATGGACCTTTGGCCGCTTTAACGCCTCAGAATTATATCAGCGAAGGTGATACGCCTTCCTGGCTCAATCTGATCAACAATGGTTTAGAGGCACATGTTGATTATACATTAGGCGGTTGGGGCGGTCGTGCGATTGTTCCTTACCCTGATACCAAGCCGAACTACCTTACCGATGATCCGGGCGCAGAAAAGACGGGTGATAAACCTTCCTTAAAAGCTGTTACAGATGATGGCGATCCCAAGAAAATGAACTGGCGATGGACAATTGCTGCACAAAACGATTTTGCGGCGCGTTTGGATTGGTGCGTTATGGATTTTGACCAGGCAAACCATGCTCCTGTAGCAAAATTCAACGGAAAGACTGTTGATGATAATCCCATAGTTAAGATTTATGCAATGCCAGGTGAAACAGTTTCACTTGATGCCACCGGTTCCACAGATCCGGATAAAGACACACTTTCATACAAGTGGTGGGTGTATAAGGAGCTTGGAACTTATGACAAGACAGTTGAGATAAAGGATTCTTCAAATTCAAAGGCATCTATTACTATTCCTTCTGATGCTCTTAATAAAACGATCCATGTCATTCTTGAAGCAAAAGATAACGGCCAACCACCCCTCGTAGGTTGGCGGCGTGCAATCATTAGTATAAAGGCAGACTAAGAAACCAGGATAGATTTGGTAAAATTGAAGCGCTACAAAAAATATAAAATTTACTAAGGGGATTGAAAAAGCATTGCTTATAAGGGTAGTATTATAGAAAAGATATATTTTGGGGTAATAGTTCGCAAAATGATAAATAAATAACGCAAAATAGCATTGGTTTGTTTTCAAAAAAATATATCATTAGTTTTTATCGAATAGTTTATTAATGAATTGTTGTAATAAAAAGGAAGAACGGTATGCTTAAGAAAAACATAACATTGAAAATCCTATTTCTACTATCTCTGATATTATCTTTACAATCCTTTGCTGCTGATCTTAAGCCGCGTATTGTTGTGCTTACAGACATCTCACCTGATAACGTGGAACCAGATGATATGGAATCCATGATACGCCTCCTTGTTCATGCCGATATGTATGAAATCGAGGCTCTGATTCATTCGACAGGTTGGAGTGTAGGGAGTAACGCGGGTGATACCGGTTTGAATCTTATTCGGGAAACGATTGATTTATATGAAAAAGATTTGCAAAATCTGATGAAACGCTCTAATCAGCAGGGGCATCTACACGATGACGAGCGTCAGGAAATCGGATATTGGCCGAGTGCGGATTACTTGAGAGCGTGTACTATGTTAGGCAGCAAAAACAGAGGGCAGCAATATATCGGCTCAAATAATAACTCCGATGGAAGCCATAAGATTATTGAACTGGCTGATGAAAATGATGATCGTCCTATTTGGGTGACTGTATGGGGGGGAGGAAATACTCTTGCGCAGGCATGCTGGCAGGTACAACAAGAACGAACACCAGAACAATTAAAAGCGTTTCTCAAAAAGATTCGCGTATATACGATAACCGATCAGGATGGTGCCCAAAAATCTGGTAATGTAATAAATTGGCCTGAAAGTTCTCATCAATGGATGCGCAAAGAGTTTGAGAAGGATTTGTTTTTCATTTGGGATGAATCTGCATGGGGCTACCAGAATGGTACCGGCCGAAGCAAATGGAGTGAATATCAAACCCATATCCAGAGCCATGGCAACCTCGGTAATAGATACCCTAAATATAAGTATGGTGTTGAAGGCGACACCCCCTCATTCCTCTATCTTATGCCGACTGGACTCAATGATCCGGAAGTCCCAAATCAAGTTGGATGGGGCGGATATTTTGAATTTGGACAATGCAAGGATAACGCAACTAATGCGTATCAAAACCATGGCGGTAATGTAAGAAACATTTCCTCAAAGTACCAGCAATATTTTTACCAGGCAACTTTTAATAATGTTGCAGCACGAATGGACTGGGCAAAAGAAGGTACAGGAAACCGGAATCCGATAATTGTCATTGATGGTAACGATGGCATAAGTGTTCTGAGGAAGACACCCAAACAAGGCACGGAGGTTACCCTCGACGCATCTAAGACATCTGATCCGGACGGCGATAATCTGACGTACAAGTGGTGGGTATTATCAGAAGCTGGTACCTATACAAATGATATCAAAATTGCTGGCAGCGATACAAGCCATGCAACAGTAGAAGTTCCGACCGATTCTGCGGCCAAGAGCTTTCATATTATATGTGAAGTAACCGATGACGGGATTCATAACCTTTCGAGTTATCGCAGAATCATCTTTGAACCAACGGACAAGGATACTGCAAAGACGGATTTACCATTCAGGCAGTGGCTGTTTGAATATATTCCATCACAATATCCTGGCGCTAAAATGACCGATCATGGCGGATGGTTGCAGGCTCACATAGGTGAGGATTTGGTAGTGAACTGGACACAGTGGAATGAGAAGGATGTTACACTGAAGTATATTGAAGGCCATGGCCTAAAGCAAGGGAAAACCATTTTTATTGAAAAAGGCGGTAAAAAAGACTGGGCAGATCACAATGCTGTGACATACTTCGAAGGCTCAGGCTATTACATCTCTGGATATGATTCAGTCACCATGGGCAGTTGGGATGTCGAAACATGCAATGTCATCCAGTTTGACGGAGATGCCAAAGTGTTTACTGAAAAAATGTCCAATGCATGGATTGAGACTCAAAAGACGACTCATAGTGTCGTAAAACCGGCTGCAAACGTTACAGAGCCAACTACAATGAAGGTTCAAGTCGATCAACAGGAGAAGCCGGTTGTTGGGAAAAGGCTGCGAGTGATCATGTCGTCTGATTTTCCACCGATAGGTGTTGTCAAAGGCGGTGATGCACCCAACACTAAGAAGAGTGATCCGGACGATATGCAGTCTATGGTTCGTTTTCTGTTGTATGCCAACGAGTTCGACGTCGAAGGATTGATTGCTTCAGCAGGTACCTTTGCCATGGAAGCTCATAAGAAAAATATTCTGGGTGTAATTGACCAGTACGAAAAGGTATATGAGAATTTGAAAAAACATGATCCCGCATATCCTACTGCAGACTATTTGCGTTCAGTTACCTTCGAGGGTAAAGGTAAAAATAATGGTGTTAATGTTATATGGGGACAAGGAAAACAACCGTACACTGATATTATTGGTGAGGGTAAGGATAGTGAGGCCTCGAATGCGATTATCGCTGCTGCAGATAAACCTGATCCACGGCCGATATGGATCGGAGTCTGGGGTGGTCCACGAGAGATTGCCCAGGCTATTTGGGATGTTCAGAATACACGAAGCAAAGAAGAGCTCAAGGCTTTTATCAGCAAACTTCGCATTTTCTTGATTGCTTATCAGGATGCTACTCACGGATGGCTCATGGATGAGTTCCCTGATTTATTTATTATCGAATCGAAAAATACTTATCAGGGTATGTTCGGGGGTAGTGATCCGATTTCGAATCTCGCCTGGGTTAACGAGAACATATGTAATAACCATGGTCATCTCTGTGATGTGTATCCACATGAAGGGATGGGATGCACCGGAGTTTGCGAAGGAGATTCGCCTACTTTTATGTACCTCGTTAGTGCGAACCGTGGGATTAATGATCCAGAAGATCCTACCCAGCCAAGTTGGGGTGGACAATACAATCGTAGGGCTAATACGAATCATTATTTTGATGGACCTGGTCGCTCAAGTATTTCCAAGTGGCGTAATGATTACCAGAAAGAGTTCGCAGAACGTGCAGACTGGTGTGTGGATTGACAATTTAAACTGTGGGAATAAAGTTACATGATTTTATTCTTAGCTGTGAATTGCTTTTTATCGCTTATAATAATACAATAGATTATGGTGTTCTTTCAATTTTTTAAAGTGGTTTTATCTATTTGAATAGATAAGGAGATTTAGATTATGGTAAGAAAATCTTTATTATTTATATTTATTATCATTTCTATCGTTTTATTCACACAAAGCTGTAAGCAAAAAACACACGATAAGAAAATTGCAGTTGTTATTTCCACTTTGAATAATCCCTGGTTCGTTGTTTTAGGTGAAACTGCCAAGGAAAGAGCTGAACAGTTGGGCTATAAGGTGACGATATTCGATTCGCAGAATGATACAGCCAAAGAATCAGATCACTTTGACAATATAATCACAGGAGGTTATGCCGCTATTTTATTTAATCCTACAGATGCAGATGGCTCTATTGCCAATGTTAAGAAGGCTAAGAATGCTGGTATTCCTACATTCTGCATAGATAGAGAAATCAATTCAAGTGATGTGGCAGCGACACAAATATTGTCTGATAATTATTCCGGGTGTGTAGAACTGGGTCAGTATTTCGTTGAAAAAATGAACCGCAAAGGAAAGTATGTAGAGCTGCTTGGTATTCTCGGGGATAATAATACATGGAATCGCTCAAAAGGTTTCCACAGTGTTGTAGATAACTACCCGGACTTAAAGATAGTAGCTCAACAAACTGCTGAATTTGACCGCAACAAGGCTATGGAAGTTCTTGAGTCTATTCTTCAGGCAAATCCGGATATTAATGCGGTATTCTGTTGTAATGATGCTATGGCAATGGGTGCTTATCAGGCTCTTGTAGCTGCCGATAAAGCGGACAAAGTTATGGTATTCGGATTTGATGGTGCCAAGGATGTTGTTGATTCTATCAGAGATGGGAAAATAATTGCAACAGGCATGCAGTTTCCAAAGCGAATGGCACAGATGGCTGCTGAAAAAGCTGATGAATATATCAAGGGTAAAAGAGATTTTCCTCAAAAAATACCAGTGGCTGTTGAACTGGTTACTCAGGAAAACATCTCCAAATATGCTGCATATGGACGAGAATCTGAAGAATAATATTTAGTCATTTATTTATATGAAATATTGTGTTTGTTAAATATATAAAATGAAAAAAAAATATAAATATATTGGAGTGTTTGCATTAATATTAATATTGGGTTATTTCAGCATTGATATTAAGAATCTGGAAGAGGTAAGGGATCAACAGAGCAGACAGAAATTCAATGCCTCAGAATATGCCAGAGATTTCTGGGACAATAGATTAAGTACCGTACTTGACCAGGTAATAGATGCTGGCGAATTAATAAAAATGTTCAATGTAAATATGCCTGAAGCTATAAGAAGGTACGGCAAAACCCCTGGAGTCTCAAGAGTCTATGCTTATCTACTTAAAGGTGAAGGAAGAATCATTAACGTTGGTGTTGACTTTCTCGATGTCAGCTTAAGTGAACCATGGCTTAATTCTGATATACGGATAAGTACAGGAAATTATGTCTCTGGAAATGCCTTACGTGATGCATCCGGACTTGTTGATGTAAGTCAGTTCACAGATACAATGAAGTTTAATGAAATAAGCAATGAAATAAATAAAATAGTTGTAAAAGAAGTAATTACTCCCTACCTTGAGAAAAATCCTCAAAAAGGTCAAAGCGTGATATTTATTGGAGCAACCCAAGTTGCCCAAGATGCAACAGAAGAACATCTGTTTGGACAAATAATCGGAGGCAACTCAGGAAAACAGGATTTTCAATTATTAAAGGTAATTCCAATCAAGCTTGAATTAAAGTAATTTTGTTTAAAAAAATAGTTATGGATATATCTCAATCAAATCAAATAATTCTCCGGGCCGAGAGTATTAGCAAATCATTCGGCGGTATTAAGGCATTGGATAATGTAAGTCTGGAGCTTTATAAAGGTAGTGTAAATGCAATTGTTGGTGAGAATGGTGCAGGAAAGTCAACATTGATGAAGATTCTTGCTGGTGCATATCAGGGCTATGAGGGCGAAATATTTCTGGATGGTAAAAAAGTCGCTTTTGCAAATCCCAAAGAAGCTCAATACTATGGAATTTCTATCATATATCAGGAACTCAACCTGTTTCCATATCTTAGTGTTTCCGAAAATATTTTTATTGGCAGAGAGTTTACTAATCGTTTCGGTCTTATTGATTATAAGAAAATGAATGACGAAGCAGAAAAACTGTTAGATAGGCTCGACTTGCGTATAAATCCTCAAATACAGGTTTCCAATTTGCGTATTGGCCAGCAGCAGATTATTGAGATTGCTCATGCTTTGTCATTGAAAACTCGCATAGTGATAATGGATGAACCGACTTCAGCTATAAGTGAACATGAGATTGAAGTTCTTTTCGAGTTGATACGTTCTCTTAAAGCTCAGGGGGTGACAATTGTTTACATAACACACAAACTTGATGAGTTATTTCAAATAGCAGATTACCTGACGGTTCTGCGTGACGGCAAATTCGTTGCATCCAGTTCGATTAGAGATATTTCACAGGATGATATTGTTAAGATGATGGTTGGCCGAAACATGAAGGATTTTTTTGTTAAATCCAATCATGTCCAGCCGAGAGAAGTATTAAATGTCAAAGATATTTGTCTTGCCCATCCTAAAAGACAAGGTGATTATATTGTGGATCATGTCAGTTTTACTGTAAAAGCAGGGGAGGTGTTAGGTTTATCAGGTTTGATGGGAGCCGGTCGTACTGAATTACTTGAGACGATTTTTGGTCTTCATTCAAAAATATCATCTGGTAATATTCGATTAAACGGTCGTGAGCTTAAGTTTAATTCACCGATTGATGCAATCAATTCAGGTATAGGTTTTATCACAGAAGATAGAAAGCATGAAGGACTTGTTCTGCAAATGTCAGTTGCTTCAAACATTAGTATGGCAAGTCTGCCGCAGACAGAAAAGTTCGGATTTCTAAGCAGCAAGCTTGAAAATCGGCTTGCCAATAATTATGTTGAAAGGTTGAAAATTAAAACTTCATCTATACAAAAGATTGTTGAAAATCTCAGCGGCGGGAACCAGCAGAAGGTGATAATAGCAAAATGGCTTGCTATCAATCCTTCAGTTTTATTGCTTGATGAGCCGACTCGTGGTATTGATATTAATGCTAAGAATGAAATCTATAAGCTTATAAGCGAACTTGCCCAGAATGGTCTTGCAATAGTAATAGTATCTTCTGAACTTCCTGAAATAATGGCTATTTCTGATAGAATCATCGTTCTTTCAGAGGGGAAACAGACAGCCGAATTTACACATGCACAGGCTACTGAAGAATTGATTATGAAAGCAGCTATTCCTAAAAGCTTAAGAGTATCACAACCTGTACAGGGATAAGGATTAATAAATGTTGGATATAAAAAAACATAAAAGTATTTTAGTTAGATTCCAATCGCTGTTTGCGTTATTTTTGCTAATAGTTATTTTTGCTACCTTTGCAGAAGGTTTCTTATCTCAAGATAATTTCTGGCTTGTTCTTCGACAGGTTTCAGTCAACACATGCCTCTCTGTCGGTATGACTCTTGTAATTCTTACCGGGGGTATTGATTTATCAGTTGGGTCGATTCTTGCTTTGAGTGGAGCTATTATGGCTGGCTTGCTCAAGAATGGTCTTGAGGTACCGTCTTTGAATATATTAATTAGCTTCAGTTTATTAGGAGCAGTTCTGGCTGGATTAATTGTAGGCTCATTTTGCGGTTTTTTTAATGGTTTGATGGTAACACGTTTTAAGATACCTCCCTTTGTTGCGACACTTGCAATGCTAACAATTGCTCGGGGATTAACCGAACTCTGGACTGAGGGAGCAGCTATCACCGGTCTCGGTAAAACATTTGGATATTTAGGTACTGGCTGGCTTTTAGGAGTACCGGTTCAGGTTTGGACTTGTGCGTTAATAGTTATAATTGCAGTAATTCTATTAAAGAAAACAAAGTTTGGTCGATATGTTTACGCGATTGGCGGAAACGAACGAGCTGCCCAATTATCCGGTTTAAGTGTAAATAAAATCAAACTTTTAGTATATACTCTGGCGGGTACTCTTTCAGCGGTAGGGGGTCTTATTGTAACATCAAAATTAGATTCAGCTACTCCTACTGCTGGAGATGGTTATGAACTTGATTGCATTGCTGCTGTTGTGATAGGAGGAACTTCACTTAATGGTGGAAATGGCTCGGTTTTGGGTACAATTCTTGGTGCATTGATTATTGGAGTACTAAACAGCGGATTGATAATATTGGGCGTTCCGCCGTTTTGGCAGAAAGTCATCAAAGGTTTTGTTATACTTTTAGCCGTTGCAATTGATAAAATTAATACTGAAAAACAATAGAATTATAATTCTTGAAGGGAAACAATGAACTTACTAAAGAAAAAGATAACATTTGGATTAATTATAGGGACGAGGGGTATTTTTAATCCTAAGCTGGCACAACAGGCAAGAAAAGAAATTTTGAAAAAAATTGAAACTCTTGGTTATGCAAGTCTAGTTCTTCCGGAAGATGCTACGCCATATGGTGCTATAGAGACGCCAGTAGATGCGCGTAAATATGCTGAATATTTCAAACAGAATCAAGATGATATCGATGGTATAATAGTAATCCTTCCGAATTTTGGAGATGAAATTGCCATCGCTCAAACTCTTGCCATGTCGAAATTAAATGTCCCTGTGCTCGTACAGGCCTGTAATGATAGCACAGACGCAGTTGATGTAAACAGCAGAAGAGATGCGTTTTGTGGCAAATTGTCTGTGTGTAACAACCTCTACCAATACGGCATACCTTTTACTGACACGAGCGAACATACATGTGATATCGATAGTGCTGTTTTTAGCAAAGATATTGAACATTTTGCCGGAGTATGTCGGGCTGTTAAAGGATTAAGAAATGCCAGAATCGGGGCAATAGGCGCCAGGCCGGGAGCATTTCAAACCATGCGATTTAGTGAAAAATTACTGGAGAATTCCGGTATTACTGTAGTTACCGTGGACTTGTCTGAGATAATTTCAAATACCGGCAAGCTCGATAATAAAACACCAAAGGTACTCCAAAAAATCTCTGAAATTAAAGAATATGGTTGTATTCCTGATCATATCCGACATGAACAGGTACTCAAGCAGGCTAAGTTGTCCGTTATAATAGATGACTGGATGGAAGAAAATGAATTAAACGCCAGTGCGATACAATGCTGGAATTCTATTCAGTACAATTATGGCTGTGCTACATGTTTGTCGATGAGTCTTATGGGAGAGAAATTTATGCCGAGTGCCTGCGAGGTGGATGTCACTGGAGCGATTTCAATGTATGCTCTATTGCTTGCTTCAGGAAAAATCCCCGGTTTGTTGGATTGGAATAACAATTATGGCAGCGAGAAGGATAAATGTGTGTGTACTCATTGCAGCAATTATCCTAAAAGTTTTATGGGAAATGATATTGAAATCTCCGAGCTTGATATATTAGGTAATACAATAGGAAGAGAAAAGTGTTTCGGGGCTATAAAAGGACATGTTGCTCAAGGTCCGATGACTTACTTCAGAATTTCGACTGATGATATCCACGGAAAAATCAAAACTTATCTTGGAGAAGGTGAGTTTGTAGATGAGCCGTTTGGTATGGATGGAGGTATCGCAGTTTGTAAAGTGTCGAGACTTAGAGATCTTCTCACTTATTTATGCCAGGAAGGTTTTGAACATCATGTGGCTATGACACGCACTCATTGTGCTTCGGCATTATATGAGGCAGTTTCAAAGTATCTCAAATGGAATATTTATTGGCATGATTCTATGAAGAAATAAAATTCTATACCAGAATAAATCAATAAATAACATATAACACTTTTAAGATATGATATAGATAATATTATGACGGATAACGAATTAAAAATAAAATCAGTGCTTTATCGTAAAAGCATTCTTAAGTACATAAAAAAAGCAAACTCAGGTCACACAGGTGGAAGTCTTTCATGTGTTGATATTCTTAACGTGTTATATAATCGGATTATGAATATCACACCTGAAAATTTCAGCCAATCCTGGCATAACAGATATGTCCAAAGTAAAGGTCATTCTGTTGAAGCTCTATATGTAGTACTGGCAGACAAAGGTTTTTTTCCTGAATCGGATCTTGAGACACTTTGCAAATACGATTCACATTATATAGGTCATCCAACGCGTAAAGTAAATGGAATAGAACATAACACCGGGGGATTAGGCCATGGCCTGGCTTTTAGTGTTGGAGTTGCGCTTGCAGCAAAGATAGATAATGCTGATTATAGAACTTTCACTTTACTTGGGGATGGTGAATTAGTTGAAGGTTCCAACTGGGAATCTATGTTATCAGCAGCTCATTACAAGCTTGACAACCTGATTGCAATAGTTGATCGTAACAATCTTCAGATTACCGGCAACACCGAAGATGTTTGTGCAATCGAACCACTTGAAGCAAAATTCAGGGCTTTTGGATGGTCTGTTAAAGTTGTTGATGGTCACGATATCGAAGAATTGACAGATGTACTTTCTAATATTCCTTTTGAAAAAAATAAGCCGAATATGGTAATTGCCAATACAATTAAAGGTAAAGGGATAAGTTTCATTGAAAATAATCACAAATGGCATCATCATGTTACTGATGATAAGCAATATGAACAGGCACAAAGGGAATTGGACAATCTTTTGGAAGAGTTAAAATTATGAATTTCGAAGCAGGCAAAGAATTAGGTAAGTCAAATCTGGATGTTTTTTCAAAGACTCTTTTATCTCTTGCAAAGACAGATAAAAATTTACTGGTTGTAACAAGTGATTCTCGTGGCTCCGGGAAATTAACCTCTTTTGCAGAAACTTTACCCGAACAAGTTATTGAAGTAGGAATAGCAGAACAAAATCTTGTAGGAATCTCTGCTGGGCTTGCTTCGACTGGCAAGATTGTTTATGCCGTATCACCCGCGAGTTTTTTAACTGCAAGGTCACTGGAGCAAATAAAAAATGATGTATGTTATTCAGACCATCCAGTTAAACTGGTTGGCATAAGTTCGGGGGTAAGTTACGGCCCTTTGGGTTCAACACATCATGCTATACATGATTTGGCTGTTCTGAGGGCTTTGAACAATATTACAATTATTGTACCGGCGGACAACTTCGAGACTTCGCAGGCAATCAAAGCAGTTGCGGCTATGTCTAAGCCGGTATATATAAGATTCGGCAAAAGACCAATGTATCATCTTCATAATAGCTACGTGAAATTTGAAGTTGGTAAATCAATTACTATTCGTCAGGGTAAGGATGCTTCGTTTATTGCAACAGGAGAAACTGTTTACCATGCTTTAATGGCAGCAGAGATACTTTCTAAAGAAGGAATAAATTGTCGGGTGATTAGTATGCATACGATAAAGCCGCTGGATGCTAAAGCTATTCTTAATGCAGCTCGTGACTCACGATTACTTGTCACTGTTGAAGAACATAGTATCTCTGGTGGATTAGGTGAGGCATGTGCATCTGTTTTGATGCAGGCAGGAGTAAATGTTCCCTTCAAAATTGTTGGTTTTCCCGATGAGGAAACAGTGTCAGGCAGTCAGTCTGAAATTTTTAACCATTATGGAATAAACGCCGATAAGCTTGCCGAGACAGTTAAAACTTTTATGAATAGTTAAGGTATTGTTACGAAAGAATAGTAATTATGAGTGATAAGTTTATTCTTGCAATCGATCAGGGGACAAGCAGTACTAAAACTGTGATTTTCGACTCACAGGGTGAAATCGTATCTAAAGCAAACGAGCCTTTGAAATCTCTTTTTCCTAAGCCTGGTTTTGTAGAACAGGACCCTCTTGAAATTTATCAAAATGTTTTAATATCACTGAAAAAATGTCTTGCGGAATTCACTGAAGAAAGTTCACGTAAATTGAACGATATTGCCTGTTGCGGCATTTCCAACCAGAGAGAGACATTTGTTCTCTGGGATGCTTCGGGTCAACCTGTATCTAATGCTATCGTTTGGCAATGTAAGCGGTCGATTGATATATGCAATCGCCTTAAAGAGAGTGAGTTTGAAAACGAGGTAAAAAAAAGAACAGGCCTGATTATAGATCCGTACTTTTCAGGAACAAAACTAATATGGCTTTATGAAAACAATCTCCAGATACGTAATGCTATTGATCATGGTCAGACGTATTTTGGTACTATTGATACATGGCTTTTGTTTAAACTTACCAATGGACGCAGATTTCTCACAGATTATACAAATGCTTGTCGAACACTTTTCTTTAATATTGATGGGCTGCAATGGGACAAATATCTTTTAGATAAATTCAATCTGCAAAATCTTCTCCTTCCTCAACCGCAACCATCGTCTTATTCATTTGGTAAGACTGATTTTGATGGACTTCTTCCGAATAAAGTAAACATATCAGCAATGATAGGTGATTCTCATGCCGCTGCTTTTGGAGAAGGGTGTTTTTCTGGAGGTACTGCTAAAGCTACAATGGGTACCGGTTCTTCAATTCTTCTTAATACCGGTCAGCAGAGGATACAATCTAACCAGGGAATGGTCTCTACTATCTGTTGGAGTATTCCCGGCAGAGTTGATTATGCATTAGAAGGTATTATAGTAACCTGTGGGGCTACAATTAATTGGCTGCGTGACCAGCTTGGATTGTTTTCTGATAGTAAAAATACACAAGAAATGTCCCTGTCTGTCAAAGACAATAATGGTGTGTACTTTATCCCTGCCTTCAGTGGTCTTGGCGCTCCGCATTGGAAAATGAATGCTAAGGCATTGATTTTGGGTTTGACGCTGGATTGTAATAAAAATCATATAATTCGTGCAGCTTTGGAGTCGATTCCTTATCAGATTAAAGATGTAATCACAGCTATGGAGCAGGATAGCGGTATCAAATTGAAGGAACTTAAGGCTGACGGTGGTATCACATCTAATCATTTCATTATGCAGTTTTTATCAGATTTATTAGGTACTGATGTTATTAATATTGGTATAGAAGAAGTTTCAGCTCTCGGTGCAGCTTATATGGCCGGACTTCAAAAAGGAATATTTACCGACATAAGTCAGATTCAAAAGCTTAATCAGAATATAAATAGGTTTTCTCCCAATACAAATAATAATAGTATTATGACTTCTTATAAAGGCTGGAAAAATTCTATAGAGCAGCATTTATAATTATGTTAATTATATAGCAGTTTAATACCATTTGGTTAAAAACAGAAGTGTTGGCAAATAATCGGTAATAAATTATGAATCGAACACGAAAGATTGTATTGCTGATCAATCCAAATCGCCAGTATACGCAGAGTATTGTTAGAGGTATTGTCAAATATTCCCGGATACAGGGAAACTGGATATTTTATAGATACGTGGACTACAGAGAGCCGAAGGGTAAAGACAGATTATTACCGCTGTTGAAAAAATGGAAACCCGATGGTATTATAATGCGAGAGCCTCCATATATCGATGAAATAATAGCAATGGGAGTACCTACTATTTCATGTCCATATACCAGGTCAAAAATCCCGAATATATCGAACATAATTACCGATCATGCTGAAATCGGAAAAACTGCTGCAAAGTACCTTCTTAATAAAGGATTTAAGAATTTCGCGTATTGTGGTTTCGATGATTGGTGGTGGTCACAGATGCGGGGTGATTATTTCACCAAAACTTTAGCAGAGGTTGGTTACTCAACAAGTTTTTACAAACAACCACACGCTAAATCGAATAGGACATGGGATAAGGAACCTGCAATTATGTCTAAATGGTTACTCACATTACCTAAACCAATAGGGATAATGACATGCAATGATGACAGGGGTGAAATGGTAATAGAAGCCTGCAAAATTGCAAATCTTCAAGTTCCGGACGAAATAGCTGTTTTAGGAGTCGATAATGACCCGTTGATTTGTGATTTGTGTAATCCTCCCTTGTCCAGTATAGCCTTAAATACAGAAAAAGCAGGTTATGAAGCCTCTGCATTACTGGATAAAATGATCGATAATAAAATGTGTCCGGACATGGAGATTCATATTCAACCGACACATGTAGAAGAGCGACAGTCAACTGATATTTTGGCCATTGATGATCCGGATATAATTGCAGCTGTACGATTTATTCATCGTAATTCCAGAAGAGTGATTCAGGTAAACGATGTCGTTGACTCGGTTCCATTGTCACGGCGTATCCTTGAAAAGCGGTTTCGCAGAATTCTTGGCCATTCTATCCATGATGAAATCCGCCATGTACGTGTTGAACAGATAATTCGAATGCTGGCAGAGACGGAAATGTCAATCTATGAAATTTCTCAAGCACTTGGATTTCATGAAATACCACATCTTTCCCGGTTTTTCAAAATGGAGAAAGGTATGAGCCCTCAGGTTTATCGCAAACAATATCTTAGAAAATAAATTAGCTTTCGTATAATATTATGTTTTCAAAAATTAATATGGTATTTTTTTCTTGGGCCAGGTCAATCGGAAACGATGTTCCAGCTCATCTTCCCGTTCATTTTCCATACCTGAACGACCTAAATAATCGACATGTCCATCAACGAAGACCATGTTTGCAAGACCTCTATCGAGATTTCTTGATGTATTATGGAATGTGGCAAAGTTGTCAATTAATTTTTTCGAATTACCAACTGTGAAGTGTACATCGTTAAATGGATATGAACTGTAATCCTTAATTGTCCATGAATTCTCTTCTGTGAATGTAATCACTTCAGAAGGACGATAGACTTCCGTTTCTTTTGAAACTCCTGTCACGCCTGAACCCAGCCAATTTGACCAAATGCCGCCGCTATTACCTAAATAGGAATTCAAAACATAGCTAACCTGTGTATCAGCATAGGCAGTATTCTTCGCAAGCTGATCAAAACACGGACATAAGTGGCAGTCCTTAGCTTTTATGTAAGGCCAAAATTGGCCAGTCGGATCCTCTCCTTTTTTAACCCAACTGCCGCTTGCGGATTTCATCCAACTGTTAGTATTAGGGAAATACGAGTTATTGTCGTCTAAATACATTCTCATGCCGATGCCATACTGTTTGAGATTGGAACGACAACTTATAGTATATGCCTGCTGTTTAACTTTGCTTAATGCCGGCATTAAGATCGACAACAATATTGCAATAATGGCAATTACTACTAACAACTCAATTAATGTAAAGCCATCTTTCCTTTGCATCATACGCCACATACCTTTCTTATTGAAAACAATATCAATAATATATAGTACCTTTTTTTCTCCCTTTTAAATCACCATTTTACGTTTATAATTTGCCATTTTACGAACATATTTCATTGGCACGTAAACCTGAACTAAACATTTTATGCGTTTGATTGATGCCAAAGCCTCAAAAAACACAACTTCAGTTTAGTTATGGAAAAGGGCCTATACCGAAATTAAACAGTACAGGCCCTTAACTTACTACTTCACTTTTCTATATATCAGGCATTTAAACCCTTGAGTATAGTAATTAATAACTTAATTACCAATCTTCCTGATTTCAATTGCATCCAGCATCATTCCACGCTCTCTATAAGCAACCTCAAGAGTATATGTACCAGGTTGACTTATAGTATAGGTAATACCATTTGGACCAGTACCATTCCAAACATCTCTCCATAACCAGCTACCGGCCGGAACTTCATTGAAATTCGCCCATCCAGTCATTCCTGTGATACTCGGACCAGTAAAATTAACCCACCATGAGTTGTAATTGGTTGTACCTTCTGTCTTGACAAAGGTACGGAAACCAATTCTGTATTGACCTGTTTCAGGTATGTTAAAGGTATAGGTGGCAATACCCGCTGTTGGAGGATTAGCCGTCTGGTTCTCTGTAATTTCAGGATCAGATGCTATATAACCTGTACCAGTGTATCCGGCAGTAGTAGTCTGGATTGACATACCGGTAGTTATTGAAACATAATTCTCTGCTTCAACGTAATACGCTGGATATATAGGCTGTGGTTCCAGACCTGTAAGCTGGATATCATCAATATATATTACACCTACCGCACCTGTTGCACCAACTTTTTTGATACCTATAGTAATATCAGGTATGTTGGAAAGGTCTGCGCCAAGTGCAGCAAGGTTTATATCCCATTGATACCATGTGCCTCTCTGGAGAGCTTCCTTTACGGAACCGCCATAGGTAGCCGTCTTTCCACCTATTGTGCAATACAACTCTGAATCAGCAACAACTGGTCCGTTTGCATCTCCTCTGAACCATATTGTCAGTGTCGTAGGCGAGCCGAGTGACCAGTCTGATGTATCTATAGGCAACTCGGTACTCTGAGCTGTAACATATGAAGAACTGACACTGGAATTATCAAATGACATAGGTGCCGAATGACCGCCGTTATGGTTAATCGTATGCAGATACGGCTCATTTTTTCTTCCCATCCAGGAGCCGTTTACAGATGTATTACCGAGTTCAGTTGAGTCTTTCCATATCTTATATACTGCATTGTCTGCATTGTCATAACCAGTTTCAAAATCATCAACAATAATATAATCAGGTGTACTAAAGCTCCAGATGTCACCTATCCAGCTTGCAGGGGTTTCGATATTATTGATCTCATCAATTCGCCAGTAATATGTTCTGCCAAGTTCGACAGAAAGAATATAACTTGCTTGATCAAGTATTGTTACGCTTGCCGTACTTTCGTTAACTGCATTAACGTCCGTACTTATATAAAGATGATGTTTATCAGCTTCCCTTCCTTCTCTCCAACTTAGAGTTGTTACCAGGTCAACATCACTTTCTTTGTCTTCCGGCGCAGGCTTTCTAGCCCTAACAGGAATGTACATAAATCTCACTTCGCTTAAACCAGCATTTGAAAATATTCCACCACTCCAGTTGCTCTTTACTGTAAGCCTGACGGATTGCGCAACTGCATTATTAAAATCGACAACCGTATTATACTTATAGCTATCCTGTCCTGTTCCTTGCTCAAATTCAGGTACATTAGCTAATTTGAGCCAGGTTTGCCCATCTGCAGAATATTCTACATTAACATCTTTGAATCCTGCGCTGAGGAAAATTCCGACATTGTAGTTCCACACGAGCATTTCGTGCAGCTTATAGAGCTTGTCGAAATCATACCTAATCCATACATTATTTGCATCCTCGCCGCTGCTTAACCACATATCTTTGATATTTTTCGAGTGCAAGTCTTTATTAGCAGTACTCAGTCCTGATTCGTTTATGGTATCATTCGGATCATTATCTGCGCTGCTGCTTGATGCAGTTACTGTTATATTTCCCGCGGGTATTTTATATGAATAAGGTTCCGTAGTGAAACTCCATACTGGACCTTTTAATACCGTACCATCCGGGGGTGCATTAACTTCATCGACTCTCCAATAATATGTCGTGCCATATGCAAGCCTGCTGAGATTAATATTATTGGAATCAAAAGCAAGATATGCATACACAGTCGTTCCCAATCGTTCAGTTAAGGTCGCCTCATTAACGTCATTGAAGTCCGTGCCGAAAAATACGTTATGAGTATTCGCGAATGCGCCTGGTTTCCATGAAGCTCCGCCAACATCTATTAATACTTCTTCACTTTTATTTGACGGATTTGGACGAGAAGCTGAAGATGGGGTACCGTTAGAATGGATTTCAATCGCGCCCATCCAGGCATCTTGACATCCCGTTCCGCCAATCGAGTCACGAATCTGAATACCGTCGCCATCAGTGACCTCGACAATGAATTCAGAAACCACAACGGCATTGACACCATTGTTGATGGCCCCGAGGGCAAAAGCCGCGGCTTGAGGATCGTAATCTTTAAGAACTACGACGCCTTCGATGGTGACGTTCATCAGACGATGTGAATCGTTGTTGTTGAACATGTGTATTCGAACCAGATAAGAACCGTTCGCTACAGGAACGGATATTTCGTCATATTCTTCAGGATCACACCAGTTGTTCTTGTGATAACCATCTTGGTAGACTTCTATAGGAGGTGGATTGTCAAACATAAATTGGTCCGGATTAAACCACGGAAAGTCGGCCAGGGGAGTAGTGGCAAAATTGTCTCCTGCAAGCCAAACCTTATCGCCATCCACGATTTCAGTCGCATTACCACAGCCAATATATATGGGAGGCTCCAAACTCCATGCGGATCCAGTCGATAAGATCACACAAAAAGATAATGCTAAAAATATTAATTTCTTAATCATAATTAACCTCCAAAATAAAAATATATCAAATATTTTAAAACAATACGAAGCAGAAACACTCTGATTCTCACTTTTCCTGCATAATCACATTTATCTGCCCAGGATAAGGTCTATTTGAGTTGATTTTACCATCCATCCTTAACTGACTTTTTTGTTAAAAGCAATAATCATCATACCGAATAAAGTTTTTCTATCTTCTATATAACGGTCGTTACCAATCAGTCAACGATCCATACAACACTTTATATACGATATACGGGAATATCTAATAAGCTCTAACAATAAGATTCGTGTCATCATGGGCATCTTGCCTATGAATCTTGGCAAAGATGGCTTTATCACAATTTAAATATTCATTTTGTTAGAGTCTTTAAGTTAATCTAATATCTATTTATATATTCCAAAATAAGTGCTTTAAAAACAAAACCATTTTGCGTTTAAATCTTCCCTTTTTGCGAATATAATATTGATATCATCATTTTTATTAGAATTGCCTTAATAAAGTCATATTTATTAATTTACAAAAAGGACGCTTATTAAAGAGTATGTAGTTTTAAATGTATAATACTGTTTTTACATAGGTACAACTGACATTCAAAATGCTATTCCATGCCACTTATGATTTCGGCATTCCACAACGCCTCCACAATCTTCCTTAGTATGCTTTGTGGTCGTCGTAATAAGAGACGAAACAGCATTCATTTCTATTAAATCTCTCAAAATCTCTGCCACGGCAGATTTAAAACAGAGCTATCAAGAGTTAATTGGTTCTAATATTCATACTTAGAAAGTCCACTAAAAAGAACTTCATTCAAAACGATATTTTCGATTTAGTTGTAGGTTCAATTTTAGGTGTGCCACGAAAGCTGATGTGGGGAAGTTGGTTAATCCAACCTGGTCAAAGCCTAACCAACAGACCAGAACAAAACTTTGCATGCAGTGCGGTAACAAACTGTGTGAAGCCAAAGGAATGGCGAGTGGTCGGCCATAACGAAAGTGAAGGTATAAAGTATTGATCTCCGAAATCGTTAATAATCGCAATAGGGCCAAGGTGTCTACAAGCGGCAATATGCCGTCCTTTAAGAAGTTTTATACTTTGACGGAACACACGGTAATGAAGTGGCTTAATCGTTGCAGGCAGCATAAATCATTCAACAGGGAGAATTTTAGCAAATATCGTAATTACTATCCCTTGCCTTTCGAAATTTTATCTGGCCGATTAGTTATACTTTTAATGAATTGCTTAAAGCAGTCTTGACTCAAAAAAAAGAATGACTGACACCATGGGCTTAAATTTAAGTTTTTTTTTACATTTTAATTGAAATGTTAAATATTGTAACTTTCTTTTAGATAATGATTTACAAAAATACGCCCGAGAGGATTCGGACCTCTGACCTACGGATTAGAAATGGGACGATTTCCGAAAGTTCAAGCGATTCAAAATCTTCTATAAATGCTTGTGAAAAAAACACTTGTGAAAATCCAAATCAAAGCACTTCTGAAAAGCCGGAAATAGTCAATCCTTTTACTGAGCCTTTAAACAAGAAAAATGAAAATGATAGTGATTTATCGAAACTAATTGAAACTTTAGCGAAGTTGACTAAAGAAGAAAGACAGGCTATATTGGCTAAACTGAAAAGTTAATAAACAAACAGCCGGGATGCAGGCCGTACACCTGCTGAAATTTTTCGTTCTGGCTTATGCCTGTTTTCGGACACCTACCTTACAGGCAAGCCAGGACGGGAACCCGGATAAAGGTAAGGTGAAAAAATGAAGCCGATTGAGAGCAATGAAGAGTTACAATTCAGAGTTAATGCGGTATTAGATGAACTTGAACAAAAGAAAAAAAAACCTCTCAAAACACTAATAGAGATTGAAAAACAACTGCGAAGGTTAAGGCCGCTAACCCTGCCTGTTGTTAATGATGAATTTGGTCTTGATAAATACGTACTGCATAGCGTAGAGAGAGACTTAGACGGAATCCGAACAGTTCTCACTATTTTTGAGGCTTCTGATAATGAATTGCATTTACCGCCGGATTTGGATAAATCTATTACTTACAAAGATAACGAGAGCCTTAGAAAACAAATTGATAAATACCATGAATGGTGTGTTGATTCGATACGTATTCTGAAAAATAGCGAACCGTCAAAAAAAGACAATAAAGAAATTCCTGTAAGCGTTCCTAAAGACAATAGTAAGTTCTGGCTTGATTATTTAAATAAAAAAATTAAAGATTCAAAGTATAACCTCGAAGTTATAAATACAATGGGTAAAATGTTTTATGATGACAATAAATCATGGAGAGAAGTAGCAGAGCATCTAACTAAAAACTCAAAAAATAATTTCATTTATAACGAAGGTGAATTAAAAACATTTGCGTGTAGAATGGATTTAAAAATCAATAGAAAATTAGAATAATATAGCGTTATTAAGTTACAGCCAATGTAACATTTATTAAAATCATATCATTTTTAAAAAATATTACCCTTATTTTCATTTCAAAAACAAACATTTCTAATAATTTATTTAATATTTTTTTTGTTACATCGGTTACATAAAAAATTTGCATTTACATTACTGGTATGAAAACTTTAAAAGTAAACCAGATCAGTAAACGTGAATTGTTATTCCTGAATAGCCTCTCTGTGACCGTATTAGCAGCGAGGATGTTTGTACCGCCTGAGACGATAGATTTGTGGTGTCGATACGGGATGCCCTGCTTTTTTATAGGCAAGGAAAAGTATTTTCATTATCCCGAAGTGATGGAGTGGCTTGAAAGCGAAGATAAAAACACAGGCAAGTCAATCAATGATTTACTATGGGAAGTAACACCTGAGAGACTCTTGCCTCAATCAATCGAGTTGCGAGAAAATAATATTCTCAATCTACCGGCTGGTAAATATTGGGTGGTAAAAATAAATCATGCCTGAAAAAAAAATCAATCTTGATTCTTTGCTCTGGGGTATTCCTGAGATTAGCTACGCGGCTAATTTGAGCAAAAACATTATCTGGCAATTTCTTTCGAGCGGGAAATTCGGACCGGAACCGATTTACCTTTGCAAGCGAAAGTTGTTTTTGGCCAGTGATGTTAGACTCTGGATCGAGTTGCGATGTCCTACACGCGAACAGTTTTTGCAGTATAAGACTAAGCAAACGGCTCAAAAAATACCAGGTGAAACTAACTCATTGCCAAATCACAACTTGCAATTTCAGTCAGCAAATAACTTATCAGCAGGTGAAAAGTGAATATTTTAGAGTTTGAAAAAAAGCGGCATGAGCAATTCGGGTTGCTTTCAAAAGGAATGTCGCGAGCAGAAAAATACCGTTTTAGGAAATCCCGGAAATCAGGAATGAAACTCAGAGGTAGTATTATGATTAAAGAGTTACAGGACCGCTATCGGAAGGCAAATCAAATATGAATTCAGGCTACACACCATTGTTTTCGTCTATCATAACATCAAGTATCTGGAACGAGGATATTTATACTCGTATCTGCTGGGTGACCATGTTAGCACTTAGTAGTCCCGATGGAATCGTCGAAGGCTCGATACCTGGAATAGCAGTAGTCGCAAGAGTAACGACCGAAGAGTGTGAAAAAGCGATTGAAAAGCTAAAAGCGCCGGATAAATACTCCAGAACAACCGAAAACGAGGGACGCAGAATAGTTGATATACCAGGCGGATGGAAAATTATCAACTATACAAAGTTCAGGGAAAAAGCAAGGTCGCGAGCTGCTTATCTTTCAGAATGGCGGAAAAAGAAAAAGAAGCAAAAAGAAAATATAAAACATACTCATACTCATACTCATACACAGAAACAGAGTGATACACAAGTGAAACAGGGTGAAACAGTTTCAACTGTTTCACTTGAAAAGCAAAAATATCTTGATTTTGTTTATCTTTCCGAAAACGAACATAAAAAACTGATCGAGAAGTTTGGAGAGAAGTTAGCGAATGAAAAAATTGAGAATCTAAACCATTATATCGGTTCAAAAGGAAAGAAATACGATAGTCACTATCATACTATTCTGGCTTGGGAGCGAAAAAATGAGCGAGAGCAAAAGCCTGTCAGCACTTATACTCCCGATCCAGTAGCAACAGCGATACGGGAGCAAGCTATAAAGGGAGCTAAACATGAAAGTTGATGATTTATTTTCCAACGAGGCTGAATTATGGGTTTTAGGCTCGATATGCCTGAAGCCGGATGTTATCGCAAAAGTTTTGTGTATATTGCCTGAGCTGGATTATTTCTTTATACCGGAACACCGGCTTATCTATGAAACAATGTTGCTCATATATATCGACCGTAGGCCGATAGACGAAGTAACGCTGCGAGCTGAATTAAAGCAAAAAGGCTATTTTGAAAAAATCGGTGGAGAGGAAAAGTTTCAGGAGATTTTCAAGGGCGTACCAACTGCATGGAACGCGGAACACTATGCGAAAATAATCCGGGAAAAATATAAATATCGCAAAGTCATATCTGCAATCGAGGAGATGAATAAAATTCCAACCGAGAACATTCCAGTTGATGAACAGGTTGAACAGATACAATCTCTGGCATTATCTCTGGAGCATGGAACGAAAGAAACAGAATACAACAGCTTTACAGATGCCGAAGAAATCGAGCGGGAACTTAAAATACAAAAGCCTTACATTCCCACAGACTTCAGGGAC
Organism: uncultured Pirellulales bacterium; assembly: GCA_964628465.1. Classification (GTDB taxonomy): domain Bacteria; phylum Planctomycetota; class Phycisphaerae; order Sedimentisphaerales; family Anaerobacaceae; genus JAFGPS01. The sequence goes on along the minus strand of CAZVOA010000002.1, from coordinate 201,793 downwards.
ATTGACCGGTTTATTGGCGGCTTTTGCCCAGGTGAACTGGTAATAATCGCCGCGCGTCCGCGCGTAGGTAAATCCGCTCTTGCGTTAAATATCACTATCAATCAGGCACGAAATGGCTTGTCATGTATTTATTTTTCTTTTGAAATGTCCTTTAGGAGTCTGGTAGAGCGAGCATTAAAACAATATCAAGCCAAAAATTTAGCAAAGCTAAACATCATTGTAAATGAAAAAGCAAATTCACCGGACCAACTTTTTGCGTTTATCAGAAAATATAAACAGATAAAGAAGGTTGATTTTATTATTGTGGATTATTTACAGCTTATGTCCAGCGGCACGAAAAACGAAAACCGAACTCAGGAAGTGTCACTTATCAGCCGCAAATTGAAAACTATTGCCATGAGCGAAAATATTCCAGTCCTGGCATTATCTCAATTAAATCGGGAATGTGAAAGCAGAGAGAACCACAGGCCGCGTCTATCGGACCTGCGAGAGAGCGGCAGTATAGAGCAGGACGCAGATATTATTATGCTGCTACATCGCGAGGAACTTTACGCTTTACAGCTCGACCCTAAAGCTCCAAAAGACGGAAGAACGGAAATAAACATCGCAAAGAATCGCCGGGGACCTCAGGGTATTGCTACGCTGGTTTTTATAGATGAAAAAGTATCTTTTGGGGATTACTCAAATACTGGAGATTAAAAAATGATATATGCGATTTTTATTATTGGGATTATCTCTTTTAGCTTGCAAATAGGTATTGTTTTCAGAATAGCAAAAAAAGGGCAAAAAACGCGGTAATCGGATATGAGTACAGAAGGTTAAATTATAAATGCTTGTAATATAAGGACTTATAAAAACGGTCAATTGTTTGGCCGTTCTCTTAGGCATAAAACAGTTATAAATAATATTTTTTAAGGAAAAAACTATGGCAAAGCAGTATCAGAGCAAACAAGAAAAGTTAGAACATCTCAAATTAAATCTTCGCAGGCTTACCGGAGAAGAAAATCTAATCCAGACAAAAGCGATCCAGCGGCTTCGAGAAGAAATTGCCGCGCTCGAAGAAGAAATCAAAAACGAAAAGTAAATCGAAACAAAACACAATATTTATAGAAAGGAAAAACATGAAATTCAAGGAAAGTACAGAATCGTTTTTCGCATGGTTGGCAAGGCCTATGGTTTTCAAGTGCGGTTTAATTAACGTACCAGAAGGCGACGAAAGCGGTCCATGCTACAAGGGGCGTCTCGCACAGGACGCAATCAAAGATGTATCAATGCAATTTTTCGCAGCGGTCAAAAGTATCGAAAACGATAGTAGATTAACAACTGAAGGAAAGCTGTCGGAAATTCAAAAAGAAGGAAAAGCAGCTCTCGCTAAAATTTCTAAACTCTATCCGCAGACGCTAAAGCAAATCGAGAGTGAATTTCACACTATCAGGAACGCGTTCTTAAATCCGAAAAAAGAAGAAGAAACACCGGGACAGGTTTTAAGAGAAATCGACACCCGAAATCTTCTTATGAAACTTGACGAAACGAAACGTTTTCAAATTCTACAAGAAGCGCTTGCAAGCAAAAATGAACTCATTATCAACAGCTTTCTTAACGCTCCGGCATTTGTGGGGATTCTTAATCAGGATATTATCAACACGACAAAAACAAAATGGGCAAAAATCCAGCAACCGGAACTTGCTGCAAAATTTGATGAAATTTCTTCGGTACTGCAAAAAGCCTCAATTTCATTTTCGGACAGTATCGCCGCAATTTCTGATATGAGCGACCAACAGAATGAAGAACAGCTTTACAAATATCAAAAGTTATCAGGGGAACTGATGCGAGGAGATATGCTCAGTTATAAGCCAGGTGACATTATACCCGAAGAAAAGTAAAAGTTATTTCAAGAGTGGCCGCTTGACCTATTAAAGACCTTTTGCTTTTCGAGCGGCCACAACCTTTATAAACGATAATTTATTATGGCAAAAAAACAAAAAAATACGAATGAGCAAAAACCGTTAAGTGACGGTCGTGACGCAGGCGGAAAATTCACTGCCGGCAATAATTATGGCCGTGGTAATCCTCTTGGAAAAGCCTGCAATGATTTACGTGTTGCCCTTATAAATCGGGTAAGGCCAGACGATATTCAAGATATAGTTGACATGTTATTGCTCAAAGCTAAAAAGGGAAATCTAAGGGCAGTTCGGGAAATCCTAAACAGGACAATCGGACTCCCAATTCAGACAGATATTATCGAGAAACTTGAAAATCTGGAGCGCGTAGTAGAAGAATTATCACAAGAAAAGGAATCGAATTTATGAGTATCCAAAGCAAGCTAAACAAAATTGAAAAAACATTATCGGCTATTCATAAGAAAAAAGAAATACCCCCGGTATTATTAATCATTGAACAGAATCCGGGTGACAAACCAATACCGCCGAAAAAATCACGGAATGAAACAGGCTATGTATCCGGGATAATACATGTACCGATTGATATTTCAGAAGAAAACTTGAAAGCGGAAATTCAAAGATGGAATGAAATGGAGTGTTAATTATGAGCTATCGGAATCGCATAAAACGCATTCAAAAATTTATAGACGCTAAAAAATCCGAACATGATGACAGTGTTCTTGTCACGGTAGGCGTTTGTCGTATTGACGATGCAGGCAATATTTCAGGCGGTGAACTAAAGCGAGTACCAAAAGACCAGGCTGGAGCTTACGGCGTTTTAGGAACATCGGAGCCAATGGATCGAGCGGAATGGCAGGAGCGGGCAAAAGAACTTAACCAGAGACAATTACTTGAAAAAGTCGAACAGAAATTTCCCGGTTTGCTCGATGCACTGCCGGGAACGAAGGAGCGATAACATGGCTTATGAAATTGGAATTTGCGATAACTACAAAGACGCTTTAACACGGTTAAAAGATTTATTAAGCAATCCGGCGCGAACTACCGGCGATGATTCCGATATTCTCGAATTGTCACCCATTCCAGCAGACCAGGCTTATACAGTTTTAGATTATTCCACCGATTTTGACGGCAATGGCAATATTCAGCTCTACCTCAAAGGCACTGGTTACGATGGACAGGACGAAATATTTACCGGGATTCAAACTTATTTTCACGAAGGACAGGACTATTATAATTGGCACTTGCAGGGCTATACCGGATATGATGAAGGATTAACTTTCGATACGCAGGAAGGAGCTATCACAAAAGATATCAACAATACAAATCCTAAAGTTTTGCTCTGGAATGAAAAAATTAAATACTGGTTTGCAGGCAATGGAAGGCGATATGTAGGATTTTTGAAAGTAAATACAGTTTACGAAAGCTTCTGGGGGGGCTTTCCAATTCTTTATGGTTTGCCGCTCGATACTCAAACGCACGAAAAATATTATCCGCTCATTGTGGGCGGGTCCTCTTGCGGCTATGAAAGTTCTTATCCAAAAAGATTTAGCAGCATAGAAGCTGGACACAGGGCTTTTTGGGATGGCTACTATGCGTCCGGCAGGTCAACGATTCGGATGCTTTGGGACGGAAACTGGCTCTCTGGCGGTAATTGGAGTGCTAATTCTGATACAGGATATTCTTTCAGTAGGATTAATGTTTGGCCATATTTACATTCCGATTATTATGACAGTTCAAACAACATGCCGCAAAAATATTTACTTAATATGAAGGAAAATATTGACGGCAGCCGTCCGCCTTGGCCACTAATTATTAGCTCAGGAACGCCGGAAATTAATATTTATGGCCAATTGCAGGGATTGTACGCAGTGCCGGGATTCGGCGGATTAGCGCCCGAAGACAGGCTCGTGGACCCGGTTACGGGCGATGTAATGGTAGTATTTCCGAACATTTACAGAAATTACTTTAATAATTTTGTGGCTCTTTTGTTGGAGTAAATCAATATGACTTTTCAAAATGGAACTTTGACCGGACCGGATAACGCAATAGATACGCTAAAACTGTTTCTTGAAAATGACGGCTGGACGGTGAATTTATACGAAACAGATAATACTACATATAAAACATGGAGCGGCCTTATCGGAACAGGAAAGCGGCTGCATGTTCAAAAAACCGCAAGCGATGGCGTTACTGAAATGTATTTTAATTTCAGGAGTGTTAATCGCGGCATAATCTATGAAGATCATTATCCTTATGATACTACAAAATATAACGACAGATATATAAGCGAAGTTACCGGGCTTGGATTGTATGGCTCGACAGGCTTTGATGCCGAAGAAAGCTGGGATTATCAGCCTGGAAGTGTTTTAACACCTGAAAATAAAAGCTGGGGAGTCTGCGTAAATGGGATGAGTATCGCAGCAGTGCCGGGCTACATCTTTTCCAGTAATGGTGATACGGTGACTATCGGAATAGAATATACAAGCGGAAAATATCAATGGTTGTGCTTCGGTAAATTCGATAAGACCGGCGCGGGAGCTTATAACGGCGGTCAATTCTTTACAGGCTCATTCAGCGGCTATGTCCCTTCGCAATTATTATATGCAACAAGTACAAATTATCCGTTTATCTCTTTCTTTTCATCACAATTTGAGAGAGCAAACGGGGCAGTATATCTTGATGCTGATGGAGTGGCAGATTGGCGAATTTCAGGCGGGGAACCGCACTGGTCAACATCGGATTTACAAGACAAAATATTGTTCCCATCCCTCAATCCTTCGGTTACAAGTAAAAATTATTCTAACTGGTATAGTTTTAACGGTTTCTTTAGTTCACGTTCGCCAAATACATTCAATAACCTTCCACCGTTTGCAATGCTATATACCCATCTAATACGAGCGGATGGTCGATATTCATTCATCGGGCAACCGTCCGGGATAAGATTTGTTACACCTGAAAATTATTCACCAGGGGGAGAAATGCCGCTGGGCGATGATACATGGCTAATTTACCCGGCGCACAGTAAAGCCGATCCACAGGGCGATTATGTCGGGTATGCCATTTTGAAATAAAACGACTAAGTAGAAGTTCCGGCGTTTTCTCGTAAAAGATATAAGCCTATTACTTTCAAAGACATAAATAAAATTGTAAGCAGAATCAGTATCCGATTACTAAAAAGCTCATTGAAAAATACAAATTAAAAGAACGCGTATAACGCCCTGAGAGCGATTAAATGCCATGTTTCGGAAATATGCCGGAACATAAGCTTTTCTTTTGCCAGCGTGCCAGTGGCTTGCGTGCTAATAGATTCTATGGGCATTGTAGTAGCTGCTTTTAACCAGTGTAAATAAATATTTCAGAAATACGTTTTTTCTCTTGACGGTTTTTCATAAATAGTCGATAATGATAAACGTGATAAATATAAATGACAATTCAATAAAACAAATAAATGCCGGGTGGCGCTATTCTGTAAAGATAGCCGACTTCTAAGTCATTTAGATTTATCACACACCCGGCACTTTTTTATTGAACAGGAGAAATATTATGAAAACAGCAGAAAAGAATCAAACATCCATCAATGAAGAAATGCGTGATTACCGTGCTAACCTGCCAGCGTGTCCTGACGTAATCAAAAATTTTCTTAAAAAAGCAACTCATCGCGAGAAATTATTTGCGGTTCTTTTGTCGCAACTGCTAAACAAAGAAAGTGCTTTTGGCGGAGAAGACCACTTAATTGGAAATAACAGTTATAATAAATGGTTGCCGGAAATTATTAAAACCGGTAAAAATCCCGATTATGTAAAAACATGCAAAGACATTGACGAAATTACAATTACACACATGATACCGATTCTGGACGCATGGGAAGTATAAAGTTTAATTTTTTGCGCACGTGCCCGGATAGAAGGAACTGCCGGGCACATTTTTAGAAAGAATGTGATACAAATGCAACTCATCCCGAAACGTTTTTTAGCACTAACAGGCGACCCTGATAAATCGGAGCGGTTCGACCTTCGCGAAGAAGCGATTAAATTCATCGAAGAAGCTGGAAAAGGAATAGTTTACGAAACCAAATGGCGTGGAAAAGAAAAATATTTGTCGAAGGTATGGGAAAAAGGGATTATTGAGAATGTCGAAGGACGAAAAGATAAACCTGAAAATGGCAGTCCAGGCAGCGTATAAACTTGGCATGATGGACGGCCAAAATACTGTAAAGGTGCGTCTAAACGTATTACAGGCCGCAAACCATACTCTATGGGAAAGCCTTGTCAAGCTCGATGAAGTCGAAGCAGTTGACTTCATAAGATTATCAATCCCGGACGCAAGAAAGCTGATATTAGCACTACGTCAACATAAAGAGGGTTACTTCGCACGGAAGCTGAAAAAGCTGGTAGATGAAAACCAAAAAAGCATAAATGAACTGTATAAAAAATATTGTGATGGATTGAGTATTGAATAGCAAATTTAAAAGGTAGGTGTACCATGAAGCGAAAGAAAAAATACGAAGGTTTTCGGATTTTTAAGGCTCATTACAAAGATGAAAAAGGCAAGAGGCAGAATTCTCAAAAATACTACATAGATTTTCGGGACCATAACGAACACAGGCGGAAATTTCCCGGCTTAACGGACGAAGAATGTACTAAAGAGCTTGGCAAAAATATCGTTTCTCTTGTGGCGTGCAAAGCGGCAGATAAAAGACCGGACAAGCAACTTGCATTATGGCTCTGCCATATACCGGCATATCTTCGCGAGAATTTAATCAGGATAGGACTCTTGGAAGTTGAAATAGGCGAGCAGCTAAACTCATTGCCTGAAAAGTTGAAAGTGACTCTAATAAACGAAGGCCGCTTGACTTCGCAGCAGCTTGGTATATACAAGCCGCTTTCGGAACACCTGATGGATTTTGAGCGGTCGTTATCGGCAGGTGATAACACCATTAAACACGTAAAGCAAACCATGACTTGTATAAGGCGTATTATATCAGGCTGTAAATTCTTGACGTGGAAAGATATATCAGGGGAACGAGTTGAAAATTTCTTGTCGGAATTAAGACGCACAAATAAAAAATTCAGCGCACAGACGCACAACAGCCACTTACAGGCCATGAAACATTTTTGCCACTGGATGCAGATAAACCAGAAGGCAAGTGGAAGTCCGGTCGAAAATCTGGAGCGATTGAATACCGAAACAGATCGCAGGCGAAATCGGCGGGCGCTCGAGACAAACGAGATACGAAGACTTTTACAAGCTACTCTAAAGGCGCCTGAACGTTTTGGGATGTCCGGGTATGAACGTTATCTGCTATATCGCGTAGCGGTCGAAACGGGGCTTCGAGCAAACGAGCTGCGAACATTAACCGTCAATTCCTTCGACATGAATAATTTAACCGTCACGGTCGCGGCTGGTTACTCAAAACATCGAAGCGAAGATGTTCTGCCTATAAAGCCGGAATTAGCGAAATTGCTCAAAGAATTTTTCAAAACAAAATTGCCTGGTACTCATGCCTTCGGGGGTAGATACAAAGCCTTGACAGATAAAACATCGAACATGATAAAAGAGGACTTGGCCGCAACTGAGGAAAAGGACGAACTGGGCAATGTAATACTCAAAGCTATTCCGTATCTCGATGAAGCTGGGCGGTTTTGTGATTTTCATAGCCTGAGACATACGACAGGCTCTTTGCTCGCGGCGAGCGGCGCACACCCGAAAGTCGCGCAAGCCATAATGAGACACAGCGATATAAATTTGACAATGAATAGATATACTCATATTTTCCGCGGACAAGCGGCAGAGACAATTTCAAAGTTACCGGATTTATCTTTGCCAAACATAGAAGCTCAGGAAGCAAAAGCTACTGGCACGGATGGAGAAGCCATAAAGCCGGAAAATCACTTGTCCACTTCCTTAGTCAAAACAGGTGGGTTATCATGTGTTGATACAATACAAACGGGTATTGTCACTATGGAAAATAATAATAATACCCGCGATTTAACTACGCCCGAGAGGATTCGGACCTCTGACCTACGGATTAGAAATCCGTTGCTCTATCCAGCTGAGCTACGGGCGCTCAAAGTTCTAAGTTGCTGTAATATAACAACTTCTTACAAATGCTGTCAATATTTTTCAAGCTAAAAATCCTAAAAAATATAAGATACAATATATGCCTAACTTTAATTTTGCAGACCTAATTCTACCCATTCCATGAGATTTCTTAATAATAGTAATATAAAAGTGAATTATTTGCTTTATGGCGGCTTTTTGTCTGTTTTTATAAATGTAAAGCTTTGCGTAATCTTTCTTGTTTTAAAGGAGTCACAAACTCTCAAGAATAATTTACAGGTAAAAAAATAATGATGGCATGGTGTATGAGAAAAATGAAAAGATAAGAAACTGCCGCTTTCTATTGTTCAAAAAAAGGTTCGCTATAAAAACTTAGGGTAATACCTATCTGTTTGCCTTCTTCAACTGAGAAGATGGCAGAGGTTTATAATGCAGTTTACAACAAGAAAAGCTAAACGCTCTCACCAGCCGAATGATATAGCTATTAAATAAAACATCAGGAAAACAATTAGACTTCCTGCCGCAAACAGCACCAACAATAAAACCTGTAATGCCAATCTTCTCAGTTCAAAAAGACTTGTTTAGAGATTAAACCATATCCTTGAGGTTCTTCAGCGGTCTAATCTTAACGACATTCCTTGCCGGTTTGGCTTTGAACATGGTCTCTTCCTTTGTGAAAGGATTGATACCCTTGTGAGCTTTGACAGCAGGTTTTTTCACTACAACTATCTTCATAAGCCCTGGAATCATGTAAGCGCCTGCGCCGTTGCGGCCAAGGCTCTTTTGTATCTGGCCGGTCATCGCTTCAAATACTGAACTTACCTGTTTTTTAGTTAGCCCGGTCGCGTCGGCAATCCCGGAAACTACTTCACTCTTGTTCATCACCTTTGCAGATGATTTAGCTGCCGCTTTTGTTGCCATAAATCATTATCTCCTTAACATTGACAGAATTAATACCCTAATATACAAATTCACTAACTAAAAGTGAAAACTCAGCGTATCTATATAGGTTTTCAATACAATTGTCAAGCGATAATAAGGCAAAATACAGTCTATTTTAAGTTTAAACAGCAGATTTAAGCCTTTTTTGATAAAAAAGTAACGTCAACAGCAATTTTACCGCAGAAAAACAGCAGTTTTTTGACATTATGCAAAAAAACTGCTGTTTCCATAATAGACCCGGCTCGTTGAATTTTTTATAAATTTCGGTGGCCAACTATTTTTCAATTCTATACTATATATGTGGAAGCTGAAGTTTGTCCGCCGTGACCTGTCCAGTTCGTATGGAAAAATTCACCTCTTGGCTTGTCAACCCTTTCGTAGGTATGCGCGCCGAAATAATCGCGTTGAGCCTGGAGCAGATTCGCGGGCAAACGTTCTGAACGATAGCCATCGTAAAATGTAAGTGCCGAAGTAATCGTTGGCATCGGGATTCCGAGCTTGACCGCGTTCATAACGACACGACGCCATGAAGGTTGAGCTTTCCTTATTGCTGATTTGAAGAACGGGTCGAGGAGCAGATTGTCAAGTTTCGGTTTTTTCGTATATGCTTCTTTAATTTTTCCCAAAAAGACAGAACGGATAATACAGCCGCCTCGCCACATAAGGGCGATTCCGCCGTAGTTGAGATTCCATTTGTATTCAGCCGCCGCTGCCCGCATAAGCTGGTAACCCTGTGCGTAACTGATTATTTTTGACGCGTATAATGCCTGCTGCAAATCATTCAGGAACTTTTCCTTATCGCCTCTCAATTTGGCTTTCGGGCCTCTCAGCGATTTTGACGCTTTGACTCGTTCATCTTTTAACGCTGATAAACATCGGGCAAAAACCGCTTCTCCGATGAGAGTTAAAGGCTGTCCCTGGTTTAGTGCTTCGATAGCGGTCCATTTTCCTGTTCCCTTTTGGCCAGCGGTATCGAGGATAAGGTCTATCACTTCATTTCCTTCTTCGTCTTTATAGCCGAGAATGTCACGTGTTATCTCGATAAGATATGAGTTAAGCTCACCATCGTACCATTTTGCGAAACAATCGTGCATTTCGCTGTTTGTCATGCCAAGTCCATCTTTCATCATCTGGTATGTTTCGCAAATCATCTGCATATCGCCGTATTCGATTCCGTTATGAACCATTTTTACGAAATGTCCCGCGCCGTTTTCGCCGACCCATTCGCAGCATGGTTCACCGTCATCAGTCTTTGCACAAATCGACTGGAAAATCGGTTTGACGTGTTCCCATGCCGCTGGTGAACCGCCTGGCATAATAGATGGGCCTAAAAGGGCGCCTTCCTCTCCGCCTGATACACCTGTTCCGATGTAGAGCTTGCCTTTACTTTCGACGTATTTTGTGCGGCGAATTGTATCTGGAAAATGCGAATTTCCACCGTCGATGATTATATCTCCATCTTCAAGATGAGGCAGTACCATATCGATAAAATCATCGACCGCGGTACCGGCTTTGACCATAAGCATAACTTTGCGGGGCGTTTTAAGATTAGCTGTAAACTCTTCGATGGAATGGCAACCGATAATTTTTTTGCCTTTTGCCCTGGCATTCATAAAATCGTCCACTTTCGAGACTGTACGATTAAAACAAGCGACTGTAAAGCCTTTGCTTTCCATATTTAGAATCAGATTTTCACCCATTACAGCCAAACCAACAAGGCCGATATCTGCTTTAGACATTTTATTTCTCCTATAGAATTATATCAGTAAAAATAGTACGTATTCGGATATTATACTTCTTTAAGCTGCGAATACTTAATTATCGAATATAAATAATATAAAAGGTCAAGGATAAGTAGTCAATAATAATAAAAAACTGAACCTTTTGGTCATAAAGGGTATATTTTGATCTGAATTTTGCATTTTATGAAAAGCGTGTTATATTTTTAATAGAGAAGGTTCCAAATCGACGTAATTTCGCTGTTTAGGAGGGGAAAAATGCGAAGGGCTATCAGGATAATCGACGAAGCTGCTGTTTTCTTTTCGATACTCGCGGGAGTGTATTTCTGGGTTAGTTTTCTTGTTATCAGCATTTTTACATATTTTAAAATCACTTCAGGTTCTCCTCTATAAAGAAATTTTAATAAAAATCCGCCTTTTTGTCTTTATTATCATGAAAGTATGCTTTTAATTTAGCCGGTATAACTTATTTCATATAAGAAGTTTATAGCGGAAAAGTGATAAAAAGCATGACAAATCTTAAATTTCGTGTATAATAATATTATTATGTTTAGCCGGAACGAAATAAGTTTTAGAGGATAGAGAATATGAAACGTAAAATATTATTTATAGTTTTAATCGCATGTTTTACCGCCGTGAGTTTTGGTCAAAGACGAGCGCGTTCAACCATACAGAAAATAGTACAGTTGACAAAACCTGCTACTTCTGATGGAAAGAGCTTTCAGGAAGCTCTTGCGAGTTTGCGTACAAATGATAGATTTACCGGGATGCCAATAGACAAAACTGTAATCGGACAGTTGGCATGGGCTGGTTTGGGTAACAGGCTAAATCCAGGTATTGTCCCGGCTGTTCCGAGTCCATTGGAATCACCTTTCCCAACGCAATTATTTGTTGTTGCCAACGATGGAGTATTTTATTATCAGCCTATTAATCACAGTCTCGAGCAAGTAGCAGAAGGTGATGTTCGTATTACTCTTGGGAATGCCACTGGGATGCCTGCTGCCGTATCAAACGCAGGATGTGTAATGATAATCACTTCCAATGTTACAAGAAACGCCGCAACGCGAAGCACGGCGACCAACAGTGCAATGCTTCTTGAGGCTGGTCATATCGCACAGAATATCCAGTTGCAGGCGGCTTGCCTGGAAGGACTCGGTTCGGTTACGATAAGTGTTTTCGAGGCAAGTAAAGTTTCTCAAATTTGTAGCCTGCCAAGAGGTTATGATGTTTTGTATATGGTTTGTATAGGCTATACGGCTGGGCAGGGCAATGGAAACTCTTCCGGGACAACAGCGAAAAAAGCGGCTATAATCGTACCGAGTGAAAATTTTAACCATGATGAATTCTGGCAGACAATGTCTATTCTTGAATCCGCTCGAATTATGGTCACTGTAGCAAGCAATCGGCTCGGACCTGCAAGAGGTATGAATGCCTCATTATTTAATGTTTCTCTTACCGCGAATCAAATCAAAGCAGATGATTATGACGCGATAATTGTAATAGGCGGTCCCGGTGCGGCTATGTTCAATAACGATATAGTTGTGCGAAATCTTATTCTGGATGCTTCGCAGAAAAGAAAGCTGATTGGAGCAACTTCGTCCGGAGTATTGGTTCTTGGTAATGCAGGGATTCTGAAGGGAGTCAAGGTTGCTTGTCCCGTAGGACTAAGCAATGATATCTCTGCGATGGGCGCTGTCTATTCGACTGCTCCTATCGAGGAGAATTTGCGGATAATTACCTGTGCAGACCCGCAGTTTGCGAGAAATTTTGCCACTGCTTTAGCAGACGCGATTCTTGGAAAATAATCCTCATAATATTCTTCACAAATCAGTCATGTCACTTCCCGATTTGTAATGGTTGGTAATCGGTAATCTCCTGTCTTTCCCAAACGCTTTTGTAGTAATTTTTACGCCCGGCGGTGATTGTCTTCGCTTATATTCGTTTCTATCGACCATTCGAATCACACGAATTACAATGTCCCTGGGCAAGCCGGATTTTATCAACTCCCTTGCTGATTTATCTTCTTCTACATAACCTTTCAGGATTTCATCGAGCAAATCATAATCAGGCAATGAATCAGTATCCTTCTGGTTCAATTTGAGTTCTGCGCTTGGCGGTCTTGTTATAACATCTGCGGGAATGACATCGCTTCCTGAGATTTTGTTTATATGTTCCGCCAGCTTGTAAACTATTGTCTTTGGAACATCCTTGATAACCGCGAATCCGCCTGCCGTGTCACCGTATAATGTTGAATAACCGACCGCTGTCTCACTTTTGTTGCCTGTAGTTAATACGAGTGCGCCTGATTTATTACTAAGTGACATCAGGATTGTTCCGCGAATTCTGGCCTGTAGATTTTCATAAGCGATACCCTCACTTTCCCAGCCCTGAACGCTTTTTAGTGAATCATCGAATTCCTGCAAAATGGAATGGATTGGGATTGTCAAAAATTCCATACCAAAATTCTTCGCGAGTTTTCCCGCGTCTGAAATCGTTTCGGCGCTATTGAATTTCGTTGGCATAGTTATACCGATTACATTCTCTTTGCCGAGAGCGGCCACCGCGATAGCCGCTACAATAGAAGAATCAATTCCGCCGCTAAGGCCAAGAAGAACTTTTTTGAAACCGTTCTTATGAGTGTAATCTCTTGTTCCCAAAACTAACGCCTGATAAATTTCGTCGATTACATTTTCCGGCTGAGAAGATTCCTGACCAAGAGGTTTTATTTGTATTTTCTTTTTTGTGTCAGTGACAATGTCAGCGATTAATAAATCCTCTTCGAAAGCTTTTGCTTTCGTAACTATTTTTCCCGACGAATCCGCTAAAATGCTCCTGCCGTCAAAAAGGATTTCGTCCTGGCATCCGACTAAATTACAATACACAACCGCACAATTTAGTTTAAGTGCGCAGTCACTAAGAATCTTTTCTTTAATTTCGATTTTGCCGTAATGAAAAGGTGACGCGGATATGTTGACAAGCATATCGATAGGCATGGAATTTTTGAGGAAATCAGCGAGCCATTTCAATTGCCATATATCCTCGCAAATTGTAATTGCTAATCTTGTGCCTTTGACTTCAATTACCAGCGGCTCAGTGCCATGCTGGAAATACCTGCGTTCATCGAATACGCCGTAATTTGGCAATTGTACTTTTCGATAAATATTAGCGATCTTCCCGTTTTGCATTACCGCGGCTGAGTTGTAGCTTTTACCGCTTTCTGTTTCGACAAAACCGGCGATGATAGTCATATCAGGGCAAGCCGAGGCTGTTTTTTCTATACTAATTGCACAGTCTGCAAGAAAATGTTTCTTTAAAACCAAGTCTTCCGGCGGATAACCGCAAATCGCCAATTCCGGAAAAATAAGTAAATCAACTTTTTCCTCAATCGCGCGATTGTAAAATTCCTTCATCTTTTCGATATTACCCGAAAGATTGCCGACTATAGAATTAAATTGCCCCAAACCTATACGCATAATATGATTAGAAATCCTTGTATAAAAAATATAACTAAACACAAATTAATAAATTTCTTCTTGTCATATTAACACAAGGAATGGATGTTGGCAATAGCGGCAAAGCGGCTATTTGCACCTGAAGATTTTATGGAAATAGCATCTCTGAAATGCTCTGGCTCTATTTTTTCGCGAGATATTCGTTAATTGAGGCGGCTGCTATTCTTCCCTGACCCATTGCGAGAATTACAGTCGCCGCACCTGAAACAATATCGCCTCCGGCAAAAACGCCCGGTACTGAAGCGGCCATAGTTTTTTCATCGACTACAATAGTTCCCCATCGTGTCATTTCAAGCTCAGGCATTGTTTGTGAAATAAGAGGATTCGGTGTATTTCCAATCGCTATAATGACCGTATCAAGCTCGATAATAAATTCCGAACCTTTTATTGCGACCGGCCTTCTTCTTCCCGAATCGTCCGGCTCGCCAAGTTCGTATTTGAGGCATTCGATTCCTGTCACTCTGCTGTTTTCATCTCCGAGTATTCGTATTGGGCTTTGTAACATATGGAATTCTATGCCTTCCTGTTTTGCGTGATGCACTTCTTCGATTCGGGCAGGCATTTCCTTTTCTGTTCTTCGATATATCAGATAGACTTTTTCGGCACCGAGACGAAGCGCGGTTCTGGCCGCGTCCATCGCGACATTTCCGCCTCCGACAACTGCGACTATTTTTGATTGAATAATTGGTGTATCTGAACCTGAGCCGAAACTGTACGCTTTCATTAAATTCGCGCGAGTGAGATATTCGTTGGCGCTGAATACGCCTACGAGTGATTCGCCTTCAATTCCCATGAAATTCGGAAGTCCGGCTCCGACCCCTATATAAACTGCGTCGAATCCGTCTTCATTCATCAATTGCTGAATTGTTCTGGTCTTGCCAACGATGAAGTTATAATTAATTTTTACACCCATTTTAATTAGAGTATCAATTTCCTTTTGTACGATAGCTTTAGGTAATCTGAATTCCGGGATACCATATACCATAACGCCGCCGGGTTTGTGGAAGGCCTCGAATAAGGTGACATCGTGTCCCGCTCTTCTCGTATCCGCTGCCGCGACAATACCTCCTGGTCCGGAGCCGATGATAGCGACTTTCTTTCCAGTCTTTGCCGCGACCGCCGGAGTGGATTCAGAACTCTGATTCATATCCGCGACGAATCTTTCGAGACGGCCAATAGAAACTGCTTTTGCCGGGTCCTTGAATTTTTTCCCTACTGTACAGGTAAGCTGGCACTGATTTTCCTGTGGGCATACTCTGCCGCAAACCGCCGGAAGAAGTGAGTTTTCCTTTATTATAGAAAGAGCCTGGCCGTATTGGCCTTCGGTGATAGCTTCGATAAAATCTTTTATCCTGATTTTGACCGGGCAGCCCTGCACGCATGGTGCGTTTTTACATTGCAGACAGCGGAGAGCTTCTATTCGGGCATGAGTTTCAGTATAGCCTATAGCGACTTCGTTGACATTTGTTTTTCTTACGTCAGGGTCCTGCTCGGGCATTTCCTGTAAAGGTATATTGTATCTATCAGAGACTTTAAGTTCGCCTGCTTTTTGTTTTGCAAGGAGATTCTCTAAAAGTTCTTGTCTTTCTTTTTCAGTCATTTATAAATTATCCTGTATATTAATCGGAATGTACCGTGTATTTATTTTTTATCCAGGCCGATTTTGCATTTATGTTTTTCGTGTTCTCTTTGTTCCAGGTTTTTGTATGCGCTGAGACGTTTCATCATCAAATCGAAATTGACTTTATGGCCGTCGAATTCGGGGCCGTCCACGCAGACAAATTTCGGCTTGCCGTCGTATTCGATTCGGCATCCGCCGCACATACCTGTACCATCAATCATAATAGTATTGAGTGACACTTCTGTAGGGACATCGAATTGTTTTGTCACACCACAGCAGAATTTCATCATAATAGCCGGTCCGATTGCGTAAGCCTGATCCGGCTTCGGATTACGCATACAGAGTTCTTTGAGAGGTTCTGTGACTAAGGTTTTTCGTCCGTATGAGCCGTCATCGGTAGTGACAATTAATTCATCGCTTATCTTCGCGAATTCATCCACGAGAATAAGCAGTTCTTTGTTCCTTGCGCCGAGTATGCTGATGATTTTGTTTCCATATTCTTTTAGTGCTGTCGCGATTGGCAGAAGCGGGGCGTTTCCTATTCCGCCGCCGACGCAAACTACAGTACCGAACTTTTTCAGATGTGTTGCTTTTCCCAAAGGTCCTGCTACATTGGCGATTGTATCTCCAACGTTAAGTTCTGAAAGCTCTGCGGTTGTTTTGCCCACTCTTTGCCAGATAAGCTGAATAGTTCCTTTTTTCGGATCTGCTCCGGCTATTGTCAGCGGAATTCTTTCTGAATATTCGTTATTAATACCAATAATCACGAATTGGCCGGGCTGCCTCGCCTGAGCAATTAGCGGCGCCTCGATTTCAGCGGTGAAAACGTCATTCGATAACTGTTTTTTCGATACAATTTTATGTGCCATATAAATATTCCGAACAAAAATGTAATAAGAACTTCTATTTATCTCAAAAAATTCCATTTTTGTCAAGCTATGTTGAACATCCTGTGGGTTATATATATTATAAGTGTTTCTTATGAAAATGTTCGCGTTTCTTCGAGATGAGTTAATATTTAATAGTTTATCTTTGCATATTTAAAAAAATGTATAAAAAAAGAAATATTTTGTTTTTTCTTAAATTGTGGTTATAGGTCTGTTGGTTTGATTTTATTGGACTTGATTTGTTTGTAAAATCGCAGGATTTTCTTGTGTCACTATATGTAGTGGTTAATTAATGCATCTCCCTTTATATGGTGGTTCAGGTTATGGGACGAGTATTGAGTTGTATTTTAAGGGGTTAAAGTAATTGTATTTGCAGTGTCGATAATTTGAGAATTGTTATTAGAAAATGAAACTAATTCGATTCTTCAGTTGTTTATAAGGATATGTTGATATGGAAAAAAGAGAGTTGATAGATTACATTTGTAAAATCAATAAAACAGCCAAGCCTGAATTTCTCGCGACTTTTTCACAAGAAGACCTCAACGAATACCTTGAGCATCTGATGGAGCTTGATTTGGAAGAACTCGCGGTTTGCTGTTAAGGGCAGAGTTTTATAATATTTTTCTCTCTTGAAAAAAAAACAACATCTTATAATCTTTTTTCAGATTATATTTCAAGTCACTGATTCTCTTTAGCTTAACAAAAGAATTGTGTCATTATCCGCCAAACTGGGATTACGGACATCCGGCGGGAAATCATCCCTGATTGTCACCTTCTGTTCTTTGAGAAAAGATTGCAGGCTGCGGAGCTTCTGAAGCGTCTTTCAGGATTGCATTTTGTGATATCTGTGCAACGCTGTTTAACTTCAGTTTCGCAAGAACAGGTGTATATCCATTTGGAATGCAGAAAACAAAATCAATTTCTTTTGTTGGGTTATCGTTAAAACTGCTATTGTCTAATGAGATTTCCTTAGTCACCTGCATTTGATTTGCCGAACGGAGATGGCCAACCGGATATACGTTTATTGCTGTGCCTGTAAGAGGGTTCTGCGTCTCTGAGCTATTCTTGCAAATAAGTCTGAGTTGAGAAGCGGTAAATTTCCCGGCTGAGACTTTGTCTTCGGTTTTTATCGCGCTTCTTTTAATTGCAATTCTTACAATCATCGGAGTGTAGCTGCCGGATGGTTTGCCGGGTGAATTCTTAAGTTCTCCGTTTGTGTTTAACTCGTTTATTTGCGTCTTAATCGCTTCTGAAGCCGGCCAAACGGCTTTTTCAGCCGGAATTGAAATAGCGGGCGCAGAGCTGGTTAATATCGAGACATTTTCCGTCAGTCTATTCAAAAAAATCTGGTCAAGATAATTGGCATGAAGAACAGAAAAACTTCTTTTTCCGCTAAGCGAGCCTTTGCTAACAGCGCTGAATAAGTTAGTGACAAAACCATCAGCGTTGAAAAGGACTTTTTTGGGTTCGTTTGTTTTAAGGCTTGACGCATCGAAACGTTCGTATGGTAATTTCATGGGTAAGGAAGGTACCATCGCAAGAACTGTGACAACAACACCCGATATAATGAAGCCTAAAATAAGCCCGCAAACCGCGCGTCCGACTCTTTCAGGCCACAAACCCAAATCCACTTCTTCGCGAGTTAAATATACCGCGAGTGTTTGAAGAGCGGCGAAAACAATAATAAAAATTAATGTAAAACAGATTGGTTGCGCAAAATTTACTATTGAAACAAGAAAACCTTTGTCTGCCCGGCTGATTATAAAATTCGCGAGAAATTCAAAAAAGCCAAATGCCGCGATAACCGCGAAAATTGCAACGAAGATAGACGCTATTGCCCTGACTACTGTTCCTTTGAGAAATAGTAATGCCGCACATCCTAACATTATTATCAATACAGCGATACTTGCCATAAAAAAACTCCGGTTATTAATTAATCTTTATTCGATGATACGATTGCTTCAAGCTGTTTTAAGTTGACGGTTTGCTTTTAGGCTGAAGTATCCTTATCATTTCATTTATTGTTGTTGTTCCATTGATTACTTTTCTTAACATTTGTTCCTGCATGTACAGCATTTTTGCTCTTCTTAGCTGCTTGGCGATTTCCGGCATAGGTTGCGTTTGTATAATCTTCGCCAATTCATTGTTAATTCCAATCATTTCAAAAACGCCGGTTCTTTCATAATAACCTGTTCCCTGGCAATGCTCGCAGGTTGACGGTTTGCCGCGTTTGTCATAGACAGCTTTTCCTGCGCGATACAGAGCTTTGGTCTTTTCGGCGGAAATATTAAACTTACGCAGTAATTCTTTATCCGGCGCGTATGCTTCTTTACAAGTGTCACAAAGCTTTCTCACAAGTCTCTGGTTGCTTATGCACATAAGACTATGCGCCAAAACGGAACTGTCACCTACATATTTCATCATTTTATTTAAAGCCTGAACAACGCTGTCGGCTTTTATAACGAGATAAACAATAGAACCATCAGTCGCGGCTTTACAGGCGACACGTGCGGTTTCTGCGTCTTCGCAATCGGATACGCCAAGAACATCAGAACCCATTCTTACAATAGATAAAAGTTTTTTCGCGTATGTCGTCGAACCTGTATCTGTCAGAGTGAAAGTGTTTTGTGTGATATTTTGTAACGGTTCCGAAGTTTGCTTTTCGAGAGTATTGATACTATTCATGAAGGCATCATGATTTCTCAGCATAGCATATAAAGTTGTTGATAAGCCGCTCTTTTCAGGCCCGCTGATTATAAACAAACCCTGCTTTCTTTCCTTTAGACTATTTAATAATTCGAGTTGTTCCGGCATAAGTCCAAGCATATCTACCCTGATTGGGTCTTCCTGTGTTATTTTTTTAAGCCTGACCTGTTCTCCGGCGGTTGAACCTGCTGTTGTCACTTCCCACACAGCATCTTTTTTAACCTGGTTCCGATGTACTCTAAATACACCTTTTTGAGGTTTTCTTTTTTCGTTGATATCCAAATTAGACAGATGTTTTATAAATGTCAGAAAGTATTCCGCCTGATCTCTTGGTATGCTTGGTTGTTTAACGACAGAGCCATCGATATTGTAAGCGATTTGATATTCCTGGGGTGTTGGTGTAAGTGCCACCGTACTCGCCCTTCGCCAAGAGGCATCCTTAATAATTTCATAAACAGTTTTATATCCGAAGAAATCGGTTGTTCTTGGTTCAGGAATTGGAACATCGTTCTTATTTGCTGTAATAAATGTAAATTCTTTAAGGCTTTCGAGCTTCTTTTCCTGGCTTACAAGAAGGCTTTTAATATGATCAATAGTTAAAACACGATCAGCATCTAAAACCATTGCGTTGCGCTGCTTTGTATAAATTAATGATACAGTACCAACCAATACAGCAAACAAAAGCAACCCAACTATATACATTGGAATTAAAAGCCATGCGACAATTCCGATTGCTCCGGTACAGAGGATGGCTACAGTCCAGACCAGAGTGTTTATTTCCAAAGGTTTTGAATCATTGTGAATCCAGCTAACGAGCGGCAGCCATACTATAAACGCCGCTGCGAAGATAATATATTTTATTATCGAGATATAACCGCCGAATACTATAGAAGCTAAAAATAAGTCCATAATGCTCCGAAAAACTATAAAATACCATCTGTTGTTGTTATGCCCTTCATCACCATTTTTAATTCATCTTTATTTGGTGCGAATTTATAAGCATCTTTAGGGTCTATAAGACCTTCTTTTACTAATCTAACCAATTCATATGTAAGATCCTGCATACCTTCATGTTGAGATGAACGAATTACGCTTGGCAAATCCGCCTCTCTGCCTTCGGTTATCAGTTTTCTGGCGGCAGCGTTAATTATTAAAATTTCCATCGCGGGGACTCTGTCAGTTCCTTCAGCAAGACATGGAACCAACGCCTGACTTACAATCGCGCGAATTGCCAGACTTAATGTTTGTCTTACGAGGTCGCGTTCATTTTGTGGAAACAAGTCCAATAGCCTGTGGATAGCTTGTGATGCATTTGCAGAGTGAAGTGTTGCAAAAACAAGGTGCCCGGTTTCGGCAGCTCTCATTCCCGCGGTTATAGTATTTAAATCTCGTGCTTCACCCACAAAGACTACATCAGGGTCCTGACGCATTAGATAAGTTAGCGCGTCAGTATAGTTATTGGTATCTAACCCGATTTCTCTTTGTGAGACTACTGCTTTTTCATCTTTGAATAAATATTCAATCGGGTCCTCAATCGTAACTATATGGCAATGGCGAGTTAAAT
Source organism: uncultured Pirellulales bacterium (assembly GCA_964628465.1). Classification (GTDB taxonomy): domain Bacteria; phylum Planctomycetota; class Phycisphaerae; order Sedimentisphaerales; family Anaerobacaceae; genus JAFGPS01. Next base: position 180,861 of record CAZVOA010000002.1, on the reverse strand, counting down.
TTATATAATTTATCATGGATGCGATAGTAGTTGTTTTGCCGCAGCCTGTCGGACCTACAACAAGAATCAATCCGCTTCTGCTTTGACAAATAGTCTTTAAGACTTCAGGCAGATGCAAATTTTCAAATGAAGGTATATTTGTTTCAACTCTTCTTGCTACGAGACTTATCATTCCTCTTTGGCGGAAAAGGTTAGTTCTAAAACGGCTTTCGCCATCAACCTCATATGCAAAATCCAGCGTTCCCTCTTGTAGAAAAGTTTCTTTTTGTTGAGTTGTAAGTATCTCGAATACCAATGATTCCATCAATTTAGAGTTTATTATTTCGCCTTTTGTGTTTTTAAGCTCTCCAAATACACGTAATTTTGGGACCTGGCCGACTTTTAGATGCAAATCACTGGCGCGATTCTTTATAGCTGCTCTAAAATATTTATTTATTTTAGGCTCATTTGTGATGTTTGTTTCATGAGCGTCATGTTGCTCGGTATCCATAAATAGCACCATCTCCAACGTTTAATATCCAAATGTTATTACTTTTGAAAAGTAAAAAGCAGTTTGGGTTTGGTTGAGTAATTCGCATACCGTAAGATTTGCAAATATAATCTCTTATTACATTATATTATAAGGTTTTATGTAAATTTGTCAACCTTTGAAGGCCGTCCAATTCAATTTTAAAGAATTTAAGCCGTTAGGCTGCTAATCTTTATAATAAAAATATTGTAGAAAAAAAGCCTTTTTTACCGATATATCGAGGGTGAATTATGGAGTCAGAGCCAAACAACATAAAAGAAGAACAAAAAGAAGAAATGTCAAAAGAGCTTCTTGAGAAGCTTAAGGTGCAGTTGTTTTCTACGAACGCCTCGATAAGAAGGCGTGCCGCTTTTAACCTGTCGTGGATGCAGGAAGATGGTTTGGATATATTGAAAAGCATTTTTTTGGGCGATTTCAATGAAACAGCCAAAAACGCTTCCGCATACGGCTTAAGAAAAATGCAGGGCAGAATGAAAAAAAAGGCACTTGATGTTTTCAAGGATGGGCTTAGGCAACGCAATAACTTAACTGGGGAAATAAGCAGGAATGCTCTGGTTCTGCTTGGATACAAAATTCCCCAGGAATATCTGCCGGACAAAACGCCTCGTAAAGATATCAGAATTAATGGTATTCCTCAAAAAAACCAGCCAAAAAGAATTACACATATCAGATAATTGATTTTTAATTATGTCGAAATGGCGAAAATAGGTTGACTATTGAATGGTTAGTGGGTTTTTATTGATATATATTTGTATAACTCATGCCTTATAGAGAAAATATTCTTGGTTTTTAAGTGCATTTATAGTAAAATATGTATTATATGGAAATTATGTTTTTTCGTAACAAATAAGCTTTAATATATATGTGACGAGGGCCATGGGATGAAAAGTTCTCTTTATGGAACAATAGTTTTTCTGTTAGCATTTACATGCGTTTCTTTTGCGGCTCCTAAACCCGCAGTTGTACAGAGTCCAAGCCAATGGACATTAAACACCACGTTTACTCATCCGCAGCAGATTGTACTTGAAAGTTCTGTGGACAAAAAACCCGTTCGTTTCTGGTACATTATACTTACATTAACCAATAATTCGGGCGCAGATGTCGGTTTTTACCCTAAATGTGAATTAGTTACAGATACATTTCAAATTATTCCCGCGGGGAAGGGTGTTGGATCAATGGTTTTTGATAAAATAAAGGAAAGGCACGAAAAAGCATATCCATTCCTTGAGCTTTTGGGCAGCACTGATACCAAAATCATACAGGGTCAGGATAACACAAAAGATATTGCCATAATTTGGCCTGATTTTGATTCTAACGCAAAGAGCATTAATATATACATAACCGGTTTGAGTAACGAAACTATCGAAATCGAACCTCCTGCAAATTTAGCAAAAAAGCAGAATGCGGAGCAAAAGAAAATATATTTGAAGAAGACTCTCGATTTACATTATAGGATAAAGGGTAATCCTTCTTCGTTGGGCGGAGCTGCTCTTGAGTATAAAGAAAAAACCTGGGTAATGAGATAACCTTTTTATATTTTTCCTTCCGATAAGTATTTCATACATATTTAATGGGTTTATCAACAAAAAATAAGCATTTTTAATAGTATGAATAACTATATGTCCATATGATAATATGTTTGCTAAAAAGGCTTTAATGATATATAATACAGTAAGAATCAGGTTATGATATTTATAGGAATATACTCATGGTAAATGCGAACAGCCAACAAAAACTCCCACCGGTAGAACAATTAAAGGGTAGAAATATTGGCAGAATACTCATTAAGATGGGTGTTTTAAGCAGAGACAAAGTTCATGAATGCCTGAAAATACAACAGCAGCGAAACGGCAAGATTAAGATGGGGCAAATCTTTCTTGAACTTGGTCTGGTCGATCAAAAACAACTGCAAGTAGCATTAGCGGCTCAGAGGGGTATGGGGTATATGAGTCTCGAAGGAATTGAAATCCCCGCTGATGTTATTGAAAAAGTTCCGGAACAAATGGCGAAAACATATCATATTGTGCCGGTAGAGTATATTAAGGAAAAAAACGAGCTGATAGTAGTGCTTGACAACGCTGATAATTTCAGGGCTACAGACGATTTAAGCACTTTAATGGGCTTCAAAGTTACCGCTAAAATCACCGATTCCGAAGCGCTTGATCAGGCATTGTCAAAATATTACGAAGAAAAGAAGGAGCAGAACGATAATATCAATGAATTAATTGATGAAATACAGGGTGATAGTTTTCTTGCTGAATTCGAAGGCAGAAACCAGAGTATCGACCTTGATGAGCTAAAAGAGCTTTCTGAGTCCAATCCAGTCAAAAAACTCCTGAATCTTGTTCTTCTGCAAGCAATTCGCGATAAAGCGTCCGATATTCATTTTGAGCCGTTTGAGAATGAGTATAAAATGCGTTATCGTATCGACGGCGTACTTTATGAAATGGTTCCTCCGCCAAAGTATATCGCGGCGGCTTTAAGTTCCCGTATTAAGGTTATGGCGGATTTGGATATTGCGGAAAGACGTTTGCCTCAGGACGGACGTATTTCTCTTACAGTGCAAGGCAATCCGGTTGACCTCCGTGTCGCTATTCTTCCCACAATGTTCGGCGAAAGCGTTGTGCTTCGTATCCTGGATAGAAAAAACGCAAGTTATAAAATGTCTGAGCTTGGATTGCGACCCGAAGAAGCAGAGGTAGTACACAAACTTATTACAAAACCGAATGGAATTATCATTGTTACCGGACCAACAGGTTGCGGAAAGACAACAACTTTATATTCCGCGCTGAATGAATTAAATGATATTGAAACGAAAATAATTACGACCGAGGACCCAGTTGAATACGATGTTGACGGTCTTATTCAATGCCAAATGAAGCCCGCTATCGGCCTTACATTCGCAAGGTGTCTTCGTGCTATTTTGCGTCAGGACCCTGATGTTATCCTTGTTGGTGAAATTCGTGACCTTGAAACAGCCCAAATTGCCGCTCAGGCATCTCTTACAGGTCACATCGTGTTTACAACACTGCACACCAACGATGCTCCGAGTTCGGTAGCCCGACTTTTGGATATGGGTATTGAGCCATTTCTTATTACAGCTACGGTTGAAGGTATAGTTGCTCAAAGACTTGTCCGAAGAATATGTTTGGGTTGTAAAACTCAATTTGACCCAACTGAAGCACAATTGGCAGATTTACGGTTGTCTCCTGATGATGTCAGGGATAAAAAGTTTTTCTATGGTCGCGGATGCAAACAGTGCAATGGAACAGGTTATCGAGGTCGAGTAGGAATATTTGAAATCATGGTATTTAACGATGAAATACGCGATTTGATTATGAGTCAGGCGTCAACTAATGTATTGCGTACCGCCGGCCAAAAGGCTGGAATGAGACTGCTTCGCGAAAATGGTATAGCCGCTATTTTTGACGGACTTACAACTATCGATGAAATCGTAAAAGGAACTATGGTCGAATAAGTTTCAAAAAATACAGTCTGTTTATCATGACCATAATGATATAGAAGATATAGGAGTAATAAAAGATGGCTGTTTTTCAATATACCGCATTGGATGCTCAGGGTGTTGAGATAAAGAATGAAATTGAAGCCCTCAGTCAGAAAGAAGCTATAAGTAAAATTCGTAATATGGGTTATTTCCCTACGAAAGTAGCCCCTCGCAACGTAAGCAAAAAAGCAGCCAAGCCGGCCGCCGCAGCTTCCAAGAATAGACGCGGCGCAAACGGCAAAGTAAAAATAAAACAGGTCACGAATTTCGCAAGACAGCTTTCTACACTTCAGGACGCGGGCCTTCCTATTTTACGTTCGCTCAGAATTCTCGAAGAACAGCAGAAAGCCGGAAATTTTAAAAGGATTATTGGTTATGTTGGTGATGATATTGAAGGCGGCACGACATTGTCAGAAGCGATGGCAAAATATAATGGGGCCTTCGACAGACTTTTCGTGAACATGGTGGCCGCCGGAGAAACTGGTGGTGTTTTGGACCTTATCCTTTCCCGTATAGCGGATTTTATGGAAAAGGACCAGAAACTTAAAGCTCGTGTTAAGGGAGCTATGATTTATCCTATCGTGGTTTTGGCTGCTGCGGTTTTAATTATCATGGGTTTGATGCTTTTTGTTGTGCCGCAGTTTGCTACAACGCTTGCGGAAATGACCGATGGTGGGAAATTACCAAAAATTACTCTTATAGTTATGGGAATAAGTAACTGGATTGCAGGAAAAGGTCCTCTTTTTCCAGGTTTCGCTCCTAAAATAGCCGGAATTCCGATTGGAGGATGGGTACTTATTGTTGGCACACCAATTATTATAACAATAATTATGAGGTTTGTCAGGAGATTTCGAAAGGGAAGATTGGCTCTTGATACAGTAAAACTAAGAATCCCTGTATTAGGTCAGCTTACAAATAAATCTTCAGTCACGCGATGGACAAGAACGCTTGGAACACTTATCGGTGCCGGTGTTCCTATTCTGGACGCTATCAATGTAACTCGTGAAACAGCGGGTAATGAAGTCTTTGCCAACTTACTCGCAGCAGTCCACAATTCAATCCGGCAGGGCGATACGTTTGCAGGTCCTCTTAAGCAGTCAAGTACAGTTGACTCAATTGTCAGCAATATGATTGCGGTAGGCGAGGAAACTGGAGATTTGGACAAAATGCTTCTTAAAATCGCGGACAATTTTGACGAGCAGGTCGATGTGCTTGTCGGTTCGCTCATGTCCATGCTCGAACCTATCATGGTTATCGGCCTGGGAAGTATAGTTATGGTGATCGTTCTTGCTATCTTCACGCCTATGATTTCGATTATTACAAGTTTAAGCAGTGCGGGTAGTTAAAAAATATAAATAAAAATTAAAAAATGGTTTTTCGAAACAGTTGAATTTAGGAGTTAACAAAGATGAAATCAGTAATTAAAAAATCAGATAAAAAAGCGGCTTTTACAATAGTCGAGCTTCTGACTGTTATGAGTATCATTGTAATACTTATTGGTCTGCTTGTTCCTGCTATGAATCAGGTTAAAAAGTATGCAAAGGAAGTCAAACAGCGCGTACAATTCAAAAGTATTGGTGATGCTTTAGAATTTTTTAGCGGTGAGTTTCAAAATTACCCTGATTCAGCTCCTAAAGATATAGATGGTAATCCCTATTGTGGTGCGATGAAATTAGCCGAAGCTATGGTAGGAAAGGATTTGATGGGATTTCATCCTGATTCTGTGTTTAAGAGGAATGGAGAAGATTTTACCGGCAGACAATTGTATGCTTCAGGCGGTGATATGAGTGCCAGAAAAAATTACCTGACGATAGAAAACGCAAATGCTTACAGAATTGAAGATATATATTCTAACTATACAGATCAACAATTTATTGCCGGCAGTATTTTATTATGTGACGAATTCGGTCAGGTAACAAACAGAAACACTGGTATGAAAATGGGGATGCCTATTCTTTATTATAAGGCAAGTCCTACCAAAACAAAACACGATGTAAGTGATCCGGCCAATTCAATTTATAACTACCTAGACAATCAGGCATTGCTTCTTCTGGGAAAACCATGGGATTCTTCAAGTTCTCACAAGCTCGCTACAGAGGGAACTCCAGGTGCAAGATTTTATGAAAATACACTTTACCCAAAGGTTACTACTATACGGAGGCCTTTTAAAAATGATACTTATATATTAGCATCAGCCGGTAACGATGGTGAGTACGGTACATCTGATGATATATATAACTTTGATTTCAGGTATAGAGAACTACCTTAATTTAGTAAATGCCAGCTATTATTGAAATGAATATTGTGTATAATGTAAAGGAAGTACAAGACAATGGCTGTAAAACATAAACAAACAGGACTGACGCTTGTAGAAATATTGGTTGTCTTGGGGATAATCGCTTTATTAGCCGGGTTGCTTCTTCCAACTATGACGGCAGTAAAAAATACTGCCAAGGAAGCCAGGCAGAAAGCCCAGTTCAGTTCCATCAATCTTGGCCTGGTGACTTTTAAAAATGACTATGGAGATTATCCTTCATCTGAAAGTCCTTTGATAGGTGTAGGCAGCGAATATAGCGGAGCGCAGAGACTTGCCGAGGCACTTCTTGGATGGGATTTGCTGGGTTTTCACCCGCAATCAGATTTCATGTCTGACGGCCGTACTAAAGCCGGTGTTTTTATCTATGATGCTGCCAATCAGACTTTTCTCAATCAGAGGAAGGACCTGTATATTGATCGTGAAACAGCCAATGCTTTCAGATTAGGGGATGATGTATCAGGCGTCGATACAGGATTATTTCCAAAAAACGCTGTGCAAAGTGAAGGTTTAGCGCCGGGTACATATGTATTTTCTGATATGTTTAATAAGAGAAAAGTTATATTACCAGACGGCAGTCGAGTTAATGCAGGTACTCCAATTCTGTATTATAAAGCAAACACTTCGATGAAAACGGTTTATGATATTTATGAGGAACTTGATAACGAGAAGATTGTTTTGCTTAATGAATTACAGGATGACAATACGAGAATTGTACAGCCTTTGGGACTGCCTAATAATAATTATGAATATTTTTATAATTATATAACTGACCCGAAAACTCTCAATACTGTACATCAGCCTTACAGACCTGATTCATATATATTGATTTCAGCGGGATTGGATGGTATATACGGCACTACTGATGATATTCGGAATTTTGGAAACTAAATACAAACATACATATCCGTTTTAGGCAGGCTGAAGTTATGGAGATTAATAAAAACAATCATGGCCTTTCGCTTATAGAGATAGTGGTGACAGTGTCGATTATTGCTGTTTTAGCGACAATCACTATTGGTATCGTATCTCATATGGATAATCAAAATAATCAAAGAGCTATTGAAAGCACTTATGCGTTACTTGACGGAGCTTTGGATGAATATTATGAATATTGGAAAGGATTTCCTGACCCGAACCTGGCTCCTTACCTGACACATTCAGCGGCTCTGTACGGACAGCTTCGCCAGACTCCCGGTGTGAATGAATACCTGGACAAAATTAATAATAAATTAATAAAAAATAATCCTGATGTACCGGCAACTGACAAGCCGCAGCCGCAGATTTATGACCCGTGGGGAACTTTGCTGGATTACAGTTATGTACCTGGAAATACTTTTCCCAAAATAATATCAGCGGGACCTGATAAAAGCTTTAGAACTTCTGATGACATTCAGAATAAATAAACTGATACAGGCATCAGACTGTTTAAATATATAAAATTATAATGAGAACAAGTTGTAAAAAATCTGGTTTTTCGCTTACTGAAATGGTAGTTGTTGTCGCCATATTGGCGCTTCTTACAGGCATTGGTTTGCCCGCTATCCGTTCATTGCAGAAGTCTTTCGAGACAGGCAGCGGAGTTACAGCAACGATAAGTGCGGCCTTCTCCACCGCACGTGCCATCGCATCTAAAGAGCAGCGATATGCCGGTGTTCGTTTTCAGTTGGATATTTATGGAAACCAATATATGATTTTCATTATACATGACCCTGAAAAAACAAAACTCAGCAGCGGCTTTCGTGTTCTTGACGGCCAGAAACCAATGAAACTGCCGGATGATTTCAGAGTTGTGGATATGCTGATACAGGCAAATGAAACAACCGGTAAGCCGCTTAATTCAAGTGTATATCTTGAAGGTGTCGATGTAAAGGATTTTAGTGCCTCAAGCAAAAGCGGGTATTTAAGAGATATTTCATGTTTTTCTGTTATTTTTTCACCGTCAGGCAGATTAGTTGTTCATAATGTTCGTGTTAGAAACCGTGATGGAATTTACAAGCCTGACAACGGCGAATCAAAAGATGATATTTTTAATTCGCTTGCGAGCATACAAAACAGAAATATTGGTATGTTTATTCAGGATGATTACGAAGCGTATGGGTATGGAGAGGAAGCAAGCGCAAATGTTTTTTATATATATGATAAAAATGTTTTTTATGAATTAGCTGGCGAAAAGGATGATTCGAATTCTGGCTTATTAAGATATAATTATCTGAAAAGCCTTAAACCTGTCTTTATAAATCAATATACTGGAACAATTGTTAAAAATAAATAAGTATTAATAAAATTATGAGTTTAACGCGAAGACATAAAGGATTTTCTTTAACTGAGGTTTTATTGGCTATCGGTACTCTTGCAATTGGAATGAGTTTTGTAGGAGGTACATTCCTTGTCGGTGTCCATTTATCCACAGTCGCGACGGAAAGGACAATAGCCGCGACAACCGCCGATGAAGCCTTCGCGAAAATACAGCTTTACGGCATTGACTTTTCAACGTCTGTTCTTGATGTAAATAAACAGGTTCTTTTTACAGATATGAATTCGATACCACTCGATGAGTTTGCTTATCCTTCTACTGAAATCTCTGCGGATAAACAATATTTCTGGTCCGCGTTATGCAGGCCTGTTTCATTGAACCCTGCAAACCGCATTATACAAGTCACTGTCTTTATTAGCAGAAAGCCTGGAAGTGCTTCGGCCATCCCGGTTCCTGTAGAGGTCCCGGTTACTAAAGTTGCTGAAAATATACTGACTATTAATCAAGCGGCACAGATATCATTTATAAACTCTGGTTCAAAAATCGTGGCGAACAAGACGGGGAAAATATATCGTGTCGTAGAACGTGACACGGTTTCAGGTAATATTATTACTCTTGCTGAGTCATGGCAGGAATTGAGTACCGATTCGGTTTGGGTTATTCCGCCTACAAGCGGCGGGAAAAATCCTTGTATAGCGATTTATCAAAAAGAAATACGCTTTTAAATCAACGAAATTATGAAATTAACAAAACGAAAAAACAGGGCTTTTACACTTATCGAGCTTTTAGTAGCTATGGGGATTTTTGTAATTGTTATTTCTTTTTCCGGTCAAATATTTAAGGTCTGTATAGAATCTCACCGAATTGCTTTGGCAAACGCGGAGATTATGCAGAAATTTCGCGCAATCACAAATCAGTTGGATTCCGATTTCAGAGGCCTCGATAAAGATGGTGAAATATTTGTAGTATGGGATGCTAATGTACTGAAGGAAAATAATGGTTTGTATATCTCTGATGAGAGATTTGACAGAATAATGTTTTTTGCTCAAGGTGACTTTCAGTCTTACGGTAAAAATATTATTCGCGGCAACGCGGCCAGAATATGTTATACACTTGGTAAAAAAGGTCAGGTAAGGCCAAAACAGCAGAAGAAGTCTGATAGAATGCTCGCAAGAACCCAGCACATCTTGACTTATGACGCGAAGCTTCCGGGAATTGCCGATCCTAATAACTTTACACCTGAGAAATGGAAGGCATGGAATGATAACTCACAATATGACAGGATGTCCATAGAACAGTGGAAGAGGCTTGATGCACAGGTTAAAGCGGATATACTTTCCATAATCTGTGATATCGATATAAATATTGGCTCTATCAAATCGCGGGCAGATAAAGATTTGATGGGTATATCAATTAATCCGGATGACCCAAACACATTGCACATGCTGTTGTGTGAAGGAGTCGGTGAATTTAAAATTCAGGGTTGGGATAATACAAACCAAAGATGGATGCCGGAAGTTGATCCGGATGGTAATCGTAATTTATCTGACACGAATTTCTACTTAACGGATACCAACAAACTTCCCGGTGTATTATATCCATGGCCATTTGCGACTGTGGGCGAATTTCCCATGAAAAATGTTACCTATCCGTTGGGTAATATAAACCGTGAGAATTTTAACTCGATACCCGGACTTGGGCGCGCGTTTAAATTTACTTTTACATTATTTGATTCCAAGGGAATTATTAAAGGCGGCAGAACATTTACATATATTGTCAACCTGGATAAATGACCTAACGAAATGAAAAATAAAATTAATAGAAAATTTAATCCAAACTATACCGGCTCGGCTATTATTCTGGCGGTCGTATTAAGCACTCTGCTTGCGATTGTCGGCATATTGTTTCTTATGGCCGCACGTGTCAATCAAATGGGAACCACCGCAATTGCGGAAGATAAAGAACTGCAATTCGCTGTCGATACTGTTATAGCGGATATCTCGCAAAAATTAGCTCTGGATGTTCCCGGATTTGTGAATCCGACAGAAGAATATTATGATTATCCCGACTCTAATAATCCCTGGCTTGCGAATCTTGAGCCGTACGGATCGAATGGCAAATATTACTGGCGTCAGATAAGTGACATTTCCGGTCAGTTGTTTGGAAAAAACAAGGATATAAAAATTGAAGTTGTATCGCAGTACGCTCCGATCGCCGATGTTAATTTTCCACTTGCGGATGCCGATGGTGATGGCGTAGCCGATTCGATATGGATTAAGCTTGACGGACAAAGTTCCAGTAGCGGCAAGCCTGTTTACGCGGCTGTAAGAATTATTGATAACAGCGCAATGTTGAATGTTAATACAGGATTTAGATTCGATCCGAATGTTACAGGTGTGACAGCGGCTGATATTGACGGACGGAATCAAACCCAAATCAATGTTATGGCTTTAGCTGCGAAGAAAGGGGATACGCTTGCTCAAACATACGCAAATAAATTGCTCATGGAAAGAGCGAATAACGGCGTGGGGGTAAATCCTAATGATTTGCCGTCTTATTTGCGTTATTGTATTTATAATTATGGCGAGTTGAATGTCCCTTACACTCCATTTGATATGTCCGATGAATTGGAAACTCGTTTCAGGTTTCTTCTGAATAATACCGATATTGATACTCGTCTGGAATCATGGGGAAATTATTTGAGAAACGATACTTTATCCACTCCTATTGTAAATCATGGTGCGATTGATAACTGGTTTCTGAAAGCTTATAATACTTTTCAAAATACAAGTTTAGATCCGAATCTTTATTATAGCTACAGGCATATTGCTACTACCTGCAGCATGGATAGAATCATCAACCCCGCGGGTTTGGCGTTGAATAATGGAAAGATGGTCAATATAAATGAAGCCGGGGCTCAACTGCTCTATCAAGCGATTAAAATGTCACTGCAGGGACGGGAGCCTAACGCTGTGCGTCTCGAACAGTTAGCCGCGCAATTGGCGGTTAATATTGTTGATCTTCGAGATGATAATGCCGATGTAACCGCGTTGACTATCGGTACGAAGACCTATTACGGCTTTGAAGCTCAGCCTTTTATCAGTGAGATAGGATTTAAGCTTAGTGATTCAGAGCCGGATAAATCTGATAAAAACAGTTTTGCCATCGAGCTTTATAATCCTTTCAAAGTTGATATTCCTCTTAGTAATTTTAAGATTGAGCTTTATGATACGAACGATAAAGTTGCTGATACTGTTAATATGCCTGGTAATATTATTAAGGCACAAGGCAGGTTTGTCATAACAAACAACAGCGGCGCTACAAGTGAATTCAATCTTAGCGGTTCAATGTCTTCCGGATCACTCAGGCAGGATCCAAATCTTGTGTTGGCTAAATATGTTTTAGTTGGCGGCGACCCGCCCACATATCAGCTTAGTAAAAGATATAATCTTCGTCTTGTCAGAAAATTACCGGCGGCGAACCTGTTACTCGATAAACAGACTACTGAAGATACATGGTTCAAGTGGGATGATGCTAATGATTCCTCAAAATATTACGGTAGAAGTGATTTGAACTGGAATATTGTGTACCAGAAATTATCATTTTCTTCTACGAAAACTTTGGGTGCTGCTAATGCAATCGCTGCTTTACGTAGGAACTATAATCTCGCTAATGCTAATCCTATTCTTAAAGACTTTTTCATTACGATAGGTGACGTAGCAAGAACTCTTACTATAGGTCCGAGTACTGACGCGAATGATATGATAGGTGTTAAACTTGCGGGCGAGCCGAACGAATATGCTATTCGAATCAATTTAAAAGAGCCGGTATATGCGAATTTATTCCGTTTCCTGACAGTTATAGACCCGAAACAATATGGGTTGGATCCGAATAAAGCCATGACTGAGACCAGGATAAAAGGTCGTATAAATATTAATACCGCGCCATGGTTCGTGATGGCTCAATTGCCGTGGATGCCTGAAAGCGCAGCTCGTGCGATAGAGTCATTCAGAGACATAATAAATCCGTTGGATGCGTCTAATAAACCTTTTGGTGCTTTCGATACCATAGCTGATTTAATGCAGGTGCCTCAAATGGACCATTACGCGATTGGTGATTATAATGATGTGGATTTGCAAAAATGGCCCGATTTAACTCACAGTGATGGAGCAATCAGCGATTTCGAGGAACGTGATATTATATTCTCACGAATCAGCAATCTTATTACAGTACGAAGTGACATATTTACCGCGTACATTCTTGTTCGCATAGGACTTGACGGTCCACAGAGGAGAGTTATCGCGATTTTGGATAGAAGCAAAGTTTCGTCACCGCTCGATAAAGTCGGATTGCTGGTTTTTCAGCCTGTTCCCGACCCGAGATGAAATATTAGAAGTTAAAAGTGCTTAAAGTGAGCTAAAGTTAAAAGTAGCCGCTGAAGGCCTTCAAGTACAACTTTAGACACTTTTATCTTTAGGCACTTAAAACTTTTATGAGTTCTCCGTGTATTTTTTTGTTTGCGACTAAGGTTTGTATTGTCCCGCCTTCGTAATTTTCCGCATCAACAGGAAATATTTTTTCTCCGTGCCAGTTGGTTACAAGCGCGCCCGCGGATTCTGCGATAATGGCTCCCGCCGCGATGTCCCATAGTTTTGGTGTATCAGTAATAGTCGCGGCCATACTTCCCTTCGCGACATAAGCAAGCTGCAAAGCAGTTGTCCCGAAATTGCGGTATTTTGTTTCTTTAATTATTTTACCGGCCCAGCGCGGAAGGTTTTCGTCCGGGCTGAGATGGCTATCAAGACCAACACTGGCGAACTGATTCATATCTTCATCGCTGGCAAGAATTCTTCTGCCGTTCAATTGAGCTTCACCATCTTTAACTCCGGTGAACATGGAATCGGTCGCGGGCTCAAAAATAACTCCAACGATGGGATTGCCCTCATAAAAAGCCGCTATGCTTACTACGAAGAGTAATATACCGTGCGCGAAGTTATTTGTCCCGTCTATCGGGTCGATAATCCACCATACTTTATCATCGCCGCGTGGAGCCTGTTTGAACAGTTTTCCGTCCTTGCCTTCTTCCCCGATAAAGCCGTGGTCAGGATAACTTTCCTTGATTTGGTCTATGATTATCTTCTGGCAAATAGAATCAGCCTGGGTTACAAGTTCATTACCGTTTTTTAAGGAAGTTTTAATATAGCTGCTTTCTTCCATTGCTCTCTGGCCGGCAAGTCTCGCCGCTACGATTGCTGTCTCTAACAGCCCGCTTAAATATTGATTATCTAATTCCATAAGTCTCTCTAAAATTGTAAGGCGGGTTATAACCCACCAATCATTATTCTTTTCATAATTTTATTTACTTTTATGTTTATTTTTCATATTCTAACGTAGTTATGCAAACAAGCCAACAGTTAAATATGAATGAAATGATAAGCAGCACAAACAAGTCAAAATATATTTTCCGAGCTAACCGAAAGGACAGGATAATAGCCGCTGTTATTTTCGCGGCCTTAAGTTCGTTTTTCGTTTCTTTTGCTATCGCCGCACATTACAATGTCGATATGGGAGACCGTCTTGGTCGTTGCGGCTTCAAAATGATGTATGGAATTCCCTGCCCGACCTGCGGCTACACTACTGCGACGATTGCTTTTGCTCGTGGCAGAATTATTGATGCTTTTAATATCCAGCCGGCATGTGCTTTTATTTGCACTACTTTTGTTTTGATAGATATCTTAGCGTTTATCATCGCGGTTTTTGGAGTAAATTTCAGATTTATCAACAGGTTTTTCAACGAAGTTAAAATCCGCCACATAATATTTTCCCTGATAGTCATTGTTGCCTCCGGCTGGGCCGTAACACTCGCAAGAGCGGTTGCTCAAAACAAGTAAATTCCTGAAACTGGCACTTTTGGAAATATTCTTGAACATATAATTAAATTTCATAGTATTATATTGGCATGAAATTATTTCAAATTGGAGAATATATATGTTAAAGGGAGCTTCATCTTATAAGACTGCTATATTTTTTATCTTACTGATAGTTCTTGTTGTTTACGGCTCATTGTTGTCCGGCCGCTTATGGGCGGGAAAGCCGAAAGAAATACAGGAACCAAACGAATTAATAATCGAAGACGGCATGACTATCGGACAATTTGGTCAGGTCAATAATCTGCCTAATCCTCTTCTGAGAGAAAGATTTCAGCTTCAATCTCCAGCAGACCGGCAAAGGCAACTTAGCGAATTCGGTTCGCCGGATGAGATAAGATTCCTTATAACAGGAGAAAAAGCAAAAGCTACCGAATACGAAACCAAGGACTGGAGAAAAATCGCGTTAAAATTTGTTCTCTGGTTTGCTTTTTTGAATTCGGTGTATTTCTACTTCAAAAGAAGAAAAGTCACTCTAAAAGTCAGAAGATTGGTGCTTTTTGCTTCTGTTGTTATATTCGGCGTAATAATGGGTTCCGACCCTGGGCCGATGGGAACTGTTAAAGACGCAATCGCGATATTGGGCGAAAGCCACAGGATATTCCCGCCGCGTTTGATTGCTATGACACTTTTTCTTTTAATGGTTTTTCTTGCGAATAAATATATTTGCGCATGGGGTTGTCAGGCAGGGACTTTGCAGGATTTGATTTTCCGACTCAATCAAAATGACAATGGAAATGCAATCATTGGAAAGCAGATTAAACTTCCATTTGTCGTGACAAATACTGTTCGGTTTTTATTTCTTATCATATTTACCCTTATAGCTTTTCTATGGAGTTATGATATTGTTGAGCCTATAGACCCTTTCAAGATATTCAAGCCCACACATCTTGGAATAGCCGGTATAATTTTTGTCGGCGTACTTTTAATTACGAGTCTTTTTTTTTACAGACCCTGGTGTCACCTGTTCTGCCCATTCGGGCTCGCGGGCTGGATTGTTGAGAAATTCAGCAGGGTAAAAATCAGTGTGAATTATGATACATGTATCGCCTGCAATAAATGCGCAAAAGCATGTCCCTCGACTGTTATGAATGCTATTTTGAAAAGGGACAAAAAGACAATACCGGATTGTTTCGCATGTTATTCATGCAGAGATGTATGCCCGACGAATTCAATCAGCTTTTCCACTCGGAAAAGAACCACACCTCCGGCTGGTCATTTCGATAAAAATAAATAAATATATATTGCTAAAAATAATCCTATTTTTTATAAATTTTCTATTCCCTTTAAGCATTTTGCTATTATAATTTAATTCAGCTTTGCGGAAGAAGTTTTAACGTAAAAGCTTTTCTTGTGAGAAATTCGACTTTAAAGGCGGCAGTATAATCACCGCGGATTTTAGTTGTTTTGGGAAAGGAAATAAGCTATGCGTAAACAAAAAGGATTTACATTAGTTGAACTGCTCACTGTTATTTCAATCATTGTGCTTTTATTGGCTATAATGATGCCTGCTCTCAATGGAATCAGAAAAAGGGCAAGAGCGGCTGTCTGTTTATCGAATCTCAGGCAGTGGGGTCTGGTTTACAAAATGTACACAGACGAATTTGACGGCAAACTACCTCGCGATTATGGTGAAGCTCCATGGTATTATTCGATTAGTAATTATTACAGCAATGAGCGAAAAATACTTCTTTGCCCTTTAGCTAAAAAGCCGACGGGTCAAAAGAATACATTCCAGAGGTCATTATATGGCAGCACATCAGCCGCGTGGGAATTCTTTACTCCCAAAGAGGAAGAAATGGCATGGAATTGTATCGGAAGTTACGGTCTCAACGGCTGGGCGTATAAACCTGAAAGAAAAGATATGGTTTTAGATATCAACTTCACTACGGATGTTGAAGATGGTGCAAGTGGAGGCGGAACTACTGCGAGCGGGGGAGGCGGAAACTGGTGGGAGGAATACTGGAGAAAACGATTCGGATTAGAGGATAAATCCAATTCTGGTTCTGGCTCTGGTTCCGGCGGTACTGACGGTTCAGGGGAAAATTCTATAGAGGATATCAATGAAATTTCAAAATCCGACAAATACTGGGTAATGGCTTATGAAAATCAGGCGAATAAAATTCCGTTGGTTTTTGATTGCAGTTGGTTATATTCCTATTTCGATGATAATCAGAGTCCTCCGTCAAGTGATGATTATTCAGATCAATTCTTCGGTCGTTCAAATACAACGTGCATCAATAGGCATGACGGCGGAATAAATATTGTGTTTATGGATTTCTCAACAAGAAAGGTCGGTCTTAAAGAGCTTTGGACATTGAAATGGCATAAGCAATTCAATACAGCCGGAAAATGGACGCAAGCCGGAGATGTATCGCCTGAACAATGGCCCAAATGGATGCAAAAATATAAAGACTATTAAGCATCAATTTAAGATTGCAGCGTTTAATATTTAGTCTGAAAGCGGCGATTTTAGGCGTTTCCAGAGTTGTTTATCTGCTGGTTCTCGATTTCGTTCGAATCAGCTCTTGAGGTTCTTCTGTTATAATATTTTCGCTGGTCATTATCGTTTTTCCGCTGGGCGAATTCCTCGAATTTGCCGAAAATCATTTTTCCCGCCGAAGTTTGAAGCGAGCTTGTAACGCTAATTACCAGGTCTTTGCCAATCTTGTTTCGCGCATCTTCGACTACAATCATTGTACCATCATCCAGGTATCCGATACCCTGTTCGGATTCCTCTCCTGGTTTTATAATTTTGACTTCCATTGTTTCGCCCGGAAGAACAACGACCTTCAGAGAGTTTGCCAAGTCATTGATATTAATGACGTCAACATCACGTACCTGCGCAACTTTGCTGAGGTTATAGTCAGTTGTTGCTACTCTGCCGTTGTTGGCTTTCGCGAGCATCATGAGTTTTTGGTCAACGCCTTTGACTTCTTCGACTTCAGGAATTATTGAGTCATCAATTTCGATATCGATAACAGGGTCGGATTGCATTTTATTAAGCACATCAAGTCCTCTCCTTCCGCGATTGCGTTTGAGTTTCTGCGCCGAATCCGCGATTAATTGAAGCTCATTTAGCACAAAACGCGGAACTATCAGAGGCGCATCAAATAACTTGCTGTGGCATAAATCAACAATGCGGCCGTCAATAATCGCCGAAGTGTCAAGAATCAATGGACGAGCGCCTTTTGTTTGTTTGGCGAATTCGACATAAGGAATCACGAAACGAACATCATCTTTTGTCTGCATTACAAAACTGATAACAAGATAACACATGGCAATTCCCAACGTCCATTTTATCGCGGTAACTGCCGGAGTAGTAATTGGGATACGATACGTTTCGACCATCATGTCCACAACTTTCGCTAAAGCCCAGCTAATCGCTATGCCGACAAGCAGGCCGAAAAATACACCCGCTAAAGCACTTAGTTTGTTTTTTGGTGTCAGAATGTCTATGACAAAAACAAAAATTACTATCGCGATACTGCTCCATGTTACATATTGCAAATTGTTATCGAATACCTCTTTGGACTCAAATTTGTTTTCATCCAGTGTCATTAAATCAGATTTTATATTAACGAAAATAACCGCAACAATAATAATAAGAAAAATTGCCCTGAAAATCCATAATAGCTTCATATAAGGCCTCCAGATTATGATAAAAAAATATATTATAAACCTTTATTATATATCTTATCATATAAATTTACAACTATCATATTTTGACGGATTATCTGTGATAATTTGGGTATAAAAGCCTTGACACGATGAACCCCTTAAAAGTAAAATCGTATAAGAATAAAACAAATATTATGATTTTTATTAAAAATGGTTTTTAAGAACCGCAAGGGAGATAAAAATGTATCCTGAAAGTAAACATAACGCCCTGAAGAGTCTTCCCACAATAGTAATGTTAAGTATTTTCATGCTTTTCATTTTCGTTTCCCCCTCGTTTTCGACTGACCAGGAGAGTATCGATTCCCTTCGTCAAATGGGTAAAGCTTTTTCTTTGGTAGCATCAAAGACATCTCCGGCGGTTGTCGGCTTAAGGACTGAAAGAGTTGTGAGCCGCCCAACTATGAATAATGAGTTTTATGAGTATTTCTTCGGCGGACCTCAGCAGCGCCGCTCTCCTCAAAGGCAGCAGCCTCAACGGCCTCAGCAACAGCCGCAGGGAGAGCAGAACTTGCCAACAAGTGAAACACAGGGTTCAGGTTTTATAATCAGCCAGGATGGTTATATTTTAACAAATAACCACATGGTTGAAAATACAAGCAAAATTAATGTAGAGCTGACAAACGGCCAAACGTTCGTAGCCCGTGTAATCGGTTCCGACCCGGATACTGATATTGCTATTATCAAAATTGACGGAAATGACCTTCCTTATCTCGAATTTGCCGATTCAGACAATCTTGAAGTCGGCGAATGGGTACTCGCGATAGGAAATCCTCTTGGTCTGGCTCATACAGTAACCGCTGGTATTGTGAGTGCCAAAGGAAGAACCGGATTCGAATTGAATACGCTTGAAAATTATATTCAAACGGACGCAGCTATAAATTTCGGAAATTCCGGAGGTCCGTTAATTAATCTTGACGGCAAAGTAGTAGGTATTAATACTGCTATCGCCGGTTCGTCTGGGAATATTGGTATTGGTTTTGCCATTCCTATTAATATAGCTAAATATTCTTATAAGGAAATTCTTGCAAGCGGCACAGTTGAACGTGGTTTGCTTGGTATCAGCGGACTCGATTCGATTACTCCAGATAATGCACGGGCTTATGGATTGAATAAAGATGACAAAGGTGTATTTTTCTCGAAAGTCATTAAAAATTCGGCGGCTGACAAGTTTGGGATTTTGAATAGAGACGTAATTCTTGAAATTGACGGTAAAGCTGTAGAATCCGCGCTTGACCTGCAAACACGCATTTCAATGCTCCGGCCGGACACAGATGTTGTTTTGACAATATGGAGAAACGAAAAGAAGGAAAAAATCAATATTAAGCTCGGCAGACGTTCCGAAATTAATGAGTTACAAGCACAGGAAGATATTGATAACGTCCAAACTGAGCTGGGATTCACAGTAACTGATCTTAATGACGCGGCAGCTCAACAATATGGTTTTGAAGGCCAGGAAGGTGTACTTGTTATAGAAGTTGTGGAAGATTCTCAGGCCAAACAAAGCGGAATAGCTGTTGGTACACTAATTAAGGAAGTAAACCGACAGACAATAAAAAACACGAAGGAATTTGCGCAGGCGCTGGAAAATGCCAGAAAAAATGATATGGGCAACCTCTTGTTATGGGGTAATTTAAATGGAACTAACTACAACTTTTTCATGAAGCTGCCGGAATAATCACGGAGAAACATTATTAGCTTTAAATTGTAGAAAAGAGTATTCCATCTTTATTATTAATGCAATATTGACGCGATCATACGATTTCGGCTATAATTGCGAAATGAATTTGAATAATAGTAATAATCAGGCAGATATTAATGACATAAGATATTTTGTCGTCAAATTTCAAATAGACGGCACTCTCAGATTTCTTTCTCATTCACAGACATTAAGCGTTTTTCAAAGAGCTGTTATCAGGTCTGGTATAAATGCGCAATACAGTCAGGGCTTTAATCCGAGACCTAAAATATCACTTCCTTTGCCTCGACCTGTCGGGGTAGAATCAGATGATGAGTTACTTGTCATGCCTATAAGTATAGACTCAGAAAGCATTTATGGCTTTACAGGATATTCTGACGACAATCAGAATCAATCATATATAAATGATTGTCTGCACCATCTTTCTACACAATTACCTGAAAATTGCACGTTGCAACAAGCTGAAATAGTCCGAGAAAAACCGCATTTTCAAACGTGTTACGCAAGCTATTTTTTTACAATTTCGCCGCAGGAAATTAACGAAAATTTGCTAAAAAGGATAAATAACCTGCTAACTAACGAAAGTCTGGTTATAGAACGGTCGATAAATACAACGAATACATCTAAAAAAATAGATATAAGAGGTTTTTTAAACTCGATTATAATAGAACAAAATAGTATTATTGTGCGATGTAAAATTGGTACAGCAGGCTCAATCCGTATTCAGGAAATTATGGAATTGCTTGAGTTGAATATGGAGAAACTTGTTTGCCCGATTAAACGGACAAATGTGCAATGGCTGGATTGAAAAAAGATAAAATATGACAAGAGAAATGCTTATCAATGTCGCCGAGAGCGAAGAATGCAGGATTGCAGTAATAGAGAACGGCGCACTTGAGGAATTATACGTAGAAAGAACAAGTCTGAACGGCCATGTCGGCAATATTTATAAAGGTAAAGTTGCGAATATTGAGTCCGGCATACAGGCGGCGTTTATTGACTTCGGAGCGGGAAAAAATGGTTTTCTACATATAAGTGACCTGCATCCGAAATATTTTTCATCCAAAAACAACAGTGATACATCAGAGAATATTGGCCGCAGAAAAGCTCTGAAAGAGCGACCGCCAATACAAAACTGCATTCATAGAGGACAGGAAATTGTCGTTCAGGTAACAAAAGAAGGATTAAAAACAAAGGGGGCAACTCTCAGCACATATCTTGCTTTGCCGGGAAAATACCTTGTTATGCTTCCCTGGATGCGAAAAAACGGCGTTTCTCATAAAATTGAAGATGAAGAAGAGAGAAACAGGCTTCGTGATATTTTCGAGCAGTGTAACCCTCCAAAAGGTCAGGGTTTTATCATCAGAACCGCCGGTCAGAAATGCTCCAAGAAAGATATTCAAAATGACCTGAACTATCTAAAAAGGCTTTGGAGAACAATCGAAAAAAGAATTGAAACTGAAAAAGCTCCCAATGAACTTTATCAGGAGTCTGACCTTGTAATAAGAACCATGCGGGATGTTTATAACAATAAGATAAGTAAAATAATCTGCGATTCAGAGGTTGTTGTAAAGAAAATTAAAGAGTTCTTCTCCATCGCAACGCCAAGAGCCATGCGGAAAATTGTTTTTTATGACAGTAAAATTCCGCTGTTTCATAAATATAAGATAGAAGAAGAAATAACAAAAATTCAATCTCGAAAAGTCGAGCTTAAAAACGGCGGTTCAATTGTAATCGAGCAAACGGAAGCTTTGGTTGCCATAGATGTCAATAGCGGACGTTATCGAAAACTGGAAAACGCCGAAGAAACCGCGTTTGAGAATAATATTGAAGCAGCGAACGAAATTGCTCGCCAGCTCAGGTTGAGAGACCTTGGCGGCCTTATAATTTGCGATTTTATTGATATGAGAAACAATAATCATCGCAAGGAAGTGGAAAAAGCATTTCGTGCTGCTATGAAAATTGACCGCGCACGCACGAAAATTCTCGGCATCAGCAGGTTTGGCATTGTGGAAATGACCAGGCAGAGGATGAGGCCGTCACTTCAGAACAGTACATATCTGTCTTGTCCAAACTGCGGCGGAACTGGATTTATTAAAAGCCACGAATCTCTGGCGATTGAGATTATCCGCTTGCTTAACCTTTCAGCCTCGAAAGAACAAATCAAAAGAATTGAGCTTTTTGTATCTCCTGATGTTGCTGGTTACCTTCAGAACATTAAAAGAGCTACTATTGCTCAAATTGAGCAAAACAGCGATAAAAAAGTAATTATACATTCCGCGCACGATTATTTCGGTGAAAAACGCGAAATAGTTTGTTATAACGAACGCGGAAGCGTCATGAAAATATAAAATTATCGCGTTTTGAATCAATCTCGCATCTATATACACCTCGAGAAACTAATGTTTTAGCTTGACGAGTCGTATCGCTTCGATAATACTGTAGGTTTATAATAATCTTTTTTTAAATAAACTGAGGCGATTATCATTATGAAGTTTGACCTGGAATATGCTCGAAAAGTTATTGAAATTGAAGCTGCGGCAATAAGCTCACTTACTCCTGTCGTGAATGATTCCTTTGCTCAGGCGGTTGAAATGATTTTTAACTGCACCGGCTCCTGTATAGTCAGTGGAATTGGCAAAGCTGGAATAATCGGCCAAAAGATAAGTGCTACAATGGCATCTACCGGTACGCCGAGCCACTTTCTACATCCGGCGGAAGCTATTCACGGCGATTTGGGCAGGCTGAGAAAAAATGATATTGTGCTGGTTCTCAGTTATGGCGGCGAAACAGATGAAATCACACGCATGATAAACCTGGTTAAGCAGCTTGATATAAAACTAATCTCAATAACCGGCCAGAATGATTCGACGCTATGTAAATACAGTGATGTTTCTATCTGCATGGGTAAGATGGATGAAGCGTGTCCTCTCGGTGTGGCGCCGAGTGTATCGACAACCTGTATGCTCGCGGTCGGCGATGCAATCGCTTTTACCGTGATGAAAGCACGGAATTTCGGTGTGGAAGATTATGTGAGGTTTCATCCCGGCGGCTCGCTTGGCGCTAAATTGATGACGGTCGAACAGTCTATGATGTTCAGGCCGGGTGAAAAACTGCCAATCGCGAATATGAATGATACAGTTGAAAAGCTTCTTGAGGAAACCGGCAATGTTAAAAGACATGGTGCCGTAATGGTAGCAGACAAAGATGGCAAATTGGTTGGAATAATTACTGACGGCGATATTCGCAGATTGATTACAAAACATAAAAACAAATGTTTTTCGCTTAAAGTGGGCGAGGTAATGACCGCAAACTGCAAAAGAATAAGAGTAGATGCCCTGGCAGCGGAAGCGACAGCGATTTTTCATAAATTCAGAATTGATGAGCTTCCTGTAGTGGATGCCGAAGATAAACCTGTCGGCCTGATTGACGTTCAGGATATTGTTACGATTAAAATAGTAGGATAAAACGAAAATAAAATGCAAAATCTTTCAAATATAAAAATGTTGATTCTCGATGTTGATGGAGTTTTAACTGACGGAACTATTGTAATTAATGCCGATGGAAGCGAAACCAAATCTTTCAACGCTCTCGATGGTCATGGAATTCAATTGTGGAAACGTACAGGTCACGATGTCGCGATTCTTAGCGGCCGATTATCTGATCCGACAACTCATCGTGCGAAACAGCTTGAGATAGAACATGTCTTTCAGGGCTGTTATGATAAATTGCCTTTGCTCAAAGAATTCCTGAATAAACTTAATCTTGCACCTGAAGAGGTTGCGTATATAGGTGATGATATTGTGGATTTGCCCTCGATGAGATATGTAGGTTTTTCGATAGCGGTCGCAAACGCGGTCGATGAAGTGAAACAGTATGCGGATTATGTTACGACTCAAGCCGGTGGAAATGGCGCGATACGTGAAGCGATAGAATTTATACTTAAAAAATCAGGTAAGTGGCAGCAGCTTATGGAAAGATACCTGGTCTGAAAATAAGACGGAGTTCTCAGGATGAGAAAATTTACTATTGGGATTGTTTCGTTGGCTATAACAATTGGTGTGTTTGTGCTTTACAGCCGTATGGATAAAACACCGCGTATCGAAACTAATAATGGCGGAAATTTAACCGGAGGTCTGAATCCCGGCGATTTTGATGATTTTAATGATCCCATAGGAATGATTTCAACTGGTGAGGGTGACATTGGAATAGGGACGACGGAGAAATTCGAGTTCATAAACAGAAACGATCTTACAGGCGAAATTGAATGGAAATTCGGATTCCAGAAACTTCTGCATAAAGAAGGAGATATTTGGCAGATTGAAAAACCTTACCTGGAATTATACCGAGAAAATTTCACCAGCTATATGCAGGCCGAGCAGGGCATCGCAAGGATGAAAAAAGTCGGCGAGAAGAATATTCCCAAAGACGCGACTTTCAGCGATAACGTTATAATTCACATAATATCCGAAGGAACGCAAAATCCCGAGGAAAGAACTATTTATCTTGATAATCTTGATTTCGTAAGTGAAAAGTCACGGCTTTCAACGGACGACAAAATAGTATTCGCATCTAAAAATATTCAGCTTGATGGTACCGGAATGGAACTGATTTATAACGATGAATCGGAGCGTCTTGAATATTTCAAAGTAATTGATGTGAACGAAATAAAAGTTAAAATGCGGCGAACAACTTTGGGTTCAATCAGCAGGAGCAACGAATCTCCTGAAACCGCTGTTATGGATAACAGCGGTGAGCAGGTTCAGGAAACTGTTTCGCGGGACGATTCGCCGGAAAACGCAGATTCAAAAAAAGAATATTACACATGTATTTTCAGCAAAAACGTTTTAATCGAGACTCCTGATCAGTTTATTTTCGCCGAAGATGAAATTAATATTGATGACATTTTATTTTCTAATCAATCAAAAGATGAGGATTCGCAGAAAAAAGCTGATACTCAAAACGAACCCAACAAATTGGCTATAACTGCTAACGAACCGAATGATTTAACAATTAGCGCGGCGGAACCTAACGAAATGGAAGTCGCCAAAGATGATTTTGTCGATGTGGTTATAAAATGTGACAATGGTTTTATTCTTGCGCCAAAAAATTCTGTAGAAATAACAAAATTCAGAGAAAACGCGAATACAATTTCTACTATTGAAAAACCTGAATTCGCGTATAGCGGGAAAAAAGTCATACTCGCAACTCAGCAAATACAATTAACAGCTCTCGATAGTGATTATGTTGCTGTCGGTTCGACTGAGCTTATGTTTTATATCGAGGATTTGAATAATCCTGATCCGAATTTACAGTCTTTTCCCGTAACAATCACATCGCAAAGCGGCGCAAGATACATAAAGGATGTTAATCAGGTTGTTTTTGAGGGAGACGCGGTATGTACTATTCCGCAAAATGATCTCAGTGAAAAGAAGAACGCGACTCTTGCATCTCCTAAATTAATAATTAATCTTCCAGAAAGCGGGAATTCTTTGCCTGATGTTAACGCCGCTGGTCCGGTCGAACTTCTCTTTTATGTCGAAGATACCAATGCGACAATAGAAACTCAGAAAATTATACCGGTTAAAATTACTGCAAAAGAGAAGGCACTGTATTTACCCGCGATGAATAAAGTTGTATTCAAAGAAGATTGCCTTTGCCAGATTGGTTCCGAAGAGGTATCAAAAGAACAGTTTATTTCTCTGAAAACACCGAAACTTCAGATTGATTTGCCAGAAGATAAAACAGCGCAATCTTTCGCTTTTTCAGATATCAACGCTGAAGGCCCTGTAGATTTGAGATTTTTCATGAAGGACCCGAATAACAAAGGAACAATTCAATCACTCATGCCCGTGAATATAACCGCGCAAAAATATGCGCGTTATTTGTCTTCTTCGCGTCAGATTGTACTGGAAGGTTCATGCAAAAACTCCATGATACGGGAAAATGAAGATTTCACCCAGGAACTTACATTACTTTCCGGAAGAGTAAGAGTTGATTTACCTGAGGATATTAACGATCAGGAGCAGTCTTCGACATTGACTGAAATCAGCCATTTGAAAGCGGATGGCGAAAAGGTTATATTGAAAGTCACGAAAAAAACCAAGAATCCTGAAATCAAGAAACAGACTGATGAAGAGATTCTTGGCTGGACACAATTGGTTTGCAAAAGTCTTGATTATGATACTGAGGAACAGATTTTCAAAGCAACCGGACCAGGCGAGCTTACTTTAAGTGATATTGAAATCAAGGATTCCATTGAGGCGGGCGGGATGAAGATTCTCGGCAAAAAATGGTGGGCCATAGTATCTGATTTCAGCGATCTCAATTATTTATTAAGTAATAATCGAATAATCGCAAATGCTCCGTCAGGAAACACAATTGTAATAAAATATATCGAGCAGGAAAATGATGAACGAAGTCCGGTTATTATGGCAACAGCCGGTCATATTGAAATTGAGCTGAAAGAAAACGAAGAGAAAAAACTCGAACCATCGAAAATTGTTGCGTCCGGCGGTATAGATTATCAAAAAGATGCAGATAACCGCTTCCGTGGAAGTGTTTTAGTATATGAGCACGAAACATCGATAATTACGATTCGCGGCGATGAAAAATATCCTGCTTATTATAACATCATGCCTGTTGATGATATAACTATTAATATGAACACTGGTAAAGTGGTATCCACAATCACCAGTCCAGGCTCAATCTAATTTTTCAGTTCTTTCATTCCTTGTGCTTTGTTTTTTAGGAATTTCCTGAATTTTATGTTGGCCGGTAGGATTGTTGGGGTTTGAATTACTTTTTGCGGGAGCGTCTTTTTCCATTAAAGAAAGCGCTTTAATGCAGGCAGCTTTTGTGGTTCTATCACGGCTCCTAAGACCTTTTTGAAGAACTTCAACCGCGAGTTTTTTCATTCTGCCTTTCATACTCCTCAGGCCGTAGGCAGCTGCTTTTTTCGATGTTCTTGTGAAATCGCCATTCAATATATTGGCAAGTATAGCCAGACCATCTTCCTGCATCCATGACAGGTTATGAGCCGCTAACCTCGCGATAGTTATATCGTTAGAGCATAACTTCACAGTAAGCTCTTTTAAGGCTTTAATCGATGCTTCGTCATTTTGACGTTTTGTTTTGTTTTGTTGTTGTCCTTCTAACTTCATAAATTCTCCTACATGAGAAAACAATTATAGTATAACGATTGTATTATTAACAGTCGAAATAAAAATTTCAAGATAGAAAATTATTTATCAATACTGCTTTTTGGTAAATTGCCTTTAATTGGCGATTAAACCGGGTTTCTAAAAAACGAGGGTATAATAATCCTTGCCAAAAGAGTGTTTTCAGCTATAATTAAAATGATAATAAGTTAGTTCACCAGGGGTGGCTGCATGCGTATTGTGGTCTGAGACAAACCCTTTGAACCTGATCAGGACAGTTATCAAATTGATAATATGCCTGCGTAGGAAGTGATTTATGAAAACACAATTACAAATTGCACGAAATAATATTGTTAGCGAACAGGTAAAACAGGTCAGCAAATCAGAGAATGTTGACGCTGAGCTTATCCGTGAAGAAATTGCAGCAGGGCGGCTCGTAATACCTGCAAATAAACTTCACCTGAAAACAAATCTTAAACCAGTCGGAATAGGCCGTGCTGTTACGACGAAAGTAAATGCCAATATCGGCGCCAGCAGCATTCGTTCTACAATCGAAGAAGAAATCGAGAAAATGCACGCCGCTATTGATGCCGGTGCAGACGCTGTTATGGATTTAAGCACAGGCGGCAATCTCGATAAAACACGGGAACAATTACTGGCTCATTGCACTGTTCCGTTCGGTACAGTACCAATTTACCAGGTTATTGAAAAAAGAAGCGTTGAGGATATTAACGAAAAGATAATTCTCGAAGTTATCGAAAAACAGGCCAAACAGGGAGTGGATTTCTTCACAATTCATGCCGGTCTGCTGAAAGAGCATTTGCCTTTGCTTGAAAACAGAGTCGCCGGTATAGTCAGCAGGGGAGGCGCACTTCTCGCGAAATGGATGATTCATCATAACAGGCAGAATCTTATGTATGATATGTTCGATGATTTATGCGACATTATGCTTGAGTATGATGTATGCTTTTCGCTCGGTGACGGCTTGAGACCCGGAGCAATCGCCGACGCAACTGACGAAGCTCAATTAGCGGAATTGAGAACTCTCGGTGAGCTTACAGCCAGAGCGCAGGAAAAAGGATGCCAGGTAATGGTCGAAGGTCCCGGCCATGTACCTTTCAATCAGATAGAATATAACATGAAAATCCAGCAGGAAATTTGTAACGGTGCGCCATTTTACGTTCTTGGTCCTCTTGTTACGGATCTCGGAGCCGGCTATGACCATATTACTTCCGCGATAGGCGGCACAGCGGCGGCTTATTACGGAGCTTCATTCCTGTGTTATGTTACGCCGCGTGAACATCTTGGATTGCCCAATTTGGATGATGTCCGTACTGGTGTAGTCGCATCGAAAATAGCCGCTCATGCCGGAGATGTAGCACGTGGTTTCAAAGGGGCAGCCGAACGAGATAGAAAACTCAGTATTGCCCGCGCGAATCTCGACTGGAAAGTTCATCTGGAAGAATGCCTCGATTCTAAAACAGCCGAAAGAATGCACATTGAAGCGTGTAAGGAAATCGGAATGGCGGAGTTGCCTTCCGCCGATTATTGCTCTATGTGCGGCAGAGACTGGTGCAGCGTCAGAATAAACAGGGAAATTCGCAAATCTGCTAAAAAGTAAATTCATATAAGAAAAAAACTGAAGAATTCTTTTGACCGGTTGCGTGATTGAATTATCATATAGATAAAACAATTTGGGCATTTAATATAGGAGAGTACAATGATTAATAGTCCAACTCATGCACTGGTGCGACGGATACCTCGTTCTTATACCGATTATTACGCAAAGAAAAATATTCATATCTCTTATGGTCTGGCCGAGAGACAGCATGAAAAATATATACAAACCCTTAAAGATGCAGGCCTGAAAATATTAACTGTTGCCGCTGATGAAAATAAGCCGGACTGTGTTTTTATCGAAGATACCGCTATCGTCTGGCAAACTCATGCTTTAATTACAAAAATGAATCCTGAGCGTGAAGGTGAGCAAAAGGCAGTCGAAGAAGCTCTAAAACCAACTCATACCATAACACATATGCCGTCAGTGGCAAAGCTTGAAGCAGGAGATGTAATGCATACTGAAAACACTACCTATGTTGGATTATCAGCCCGAACAAACAGCATGGGCGCGGAATGCCTGAAGAATTTTCTCAAGAAGTTCGGCAGACCTGTCGTAAAAGTCCCCGTGGAAAAATGCCTCCACCTCAAGAGTGGTGTAACATATATCGGCGACAATACATTAGTTGCGGTTCAAGGCTGGTTTGATATGAGTCTTTTCGATGTTGAAAATATAATCTACACACAGCAAGGCGAGGAAGGAGCGGCTAACTGTATGAGAATCCCGAATAATCTGCTGGTTCAGGAGCAGTATCCCCAAACAGCCGAATTGCTCGAACACTTCGCGGCGGAAGAAGGTATCCAGTTTCACCCGCTCGAAACAACAGAATTCGCCAAAGGCGACGGCGCTCTTACATGTTTATCTCTTTTATGGTAGAATTTTCTTGATTTAAACATTTATTAATTCTTATAAAGTTATTCTTCTACCCACCCTGAAACCTCAAGCCATTTTTCAACCAGGTCAGCCAAATCTGATTCATTAATGATTCCATCTCTATTGTAATCGGGATCAGGGAATGGCATTTCACTCATACTGGCATAGGCTGTGCCGCCGTAAGCGCCCATATTGATAAAGCCGCCGTTGGGTACAGGTTCTTCTAAAGTATTTGCCCTCGGATTTCCGGCGTTTATACAGGGACTTGAAACTTTGTCGAGTACCCATATATTATGCTCCGGCCAATATCGCCCGCGTTCGCTTTTCAAGTGATAATCTCCGTCATTCGGATTAGCAAACAATGGTTCAGCAAAAATATTACCTTCACCAGCTTCAGTAGTAAGACTGTATCTTGCCTGGCAGCCGGATAAATCGCCATTTATGTTATTCCAGAAAATGCAATTACTTATATCAGGATTTGCTTGCCCGATAGTTCCGATGCCGTAAATATTATCGACTATCGTTACATTGCTGATGGTAGGTGAGCTTCCAACTATAAGAGCGGCCATAACGCTATTCTTTATAATTACATTTTTCAGTACAGAATCAGGGCCTTCGTTATTTATAAACAAAACCGCGAAATCATCCGGTACTTCCAATACCGGCACACCATCAGGTCCGGCTGTTCCCTGAATAGTAATTGCTTTACCTTTGAAATTAATAGGTTCGCAATATACCCCCGGCTTTACAAAAATAGTATAACCTTCCGGTACTGTATCGATAGCTTTCTGAATTGTAGCCAGTGGAGCATGAGGAGACGAGCCGCTATTGGAATCATCACCATTATTCGCATCAACAAAATAACTGTTATCAGGATAATAATAAGAAACATAAATGTCCCTGCTTGCACTGTTTGAGGGTAAATATCTTACAAAATAGAATGTTTTTTCGTCACGTGTCAAAAAAGGAAAAGTACTATATTCATCTCCATTGTCTAAAAATGAAACATGCTCGACATTACTGAAAGGCATATCTCTCGATGTTCTTGTCGCTTTGTAAGTCAGCTCATCACCGGTGCGATTACTCACAAAATATAATGTCAAGCTATCAGATGAAATATACGGATGAGCCTCATTTGAGACGGTATTTATTTCAGTTAGATTTCTTACGTATTCGAAAGGCAGATTCCTATTAGAGCGTTTTGCCACCCAGATGTCATGGCCGCCAACTTCTCCTGTCATTCTGCTTGCCTGAAAGAAAATAATGAGTTCGTCTTCTGTTAATTTTGGGGATGTTAGACGCGGTCCCAAGGCGTTTAATTCTGAAATTTCCGTCCCCGCCGGCCATGGGCTGCTGATAGTTGCACGCTCACTAAACATCAGCTTCCACACAGTTGCGTTTGGTTGTACGTAATAATACATGCGAAGATTGTCAGGTGAAACCCATGGACATGAAATTACACCATCGAAAGAATTCAGTGTTCCCGGGACTTCTCTAACATTTGTAAAAGGACCGACAGGTTCGTCCCGTGTTGCTTCGAATATTTTACCCTGAGAGTTTGGAAGAAATACCCTCCCGAAATAAAGGGTTAAGCCGTCATAAGACAAAAATGGGGACCATTCTTCGAAATCAGTGTTTATTTCAAATGCCGGCTCCGGTTCAGTCCATGCGGAGAAAACTGGAGTTGAAATAAGTAACATGAAAAACATGACATACAGAATTTGTCTCGCATTCATAATTTTACCTCTTATTAAAATTTTTGATAACTATACAAAAACTTCCGCATAAACATAACTAAATTCTATACCAGAAGAAAACAATTATCAAGTATTTTTTCTTTTTTCGATAATTTTAGCTAAATATTAAGGGTACCTGATTGAAATTCCATTTCTCTTGACTAATGCCATATTATATATGATATTAATATGCTTCTATGAAGGATACTATGTCGAATATAAAGATATTAAATAATTTAAAAGAAGACCTGAAACAGGGAAAGGCACTTTTATTGTTCACATCCTTGCAGACTGTGGGACAGGTCATCAGAATGCTTACGCCGTTATTAGTTGCGAAGCTGTTTTCTGAGGAAATGTGGGGCAGGTATAACTTATGCGAGCCTGTTGTTTACTTTTTTTCCGCCTTGCTGATTCTTTCAGCAAGAACTCCATTCATAATTTTCGCTAATCAGGAAAGAAATGAACGAGGTACTATAAGCAGGACATTTACTATCCAATGTATTTTCCTGGTGACGAGTATATGCCTTTTTCTTTCAGTAATCAGCCTTTTTGGAAAACGTATTTCTTTCTTTTTTGAAATTAACCAGGCAGATTTAGTATATATTGCTCTTGCGTTTTTCGGTCTCATTATGAAAGATTTTTCGGGCAATTTATTTATGGCCTTAAACAGGAGAGCGGAGAATGCTTTTTTAGAGTTTACCTTCGGGATATTAACATTAATATTTTTGACCTTATTTTATTACCTTAATTGGATAAATCTACAATCAGTTTTTCTTTCTTATTTCCTTGCCTCCTTAACAGTTCTGGTTATTTCTCTGTTGGCTGTTGATTTTAAAATGCTGTCGCCACTGGTTTTTGACCATAGCCAGTTTAAGCAGATGTTAAATTTTACCTTGTGGATGATAGCCGGTACTGTTTCGAGTAATGTGATAAGCTGGATTGGTACAATGACTTTGAAGTATTTTGGAGTATCCCTTGTTGACATAGGTCAATATGGTATTGCTCTTAAATTCTTTAAGGGATTTATGGTTTTAATTTATATTATTCCATCTTATTTTCTGCCGCACATAAGCTCTAATATCCGTAATCCTGAAAAAATCAGGGCGTATCTTTATAATAAACGTCCCCGTGTTTTACTTTTAGGGGTAATTGGTTTCACAATTGCGTGGTTGACTATACCGTTTGTGTTAAGTTTACTATATAAAGGCAAATATTCCGATGCCGTTCCGCTTGTCAGGATTTTACTCATAAGCTGCGTTGTATATCTTCATACTGCTATGTTCGGTCCGCTTTTTGGCGCTTTGAAAATTTACAAGTTCCAGCAAATAGTAGCTCTCATTCAACTGGTGATAACACTGGTTTTGAATATTTTATTGATTCCTCGTTTTGGCTATACCGGAGCTTCGATTTCTATTGTCCTGTCGTATGTTTATTTAGCTATTGTATATGAATATTATTTTAGAAAGAAATTAAAGAAACTGGTTTTGTAAATATGGAAAATACAATATTTAAAATTGATTTAGAAAAGGCATTAAACAAGTCACCTGTTAAAATTGAAATTGGCTGCGGCCAAAAACGCAGAGAAAATACCATCGGCATCGACCGTGTTGACCTGCCTTCCGTGGATATTGTTACTGATATTGAAAATGGTTTGAGTTTTCTTCCTGATAATTCCGTTGACGAAGTATATTCATCAAGTTGCTTCGAGCATATAAACAACTTTATACATTTAATGAAAGAAATTGTACGTGTGCTTAAACCGACAGGTAGAGCAAATATTTTTGTGCCTCATTTTTCTAATCCATACTATTTTTCCGATCCGACTCATGTGAGGTTTTTCGGTCTTTATACTTTTTATTATTTCGTCGAGTCTGAATACCAGTTAAAACGGAAAGTACCTACCTTCTATTTCGACTTTAAGATAAGAGTTCAATCGCAAAAATTAAAATTTGCATCTCCATTCCCGCTAAGAAACATATTTCTAAGATGTATAGGCGTACTATTTAACTTAAACAGTTTTATGCAGGAACTTTACGAAGGAAGTTTCAGTCTTTTAATTCCGTGTCACGGCATGGAAGTGGTATTTACACCTGAAAAATAAAACATCTGATTATTATTTTGCTATGTTTCTAAAAATTGATGAAAGCTTTGGGACAACTGATTGAACGGAGTAATATTTTTCGACAATTTTTCTGCCTTCCATCCCTAATTTTGGTCGTAACGCAGCATTGTTGTACAGTGTTTCAAAAGCATTAATCCATTCATCATCAGAACTCGCAGTAAATCCTATGTCACCCATTGAAAATACATTTTTATTCATACCAACCGGCGATACAACAACAGGTAAACCGATAGCCATATACTGGAGCATCTTATAACTGCATTTGCCGCGGGTCCACTGGTCGTCGTACAGCGGCATTATTCCCACGGACATATCATATAATTCAGTTACTTCTTTATCTCTGCCCCATTGGATAAATTTGATTCTGTCAGGAGGGATAAGTTCCGATTTCCATGGGACATTGGCTATTATTTTAATTTCGGAGTTGGTATGGTTTTTCAGAAAACGTGCCAAAGGTTTTTCAATCAGATTCAAATATTTGAAGTTAAATGATAATCCCGTCCAGCCTATAACAAACTTCTCCGATTGTGATTTCGCCGGACTCAGCTTGTAGCGATTCAGGTCAATTGCGGTAGGTATAATATGAATCTGTTTACAATACCGGCTGAACCAGTTTGCCAAATATTCATTGCCGGCGATAATCGCGTCCATGCCACTGGCAATATGAGGTATTGCGTATTTTCCAAAAGGGCGAGCCAGCCATATCGCATCATCGACATCCATCACTCTTGGCCTTTTCAAAAAACGTTCGAATGTTTCATAGCCCTCAACTAATACCCGTCGCAGCCATATAACATCGGATTTTCTACAGTTTACTAATGCTGGTATATATGGTACGGCCTTTAAAAAAATCGGATACCGGCACCTGTCTTTGGATGGGTGGCTGAATTCACGAATAGACAATCCTTCTCGCTCCAAAGGTTCCATATACTGGCGAATCCGAAAATATGAAGCCGGGTCATTCTGCCTGCTTGTAAAAGCCGCTACTTTAATCTGTTTTTGTTCTGTCATCATCTATGCATTATTTGAAAAAAAGCGTTCTTATATTTTTCAATTGTACTATCTATGTTATGATTTGTTATAACATATTTCTGACCATTTTCGCCGTAATGCTTCAGGTTTTCAGGTTCAAGCATTTGTTTCAGCATATCCTTAAAAGTTTTCCAGTCACCATTTGCGCACATGCCGCATTTATACGAATTCAGGAAATCATCCGGGTTTACTTTAAATGATAAAATCGGTGTTTTGCATTTACACGCCTGTATAAATGTATTCGGGAAACCTTCCGTGTCACTGGTATTTATAAATAATTTCGCCTGCATGAAATATGAATCTATTTCGCTAAACGGAACATATTCGATAAATTTTATATTTGGCAATGTCCTCGCGTTATCTTTCAGGTTTTCATGTTTGACAGGTTTATTAATATTTTGGTCGCCTTTCGAGAATTGACAAATCATAAGAAATTGCTCTGAAGGAAATTCCTGGGCCAGCTTGATAAATAATTCCGGTCTTTTAAATGCGATACTCCTACCGACCCATAGAATCCACTTTCGTTCGGTATCAGGTGTATTTGTGATTCTATGCCCATTTGGAATAGCAATAGATTGTACACCGGCTGTTCGCGATAATGACTCGCAATCCTGGGCATTTTGTACAAAGACCTGACTGGCAATTTTTAACGCCAACTTATATGCTTTTCCTTTAATTAATTGTGTGTTTATATAGCTGCCGTCACATTCGGATTTATGCGATGTTCGCAAGATAAACATTTTATGATGAATGCGGCAAAACAACGCAACGATAGTTGTTATAATCGAAGCGCCTTTTTTGAAGTAAATATCACAATCAGCAATTTTCAATGCGCGCCAGATACTTAATACAGAACGAACTTTAAATTTTAATTTAATTGTTTTGTGAATCTTAATATTTTCCAGAATAATCGTATCAGGCTGGCCAAAATCACCCGTTATAAAATGCACATCAAATCGCTTATCTTCGGCCAGCTTAGCGGCTATCATATAAGTATCAACTTCCGCACCGCCCTGAACACCGGCTTTGGATTTATCGAAAAGCGGATAAGCATTTAGTGAAACGAAACATATCCTGATGCTGTTGGTTTTATCATGTTGAACCATTTCTATGTCATCCATTTATTAAACCACATATTGAACATAAGGATATTCCAGAACAAGCGGGAATAATCAGACCGGCCTGTCTGGTGCTTCTGCCATAATTGTTCAAGTTCGTTTTTATCAAAATAATCAAACTGGTTGAAATCGAAAATTATGCCGTGACAATAATCTTTAAGCTCATCCCGCATGTATTCACTTAAAGGCATTCCGAATCCGCGTTTAGGCCTGTATAATATCTCATGCGGCAGAATGCCTTCAAATGCTTTTTTCAGAATATATTTTGTTTGTTTATTCCTGATTTTGTAATGCGATGGAATTTTCGCGGCGAATTCCGCAAGCTCATGGTCAATCAGCGGCACACGAGCTTCAAGTGTCACTGCCATCGATGCACGGTCTTCCTTCACAAGCAAATCGTTCGGGAGATACTCATATAAATCGCAATTCATCGCGTTGGAAGCGTTGTCACTGTACTTGAAATGTTTTTCGTAATGACCAAAACGGATCAGTTTTTCTATACCCTGGTTTTCGCCGGGGAACATGGAATTAAATAATTGAAGATAAATAATATAGTCCGGCTGAGAAGGACCGAAAAATGTGAGCCATCTGTGAAATCCCTCTATCTTGAAAAACCGATGAGCCAGAATGGCAGATTGCTTAAGCATATATTTAAATATGGTTGGAAGATGATTGACGGACTTCGCCATGCCAAACCTGTTGTATCTCGGATAGCCTCCGAAGAGTTCGTCACCACCTGTGCCGGAAAGCGAGACTGTCACGTGCTGTCTTGCGACCTGGCATACAAGTGAAGTTGGAACCATCGATGGGTCACCGAAAGGTTCGTCGTAATAGTAGGGCAATTCTTCCATTAAATTTCTGACATTTAATGCGTTGAATTCAATCTCATGGTGAATCGTATTGAATTTATCCGATACAATTTTCGCGTAGTGCGATTCGTTGTACTGCGGCCTGTCGAAACGAATGGAAAATGTGTTTAACTCCTTAACATATTTGCGCATGATTGAAACTATAATAGAGCTATCCACGCCCCCGGAGAGAAAAGCGCCGAGCGGCACATCAGAGAGAAGCTGCATTTGAACTGATTTTTCGATTTGTTCAAGAGTCAGGCGTTTGAGTTCTTCTTCGCCGCAATCAAGTTGCTCGTCGAAAGAGATTGACCAGTATTGTTCGTTCTTCAGAATTTTCTTCGCATTCAGGTCGTAGATTAGATAATGAGCTGGAAGAAGCTTATTTACATCTTCGAGAATAGATTGTTCCGAAGGTGTATTGCAAAAGAACAAATAATATTCGAGAGCGTTTTTATCAATCGCTTTTTTGATATTACTTTTCATGAAAACTTTCAGTTCCGAACCGAAAATGAATTTTCCATCTTTGTTGTAATAATACAGCGGCTTAATTCCGAACCTGTCTCTTGCAAGGAAAAATTGATTCTTTTTCCTGTCGAAAATGCAGAATGCAAACTGGCCGTTCAATTTTTCAAGCAGTCCTGTTCCCCATTGTTCGTAACCATGAACGAGCACTTCGGTATCGGTATGGGACTTGAAGATATGGCCTGATTTTTCAAGTTCTTTTTTTATTCCCTCGAAGTTAAAAATTTCGCCGTTGAATGTCACGCAGACTGTTTTGTCTTCGTTATAAATAGGCTGCCTTCCCTGTTCCGACAAGTCGATAATTTTAAGGCGTTTGTGGCCGATAGAAACACCGTCATCTACATGGTATCCATCCTGCTCAGGGCCTCGATGATTCAGCATCGAAGCGAGAAGTTGTATATGTTGATGGTCCTGCCAGTTAAAGCCCACTATTCCGCACATTTAATTATCTCCATCCATAAGATTATTAAATATTTTCTTGTATTGTTCGATGATTTTTTTTATGTCATGGTTCTGTTCTGCGTATTGTCTCGCGTTCTTGCTGTATTCGCCTGCAGTTGGTCCGAGGATTTCATCGAGCATATTATTGAATGTACCCCAATCGCCGTTGGCACATAAGCCGCATTTGTATTTGTTAAGAAAGTCATCGGGATTTACATTGAGCGATAATATCGGCGTACCAGCTTTGCAGGCCTGAATAAAAGTGTTTGGGAAACCTTCGGTATCAGAGGTATTTATAAGAACTTCGGCCCGCTGGAAAAAATTGTCTATTTCAGAAAATTCTACACGCTCGACAAATTCAAGATTATTAACCTTCTTTGCGAGATTTGTTAATTCGTCATATTCATTGTCACCTGTTCCTCGCTGGCATATCATTAGGAACTTTTTGTCAGGGGCATTTTTCGCAAGCTTTATAAATAGTTCCGGTCTTTTGACCTTGGTACTTCGCCCGACCCAGAGAATAATGTCACGTTCAGTCTGGATGGAAGGTGAAAGAATATGGCCGTTAGGAATTGCTGCTGCTGAAATTCCAAGTTTCGAGTTCAGGTTTTCTTTATCTTTAACATTCTGCGCCAAAACCGCGTCAGCGCGGCGAAGCGAGAAATGGAATGCTTTTCGTTCCAGAGTATTCCTTGGCCAATCGCCGGTGCATTCTTCTTTCTTAGCGGTTCGGTAAATAAATTTGCGTTTATGCAATTTACAGAAAAGATAAACAAACAAAGTTCCCCATGCTGCGGTTTTTTGCAGATATATAGAAGCGTTTGCCTTCTTCATCGCTTTCCAGAGAGCAGTTGTTTGACTGATTATATTATTTTTGAAATCAAGGCTTTTTATAATCGTGACATTTTGCCGCACTTCGGAATCAGGCTGGCCGTAATCCGCGACAATGCAGCTTACCTCGAAATTCTTGTCTTTGGCGAGTTCAGTCGCGAGATTATAGAAATCCACTTCAGCGCCGCCGAATACCGACTTGACTTCCGGGTTAAAAAGCGGATATGCTTTCATTATCACAAAGCAAACTTTTGAAGTTTTTAGTTTTGAGTTTTTAGTTTTGAGTTCTGTATTCTGTATTCTGTGTTCTGTATTCTTAACGATGATCGATTTATGATAATTAATATATTTTTCGGCGACGTTTTTCCAATTGAACATTTCAGCACGTTTTCGTGCGGCAAGGGACATTTGTTTAAGCTTGTCTCGGTCATCAACAAGAGTCTGTATTGCATCCGCCAGCAAATCGGCATGGGCATGTTTTGTTACGATTCCATTGTCCGCCGTGATTAATTCTTCAACTCCTTCGCAATATGTTGTAATAACCGGCATGCCGCACGCGAGAGCTTCGAGCATGGAATTGCTCATACCTTCCTGCATTGTCGCGCTGATGTATATATCGCTTGATCTGTACAAATCCGGCATATTCGCGGGTTCTACTCTTCCCAGCATATCAATCTGTGATTTAAGATTCTTCTTTGATATGAGTTCTTTTAAGGAATCTCCAAGTGAGCCGTCACCGGCGATTGTGAATTTGATTTTGTATCTACGTTTTCGCAGGATATCAATTGCTTCGATAAGCATATCAACTCTTTTAGTCGCGCTGAGTCTTCCGGACGTAATTAATCGTATCTCGTCTCTCGTGTCTCGCCCTTCTTTTGGTGGGTAATAATTGTCAAGCTCTACTCCATTTGGGATTACATCAACTTTTACATTCGGCATGAATTTTGTGGCTCGCAGTTTTAAGCCGTCACTACATGCTATCAAGCCGGACGCTTTATTCCAGATGCCTTTAAATATTGGGCCGAGGATTTTATAATCGAGCTGCAATCTCGCGTTGTCACCGGGGACATCTGAGCCGCGAAGAGAAATGATGTACGGTAATTTATTCGCGTTGCGATAACTAAGCCAGCCTGTAGGAAAGCCGAAAAACGCATGGGCAAGATCGTAATTGTTTTCTTTGATAAGTTTTTTATATACAGGTCCGGCTTTGATTAGCCATTCTATGACTTCGGTTCTGCGCCAGAAATGCAAATGCTTTTTATGGATTCCCACTTTATGTATCGTAATATTATCAGCGAAGTTTTCCTTGGTTAAACCTGGACTGGGAGCTGATGTTAAAACGTCAATTTGCAAATCTGGTTTGCCCGCGTACTGTTTCAGAAGGCACAGGTTAGCATTCGCGGCGCCGCCGCCGATAGGGGGAAACTCATAATTTAGCATTAATATTTTCATTAATCATGTTGCTGGAGTTTAGCAGCTTCATTCCTTAACCTGAGACTTCCATGTTATTTAATAGATTTTATAAATTTCCTTTACGCTGGAAAAGGATATGCGAACCGAATTCTCTGCGTGCGATAGGAGTATAATAATTTCTGATATAAATTCTGAATGGATTCATCGCTCTATATCGAAGCGCTTCATCTTCTCCATCTTTAATTTTACTGTGACGTAATATGTCTTCCCATTCCTTGTCATATGCATTTACACCAGATATCGGCTCTATCTGTAGCAATCCAGTTTCGGTTACCGGCCAAAGTTCCAAAGGCGGTCTGTCCCATGGAAAATGTTGTTTTCGGCTATCCACGATAAATTTCGGTGGTTTTTTTCTAAATGAGTTTAATATGTCGCTAATTCGTCCGGCAAGAACTTCCGGTGCCAGAGTGTGCATATTGCTTTCAAATGCTTTTGGGGCGGGACTTAATCTCTGGGCGGCTACGTAAATTCCGGGAAACCATCCCCATACATAAATACCATCTTCTTCTGTAGTGTGCTGCCGAATATATTCACCAATATTTTCCCACGCTCCTCTGCTTGTACCATTAGCATGAGCGGAAGCTTCCTTAAGTCTTTGTGCATATCCGTTTCGTTTTTCCGGGTAGGCTGTGCCGGAATGCGCGCTTTTACTTACACCGAAGAAAATAGGCCAGACCATAATTATCATAACAAGCAGTCCGACGAGTCCGGTTACAACCCATTTGCGCCTGTTCATAATATTATTCAATTTTTCGCGGTATGTCATAATCATATAACCGCCGAGCATCGCTGCTGAAGCATTGAGCGGCAGATAATATTGTTCATACGAGCGGGGACTAATGAATATAAATCCCATATCCAAAAGCCACCAGATTGTGAAAAGGAAAACAAACCTGTCACTAACTGCTGTTGTTCTTTCTTCCGGTTTCTTTCTGGGATTTAAAAACATCCTGAAACCCCTGATAAAAATCGAACCCAACGCAAGCAGGATTGGTAAAATCAAAACACGATACCACCGGAAAACTCTTGTGAAGGCGGCATTTCTTTGTTCTGCGTTCATCACCATCCAGCTATCACGAACATAAGGCGGCATCATTTTCAGGAAAAATCCCGGCTCGCTGGATTTGTCACTATTTGTAACCGCCGCCGCATCATTATTGGCATCTTTAGTATTTTCAGGCTGCTGAATGGCATTATCCGCTGGAGATGAAAAATGCTGAACTAAAGGCGCCCAAAGAGCCACGTATGGATAATAACCTAACTGTGATTTATGAGAGGCTAACCACAAAGAAATCGGTATATTGAACATCAATGCACCAGCGAAGAGTAATAAAATATCTTTGCCAGTCTTTTTCCATGTTGCGTGTTTGAGAAGAGGCTGAACCAGAACGAACAATCCGATTGCTCCTATCGCGGATAAGCCTGTTTCCTTAAATAGCGGGCCGAGACTGACGAATGCTCCGGCCAACAAAATATATAACCATTTGCCCCTGATTTGCCCGAGTACAAAAAAACTTACACCCAGAATCATGCAGGCAATCATATATTGTTCTTTTACATTACCTGCTTTAGAGATAATCGGCGCCGAAAGATATATCGAAGCGATAATAACTCCAATCGCCGCGGGGAGCATTCCATATAATTGAAGTATTACGTAGAACATAAAACAAAGCGCGCCCGCCTGCATTAAAGTTTGGATTATTTTCGGTCCAGTTTCGTTGAAGCCAAACAATCGCACTCCAATAATATTAACCAGAAGGGTTCCAACTTTTGCACTTGGTATTTCTTCTACACCAAGTTTTGCGCCGTCGATAATATGTTTTGCGGAATAGACGTAGCAGCCGCTATCGAATGCGTCGGGCTGGTTAAATTCGCAATATTTGCCCATGATAAAAGGTATGCCCGCGAGAATGCTTATCAAAACGAATATCGCGATTCTTTTTATTTTCTGCTGTTTTTCTGGAGAGAGAGTAACAGGTTTTGGAGTGTCATACTTGACGTGCCTGTTTACTGGTTTTATTTTGTGAGCGTCTTTGCTCATTTTTCATTTTCCTTATTTTGAGATGATTCAATTATTTCTCTAATCACATATGTTGGTCTGTTTTGTGATTCGTGATAAGTTCGTACTAAAAGCTCCGCGAGCAGTCCCATCAGTATAAACTGTACAGTTGAAATCATTAATACCGCTGTAAGAAGCAGCAGGGGATTTCCGCTCATATCGACATTGCTTGATACTTTCTGGTATATGACAGCAAAGAAGAATATTGCCGAACATAATGCGCTCAACAGGCCGAGTCCGCCAAAAATATAAATGGGTTTTGTTGAATAAGAGCCGAGAAAGTTTACCGTAATAAGGTCGAGTATAACTTTCCATGTTCTTCCAAGTCCGTACTTTGCGACACCTGCTGTTCTTGGTCTGTGATTGACGACTATTTCTTCGATAGCCGCTCCGTTCCAGCTTGCCAGTGCGGGAATGAAACGGTGCATTTCGCCATACAATTTTGTCTGAGCCAGAACTTCTTTTCGATACGCTTTTAATGTACAGCCGAAATCATGTAGCTTAACGCCTGTAATTGTTGAAATCAGCCAGTTTGCGATTTTTGAGGGCAATCTTCTGGTCAGGGCTTTGTCGTGCCTTTTTTTCCTCCAGCCGCTGACAACATCGTATCCTTCGTGCAGTTTTGCAATCATTTGCGGAATGTCAGCCGGGTCATTTTGTAAATCCGCGTCCAGGGCAACAATTATATCGCCCCGCGCATGATTGAATCCGGCGCTTAAAGCCGCTGTTTGGCCAAAATTCTTACGAAAACGTATAATCCTGACCTTTGGATTGCTTTTGTGCAGTTTTTTTAGTATTTCAAAACTGTTATCGGTACTTCCATCGTCGATAAAAATAACTTCATAATTAAATTTATCAGTTAGAGCATCAGAAATCTGCTGATGGAGAGTACCTATATTGTCCTGCTCATTGAGCAATGGTACGACTATCGAAATTTCAGGAACCTGCTTTTGCATAAATAACTTCCTATAATTAATTATCTATATAATAATATGTTACATATCGGATGTAAAGCCGAACCTAAGCAGTCAAATTAGAGTAATATATAAATTATATCAGCGATTTAAGCTATGAATTTAATTTTCATGGACAAGAGTTTTAATGACGATGAATTTAATGGAAATTTCTTGCTTGAAATGCCCTTTTTTAGTTAAAATGGGACAACTTTCTAAAAAACATCATAAATTTTTTACGGATAAGTAGTTATGAGACGAATTTGGTTATTTGCGGTAATAATATGTGTTACAAATAGTATGATTTTTATTAACGGCGGCTGCCAGGAGTCCAATACTAAAACAGCGTCTCCAAAACAACCCAAACCCCAAACGCCGCCTTCGGAAATTAAATTTGAAGAAACATCTCTCGATTTTGGGAAGGTAGGTCCGGGAATAGTTATTAAAAAAGAGATAAAATTTCAAAACGCGGGCCAGGGAATCCTTAAAATTACTGAAATTATTCAATGCTGCGGCCTTTCAGCGAGTGCTGATAAGGAACAATACGCTCCGGGTGAGACTGGAATCTTAAAAGTGCAGTTAAATGCGCCGGGAAATATCGGACCATTTAATAAAGAACTTAAAGTACATAGTAACGACCCTGTAAATCCGAAAGTCATTATCAAAATAAGTTCTGAAGTTATACAAAAAGTGCTTTGGGAGCCGGAAAGTATCAAATTGTTTTTGGATCAGGAAAATGCCGCCTGCCCGAAATTGACAGTAAAATGTATCGATGAGCAGGAATTCGCGATTACCGGAATCAATTCAACAGGAAATTGTGTGACTGCTGACTATAATCCTACAGTGAAAAAGACGGAACATGTTCTTGATTTGAAAGTCGATATGAAAAAACTTCCTGAACAGATGGAAGGAGAAATCAATGTAAAGA
The DNA here is from genome assembly GCA_964628465.1 of uncultured Pirellulales bacterium. Classification (GTDB taxonomy): domain Bacteria; phylum Planctomycetota; class Phycisphaerae; order Sedimentisphaerales; family Anaerobacaceae; genus JAFGPS01. Next base: position 137,235 of record CAZVOA010000002.1, on the reverse strand, counting down.
TGAATCATCCGGAAGGAAATTTAGCTAAAATATATTTTAAGGTGGTTCAAAAATACGAAATCAAACCCAGTCTTCTTACTTTGAAAAATCTTAAAGAAAATGAAATCCGAAAGGAAACCATTCAAATACTCGGTAATTATAATAAAGATTTCGAGATAGAATCCACCTCATCGGAAAAAAATACGGTAAAAATGGTTGACTATAAAAAAATCGAGAACGGCTATGAAATGAATATTGAAATTACGCCGCAATTGCAGCAAAATGACGACTTGAGAGTGATAGATAATTTCTATATTAATATCAAAGGTGAAAAACCATTGGTTCTTGAATGCTACGAATATTTTTAAATTATGATGAAACAATATATTTATAATGGTGACTTTATGAAACAAGCATGGACGAAAACAGCTATCATTTGCTGCGTATTTTTTGTATTATTCGGCTGCAATCAAATCCAAAAAACCACAAATATTACTGATAGCAATTCTCCTTCAACAATCGCGGCAGAAATTCGACCTGTACCTGATGGGCTGCCGGTAATTGAATTTGAGGAAACCGAAATTGATTTCGGGCAGGTAGGTCCGGCTACAACATGCGAAAAAGAGTTAAAATTTAAAAATACAGGAAAAGGTATTCTGAAAATTAACGAAATATTTCTCTGCTGCGGCGTTATGGCTGGTACTGATAAAATGCAATACGAACCGAACGAGACAGGGATATTTAAAATCGAATTTCAGGCGCCGGGCGCTATAGGGACATTCGAAAGGCAGCCAAAGGTATATACTAATGACCCTGTGAATCCGGAAATTGCTATTAATATATTTTGCGATGTTGTGCAAAAAGTGTTTTGGGAGCCGGGGAAAATCAAGATGCTCCTGAACGTTGAAAACGCAGCCTGTCCAAAGCTGACTATAAAATGTATCGACGAACAGCCATTCGCGATTACCGGAATCAGTTCAACCGGCAATTGTGTCACGGCTGAATACAATCCTACCATAAAAAAGACGGAACATGTCCTTGATTTGAAAGTCGATATGAAAAAACTTCCCGAGCAGATATACGGCGAAATCTCTATTAAGATGAATCATCCGGAAGGGGATCTCGCGAAGATTTCTTTTGATGTCGTTCCGAAATATACTGTATCACCAAAAACTCTTTACATGCACCGCATGAAAGCGAATATTCCCCAAAAACAGTTGATAAAGATTATTAACAATTATAAAGATGATGTTGAAATTGAATCTGCGACATCCAAAGAAAACCGTGTGAAACTCAGCGAATCAAAAAGAAACGGATTTGATTTTGAGCTTGAAGTTGAAATGACAGTCCCGCAGGCCGCCGAAGATGTAGTTAGATTTACTGACATTTTCTATATTAACCTGTCAAATGGTGAACAATTAGCCGTGACTTGTATGGGATATTATGAATAATCTAAAAATGAGGTTGGAATATGAAACTTAATATAACATTTTTATTAGTTATCTCAGTCTTTTCATTTGGATCGCTGTCATGCAGTTCAACGGGACCGACTGCAACGGCGGGGAATAACGCGATTCAACCAGAGAAACCGGCGAAAGAAATACCAGCAGCAAAAGAACCGTCTCCCAAAATTGTTTTTGAAAGCAAACTCCTTGAATTAGGCCAAATAGGACCTGAGGCAAAAGCTGTTGGTGAATTTAGATTTACAAACGAGGGAGACGCCGCGTTGGAAATAAGGAAAATATCTCAATGCTGCGGCGTAGTGATTTCCTACGAGAAAAACAAATATGAGCCGGGCGAAAAAGGTATTATCAATGTAACATATACCGCAAGCAAGAACGCGGAAAAAATATCCAGAAATCCAGTCGTCTCAAGTAACGATCCTTCTGATCCTGATATTATATTATTGATAACCGCTGAAATAGTAAATAAGGTTGTCGCTAAACCTGCGAGTTTGAAGCTGTTCCTGGATGAAGATAACGCTGCCTGTCCGAAATTGACGGTAAGCAGCATCGATGGGCAGGCTTTCGCGGTGAGAGGGATACAATCTACTGGAAACTGCATAACAGCACAAGTTGATCCGAACGTAAAAGGAACCCAAATTGAACTGGATTTGAAAGCTGATATTGAAAAACTCCGGCAAAATAAAAATGGTTATGTAGAAGTCATAGTGACTCATTCTGAAATGAGTATTGTTCAGTTGACTTTCGATGTCCTTTCGAGATATTCCGTCATTCCGCCCCAGATTACAGCGTTGGACGTTGAAGCGGCAGTGCCTTATGAAAGAGATATATGGATATATAACAAATATGAGCAGAAGTTCGAGGTGGAATCTATCTCTTCTAAAAACAATTACATCACCGTTGTCGAAGACAGCAAGACTGTGGTCAATGATGGTTATCAATTTAAAATTCGAATTATGCCGCCTCCGAGAGCGGGTAAAATCAGCTTTAATGATGAGCTTTATATTCAGATAAAAAATGGTGAAAAGCTGAAAGTTGAGTACAGTGGATATTATGTTCTTTCGCAAACTTCGGAAACGAAAAAAGATAATTAAAAAGCCGCCTCTGCCGGTATTATTTTGAATTGTACTGTAAAGAGATAGAGAAGGAAAAATATGAAGCAGTTGATAGTCTGTGTTTGTATATTAGTAGTAATTGCCTCATGCGAATTGAGCAATCCTCCCGAATCTCCAGACAGGCTGAATATTTCCATGCCGGATAAAGCTTCTGACAGCGTCACCGTTTTTCTTACAGGTAATATGCTGGGAGCGTTAAAACCATGCGGCTGTTCCGGCGGACAATTGGGCGGACTTGACAGACGACCGGCGATTTTCAATACGGTTCCCGCTGATAAAAGATTACTCATCGATACTGGCGCACTTGTTGAAAACAAGTTGAAACAGGATAGAATTAAATTTCTCACAATAATAGAATCTTTTGATTATCTTAAATATGATATCGTGAATCTTACGAAACAGGACCTCGAGATAGCACAGGATTATGGCATGCTCGGAAACTCCTCTCTTAACTTTATTACGCCGTACGAAAGTTTTGAAGATATAGCGCCGGGTTATCAAAACAAGCTCAATCTGGATGGTGAAGATGTCAGTATTGTAACCGTAAGTTATGATCCAGAGATAGCGCCTTTGGAGTACATTAAAGAAATATTCCCTAAAGAGCATGGCAATAGAAGCGTCAATATTCTTATTCTCGATGTTAATCAAGATGCGGATCAAGATGTGGATTTTGACGCGATTGAAGCCGATATTTCCAAACTTGGAATAGTTGATTGTATTATCAGCCCGATTAATTCCGATGAACCTACAGTTCGCAGCAAACGCGGCGAAAAACCTCTGCTCTGTGCCGTTGGAAAGTTTGGAAGATATATAAGCAGTATCGTAATTACAAAAAATTTCGATAATACATTGAAATTGAGCTTTAATGATGTGGCGCTCGGCGAAGAAATAGAAAAGGACGAAAATCTCGTCAACCTGTATAAAATCTATCAACAGAGAGTCAAAGATGACGGTCTTTTAGAGAAAAATCCGCGTTTTCCTCCCCCGAACGACCTGAAATATGCCGGCTCTAAGTCCTGCGAATCCATTGAATGTCATTCCGAACAATTCAAACATCAATTCGAATATGTAGAATGGTTAGCAAGCGACCACGCGAAAGCTTATCAAACGCTTGTGGATGTCGGCTCACAATACGACCCGGAATGTATTCTATGCCATGTAGTAGGTTATGATGATGAGAGCGGCTTTATTTCTTTAGAAAAAACGCCCGAACTGATAAATGTCGGATGTGAAATTTGCCATGGACCAGGCTCGGCTCACAATAAAAATCCGTATGAAAACAAGACCAAACCTATTGAAGATATAGAAAAACAATGCCTCCAATGCCACAAACCCGAACATAGCGGTGATTTTGCCGGCCATGAAGAAGAAAAAATTAAAATTATTCAACATTGGCCGGAACCAAACGACGTAAACAATGTCAAATAATAGAGAAGAAGGTTTGAATTTCAAGATTCTAAACCCTGAAATCTGAGAAATCCGCTTAAAGCGGGTTAAAATACCTGGACTATTAAGGTTTGTAACTATTTGTATGTTCAGGATTTAGGACATGGTGAAAAGGATTTTTCTTTATGATTAAGACATTGCGAATTACAAGTGTTATAGCGGTACTTATGGCGATGGCAGTTTTCGCTTTGCCTATTAAGTACGGCGTAAAAACAGACCCAAAAGTCGAAAATTTTATCAACGGACCAATGGTGACTGATGTTTTTAAGGCGGCCCTAAGAAGCAGGACGGTAACTCCTGTAAGCCAGATTAATCCGCTTATTCAGCAGGCTGAAGCTTACGCGTTAATTATAAATCCACCTAAACCGATTGTCCAGACACCCACACAAACAGGTCCAAGAGGAGGAGTAAAGCCTCCTGTCGTTGTGACTCCGCAGGTTACTCCAAAATTTAATCTTATCAGTACAATTTATTATCCTTTTAATCCTGAAATGTCGCAGGCTTTGATTGAAGAAGGAAAAGTAAGACGCTGGGTCAAACAATCAAGCACAGTGAATCATTTGCTCATTGAAGAGGTTAAAGACGGTGTGATACTCGTAAGGAACGGCGACGAAGTTACTGAAATGAAAACACCGGAGAAAAAGTTTACCAGTACGCTTCCGATTCTTCCCGCAGCAGGTAGAATAACGAATCTGCGGTCAACAAGCGTCAGTCCAGTAATCAGTACTCCATCAGGTGGCAATAACGTAAGGCCGCCGCGAACACCTCCGGCTGCTTCTTCGGCTCCAAAAACAGAGCCTGGTGAATCAACTAAGGCGGGAGTTGAGGATTTAATGGAGAAAATCAAAATGTTGGAAAATGAAAGTAGTTCTGATGGTGTGCCTCTGACTATGGAAGAAAAAGCTGTGGAAATTCAGAAACTGCTTGGTGAATTAAGAAATGCCAACATGAACATCAGCGAGGAGGAGTCGCAAAAGTTAAATGAATTAGGAGATGTTATTGAGCAACTTCAGGACACGAGTTTGCAAAAGTGATGTAATTATAAATACAAAATTAACTGCCCCCCATTTTTGGTTCGAGGGTTCCCGTATAAAATTACAGGGAACCCCGAATAGTTTTAAAGCACTTAAGAAATTGCTAACCACAGATTGTCGCTGATTTGCGCGGATTATTCTTTGCCACGACTATGTCACTCTCGTGAAAACGGGAATCCAAATATTTATTACTTAGGCACAGATTAAAAGGATTTATACTGATTTTTCCGTTGTTTTTTTAACTTAAAAAATAGTCCTTGACTATTTTCATATAGAATACTATATTCTATTTTGCCTGTTAAAAGTGAAGATAAAAAGAACGGAGAAAGTCTGTAAATAATTTGCTATTTGAAGCTATCGAAAACAAAAAAATTAAAGATTTTGATTAAGGAATTATTATGGCAAATGACTTTAAGTCATCTATACAAGAGGAACATAAAAACATCCAGAAAGTTAATGCGAAAAAAATGTTCAAGGAATTAGTTCAAGGTCCTCAGTATGTTGGGGAATTATTTTCTATCAATTATGAGACTGCAAAAGTTCAGATACATGATTGCGAAAGACGTAAGGTGGGAGGGATCCCAAGTCTAAGCTTTCTTATAGCTACTCGAATAAATGTTGAAACAGATGAAATAAATTTCAAGGAAGAAGATGCATCGATAATTCTTTTACGAGTTAAAGACTCGACTCAATTACCGAATAGTGCTGAAGCTGAAAGAATACGTGTTGAATCAGCTCAAAGAATCAGTGGTGAAACTGATAAGCATTGGGATTCTGATGGAGTAATGGACACAAAAACCAGAGTGTATCTTGGTTATGCTGGAGTTGAATGCAGAATTATTGGTACATTTTATTTAGATGTACAAGATGAAGATAATCCAGAGTCTCCGCTTCAACTTAAATTTGGAAGTGATATATCAAATTATTACCCTAATCGTGGTTTAAAAGTGTATAAACCTAATGCAGTGGCACTTCAAAAAATTGTAAATTATGTAGATTATAAAAATATTGCTGATCACTTTAAACAATATGAGAATCGTTCAACTGTTGATCTTGGTAGCATTCGATATGCTTCAACTAACAGAAAATATCAACAAATCGATGGAGTTACGGTTTCTATTTATCCTGCTGATTTGTTATCTCAAAAGACTGCACTTTTCGGAATGACTAGGACAGGAAAATCTAATACAACCAAAATAATCGCTAAGTCTGTTTATGAGTTAAGATTCCCCGTAGAAGGAGAAGGCAAAGCTTTACGAATTGGTCAGTTAATCTTTGATCCAAATGGAGAATATGCTAATGAAAATGTTCAGGACAACAATAATGCTCTAAAGAATATTTGGAAACTGAACTGCTCTTTAACTTCTGATGATGAAAAAATAAAATATAAGAAGAAAGAAATAGTTACATATGGTTTACTCGCACATCCTAATGATCCTGATAGAATATTAATGTTGTTAAATTTCTATACTCCTGAAAATCTACAAATAGGAAAAGAAATTATTGATAACATGTTTTCAAACGAAGACCCTATCTATATCAAAAATTTCATACAAGTAGCTTTTGAAAATCCGGATCCTAATGATAGGAGTGCTACTACGCGATTTAATAGAAGAGTATTGGCTTATAGATCCATTCTGTTTCGTGCAGGTTTTACACCACCAACAACAATAAGACCACAAACGAGATATTTATTTAATCAGGAATTAATTCAAGCATTACTGAATTATACTGGTGATGATGAAGTAATTTATCATTCAGCCGCAACTATTTTTCAAAATCAGAATCCTACTTGGGGTCAGATGGCAGATGCATTTGAAGCTCTCGAAAAATTTATGAGAAACGGTAAAGATACTGGATATAATACATTTGAAAGTTGGTATGTAAATCAAAGACCAAATGCTAGCGGAGATAGGTGGGCTGATGAAGATTTCAAAAAGTTAATAGGAATTTTCCAGTATCCTAATGGGATACGTCGAATCGGTAAAGCTTCAAATCAGCATACTAATCTAACAACTACGGATTATGCTGTAGATATTTATCAGGATCTTAAAGATGGTAAACTTGTTATCGTTGATCAGTCTAGCGGAAATCCTGAACTGAATGAATCTTCTTCTATGAGAATAATGCAGAGAATATTCGAAGAGAATAAATCACGATTTACTTCTGGACAAATTCCTCCCGATATTATGGTCTATATTGAAGAAGCTCATAACTTATTGCCTCCTGATAAAGAAAAAGATTATAAAGATATTTGGGTACGTACAGCAAAAGAAGGTGCAAAACTTAGAATTGGTATGGTATATGCGACACAAGAAGTAAGCAGTATCCAAAAAAATATTCTTAAAAATACGGCAAACTGGTTTATTGGACACTTGAATAATACGGATGAAACAAAAGAACTTTGCAAATATTATGACTTTGCAGATTTTGAGCCATCAATCAGAAGAGCACAAGATAAAGGATTTTTACGTGTAAAAACGTTAAGTAACCCATTTGTGATTCCTGTACAAATTAAATTGTTCAACGTTGAGGAGTGAAAGCAATGCCATTTGAAAACGAATTTGCTCATTATGAACCTCTGCGTAGGATATTAGAAAATCCAAAAGTAAAAGCTCTACAAAGCAGATTAAAAATTCGCTCAGTCTCTGAAAACCAAGATGAAATTAAGCCATGCTTGGCAGAACTTTCCAAAATAGTACCAAGTGATTTTCAACCAGATTTAATCATTGCAATTGACGGAAGTCATCACGAGGTAAAGATTGAAAATGGTTTCCCTGGTGCCGAAATTGGATATATTACAGTTGCTTCTGTTTTACTTTTTTTAAATAAAGTCCGTGAGCATTCTAAGCAAGATTTTATTGACCCGAAAGAATTTCGTGAGACTGAAAAAGCTGAAACAATTGATACCGTTTTCCCGGGATGTAATATTATCCTTGATGATGAAACATCAGCGAAATCATCAATGAGGAAAACTCTATTTGAAGAATTTAAGAAAACTTCTGTTTTTAATGGATCCGAATCTTTGTTAGATACATATGAGCATCTATTAAAGATAAAAATTGAAAAAGGAAAAAATGAAAATCCTCCAGAGTGCCCTCATGAAGAATGTGGGAATTCATATACATTTAATTACGGTCAATACACATGTCCTCATTGTAAGAAAGTTTTATATTCTACAGACGCATTGCGTCTTCATGAATTAATGAATCCAGTTGGAAGCAATGGAGAGCTTTTCGGGCAAATAATGTCAACGATTGAAAGGTTGTGGCTAATTCACATACTCCGTTCTTTTGAAAAGCAAAATTGGCTACATACGTTACGAAGAGTAGCTTTCTTCCTTGATGGTCCGCTTGCAGTATTTAGTACTTCAGCATGGTTAACTAAACCTATTACTCAAGAGCTAAGAAGATTGAATGATATAGCCAATCAAAAATATGGACAGGATCTAATCATTCTTGGTATAGAAAAATCTGGAACATTCTTTAATCATTTCGAAGAATTGGATACTTCTAAAGAAGGGGCTAAAGATATAATTCCAGTTCAATCAGCATTTTTACTTTATGATGGTTATATAAAAAAGAATATTATATTTTCTTTAAGTGAGAAAAGTTATGGTGCTGATACATATTTTGGTAGGAAATTTTATTATAAAACAAAGAATGGTTACAGGATAGTTCCAAATCTGGCTTTTTATTCGGACGAACAAGGAAATGTAAAAACAGCACTACCTAACCAGTTCCCAAGGTTAGCAGATGTTTTAAGTCTTCTTGACAAATTGGTTTCAAGCAGGTATCCTCATTCAGTAACGCCATTAATTTCTGCACATGCAGAAGCTGCGATACCTCTTAATTTAGGTAAGAAGATATTTGAAGAAATTGCACAAGAAATTCGAAGCAAGAGTTAATATGAAAAACTGTCACTCTGAATATCTAAATGGATATAGAAATTCATTCTCTCGGTGGTTAAGGTTTGGGCCATATTATGCAATGTTCCCTTTGGAATTTGCATTTGAGGTGATTGAAAAATATAGCAATCGTGGTGATTATGTAATCGACCCATTCTTTGGTAGAGGTACTAGTATAGTTGCGGCAAGTGTATTGGGAAGAAATAGCTTAGGTATTGAAATCAATCCTATTGGGTGGCTCTATACCAAAACTAAATTACAACCGGCATCGGAACAACGAGTAATTAATAGATTGATCGAAATAAATAATTATTCATATAAATATCAAAAAGAATTAGAGAACCAATCGCAGTTTTTTAGACTTTGCTTTTGTGATGATGTTTTGAAATTCTTGATTTCTGCCCGTAAAAATCTAAACTGGAAAAGGTCTAAGATAGATTCAACACTAATGTCGTTTATTTTGGTTTATCTTCATGGTAAAATTGGGGAAGGATTATCAAATCAAATGAAAATGACTAAATCTATGGGATATAATTATTCTATTGAATGGTGGTTGAACAATGGATATGACAAGCCGCCAATTATTGATCCGGAATACTTTCTTAAAAAGCGAATTGAATGGAGATACAAGAACGGAAAGCCCGATTTAAATCATCATAAGATTTATCTTGCAGATTCTTCAAATAAATTAAAATCTATTTCTCTAAAGCCTCAATCAAAAAAATATTCTTTACTATTTACATCTCCTCCATATTGGTCTATTACTAATTATCATGTTGATCAATGGTTACGCTTATGGATGTTGGGGGGGCAAAGTTTTCCAAAATCCTTAACAGACAAGAATAAAGGAAGGTTCTTATCAAAAAAATATTATATTGATCTATTGGATATGGTATTTAAAGCTTCATCAAAGATGTTGAAGAAAAACAGTGTTGTTTATGTAAGAACTGATGCTAGAGAATTTACTTTTAAAACAACTAAGGAATTACTACTAAAACATTTTCCTAAGCATAAACAATTGATTAAGAAGCGTCCACTTTTTAATAAAACTCAAACAGAACTGTTTGGTGATAAAGAAAAAAAACCTGGTGAAGTTGATATAATAATGATAAAAGAATAAATCTTTTAGGAAATGAAAAAGTGTAGGTACATTTTTTAGAAATCAAAACGAACGAGAAATATAAAAAGAATCTGTGTCTTTTGTTAATTATTAGTTTTTTTGCTTCTCGATTTTCGAGAATTGCCTAATTTCTATAATCTGCATTCTGCGTAATGTGTATTAATTGCGAAACAAAGCCAATCCTCTTTCGCTATAAAGCTTTGGAGGATATAACCTCAATACTGACGGTTCGTCAAGAGCGGCTAAATGCTGTCTGATGCGCCTCTTATATAGCCTATTGATTCGGCGAGGCCTGCTACTGGGTCGCTGGGGTCTTTTTCGTATTCGAACGAAACAATGCCGGAATAATTTGTTGTCCTAAGTGTTCTCAAAAAATTCGGTATATCAATAACGCCCCGGCCTACTTCAATCGGGCCGCCTCTGGAGTCTGCTGATGTCACATCTTTTATATGTACATCCAACAGGCGGTCTTTGTACTTAGACGCGTCATCCGATGGGTTGAGGCCGAGTCGTTTTGTGTGGCCGATATCAAGGCAAAGCCCGATTCGTTTGTCCATGTCCTTTATAAGCTCATACACGCTTTCGGCGGTAGGGTAGTTTCTGTCGCCTGGTCCGTGATTGTGAATCGCAACTTTTATATCGTATTCCTGAACCTTCTTATCCACAAGCGGCAGGAGATTATGATTCGGCGAGCCGATAATTATTTTCATACCGGCGGCTTTGGCGTAATCGAATGCTTGATTGACCTGGTTTTCGTTTGTCATGTAAATGACTCCGCCCGCATAAAGCTCGCAGCCGGAATCTTTTACCTTCTTCACGGTCTCGCTAATCTGTTCCTGGGTGCTGTTAAGTGCCAGATGGACGTCTTTGAAGCATAGATACTTCAAATCGAGCTTTTTGCAAATTTGCAAAACCTGATCCACTTTAAATTCACGCAAAGTATATGAGGCAAGACCCAGCTTGAATTTAGGTTCATTTGATTCCGGCGGTATGGGTAAAGCAGCCTGACTAAAGGTATTGTTTGTTTTCGTGATAGAAACAGCCGCCGCGGCTGCCGCTAACTTCATAAATGAGCGCCTGTTATGTTTATTTATGGACATTTGCGTATTCTCCATGAATCAATTTTAGATTTTCTATTTAATAAGGATATAAAATCGATCCTGTTATAACAAGAGATTTTTTTTCATTTAATTTACTCAAACTGACAGGTTATTCGCGAAATGATTCTATAAGTGCTATTGTAGTAAGTAGATATAAACGTTTGTCATCCTGAGCATCGAACCTGATTTTAAGGATGTATGTGAAAGAAACTTGGAATCTTAAAATAATGGGTGGCAGCCTCATCCTGTTTTTTCAGGATGGGGATGGTAAACTCATGCCATGCCATCCCCAAGCTTGCGCTTGAGGCTGCCACCCGTTAAAAGATTTAGTTTCTTAGGAGTGAAACGAAGGATCTGGCCTATGAATATAAAATATGTAGAGTTCGTAACTTCTTATTCGAGAGCCAGATACTTCACTCCGTTCAGCATGACAAAGAAAAAATAGGTCAGTTTGAACAATTTATGTTTTTTAAAGTTTTATGAAAAAATATTTATACGCATGAAATTAACATTATCGGGTTTAAGCGGGGTCAGTCAAAGCATATCAGGGTAGATGAAGACCATTTTTAAATGTGATTTTGGGGAACAGGTAAAAGGTGAGAAGTTCAATTATTTCTTCTTCTATTTCCTGTGTTGAAACATGAAGATAACATTTGGCTATCGGTTAATATAAAGGTTAAAGCTTTCAAATAAGAACTGCCGATATTTAATAATAGATTGACATTATCAAGTTAATAAACGAAAGAAACGTTAAAGCATGTTTCCCCTGCATAAGGCAGTTGACGAGTATTTCAAACATACATGAAAAATGAAGGAATAATCTCGATCCTATCTGTGCAGGGGATTTTTATTTATACAATATTTAATGCAAAGCGAGTTTAGTTAAGGCATACGTTTTCAAAATGGTCCGCGGTATGTCTTTTCGCCTGCACTTCGTAGAAATGATTATTTTTTTCAATCAGCCTTGCAATCAGACTGAATTGGTTTATAAGCATTTCGATAATAGTTATATTCGCGAGAATTGATTCCGGCGTGTCGTGCGGCAGTGCGATAATGATGTAGCCGCAGTTGCTTCGTTCGGTTACGAGCTGCGATGCTATGAAACTGCATTCATTTTCCTGCGCGATTACCGGTTCGCAGCCATCGCCGATTTTCCGGCTTAGTTCTTTCAGGAATGATTCGCTTATATTCAGATTATGATATTGTTCCGAATCGCTTGGCCAGATATTACCGATTGGATCGACTATTAATACGATAGGGCCGTCTTCCGGTATTGTCTCGAAAATCTGACTTGCTATTTGCTCATTAAAAACGAATGTTTGCGAAAACATCGAATTATAAATATCCATTTATCAACTCCTTACATGTTATTGTTTCTTAATAGGAATTTCGGAATAAATGAAAACCAACTTTCTAAACTTGGCTGTTTAATCAGTATATTCGTTAAAAAAGGCATGTTACGGGACGTTGTGATTGCCTTATGGGACCTTAATTTGCATATTTCACCGCGGAGTTCGCAGAGAACGCGGAGATACTTGTAATTTAAAGTTAAAAGTGCCTAAAGTGAGCTAAAGTTAAAAATAGTCGGAATGTCCTACTAACAGGTAGTAAGTAGATAAAAATAAATAGTTCATTGAAAAGTTAATATCGGTGGTAAAAAAGATATAGAAAATAAAATAGGGAGGCGCCAAACAATAAAAAGTTAGTCAGACTTAATATTATTTGGCCCTAATCCCGAATAATCACCTACAGCCTATAACATAAATATGTTACCTACCGCTTATGATATTTCGATTATTAGAACTACCTCCGGCATAAAGTTATCCTCAGCTCTTCTGGGCATTGTTGACTAAGCAATGGTATCCAAAAGGTTGTCTGTGGGCCTTATAAATCCGAAGATAAGCGCCACCCTATCATTACCTTGCCAATAAAGGTAAGTGTCTTTCCGATATTGGTCATTTTACTATCCTTTCAAAAAAAGGTTAATAAAAAATGATAGAAAGCACGGCGCCTCCCAATTTTTATATTTTCTTATTCTTCTGGTTGATTGTCAAACAAGGTTTCATACTTAGGATATTTAGGCAATGCTCTATTAAGCATTTCCATAAATCTACGCCAATTAGGAGCAACTTTCATTAAAGTTATTACTGATGCTAAATGCTCTCTAAGTTTTGGATGTCCCAAATCAGGTGTTAAGTGTTGAAAGTGTTTATGTGCCCTTTTGCCCGATGGTAATTTTGGGTTACGCTTTTCAAGTTCTTCCCTAATTGCTGGAGCCAGTCTATCATAAACAACATTGTTTGTTAATTTTCCTACAATTGGAGCGCGTTTTGTTGAATGTTCATTATAAGGCCATCCTCGCAATTTAAACATTTCCTTGTAGTATTCATTTGGAAATGTCTTAGCCCATTTTTGAAGTTCTTTGGCAAGATACTGTTCAAGGATTTTAGTAAGAGCATCTTTTGCTCTTATATCTTGATAGCCTGTTGCTTCATCAACTAACGCAACAATTCCTACTGTTGCGAGTCCCTTTATGATAATATAGGCCGCATGAGCAGTATTTTTTTGGTTTTCATTAAGAGCACCCTTTTTATCTGCTTGTATCCAAATATCGCAAATATCGGCAAGATTTTCAGCAGGGAGCGCTTCTGCTTTTTCCCCACGTTTATTAATGTAAGTTACTGTATTTGATAGCTTTGCATACATTTCTTCATTAATAAATGGTTGCAGTTGACGTGCCGAAAGATATTCTGGAAGTTGAGCGACTTTTTTTCTCTTTTCTTTCCAATAAGCACCGCTCCCACGAGCACCAAGAGCATTTGCCGTACTACGTTGAACAAGAACTCTTTGACCGTCTTCTAAAACAGCACATGAAATTGAAATATCCCCAAATTTCAATTCACCATCAAATAAGGCTTTTACTGTTTCTGTCATAGTGTTACTCCTAATCCTTTTTGTATTGTTAGTGAGAAAATATCCTTATTATTTCTATTGTTAAAACGATAAGAAAATTCGTTTAGATATTTATGTAAATGCTTGACGCTTACTTTATGAAATTGACCTACAATACCACGTTTGAGTAATGCCCAAAACGATTCGATTGAATTTGTATGAATCCATCCATCAACATAGGAAACACCATGATTAATACTCTTATGTGGTAATAGGTTTTTCATTCTTTTGTAAAATTGTGCTTGGTCGGTAATTAAGACGGAGTTTTCTAAATCAATTGTATCTCTTACAAGCAGAGATAGTCTTTTAGTATTAATGTCGCTATGTTTGACAACCTTAGCTTTAGCTTTGCCGTTTCTCTCAATCATGCCAATAACGGGAGTTTTTTTAGTTCCACGACCTGTTTTAAGTTTTGGCCCACCAACAACATATTTTTGTGTTTTTCTTGGTTTACCACCGACGTATGTTTCGTCCATTTCGACAAGGCCTTGCAGTATATTTCGCTGTTCTTGTTCGTGCATAGCTTCTCTAATCTTCATTGCTATACGCCAAGCAGTATTGCGATGCACTTTCAGGTGTCTGGCTAATTGTCGGGACGAAATACCTTTTTTTGCATTAAGTATTAAAGCAGTAGCTAAAAACCATTTTTGTAAAGGTAAGTGAGTTTTATGAAAAATAGTACCAACGGTAACACTGAAACTTGTATTACAACTATTGCAATGATAACGCTGTTCTTTTTGCAATGGTGTATTATTTGGAGATTTGCAGTAAGGACATTTAGGTTTACCCTTCCAGCGTACTTGCTCAAGATACGCAATACAATGATTTTGCGTTGGAAAACGTTCAAATACTTCAATAATATCCATGATAAAAACCTTAATAAATACTATCATTAACTGTGACAACTATGTATAAAATAACAGATATAAAGATAATGTCAAATAAAAAACTCAGGAATGTTAATATTTTTTCTACCGTTAAATGGGACATTCCGAAAATAGTCTCCGATTCTGCTCTGCGAAGCAGCACTTCACTGCGAAGATCGAGAGGCGTTCAAATATAACTTTAGTCACTTTAACTTTTAACTTTAGTTCACTACTTTTTTCTCTGCATTCTCTGCGAACTTTGCGGTAAATGAATTATTCCGGTTAAATGTGACATATCGAACGATGTATTTCCGATAAATTGTCAAAAATTTCAAAACTATTTAAGCTTGACGGCTTGTGATTTGTCTTATATTGTATCACTTAGGTTTTGACATGCCCGAAATGTCTAAATAATTTTGCAGAAGCTTTAAGACTTATTCAAATTTTTATTATTGGCAGAAATATACATGAGCGATATGGTTCAGGGAATACTAAAAGAAATTAGCAAACAGCAATTCGTATTAAGGACTGCCGACAAGTTTTACCAGTCAGGGAAAAGTGAAATACTTGTTCATCCGAGTCTTATACAGAAATACAAACTGGTTGAAGGAGCTTCAGTAGCAGGCCAAACAGAAACTAACAAAGGAAAATGCAGGTTAATGTCAATTGACAGCATTGGCGGCATGGCGCCTGAAGAATTTTCCAAGCGTCCTGTTTATTCGGATTTGACTGCTATTGATCCCTGTGAAAGGTTCGATTTAGGCAGTAACGGGCAGGAAAGCATGCGCATTGTCGATTTAATTGCGCCGATGGGCAGGGGAACACGTCAGTTAATTGTCTCGCCTCCAAGAGCCGGAAAAACGGTTCTTTTGGAACAAATGATACAAGCGATTAATCATTGTTCGCCGAAAACCCGCGTTATTGTTTTGCTCGTTGATGAACGGCCGGAAGAAGTTACCAGTTTTCGCAGGGCGGCGGGCAACGCTGAAATTATCGCAAGTACAAGTGACCATAGTGCCGACGAGCATGTCGAACTGTGCAATATGATACTCAATCACGTCCAGACAGAACTGGAATGCGGTAACGAAATTGTTCTGCTCGTCGATAGTCTTACAAGAATCGCAAGAGCGTTTAACAACTCTACACGCAAAAAGAATTCGCCGCGTCACCATACAATGAGCGGCGGACTTGAAGCCGGAATTCTTGAAATTCCGAGACGGCTTTTCGGATTGGCTCGAAATATTGAAAACGGCGGCTCAATCACAATCATTGCGACGTGCCTTACAGGTACTGGCTCACGAATGGATGACCTGATTTTCGAGGAGTTCAAGGGGACTGGTAACAGTGAGATAGTTCTCGACAAATTTCTGGCCGAACAAAGAATCTTCCCGGCGATAGATATTCCATCAAGCGGCACACGTAAAGAGGCCAAACTTTATAACGAAAGTGAAAATAAAGGACTTGCGACTCTAAGACGTGTACTGTCCAACTACCATACAAAAGAAGCGATGAACGCCCTTTTCATGCTCCTGAAAAAATACCCGACAAATAAAGAGTTCCTTGAAAGCATGTCTTCCGGTTCTTAGTTTTTGGCCGTATTTTATCGAGATTAAAAGCAATTGAAGATGGGGGATCATATCTGCGGCAATTTGGTTTATTGGAACCATATTATTATTTTGCTCAAACTGACCGATTTCGAGTTAAATAATACAATAAATTCTTATGAAATAAACACATACATAAACTTGTCATCCTGATCACCGAACTTGATTCTAAGGATGTATGTTAAAGAAACTTGAAATCTTAAAATATGGGTGGCAGCCTCATCCTGTTTTTTTCAGGATGGGGATGGTAAACTTGGACTAAGCCATCCCCAAGCTTGCGCTTGAGGTTGCCACCCGTCGAAAGATTTAGTTTCTTAGGAGTGAAGCGAAGTATCTGGTCCCCGAATATTAAATACGCATCGTTTGTTACTTCTTATTTGGAAGCCAGATGCTTCACTTTGTTCAGCATGACAAAAACGAAATCGGTTAGTTTGAGTATTTTATAATGGAAAACATTCCTGAGCGGGTAAACATTGAATTGTGTTATGGAAATAGCCGATGTTTTAAGTTATACGGACTTATGTGTTCTTGTATAGTTTACAGCTTTTAGAAACAGGGCCATTTGATATGAAAAGTAATTGTTCAGGTAGGTTTTAGCGGGAAATAAGATGAAAAACTATCTTCTTCTGCTGCGTCCATTACATTGGATAAAAAATGTATTCTTGTTCGCCGCCCTGATATTCGGACGAAAAATAACTGATCCGGCATCTGTCGGCAGGGCGGTAGCGGGTTTTATCTGTTTTTCGTTAGCGGCTTCGGCTATATATATTTTTAATGACATAATTGATATTCGAGCGGATAAGCTGCATCCTGAAAAATCCGGAAGGCCGATAGCCGCGGGGCTAATCTCCGTCAATAACGCGGCGATTTTATCAATTATTTGTATTATTATCGCGGTTTTCGGCAGTTTTATTTTATCTCAACAATTTACAGTGATTATCGTATCATATATTGGACTGATGATTTTTTACTCACTGTTTTTCAAAAAAATGATGATTATGGACTGTATTGTCATTTCGGTGGGTTTTTGCCTCAGAGCGGTTGCGGGCGCAGTGATTATTAACGTTTTCGCTTCGCCGTGGCTGATTGTATGCACTTTTGCCTTGTGTCTGTTTATGGCATTTGGCAAGCGCAGGAGTGAAATAGCGTTTTTGAAAGAAAACAGCGAATCTTTCCGGGCAACGCTTGGCGGCTACACATTAGAGCTGCTCTCGCACATGATAAATGTATCGAGCGGCATTGCGGTTACATGTTTCCTGCTATATACTATGGACGAAAGAACGATAAATCTTTTCGGTTCAAACCGCCTTGTTTATACCGTTCCGCTGGTTTTGTACTGCGTTTTTCGTTTCGGCGCATTGATACAAAATGGAAAATATTCATGCCCAACACAAATTATCCAAAAGGATAAATCGCTCCAAATTGTATTTTTGGTTTGGATTTTGTCCTGTATTATTATAATCTATATTTGAAAATATAAACGGTACCGGGTTTTTGGTATAAATTACTGAACTGATAAATTGGAAAACTATATGTCTGAACAAAGATTACATAAAATTCTGGCCGCGGCCGGCATTGATTCTCGAAGAAAATGTGAAGAATTAATACTTGAAGGCGCTGTAGAGGTCAATGGCAAGGTAATAGATTCCCTGCCCGCTTTCGCCGACCCGCAGACGGATACAATAAAAGTCAACGGCAGGAAGATACGATTCGAGCAGAAGGTGTACTTTCTCCTGAACAAACCAAAAGGCGTGATTTGCACTAACAGCGACCCGCAGGGACGAAGAAAAGCAATAGATTTAGTACCGACGGATAAACGTATCTTTTGTGTCGGCAGGCTCGACGCGGATACGACCGGAATAATTTTATTAACCAACGATAGTGAGCTTTCCAATAAATTGACGCATCCGAAATATGGATTATCAAAGAAATATGTCGCTGAAATAAAAGGTGATATTTCGACCGCACAGCTTGAAAAGCTTAAAAAGGGAATTTGGCTCGCTGAAGGTAAAACCAATAGAGCGTCTATCAAAATATTAAAGCGAAATTTTAAGGAATCCATGGTCGAAATCTCCATAAAGCAGGGGCTTAACCGCCAGATTCGCAGAATGTTCGCGAATGTCGGCCTGATAGTGACATCGCTAAAAAGAACACATTTCGCAAAACTGGATTCACGAGGTATTGGTGTCGGAAATTACAGAACCTTGACACCGAAGGAAATAGAATATTTGAAGAATATGAACTAAGCCAGCTATAAAAAAGAGAAATTGTAAATGGGCTCTAAAAGAAGCAGAAATAAAAAAAGTATATCGCAAACAAACAGACCGGCCAGTGAAAAAGCGGAACATAAGATTTCCAAAGAATCGCCGGTTATTCATGTCACCGGCTGGAAGCTGTGGTTATTTCGCGTTCTTGCGATTACAATTATTCCGGCATTTTTATTCATAATTCTTGAAATTGGTTTGCGCATAACAGGTTATGGCTATCCGACTTCTTTAGCCGTCAGACGCGAAGCGAACGGCGTAGATAGTTACTGCAGTAATATAAAATTTTCATGGCGATTTTTTGCGCCTGAAATTGCCCGCACGATGGACGCATTCGCGTTTCCGGTAAAAAAATCCGATGATACATATCGTATATTGGTTATGGGTTCATCAGCAGCGGCCGGTACTCCTGATGGAGCGTATTCATTCGGGCGCCAGTTGAAAGTCATGTTGTCTCAGCAATACCCTGGAACAAATTTTGAAGTGATTACCGCCGCGATGCCCGCGATTAACTCACATGTCATTCTGGAAATAGCAAAAGATTCTCCACGATATAATCCTGATTTATACATCGTGTACATGGGCAATAATGAAGTCGTAGGGCCGTACGGAGCGGGAACGGTCTTTGCGCCTTTGACGGCTAATCTTTCAATCATCCGTTTCGGAGTCGCGATTAAGAAAACAAAAGTCGGGCAGCTTGTAACGACCCTTGCTCGCTCCATAAAAAGTGACTCACCGAAAATATGGCTTGGTATGGAAATGTTTCTGGATAAACAGGTGAGAAAAGATGACCCTCAAATGAAGATAGTTTATCGCAATTTCCAAAAAAATCTTGAGGATATATTAAAAGTCGCCGGTAAAATAAAAAAGCCGCTGATTTGCTGTACGGTAGGAGGCAATCTGAAAGATAATCCGCCGTTCGCGTCGAAACACCGCAGTGACATGAAAGATTCAGAGAAACAAAAATGGGACGAGCTTTATCAGCAGGGCGTTGATTTGGAGAGCGAAGGTGACTATTCATCCGCGGCTGATATTTATTTACAAGCGGCTGAAATAGATTCTGAATACGCCGATTTGCAATTTCGTCTTGGCCGCTGTCATTGGGAAATGAGCAATTTCGATGAAAGTAAAGCGAGGTATATTCTCGCTCGTGAGCTTGATACACTTCGCTTCCGCGCTGATAACCAAATCAATTCGATTATTCGAGAAGCGGCCGCCAACAAGAGCGGCAAAGGAATTTATCTTGTAGATGCCTCTAAGGAAATTGAAGAAAACAGCCCGCATGAAACTCCCGGCCAGGAGTTGTTTTACGAGCATGTGCATCTGAATTTCCAGGGTAATTATCTTTTGGCTAAAACGATATTTAAGAAAGTAGAAGAGGTTATACCTGAAAAAATTAAAAACAGAACATCAGCCGCAAACGAAACCGCACAGGAAGGTCATTTTCCTTCTGAGCAGGAAGTGGCGAAATATTTAGCTTATACTGATTGGGAAATATATAGTATCGCGGGGAAAGTTGTGAATGAATTTTTGAAGCAGCCTCCATTTACCAACCAGCTTTATAACAGCGAAAGAGTTCAGAGTGAAGAGCGGCGGGTCAAGTCTCTAAAAGCGGCTCTTACAGAAGATGAAATGAAAAAGGTTGATCAGCAATACCGCTGGTCGATTCTGCAATCGCCGTCGGATGCGTGGTTGTATTGGAAATATGGCCTGATGTTTGAAGAGCTGCAAAATCATTCCGCAGCGGCGAGGCAGTTTGAAACAGTCTTGAAATACGAGCCGACTCATTACCTTGCCTGTGCCAAGCTTGCGCTTAGTTTCGGCCTTATGGGAAATTACGAGGCCGCGATTGAATATAATTTAAAGACGCTCGATATGTACCCTGCATCCGCCGATGCGTATTTCAATCTGGGTTATGCGTATCATCTCAAGCAAATGATTGACATGGCTATTGAAAACTACCGAAAAGCTCTTAAATTTAATCCTGAGCATTCAAAGGCATACAATAATCTTGCTCTGTTATTATATGAAAAGGGAAAAGTCGAGGAAGCCTTAAACACGTTTCGCACTGGAATCCAGCATATACCCGGTGATTGGGACCTGCATTATAATCTTGGTATTGTACTTAACAGCCGCAATCAAAAGGATGAAGCTATTAAAGAGTTCAGTGAAGCATTGAAGATTAGGCCGGACGATATCGAGCTGCATTACAATCTTGGTATCCTGCTTAACAGTCAGGGACAAAAACAAGAAGCCATAAAAGAATTCCAGGAGGCCTTGAAGATAAACCCAAATCACGAAAACGCGCGCAAAGCGCTAAACGCCTTATCGAATCTGAAGAAAAATTAGACACGGATTTCACCGATTTACACAGTTTTTTAGACACTGATCCGTTCTCCGTAGTAGCCTACTACGAAGGATGAATTAACACGAGATTTACACGTCCTATGACAAAAGATGTCTATTTTAAGAGCAGAATTTAAACAGATGAGAACTTATTGTGTTTGTAGCTGCTCTTTGAGCTTTTCTATTTCATTTCGCAGCTCGGTGTTTTGCTGAATTACAGCATCAAGGACGTCCTGTACCTGATTATGAATATCCTGTTTTGATTGTTCTTTCAGTGTCTCGATTTCTTTTTGAGCGTCAGCAAGTAATTCCTGTTGCGCTTTAATTTCTTTTTGGTGCTGCTCCGCGAGTTTTGCTATTTCCAGGTTAAGCTCTTCGATTTGCTTTTTTAATTCGATATTTTCCGCGGCTATGAGCCTGCTTTGTTTTTCAGAGTATGTTTGCGGCTCATTGCAGCCTGACATTATGAACACCGTAAAACAAAAAGCAAAAATTATATTTTTGTACATAATATTTCCCCTATACAGGAATAATTATAACACAATTTAATTTTTTTGACACTCTGAATATACTTATTATTATAATTTGATTGTTCAAAAGGTTCTACAAAAATTAAGTTTAAGGAAATAAGACTGATGCGAATAGGAATTTTAGGCGCAAGTAAAGAGGAAATTGAGCATATTCTGGAAGATTTGAAGGAAACCTCTCGCGAAACAATTGGAAAAAGAGATTATTTTTCAGGTTCTTTGTACGGCAAGGACGTCGTTTTGAATATTTCCGGTTGGGGTAAAGTTGCATCGGCATCGGCAGCCACGGCTATGATCATGCGATTCGGCGTGGATGCGATAATTTATTGTGGCGTGTGCGGCGGGGCTTCTCCTGAACTGAATATTGGCGATATTATTATTGGTTCGAAATTTGTACAGCACGATATCGACGCTCAACCCATCTTTGCGAAATATCAGGTTCCGCCTTTGGGAATTTCCTGCTTCAAAATGGGACCTGATTTCAAAAAAGTACCGACTTTTTTTGCAGCCGATTCGGTTCTGCAAAAAGCCGCTTTGGATGCCGCGAAAAGCTTCGTTTCAAAAAATATTACAGAGGATATTCCAACTGACCTTCTTAAGCAATTTAACATTAAAAACCCTGGGATTTATCAGGGTCTTATCGCTACTGGCGACCAGTTTATCCGAAGTTCTGAAAAAATGAATGAATTGCGGTCGGCGCTTCCTGGTTTGAAAGGTGTGGAAATGGAAGGGGCCGCGGTTGCACAGGTATGTTTGTATCATGGTGTACCTTTTGCCTGTATCAGGATTGTTTCAGACAAAGCAGATCATTCAGCGAAAATCGATTTCGAGGCTTTTATAACCAGAATCGCGAGCTATTTTACCCGCGGAATTGTTCGGGAAATACTGAATCACCTTAAAATGTCTTGACTTAATACGTGATATTGGTATTATTAACCTGCTTTTCAGGCAAGCTTTTAGTGAAATATTTCCATGAAAAGTTTAAATACTGCCGCGGATGTGGCGGAATTGGCAGACGCGCAGGCTTCAGGTGCCTGTGGGCTTACGCTCGTGAAGGTTCGACTCCTTTCATCCGCATTTTTTTGTACAAACATAAACAAAGCCAATTTAGATAATCGCTCCTAAAATTTTAAATAATCCAGAATTCATTTGAACTTCTTTGATTTTTTTGCATCTATACTTATGTGTTCGGGATTTATTTCGGGTATTTATGGAATCAGAGAAACAATTGGAAAATATCGTTATTCGCTGCAAGAGCGGGCAAAGAGAAGCCTTTGAACAGCTATTTGAGCTGTATCAGCCGCGACTGAAATATTATATACGGCGATTAGACGCAAACAGTGAAACAGATGATATCCTGCAGGATATATGGATAAAAGTTTTTCGTAAGATTCATAAAATCAAAGAAAATAGCTCTTTTCCAATCTGGTTGTATAGAATAGCGAGAAATGAAGTTTTTCTCAGGTTCCGGAAAGATGAACAATTTGTCGAAATGCCAGAGGAAAAAGAATTCCCCGAATACACTGATGATAATCACGATTTTTCCGCAGAAGATGCAGAAAAACTGCATTACGCTCTTAATAAAATCCAGCCGTATCACAGAGAAGTCCTGACACTTTCTTTTATCGAGCAGATGAATTACCAGCAAATCGCTGAGGTCATCGGGTGCAATATAGGGACAGTCAGGTCACGAATATTTTACGCAAAACAATCTCTTCGCAAAGAAATGGAGAGTAACAATGGACGACTATAAAAAATTATCAGAAGAACTCTTGAAAGCCGACTCTATAGATCCCATAAATATCCCGAATTCCGAACGCATGATGTTCGAGCAATTGTTCGATGAACATTTGAATTCATGGCTATCAAAGCAGAATTTATGGAGAATTATTATGAAAAGTAAATTAACAAAACTCACGGCTGCAGCAGTTATAATTTTAGCAGTGCTGCTCGCAATACATTATTCAGGTGGTTCGATTGACGGCTCAGGAGTTATCTGGGCAAATGTTCTTAAACAAATGGAAAATAGCAAAGGTTATACCAACCGAATAAATTTTATGACTGAATTACCCAGTGTTTGGAAATGCTATTATTCACCGGAATATTCGCGAATTGACATACACCGTAATGAAAAGCTGGATTGGTCAATGTATATAGATTATAAGACAAATACCACAACTTACATTTATTATAACACCAAGAGATACTCAATTCGACAAAGACAGGAAGATAGTGCTATCCAGGCAAACCGACAAAATTCGCTGAATCCACTTTTCATGCTCCGGGCAATCTTGTCATTTGAACATCAGGAACTCGGCTCAAAAACAATTGATGGAGTTTTATGCGAAGGTATAGAATCAAGTGACATAAATGTAATTATTATGATGAATCCGGAAGATGAAGACGAATTAAGAAACCTGGAGAATCCAGGATTCCATATGACATTATGGATCGACAAAAAAACACAATACCCCGTAAAGGTTGAATATAAATTTAATATTGAGTCGAATGGAGAAATAATTAAAGGCGGGGCTGTACTTGACCAATTTGAATGGGACGTTGATTTTGATATAGATACTTTTAAGCCCAATATTCCTACTGATTACAGTAAAATGCCAGATATGTAAAACAGAATGATTTTGATATATAAGCCGGATTATCTAAGTCCGGCTTTTTTATGCGCCTTGGGAACAAAAAATAATTTGTTTTTATTATCTACCTTGATATTCTATCAATGAGTGAGTTCTACAAATTAAAGTAAAATTAGGGAAAAATAGAAAGGGATACGCTATGATTACAAATGCTTACAATTCAATTGGTTTTGCAAATTCGCTTTCGAGGCGGGATTTATTGAAAAAAGCGGCTATGGGAGCGGCTATCTTTGGGGCCGTACCTGATTTAATACTTGCCAGTTCAGATAATCAAGCTAAGCCGCCGGAGTTTGATTTTCCAATAGTTGATTATCATGTCCATTTATATCAAAATCCGCAAAAGGCCGCTGATTTGTCAAAAAGCAGAAATGTCAAATTCGGTATAGTCGAACATACTGAACGTGGTTATAACGTGGAAGATGACACGGCCCTAAAGAAATATATCGATACACTCAAAAAGTATCCTGTATATATTGGCTTGCAGCCTTTGCATGTGGGTTGGTCAAAGCAATTTTCCGTAGAGTTACTGTCTCAGGTTGATTATGTTTTAATGGATGCCCTGTCAATGCCGCAGGAAGATGGGAGATGGCTTCTTATCGATAGTGCGAATTATAGAGTCAATGATAAAGAAGCCTTTATGAAAAGGTATGTCGATTTAAACATGCAAGTCCTTACGACAGAACCAATTGATATATTCGGCTGGACAACGTTTCTTCCAAAAGATATCGCCGAAGATTACGATACTCTCTGGACCGATGATATTATGCGTATGATGATTGATACCGCTGTAAAAAATGACATTGCATTTGAAATTAATGAATATGCTAAAGTGCCGAAATTAAAGTTCGTAAAAATGGCTAAAGCCGCCGGTGCAAAATTTACTTTTGGAAGCGATAGTCATCAAGGCACTAATGCGGGACTATTTCCTTACGGTTTTGAAATTGCAAAGCAGGCAGGTTTAACCAAAGAAGATATGTTTGTCCTGAAAGCAGATGGTAAAAAAGCTGTTCAAAGATTCTTTAATAAAAAAGAAAAGTCTGAAACTATTCAATAATATTTTTATTAAAGTGATTTTACAAGTTTCGCAAATTGATGGCCGCGTTGTTCGTAGTTTTCGAACATGTCGTAGCTGGCGCAGGCGGGACTTAATAGGACAACATCACCATGTTTGGCGAGATTATTAGCTAATGTCACTGCATCGGAAAGAGAATCTGTTGTGATAGTATTTAGTTTTGAATTTTTAGTTTTTAGTTTTTCTTCTATTGCTTTAGCAATTATTGGTGCGGTTTGGCCGATTAGGATTACGCCTTTTGATTTTTCTACTATTTTTTCTGCCATTTTATCGAAAGGCAAATGTTTGTCGTAGCCGCCTGCGATTAGAATTATCGGTTTATCAAATGCGTTGAGAGCAGTAATTGTACCTTCAGGTGTCGTTGCTTTCGAATCGTTGTACCATTGTACGCCGTTCTTGTCTTCGACTAATTCGAGGCGGTGCGGTAATGCTTTAAAGTCGGGCAATGATTTTTTTATATTATCATCGGATAAATTGAATAACCTTGTAATAGATATAGCCGCGGCAAGGTTAGAAAGATTTGCGCGGCCAGGGAGTTTGTAGCAATTACTGATTTCTTGAGTGACATCATCGGCAGAGAATTTAATGCAAATTCTTCCTTTATCATTCTTGTATTTTTCGTACCATTGGCAAGCGATTTCATCTTCGGCGTTGAAAATTGAGATTGCCGGGTTACTTTCATCGAGTTTCTGGAATTTGAAAATATGTTCCTTTGATGTACAATATTTTTCAAATGTTCCATATCTATCGAGATGATTTGGAGTTAAATTTGTCAGAAGGGCGATGTTCGGCGCTCTTTTAAATTCTGCTAATTGCTCAATTTGAAAACTCGATAGTTCAATTACGACTAAATCGCCAGGTTCGATTTTATCCAGTGCGGTAAGAAATGGCTGGTTGCCAATGTTGCCTGTAAGCCAAACATTTTCGTACTGAGTACTAAGTGCTGAGTGCTGAGTAGTTGGAGAAAAGCCATCCCCAAGCTTCGCTTGAGGCTGCCACCCTTTTGGATATATCTGAGATTTGAGATTTGAAATTTGAGATTTGAGATTTGAAATTTGAGATTTGAGATTTGAGATCTGAGATTTTAAAAGGTGTGCTATTAATGACGTTGTTGTACTTTTGCCGTTGGCGCCGGTGATTCCGATTATTTTAGCCGGACATAGCTCGAAGAAAATGTTTATCTGTGAAGTGACGAGTTTGCCTGCGTTGCGGGCTATTTGCAGAAATTTATTATCATAAGGTACGGCTGGATTTGCTATTATTATATCAGATGATTCGAAATCTTTTTCATCATGGCGGCCAAGATGAAATTCAATATTGGGAAATCCTTCAAGTATTTTAATAGAATTGGTTAGCTTATCTGGTGCAGCTAAATCAGTAACGATAACTTGCGCACCGACAGAAGATGCGAACTGAGCCGCATCTGTGCCGCCTCCAAAGCGGCCGAGTCCCATTACTAAAACTTTCTTTCCTTGAAAATCATTTTCCGGATATGACATCCATGCTCACTTCCATTTTGTAATGCGATTATAAAGTCTTATTCTTTTTTCGAGGCTTCGATAACTTTTTCAAGCTCTGCGCGAATATCAAGATTAACGCCTTCTGAATGTACAATATTCTTTTTGTCAAAGATTATTGAATATGGAACAGGCCTGTTTAATGCAAGATCATTATCAATTTTATACCAGCAGTGTCGTAAAGCTTCAAAATTCATCTTGTTTACGGCATTTTCCCAGCTGCTTCGACTATAATCCGTGCTCATCGCGACAAAAACAATATTTTCATTATTCTTGTATTCCTGTGCAAGCGAATTAAATTTGGCAAGATTCTCCATGCTTGGAGGATACGTGGAAGACCAGACATTTATAACCGCGATTTTACCGAACAATTCGAGTATTGAACCTGATTGGCCGTCTTTCCAATCAACTTGAAATTCAGGGATAGCGTAGTCTATAAAAATTTGCTGATTGAGTTTTCCAACGAGCAATTCTACCCATAAATTCATGTTTTTCGCCATATATTTTGGGATAAGATTTGTGCTGCCGCCGACAGTTTTTATTAAAACATTAATATCCGGCTGAACACCCTTGAACTCGAAATGTCCGTTGGAATCAGAAATGATTTCAGGGTAGTACAAATCAAATCTGGGAGCATTCTTATCTATTGGAATCAGCTTTATTGTTTCAGCAGCAATAGGTTCTCCGGCGGAATTATATGCCAGACCATTTATAGTGATGTCACCGTCTTCAACTGTAGTATCGAACAACGGAAACTCAGCTTCAACGCGATTACTTTTCCCCTCTTCGATCTCGATAAAGCGTTTGTCGTAAAGAAATTGCTTTCTACTATCGATAATTTTTTCCGCTTGTAAAGATTGTGCCCATATTTGAAAAGTTCCCTGTGCCAATCCTTCAATTTTTTCAACTTTTGGTTTTTCAATTATTTTTGTTATGTAATCCATTACCGCGAGTTTGCCATCATTGGTTGCTTTTCTGGAAACCACTAAAATAGCAGGCACAACATCGACACCTTCTTTTGGTTTGCTTATGTCATATTCGAGAGTCGATGGCATACCGGGTGAGAAGGTGACATCGAGGCCGTTTTTTGCCACAAACGGCTCTGAACAATACCCGAACATTTTATTGTCCTCAACAATCCATCCAATTACATATGAATCTCCTGATTTTAACGCGGCTATCCATATATTCTTTGTCATCTGCTTTATTTCTTCTGATGAACCCATTTGTTCAAAGAAAGCGGATGTGGTATCATTGGCATCAACGACTTTAGGTGTTCCGGGTAATGTTTTACCTTCAAGTTTCAAAGTGACAATAGCTGTTTCTTCGGGAGGGTAATTTCCAACAAACTCTATATTCATATTGGAATTTTTATTTGCGTCAGACTGTTCATTAGATGTACAGGAAAAACAAAATACGCAAATTACCAGCAGCGATACAATACTCTTTATATTCATATTATGAATACCTCCAGATTTATATGAAACGTATCCGGTTAAATGTTATAAGAAATACTTGCTAATATTTTATTATAAACCCTTATTATACAAGATTTAGCGGCAAAATCAATTAAAAACAGATTCTTATTATATCGAGGAGAAAGTCGATAATCTTGAATCGAATCTTTTATATAAACAAAGAATATTAACCATTTATTTTAGAGCCTTTATAAATGCAGGCAATACCAAAAGCCAGCGGGGCGGCAATTATATTCTGAAAACCCGTTTTTTGCATCAGAGCAGAAAATTCATTTATTTTATAGAATCCCTCAATGCTTGTATTTAAATATCTATAGGCTTGCTTGTCGCCGGATATTAAACGACCGATAAAAGGAACCCAATATCTGAGATAAATCATGTAAAGAAATCTTATTAATTTATTCGAAGGGATAGAAAATTCAAGTATCAGAACAGTGCCGCCCTTTTTTAACAGACGGAATATCTCAGAAAGAGTTTTCGAGGAATCAGGAGTATTTCTTATCCCGAAACCCATAGTTACTACATCATAAGTATTATTTTCCAGGCCGCTCGAAACAGCATCTGAGCAAATGAATTGAACTTTATGTGATAAATTATTTTTAGCGATTTTCTTTTGACAAATTGCCAGCATATTTTCTGAAATATCCATTCCGGCTGCTTCAGAAATATCTGGATTTTTTTGTAAAACAGCAATTATTAAATCACCCGTTCCTGTCGCAAGGTCGAGAATTTTTAATTTCTTGTTATTCTCAACCATACCGGCAAGTTTAGCCCGCCATAAGAAATCCAATCCGAAAGATAATATATGATTCAGTTTGTCATAAACATGCGCAATCCTGTCGAACATTCGACCGACTGAATTTTCAGGTGACTGTCTTGAGACAGATTCCATAATTAGGGTATAGGGTTTAGTAAATTATGTTTTGGCATTTTATTCACTAAACCCTATTACTTTCCTAAAGTTTTGATTTCATTGCATTTGCCAGCTCAACTTTAGCGTCAATTACAGCCTGCTCGACGCATCTTTTCCAGTCATCTCCAAACTGTTCTTTATATTTTGGTTTTTCATAAGCATAAATAATCGAGCGTGAGGCGTTTATTAAGGCTCCAGTACCATCAGGTTTGCAGAATTTGATACAATCTGTTGCTGATGCTCCCTGTGAACCGTAACCTGGTACGAGGAATATTGATTTTGGGTATTTATTTCGTAGTGAGCTTGTAGCTTCCGCTGATGTTCCGCCGACCACCATTCCGATATTGCTGTAGCCGCTTTTGCCGATACGTTCCGGCATATCGGCAACTTTGTTTACGACCTCGGCGATTTTTTCATACATTTTCATGCCTTTTGCGTCGGTAAAGTCCTGAATCTCTGCGGCGGAAGGATTGCTCATTCGAACCAGTACAAATACGCCTTTTCCCTGTTTGGTTGCTATTTGCGCAAAAGGTTCTATTCCATCGATACCCGCATAGCCGTTGACGGTAATCGCATCGGGTACAAGTGTATCTTCAAGGCCGGTAAGTTCTGGATTTTCAAGATGTGCCGAGGCATAAGACTCCGCTGTATGGCCGATATCGCCTCGTTTTACATCTCCAATAATCTCCAGTCCTAAATCTTCGGCTTCCGAAATTAGAGCGTAATATGTTTCGATACCTTCCCAAAAATATTTTTCGAAAAACGCTATATTCATTTTTATAGCGGGAACCATAGGTGCGACGATTCTCATCGTTTGGGTACAAAAATCGAAAATCGCATCAACAGCGGCAGCGACATCATATTCATCATTCATTTGTCGATGATTTCTTATTGCCGCCGGTAATCTGTTGTAAACCGGGTCAATTCCAACAGTTAAACATGTTTTTTTAGTTTTTACCGCCTCACAAAGGCGATCAGCAAAATGACTCGTCATTATATAAGTCCTCATATTTTAGAAAATAACTTTTACAATACAAAGAAATTACTATAATCGGATATATGAATATGAGCAAGAGAGAAATCCCTGATAAGGGTATAGATTTAAAAAATCGTAAAAAAAAGAGGCTGAAGAAATTAATATGCTGGCTTGCAATTGATTTATCAGTCGCATTTATTATTTTTGCACTTCTTTTATATAAGCCGGGTAAATATAATCCTGCACTTGATGAATCCGAAGAAATAAGTTCTTCCCTGTTAAAGTTATATTCAGTTATTCATGATAAAAGCCAGTTAAAGGAACCCTTTGAGATTGTTATTACCCAGAAAACTCTTAATGATTTAATAAATCTTGCTGACTGGCCGATGGAATCAGAAGGCGTTTTACTCTATTCACCGGCGGCTGTAATTGACGCTAATGCTATTATTCTTATGGGAACCGCGGAATTACAATCGATGGAGTTCATTATTACAATTGAGCTTGGGGCAAATATAAATGAACATGGACTGATGAATATTGATGTTCAGAAAGTTAAGGTCGGAGCGGTAAATGTTACGCCGATTGCGAAAATTACCGCCCAGCAAATGTATAAACAAAAATTAGCGGAAATGGGAGATATAGATTTATTTACATGGCAGGCGAAATTAGTTGCGTCTATATTGACCGATGAGCCTGTAGAGCCTCTTTTTGATATTGACAGGCAGGCAATCAAGGTGAAAAAAATTTTTATAGAGGAAGGCAAAATGACCCTGCTGCTATTTCCGGTTAAGTAAGCAAATAGACTATAAACCTCAAAAACATGCTCTTGGCACATAAAAAAATGTTAAAATCGCTATTTCAGTATTAAAAAGCGATTTTTTATCATTTCAGGTGGTTTTTGGTGAAAAAAACGCGGTTTTTACCGAAAAATCCTTAAAATATGATAAAAACGTTAAAAAAGTTATTGCTCTATCTGGATTTAGCGATTATTATGTACAGTTCGGCTGTAAGTTTTGTGTGAGTTGCCAGAAAGATTTTATTAAACAGGTGTGAAATGTACTTAACAGGATTAATAGATCGTGCAAAATAAGCGAACAATTATTCGTTACCGCTTTTCTTTTTGCGCCAATGGCAGCCCGGAAATTAGAGTTTCTGCTTCAATGCCAGAAAACGAAATTGGTTGTATTGTCGGATTTGCATTTTATGCAAAAGGATATCTTTACCGGAGGCTGATGATGTAGTATAAAATAAACTACAACCTCTAATCGTTTTGCCGGTTGGATAAGATGAATACCAATCGGTGCTTGTTTGAAGTGGAAACCAGAAAGGTTTCCATTTTTTGTTATGAAATATGGATTAAGAGTTCAACTCGTGCTTCGCAGTCCCCATGGGACAGAGTAGCATCAGAAAGAGATTAGGACTATGAATCAGGAATTATTAAGAATTGTAGAAAATATCGCTCGCGACAAAAATATCAATAAAGAATTGATATTTGTTGATCTTGAAGAGGCTATGGTTTCAGCAGCCAAAAAACATTTCGGCTCGCCGGATATCGATATCGAAGTACATATAGATCGTCAAAACGGGCAGATTGCAGCTTTTAAGGATAAAGTTCAAATCGATATTAAAACACTTGGGAGAATTCCTGCCCAAATTGCCAAGCAGGTAATAATACAAAAGATTCGCGCTGGAGAAAGGGATAGTATCTATTCTGAATTTGTACAGAGAAGAGGCGAAATTGTCAGCGGCTCAGTTGTGCGATATGAAAGCGGTACATTAATTGTCAGCCTTGATCGCTGGACGGAAGGATTTATGCCAAAAGGCGAGCAGATAATGGGGCAGACTCATAGGGTTGGAGAAAGAATCAGATGTTTGATTCTGGATGTAAAGGAATCATCCAATCAGGTGAAAATTATTCTTTCTCGTACACATCCCGATTTTATAAGAAGGTTATTCGAACTTGAAGTTCCTGAGATAAACGAAAAAATAATCGAGATCCGTGCCCTTGCCAGGGAAGCGGGATATAGAACAAAAGTTGCGGTTAACTCACTGGATGATAAAGTTGATCCGGTTGGCGCCTGTGTTGGCGTACGCGGAAGCAGGATAAAAAATATAGTTGATGAACTGGCGGGCGAAAAGATTGATATTGTACGCTGGAATGATTCCTCGCAAGTGCTTGTCTCGAATGCGCTTATGCCTGCGAAAGTTAGTGAAATAGCTCTTTGTTTTGAACTTGGACGCGCAACTGTAGTAGTCGAAGAAGAGCAGCTTAGTCTTGCCATAGGCAAGCATGGACAGAACGTTAGACTGGCCGCAAGGCTTACATCGTGGGATATAGATATTCTTACGCCGGATGAATACAATCAGGGCATTGAACGTCTTGCGAATTGTATAAAAACCGTTGAAGGAGTTGATGATACTATAGTCGATAAACTTATCGCGCTTGGTGTTATTTCCGTATCAGACCTTGATGACGTAGGAGTAGAGCCTTTAATAAATGATTTAAAAATAAATGCTGATGTTGCGGAAAAACTAGTGGAAGCGGCGTCGAAAGCAGTAGAAAATCTTTCCGCGCTGAAAGAACAGCGTGAAGCAGAAAAACATCTGGCTAAACAATCTAAAATGATTCACGACGATTAGCCAATATTTTATCAAAGATTTCTGATTCGTTTGTTATTGGCAATGTTGAATAGCGGATGTTCAGAGCAATATGACTGGTAAAACAAAAAAATAGTTGAAGTTGGAGAAATATTTTTGGCAACAACAAGGGTATATATACTTGCGAAAGAACTTGGGGTAAAAAGCTCTGCTATTATTAAAAAATGTCAGGATGAAAATCTCGACGTCAAGAATCATATGTCAGTTATATCGGCAGGTCTGGCGGCTACTATACATGAATGGTTTTCTGAGGGTGAAAATGTAACCACAATTGAGACTTCAGAAAAGGTTGATTTGAGCAAGGTTCGAATCAAAAGAAAAAAGAAAGTAAACACCGACGAAGAAGTACAGGCAGAAAATGAGACTCTGGAAGTTACGCAAGAAGGTGAAACCGACCAGGATATTATTGATGAAATCGGTGACGAACAGATAGAAACAGTTAATGAGCAGGTAGAACAGGAAGAGGTAATCACTGAAGAGAAAGAACCTCAGATATCTCAAGAGCCTGAAGTCCAACCTGAACCTGAAGTTAAACCTGAGCCTGAACCACAACCTGCTCCAGAACCTGAAATTATCGTACCTGCTGGTCCTATTTTGCAAAGACCGGAACCAGCCAGGCTGAGCGGGCCGCAGGTAGTAAGGGTTGAAGCTCCAGAGCCATCTCGAAGAAGACCTAAGCCTCGTACAAGAGCTAAGTATGATGATCCTGTTACTGAACCGCTGATGTACAGCCAGAATAAAGCCGCTCCGACTGAGACTACTGATAAAAAACATGGGGCTAAAAAACGAAAGGATCGCACTCACGGCAGAAGGCGTGACGAAGTTGAACCAGATGCAGCTAAAAAAGCTAAAACTTCAGGCAGTAAATGGCGTGAAAGAGATATTGAAGAGAGACGTGCCAGGCTTGATGCCGCTGGCGGCGAAGGTTTGCGTTTACGTCCTACGCGAAAAATAGCCGCTAAATTGAAACAGGCTTCATCATCTGCACCGGTAAAACCAACAAAAGCTTCAATAATTGCGCCTGTAACTGTGAAAGATTTATCAGCCGCTCTTGGTGTAAAAGCCACTGATATTATCACGAAATTAATGCAGCAGAATATTATGGCTAATGCCAATCAGGTAATCAGCAACGATGTAGCTGAAATGATGGCGTTGGATTTTGATGTCGAATTATCCATAGAACGTAAAATTACTCTGGAGGAACAGATAAAGCAGGAATTTGAAAAACGCGAAGGAAAAAATATCCAGAAACGCAGCGTTATCGCCGCGATGTTGGGACACGTCGATCACGGCAAAACCAGTCTTCTGGATAAAATTCGTTCCTCTCACGTAGCTTCAGGCGAAGCCGGCGGTATAACACAGCACATCGGAGCGTCAGAGATTATCTGGGATAATAAACGAGTAACGTTTATTGACACTCCCGGTCATGAAGCTTTTACCGCTATGCGAGCTCGCGGCGCAAATATGACAGATGTTGTCGTACTCGTTGTTGCTGCCGATGACGGCGTGATGCCTCAAACCATAGAAGCAATCGCACATAGTAAAGCAGCTGGCGTACCGATTATTGTCGCGTTAAACAAAATAGATTTGCCGGGCTGTGATATAAACCGTATTTATGCCGAGCTTTCCGAGCATGGACTAACACCAGCCGAATGGGGAGGCGAAACCGAAGTCGTAAAAACAAGCGCGACTACCGGCCAGGGTGTCGATGAACTTCTTGAATCGCTCGATTATATTGCTGAACTGGCTGACCTTAAAGCCGATGATACAATTCCCGCGACAGGCTGGGTAATCGAGGCAAAAATGTCCTCAAAGCAGGGACCTCTGGCTACGGTATTGATTAAAGAAGGTCAATTGAATAAAGGTGACATCATATTAGCCGGTGCAGCTTACGGCCGTATAAAAATGATGAAAAATACATACGGCAAGGTTATCAAAACAGCGACAAGCTCTATGCCAGTTGAGATAACAGGCTTAAGCGATACTCCGCAGGCCGGAGACAGATTCTACTGTATGGATGATTTCAACAGGGCCAAGGCGGCCGCTGAAGAAAACCAGACTATCAGCAGGGAACATTCTCTATCTGAGCGAAACCAGGTAACGCTTGATAATTTATTCAGCCAGATAGAAGCTGGTAAAACCCAGACATTAAATCTCATCATACGTGCCGATGTTCAAGGCTCCGTTGATGTTTTGAAAAAATATTTGACTGAATTAAGCACGAATGAAGTAAAACTTAATATTCTGCACGCATCTACCGGCGGAATTACCGAAGGTGATGTAGTTTTAGCGGAAGCATCGAACGCAATCATTATCGGCTTCAACGTTGTCAGTGACGAACATGCGGCTAAAACCGCCGAAGCAAAAGGCGTCGAAATACGACTCTACAATATCATTTACCGAATAACAGAAGATTTGCAAAAATCGATGGTTGGCATGCTTGCTCCAGAAGAGCAGGAAAAGAGCCTCGGAAGAGCTGTTGTACGAGATACATTCAAAATTTCGCGTATCGGTACGATTGCCGGTTGTTATGTTACCAGCGGCGTAGTAACGAAAACCGCTAAAGCAAGACTTATCAGGAATAATATAGTAGTTAAAGATGACCTGTCTCTCGAATCGCTGAAACATTTCAAGAATGACGCACGCGAAGTAAAAACAGGACTGGAGTGTGGAATTAAAATCGCGGGTTTCGATGATATCAAAGTAGATGATATCTTTGATTTTTATGAAATTATAAAGGTAGCAAGAACACTATAGCGTTGTGCGTCGTGTGTGATGCGTATTGCGTGAAGGAAATTATGCAATACGCAATACGCAATACGCAATACGCAGGACGATTATGACAACTCGAAGACAGGAAAAAGTAGCTCGCATAATAAAGGAATCTGTAAGTGATTGTATAACAAATCACCTCAACGATCCTCGCATCGAAGGACTAATCAGTGTAACCAAAGTCGATATATCTCCGGATTTACGCAATGTCGATGTATTTATAAGTGTTTTCGGCAAAGATGAAGCCGCACAGAACAAAACTTTCAGCGCGATAGTACACGCAACAAAACGAATACAGGTTTTTATGGCTCATAATTTAAATAGTAAATTCTGTCCCGTTCTGCATTTGAAATACGATGAAAATTTCAAAAAAACACTGGAAACCATGAGACTGATAGACGAAGCCGTTGGTAATCCATATGACGAACCTGAAACAGACGAAGAAAATGATCTCGATGAATCAGAGGAGATTGAAGACGAAATCGACGAAGATTTTTCAGATGATACTGACGAAAATATATAGTGAATAGTGTTTAGTGAATAGTGATTAGCACCGGTTCAAATTTAAGAAAAATTGGTCCGCTGGAATATTTTGGCAGAGGTATGTATGAAAAACAGTAAAGAATATTCGAAAAAGATAACAGCATTATATCAGTCGTTAAAACGTAAAAATACGAAAGTATTTCAGGTTGAAACGCAAACAGTTGTTGATTCCCTGATTTACGGTATAATCAGCGAAAAGCTTACAGAAAAGGAAACTGAAACAGCAATAAAGAAGTTCAGTGAGTATTTCGTGGACTGGAACGACCTTCGTGTCTCAAAGCTTGAAGAAATAGCGGAATTATTAGGCTGTGATAATGCTGAAAACAGGCAGGCAGCTTTGATATTGACCAAGGTGCTAAACAATATATACACTGAAAACAACCAGGTAAATCTTGAAAGCATTCATAAATTGGGTAAGCGTCCAGCCCGCCAAAAACTTGAGAAGATGGAAGGATTGAGCCGATATACGATTGATTATTGTATGTTGACCGCATTGGATTCTCACGCGATACCTCTAACCGACATAATGGTCGAATATCTTCAAAAAAATGATCTTGTTGATTCCCATGCAGACGCCGGGACTATAGAAGGTTTTCTCTCGAAGCAGATATCAGCCAAAAACGGCTATGAATTTTATAAAC
Organism: uncultured Pirellulales bacterium; assembly: GCA_964628465.1. GTDB lineage: Bacteria > Planctomycetota > Phycisphaerae > Sedimentisphaerales > Anaerobacaceae > JAFGPS01. The sequence goes on along the minus strand of CAZVOA010000002.1, from coordinate 100,291 downwards.
TTTTACGCCATGAAAGTGAAACCAATATTCGTCATACATCGAACGTTAAGAGTTCTCATGCGACGAAAAAGGAACATGAAGCAAAAGAATCGGCAGCAGTTTCAGTTGATTCTGATGTAACTGGGGCCGCGAAAACAGTAGAGAAAGTTAAAAAAGCGAAGAAGGCTGAAAAGGTAAAAAAACCGAAAGAAGAACCAGTCGCCAAGAAAACAAAGAAAAAAAAGTAAAGACGCACGGCCGTGCGTCTCTACTAACTAATTAAAGGAAAATGATGTCAGAAATATTATTAAAATTAGGATTACCCGCAGGAAGTTTACAGAAAGCAACGATAGAACTGTTTGGCAAAGCCGGTTTTCATATTGCCGAATCTCAACGGAGCTATCAGCCGCATATTGATGATAAAGAAATTCAGCTTGTAATGCTCCGAGCGCAGGAAATGAGCAGATATGTCGAAGACGGCGTTCTTGATGTCGGAATTACGGGTTATGACTGGATAATGGAAAACGGCTCTGATGTAGTGGAAATATGTCAGCTTCCATACAGTAAGGCGACGAGCAAACCGGCACGCTGGGTATTGGCTGTTCCTGAAGAATCCAGTGTAGAAAAACCTGAGGATTTGGAAGATGGGATAATCGCTACGGAATTGTTAAACGTTACGAAAAAGTATTTTGCAGATAAAAAAATAAACGTTAAAGTGGAATTCAGTTGGGGAGCTACGGAGGTTAAAGCCAGATTAGTCAATGCTATTGTCGAACTGACCGAAACCGGCTCTTCGCTCAGAGCGAATAACCTTAGAATTGTCGATACGATTATTAGCTCGACAACAAGGTTTATCGCGAATAAAAAGGCGTTGGAAAACCCTGAAAAACGTGAAAAAATCGAGAATATTTCCATGCTTCTTAACGCCGCGATAGAAGCTCGAAACAAGGTCGGTTTAAAGCTGAACGTGAAAAAAGCGGATTTACCGTCGATATTGAACATTCTTCCAGCCGAAAAAAGCCCGACGATTTCTGAACTGGCGGATTCGCAATACGTCGCGATAGAGGTTATTATCGACGACGCAATCGAACGTTCTTTGGTTCCAGCCCTGATACGTGCAGGCGGCTCGGGTTTATTCACATACCCGCTGAATAAAGTAATCCATTAAATCATTACAGGTAGAGACGCACGGCCGTGCGTCTCTACTATCTAATATATGTATGGTCAAGAAAATTGCTATTTTAGGTTCTACCGGCTCTATCGGCACAAACGCTTTACGTGTTATCGAAGCTCTCGGCCCGGATTACCAGATTGTGGCATTGAGTGCTCATAGCAATATCGAACTGCTCGCCCAGCAGGCTAAAAAATTCAAACCCAAATATATCGCGGTAACCAATCCTGATTATGCCCAGAAAATTCATAAATTAGTTGGCAATAATGATATAGAGATTATTACCGGACCTGACGGGATGGTGGAAATAGCTCAACTTGATGAAGTTGACATTCTTCTTGCGGCAGTGGTCGGCTCGGCTGGTTTGCCTGCTCTTTTAGCGGCGGCGGAAAAAGGTAAAAGACTTGCCATAGCAAATAAAGAACCTCTCGTTATCGCGGGCCAGATGCTCGTGGACAAAATAAAACAAAGCGGCGGTTCCATATTACCGGTGGATAGCGAACATTCAGCGATTTTCCAGTCAATGCAGTCCGGAAAACGTGAAGAAGTATATAAAATTATACTCACCGCCTCGGGCGGGCCGTTCAGGAAACTTTCATTAAAAGAGATTGAAAATGTTACTTTGGAGCAGGCTCTCGCGCATCCGACGTGGGACATGGGACCGAAAATTACCATCGATTCGGCGACCATGATGAATAAAGCATTTGAAGTAATAGAAGCGAGATGGCTTTTCGATATGCCGGTTGATAAACTGGATGTTGTGATTCATCCCGAGTCGATAATTCATTCACTTGTTGAATTCGTTGATGGTTCAATTATTGCCCAGCTTGGAAAACCTGATATGTGCCTGCCTATTCAATATGCTCTTACATATCCGGCACGAGTTGAGGGAATCGTGAACCGCCTGCGTCTTGAACAAGTTGGTAATTTAACTTTTTTTAAGCCTGACCTCGAGATTTTCCGCGGATTGAAACTGGGATTTGAAGTCGCTCGCATCGGCGGAACGACTGCGGTAGTGTTTAACGCCGCGAATGAAGCCGCTGTTGCGGAGTTTCTGGCGGGTAGAATCAGGTTTGTTAATATAATGGAACTGATAGAACATTGCCTGAACAAACACAGTAATAAAAATGACGTATCTCTTGAAGAATTGCTTGAAACTGACAGATGGGCGAGAAAAGAAGTTAAAAATTACTTGCAGTCTGGCTATAAAAGTTTAATCTAAAGACATACTATTCTTCGATAAAGGAATAGTATGTATATTATATTTTCTTATAAATTTATTGAGGTTTTAAATGTCTGAAGCTGAAAAGAAAAACAGCCCGTATATTCGTATTGCTATTTTTGTTTTATGTTTGTTAGCGATATTTTTCTTTATATTTACAAAGATCGATGCTTTTATAAACGTCCTTTTTGTTATGCTTGGATTTGGAGCGGTGATCCTGGTTCATGAATTTGGCCATTTTATCATTGCGAAAATATCCAATATTGAAGTCGAAGCCTTTTCCATTTTTATGCCGCCGATATTATTGGGAATAAAAAGGACAGAAAAGGGCTTTAAAATAAGAATTTTACCTGAAATTTTCCCTAAAAAAGGTGAAAAAGGTGACGAATCGGCAGAAGGCGCGATGAGTTTTACAATACCTAAAAAATGCAGTCCAGGCGAAACAGAATATCGCATCGGATTGATTCCCTTCGGCGGCTTCGTCAAGATGTTGGGGCAGGAAGACATTGGTGCGGTAAAAAGCAACAATGATCCTCGTTCATTTGCGAATAAACCCGCTCATATTCGCGCGGCTGTTATAGCGGCTGGAGTTTGCTTCAATGTTATTAGCGCTGTAATTATTTTTATGATTGTATTTCTTGTTGGGATAAACCTGCAGCCGCCAAAAGTAGGTTCAGTTGTTCCGGGTTCTCCTGCAGCTATAGCGGGAATACGACCCGGCGATGAGATTATAGAAATTAATGGTAAATCAAAGGATCTCGATTTTTCGGATATTGGAATAGCCGCCGCGTTATCAGGCAAAAACGAAGAAGTCACTCTAAAAGTGAGACATCCTGATAAACGAGAAACAGAATATAAGCTCATAGCAGAAATGCTCGAAGGCGAGCAAATGAGACTTTTTGGAATATCATATGCCAATAGTCTTGAAATTGCGAAACTTTCAGATGAGAGCGCGAATGATTTATTTGTAAAAACACATTTGCGTACCGGTGATGAAGTTAAAGCAGTAAACGGAATAGAAATTCGCGGTTATTGGGAGATGGAAGACATAATCAGTAATCTGTTCGAGCCGGAAGTGAACTTAACTGTTGAACCTGCTGATAAAAATGCGTCAAATCAATCAAAAAACACAAAAATCCCATTACACTTGAGTGTTGCACAAAATACGGAATCAGGTTTGATGTTATCTAATATTTATTCCATGGTACCGCGTTTAAAAATCGCGAGTTCCGAAGTTGTTCCTGATGCTGTAGAAACAAACACAAATAATATTGGATTCCTTGGGAAAATAATTAATCTGTTCATATCGGCAAAAGATAAAATTGTTTCTCTTTTTAATAAAAAAGCGCCTGTAGAAGAACCTGTACATCCATTACATCCTGGTGACATAATTCTGGCGGTAGGTGATATTAACAACCCAACCTATCAGGAATTAACCGATACCGCGACGGAATATAAAGATAAAGAATTACCGGTTAAAGTTCTTCGCAAAGACGCTGATGGTAATGAGCAGGAGCTTACAGTTACAGTGACACCCAAGCAGCCGGCGGGAAGCAGTAAAGTTTTAATTGGAATCGTTCCGGTTCTCGATGCGGCTCATACGGTCGTTGCTCAAACTGTTGATGTTGGTGATGAACTGGAAAAGCTTATTATACCGAGAGGTGCGGTTATAACGGATGTTGACGGAACAAAAGTTGATAGTTTCTATGATGTAATCAGAGAAATCCGAAAATATAAAGGTGAAAGAATTACTCTTAACTGGCGTGTTGATAAAGAAGAAGCCGGGAATGTGGTAATCAATGTGAAAGAAGATGATAGTGCGTTTATTACTCCTCGTTCATCTTTCGCGGAACATATACCTTTTGGACTATTGAAAGAATCGTACAAGGCTGATGGTCCTTTTCATGCCATTGTTATGGGATATAGAAAAACCTATAATTTTATTGCCCAGACTTATGTAACACTGAGGCGTCTTGTTACCGGTATGGTCAGTCCCTCGAATCTCATGGGTCCGGTTGGTATAATGAGAATCAGCTACAGGATTGTCGCCGACCAGCCGCCGATTTATTATGTATATTTCCTTGGGCTTATAAACGCGGTTATCGCAGTTTTTAACTTTTTGCCTGTGCCGCCTCTCGACGGAGGCCTTGTTCTGCTATTGATTATCGAAAAAATTAAAGGTTCGGCAATCAGCGAGCGAACACAGACGATTATTGCTTATACTACATGGACATTAATTCTGTTTCTTGTGGTTTATGTTACGTTTAATGACCTTACAAGGCAAATGTAAGTTTATGTTGTGAAATGAAAAATGTAGGGTGGGGTTCTTCCTCACTATGTATTCAACAGGAAGTTCGGTAGAAAGGATTCTAACGTGTTGGAGCTGCTTGAAAAATTGTCTTCTCAACAATATCATAAAGATATATTTGATGCTTTAAAAAAGCAGGATGAACAAATATATAAATTAATAAGCAAAGAATATGATCGGCTGCAGAATTCGATTCAGCTTATCGCCGCTGAGAACCAGTGTTCGCAATCTGTATTGGCCGCTCTCGGTTCGATAGTTCAGAACAAAACTACAGAAGGATTTCCCGGCTCGAGATTTCACGGCGGCTGTGAAGTTGTCGATAGTATAGAAAATATCGCTGCCGCAAGAGCGAGAGAAACTTTCGGCGCGCAATATGCGAACGTTCAGCCTCATTCGGGAACAAACGCGAATCAAATAGTAATTACCGCATTGCTCGAAAGAGATGATGCGATTCTGAGCCTTGGTATGGATCAGGGCGGACACGTTTCTCATGGTGCAAATGTCGCTTTCAGCGGAAAATTCTTCAAGGTTCACAATTACAACGTAAATAAATCCAGCTTTCTTCTCGATTACGATGCGATTAAAGCTATGGCAATAACTTTTAAACCCAAACTGATAATTTGCGGAGCGACCGCGTATTCGAGAACAATTGATTTCAAAAAGTTCAGGGATATAGCCGATAGAGTCGGCGCTTATCTTCTTGCTGATATTTCTCACATAGCAAGTCTTATAATAGCCGGTGCGCATCCTTCACCGGTAAACTACGCTCATTTTACGACAACAAGTACATATAAACCCGGCGGCCCGCGAGGCGGTCTCATTTTAATGGGTAACGATTTCGACAGAACAATAAATATCGGTGACAAAGCTGTACCGCTCTGGAAATTGATTGATAAAACAACTTTCCCCGGCGTGCAGGGAACACCATATTTGAATAACATCGCCGCGAAAGCTGTTTTCTTCAAAGAAACTCTTTCGGATGAATACAGAACGAGACAGTTCAGGATAATTGAAAACGCGAAAAGACTTGCGAGCAACTTTGTCGAACTGGGTTACGATGTACTCACCGGCGGAACAGATAACCACATGGTTTTAATAAATATCAGTAATTCGATAGAAGGTATGACGGGACTTATTGCTCAGCAATGTCTCGAAGATTGCGGCATTATAATAAATATGAACAAGCTCCCGTACGATGATAAAAGCGCCAAAGTCACCAGTGGCATAAGATTGGGAACGCCTATTGTTACGAAAAACGGAATGGGAGACGATGAGATCGACGCTATAACAACACTGGTAGATACCGTTTTGAAAAAAGCGAAAGTCTTGTCTGATAGCAAATACGAACTCGATGATTCAGTGAAAGAAGAAGTAAAAGAAAAAGTTAAACAAATAGCGGCCAGGTTTCCGCTCCGATAAATTAATAGTGTGTGCTATCACACCCAACCAAAAAAATGTTTAGTATAATAATACCAACTTATAACGCGTCTAAACATTTACCTTCTTTGCTTGAGTCACTGCAATCGCAAACAATCAAAGATTACGAATTAATAATTATCGATTCATCTTCCACTGATAATACTATCGAAATTGCCGATTCTTATCACGCCCGGATAATAAAAATTGATAAAGAAAAGTTCGACCACGGCGGAACAAGAACATCAGCCGCAAAAAACGCGAAGGGTGAGATTTTGATATTTCTAAGTCAGGATTCAGTATTTTTTGATGAACATAGTTTGAAAAATATCACAAACCCTTTTGAATCAGATGAAAGTATAGCCGCTGTATTCGGAAGGCAATTACCAGATAAAAACGCTTCCATTTTCGCTCAACATTTACGATTATTCAATTATACTGAAAACTCATATATAAATGAATTATCTGATAAAAACAAACATGGTTTGCGAACTATATTTCTATCGAATTCTTTTTCTGCGTTCAGAAAAACCGCTCTTGAGGAAATAGGCTTTTTTAAAGAAGGTTTAATTTTCGGCGAAGACACATACGCAGCTGCAAAACTGCTTCTTAATAAAAAGAAAATAGCGTACGATTCTTCAGCGAAAGTATATCATTCTCATAATTATACAATCGGACAGGATTTCAGAAGATATTTCGATATGGGTGTATTTCATCAAAAAGAAAACTGGCTGTTGAAAGAATTCGGGAAAGCGGAAGGGCAGGGGATAAAATACATCAAGTCAGAATTCGCGTTTATCAAGAAAAACAAAAGACTAGATTTACTTCCTGAATTTGTTTTAAGAATATTCGCGAAATATTTTGGTTATAAACTTGGCCGTCACTATACACTTTGGCCAAAAAGCCTGAACAAGAAAATGAGCCTGAATAGTTCATGGTGGGAAAGTCATTGAGTGACACGTTTAAAAAATAATATTTCTTTTTTTCCGTTGTCACTATCCAAAGAAATAATATTCTGAAAATTCTTCGGTGCGATTTCTATTTCATTCTTTTTAACGATTTTGACAAAGTACTCTACAACTTCAGGAATATTTTCATCTAATAATTTAATCCCAACACGTTCGGCATAAAAACTTATACGATAATCTGGAACTCCGACTATTGCCGTGCTTACAGTATTATTTTCAAGCCATTGAGCGGCGTCACGAAAAGCAGTTTTATCAGAATGGAGCGGCATAAATAATTTTGGAATACATATCGCGATTCCGATTATCGTTAAAATCGCGAACCAGCGGTGTGTATGCTGGTAGCCTCTGGAAAAATTCAAGTTGAGCAAAACTGCCAGAGCCTGTAAGCCGGTAGTTACAAAAAAGATTGTAAAAACTACAAGAGTTAAAGTATGCCTGCCGCTCATGTAACCATGCGCACAATACAGCCATATCATCAAAGGGAAATTGATAATAATTAGAGAAATAATAAAAAACTGTTCCAGATCCAATAGTTTTTTCTTTTTGAAAAACAGGACCAATCCAACTAAGTAAGGTACAAGAAAAAACCACATCAAAGTGTCACCAATGTTTTCGAATATTTTAAATACGGCTTTCCCTGCTTCAGATGGAACGATTCCTGCGTGAAAAGTTCCGGGTTGAAAAATATCATCATTGTCATATTGCTGTATTGACGAAAACATGTCTATACTTTTTTTGGGAAGAATTGCTCCTTTTAGTTTCATATACGGTGACACGATTAGTAAAAAAATGAAAATCATGGAGACTAATCCAAGAGCTGCTCCTGATTTGCTTATAATTCTTTTTTTCCAGAACAGTTGAAGTATGAGCCACCATACGCCGTATATGATTACCTGCGCACCTTCGGGACGGATAAGATACGCCATGCCGCCCGCAAGACCGGTTAATGCGAACAGCCACCACTTTCCATATTTCGCACCATAGAAAAGCAGAAGCATTCCCGTTGCTATAAAAAACATGTTCGGCCAATCACTCAAAGCGTCGCTTCCATATTCAGAAGGCTTGGGAAGTATAATAAGAATTAAAACAGCCCAGAAACTTAAACGTTCTCCGACAAGTTCCTTGCCGAGCAAATACAGAACAATAATTGTAAGAATTCTAAAGAACAGGGCGGCTGTCTGTGCGGAATAAATAAATAGAAATAGCTGGCTCCCTTTATAGAATAAACCTGTTATTTTTGTAGCCGCCAAGATAAGTACAGGATAACCGGGATGCTGATATTCCTGTATCATCGTTTGGGTTGGCGAGGTCGCGAGTTTTTTTGCGTATTCGATAAATATTGTGCTGTCTTTTGATATTACAACCGTCGTGGCAATCAGAAATATTCCAATGCACAACGCTGTCAGAATCAGGATAGTGACATTCATTAAGTCCTTTTTTATTGGTGATATTTTGGAAATATCTTTAATGGGCATTTTCTCCTTTTATTACATGCCAGGGTGTTTTTATCAGAATCCATAAATCCAGGGCAAACGACCAGTTTCTTACATAATACAAATCATAAACAAGTCTCTTTCTAAGAGATGTGTCACCGCGAAAGCCGTTTATCTGCGCCCAGCCTGTCATTCCCGATTTTACTTTATGTCTGAGCATATATTTCAAGTATTGTTCGGAGAATTCTTTGACAAAGTTTGGACGTTCAGGCCGCGGCCCGACAAGACTCATCTGACCTTTTAGAACGTTCAAAAGCTGAGGCAGTTCATCGATACTTGTTCTGCGAAGAAATGCGCCGATTCTTGTTCGTCTGGCATCATTTTTAGTTGACCATTTCGGGCCGCTCTCTTGCTCCGCGTTTTCCATCATGGTTCTGAATTTGTAAATATCAAATTCTTTCTGGTCCATTCCAACTCTGCTCTGTTTGTAAAAAACAGGACCTTTGCTGCTGAGTTTAATCAGTAAAGCTATAATAAACATCGGAACAGAAAGGATAATCAATATTATCAGGGCAATAATAAAATCAAATATCTGTTTAAGAATAATGTTATAGCCGTTTAGTGGTGACTCGCCCGCGGAAAATAAAACCTGTGAACCTATTGGTACGACAACCGGGTTACTCAGTGACAACAGGTTGCCCCAGTCTGGTATGATTCGCACCGTCACGCCTGCGCTTTGAAGTGACTCAAGAACAGGATAAGCACGTTGCGCTTCATTACCTCCCAGGGCGAGATACACTTCATCTATTTGTTTTTCCTTTACTAATTCGAGAGTATTTTCGAGCGGCCCTAAAACAGGACATTCAAGCAATATCTTTCCGGCGCAGCCAGCTTTTTCATCCACAAAGAAAGAGCATTTTAAACCAAGCCAGTTCATTTTGCTGATGTCACTTACTAATAGTTGTGCTTTTTGCCCTGTGCCTATAACGGCATAATGTCGAAGGTTGTAGCCTTTTTTGCGAAGGTTTCTTACGATTGACATTGTGAATAAATGCGAAAAAGACAAACCGAGGAAAAGAGTCGGCACAAAAAGAATTGTGAGTATTCTTGTATAAGGTGCATCGCCCATAATCGAAAAGCGAGTGCCTAATGTACTGTATAGAAAAGTGAAAACAAACAAGCCGCTCAAAATACTTGCTTTGAGTGTATTTGTGAATAAATGAAACATGTCCTGGACTCGCTGCGGCTTATAAATTCCTGACCATAAGCAGGCGATGTAGCAAATAAATATGATTGGTAATGTCAAAAAAAGATGTTTGCTGAATTGGGGTATCCCTCGCTCGATCCCGAATAGTCCGGAATAGAACCTGACGAAATAGACAATAACCCAGCACAAGCCGATTATTACTATATCGACGATTGAACGAAGCATAGAAAAAAATGCCGCATGTGTTCTAAACATATAGTTCTATCCCAAAATATTATTGATTATTAATATCATACTCGATATATTATTTTCTAAAATCTCGTTATTGTCAAAAAAATATTTCTATCATAATTGGCAATGTAACAAAATATGTGCTACATTATATGCTTTCAGTGAAAGAACATGGACAGAATTAAAAATAAATTTCAAGCCACATCAGAACCCTCTGACTGTAAATCCAGCTTGTCAAAATGGCTTCGAGATTGCACCAATAAAATAGCTGAAAATCAACGAAAATAACAAAGTCAAAGCCGTCTCAATGCCATATCTTGGATTATTCACACCGGATTAGAATTCTCAGTTAATAATATGGTACGTATAAATAGGAAATTATTTATAGTCACTAAGTATTTCAAATTCCATGTCGTTATAATAGCAGTAATGTTGAAAAAATATTACGAGAAAGAAGTTTCTTGACCATTCAGAATTATTAAGTTAAGATTACTTGGTTTTTAGAAAAGATTCTTTTCTAAATGTAAGCTGATAATGAAGTTTCTGTTTACAAAGGAGAATGGTCATGAGCAAGCAACTCACCCCCAAATGTATCACATGCAAAATTATTTTAAGTTTCCTCTTTATTTCCGCATTTTTAATAACAGGAGGAATCTGTTCAGGTCAAACAAATCCACCTGCCGTTGCGAGTGAAGTGCAGCAGGTATATCCGATACCGCCGCAGGGATTCGATCAGGTCCGCGAAGGAATCGAAAAAGGTAAACTCGAAATAGTGGATTATGACGCGAATGCCGTTGCTGAAGGTTTAAAGCGATGGATGGAAGTCTATACTCCGGCCGGTTATTCCACCGACAAGAAATATCCCGTGTTATATTTACTTCACGGTATAGGTGGTAATGAGACACACGAGTGGACCGGCATGGGAGGCAATCAGGGCAGAGCGGCTGTCATTCTCGATAATCTTATTGCAGACAAAAAAATCGAGCCAATGATAGTAGTTTTTCCCAACGGTAACGCGACAACCGAGACAGGACGCGGCGGCGGCCGAGGTGCTCGTGCTATGATGCCTAATCCTAATGGCATGTATTTAGCGGCCATGGCTGGCGAAACTCCCGCCGCAAGCAGTGGCGATAATGGCGCTGGTCGAGGACGTGGTATAGGTGGCGCTCGTGGTGGTGCAGGCGGAGCACGCGGCGGCGGTCGAGGAATGCTTAGCGGCGGATGGGGAGAGAACTTCACCAATGATTTATTGAAGGATATCATTCCTTATATAGAATCTCACTATTCCGTGTACACTGATGCCCAGCACCGTGCTCTGGCGGGTTTGTCGATGGGTGGTATGCAAACACGTTCGATTGCACCGGCTAACATCGACAAGTTTGCCTATATCGGCGTTTTCAGCGGCGGCACTATTACACCGGAAAATATCACCGATATGGATGCATTTAAGAAAGCCGTAAAACTCGTGTTCATGAGTTACGGCGAACGCGAGGGCGGCTCAGCCAATGTCAAGGCCGCAGTCGAATCGATGGAAAAAGCCGGCGTTAAATCTGTCGGTTATATCTCATCAAACTCTGCACACGATATGACAAGCTGGAAACGAAGTTTGTATTATTTCACACCGCTGCTTTTTAAAAATTAAAACATGATTCAATAGATTAAGAGTACAATATTTTTAACAACATTATGTAAGGAGAATTTCAAATGAGACAGAGATTGTTAATTATCGTTTCTACAATTATATTGATTGGTGGAGTCTGTTTAGCGCAGACAGGCCAATCCACAATAGCTGATGATTGGAAGCCTTCGCCATTGAACCAGCTTGGTCAACAATACCCGCAAGTCAACTCACAGGGTTATGCCCGATTTCGCATTAGCGCACCACAGGCTCAAAGCGTGAGTGTCAGCGTAGGCAGGCTTACGCTTACCAAGGGTGACGACGGCGTATGGACAGGGACAACGGCTCAGCCGCAGGATCCGGGTTTCCATTACTACACTATTAATATTGATGGAGCAACCGTGACAGATCCTGGAACTGACACATTCTATGGTTCTTCACGTTTGCAGAGCGGCATCGAAATACCGGCGGAAGATCAGGATATTTATGCTGAAAAAAATGTCCCGCATGGTGAAATTCGTTCGAAATATTATTACACAGAGAGCGGCAAACAGCGTCACGCGTATATCTATACTCCTCCGGGATATGACAAAGATACAACAACACGTTATCCGGTGCTTTATTTACAGCATGGTATGGGCGAAGATAGAACCGCGTGGCCGATTCAGGGACGTACAGGTTTCATTCTTGACAATCTTATTGCCGAAGGAAAAGCCAAGCCTATGATCATAGTTATGGAAGACGGCGGTATCGCCGGTGGTATGGGCGGCGGCATGATGGGCGGCGGTAACCGCGGTGGTGGTAGAGGTACAGGAAATCCCGGTGGCCGAGGAGCAGGAGCGGCAAATATTAATTTTAATTCCGTTCAGAATCCATCAAATGGAGTTTTCGCACAAGTTGCTCCTGAAGCAGGCGCAGCCAGAGGTCAGGGTCGCGGCGGTATGGGCGCTGGCATGATGGGCGGCGGTGCAGGTCGCGGCGGAATGATGGGTGGTGGTATGGGCGGAGGAATGATGGGCGGCGGAGCTGGCGGATTAGGCGGCTCTTTCGTTCAGGAAATTATTACTGAAGTCATCCCAATGGTTGACGCAAATTACAGAACCATCGCAGACCGGGAACACAGAGCAATGGCCGGACTTTCACTCGGCGGAACACAGACTTATCAAATTACACAGGCGAACCTTGACAAATTCGCGAATATTGGCATTTTCAGCGCGCCTTTTGGATTCCCGGGAGTGGAAACAGGTTACAACGGACTGCTTGCCAAACCGGATGAATTCGCAAAACAAGTAAAGGTTTTCTTTGTAAGTATGGGCTCAAAAGAAGGAGCTTCTACAGGCCGAAGTATTCATGAACAACTGGAGCAGGCTTCAGTCAAACATGTTTATTATGAATCTCCCGGAACAGCACATGAATTTTTAACCTGGCGCAGAAGTCTTAACAGATTCACTCAGCTTATTTTTCAGGATTAAAAATCCGATGGAAAATATTAACTGAATTATAAATGTTTGCGAAAGGAAAAAATAAATGAATCTTAATATTAAACAGAACATTACAATGTTCAGAAAATATTTGTTAGTCGTATTTATGGCTGTTGTAATGCTTGGAAGTGTTCAGGAGAGTTTTGCCGCAACATCTCTGGCGGCATATACCGGCACACTTACAGGCGAAGCACCACCACCAACCGAGCCGCTTAGTCTATGGTATCGCCAGCCTGGAACATCATGGACAAGCGCTTTGCCAGTTGGTAACGGCAAACAGGGCGCGATGATGTTTGGCGGAATCGATTCCGAAGTAATATGTCTTAACGAAGATACACTCTGGGCGGGTGGTCCTTATAATCCGGACAAACCAAATGCGTTTGCGAGTTTATCTCAGGCCAGGCAGCTCATTTTTGATGGCCAATTTCGTCAGGCTGAACAACTGATTGACCAGACAATGCTTGCCAGCCCTCGCGCTCAACTCCCATATCAGCCAGTTGGTGACATTCTATTGACTTTCCCGAAAGTCGAGACGGCCGAGAATTATATACGTGAACTGAATTTGCGTACTGCGATAGCATCTATGCAATTTACTTCGAATGGTGTCACTTATAAAAGAGAGTTGTTTTCAAGCTATCCTGATAACGTTATCGTTATGCGTTTAACTGCCAGTAAACCTGGTATGATTAATTTCAAACTCTCGATGCAAACCGGTGAGAATATCGTCAATAGTGACGGTACCGATGATACTTTTATTCTTAACGGGACAAACCGTCCGGCCGAAAATATCGCGGGAGCGTTAAAGTTTCAGGCCCGTGCCAAAATCGTTCATACCGGCGGAAAACTTACTCATGGCACACGTGAATTGCCAGTTCCAGCGGCGCCAGCAGCAGGAGCCGGTGGTCGCGGCGGACGTGGTGGTAATCGCGGCGGTGGCGGCGGCAGCAATCAGAGTACCAGCGAATATTCTCTCGAAGGAGCGGACAGTGTAATTATCCTGATTGCATCCGCGACAAGCTATAAAAAATTCGATGACGTTACAGGTGATCCTGATGCTTTAGCCAGTGCAATTATTAATAAAGCCGCCGCTAAAAGTTATGATGCTCTGTTAAAAGACCATCTTGCGGATTATCAGAATATTTTCAATCGTGTGTCACTCGATCTGGGAACAAGTGAAGATGCAAAACTTCCAACTGACCAGCAAATTCGCAACTTCCCGCAAAGCAACAATCCTGCGCTGGTTACACTGTATTTCCAGTATGGCCGTTACCTCTTGATAGGAAGCTCACGTCCCGGCTCACAGCCTGCCAACTTGCAGGGTGTCTGGAATAGTGACACATCTCCTTCATGGGGAAGTAAATATACAATCAATATTAATACGGAAATGAACTACTGGCCGACCAATAATACTAATATCGGTGAGTGTATTGAGCCGCTAATGACAATGGTTGAAGAACTTCAGGTTAAAGGCGCCAAGACCGCTCAAGTAATGTACGATGCAAACGGTTGGGTTGCTCATCACAACACAGACGGCTGGAGAGTCACCGCTCCTATCGATGGGGCGCAATTCGGTATGTGGCCATGCGGCGGCGCATGGTTATGCAATACTCTTTGGGATCATTATGAGTTCACGCAGGACAAGACTTTCCTGACACGTCTCTATGGCCCGATGAAAGGCGCCGCATTGTTCTTCCTCGATACCCTGATAGAAGACCCGAAAGGTCGCGGCTTGATTACAAGCCCAAGCTTGAGTCCCGAAGTGCCTCACGCCGGAGGTGGCTCAATCGCGGCTGGTCCGACTATCGATAGGCAGATTATACGCGACCTTTTTGCACATTGCATTGAAGCAAGTCAGACTCTCGGAATAGATGAAGATTTACGTAAAAAATTAGTCGAAACACGAGCTAAAATTGCTCCAAACAAAATCGGCGAACGAGGCCAGTTACAGGAATGGCTCGAAGATTGGGATTTCCAACCAGGTACTGACCAGCGCAACAGACATATCTCGCACCTTTACGGTTTGTATCCGGGCGAAGATATATCATATTACAACGACAAAGAGCTTGTCGAAGCTGTTAAGGTTTCGCTCACAAATCGCGGTGATAATGCTACTGGTTGGGGTTTGGGTTGGAGACTCAATGAATGGGCACGTTTGCATGACGGTGACCATGCTTACATTATCGTTCGCAATCTGCTTAATAATGTTGAAGGCGGCGGTCGTGGCGGTGGTGGTGTGTACAGCAATCTTTTCGATGCACATCCACCGTTCCAGATAGATGGAAACTTCGGAGGTACAGCAGGAATAGCGGAATTGCTCGTTCAATCCGTAGCACCCAGTGACGGCAAATCTGCATTAATTGATTTGCTTCCTGCTCTTCCATCATTATGGCAGAAAGGTAAAGTTTCCGGTATTCTCGCTCGCGGCGGATTTGAAGTGGCACTTAGCTGGAGCGATGGCAAACTTGTAAGCGCTGAAATTAAAAACACTGGTTTGAGCAGTAAATCAGTCGATATCCTTTTGGGTAGTAAAAAAGTGTCAATGGCTATTGACGGCGGAAAAACACAGTCATTAAATTCGCAGCTTTCGAATATCTGAAATAGAAATCATTAATACATGCAATATACGTTCCGAATACCGGCAATTAAGTTGGTATCCGGAACGTTTTATTTTAAAACCTATTGCAAAGTCATTAATGTTTGATATAAAATCAGATTAGGTTAGGAAGCGGGTTATTATTTTTTTATATTCCTGTACGGCTTTTTCTGCGTCTGCTATTTCTATGAATTCGTTGGGTTTGTGGCACATTTCCGGTTTTCCGGGGCCGTAAATGAGGATCGGTGCGCCTAAGTCATTAAAATGCGGGCCGTCGGTAGTATAGCCGACTGCTACGGTTTTTTCGATTCCAAGGCAGGAACAGAAATTCTTTACAAAATCGCTGTTTCTATCGGTTTCCAGCGGAAACGCCTGTCTGTTTATAGAAATTTCAGCTTCAAACTCGGGATGTTTGGATTTTACTTTTGAGAAGATATTTCTGAAATCATTAATAATATCCAGAGGATCCACGCCGGGGATAATTCTTATATCTATGCCGCAACTGCATTGGTCGGGTACGGCGTTTCGCGTTTTGCCGCCCGAAATTGTATTAACGCTCATCGAGCATGTTCCCAGCATTTCGTTCGTATGCTTAGCCGTGATGTCGTAGTTATCCAGCTCATTCAGGAAACGTCTCATGGATGTAATCGCGTTTATTCCAAGATGCGGGGTTGAGCCGTGAGCGGCTACGCCTTTTGTCGAAATATCGAGCCAGAGTATTCCTCTGTGTGCCGAAACGATTGTAAAATCGGTTGGTTCCGGAATTATTACACCGAGGCATTTTGGGATTTGGTTTTTTTGGGCCATGAATCGTTCGGCACCGCAGCTATCGGTTTCTTCGCCCGCGACGGCGGTAAAAATGATATCGCCCTGTAATATCTTATCTGATTTAACAATTCCGCAGATTGCGGCGACAGCGGCGGCGGTTCCGCCTTTCATATCAGTAGAGCCTCTGCCGTAGATTTTGCCGTTAGTTTCAACCGCGACGAAAGGGGGATTTGTCCATTCCGCCTGGCCGGGGCCGACTACATCAATATGGCAGGCGAATAGCAATGCGGGTTTTTTGCCTGTTGATTTGATATGAGCCGTAACGTTGGCTCTTGTATTATCCCATATTTCTATTTCGGAATTTATACCGCAGCGTGCGAATTCGGCTGAAATAACTTCTGCTGAGGCTAATTCGCCGCAGGTTTCAGTCGATTCGGCGTTTATTAATTGTTTTAAGAGGTTTTTCATAATAGGTAAATTTATAATCGAAAAAGATAAAATAAAAAAGAGAAAAATTTTGCTTGCAGGTTTTAAAAAAACATATGATAATTATTCTTTTTGAAAAGTTTATAGCCGGCGTATAAGGAGCATAAATGGGACCAGTGTTAAATGGGCTGATGAAACTTCAAAGTGTTGAAAATCGCCTTCGTGCAGAGAAAGCGAAACTCAACAGGTGCAGAAGAAACGTAATAATACAGGAAAATTTAATTAGAAACCTTCAAAGTGCTCTCGAAGCAAAGAAGGAAGAGTCTAAGCTTACGAAGGTGCAGTTCGACCGTTTGGAACTGGAACTCAAGAGCAGGGAAGAAACAATAGCCAAATTAAGAACATCGCTTAACAGCGCGAAAACAAACAAGGAATACGCGGCACTTCTTACACAGCTTAATACAACAAAAGCGGATAATTCAAAAATTGAAAACCAGAGTCTGGACTTATTAAAAGATATTGAGACAGACGATGCGGAATGCAAAGAAATTCTCAAGCAGATTGAAGATCAAAAACAGACACTCGAACAAACACGAAAAGACAGCGAAGTTCTGGTTGTAAAATACCAGGCCGGTATAGATGAAATTCAGGCCGAGTGGAATGAGATTGCCAAAAGTGTACCTCCTGTTCCGCTGGAAATATTCAGACGTGTCGCTGAAACTTATGATGGTTTGGCGGTAGCTTTTGCTGAGGAACAGGAAGGCAGAGAGGGTGTCTTTAGCTGCGGCGGCTGCTTTATGGGTATTCCGGTTGAAAGTGTGAATTTGCTGATGACACGCGACGATATTATTCGCTGCCCGAACTGTACGAGAATCCTTGTCTTCGCTGAAGGACATGTAAGTTAAAAATAATCCTAAGTTCGAAATGGTTCGGTGTTCAGAGTGCAGTGTTCCGGGTACTCAGAACTCAGTACACAGAACATGGATAACTGAAGGGAGTTTTCATTGCCTGATACAGTTGTAGCATACATAGACGGCGGCAGCAGAGGGAATCCTGGTCCGGCCGCTTCGGGATTTATTCTTTCCGACCGGGATGGAAAGCCTTTGTTGGAAAAGGGATTATTTCTCGGCACGAAAACGAATAACGAAGCGGAATACACCGCACTTGTAAAAGCACTCGAAGCCGCACTGGAACTCAATGCTGAAAAGATAATGATTTTTAGTGATAGCGAACTTCTCGTAAAACAAATCAACGGCCAGTATAAAGTTAAAAGCGAAAAAATATTACCTCTATATGAAGAAGCTGCAGGATTACTGTCGCAATTTAAAAAATGGAAAGTTGAGCACGTTTACCGGGAGAAAAACAAAATAGCCGACGGCCTTGTTAATGAAGCTCTCGACCTCAAGCGTGATGTTGCAACAAAACATCAAGCGGCAGCACCAAAAGCAAAACCCATTAGACTTGGCGTACTATTAAGCGGCGGAGGAAGAACATTACTAAATATCCTCGAAGAAATCAACAAAGGCAATCTTAATGCAGAAGTCGCGGTAGTAATAAGTTCGCTTTCAACCGTAGCCGGAGTTGAAAGAGCAAAAAAAGCCGGTCTCGATGTGAAAGTTATCCGCAAAAATGATTATTCCAATATAGATGATTTCAGTGCGATTATCGAAAAAGAACTAACCGCCGCGAAAGTTGATTTGGTTATACAGGCTGGCTGGTTGTGCTTATGGAAAATACCGGCCAAGTATGAAAATAAAGTAATGAATATTCACCCGGCTCTGCTCCCAAGCTTTGGCGGCAAAGGAATGTGGGGACATTACGTCCACGAAGCGGTTTTAAAAACAGGATGCAAAGTAAGCGGCTGCACCGTACATTTCTGCACAAACGAATACGACGCCGGCCCGATTATAATTCAAAGAACATGTCCGGCTTACGATACCGACACCCCCGACACTTTAGCCGCAAGAGTCTTCGAGCAGGAATGCATCGCATACCCCGAAGCAATAAAATTATTCATCGAACAAAAACTCCAAGTCCAGAACGGCATCGTAAAAATCAAAAAATAACAATAGAGCAATCTCACTCCAAACGAAGACTTCATAGAAAATCGCCATTAAATAGCTTGTCAGGATAAATTCTTTTGATATATTATATTTCAATAGGTGTTATTGATGGGAAAACATATAATAACATGTTAGCGAAAAGGAGATAAATGAGGCTTACTAAATTTAGAATCAGGAACTACCGTAGTTGTACATTAACGACCTTATCACCAAATAGTGGACTTACCGTTTTGATTGGTGTTAACGGATCAGGCAAGAGCAACTTGCTCAATGCGATATTGCTTCTGAAGCGAGCAACTCGTGTTTCAATGAATCGAATTCGACATGTGGACCATGAATATGTGAATCGTTCACACATAATTGCGGAAATCGATTATAAGGGATCCATAATAGCTTTGCGTGGTGATGTTTTTTATTCCACTGACAATCGGAATGTCGATGATGTGGTTGGGACCAAATTGAAATGGAAACTGGAGAGTATTACGGGAAAAAAGGGATTGATCGAACTGCCTATTGAGATGCTTATGTATGAAAATGAATTTCACTATGTTATCTCAACACAGGGCAAGAGACTCTCTTACGACCAAATGGCAAGGGGAAACTGGTTTGCTCAAAGAGAAATGAAAAGTCTTCTCCCAGACAAAGTGTTTCCCATTGTAAGAGAGATTTCACAATACCTATACGGTATTAACTATTACAGTGCCAGTCAGTTTTCTGATCCATCCCGTTGCCCAGTCTCACTTGAGCTTGAGGACAACCGACCTCGGTCAAGGAGACTTAGAGATACAATTGACCATGAGCAATTCATATACGATCTCTATCGCTCATACAAAGATAAGACAAGAGCATTTCTTCGTTTCAGAAGTGTTGTTGGTCCTGATGGCATAGGATTGGTTGATGATGTTAAGTTTGATGAGATTAGACTTCCCAGCAATATTGTAGAAGTGCGAGCAGGTGGGAAGACAGAGAAAAAGGAACGCACCCAACTTGTGGTTGTCCCAACTTTTGTCATCGACAATAAAACTCTGTCGCCAAATCAACTTTCGGAAGGAACATTCAAAACGTTAGCCTTGCTTTTCTATGTGCTAACAGACGATAGCCAATTACTACTTGTTGAGGAACCAGAGGTCTGTATTCATCATGGACTACTAAGCAGCATCATTTCTTTAATTATAGATGAATCAAAATCCAAACAGATCATTATCAGTACTCATTCAGACTACGTCCTAGATATGCTTCAGCCCGAGAACGTTATTCTTTTGGATAGAAAGCCCAATAAGGGTACCAGAGCACGTGCCGTTAGTAAATCATTGAGTAAGACTGACTTCAAAGCATTGAAGCAATACTTAGAGGACTCCGGAAATCTTGGAGAATATTGGCGGGAAGGAGGACTTTCGGATGAATATAAATAGACACCAGAGGGTAGGTATTATTGCTGAAGATGAAAGTGATGTCGATTCAGCAAGAGTACTCATACATCGGATCACAGGGAATGATAGAGTTGCTGTACGGAAATTTGTTGGAAAAGGTTGTGGAAAAATCAAGCGTAAGTGTAATGCGTGGGCATCGACCCTTAAGACCAAGGGCTGTCGGTGTCTCATAATAATTCACGATTTAGATCGCAAAGATCTTGATGTGTTACGTCAAAATATCGAAGCTTCTATTTCGCCCTCACCGATTGAACCATACCTTATCTGCATCCCTGTTGAAGAGATGGAGGCATGGTGGCTTTCTGATCCGAAAGCCATACAGGAAGCTCTAAAGCTCAATAGGACACCGAAAATCAAAGGGAACCCAGAACAAATTACATCGCCCAAGGAGCATATTGGCATTCTTGTCAGGCAATGCTCTCAAAAAACGAAAGTATACCTCAATACCAAACACAATGCAAAGATTGCCGAACATTTAAGCATTGCGAAAGCCAAAAAATGCAATTCATTTGTTTCGTTTTATAATTTTGTGACTAAGTACATGATCCTCACATGAAAGGCAAGTGGTGGGGATTAAGATATATCTGGGGATACCTTACTAATATAATGTCATGGTAAGCGTAGTCAGGTATATATTTTTTACTAATCTTGCAAAGATTATTTCTTTTCTTCATTCTTTACTTTGGGTCTTTGACTTTGCGTCGTTGTGGCTCTGTGTGAGTAAATATTTATAATTGAATAAATTACTGGATTCCAGCCTTCGCTGGAATGACAGAGTCTCTAATCTGCGTTCATCTGCGTGATTCTGTGGATATAAAAAGAAGATTGCCGCGCGATTCTGTGAATCGCTCGCAATGACTGTGTTTAAAATAAAAAAAGCCTCAAGTGACATTTCAAGTTCGCTTGAGGCTTTTTTGTTTTTCTTATTTTTATTTATTCCTGCTTTGCGGTTGCGGCAGGTTCTTTTGCTTTTTCTTCCTCTATCTGGATGCCTTCGAGTTTAAGGTGTTCTTCGTCCTGGACATCTATCTTGATGAGGTTTTTGCCCGTGAACTTTCCGCCTAATACAGATTCTGAAAGCGGGTCCTCGATGTAATGCTCAATCGCCCTGCGTAAAGGTCTCGCTCCAAATTCAGGATTGTAACCTTTGTCAATGAGGAACTCTTTTGCTTGATCAGTAAGTTCAAGTTTGAGGCCGTGATCGATAAGGCGTTTGAAGACCTTCTTCAGTTCGTATTCGACAATAACCTGCAAATGTTCTCTTGTCAGAGCCTTGAATACAATCATGTCATCGACACGGTTTAAGAACTCCGGCCTGAAGTGATGTTCCACTTCTTTTTGTAGAACTTCTTTCATCTTTTCATAATCTGCTTCCGGCGTTTTCTTTCCGAAACCGAAGCCGCTGTTGTTCTTGATTAATTCCGCGCCAATGTTGCTGGTCATAATAAGAACTACATTTTTGAAGTCTATAATTCGTCCGAAGCTGTCTGTTAAACGTCCTTCGTCCATAATCTGCAAAAGCATGTTATAAACGTCAGGATGCGCTTTTTCAATTTCATCCAAGAGCAGAACAGAGTATGGTCTGCGTCTGATTCTTTCCGTGAGCTGGCCGCCTTCTTCGTATCCTACGTATCCCGGAGGTGCGCCAACCAGGCGGCTGACATTGTGTTTTTCCATATATTCGCTCATGTCTAATCTGATAAGAGCGTTTCTGTCACTGAACATAAACTCCGCGACAGCCTGAGCGAGCAGAGTTTTTCCAACGCCGCTGGGGCCGAGGAAAATGAAGCATCCCATCGGACGATTCGGATCTTTCAAGCCGCTTCTGCTTCGTCGTACAGCTTTTGATACCGCGACAATAGCTTCGTCCTGCGAGACAACTGTTTTATGAAGTTCCGCTTCGAGTTCAAGTAATCTCTGTGTTTCTTTCTTTTCAAGTCTTGTAAGCGGCACGCCTGTCATGTTACTGACAACTTCAGCGATAATTTCGTTATCGACGACGCCGGTCATTTCTTTATTGTCTTCGTACCAGTTTTTATGGAGTTCGGTCTTTTCATCGAGAAGTCGTTGAGCTTCATCTCTGAGAGCAGCGGCACGTTCGTAGTCCGCGTTTTTGACGGCTTCGTCTTTTTCTCTTTGAAGCTGTTCGATTTTTTCTTCTATTTCCGTCAAGTCCGGCGGCGGAGTAAGATTTTTCAATCTGACTCGTGCGCCCGCTTCATCAATAACGTCAATAGCTTTATCAGGCAGACATCTTCCAGTTATATATCTTGTTGACATTTCCACCGCCTGATACAGTGCTTCATCAGTAAATCGGACTCTATGGTGAGCTTCGTAGCGGTCGCGAAGACCTCTTAGGATTTCCAGTGCTTCATCTTTTGACGGGGACTCAACTATAATTGTCTGGAATCTTCTTTCGAGCGCACCATCTTTTTCTATGTGTTTACGATATTCATCCAAAGTTGTAGCTCCGACGCATTGTACTTCACCTCTTGCGAGTGCGGGTTTAAGTACGTTAGATGCGTCGATAGCGCCTTCTGCTCCACCTGCGCCAACGAGTGTGTGCAGTTCGTCGATAAACAGGATGACATTTTTTGCTCTTCTTACTTCGTTAATAACCGCTTTGATTCTTTCTTCGAACTGGCCGCGATATTTTGTACCTGCTACCATCATGGCAAGGTCGAGAACAACGACTCGTTTATCTTTAAGAAGTTCCGGAACCTGCTTGTTAATAATTTGCTGGCTCAGGCCTTCGACGATTGCGGTTTTACCAACGCCTGCTTCTCCAAGGAGAACAGGATTATTTTTAGTACGGCGACATAAAATTTGTACAAGCCGTTCGATTTCATTTTTTCTGCCTATAACTGGATCAAGTTCACCGTCCATTGCAAGTTGTGTCAGGTCTCTGCCGAAACTATCGAGTGCAGGCGTTTTGCTTTTTGTTTTTCTGGCCGCCATAGAAGCCGGACCCATTTTCATTCCAAGTTCGGCCGGGCCGTCATCAACACCAGCACCGAGAAGATTCAAAACTTCCTGCCGTACGTCTTCGAGTTTAAGTCCGATATGCATCAAAACCTGTGCGGCTATT
Source organism: uncultured Pirellulales bacterium (assembly GCA_964628465.1). Lineage (GTDB taxonomy): Bacteria > Planctomycetota > Phycisphaerae > Sedimentisphaerales > Anaerobacaceae > JAFGPS01. The sequence goes on along the minus strand of CAZVOA010000002.1, from coordinate 76,889 downwards.
CCTTCGCTTTCACGAAGAATGCCGAGAAGGATGTGTTCGGTTCCGACGTAGTTATGATTAAGCGCCCTTGCTTCCTCGATTGCGTACTCGATAACTTTTTTGGCACGCGGTGTCTGGGGAAGTTTACCCATAGTTACCATATCAGGGCCGCTTTTGACATGTTTTTCGATTTCAAGTCTCAGCTTTTTGATATCCACGTCGAGGTTTTTCAGAACAGTAGCTCCTACGCCGCTGCCTTCTTTTACCAGACCAAGAAGGATATGTTCCGTTCCGATGTATTCGTGGTTGAATCGCTGTGCTTCCTGATTGGCCAGGGCCATTACTTTTCTTGCTCTATCTGTGAAACGTTCAAACATCATATTTTCCTGAAATAATAAGTTAAATAACTTCGGTTATTATATGAAAATCTTCCATACGCCGGGTTCATTATATCATAATCAGTACTATTGTGTCAAACAAACCTGATTACGTTAAAAACACGATTTTATGAGTCATTTTTTCATTAATGCCTTTTAATACTATATTTAATATGTATTATAGGGGTTAAGTGTTCACCTTTCGTCCAAAATATTTATTACCTTTTTTTTATCGGCAAAAAAAAAACTTAACTTTGCCTATTACTTGCTAATTTTCCTTATTTTTGCTATTAAAATGGTGTCCTTTCGGTAAGGTTGCGTGAACTAATTTTTGTTTTGCCTTATTATATTTGCTGTCAGTTAAAAATATTTGAATAGTATTTATTAAGAACAGCGACATATGAAGAATCCACAAAACCAGGTTCTGCCAGCAGAACTTGTCCTTGGAATCGAGCAATTTGAAAAATGGCGGAGTGAACAGCGTTAATCAATTCAACTGTCTCACCCAGTTGCAGAAACATGTTGAAGTCTCAACATTATGTTCTGCTGACTGGAAGCCGTGTAATTTTCAAGATATGCTCCAGCGAACTAATATCACACACCCTCAGACTCATCACGCTTCCCGATAAATTTATGTTTTTTTCAAGCTTGCCAAAATGACACATACTTCCTGTCGTACAGCTTCGAGATTGAGTCCGATATGCATTAGAACCTGTGCCGCGATTCCTTCGCTTTCACGGAGGATACCGAGCAGGATATGTTCGGTTCCGATGTAATTATGATTAAGCGCTCTTGCTTCCTCGATTGTGTACTCGATAACTTTTTTGGCACGAGGAGTTTGAGGAAGTTTCTCAATGGTTACCATATCAGGTCCCCTTTTGACATGTTTTTCTATTTCAAATCTCAGCTTTTTGATATCTACGTCGAGGTTTTTCAGAACAGTAGGACCAACGCCGCTGCCTTCCTTTACCAGTCCCAGAAGAATGTGTTCTGTGTCGATATATTCGTGGTTGAACCGTTGTGCTTCCTGATTGGCCAGGGCCATTACTTTTCTTGCTTCATCTGTGAAATGTTCAAACATTGTTTTTTCCTGACATTTAAGTTAAATAACTTTGGTTTTTATATGAAAATCTTCCATACGCCGGGTTTATTATATCATAATCATTACTATTGTGTCAAACAAACCTGATTACCTTAAAAACACGATTTTATGAGTCATTTTTTCATTAATGCTTTTTAATACTTTATTTAGTATGTATTATAGGGGTTAAGTGTTCACCTTTCGTCCAAAATATTTAATACCTTTTTTTTGTCGACAAAAAAAACTAAACTTTGCCTATTACTGACTAAATTTCCTAATTTTTGCTATTAAAAATGACATTAAAGTTTTTTAATCAGGAAATGATTGAAAAGATGAATATTTTTAATAAAAAATAAAATCTAACATTAATAATGAGAAATTTATTATCGTTAGTCTTTTTTTCTCAGCCATTTGAATCTAAATACGTCTCGTATCTTCTCAGTAAATCGAACTCCGAGTTGCTGTGTGCTTGTTTTGAACTCAGCTTTTTTCAAATCTTCGTTTGTATGTCTAATACGTTTAGAACTGAAAACAGACAATAATCCGGATGCTATAAAATTTAGAAATGATTTTCCGGTTTTATTACTCATAAGTTTTCTATATTGTTATTTGTCGGAAAGAAACGTTTTTTTTATATCTTCGAGAATCATGTATAGTGAAGGTACAAGCAGCAGAGTTATACAGGTTGCAAACATAACTCCGAAGGCCAGACTGATTGCCATTGGAATAAGGAATCTTGCCTGGAGACTTTTTTCGGTAATCATTGGGAGCAGGCCGCAGAAAGTTGTCAGGGTAGTTAGCATAATCGGTCTGAATCTTCGTGTTGCGCTATCGTGTATAATCTGAGTTAATTCTATGCCGCTATCTCGTTCCCTGTTTATCAGGTCAATCATAATAAGGGAATCATTAACAACTATGCCGGAAAGCGCTACTATTCCGAACATTGAAAGCAGGCCAAGATTATAACCCATAACCAGGTGTCCGATAACAGCGCCGATAATTCCAAATGGAATCGCGGACATTACTATCAAAGGCTGCCAGTAACTTCTGAACTGTACGGCTAACAATGCAAAAATCGCGAGCAAGGAAATGGAAAAGTTAGGTATAAGGCTTCCGAGTGAATCTGCTATTTCCCTTTGCTCCCCCGCAAAACGATATTGCAAACCCGGGAATTCCTTCATTAGTTTGGGAAGCTCGACTTCTTCAAATATTTTATTAAGCTGCTTTGAATTGGCAACAGCTTCGTCAACATTTGCTGATACGCTTACCACACGTCTTCTGTCAACTCGTCTTATATTCGAATAACCTCTGCCGTATTGAACATCAGCGATTGTTTTAAAAGGAATTTCAGTTCCGTCGAGCAATCTGATTCGTATGTTCTCGATATCATTGATGCTCTTGCGATTTTGTTCAGGGTATCGGAGCATAACCCTGATATCGTCTCTGCCTCGCTGTACCCGCTGGATTTCCTCGCCGTAAAACGCCTGCCTTATTTTTCTTGCCAGGTCTGAAAGTGTAAGTCCGAGAGAGAGTCCTGTTTCTTTAAGCTGAAGTTTTAATTCTGGTTTACCAGGCTCGAAATCGTCGGCAATATCAGTAATACCCGCGTAGTTACGCAAAATTTCCTGAAATCTTTCCGAAGCTTTCAGAAGAACATCGAAACTGTCATGAGATAATTCTATTTCAATAGCGTTACCAGTCATAACAAACTCAGATGTGAAAGTTAATGACGATACACCTGGAATTTCACCTACTTTCTCACGCCATTTGTTTCCAATATCGACACTCGAAATGTCACGGTACTCCGCTCCGAGCAATTCGATATTTATTTCCGCAAGATGAGATTGTCCGCTTGAACCTCCGTCTATTGCTACCGGGCCTCCTCTTGATGCTGTTGGAAGAGAACCTATTGTTGTTGCCATATGTTTCATGACAGATTGTTTTTCAGGGCGGCTTTTGTCGAACTCTGAAATTATATCGAAGGCGGCCTGTTCGACTATTTTAATATTTTTCTCGGTTTGCTCATAAGGAGTACCAAGAGGCATTTTCAATTCCGCGACCAAATTGTCCGCTTCTACCGAATCGAAAAAAACAAACTTGATATAGCCTCCAGCGATAATTCCTATAGTAACAAGAAATATTGCGATCCCTGCCGCCAATGTCACGTATCGCCATTTGACCGCGCGTTCCACGCTTCTCACAAGCGGGCCGTTAATGAACCAGTCCAGGCCTTTGTGTGTTACCTTGTTGATTCTATCGGTTATGCGCACTATAAAATATTTGTTCCATGAGTGTTGACTCGATAAGTGGGCGGGTAAGATAAGCAATGCTTCGATGAGTGAAACTCCGAGAACACTTATTACTACTATCGGGATTACGCGAAGAATTTTCCCCATAATACCGAGCGTATAGCCAAGCGGAACAAAAGTGAACATAGTTGTTAATACCGCTAATGTAACAGGCATAGCCATTTCTCTTACACCTTTTATGGCGGCTTCTGTTCTTCCCAAACCCTGCTCTCGGTAAGCGAAAATATTTTCACCTATAACGATTGCATCGTCAACAACCAGACCAAGGCACATGATAAAGGCGAAGAGGCTCATCATATTTATGGAGACATCGAAATGAGGTATCAGGTAAAATGCGCCAAGAAAAGAAACTGGAATTCCCATAGTAGTCCAGAAAGCAAGCCGCATGTTAAGAAACAAAGTTAAGCAGATGAATACAAGAATCAAACCTAAATAGGCATTTCTTGTAAGCAGGTCAAGCCTTGCTCTGAGATAATCTGTGTCGTCTTGCCATAATCCGAGCGATATTCCCTCAGGCATGGAAGATTGTTTTTCCTTCACATATTTTTTTACCGTTCTTGCTATATCAAGCGCATCCTGATCACCAGTTCGTGACACTTGAATGAGGGCCGCTCTTTCACCATCGAATCCGCAATATTGGTCAATATCCTCGAAGTTATCTTTTATAGCTGCAATGTTATTTAATTTAAGTTCAGTTCCATCGTTTCTTGTGAGTATTATAATTTCTCCGAATTCACGGCCGAAATATTTCTGTCCCTTGGTACGAACGAGAATCTCGCCGCTTGCAGTTTCTATGGAACCTGCGGGAATATCCAAAGAGGATTCACGAATTCTTTGTGCTATATAATTGAATGTGAGATTGTAACGTCTTAGAGTTTCTTCTGGAATTTCAATCGATATTTCATAAGGCCTGACTCCTGTTATACTCGCCTGACTGATATTTTCCATTCCAGTAAGATCATTACGAATTTGTTCGGCGAGAGTTTTCAATGTTTTTTCCGAAGCATCACCGGAAACTACAACGTTTATAACGCTATGGGTAGTTTTCAATTCGGCTATAATAGGTTTTTCAGTTTCCTGCGGCAGGGTGGTTATATTGTCTATTTGTGATTTTACATCGTCGAGAACTTTTGTTGTATCCGCGTATTCTTCGATTTCGACAATAATGCTCGCGAATCCTTCTGACGCGTTTGCAGTGATTCTTTTTATACCTTCAACTGATGCTATTGCTTCCTCGATACGAAGGCAAACGCCGCTTTCAACATCTTCAGGAGTTGCGCCAAGATATGGTACTGTTATTGTTATCATATCGAGGCTCATTTCTGGAAATACTTCGAGCTTTGCGGAAGTGAGAGCCATTAAACCCGCAACAATAATCATGACCATAAGCAGATTTGCCGCGACATGATTTGAGGCAAACCAACCGAGTAAGCCTTTTTTATCCTGCAATTCGTTCACTTAGTTTACCTCCGGCTGTTTGATTTCTGAACTGTTATCAATTCGCACTTTCATTCCATCTGTAACGGCGTCAAGTGAACTTGTTATCACATCGAGCTGTGAATCTGTTTCCGAGATAGTGTAAACGAACTGTCTGTCTTTGCGAACAATGTCTAAAGTTTTAATATTGATTCCGCCGGAATTTACAATCCAGATTATATTCCCTTCGTGAACAGCTTCTCGCGGAATAGCAAGAGCGTTATGGAGAGTTTTGCCGTGAATTAATACTTCAGCGAAAATTCCCGGAAGAAGCGGGGCTTTACCTTCGGGTACTTCAAATGGATTTTCCACTTCGATAATAACCGAGACCATTCTGGAAGTTCTATCGACTTGTCCTGTAGTGCGAACAACCTTTCCTTTCCATGTTTGTTCAGTTCCGGCAAAGTTTGCTCTTACTGTAACTTCGGGTTGTTCTGCTGGTTTTTGGTTTTCTGAATATCCGAACGCGTTAAACCACGCGAGTTCCTGGTCTTCAAGAGGAACGACGATTTCCATAGCTTTTGTTCCATAAACTTTAGCCAAGGATTGTCCTGTTACAACATACTGCTGTATATCGACATTTTCACTTGTAACTAAAATATCGAAATCCAGTGAAATAACAGTCCTGTCAAGTCTTAACTGTGCGGTTGCCAACTGAGCCTGAGCGGAACTTAATGCGGATTGAGCTTTTCTGATTTGCGGCTCACGAAGTACAAGTGTCGAATCTGGTTTTGCGTCACCGTGAATCTGCGCCCATTCCTTTTTCGCGACCTGTGCTTCAGCTTGTTCCCTTTCCAATTGTTCTTTCGCGTTTTCAACTGTAGATTGTGCCTGGCTTAGAGCCAATTCATAATCTCTTGGATCAATTTTCAGTATAGTGTCACCTGCTTTTATAAAGCCGCCTATTTTCAATTCGGGATGAACATAAACAACTTTACCGGCAACTTCTGGTATGATATCTATTTGTGCTTTTGGCTGAGAAGTTCCATAACCCTGAACAACTATCGGTATGTCACTGGCGATAATCTTCATGACCTTAACTAAGGGCGGCTGGATATTCTGTTTTACCTGTTCGGGCTGTTTCTTGTATTTTATAAAAACAATGGCTCCGGCAATGCCAAGAATTATAATAAAAATAGTTAGAACGAATTGAATGAATCCATAGAAATTTCTGAATTGTTTTGAATTTGTAGTTTTTCTGTTTTTCATTTTTTTGCCGCGTAAGTTTTTTGCGTTTCGTTCCAGTCTCCGCCGAGAGCAAGGTGGAGATTAACTCTTGATGACCATATTTGTCCCTTGAGAATGATTAACTGTTCCTGTGCCGCTCTGCTCATGCGTTCTGATTCAAGCACCGCTAAAATTCCTTCTATGCCATTCTGGTAGCGTTGTCTTGATAAATCTTCGGCGGCTTTGGCTTCGGTTAATTGAATTTGTGCCTGTTCGAGCTGTTCTTTGAGTTTTTGTTCTGTAATTAAAGCGTCTTCAACTTCTCTTAGAGCATTTAAAACAGTTCCTGCGTAATTCGCAGCAAGTTCTTCGTAGCGGGCTTTTGCCGCTTTAATCTGTGCTTTGATTTGACCGCCTTTAAAGATAGGTTGAGCAAGATTAATTATAAGAGAATACATTTCCGGGAAATCTTCAATGTATATTTCTTCTGCGGTATCACCGGAAAACCCATACGAACTGGTCAGAGAAAGATTAGGATAAAGCTGAGAGATACTTACACCTACTCGTTCATTAGCCGCGATAAGTGTAAATTCCGCTGCTTTTATATCGGGCCTTCTGTCAAGCAGTGACGCGGGCATGCCGACTGGAATGTTCCCCATAGTTGGTAAATCTTCAAGTGTCTCAGGAAGACTTTCTGAAGAACCGGGTCTTCTTCCGAGCATTACATCAAGAGCGTTTTGTGCTGTAATCAACTGAAGCTCAAGAGCGGGTTCGATGGATTTTAATGAAGCTAGATTTTCACGAGCCAGTCTGATATCCAATGGGCCAACAAGACCTTCTTCATAACGGCGTTGTACTATTGCAAGGGTCTGCTCCTGGCTGACAATATTTTCTCTGGCCAGAGCCAAACGTTTTTGCGCTATCGCGATATTAATTCTTGCGTTTATTACTGAAGCAATTACCGAATTTGTAAGCGATTGAGCGTTTGTCTGCATTGTAAGCATATCCGCCCAGGCGGCTTTTTCCATTCTTTTAAGTTTTCCGAACAAATCCAGGATATAAGTCGCGGAAATTTCCTGAGACCATGTTGTATTCAAAATAGAGAATCTACCGCCTCCAAACATACTGCCCAAATTCATTGATTGTTTGCTTCTGCTGCGGTAAGTGCTGTATGATAACTCCGGCCATTGGACTCCTTTAGCTTCTGATAATGAAGCTTGAGCCTGTATAACTCTTGCCGCCGCACCTTGTAAATCGTAATTATAAGTAAGCGCAGCTTCGACAAGCTCTGAAGTAACAGGATCGCCGAAACTTTCCCACCATTTATCGCTACTTGTTAAGGCATTAACATCCTGTTCGTGATTGCCAGCGAAGATAAAGGTATCATTAACTTCAATAACAGTTTCAGGTCTCGAATAATTCGGTCCGACTTTGCAGCCGGAAAACATGAAAAGACATAAAACAAAAGACATAAGACATAAGTGTTTTTTGAATATATTGGCTTTGATTTCATTTTTCATTTTTATTTTCCTTAATATATGCCTTTATGCCGGCACAGGTGAATTTCACTATATGATTAACAATTTCATCAGAATTAAATAAATTTCGTGTTAAAGTTTCTTCGCTGTTATCAAACATTGCTCTGACATGGCCAAGATGAACGAGTTGGCCAATCAAAGAAAAAACCACCCATGGTATTTTTTGTTCATCAAGTCCTGGAAATGCCTGAACCAATGCTTTTTGCATAGCTGTAACTGTAGGCATCATAACTTCTTGCAGAAACATATCAGCCGGTAAATGCTTGTTAATGTATTCTCTTGTCATGAGTTTGTTCAGGTTTGATACTTTCTGTGATTCAACCATTGATCCCATGAAAGATTCCGCGAAAGATTGTATTAAATCTTCGAGCGCAGGTTTCTTTTCACTGACAAAAGATACTTTTTCAATGCTTTTTAATCTTGAGTCTCGCATTGGAATCAAGTGTCGTTTCCAGACTTGTTCATATAATTGCTGCTTGCCGCCGAAATAGTAATTTACAGAAGCAATATTGCATCCGGCGGATGCGGCAATATCACGTATGCTCGTTCCTTCGAATCCTTTTTCGCAGAAAAGCTCTTCAGCGGCATTGAGAAGTCTTTCCTGAACAGATTGATTTAAAACTTCGCCTGTATCATCAGTGTTTGTCATATTAAAATACCTTACAAAACAAGTGTTTAATACGGCAGTTTAAAACATTCGTTTATATGTGTCAATGAAATAAAACTGTAAAAGTTTGAAATTGGGCCTAAAAATTGCGTTGAAGCATAGAAAACTTCAGAGGATGGTAAGAAATTTGACAATATCAGGTTGATTTTGAGTTGATATTCTCTATTTTAACACTATTTTCGCTTGCATTTTTCACATCTCTTTTGTAATATCTGGAAAATATTTAAAATATTTTTATATTTTTTCAGTTTTGTGTTTGCAAATTTGCACACATTTATATAAATTACATAGTTTTCATTAGTAATTAGACAAAGATATAGTTATATTAGCCATCGTGAGTTGGTGCACGATGGTAGTTTAATGTGCTGCTGTAGCTCAGTGGTAGAGCGCGTCCTTGGTAAGGACGAGGCCATGGGTTCAAGCCCCATCAGCAGCTAAATGTAAGCAGGTCAAGCTGCTGTTTTCTGTGAATAAATTTATAGAAAATTAAGTTTAATATGAAATTTGCAGGCTTGATGGCGATTTTCGTGACAATAAAGAAAGGTAAAAGTATTTTAGTAACCGAGTACATTGGAGGTTCATTTTAAAATGGCAAAAGCAGTATTTGAACGTACGAAACCACATATAAACGTAGGAACGATTGGTCACGTTGACCACGGCAAGACAACATTGACAGCCGCAATGACTCGCGTAATGGATTATAAAGGTCTGTCAACGTTTAAGTCTTATGATAACATTGCAAAAGCATCAGAGTCTCAGGGAAGAAGAGATGCGACAAAGATTTTGACTATTGCAACTGCACACGTAGAGTATGAGACAGAAAACAGACATTACGCTCATATCGACTGCCCTGGACACGCGGATTATATCAAGAACATGATTACCGGTGCCGCTCAGATGGACGGTGCGGTCCTCGTAGTAAGCGCTGCTGATGGTCCTATGCCTCAGACACGTGAACACATCATTCTTGCACGTCAGGTAAACGTTCCGGCAATCGTTGTATTCCTCAACAAGGTTGATTTGGTTGATGATCCTGAGCTTCTTGACCTGGTAGAGCTGGAAATCAGAGACCTCTTGAATAAATATGAATTCCCTGGCGATGATACGCCTATAATCAGAGGTTCAGCAAGTTTGGCGATGAGAGCTTCAGGCATTGAAGATCCAGCTTGTAATGCGATTATTGAATTACTTGAACAAATGGACACATATATTCCAGAGCCGGTTCGTGAAGTTGATAAGCCGTTCCTTATGCCTATCGAAGACGTTTTCAGTATTAAGGGTCGCGGTACTGTAGGTACAGGTCGTGTTGATCGCGGCAAAGTCCATACAGGTGACGAAGTAGAGATTATTGGTCTTTCAAAAGATATTCGTAAGACTACTGTTACTGGCGTTGAAATGTTTAATAAAACACTTGATGAAGGTCATGCCGGTGATAACATTGGTATTCTTCTCAGAGGTGTCGAAAAGAAAGAACTGGAACGCGGACAGGTTATCGCAGCTCCTGGAAGCATTACACCGCACACAAAATTTGACGCGGAAGTTTACGTTCTGACAAAAGAAGAAGGTGGACGTCATACACCATTCTTTGCTGGTTACAAGCCGCAATTCTATTTTAGAACAACAGATGTAACCGGTTCTGTTAACGCCCTGAAGAGCAAAGAAGGCAAGAGTGCTGAAATGTGTATGCCAGGCGATCATATTACTATGGAAGTTGAAATTATTTCTCCGATTGCTATGGAAGAAGGTCTTCGTTTCGCTATTCGTGAAGGCGGCAGAACAGTTGGTGCCGGTGTTGTAACAAAAATTATTGCTTAGTAATTTAGCTATTGGCTCATTGTTACAGATTGGAAATTTTAACATTTTATTAGCCGGGTATATCCTGGCGGGTATTAATGGTAAATAGCATGTGCGTTAATATAGGCTAATAGTGCCTGCCGGGAATTGGAATTATGGCAAAAAGAAAAAGTAAAAGAGAATATGTTTGGCTGGAATGCAGCCAGTGTAAGAGCAGGAATTATCGCACGAGTGTCAGTGTTGCAGAAGGCACACCAAAAATAGAGCTTAAAAAGTTCTGTAAAACGGAGCGACAAAAAACTGTTCACAAAATACGAAGAAAGTAATTGTTGAACAACAATTTAAGAAACTGTTTTATAGGTCAGTAGCTCAATTTGGCAGAGCGTCGGTCTCCAAAACCGAAGGTTGGGGGTTCGATTCCCTTCTGACCTGGTTCATAAATAATATGATTGAAACTTCGTATAGAATGGAGTTATAATGATTTTAGATATTTATAAATCTGGTCAAGGTAAGAACACAAGACTTTTTTGTGCTTTTGGTCTTGCAATAGTTGCAGGTTTAGGTTGTTTGAAGTTATATGAACGGCTTGAGGCTCTTGAAATAGGTATGTGGGTTGAAACCCTGATACCTTTCTGTCTGTTTGTAGGTCTGGCTTTTTTGATTTTCACGCTGGTTAATAAGCCGAAAGTCGCTGATTTCATGATTGCCTCTGAAGGTGAAATGAAAAAAGTAAGTTGGTCGAGCAGGCAGGAAATTATCGCATCAACAATAATCGTTATTATTGTTGTTGTTTTCATGTCGGTACTTCTTGGAACTGCCGATCTTGGATTTGGTATGTTTTTTAATTGGCTTTTCCAGGCTTAATAAAAATTAATGGTGTAAATATGCAGTGGTATGTTTTACGAGTTGCGGCGAATAGGGAATCTCAGGTTAGAGATGCTCTTGCACAGAAAGTGGAAAGAGAGGGTCTTTCTGATATTATTGGAAGGATAGAGGTCCCTGTTGAAAGGATAAAACGTATCCGCGGTAATAAACAAACCGTGCATAATCGTAAATTATATCCCGGTTATGTGTTTATGGAAATGGAACCTGGAGAAGATGGCAGGGTCCATGAAAAAGCATGGTTCATGATTAAGGGTACAAATGGAGTTGGAGATTTCATTGGAACTGATGGTATTCCTTCGGCAATGCGTGATACAGATGTTGCAAAAATGCTTCAGGAAGCCGAAAAACCAGAAGACACTCCAAGTATTAAAGTAGAGTTCAAAAAAGGTGATATGATCAGAATTCGAGAAGGCGCATTCGAGAATTTTGAAGGCGTTGTAGATTCAATCGATTCTGATAGGGGAATAGTAAAAGTTATAGTTTCAATATTCGGAAGAAGCACACCGCTGGATATTGAATACTGGCAAATAGAAAAAGTATAATTGGGCGGGTGATTCGGAAATCCAGGCATCAACAAATCAAGAATTGAAGGTGATTAATGGCTAAAGAAATAACAGTAAAGATAAAATTGCAAGCTCCCGGCGGCAAGGCAACTCCTGCACCGCCTATTGGACCTGCTTTAGGTCAGCATGGTGTTAATATCGGGCAGTTTATTTCGCAATTCAATGAACGTACAAAAGACCTGAACGGCACAGTAGTACCAATTATTATTTCAGTATATTCTGATAAAAGTTTTACTTTCGAGGTAAAAAGCCCACCAGCGGCGGTTTTGCTGAAACAGGCGGCAGAAGTTGCCAAGGGAAGCGGCGTTCCAAATAAAGAAAAAGTTGGAAAAGTTACTCGTGAACAATTACGTCAGATTGCCGAGAAAAAGTTCAATGATTTGAACGCATATGATATTGAAGCCGCTGAGCAGTTAATCAGAGGTACGGCCCGGAGTATGGGAATAGAAATTAGTGAATAATAAATTTAAGCTATAAGAGAAAAATGCTATGCGATTAAGAAGTAAAAGATATAACAATGACGCAAAAACGGCGACTCAAGAACCAATGGATCTTTCTAAAGCCGTTGAAAAGGTAAAGTCATACAATTCAACAAAGTTCGACCAGACGATTGAATGTGTACTTCATTTGGGTATAGATACAAAACAAGCTGACCAATTGGTTCGAGGTTCATTATCATTACCTCACGGAATTGGTAAGCAGAAAAAGGTTATCGCTTTCTGTGATGATACTGAAGCTGAAAAAGCTAAAAGTGCCGGTGCGGTTGAAGCTGGTGCTGATGACCTGGTTAAAAAGGTTTTAGACGGATGGCTTGATTTTGATGTTGCCATCGCTTCACCGAAGGTAATGGGCAAGGTTGGTAAGCTTGGTAAAGTTCTTGGACCACAGGGTAAAATGCCTTCTCCAAAAAATGGAACTGTGACAAACGATATAGTAACAGCAGTGACAGAATTTACGGCAGGAAAGATTGAATTTAGAAATGACAGCGGCGGTAATGTTCATGTAGTGGTTGGAAAGCAGAGTTTTGATACAAAGAAACTTGTAGATAATATTGACGCGGTTATTTCATATATAAAGAGAGTAAAACCGTCCTCGACAAAAGGTACCTACATCAAAAAAATATGCTTGTCCGCGACAATGAGTCCGGGCGTGCTTGTTACTATTTAAATGTGATTATTGATTATTAATTAAACTATACGAGAAGCGAAAAATGAGCAAATATGTAAAAGGTTTAATGCAGTCGGAATTAGAAAATAGAATTACCGAAGACAAGGTCAGAGAGTTTTTAGTTATTTGCGTTAAAGGTATCAACGGTGTTGATAATAATATAATGCGAGGTGAACTGAAGAAAAAGGGTATTCAGCTTAAAATAATAAAGAACTCATTATTCAGAAAAGCATTGCAAAATATGAAGATGGAATCAGCGTCTTCATTGTTTAATGGTCCTTGTGCCATCGCCTACGGTGGTGATAGTATAGTTGACGTAGCGAAAGAAATGAACGATTGGAAAAAGAAAGTTCCTGTAATAGAAGTTAAAGGCGCTTTTCTTGATGGTTCGATTGTCGATGGTAAAGGTGCTGTTGAACTGGCTAAAATGCCGACACGTACCGAATTGCTGGGTCAAATTGTTATGCTTTCGCAATCTGTTGGAAGAAAACTCGCTGCGATTATCGCTGCACCAGCAGGAAAGATTGCAGGCTGCATAGAAACAAAATCAAAAGAAGACGAAAAACAAGCAGCTTAATAAGAAGAATATTAAAATGCCTGAATGGCTGTCCCTTTTCATGCAGAAGAGGGTTAAACGAAACGGCGGTGTTTCGGCTACCATTAGGTTTTAATTTATATGATAGGAGTTTATAGAAATGTCAGAAGAAAAAAACTGGAACAGTGGAATTAAAGAAATCGGTGACAAAATTGTAGCTTTGACTCTTTTGCAGGCAAAAGAGCTTGGTGATTACCTTAAAGAAGTTTACGGTATTGAACCGGCTGCCGGCGGCGCGGTTATGGTTGCAGGTCCTGTAGCGGCATCTGGTGATGCAGCACCCGCTGAAAAGACAAGCTTCAACGTAATTCTAAAAGAATTCGGTGACAAGAAAATTCAGGTTATCAAAGAAGTAAAAACCATCACAGGATTGGGTTTGAAAGAAGCCAAAGACCTGGTTGATGCTTTACCAAAACCAATTAAAGAAGGTTTAAGCAAGGATGATGCCGAAGCAATGAAAAAACAGCTTGAAGCAGCTGGTGCAGTAGTTGAATTAGCTTAATTGGGAGCGGGCATATAAGCCTGTCGTTTGATAATGTGGAAGAAAATGACGACCACATATATGTTTTTTAAAGAACGATTGGTACAAATAGTTTTGGAGAACAATAATGCGTAAATCTAGCGCCGGACGGGTATTTCGTAGTTTTGGTAAGGTCCAGGATGCGGTTGAAATTCCAAATTTGGTAGCAATTCAGAATAGAAGTTTTGATTACTTTCTACAGAAAGATGTTGCGCCAAAAAAGAGAAAGCCTATTGGGCTTGAAGCTCTCTTTCAGGAAACATTTCCGATTGAAAGCTACGATAAAAAAGCAGTTCTGGAGTATCTTTTTTACGAACTGGAAAAGCCGCATTATACTCCTGCGCAATGTAAGCAATTACGTCTTACATATGGGTATCCATTGAAAATCACATGCCGTCTGAAATCAAAGGAAGGTCAGGATATTTCAGAACAGGCAATATATCTGGGTGAAATACCTGTGATGATCGGCGGCGGTGAGTTCATTATCAATGGAGCTGTTCGTGTAATTGTGAACCAGTTGCATAGAAGCCCCGGCGTTGATTTTTTAATTGAAAGTAAAGAAGGCGACAGGGTGCTTCACGGCGGTAGAGTAATACCGGAAAGAGGCAGTTGGATAGAAATTAGTGTTACCAATAAAGATTATTTGGTAGTCAGAATTGACCAATCGAGTAAGATTCCGGCAACAGTTTTCTTAAGAGCTATGGATCCGGCTTATGGAGCAACATCTGATATTATAAGGTTGTTCTATCAAACGGAAAAAGTCCCGGCGAATAAATTAACTTCGACTATGTGGGCGGTTGAACCGATTGTTGATAAAGGATCAGGCGAAATCATAGTCGATGCCGGTGAGCAGCTTAGCGATAAAGTATCCAAGATACAGGAAGCTTACGAAGTATTGCCGGGAGAAGATAAAAAGAAAGCAAAGGGTAAGAAATCCGAAGAATCATCTGAAACAATAGAAGTTATTGTTAATCTTCGTGATACGCTAATCTTAAATACTCTTGGTGAAGATGATTGCGAAAGTCATAAACAAGCGCTTTTAAAGTTTTACATGAGACTTAGACCAGGAAATCCACCGAATGAAGAAAAGGCAAAGGATTTCTTTTTTGAGAAGTTTTATGATTCCAATAGATATCGACTCGGCAGGGTAGGCAGATTCAGACTGAATCGGAAATTTAATCAGTCGATAGATGAAAACGAGATGACACTTCGTCCAGAAGATTTTCTCAATACGATGAGATTTATCCTGTCTCTTCGTAATGATAAAGGTGAAGTTGATGATATCGACCACTTGGGCAACAGGAGATTGCGTACAATCGACGAGCTTGCCGCTGATGAAATCAGAAAAGGTCTGTTGAAACTTCGCAGAACTGTTCAGGAACGCATGAGTATGAAGCGTGATTCTGAAGCAGCTTTGCATATCGCCGACCTGATAAATTCGAAAAGTGTTTCAAGCAGTATTAACTATTTCTTTGGCCGAGGTGAATTGAGTCAGGTTGTTGACCAGACGAATGCTTTGAGCCAGTTGACTCATGAAAGACGATTGTCCGCACTTGGTCCTGGAGGTCTTAATAGAAGACGTGCCGGTTTTGAGGTTCGAGACGTTCATAACAGTCATTACGGCAGAATATGCCCGATTGAAACACCTGAAGGAACTAATATCGGTTTAATTGCGTCATTGGCGATTTTTTCCTCGATAGATGAGTATGGTTTCCTTCTTACACCTTATAAAAAGGTTATAGACGGCAAAGTTTCAGATGAAATAGTTTATTTACGAGCTGATGAGGAAATGGAGGCGACATTTGCGCCGCCGAGCGTTGTTAATCTTGAGACCGGTAAGCTTGATGACGGATTGATTCTTGCCAGAAAAGTTGGTGAATTGGCGCATGTTACAAAGGAAGAAGTTGATTATGTTGATATTTCTCCGAAACAAATTGTCGGAGTTTCAGCGGCACTTATTCCATTTTTGGAACATGATGATGCCAACCGCGCATTGATGGGTTCCAACATGCAGCGTCAGGCTGTTCCTTTATTGGAAACAGATCCGCCTTTGGTCGGAACTGGTATGGAACACGAAATAGGGCGTAATTCAAGTATGGTTGTGCGAGCCGAAAACAGTGGTACAGTTACCGCGGTTGACGCAACAAAAATAGTGATTAATTATACTGATGAGTATATTCTTGAAAAATATGAAGGATTAAATGAAAGAACCTGTCTTAACCAAAAACCTATAGTGAAATTAGGTGAGAAAGTCAAGGCTGGACAGGTTATAGCTGACGGCGGCGGAACATCAAATGGTGTACTGTCTCTTGGACAGAATGTTCTTGTCGGATTCGTTTCTTTCGATGGTTACAACTTCGAGGATGCTATTATCGTCAGTGAAAGACTTTGCAAAGACGATTGTTTCACAAGCATTCATATCGATGAATTCACAGCCGAGGTTCGTGAGACGAGACTTGGTAAAGAAGAATTTACCCGCGATATACCGAATGTAAGTGAAAGAGCATTAAGAAATCTTGATGAAAATGGTGTAATTCGCGAAGGAACACGAGTTTGTCCTGGTGATATTCTTGTAGGTAAAGTAGTACCTAAGAGCAAGACAGAACTTACTCCCGAAGAAAAACTTCTTCATGCGATTTTCGGACGAGCCGGCGAGGATGTTAAAAACGATTCGCTCGAGCTTCCAAGCGGTTATGAAGGTGTCGTAATTAAAACTGAACGCTTTACAAGACGCGGTTCAGGAACAGATGAGCAAAAGAAAGCTTTAGCCGCTCAGATAAAAGAGTACGAAAAGCAAATGAGGGCTAAGGAAATTATGGTATTCAAGCAAATGATTGATACCATACATGAAAAGGCTGAAATCAATATTATTGACCCGTCAACGCGTCAAAAAGTCGGTGCCAGTACAGACGAAGAGGTTCTTTACGAACAAATTGAAAACTTCTCAATCGATTGGATTAAGCCAGCATCAGCAAAAGAGCAGGTCCAAAAGATTGTAGATAAATTCTGGGCCAAAATTACATCTATTCAGGATGATAAAAAGCAAAGAATAGCGAATATTAAGCACGGTGACGAATTGCCAAGCGGCGTAATGCAGATGGTAAAGATTTATGTCGCGATAAAAAGAACATTATCAATCGGTGATAAAATGGCTGGACGTCATGGTAATAAAGGTGTTATCGCGAAGATAATGCCGCAAGAGGATATGCCATTCCTCGAAGACGGAACCAGTCTTGATATATTATTAAATCCGCTCGGCGTACCAAGCCGTATGAACGTTGGCCAGATTTTGGAAACACATCTTGGCTGGGTTGCAAAAGTTCTGGGCTTCAATGCTGTAACGCCGGTTTTTGATGGTGCTACAGAAGAAGATATTCAGACATTGACGGCCGAAGCCAATGTACGAATGAAAAGTCGAAAAGAAGAGCTTGAAAAAACAAAACAGGTTCCTCCTGTGGATGAATTCTTTGTGAATATTCCAAGAACTTTGAAGGCTCAATTGTATGACGGCAGAACCGGCGAGCCTTTCGACCAGCGTGCAACTATTGGTTATATCTATATGTTAAAACTGCATCATCTTGTTGATGATAAAATTCACGCAAGAGCAACCGGTCCTTATAGTCTTATTACACAGCAGCCTCTGGGTGGTAAAGCAAGGACAGGCGGACAAAGATTTGGGGAAATGGAAGTTTGGGCGCTCGAAGGTTACGGCGCTGCCTATACGCTCCAGGAAATGCTAACTGTAAAAAGTGATGATGTTGAAGGACGAACCAAGATTTATGAATCAATGGTTAAAGGACAGAATACGCTTGAAGCGGGTACACCTCTGTCTTTTGATGTGTTATGTAATGAAATAAGAGGACTTGGCCTGAACATTCAACTTGAGAAAAAGCGGCTTGGCAACACAGCCCTCTAAAAGAAATAAGGAAGTTTTCCATCTATCAACAGTCACAGATAAGGGGAATTAAATGTTAGGAAGTATATACGACCGCATTAATGATTACGGGTCAGTCAAAATTTCTTTGGCAAGTCCCAATGATATACGAAGCTGGTCTTTCGGCGAAGTACGAAAACCTGAAACAATTAACTATCGTACTTACAGGCCGGAAAAGGACGGATTGTTCTGCGAAAGAATATTTGGTCCTGAGCGCGACTGGGAGTGTGCATGCGGTAAATATAAAGGAACCAAATTTAAAGGTATAATATGCGACCGATGCGGCGTAAAGGTTACACATAGCCGCGTTAGAAGAAAGAGAATGGGGCATATTAATCTTGCTGCGCCTGTAGTACATATATGGTTCTTCAAAGCTATTCCAAATCGCCTCGGCAATTTGCTTGCAATGAAATCTGCTGATTTGGAAAAGATTATTTACTTCCAGGAATATGTTGTAACTGATCCCGGCCAAAGTCCCTTGAAGGTTGGTCAACTTCTCACAGAAGATGAATACAGAGACGCCGCTAATAAATACGGAAAGTCATTTAAGGCATCAATGGGTGCCGAAGCGATCAGGTCAATGCTTGAAAATCTCAAACTTGATGAAATCGCTCTCGAACTCAGGGATGCTGTTATAAAAACAAACAGCAAACAGAAAATAAAAGACTTAACAAAACGTCTTAAAATTATCAATCAAATCAGGAACAGCGATAATAAAGCCCAGTGGATGGTGCTTGAAGTAGTACCTGTTATTCCTCCGGATTTAAGACCGCTGGTATTGCTTGAAAGAGATAATTTTGCTACAAGCGATTTAAATGATTTATATCGAAGAATTATCAATCGTAATAACAGATTGAAAAAACTGATGGATCTTAATGCTCCAGAAGTTATTATTCGCAATGAAAAAAGAATGCTGCAGCAAGCTGTTGACTCCTTGCTTGATAACGGACGCTGCAGACGTTCAGTTCTTGGCAGCAACAACAGGCCGCTTAAATCATTGACTGATATGATTAAGGGTAAACAGGGAAGATTCCGTGAGAACCTTCTTGGAAAACGTGTTGATTATTCCGCTCGTTCAGTAATTGTTGTTGGGCCGGAGCTTCAACTGTATCAGTGCGGCTTACCCAAGAAAATTGCTCTCGAACTGTATCAGCCTTTTATTATTAAAAGACTGAAACAGCATGGCCTTGCGGATACTATAAAAAGCGCCAAGAGAATGATTGAAAGACGTGACGAGCAGGTTTGGGATATTCTTGAAGAAGTTATTCATCAGCATCCTGTTTTACTTAACCGTGCTCCTACGCTCCATAGAATGGGTATTCAGGCTTTTGAACCTGTATTGGTCGAAGGTAATGCTATCATGCTGCATCCTCTGGCCTGCAAAGGTTTCAACGCCGACTTCGATGGTGACCAGATGGCGGTGCATTTGCCGTTAAGTGTCGAAGCGCAGGCTGAAACTCATATATTAATGATGACGACATCAAATGTCTTTTCACCTGCAAATGGTGCCCCAATGGTTGGTCCTTCGCAGGATATGGTAATGGGTAATTACTATCTGACTTACATGCCGTCTTATGACATAATCAGCCCAAAAGAACAGAAAGTCTTTAAAGATACCCACGAAGCTATGATGGCCTATGAGCTTGGAAAGATTGGAATACATACTAAAATCAAAATGAGGCTCAAAGAGGGTACGAAAGTCGTTGGTGATTCTTCTTCTTATACGAAACTTATCACAACCACTGTCGGTCGTTGTATTTTCAACGACATGCTTCCTGAAGGTATGCCTTTTTATAAT
Source organism: uncultured Pirellulales bacterium (assembly GCA_964628465.1). Taxonomy (GTDB): domain Bacteria; phylum Planctomycetota; class Phycisphaerae; order Sedimentisphaerales; family Anaerobacaceae; genus JAFGPS01. The sequence goes on along the minus strand of CAZVOA010000002.1, from coordinate 57,039 downwards.
TTAACAATGGCTCAGAAAAAGTTGAGCCAGGTAATCAGTGATTGTTATCAATATTCAGGTTCAGCCGCGACGATTGACCTGCTTGATAAAATTAAACAATATGGTTTTAGACACGCTACTCTCGCTGGATTGAGCTTTGGTGTTACTGACCTTAAGATTCCGCCAAAGAAACAAGAGATTATTGATATAACTGAGAAAAAGGTCGATAAAATCCTTAATAATTACAATGAAGGCGTATTAACTGAAGGTGAAAGATACAATCAGGTAATTGACGCATGGACAAATGCTCGAGTCGCTGTCACTAATGAAATGATGCGAGGCCTTAAAGAAGATAAGACTGATGATGGAAATCCATATTTGAATCCAATATATCTTATGAGTGATTCAGGCGCGCGAGGCAGTGTTGACCAGATTCAGCAGCTCGCGGGTATGAGAGCTTTGATGGCGAAGCCCAGCGGTGAGATTATTGAGACTCCTATTAAATCGAATTTCCGTGAAGGTTTAACTGTGCTTGAGTATTTCAGTTCAACTCACGGTGCGCGTAAAGGTTTGGCGGATACTGCGTTGAAAACCGCTAACTCAGGTTATCTTACACGTAAACTTATCGACGTTGCGCAAAATGTAATTGTTATAGAGCGTGATTGTCAGACTTTACAGGGAATTACAAAAAGCGCGCTTTCCCAGTCAAGGTCAGACGCTGTCGATATACCTCTTTCCCAACTCATCATAGGAAGAACCGCCAGGGATAATATTCGCAATCCAATCACTGACGAAATGATAATTCGTGAGAATGAGGTAATAACCCCTGCCGCCGCTGCAAAAATTCAGTCTATGGGGCTTGACGCCATAAGAATCAGAAGTCCGCTGACTTGTGATAGTCCTTTTGGTATTTGCGCTAAATGCTATGGCTGGGATATGAGTACAGGACAATTGGTTGAAGAAGGCGCGGCGGTTGGAATTGTAGCCGCACAATCAATTGGTGAGCCTGGTACACAGTTGACATTGAGAACATTCCACACTGGTGGTGTCGCTGAAAGAGCCATTCTTGAAAGAGAACAGAAAGCAACACATACCGGTATTATTCAATATCGCGACATAAATGCTGTTCAGGTAACAAATAAAGATGGTGAAGTGTTTACAATAGCGTTGAAACGAAACGGCGAAATGCTAATTGTGGACCAGAAGGAACGAGAACTTGATAAGTTCAAGGTTCCATATGGTGCTACGATTATTGTTGAAAATGGAGCAAAAGTAAAAGCAGGCACTCCTTTGTTCGGCTGGGACCCTCACCGTACACCTATTTTGGCGGAAATAGGCGGCCTAATTCGCTTTGTCGATGTCATAATTGGTGAAACAATTGGAATCGAAGAAGAAAGAAAAGGGCAGGCCGGAAAGCCAATCGTAATTGAGCATAAGGGTGATAAACATCCGCAAATTATAATTGAAGACGCTGACGGTAAAATACTTGATGTTCACTATTTGCCTGCAGGCGCCAGAATTGAGGTTGTCGAAGGACAACACGTACAGGCAGGTCAATTACTTGCCCATCAGCCAAGAGCTACCGGCGGTACTCAGGATATTACCGGAGGTTTGCCGAGAGTCACGGAAGTCTTTGAAGCCCGTAAGCCGAAAGAGCCTGCCGCTATGGCGGAAATCAGCGGTCGAGTCGAGCTTAGAAGTGATAAACGTAAGGGTAAGATGACAATTATTATCAGAAGCGAAAGCGGTATGGAAAAAGAACATCACGTTCCGCGTGACAGACATCTTAATGTTCATACCGGTGACTTCGCTGAAGCCGGTGACGCTTTAACTGATGGTCCATTAGTGCCGCACGATATTTTAAGAATTAAAGGCGAAGAAGCCCTTCAAAGATATCTGATTCAGGAAATTCAAAATGTTTATCGTTCGCAGAATGTTAATATCAACGATAAACATATCGAGATAATTTGTACCGCAATGATGCGAAAGGTCGAAATCGAATCGGTAGGTGACAGCGGTTTCCTGCCCGGTGAAGTTATAGATAAGTTTGTTTTCAAAAAAGAAAATGAAAATCTTTCTAACAGTTTGAAAATAGCCGATCTTGGGGATGTAACAGAGTTTAAGTTGGGTCAGATTGTCTCCAAAAAGGAACTGACAAGTGCCAATGATAAAATAGAAAGTATTGGCGGCAAAGGCGCGACAGGCAAAAGGCCAAGACCTGCCACAGCAAAGACATTGCTTTTGGGTATAACCAAGGCATCGCTATGGTCAGAAAGCTTTTTTGCGGCAGCGAGCTTCCAGGAAACAACTAAAGTTCTTACAGAAGCATCTTTAGCCGGGCAAACAGATGAACTACACGGACTGAAGGAAAATGTTATTCTCGGCCATTTAATACCGGCTGGAACAGCCTTCAAGCCATACCTTGATATGCAGGTGAAACATCTCGTTGAAGCTCCGCTTCCGAAAGAATTTGAGGAAATTGCTGAAATGAGAGAAGCCAAAGAAGCCGAGGCAAAAGCAGAAGCTGCCGTCAGGGAAGCACTTGGAATCGAATAATAATCGGCATTAACGGAATGTTGCCTTTTTATTCGCCCTGTCTTCGCTGACTGCGAGTCTGAAGACGCTTGACTAAATCAGCAATCGCTATAAGTTCCTTGATATCAAGGGGTAAACTCTGTTCATTATCGGTCGAATCCGCAAGTTCCAAATCTTTTTTTGGAGTTTGTTCGGTCTGGTTCTGTACAAAAACGGCGGTTACGGGTTTATTATTTTGCATTTGGAGTATATCTGCCGTTTGTGTTCTTCTTTTATCTATTTCCAAAAGTAATTTTTCATTAGCTGTTTTAAGTGCTGTTATTTCTTCATTAAGCCTTTTTTCTATTTTTTCATGCTTGCTGAGATCGTGCTCGAGATGTCTGATTTTCTCTCTTAGTTTTCTCCAATCTCTGGTTGTTTGCCCCCAGGATTGATGTTCTTCCTCTTGTTCGAAAGGTTGGACTTCCTGTTGGTCTTTTTGTCTTTTTAGGGCCTCTTCGCTTTTATTTAAACGAATTCCAATAAGATCCGAACGATTTGAACTTTTTGTGATAAGCATCCTGATTCTAACTTTCCGGATGTAATTTAAAAACCGTTCGCTTAAAAAGAGTACAGCTAATGCAATGATTATTAATTGCCAGGATTTTAATCCTGTCTTTGAGCATATCCAAAAATAAAAATCCATTAGATTGTTTATGATTATTTTGATATCCATATCAATTGTTTCCAAATTATATTTTTAACTTTTCTTTTTGTGAAATGCTAACTTGACTTTTATAAACAATTCTTTATCCCTCAATATTTTTTAAGATATTTACTTTGATTAATTTATCAATTTGGTAAATCAGTGTCAAAAGGAAAATCGTGTTCAAAAAAGTTGCGGTTAATAATGTTATTATAGGTAATTATGCAAAAAAACCGTTTTTAAGCATTACTTAGTGTTTTTTAACGGAAAAAACACTTGTTTGTATATTTTTTAAAAAAATCTTACTGAAATTCAAAATAAATGTTGGAATTTCTTGACTTAATGTTACAATATGCCTCTTATAGGTAATTAATAAAGTAGAATATATAAAGCTTTTTAGAACAGGAATTAAAAAGAATATGCCAACAATTAATCAATTAGTAAGACAGCCTCGTGCGAAATCGAAGGGACAAAAGCGTGTTTCTGATATAAGCGGCTCACCTCAGAAACGCGGTGTATGCCTTATTGTAAGAACTCAAACCCCTAAAAAGCCGAACTCGGCTTTGCGAAAGATCGCGCGTGTAAGGCTTACTAACGGCAAGGAAGTTACAGCTTATATACCCGGAATAGACCATAATTTACAGGAACACAGTACCGTTATTATAAGAGGCGGCAGGGTAAGGGATTTGCCTGGTGTGCGTTACCATATTGTTAGAGGAGTTCTTGATTGTTCTGGTGTAGCAAACAGGAAACAGGGAAGAAGTAAATACGGGGCAAAGAAAGGGAAATAATTAGGTTGTAAAGTTAAGGCTTTACCTTCTTAATAATATAAATTAACAACGGGAAAATATAATGAAAAGTTTTACAGCTTCAAGTCAACAATTAAAACCGGATTCAAAATTTAATAATAAATTAGTAGCAAAATTTATCAACTGTCTGATGTTGGATGGCAAAAAAAGTACCGCACAGAGAGTTTTTTATGATGCGATGGAAATAATCGGCCAGAAGATTAATGATAAAGAGCCTCTTGAGGTATTCGAGAAGGCAATCAATAATGCCAAGCCTATGATTGAAGTTCGCAGTAAGCGTGTTGGCGGTGCGAGTTACCAGGTACCTATGCAAGTCAACTCGAAAAGACAGCAATCACTCGCTTTCAGATGGATTCTGGCTGCATCAAGATCCAAAAAAGGAAAGCCAATGTGTCAAAGACTTGCCGCTGAATTAATTGACGCATACAACGAGCAGGGCGGCGCAATGACAACACGTGAAAATATCCACAAAATGGCTGAAGCAAATAAGGCTTACGCTCATTTTGCATGGTAAGATTAACACTTACAATAACCACGGTGATTTTCTCGATGATAACCGTGGTTTTTTTTTATAAAAAATTAGATTAATTTTTAATTAAAAATAGCTTTAAGAAAAGAATTGGCATGTCTGGTCTGGCAAAAATACGAAATATTGGAATTATGGCGCACATAGATGCCGGTAAAACAACCGTCTCTGAGCGTATATTATATTATTCCGGTAAAACGTATAAAATGGGTGAGGTTCATGACGGCACAGCTGTTATGGATTATTTGGAGGAAGAGCAGGAAAGAGGAATTACAATAACTTCCGCCGCGACAAAATGCCCTTGGAAAGGCTATGATATAAATCTTATTGATACCCCAGGCCATATAGACTTCACTGCGGAAGTCGAAAGGTCACTTCGTGTACTTGACGGAGCGATAGCGGTTTTTGATGGCAGTGAGGGTGTTCAAGCTCAGAGCGAAACCGTCTGGAGGCAGGGTCAGAAATACGAGCTTCCATGTCTTTGCTTTGTGAATAAGATGGATAAAATCGGCGCTGATTTCTATATGACGGTGGAAAGTATCCGTAATAAGCTTTTGGCCAAGCCGATTGTTATGCAGATTCCGATAGGAGCTGATGATTCATTCGAGGGTATAATTGACCTTCTGGAAATGAAGGCAATTTATTATAAGACAGAAAAGATGGGTGCGACTTTCGAGGAAGCTGAAATTCCTTCGAATATGCAGGCAAAATCAAAGGAGTACAGAAATCTTTTAATAGAAACTTCCGCTGAATATGATGAAGAATTAATGGATTATTATGTTCATGATAAACCTGTAACTTCTGAAATGATTGCACGAGCCGTAAGAAAAGGAACCATCAACAATAAAATTAATCCTGTTTTTGTTGGTTCCGCCTTGAAGTATATAGGTGTTCAGCGTTTACTTGACGGTGTTGTCGCGTATTTACCTTCTCCTCTTGAAAAACCTGTTTTGGAAGGTCACAAGCCGGATGATGAAAGTAAAAAAATAAAAATTAAATGTGATCCGAAAGAAAGTCTTGTCGCTCTGGCCTTTAAAATTACAAGTGATTCGCATGGAGATTTAAGTTTTTTAAGAATCTATCAGGGTACACTTAAATCAGGAAGCAGAGTTCTGAACCCGAATCGCGATAAAAAAGAAAATATTACAAGAATATTTGTAATGCACGCAAATGAAAGAAATGTGGTGGAATCCGCAAGTGCCGGGGATATTGTCGCTGTTGTAGGCTTGAAGCTGACTTTGACCGGTGATACTATATGCGATTCGAAGAAACCGATTTGTTTGCCAAGCATTACTTTCCCGAAGACAGTTATCAATATGTCGATAGAACCTTATAGTGCCGCTGAAAGAGCAAAGCTTACAGATGCTTTGGCAAGCTTAAAACGTGAGGATCCGACTTTTGAATGTAAAATTGACGAAGATACAGGTCAAACTATTATCAGCGGCATGGGTGAGTTGCATCTTGAAGTATTACAGCATAAGCTGGTAAGAGAAAGAGGATTAAAAATTCGTATCGGCAAACCTCGTGTAGCATATAAGGAAGCTATTACAAAAACTGCTGAAGCTGAAGGAAAATTTGTAAGGCAAACCGGAGGTCATGGTCAATATGGACATGTAATATTGAGAATCGATCCTCTCTTGACGGAAGATGGACACTGGCAGGATGATTTTGTATTTATTAATCAAGCCGGTAATGACGCTGTGCCAAAAGAATTTGTTCCAGATGTAAAGAATGGATGCAAAGACGCCCTGGGATGCGGCGTTTTAGGCGGTTATCCGGTCATTGGCGTGAAGATAACGTTAATTGACGGCTCTTTCCATACCGTTGATTCTTCTGCTATTGCATATGAGCAGGCGGCTTCAATCGCTATGGAAAAAGTAATGAAACTGGCGGGCCCTGTTTTACTTGAGCCTGTTATGAAACTTCAGATTGTCGTGCCTCAGGCTAATTTTGGTTCCGTACAGGGAAATTTACTTTCAAGAAGAGGTTTGATTACAGACAGCCATATTCATGGTAATACGCAGGTTGTCGATGCGAAAGCTCCTCTTGCCGAAATGTTTGGATACTCCAGCGATATCAGGAGCATAACAGCAGGCCGAGGTTCCTTTACAATGGAACCTTTGACTTATGAAATAGTCCCTGAAAACATCGCAAAAGACATTATTATGTAAATATTTAAAATATTTTTATAATTTTTCAAACATTTTGTTGACAGTAGTACAATTGTATGATAATTATAAGGGTTTTCAGCCGTAGCGAGCATCGTCACGGAAGACTTTGCGAAACTTTTAGTTGGGCTGTGGCAAATCGAATATGTTAGTCATGGATGAGTTTTTGAATTTTTAGGGGTGTATCTGAACCCGTGTTAGTTTGGGATCAGTCGCTAAAATTAGCAAAGCCCCAAGTCTTAAGGAAGGCGAATTTGATAACTGAAGATTTTTCAGTAAATGGGAAATTGGAAGTTTAGTCAGAATGGTCTTTCCTGCCGTTAATAAGTTAGGTAAGTTTTAATAATAACACTATATTTGTATCCTTCAAGGATAGCTGAAAAAAGTTGTTCTAAAGGTAGAAAAGAAAGTAGTAGCAAAAAAGGAAAAATATGGCTACTGAAACAGAAAGAATTAGAATTAAAATGGAATCCTATGATCATAGGACCCTTGATACATCTGCCAAGGAAATCGTAGATCATGCTCGCAAAACAAACGCAAGAGTAAGTGGTCCGGTTCCATTGCCAACACGAGTTGAAAGATATACGGTTTTACGAAGTCCTCATATCAACAAAAAATCTCGTGAGCAGTTTGAATTAAGAACACATAAACGTCTTATTGATATTCATGAGGCTAACGCGCGAACTGTCGAAGTATTAAATAGGCTGGTTGTTCCCGCGGGAGTATTTGTAAGGATTAAGGCCTGATTATTCATATTGGGCATATTAGGAATAAAGTAATGGTAATGCTGTTAGGAAAAAAAGTCGGTATAACACAAGTATATGATGAATCGGGTTCAATGATACCGGTTACAGTTATACAAGCAGGTCCTTGTGTTGTAATGCAGGTTAAAACTCCTGAAACAGATGGATATAATGCTGTTCAGATGGGTTTTGAAGATGTTAAGCCTTCACGAAGGTTGAAACCGCAGGAAGGTCATGCCAAAAAAGCAAATACAACTTCCAAGAAATTTGTAAAAGAAATGCGTTTGCCGAAAGGTTCAAAAGAAGAATTCAAAGCAGGCGATTCACTTTCAGTTTCATCTTTTACCAAGGGAATGATGGTTGATATAACCGGCACAAGCAAGGGAAAAGGTTTTGCGGGTGTTATGAAACGCTATCATTTTGGCGGTTTCGGTGCTTCTCACGGTACAGAACGAAAACATAGAGCCCCAGGTTCTCAGGCTGGTTTTGGTACTGACCGAGGTCATGGCGGAAACATTAAAAAAGGTAAGAGAATGTCAGGGCATATGGGACATGTTCGGATTACCTCAAAAAACCATAAGCTTATCAATGTTGATGAAGAAAATAATCTATTGATTGTCAAGGGATCGATTCCTGGTCCCGCAGACGGATACTGTGTAATTTGCAGTTCTAAATAAACTGTTGTTAAGGATAAGAATAAAAATAACTTCGATTATATATAAATCGAATTTGTAAAAGAGACGTGTAAAAATGATAGATTTAGCTGTCTATAATATTCAGGGTAAAGAAGTCGAGAGCTTAAAGATAGATAAGGAAGTTCTTGGCGGCTCAATTAGATATCCGCTGCTTAAACAGGCTATCGTATTGTATCATGCAAATAAGCATCTTGGAACAGCGGCAACTAAAAGCAGAAGTCAGGTTGCTGGCTCAGATAAGAAACTATATAAACAAAAAGGTACAGGTAATGCAAGAGCCGGTAATAAGAGGACAGGCGTAAGAGTAGGCGGCGGAAACGCTTTCGCAAAGAGTATGAGGGATTTCGGTAAGCAAATGCCGAAAAAGCAGAAAAGATTAGCGAGAAATTCAGCTATATTAGCAAAACTTTTAAAGAATAATATTGTCGTTGTTGATGAGTTAAATTTTGAAAAGCCTCGTACACATGACTTTATAAATGTCTTAAATAATCTCAAAATAGAACGCAGTTGCCTCGTGGCAATAAATGCTGCTGACGAGAATATTTATAAATCAATTAGAAATATTCCCAAAGTAATAATTACACCGGTCAGTGACCTTAACGCCGGTGAAATATGTTCTTGTCAAAAGATGCTTTTTACTAAAGAAGCGCTTTTGTCTGTCTTGAATCAAAACAAAGAAAGTGATAATTAACAGGTATTGTCGTGGATGATTTTAACGTTATAATCAGGCCTTTAGTAACAGAACAAGGAATGCATTTTGCAAATGTGAAAAGCGCATATTCTTTTCAGGTTAATAAAAAGGCGAACAAAACACAGATAAAGAACGCTGTCGAGAAAATATACAACGTAAAAGTTGATAAAGTAAGAACGGCGAATCGTATCGGAAAAGTTAGACGAAAAGGCAGAAATTTAGGTGTTACATCGAGCTGGAAGAAAGCTGTTGTATTTTTGAAACCTGATTTTCATATTGATTTATTTTAATTAATCTTAGAGATATACGTTATGGGTATAAGAATATATAAACCAACAAGTGCCGGAAGAAGAAATAGTTCCGTCAATGACTATGCTGAACTTACGACAAGTAAGCCGGAAAAGACTCTTTGCAAAAGAATTAAAAAGAGTGGCGGCAGAAATCACAAAGGTATTACAACTGTACGTTTCAGAGGCGGCGGCGCAAGAAAAATTTATCGTATAGTTGATTTTAAGCGTAATAAAGATAATATTCCAGCGACAGTTGCATCGGTTGAATATGATCCAAACAGGAACTGCTTTATTTCGCTGGTACAATACAGTGACGGAGAAAAAAGATATGTTTTAGCTCCGTTTGGAATCAAAACAGGTGATATAATTGAAAGCGGCATTTCAATCGAACCCAAAATTGGAAATGCTATGCCGTTGTTTTCGATTCCTGCCGGTCTTGAAATTCATAATATCGAAATGAGACCCGGACAGGGCGGTAAGCTTGTAAGAGGCGCAGGTAATGCCGCAAGAATCGCTGCTAAAGAAGGTGATTGGGTAACAATAATTTTACCAAGTGGTGAAATGAGAATGCTGCGAAAGGAATGTCGAGCTACAATCGGAAGATTAAGCAATCCTGATTTCCAAAATGTTCGTATTGGAAAAGCTGGCAGATCAAGACATTTAGGACGCAGGCCGCACGTTAGAGGCAAAGCACAGAACCCGGTAGCTCACCCGATGGGTGGTGGTGAAGGAAGAGCAAATGGTGGAAGACATCCATGCTCACCAACTGGAGTACTTGCTAAAGGTGGTAAAACAAGAAATCCACGAAATACAAGTAATAAGAGAATTATAAGAAGACGCAGAAGTAAAAAAGAAAGACAGTTAAATATATAATATAATTGTATAAGAAGGATTAATAAGAGTAACCAGATATGGGAAGATCTCTAAAAAAAGGACCGTTTGTTGATGAAAAATTGCTGATCAAAGTAAATAAGCAAATTGCTTTGGATACGCATGAACCTATTAAAACCTGGGCAAGGAAATGTACAATAGTTCCTGAGTTTGTAGGTTATACTTTTCTGGTTCATAACGGGAAAATCTTTAACAAGGTTTTTGTAACTGAAGATATGGTTGGACACAAGCTTGGTGAATTTTCACCGACGAGATTGTTCAAAGGACATTCAAGTAAGAAGATTAAATAAAACAGTTGGAAACCTGCGAATGAACAATAAATCGTGAACAGGTTGGCTGATTGTGAGAATGATGATATGTTAAGTGCAGAAAAATTAAAAGAAATTAGCAGCGAAAAACAAGTGAATGTTGAGCAGTTGGCTCGCCATATCGCACGAACTGGGTTAAACCAGGATAAGGCGGTATCAGCGATAAAGAACTGGAAAAGAGGTCTTTACAAGCCAAAACCTGAAAAAGAAGATATGCAACGTCTTGCTTCCGCTTTATCAGTTGAAGAAAAGGAAATATCAGAGTGGCGTTCTTCATGTATGTATGCACCTGTTTCTCCACGAAAAGCTCGTTTGGTTTCAGAACTGATAAGCGGCAGATCAGTGCAAGACGCTATGGATGTTCTCAAATTTACACATAAACGCGCGGCTTCTATAATTGATAAAGTTCTTAAAAGCGCAGTTGCCGATGCAGATGAACAACACGCTGATGTTGAAAATCTTTATGTCAGCTGCTCAAGAGTTGATGATGCTGGTATTCGCTTGGGAACAAAAAGATGGATTCCAAAGGACAGGGGAAGAGCTCATTCAATTAGTAAAAAAGCCTGTCATGTACATATAACAGTAACACAAATGTAATGGTATAAAATAGAATTTATATACGAAGAAAATTATGGGTCAGAAAACATCACCAACAGGTTTTAGAACAGGAGTAACACTCGGATGGCAAAGTACATGGTTTGCCCCAAAAGCAAATTATGGAGAGTTCCTTGTCGAAGACCAGAAAATTCGTAATTATATAGATAAGAAATATAATCGCAGTGTACCTAATGGAGCCGTAGCAAAGGTTCAGATAATTCGAACTCGTAACGAAGTAAAGGTAACACTATATAGCGCCAGACCTGGTGTTGTAATCGGACCCAGGGGTGGAGAAGTTGACAAGTTAAGAGAAGAGTTAGAGTCAGTTACAGGTCGCAAAATGAGCGTTAATGTAATTGAGATTAAAGAACCTGATCTCAATGCTGCCTTAGTAGCTGAAGCTATAGCTGAACAGTTGGGAAAACGCGCGTCATTCAGACGTACAATGAAACAGTTTTGTGAAAACGCGATGAGTGCCGGAGCAAAGGGAGTTAAAATAGTTTGCTCAGGTCGTTTGGCCGGTTCGGAAATGGCAAGAAAAGAAATGCAAAAGATGGGTAGTATCCCGCTGCATACTCTTGATGCTGATGTAGATTATGCTACAGCGACTGCCAGAACAACTTATGGTGCTATTGGTATTAAAACATGGATATATAAAGGTAAGTTCGGCGAAGAAAATGAACAACCCGCACCTCAACAACGACGTCGTCCAGGCAGAAGAATGGATAACGCACCAAGAGGCAGGGAAAGAAGAAATCCGGAAGCTGGACATGGTGTTGATAGTTATGTTCCACAAGAACAAACAAATGTAAGTGACAATAATGTTTAGCTGGAAACGATAAAAGTATTTATATTTACTAAAAATATTTTTCATAAAAAGATTTACAAAGGTCAAATATTATGGCAATGATGCCAAAAAGAGTTAAATATCGTAAAAGCCAAAGAGGCAAAATTAAAGGCGAAGCCAATAGAAGTAATTATGTGTCATTTGGCGAGTATGGCCTTCAGGCTCTTGAAAGCAGTTGGATAACCGGCAGACACATTGAAGCTGGTCGTGTATCCGCTACTCATTACCTGCGTCGTGAAGGTAAGGTTTATATCAGGATATTCCCAAATAAACCTGTTAGTTCAAAGCCTCTCGAAACAAGAATGGGTAAAGGAAAAGGTGAAACCGAATTTTGGACGGCTGTTGTAAAAAAAGGTCAGATTTGCTTCGAAATCGGTGGCGTAGAAGAAGAAGTTGCAAAACAGGCATTAGTCAGAGTCGCACATAAGATGCCAGTTAAATGTAGATTCGTTAAAAGAAGACATTCGCTGTAAAAAGAGAGTTAATATACATGAAAGCAGGACAATACAGAGAAATGGTTCAAGAAGAACTTGATATGAAGCTTGGAGAATTAGAGAAACACATGTTTGAATTGCGTTCTCAATCGGTTACAGAAAAGCTTGAAAACTCCAAATCGATTATCAATACGAAACGTGATATAGCAAGAATAAAAACAATAATGCGTGAAAGAGCATTAGATTCAATAAAGAATGGAAAATAAGGGATGCAACAGGAAAATATAAAAACTGTAACAGCCGCTGTAATTAGTAAAAGCGGCAATAAAAGTGTGAAAGTTGCCATTGACTATAAGGTTAAGCATCCGAAGTATGGTAAATATGTAAGACGCAGAACAACAATATCGGTTCATGACGAACTTAACGTAAGTTCTGTCGGTGATATTGTGGAAATAGTAGAATCCAGGCCTTACAGCAAAACAAAAAGTTGGCGTCTCGTCAAGGTGCTGGAACATATAGTTCAGGAATAGTTGAGAATAAAATGATTCAACAGGAAACAATGGTGGACATCGCCGATAATTCAGGTGTAAAATCGGCTTTGTGTATAAGAGTGCTTGGCAGAAGTGGTTCCAAAGGTAAATACTTTCGGCCAACTGCAAGTGTAGGTGATATACTTTGTGTTGCAATAAAGAAATCTTTGCCTACATGCCAATTGGATGACAAGAAGGTTCATAAGTGTGTTGTTATTCGCACAAAGAGTGCAATTAAACGAGTGGACGGAAGCTATGTAAGATTTGATAGCAACGCTGCGGTAATGATTGATGGTGAAGGTAACCCGATAGGAACAAGAATATTTGGTGCGGTTGCTCGTGAGCTTCGTGAGAAAAATTATATGAAGATTATCTCCCTGGCAAGCGAAGTGGTATAAAGCGGCTGGCATTAATAATAGCAGGATAAAATTTATGGCTTCGCATATAAAAAAAGGTGACACAGTTGAAATAATAGCCGGTGATCATAAAGGTACTACCGGTAAGGTGCTCAGAGTTATTACTGACAAAAACAGAGTAATTGTACAGGGTCACAATCTTGTTAAAAAACATGTAAGACCCTCGCAAAAAAATCCGCAGGGCGGAAGAATTAACGTAGAGCAGCCAATTCATATAAGTAATGTTTTGCCGGTAAATCCAAAAAGTTCAAAGGGCAGCAAAGTAAGGTTCAAAATCGAAAAAGATGGAACAAAGAAAAGAGTTGCTCTTGATGGTTCGGAAATCGGAGTTGTAAAAAAAGGAAAATAACTGAAAATAGTATAATTGAGCCGGTTGGTAATCGGTAGTTAAAAGATAAGAGACACGTAATGGCACGTTTAAAAGATTTATATAAGACAAAAGTTGTACCGGGATTAGTAGGTGAGTTTAAATATACAAATCCTATGGCTGTTCCACGTATGCAAAAGATAGTAATTTCTATGGGTATTGGAAAAGCGGTACAAGATAAAAAGTTTGTAGAATTGGCGAAAAAAGATCTGACAATGATTACCGGTCAGATGCCGGTTGTATGTAAAGCAAGAAAAAGTGTATCTAACTTCAAGCTTCGTGAAGGTATGGAAATAGGTTTGAAAGTTACTCTTCGCGGTACAAGAATGTTCGAGTTTATGGACAGACTTATAAATCTTGCGATACCTCGAGTACGCGACTTCCGCGGTCTGAACGCGAATGGTTTCGACGGCAGAGGAAACTATTCCATGGGATTGTCGGAGCAAACTGTTTTTCCTGAAATCAACATAGCTAAAGTAGATTTTCAGCAGGGTATGAATATTACATTTGTAACAACGGCCAAGACAAATGATGAAGCAAGAAAAATGCTTCAGTTATTTGGAATGCCTTTCAAAAAAGATTAAGTGTGAAATGTTTATGGAGTGTGTAAATGTCAACTAAAGCACTTGAATATAAAGCAGAACAGAAACCGAAATATCGCGTAAGGCAATACACACGTTGTCAGCTTTGCGGCAGATCTAAAGCTGTTTATCGTAAGTTCAAGATATGTAGAATTTGTTTTAGAAATCTTGCTAACGAAGGTAAGATACCTGGAGTTAGAAAGGCAAGCTGGTAAGGCTAATAATAGTAAATTGTTTAGTTTAAATAAGAGAAATTAAAATATGAGTTTGAATGATCCTATTGCTGATATGTTGACAAGAATTCGCAACGCGTCACGAGTAAAAAAAGAAGAGGTTATTATTAAAGCCTCAAAGATATGTGAAGGTATCGCGAATGTCTTGAAGCAGGAAGGTTATATTTTAGATTATGATCGTATAGAAGATAATAAGCAGGGTATAATCAGAATTAAATTGAAATATAATCAGGTTGGTGAATCTATTATCAGCGATATTAAAAGGTTAAGTAAAACGGGATGCAGAAAATACTTGTCTGTTGACAAATTACCGCGTGTTATGGCTGGCATGGGTATAGCGATAGTCTCAACAAGTAAGGGCGTAATGAGTGACAAGAGTTGCCGCGAAGCCAACGTCGGTGGCGAAATACTTTGTACGGTAAACTAATGAGTCGTATTGGAAATAAACCTATAGAAATACCTGCGGGTGTGAAAGTCGAGCTAAGTGGCTCTGTTATTAAAGTCACTGGAGCTTTAGGCAACATGAGTTTGGAATGCCATCCGCTTATTAAAGTGAATGTTGAAGATTCGAACAAACGAATAGTCGTTGTGAATGAAGATCCTGAAAACCGCACGGGAAGGCAAATGCATGGAACAACACGTGCTTTAATTGCCAACATGATTACCGGCGTAAGTAAGGGGTTCGAAAGAAAAATGGAAATATATGGTACCGGTTACAATCTCAAGGAACAGGGCAATAAGCTTATCGTTCAGGTAGGCTATAGTCATCCTGTTGAAGTAACGGTTCCGGTAGAAGTAAAAGTAAAAGTTGAAGTAGCGGCTACAAGAGGTAACGATGTACCTGCTAAATTTACTCTTTCTTCAATAAATAAAGCTATACTCGGAAAACTTGCATCGGAGATAAGAAACATAATGCCTCCGGAACCTTATAAAGGAAAAGGAATTAGATACGCAGATGAACAAGTGATCCGTAAAGAAGGCAAAGCATTCGCCTCGGGAGGATCTTAATAATGAATAATAAACAATTACAAAAAGCAGCGTTAAGACGCAAAAAACATACACGTAAGAAAATATTTGGAACGCCGGAAAGGCCGCGATTGACAGTGTTCAGATCAAACAGACATATATATGTTCAGATTATCGATGATACAGTCGGTGCGACACTTGCTTGTGCGAGTACAAAATCAAAGGCTTTAAATGGACAAATTCCAAAGACTGGAAATAAGAAGGCGGCAGAAGTTATTGGTGAAACTATTGCCAAACAAGCCCTTGGAGTTGGTATAAAGCGTGTGTGTTTTGATAAGAATCGTTATAAGTATCAAGGCAGGATTGAAACTCTTGCCAAGGCGGCCAGAAAAGCTGGATTAGACTTTTAATAATATTTATAAGGTTGGAGAATAAATTGGCTGTAGAACCTGTTAAATTATCAGATCAAGAAGAAAAACCTTTGGAAGATACAGTAGTAAAGATTTTTCGTTGTTCTAAAGTAGTAAAAGGTGGACGAAGATTTAGTTTCGCGGCTCTGGTTGTGGTTGGTGACCACGATGGAACAGTTGGAATTGGATATGGTAAGGCCAACGAAGTTCCTCAAGCGGTCGAAAAAGCCTCGAAAGATGCGAAAAAGAATCTTACCCAGGTAGAATTGTTTGGTCGTACTGTTCCCCATCAAGTACAGGGAAAGTATGGAGCAACGAAGATTATAATTGCACCCGCAAGCCCCGGTACCGGGGTTATCGCAGGCTCCAGTGCCCGAGCGGTATTAGAATTTGCAGGTGTGCAGGATGTTCTTACAAAAGTTTATGGAAGTACTTCCGCAAAAAATGTTGTTAAAGCCACACTGGATGGCTTATTAAAATTACGCAGTAAGGAAATGGTTGAATCCCTTAGAGGAGTGGCAATTAGCTAATTGCTTATAAACTATAGGGTAACTTGAATGTTAAATCACGAAATAACATCTATTGTTGGTAAACATAAACGTCGTCGTATAATTGGCAGAGGCATCGGCACCGGCCACGGCAAGACTTCTGGAAGAGGTCATAAAGGAGCAGGCAGCAGGGCTGGCTCAACTTCCTTTTCTTTGTTCGAAGGTGGACAAATACCTCTGTTCAGAAAATTACCGAAACGAGGCTTCAGTAATTTTAATTTTGCAGATCGTTGCGAAATTGTTAATATCTGCCAATTGGAACGTTTTGAAGACGGAGCAGTAATTGGTATTGAGCAGCTTATTAGTGCGGGTTTAATTGATAGCGATAAAAGCACAATTAAAATTCTCGGCAAGGGAGACCTGACTAAAAAATTACAGGTTACTGTTCATAAATTTAGTAAATCCGCTGAGCAGAAAATTACCGCTATCGGCGGTACTGTAAACATGATAAAGAAAAGCGGGTAGGAGTTAGGCGTATTACGCCGAATGAGTTAAGAATGGAATTATGCTTGGATCTATAATAAATATTTTTAAGATACGTGACCTTCGCAATAAGATTCTTTTTACTATTGCGCTTCTGGTTATATACAGAATAGGTTTTCATATTCCTGTTCCTGGTTTTAATTATGATGCGCAAATTGCAGCTGCAAATCAAGCGGATACAGCATTTGGAAAAGCTGCTGAAATGATGCGAATGTTAACAGGCGGACGACTGGATCAAAGCAGTTTGTTCGGTTTGGGAATTATGCCTTATATTACAGCTTCAATTATTCTGATGTTGTTGGGTGAGGTAATTCCTTCATTGAAAAAATTACGGCAGGAAGGGCAAACAGGACATAAGAAAATACAGGAATATACCAGATACTTAACGGTATTAATCTGTATCATTCAGGCAATGATGTTTATGAAATTGCTTGGTGGTCAGGATTTAATTCATAAAGGCATGGAAGGTCGTGCCATGTTTATGGGTATAATTGGGATGACGGCCGGTACGATTTTCCTGATGTGGCTTGGTGAACAAATAGATGAATATGGAATTGGAAACGGTATTAGTTTAATTATTATGGCAGGTATTGTTTCCAGAGTTCCCTGGGTTATGAGAGAAATATGGATAAACAGGGATTTTACATTATCACCTGATCCAGGCAAATACGGACCAATAACAATTATATTTTTGTTAGCGGCAAGCGTTTTTGTAGTCGCCGGAGCGATATTGATTACTCAGGGACAACGCAGAATACCGATTCAACAGGCAAAACAAATGCGAGGCAGAAGGATGTATGGCGGCCAAAGACATTATTTACCTCTTAGAGTAAATCATGGCGGTGTTATGCCAATTATTTTTGCTTCAAGTTTCATGATGTTTCCCCCTATATTGATTGAAAATTTAGTAAATAAGTTTAGAGGTTCCGGCTTTTTGCTAATGCTTAAGGAAGCATTTAATTATAGTGGTTACATATATAATGTTTTATATGTCATATTAATATTTTTATTCGCGTATTTTTGGGTTACAGTGCAATTTCAGCCCAAAGAAATGGCTAAGAATCTTCGTGATTCTGGAAGTTTTATACCCGGTCTTCGACCAGGGCGCAGAACTGCGGAATATCTCGAAACCGTAATGGTAAGGATAACATTTTTTGGTGCGGCGTTTCTGGCCATAATCGCTGTTATTCCAGTATTAATTTCTGTAGGTCTTGAGGTAAGTCTTAATATTACAAATTACCTTGGCGGTACAGGTTTGTTGATTATCGTAAGTGTGTCTTTGGATTTGGTTCAAAAAATAGAAGCAAACCTTCTGATGCGTAGTTATGATGGATTCAGCAGTGCTGGAAGAATTAAAGGAGCCTACGCATGAGAATAGTTTTGTTGGGAGCTCCTGGTTCAGGAAAAGGAACCCAGTGTAAAAGTCTTGTCGAGAAGTATGGTCTTCTTCATATGTCAAGCGGTGATATTCTTCGTAAGGAAAGAGCCGCAAAAAGTGAATTAGGACAGAAAGCTCAAAGTTATATGGATTCCGGTGCTCTTGTACCTGATGATTTGATAATTAAAATGATGTCAAAAGCTATCAAAGAAGCTCCTGCCAATGGCTTTATCCTTGATGGTTTCCCGAGAACTGTTAATCAGGCGAAAGAACTTGATAAATCAATGAAAAAAGCAGGAATGAAAATTGATTTTGTTTTAAATCTTGAAGTTGATGACAGTATTATCGAAAAACGCATAACCGGCAGAAGAAGCTGCCCAAAATGCGGTGCGGTTTATCATATTCAAAATATGAAACCCAAAAAAGATGGAATTTGTGATAATGACGGCACCAAGCTTGTTCAAAGAGCCGATGATACAGCCGAAGTTGTTGCAAAACGTTTGGAAAATTATCATCAGCAAACAGAACCGCTGGTGGATTATTATAAGAAGAACGGTAATGTTTATGATCTTCGTTCTGATAGAGACCCGGAAATAGTAAAAGAAGAAATATTTGAAATACTGGGTTCTCAGGTATAAACAAGTTGTTCATGTTAATTGTAAAAAAGATTTGGTAATAAATGGCTATAACGCTTCGCAGCCCAAGAGAAATAGAATTAATGCGGCAGGCAGGAGCTGTTGTTGCAGATGTTCTTTTAAAACTTAAAGAGAATTCAAAACCAGGAGTAACTACTGCTGATTTGGACAATATGGCTATACAACTGGCTAAGCAGGCCGGGGCTGAAACATTATTTAAAGGTGTTCGTTCCCAATTGGCCAGGATACCTTTTCCGGGAGCAATTTGTGCTTCGATTAATGAAGAGCTTGTTCACGGAATACCTTCAGATAAGGTAAGACTGAATGAAGGTGATATACTGAGTATAGATTTTGGTGTCAGACTCAATGGCTATTGTGGTGATTCGGCAATTACTGTCGCGATTGGAAAAATCAGTAAAGAAAAACAAAAGCTGATGGATATAACAAAACAAATTCTTGATATAGCCATAGATAAAGCGGCTCCTGGTGTTAAATGGAGTCAAATAGCTGCTGTTATGCAGAAAAAAGCAGAATCAGCAGGTTTTTCAGTTGTGAGAGATTTCGTTGGACATGGAATTGGCACGAATATGCATGAAGATCCGAAAGTGCCTAATTTTGTAAGCAGGGAATTACTTGCTAACGATATTTATCTTACAGAAGGTATGGTGTTAGCGGTTGAACCGATGGTAAATGAAGGTTCACACGCTGTAAAAACGCTGAGAAATGGTTGGACCGTGGTAACGAAAGATAAAAAATGCTCAGCTCATTTTGAACATACTATTGCGATAGTGAAAAATGGTTGTGAAATATTAACTGTAAAGAAATAATAATGGTATATCAGATAAGTCACGGTCAAAAAGAAAAAAATATGGCAAAGAAGGACACAATAAGATTACAGGCTACAGTGACCGAAGCTTTGCCGAATGCCATGTTCAATGTAGAACTTGAAAATGGCCATAAGATTTTGGCGCATGTATCAGGAAAAATGAGAATGAATTTTATTCGTATTTTACCTGGTGATTCGGTTACAGTTGAAATGTCGCCTTATGACCTTAAAAGAGGTCGAATAATATTAAGAAGTTAGACGTTACTTATATGGTTGTCATGTGAATGACTATAAAAGTATCGCATTGTGATTAAAATAGGTTTGATAATGAAAGTTAGAAGTTCTGTAAAACGTATTTGTGAAAATTGTAAAATTGTTCGCCGTAGAGGTACTGTACGTGTAATTTGTTCAAATCCTCGTCATAAACAACGACAAGGATGATGCAGTCAAATGTTATACTTTACCGATTATGGAATTTTTGAACTTAAAATTAACAAGAATTAGCTATAACAAGGAGTAAATATGCCACGTATAGTTGGTGTTGATATACCCAACGATAAATCGATCTGGATTGCTTTGACTTATATAGTTGGTATTGGTCAGCATACATCTAAGAAAATATTAAATGAGGCAGGTGTTGATATTAAACTGCCGGCCAATAAATTAACAGAAGATGAGCTAAGCAAGATAACACAAATAATAGATCGAGGTTATTTAGTAGAAGGTCAGTTACGTCGTCAGGTATCTCAAAATATCGCGCGTTTACGTGATATCAGTTGTTACCGAGGTCTTCGTCACCGAAGAGGTTTACCAGTTCGCGGCCAGCAAACGCAGAGTAACGCAAGGACAAGAAAAGGTCCGAGGAAAACTGTTGCCGGTAAGAAGGGCGTAAAAGAAGCAAAAGGATAATTTAAAATAATACGAGACAATAATGGCGAAAAAGACCAAGAAAAAAGTAAGAAAAAATGTTGTTCGTGCTATTGTTCATATAAAGGCGACTTTTAACAATACATTAATAACTATAACAGATATGGACGGCAACGCTGTATGTACGAGTTCCACAGGTTGCGTAGGCTTCAAAGGTTCCCGTAAGAGTACACCTTTTGCCGCCCAAAAAGCCGCACAGCGTTGTGCAAGTGCTGCTATGCGTAATGGTGTTCGTGAAGTCGAAATTAGGGTTAAAGGACCTGGTTCAGGTCGTGAATCCGCTATTTCGGCTTTGCAGCAGGCAGGATTACGTATAGCTTCGATAGAAGATGTTACTCCTTTGCCTCATAATGGCTGTAGACCGCCAAAACGAAGAAGGGTATAACCCGTTTTTATATAAAGAATATTTGGAGATGAATAATTAGATGGGACGTTATTTAGGTTCATCTTGTAAACAATGCCGCCGTGAAGGTATGAAGTTAATGCTTAAAGGCGTGAGATGTGAGACGGCGAAATGCCCGATTGAGAAGAAGCAACGTAATATTGGTCCGGGTATGCATGGCTGGAGAAAAGGCCGAAGCAGCGACTATGGCGTTCGTTTACGAGAAAAACAGAAGATTAAAAGATACTACGGAATATTGGACAGACAGTTTATGAGATGCTTCCACAGAGCAGAACGGATTAAGGGTAATACCGGTGAAAATCTGCTTCAATTGCTTGAAATGCGTCTTGATAATGTTGTTTATAAACTGAATTTCGCTCCATCACGTAAAGCCGCAAGACAGATTATTTGTCACGGTCATATTTACGTTAATGGACGGAAAGTTAATATTAGCGATTATACAACAAAAATCGGTGATAAGATTACAATTAAAAAATCAGAAAGAAGTTCCAAGAAGATTAAAGAACAATTAGAGAGCAATCCAAATTATACGACTCAGGGCTGGTTGCAGTTATCTCGTGAAAGTTCTGAAGCTACTGTAGTTGCTTTACCGACCAGGGACGATATTCAGATTCCTGTAGAAGAACAATTTATTGTGGAAATCTGTTCAAGATAATAGTATTTGTATTATATAGTTGAGATCGAATTGTATTTGTTTAATTGAATCAGATCGTCTCAAGATTATATTGGAGAATTATATGCGTGTTACATGGCGTGGTTTGGAGTTGCCGACTCGTGTTGAAAAAGACATGGGCATATCGAGTGAAAAATATGGCCGCTTTTTCATCGAGCCTTTTGAACGTGGTTTCGGTATAACAATCGGCAATAGTCTTAGGCGTATATTGCTTTCCTCCCTGGAGGGCAGTAGCGTTACATCCATAAGAATAAAGGGTGTTGATCACGAGTTCAGTTCAATAAAGGGTGTATTGGAGGATGTAACAGACATTGTTTTAAATATTAAAAGTTTAATTGTTAAACTCAATGATAACGGCCCAAAAACAATGAAAGTTTCAAAGAGTAAAATTGGTGTTGTTACCGCGGGCGATATCGTTGCTGATCCTTCCATTGAAGTTGTAAATAAAGATTTGGTTCTTGCCACAATAACTGAAGATATCACTTTTGAAATGGAAATGACTGTTGAAAATGGTCGTGGTTATATACCAGCCTCGGAAAGAATCGAAGAAGCGGACAGATTTGAACAGGAAATAGGTCTGATTGCGATAGATGCTTTATACTCACCTGTGACAAGGGTACGATATACGACGGAAAATACACGTGTAGGCCAAAAAACCAATTACGACAGGTTAATCCTTGAGATATGGACAAATGGCACAATATTGCCGGAAATGGCATTGGTTGAGGCCGCTAAAATATTGCGTAAGCACGTAAATCCTTTTGTTCAGTACTTTGAACTTGGTGATCAGACAGCGGCTGCTTCTGAAATTCCTGAAGTTGAAACCGAAGAAAAAGCCGTAGATGAAGAATTAAATCAGAAAATGACAATGCCTATTCAGGAATTGGAATTATCAGTAAGGGCAAGTAATTGTCTTGAATCCGCAAAGATCGAAACTGTAGGCGAATTAATTAAAATGTCGGAACCTGAGTTACTGAAGATAAGAAGTTTTGGTAAAACTTCTCTGCGTGAAATAAAAAGAAAGCTTACAGATATTGGCTTGTCATTGAGTGAAAATTGATAAATATTTGTGTTAGAATCCGGAACGGTTGTCCGGACAAGAGGGTTTTTTAGATATGCGTCATAGAGTAGCAGGACGAAAATTAAGCAGGACCAAAGAACATCGATTGGCAATGAGACGTAATTTAGCCGCATCGCTTTTCGAGCATGAAACAGTTTCTACAACGATAGAAAAAGCAAAGGAAGTAAAGCCCTTTGCGGAAAAACTTATAACATTAGCAAAGAAGGGCGATTTGAATGCAAGACGCAGAGCTATTTCTTTGCTTGGTAATAGGAAGATTGTTGCTTTGGAAGACGGTGTGGAAGTTAAGAAAGGTACCGTAATTGGTAAGCTTTTCAGTGATCTTGGACCAAGGTATCTTGACAGACCCGGCGGTTATACAAGAATTATCCGTCTTGCCTTAAAAAGATTAGGTGACAATGGTCAACTCGTTCTGCTCCAGTTGGTTGGCAACGAACAAAGTAAAGAAGAGCAGGAACAGACTCCAAAGAAAAAACGCGCAAAGAAAGCTGCGGTTAAGGGAAAAGAAGAAAATACTAAACAGACGCAAGAGCTTTCAGCATCCTCAGAAAACACAGAAGTAAAGTCGGAAGAACAATCGCAGGCAAGCCAAGAGGAAAAGCAGGATTAATAATTCTGAAAATCAAGAATTTTTTATGAATGAAGATAAATGTCTTTTCTGTAAGATGGTACTTGGTCAGATACCAGTTACAAAGATTTACGAGGACGATATTGTTCTTTCATTTTTGGATATTGGCCCAATTAGTGACGGCCATACATTAGTGATACCCAAACAGCATTATGAAAAGGTTGACGAGTGTCCGCCGGAGCTTTTAGCGAAGGTAGCTTCTCGTATAGGTAAGATTGCTGGTGCGGTTATAGTTGCGATGAAAGCTGATGGGTATAATGTTTTGTGTAATAACGGCAAAGCCGCAGGTCAGGTTATCGACCATTTGCATTTTCACATAATACCAAGAAAAACGGGCGATGGAGTGTTTAATCGCTGGCCTTCTTATAAATATGAAGAAGGCAGGATTGAGGCCATCGCAGAACATATTCATAAATATTTATGAATATAATTTGTTTTTATTGATAAGTAAATATTTTTATGATATAAAGATGAAATGACCGCGGGGTAGAGCAGTCTGGTAGCTCGTCGGGCCCATAACCCGGAGGTCGGAGGTTCGAATCCTCCCCCCGCTATTAAGTTTATGAGATAACTTCTTGTTTTACAGGAAGTTATCTTTTTTTATGCCTTCACTTTTCACATGTTACAAACATCCAACTTGCTTATTATGTGGTGTTATGGGTAATTTTCCGTAATTTTATTAAAAAAATAAAAAATATTTTCTAATCCTTCCCCTGATTTATCACTTAATATAGAAGAAATAAACTTATAATTTTATCATTGTTAGTAGGAAATGAAAAAATGACTCAAAAAACATCATTAAGGATTATTCTTGCTATCTGGCTTGCTACAATAGTTGGAGGTTGCGGGGATTTTTTCAAAACCGATTTCATAAAAGATAAATCTACAGAAATAATTCAGCGGCAGGAAGATTTGGTAAAGAAATATAAGGAAGAATCCGGCGTTGAACTGCAAATCCATCCCCCAAGAAAACAAGAATCTTTTTTTACTATCAATGAAGATAATACGTACACGCTGTTTTATCAGGTAGAGTTTGTGGATACCGCCGCTTTGGAGAAGCTTATTAAAGAACAAGTCAAAGACGCAGCGATAAGCTCATTTCCAAGCATTAACCAGATAGTTGTTACTCTTAAAAATAAGCCGCAATTAAGTTATTTGGAAGAGTTGCTCGGAAACGCTGACAGGCTTCCGCCGCAGGTACTTTTAAGATTTAGTGCATCCAGCGATTATGGGGATAAGGCACAGGATTACGCTTCGGCACTGAACATGAGCCTTAATACTACCGGCGGAGATTTTGGATCTGTAACTTCGGATTCGATTCTTCCGGGAGCAGCGGCGAGACTCAGGGCAAGAACGGACATGGGAACCGTCTGGGGAACTGAAATAGATACATCAGCGTTTACACTGAAAGCGACTCTGGATGTTTTAGAAAGTTATGGGTATGTTCAGCATTTGTACCAGACGGATATACTTCTTTCCAATGGGAAAAAAGGCAGCCTGAGCGAAGATGAAAAACTGCCTATTCCATCTTATGTTTTAGCGGGAAGAGATCTTGTGCAAACCTACACTTTAGAATCCGTAAAAAGCAGTTTTGAGGGAAACGCTGTTATTTATGACAGTGGAATAATAAATCTTTCCTTCAAGGCAGGATTAGGAAGTGCCAAGAGACCAGAAGCAAGAGTAAATTTCCAGGTACCAGTTCATGATGAAGTGTCAAGTGAGGGAGTTTATTTAAAAATAGGCCAGCCTTTTTTGGTTGCCGGTAAACTTAATGACATGGAAATTGGCATAAGGAGAAAGGACGCTATTTTACCATTTTGGCCTACAAGCAAGGATTACGAAAGAAAAGTTGTAAGGATGTGGTATGAAATAACTCCTCTTAGCGTAGTATTGTATGACTATTCCTCGTTGGAAAAACCTTCTTTCAAATACAAAACACTTCAATCAACCGCTCCGGCTGGTGAAACATCAAGTTAGGATTTTTTCATAAAATTGCTTCGGAAGTAAAATTTCTTGGCTATTCAAGGTGAATATAGTAAGGTTATTGGTGTTGGAAGGAAAAAATTATGTTTTTTAATCGTTTAAATGGGAAATGACAGTTTAATTTCGTCTCATTTTTACATATTAAAACGTTCAATTGAAAGGGTAATTCAATGAAAATAAATAAAATATTATTTCAAGGAATTATACTTTTGACTTTTGCTGGTTCAGCTATGGCTGCAAAACCACTTGACGACTACAGTTTCATTCGAGGTGTATGTTACCCTGGAGGATGGCGAAACGATTCGACTATCATCCAAAGAGATTTAGGTTATGCAAAAAGACTGCAATTGAACAGTACAAGAGTATGGCTCAGTTCGGGTTCTTATCAGCAAAATCCGGAAGGTTTCATTAATCAGATTCGCAATTATGTTCGTATTGCAAACAGCCTCGGAATATCAACAATGCCTATTCTGTTTAATGGAAATAGTCTTAATCCGGAGACATTGCCGCCTGAAACATGGGCAGGTCAGGAGGTTTATGTAAAAGCGGTTGTTGATGCGTTGAAGGATGAGCCTGGTCTGCTCATGTGGGACATTATGAATGAGCCGAGCTGGAATGATTATCACAATCAGGCTACGGAAGAAGAAAAACCAAAACGCATAGCTGAGATAAGTGCGTTTTTGGCCCATTTCACCAAATATGTGAAATCAATCGACCCGGTCAACGCAATAACTATCGGTCATACATTGGCAAAAGATATGGAGTGGTGCACAGACGTTGATGTCTTCTCGTTTCACGATTATCTCCCAACTCGTGCAAAAATAGAAGAAAGCTACGTTCTTGCGGAGAGTATCGCAAAAAAGTATAACAAACCTGTGCTCAACAGTGAAATGGCCTGTATATGCCGAGCAAATCCTTATGATGTAGCTCTGGAGATTTGTGAACGTCACAAAATGGGCTGGTATTTATTCGAGCTTATGGTCCAGGGAGGATGGTCAGAGGTTCATGGACTGGTTTATCCCAATGGTACAGTGCGTGATCCTTCCATTATCGCCGCTGTTTACGGCTGGCACAGGAACCGCGACCTGAATACAATGATAAAAGAGAATCCAAACAGAGAAGGTCATGTCCAGAAGGCAATCGACCAGCTTAAGGCGGCGCTTGATACCAGAAGCAGAGGAACACGCGGCAGAGGATCTGCGTCTGTTCCGACTTTGAATACAGATGCTGTATTGGAAGCCGCTGAGTATTGTGCGAATCTGCTTGAATCTTCACAAATGGTACCTATGCATGAGCCTCCGACTGCAAAGATCAAATTATGGCGTTCGCAGCCGCCGGAACAGCGTGATCAGGAAGCTATACGCAAGTTTGCTTTGGAATTGGGTCAAACTTTGAAACAGTGTTGCGGTTTGCTGTGATTTATAAATATATTGATGAAATAAATATTTCTATAGAGGTAAATTATGCATAAGGTTCGTATTGTTTCATTAATTATTATTTTATCGTTAATGGTAGTATCAGTACAAACTTCACTCGGACCTTTGCGTCATATTTGGCCAAAGTCTTAATAATTAAAGGCAAATAGTTGCGAATTGAAAATAATGGGAGGTAACGAAAGTTGAAGATTGTTTTTGCCTTCAGGTTTGTTAGTGGTATAATCTGAATAAATATCTATTACTGCTTTTTAAGGAATAAACTATAAAATAGTAAAAGTCCGTTAGATAGACTTAGCGGCTGATTCAAACTTGAGTATAAATTTATCTCCAAGTTATTTGCTCTATCAACTAACATCTAATAAATACATTATTACTATTTTGGACAATATAATGCCGGGCAATACAGATTATTTTGTACGTCAGTTAATGAATCATAGAAAGCGGATTTATGCTTTTATTTTGATGCTGGTGGGAAATAGTTCCGATGCAGACGATATCATGCAGGATACCGCGGCTTTAATGTGGCAGAAATATCATCAATCCGAAGAAATCGGGGATTTTTCAGCTCTTGGAATGCGAATAGCCCATTTAAAAGTGCTCGAATTCCGAAAAAAACAATATAAAAATAAAATCAAGTTTAATAATGAACTATTCGAGAGTATTCTTGGCGGAGCTGTTACCGCTGAGGAAAAACTTGATGAACGATTCGAAGCTTTAAAAGAATGCCTTTCAAAATTAGATGAAACTTCACGCAAGTTAGTTCAGGCACAACATCAGAAGGGTCAGACAATTAAAGATATTGCCGCTTCCATCAAAATGTCTGAACATGTCGCATACAAGCGTATCGCAAAGCTTCATAACCAACTCCTTCAATGCGTTAATAAAACTCTGAAGCAGGAAGGAGTAATATAAACGGATGTCTTACAAAGGATTAAATAAATTCGAACGGTTAAGCCAACTGATTCATGGAATGCTCAGCGGAAACCTGAGTGAGAATGAATTTCACGAATTGGATAAAATGATGTCCGAAGATACCGAATGCATCAAATATTACATAGACTATACAACTATTTGGGCATTACTGGACGAAACGGAAAGTTTTGCAAATTCAGTCAACCTGGCTGATAATAAATCAATAACAAAACAATATCTTGAAGAACAGGAAAAGCAGCCGTATCTTTTCAGGAAATGGAAGCCGATTTCGATTTTTGTCAGTGCCGCGGCTTTAATAATAATTGTTTTAGTTTTAAGGTTTTCTTCTCCAAAAGCCTACAACGTTGAGATGGCTACGATAGCGGACCAGATAAACGCCGAATGGGATTCTGAAATACAATTTGAAGTTGGAAGTCGGCTGGGCGCGAATGAAATGCAATTATCCTTAAAAAAGGGAGTTGTAAAACTTCAATTTAATGATAATGTTGATGTTATGATTGAAGGTCCCGCCGTATTTAAGATAAATCAGACTGGATTATTCCTCGATCATGGAAACTTATATTGTCGTGTTTCAAGTTCTGGGCCGGGTTTTACTGTGGAAACACCTTCTGTTCGGTATGTTGATTTGGGAACCGTGTTTGGTATTAAATCAGACATTGAAGGCATATCTGAGCTGCATGTTTTCAAAGGAACGGTCCGGATGATTTCAGATTCATCAGGAACCAGCAGATTTATTAAGGAAAACAGCGCTGTCCGGTACGATCCAGGAAATAATACTGTTGATAAGATTGCGATTAGACAAAAAGAATTTGTAAGTCACTTCGATTCCGAATCTAATGTTATTTTAAGGGGACAGAATTATATCGATTTAGCTGATATTGTCGGAGGAGGCAACGGCCTGGGGACAGGAAGAAACCAGACTGCAATAAATCCTGTTTCAGGCAGACCTTCCGGTTTGACAGCAGGAACACAAAAATCTACAAACGAATATCATCTCGTGCCTTCGAATCCTTATATTGACGGAGTTTTTATTCCCAACGGCAGAACTAAACAGATTGTCTCTTCTTTGGGAAATGTGTTTAGCGAATGTCCGGTTACGAACGGAATGTGTTGTAATAATATTGGTTACGCGATGAAATCAATTAATACGAATCAAACTACCGAATCGGGTAAATTGCATCGCAGTATAACTATGCACGCCAATACCGGTATAACATTTGATTTAAGTGCCATTCGCAAAATGATGCCTGAAACAAAAACCATTCACTTTCAGTCACAAGTCGGAATTGAAAGAATGCCTTCCAGACCCAAAGCCAGCAAAGCGGATTTTTGGGTACTGGTCGATGGTGAATTAAAATTCAGTAAAACACAAGTCAAACATAAATCGTTTTATTCCGTCGATGTCGAGCTTTCCCGGGACGATCGCTTTTTGACCCTTATCGTAACTGATGGCGGCGATCCCGAGGCGCGAGTCGTGGATGGTATGACGGTCAATGCAATCGATAGCGACTGGGGAATGTTTGCTGAACCAGTTTTAATTGCAGAATAATTACAATTTCATGTATAAGAACAAACAGTATAATTTTTTAAAAGGAGTATAAATGAAAACAAGAAATAGTCTTGTGGTAATGCTTGCGATTGCTCTCGTACTGCCTGTCGCAACGCTGGTGATAGCCAGAGGGGCCGGTGCAGTACGTGCCACACCGCCAAGGCCGGAAGGTCCATGTGATATTTACACCGCTGGCGATTGCCCATGCGTAGCCGCACACAGCACAACGCGTGCGCTTTACGCTTCATACAATGGCCCGCTCTATCAGGTTCTTCGTCAATCGGACGGCAAGACACTGGATATCGGCGTTGTTCAGCCGTCACCGGGTGACGCGGGCGGTTACGCAGACGCGGCCGCACAGGATGCATTCTGCGCCAACACATATTGCTGGATTACCACAATTTACGACCAGTCCGGCAAGAAAAATCACATTGTCCAGTCACCTCGCGGCGGTGTAGGCAGCCCGACGCAGATGGGTGGATTTAACAGCTTACCGATGGCGGATATGGCACCGATTACAATCATGGGCCATAAGGTTTATGGCGTATTTATCGAGCCGGGTATGGGTCTCAGAAACAATGACCCGGTTGGCACAGCAGTTGATGATCAGGCAGAAGGTCAATATTGGTTAATTAATGGTCATCACTATAACTCAGGTTGCTGCTACGACTACGGCAACGCTGAAATCGACAGCCGAGATGATGGCAATGGTACAATGGAAACTACCTACTACGGCAGCGCCAACAATTGGTATCGCGGCCCGGCCCCTGGACCATGGATCATGACCGACCAGGAGAACAACCTGGTGGGTTGTGTCAATCCGGATGGTTCCAAAGATTGCCCGGACCTGCCGATTATTACCTGGCGTTTTGTAACTGCTATGGCCGACGGCAAACCGGGCGGCTGGAGATCAATGGGGGGCGACGCGCAGGCTGGCGAACTGCAGGTTATGTTTGATGGACCACGTGTCAACAATACCTATGATCCGATGCGCAAGCAGGGAGCAATCGACCTTGGTAATGGCGGTGATAATAGTAATGGATCACAGGGTACCTTCTATGAAGGCGCAATGACAGCACCTAATACCTACCCATCAGAAGAGACAAACCAGAAGGTTCAGGCCAACATCGTAGCAGCTAAATATGATGTACAGCGATTGAGTGTAGCACCTGCATTTGCAGTAGCTACTCCTCCCGGACTTCAGACATTCTCACCTGGTTCATCTCAGAATACGACAGTGACATTCACAAATACCGATGGAGTACAAGTATCGAATGTCAAATTGGGTATTGTTGTGCCGGAAGGATGGACTGCGGTTGCCATTACCAATCCAACGATTGTTGGTATGGTAGCACCGGGCCAGAGCGTAAGCACAACCTTCAAGGTCACTTCAGGACCGGCATTCCTCAATGGAGATTTAATTGGCAAAGCTTCGTGGACTAATACCGCGAACAATCAGGAACGTTCCGAGACAGCGTCTGAGAAGGTACGTAATATCAATCCGATTAAGATTAACGAGTTTGCAATTGACTCAACAAACTCTTTCATTGAACTCTACAACGCCGGCGATAATGCTATCGATATTTCCAACTGGACTCTGACTAATCGTCCGTCCGAACAGGCTATTTTCTCGTCGATAAAGATTCCGTCTGGTACAAAACTTTCGGCTAAAGACTTCTACCTGCTGGCTCTGTCAAACTCTGGATTGGCAATTCCCTCTAAAAAAGGTGATTCTACCATCTATGTCAGAAGCACTAATGGTATGAATGAAGGCGATGCGATTGAAATCGATACTGGTTCAGCCGTGGAAACCCGCAGGATCGCAAGTATTCAATCTCCGCCTGCTCCATCCAATACTGGCGGTCGCGGTGGTCGCGGCGGTTTTGGTGGTTTTGGTGGAGGCGGTGGCGGTGGCCCTACAACGGTATGGCAACCGCTGCCTGATGGTCCGGTGATTACGATTCCAGCCGGTTCGTCCAGTGTACCTGTTGCAAGCATAGCTGGTTTCGAGACCGGACAGAAGATGGCTATCGGCTATGGCGCAACATATCCAGTCGTCGCGAACACTATCGAAAAATATGAGGTAGTCACGATTACAAAAGTCGGAAAGCAGGGTATTCAGGCTTTTCTCGCGGCGGACGCGAAAGCCGGTGACACGAATATTAAAGTATTTCCTCTCCGAGGTGCTTTATCTGACTACGTCACAGTCGGTGACAAGATTAGACTGGATATCGATAGCGTTGGTCATGGCATTGAAACTGTCACTGTTACGAAAGTTGGTACGCAATCCTCATTCAATCCCAATAATGTTCGGAGTGGTGATACGGGCACAGGTCTTGACCTGGCCGAGCCGCTGAAGTTCAACCATGCGGCTAACCTGCCCATCAGTATATGGGGAACAGGAATCAGCTTCGAACCGGCAACAAAGTTTGCTCACTCGAGTAACGAACCCGTCATACCGTTAAATAGAAGCATCACGCTTGACAAATCTCTGGACAACGACCATGAGATTAATGCGGTTGTCCGCAGCGAAAAAGTCACGACCGAGGGTTATCAGGCAACACAGAAACCTAATCAGTGGTTTGGTGGTCCGACTCTGTCCAGCGCAGGCAGCATGGTGCTGCGTAACGCTGCAGGGCTGGTCGCCGACAGCCTTAACTATGGTCTTCACGTCGATCCATGGGCAGGTGAAGGTTACCAGGCTATATCCGGCTCAGGTCAAAGCGGCTGCACCGCACCTGCACCAAGCGCAGGTAGAGGCGGCGGTGGCCGAGGCGGTTTTGGCGCTGAGACCATGGGACCAGTACCAACCAGAAGCGCTGGCCGCTTCCCGGACGGTACTGATACAGACAGCAACTGCAACGATTTCATGGTGCAGACCGGCGGTATCAGCTTGGCAATCGCTTCGCCAATTGGCGCGAATAATATCAAAGTCGCCAGCGTTTCAGATTTTGGCTCCGGCCAGACTATTATTATTGGTTCAGGCGAAAACCGTGAGACCGCGGTAATTGCCGCGATTGGTACGGCAGGCGGAACTACAATAGGCGCTGCCTCTGAAGTTGGCGCAACCGTTATCACTGTCACTGATGTTTCAGGCTTTACTCCCGGCCAGACAATTACAATCGGCAGCGGTTCAAACAGCGAAACAGCGGTAGTTGCTTCCATTAGCGGCGGACGTGGTGGTAGAAATAACCGCGGCGGTATGCCGGCTGGTGGAATGATGGGTGGCGGCACAAGAGGTGGTACAAGAGGCGGCCAAGGCGGTCAACCCACTGTTACAACAATCACTGTAAACTCACCGCTCAAATCAGCCCATGCGGTTGGTGATCAAGTCTCAGGTACTGGTATTACTCTTACCAAGGCATTGACCAAGGCGCATGACAACGGAACAACGGTTGGCAGCAGTGACCCAACTCCAGGCGCACCAAATCAGTATAACAGAAGAATGTAAAATGGGCATAAAGCTCATAACGGAACTGAATTAGATACTTGATAAATACTCCGCGGCTTTATAGTATAAGAGGCCGCGGAGTTTTCCGTTTTTTCGGTAAGTGACGCGGGAAAGGATTGAACTTTGATTCCTTCACAAAAAAAGAATGGTTTACGCAAGTCATGGCCGTGGTGGCGATGTATAATAACAGGTTTAAGTACGCTTGCGCTGGTATTGAGTATCGTTCTAAGCTGGCATTACCTCATGGGCGGCTCGATGATTGGCTGTGACGGCGGCAGTCCATGTGACGAAGTCCTAAACAGCCGCTGGTCATCTATCGGTGGATTTATACCCGTTAGCGGCCTTGCGGCGGGAGCATACCTTGCTATGCTGGTATCTGTTCTTTTCATCGGCCCGGGTACAGAAGCAGCGGTCCGCCGTCTTGCATGGTATGCGATGCTTGTAATCGTCGGCTCAGCCGCAGGAAGCGCGATATGGTTTACAATTCTGCAGAAATGGGTAATTGGAGCGTTCTGTCCTTATTGCATGACTGCGCATATCGCAGGTTTGCTGCTTGCGGTTTTAATAATCTGGCAGGCGCCGAAGCAAATAGAGAGTGACACAAAAAAAACAGCGGCAGGATTAACTATAGTCGGTTTGGTCTTTGCCGGTATAATGGCTATTGCCCAGGTCGTTATTATCCCGCCGCCGGTCTATATCGCTGGTCAGTCACAGGAAAATCTATCCATCATTGATACACACTCGATACCGATGGTTGGTTCCCCGGACGCGAACTATGTTGTCACTCTGCTGTTCGATTATAAATGTCCCCATTGCCAGCAAATGCACTTCATGCTTAATGAAGCGATTCGTCAATACAATGGCAAATTGGCCTTCGCGTTATGTCCCTCGCCGTTAGACAAGAAATGTAATCCATATGTCTTAGGTGACATGGAGCAATACAAAGATTCATGCGAACTTGTTAAAATTGCTCTTGCGGTTTGGGTGGCCAATCGCGAAGCATTTTCTGATTTTGAAAACTGGATGTTTTCGTTCGAGTCCGGCGATAGATGGAAACCGCGTACACTCGAAGCGACTCAAGCGAAAGCTGTCGAATTGCTTGGCCGGGAAAAATACGAAGCCGCACAAGCTGACCCATGGATTGATGAATATCTAAAATCATCCGTTGAAATTTACAGTAAAACAATCCAGAACAACAAAGGCGGAGTTCCAAAACTGCTTTACAATTCGCGATGGGTTATCCCCGAACCATACACAGCAGACGACTTTGTCAAGATTTTGCAGGAAAGTTTATCCGTGCCTTTACCATGAAACTGATGTATATGTTGATGTGCAGTCCTGTTGACCGAATATAAGTATTTGACCTGAATGATGCCAAATCATATAATCATCCAATAACAATTTTTTGAAAAATTCATTATCTGGGAATTCAGGATGGCTGAAAAATATAATGTAGTTGTTATTGGAAGCGGCCCCGGCGGTTATTCCGCGGCGATAAGATGCGTACAAAAAGGTGCAACAGCGGCGATAATCGAAAAGGACCTGTTTGGCGGAACATGTCTTAACTGCGGTTGTATTCCTTCAAAGGCATTGCTTGCAAGCGCTCATACACTTCTTACGGCAAAAAACGCGGCACAAATGGGCATTGATATACCTTCATGTTCTGCCAACTGGCCAAATATCCAGAAAAGAAAAGATGCTATAGTGAGCGGCTTTCGTAAAGGTCTTGCAGGGCTTATAAAGGCTAACAAAATAAATATTATACAGGGTCGCGGTATTGTCGCAAATCCCAATAAAGTGATAGTGCAAAACGATTCGACACAACATGAAATAGAAGCTGATAAGATTATTTTGGCGACAGGTTCCAGGCCGGTTGAGATTCCTTCTATTCCATTTAATGGTACGAATATAATCACCAGTAAGGAAGCTCTTGAATTAAAAGAAATACCAAAGTCGATGATTATTATTGGCGGCGGTGTAATCGGTTGTGAATTTGCATGTGTTTATTCAACGATGGGGACAAAAGTAACAATTATAGAGGCTCTTACTCGTTTGATTCCAATGGAGGATGAATGGGTTGGCAGGATGCTGTCACGCGAGTTTAAGAAGCTTGGCATCGAATCTCTGACTAATCAGAAAGTAGTATCAGCCGAACCAATGGATGGATTGGTTAAAGTTACTCTTCAGGATGGCCAAACAATACAGGCTGAAAAAGTTCTGGTTGGTGTTGGACGCAAAGCTATATGTGATAAAGAGACGATAGAGAACCTCGGATTAGCTATGAATGGTTCTGTAATAGCGGTAAACAAAAAAATGGAGACCAGTGTCAAAGGAGTTTATGCTGTTGGAGACGCGGTGGGAACGACATATCTTGCTCACGGCGGATTTGCCGAAGCCGAAGTTGCCGCTGATAACGCGACAGGTCATAACGCGGAAATTGGCGATTATTCTTTGATTCCGCGGGCGGTCTATACATTCCCTGAAATTGCGTCGATAGGAAAAAGTGAAGAGACCTGCCGCAATGAAGGAATCGATGTAAAAGTCGGCAAGGCATTGTTTAAGACCAACGGCAGAAGTATCGGTCATAATGAAACTGTCGGAGAAATTAGAGTCGTTAAAAATAAAGCTGATGAAAAAATTCTTGGTGTTACGATGGTTGGTTCTTCTGTCACGGAACTTATATCGGCGGCACGAGCGTTGATTGGCAGTTCTGAAAAAATTACCGATATTTCATTCCCGCATCCAACAGTATCGGAAGTTTTGAAAGAATCATGGGAAGATGCCTTCAATATCAGCCTGCATGTACCTCCAACAGTTTGATTAGAAGAATTAATAAAATGTTTTTCTATCTGGGACTTTGGATTATAAGCCAAAGAAAAAGAAGGCTATGTCAGCGCTTCTTGAAAAAAAGAAAGGTGAGGAATTTATGAAACGCAGAGATTTTCTTAAGAAAAGTACAGTTGCTGTCGGCTTGGCGGGTTCACCCGGATTGCTCTCGCCGCTCACGGCAAGTGAAAACAATACAGAGATACCTGCCGGGATTTCAGGACAATCAGAAACAGCACCGGCTGACAGTCGTTCCATCGAATATCTTCGCCGAGTACAGAAGGATGAATTCCTGCCGAAACCGCCGGTGTTTGCGGAATCATCCGCCGATATGAAGATATCGCCGATGCCGCTGGCCGAACGAATCAAGCGGAAGATTGTGCCGAAGAGAGGTTTTTGCAGTACCGTACCCGGCGTTGGCGCTCTCCTCTCCGGCAATGGAGCCGTAAATATCGAGTTGGCTTGTGATCCCTACAGCGAACAGATTCCTTTGCGCCACGAAAGCCTGTTTGTGCCGCGAAGCAGACCTTACGAAGCATCCAAAATCGCGGAAATTTTACCACAGGTGCGGCAAATGCTTCTGAATGGAAAATACCACGAAGCCGCGAAATTCGCTTACGACGAATGGAATAAAACCCCCGCAACCCGGCAGATGGGTGGCGGAGGCACATCATTATCAATGCGTCTGGAATATCCAAAAACTGAATCCGTTAAGAATTATCTCCGAACGGTTGATTTCGAGAGTACTGAAGTGAAGGTTCACTGGACAGACGAACGTGGCGACTGGGTTCGCCGGATTTTCACATCGCGTCCCGACAATCTTGTAGTCCAATCGCTTACCGCTCCGCAAGGGCAATCGGTGAATGTCCGCATCACTATGTCCACAGGCGGGGGAGGAATGCGCGGCATGGGAGGAGGAATGGGAACACGAGCCGGAGCGAGAATGGGCGCCGGTATGGCAACTCGCGGCGGCGGAGGCGGACAAAGTAATGTCCAGCAGGACTACAACGAGCAGCGGCTTATTTTCAAAGGCCGTTTGAATCCATCGGTGGACAACAGCGGCTACGCAGGCATGACTCGTGTGGTTCGCCAAGGAGGCTCAGCCAGCATGGATGGCGATACGCTGGTGATAGAGAACGCGTCATCCGTAATGCTGCTCACCCGCATTGAACATTTCTCCGATTACAGCGAGGAGAAGGTGGAAACGCTGCGACAGGCAGTTGAACAAATCACCCCGGATTATGAAGCACTGCTGGAGCGTGCGCGAAAAGTACAATCAGAAATGCTCAATCGAGTTATTGTGGATTTCGGCGGTGCTTCACAATATGCCATGTCCTGCGAGGAACTTTTCTCTGCCCAGAGAGCAAGTCAGGGTTACTCGCCCGCTTTTCTTGAGAAATTATTCGATATGTGCCGCTACTGGTTCATAATTACTACCGGCAAATATCGCAGTGTGTCGGCTTTGACAAATGTAAATATAAATCTGCAGATTGCGCCAATGGCTCTTGGCTATCACCGTGAAGGTGAGGAAGCCTACTTCAACTGGATGGAGAGCCTTGTCCCTGATTTACGTACCAACGCTAAGAACATTTTCGGAATGCGCGGCACCTTTTACCCTATTGCACCGACCAAAGATTCAGGCGTAGCCGGCCAGTTCGACCATTCTGGTACTGAGGCGACCGGCGAGAGATGGCCGCATCCATATTGGCTTGCCGCCGGTGCCTGGTGTTTGCGTCCGTTCTGGGACCATTATCTTGTAACAGGCGATCTGGATTTCCTTCGCAATCGCATGGTTCCGGCTTACAAGGATTTGGCGATATTCTACGAGGATTTTCTGACGCTTACTGATGAAAATGGTAATTATATTTTCGCACCTTCGTTCTCCCCGGAGAACAATCCGGGCAGCCTGAATCCTTCCTGTATGATGGTAATTAATGCCAGCATGGACATTGCGGCATGCAGGGAAGTTCTGGCCAATCTGGTGGAAGCCTGCGAACTGCTCGACATTGAGGCCGATAGCATACCGAAATGGAAAGATATACTGGAAAAGCTGCCGCCGTACCTTCTTGAACCTGACGGCACAATGAAAGAATGGGCCTGGCCCACACTTGGAGAGCGTTATGTTCATCGCCATGTCTCTCATCTCTACGGAGTCTGGCCGGGCGATGAAATTGATCCTGATCGCACGCCAAAATTGGCGAAATCCGCGCTGATAGCTGACCGCAGGCGAGTGCCGGAGAGATTAGCGGCGCATAGCCGCTGCCAACGCGCGCTGATGGGAGCGAGACTCAAAGACTGCTACTTAGTGGATAGTGAAATGCGGCAACTAATTGAAGAAGGCATTGTAGG
The DNA here is from genome assembly GCA_964628465.1 of uncultured Pirellulales bacterium. Taxonomy (GTDB): domain Bacteria; phylum Planctomycetota; class Phycisphaerae; order Sedimentisphaerales; family Anaerobacaceae; genus JAFGPS01. Next base: position 19,229 of record CAZVOA010000002.1, on the reverse strand, counting down.
TTCTGCTTTTCTGTGTTCTCACGATCCCTACGCCAGTGTGATGCCGGATGCTCAAGGCGGATTTCCAACGATAATAATGGAAATGCTGGCCTATTCGCGTCCCGGTGTAATTGAGGTACTTCCGGCTCTTCCTCCTTCGCTGTCAAAAGGGTCGATAAACGGGATGCTGCTCCGCACATTCGCCAGGCTCGATAAACTCGCATGGGATATGGAAGCTCGGACGGTGGATTTAACGGTCACTTCTGTAAAAGAACAGGATGTAACTCTAATTGCCCGGTATGGCATCGAAGCACTTAGCGGTTCTCTAAAATTGGAAACACCGAATCCGCTTGGCACCGCAACCTACAAACTCAGTTTGCCGGAGGGCAAACCGGTGGAAATACATTTAAAGCTTGGTCGGCGTAATCCGCTTGACTGGGTCAATTGGGTTGCTTAACGAGTTACAAAAAAACGAGATTACGAAATTCTTATGATAATGAACCATATAAGGAATAAAAAATGAAACGTAGAGATTTTCTTAAAACAAGTGTAGTCGCTGCCGGTATAGCGGGTTCACCAGAATTGCTCCAGCCGCTCAAAGCAGGTGAAAACCGTCCTCTGACTCTCGGCCAAACTGCAACGTCAACGGCAACTGCAAAGGCTGACAATCGTCCGGCTGAATATCTTAAAAATGTACAAAAAGATCCATTCCTGCCAGAGCCGCCTTCTCTCGCGAGATCGTACGAGATTTCGCTGATGCCGCTGGCTGATAGAATCAGTAAAAAGATTGTGCCGCAGCATGGATTTTGCAGTATTGCGCCCGGCAATCTGGTTAGCGAGAGTCTCATCTCCGGCAATGGAGCAATGAATATTGAATTGATGGGTGATCCCTACTCGGAGCAAATCCTTTTTCACCACGAAAATCTGCTTCTGCCGTGGAAGAAACCACTGGAAGCTCCCAAGGTTGCGGATATATTTCCGCAAGTGCGGCAAATGGTGATGGAAGGCAGACACCGCGAAGCAATTGCGCTTGCAATTCAGCATATGAATGAAAGTGACATCAAGCAGGATACTGAGCCGCACCGTACCATTCCGGCATTCCTGATGCAGCTTGATTTTCCAAAAACTACATCGGCCCAAAATTATCTCCGCACTGTCAATTTCGAGAACAGTGAAATCAAGGTTCTATGGACTGACGAGAACGGCGACTGGATTCGTCAAACATTAGCTTCCCGGCCTGACAACGTTGTGGTCCAGCAGCTCACCGCACCGACAGGCAAAACATTGAATGTCCGAATCTCTTTGCAGAAATCTGGTGGCTGGCGCATGTGTTCCGGGGTAACCTGGGGTGCCCATCCGAAATGGGGAGCGATTAAAGGTCCAGAAGTCTGTGACGTGAAACAGGAATCCAGCGAACAGCGGCTGATTTACAAGTGTATTTTGGACCCATCAGTGGACAACAGCGGCTACGCCGGAGTGACACGCATAGTGCGCAACGGCGGTTCAGCCAAGATTGATGGCGACACTCTCGTTATTGAAAAGGCTTCTTCGGTTATGCTGCTCACACGCATTGAGTATTTCTCCGACTTCAGCGATGTCAAAGTAGAAGCTCTCCGACAGGCAGTCGAATTAATCAACCCTGACTATGCGGCCATCCTCGAACGCCATCACAAGGTTCAGTCGGAAATGCTTAACCGTGTCACGGTGGATTTCGGCAGCGGTTCACAATATGGTATGTCCGTAGAGGAAATACTCACTGAGCAGCGGTCAAGGCCGGACTATTCACCGGCTTTACTGGAAAAAGTATTCGAAATGGGACGCCATTGGTTCATCCTCACCAGCGGCAGGTATCCGAACATTCCAGCCGAGACCGACTTTACCATAAACCTGCAAACACCCGGTCTGGAACCATTTGAACTCCGTATTGGAGAAGAAGTGCGGCCAGCGGGACTCGGTCTGTTTCAAACAACCGGTGCATTGACGGGCGACCTCCGCGAAGGTATGGAAGCTTACTTCAGTTGGGTCGAAAGCCTGAAACCGGACTGCCGAACCAACGCTAAGAATATTTTCGGATTCAACGGCGCATCGTATCCGCTTTGGGCGCAAAAAGGAATGGGTGTAAAATATTATTACTCTAACAACTCCGCGATTGGAAGTCTCTGGCCATATTGGATTTCCGCAGGAGGTTTGGCTTACCGTCCGTTCTGGGAACATTATCTGTCCACCGGCGACCAGAAATTCCTTCGTGACCGCATCGTGCCGGCATATAAAGAACTGGCGCAATTCTACGAGGATTTCCTAACGGCTACTGATAAAAATGGGAACTATATGTTTGTTCCATCCTTCTCGCCAGAGAACACGCCCACCAGCACAGATGCTTCCGGGCCGATGTATATAAATGCCGCGATGGATATTGCGGTATGTCGGGAAGTTCTGACAAATTTGATTCAGGCTTGCGAAATTCTGGATATTGACGCTGAAAGTGTAAAAAAATGGAAAGAGATGCTGGCCAAAATGCCGCCTTATTTGCTCGAAAAGGACGGGACACTAAAGGAATGGGCCTGGCCCACGCTGCAAGAGAAATATGCCCATCGGCATGTATCTCATCTTTATGGTGTCTGGCCGGGTGATGAAATTGATCCCGACCGCACGCCGCAACTTGCCCACGCCGCGATGATTGCCAACCGCAGACGTACGTTCGATGTGATGTCCACCGCGGTCGCGGGTGAAACTCTGCCTGCTTATGCCCGTTGTCATCGCGCATTAGCCGGGGCGAGACTTAAAGACAACATCATGGTGGATGTCCAACTGCGGCAATTGATTGAGCAGGGGTATGTCAGTAATTCGCTGCGGTGTTCGCGCGATCCTTATGCCGGACCTGTGTCCGATGCGCATGGTGGAATTCCAGCAATAATTATGGAAATGCTTGCCTACTCGCGCCCCGGCGTGATTGAAGTGCTTCCGGCTCTGCCTCCAACGCTGATAAAAGGAACTATTAACGGAATGCTTTCCCGTACTTTTGCCAGGATTAACAAACTTTCCTGGGATATGGAAGCTCATACAGTGGATTTAACTGTTACTTCCGTGAAAAAGCAGGATGTAACTCTGATTGCGCGTTATGGAATAGAGGAGATTTCTGCACCAAAAGAAATTTTAGGAGTATTCAAGAAGGGTAATGCCGATTGCGAACTGCACTTGCCAGAAGGAAAGCTGGTGGAAATCCATTTGAAGCTTGGCAGGAATAAACCGCTTGACTGGATTTCTCATATAGTTTAGAAAAAAGCTGCTTCGTAGCAACATTTGCATATTTTCTATTTGCACAAATAATCAAAATAGTGATTTATTTTGATTATTTTGCTTTATTGATATCATTATAGTAAAAAGTCAAGGATATCCATGCAATAGGCAACTATTGACATATGCTATAAGCAAAACAGTGTTTATAGTAGAAAGAATTGTCAAAAATAATACGTAAGTATATCAATTTGAAAGTGGCACTGTTATGTTAAATTATATAGTAAATACCTTCAAACAACTGTTCTTGATTTCCCTGCTGTTTTGTTGTGTCGGGTGCCGGAATGTTTTTCATTCTCCAAAATCATTTGGATTCGATGGCGAGACTGTAACAGTAAACAGTCCGAATGGAAAAATTAAAATTGCAATCCGAGCCGATGCGAATGACCAGCTTACATGGTCGGTTCAGCGGCAGGGTCAGCCTGTTCTCGCTGCAGCTCCTTTGGGTTTGATTATTGACGGCAACAACATTGGGCAATCTGTTACGCTAAGTTCTCCAACTGCAAGGATAGCAATCAATGAGCAATATCCAACCTTCGGAAACCATTCGATTGCGACCAATCATTGCAATGAAGTTACGATACCAATAGAGTGCGCCGATGGGATGAAGTACGAGCTTGATGTGCGTGCATTTGATGATGGCGCCGCCGTACGTACACGAATAACGCTCGATGACGCATCGCGTACAATCGCGGGCGAAAACACTTCATGGGCTTTGCCTCTTGATTCACACGCATGGGCGGCTCGTTATGACGGAAGCTATGAACAGGCTTATCAAAACGGAGCTTTTAATACTATTCCTGAAGGTTCACAATGGGCGCCGCCTATGACCTTCAAGCTGGGTGACAATCTATACGTTTCCATAACCGAGGCCAATAACGATTCATTTCCTGATATGGGCCTTGTGCGTAACGGAAATTTCCTCAAAGCGATTTTTCCCGCTTCATCAAGGGGCTGGAAACATCAGGGTTCAATTGTCACTCCATGGCGGGTCGCGATTATCGCAGACGGACTTAATTCGCTTGTTAATAGTGACATCGTGACAAATCTTTGTCCGCCGCCGTCGGAAGAATTAGCCAACGCGGACTGGATTAAACCCGGTCGGTCTCTATGGCAGTGGTGGGCTATTGGAGCGCCAAAGTTAGATGATCAGAAAAACTGGGTTGATGCCGCAAAGAAACTCGGATTCGAGTATTACCTGATAGATGACGGCTGGCGCAACTGGCGGACCCAGAGTAAGGACCAGTGGCAATGCCTTAAGGATGTTATTGATTATGCCAAGAGCCAGGGGGTCGGCCCTCTTGTATGGGTGAATTCTTCGGAAATGCGCACGGATTCTACTCGGCGAGCGTATCTTGAAAAAGTCGCTGAGCTCGGTGCTGTAGGTATTAAAATAGATTTCATCCCAGCCTGTACCGCTGAAATAACACGCTGGTATGAAGGAGCATTAATGGATACAGCTGAATTACATCTTTTATGTAATTTTCATGGCTCAGTCAAGCTTACCGGTCGCCAGCGGACATGGCCTCATGAGTTGACACGTGAAGCCGTGCGGGGTCACGAATATCATATGTCACGTTATCGACGTGTTCAGGCCGCCGACCATGACCAGATAGTTCTTTTCACTCGATACCTTGCAGGTCCGGCTGATTATACTCCGACTGCTTTCGATACCAAGGAGATGGTTGGATTTACATGGTCACACCTTCTTGCTCAAGCGGTCAATATGACTTCGCCGCTGTTGCACTTTGCCGGAAAATATCAGGACTTCATCGGAAATCCCGCTGAAGATTTCTTACGTCATCTTCCTTCAACGTGGGATGAGACAATCGTTCTTCCGGGAAGTGAGATTGGCAAAATTGCAGGTTTCGCCCGCAGAAGCGGTAATGAATGGTATATCGGAGTGCTTAACGGTGCTGATGCCGCTACGATGCAGATTGAGCTTTCTTTCCTGGATTCCGGTACATGGAACGCCGAATTATTTGGGGACGACCCGGAAAATGCCGCAACATTTAAATGTGAAAGCAAATCTGTAAAAGAAAGTGATACGCTTACAGTATCCATGAGTCCTCGCGGCGGTGCGGTTATATGGATTACTAAAGAATAAAGAAAATTTATTTCAGGAGTGACGATGAAGCAATTAAAAAGAATCTTGTTTATATTTGTTTTGCTTGTTTCGGGGGCTAATGCTACTGAAGTTGTATCTCCAAATAACAAAATCAAAGTTGTATTGGAACTGCAAAATAAATCACAGCCGAAGTTTGCGGTTTCTTATTCTGAAAATCAAAAAACAATAGAGGTTTTGCCGTCTTCACTTCTTGGATTAAAAACGAAGTCTCAGGATTTTTCCGAATTGAGCCTTATCAGCGAAAGTAAAGTCACGCTTGTTCATGATGATTATGAAATGCCGCATGGCAAGAAGAAACATTGCGAAAATTTCGGTGTGGAAAAAACGTTCCGATTTAAAAACGCTTCAGATAAATGCATCGATATTATATTCCGTGTTTATAACGACGGCGTGACTTTTCGGTATATTCTATGTGATTACGATACTGCATTGAATTCCATCACTGAAGAACTGACCGCCTATAAAATTCCCGACGGCATAACACGATGGATTCAGCCCTACAACGACGTATATGAAGCCTTCTATCCAGTTAGTACAAGCACAAGAGAAAACAGTCGTTTTGGCTTTCCTGCTTTGTTTAACATACAAGATGATATTTTTATGCTCATTACAGAAGCTGATATATCAAGGCAAAATTATGCAAGCTCATTAATTACAAAAGATAACACAACTTACCAGGTAACCAAAGCTCAAAATGACCGCGATGGAAACCAGTTCACTACGCCGTGGCAATCTCCGTGGCGCGTATTGATAATCGGACATCTCAGTGACATTGTCGAATCGACTCTTGTTACCGACGTAAGCACTCCATGTAAACTTTCTGAAACAGACTGGATTAAGCCCGGCTCATCATCATGGATTTACTGGGCGAATAATCACGGCACAAAAGATTATAAAAAACTCGTTGAATATGTTGACCTTGCGGCTGAAATGGGATGGCCATACACTTTGATTGACTGGGAATGGGATCAGATGGGCAACGGCGGCGATATTAACGACATTGTCAAGTATGCCAGCAGCAAAGGAGTCAAGCCGCTGATGTGGTATAATTCCGGTACTTCATGGATGGACCCGACTCCCAACGACAGAATGAATACGCAGGAAAGACGTGTCAAGGAATTTGAATGGCTCAATCAGATTGGCGTATATGGTATCAAGGTAGATTTCTTCCCGGGCGACCAGCAGAAAACGATGAATCATTATATCAGTATTCTGGAAGATGCCGCCCGTTATAAGCTGATGGTCAATTTTCACGGCTGCACGCTGCCGCGGGGATGGAGCCGTACATATCCCAACCTGATGAGTATGGAGGGAGTTTATGGAGCGGAACAATATAACAACGGCCGGCGAATGACACCACAGGGCGCAAGTCATAACACAGTTTTGCCTTATACAAGAAATGTGGTTGGCCCGATGGACTATACGCCCGTTGCGTTTACAAATTCACAGAATCCGCACACTACGACTTATGCTCATGAGTTGGCGTTGTCGGTTGTATTTGAATCAGGCATTGTGCATTTTGCTGATCGTCCTTCAGGTTTTACAAGCTTACCTAAAGAAGCGAAAGAATTTCTTGGTGACATACCAACCGCCTGGGACAATACAAAATTATTGGAAGGTTATCCGGGGCAGCTTACTGTTATAGCCCGTAAAAAATCGGAAAATTGGTATATAGGCGCAATAAACGGCGAGGAGAAAGAAAAAACAATTAAGATAAACTTCGATTTCCTGCAGCCGAATACTAAATATAAGATGGCAGTGATTAAAGATGGTGACACTGCATCCGCATTCGATATAAGTAATAGAGATGTAAGTAATAATGACAGTATCGATATAAAAATGCTACCTAAAGGCGGCGCGGTTGTATGGATTACAAAGGTCAATAATTCCGCTTCGCAGTAAACAAATATATAAGAAATCGCAAATACAATAAAATAAACAAATATAAATTCAGGATGTTCTATGAAGACAACAGAAATTCAGAAACTCGTCTCGTGTGTCACGCTAACCGTGACAATTACTTTGATGACGATTTGTTATGCGGATAATCCGATTACACAGACTATATTCACGGCTGATCCTGCGCCTATGGTGTATGATGGAACGCTGTATCTTTATACCGGGCATGATGAGGATACCGCTCCATCGAGCCGGTTTATAATGTACGATTATCACTGCTTTTCGACTACTGATATGGTCAACTGGACGCATCACGGCGCGGTACTCGATATTCGCAAAGTATTCGCATGGTCCGGCGGAGACGCAAACGCCGCACAGTGTATCTATCGCAACGGCAAGTTCTATTATTACGTCAGCACAGCCAATACACAAGGTCCCGGCGGAGTTGCTATTGGCGTAGCGGTATCTGATAGTCCCTTCGGGCCGTTCAAGGACACGCTCGGCAAGGCACTGGTGACAAACAACCAGACCACATACGCACGGCATAGCTGGGATGATCTTGACCCATCGGTTTTTATCGATAATGACGGCAAAGCATGGCTATATTGGGGCAATAACGCCTGCTACTACGCAGAACTTAATGACGACATGATTTCTCTCAAAAGTGAAATATCTCATATCGAGTTGACTAAAGAAGCTTTCGGCCCAGACTTCGAGGAAGCACCATGGATTTATCGTCACGGTGACACGTATTATCTCTGGTATGCTTCAAGTATTCCTGAATCAATTCACTACTCAACCGCTTCAAGCCCGATTGGTCCGTGGAAGTACGGCGGCGAAGTAATGAAAAAGCAGGAAACAACAGGCTCCAACCATCCCGGGCTTATCGAGTACAAGGGACATTCCTACCTTTTCTATCAGACCGATTCGCTGCCGAATGGAATTGATAAGAGACGTTCGGTGTGTGTCGAAGAGTTCAAATACAATGATGATGGAAGTGTTTCTGAACTTAAAATACGTGAAGACAATGTCAAACCGATAGGTACGCTCAATCCGCGTGCAATAATTCAGGCCGAAACAATGGCGTGGGCGCAAGGTATTGAAATGGAAAAGAACGAGACGGTCGGAGTGTATGTAACAGACATTGACAACTTCGACTATATAAAGATTCGTCAGGTTGATTTCGGAAGCCAGAGTCCCGGACAATTTCAGGCGAGCGTTGCCTGCGGCTCAGAGGGAGGACATATTGATATTCGTATCGGCAGTGTTGATGGACGGCTGCTTGGCAGAATTGATGTGGTAAATACCGGCGACTGGCAAACATGGAAAATTCTGTCATGCAAAATAAAATCCGTATCCGGCGTTCAGGACCTTTACCTGGTCTTCTCCGGCGGCAACGGCGAACTGTTTAATTTTGACTGGTGGCAATTCAATTAAAAGAAAAGAATAGATTGAATCACGGTGATTTAATGAGAAAAGAAATTATAATATACATGGGAGCGATACTGTTATTTTCATATGCTGCGCATGCTGAGTTGCTGGCGCATTGGTGTTTTGAGGAAGTGTCGGGACGTGATGGCAGTAGAGGTCGCAGAGACGCAAATGCAAGCGGAAGTCCTTATGCCTGGGACTATACCGGAAAATTTAATTTCCTTCAGGCTATTGGTCAGTCACTCAAGTTTAGTTGAACAAAAAATATATTTGTGAATAACTGCTATAATTGTTGTGAAAAAGAAATATAATATTAATTTAATATTGGAGGTAATTGTTATGAAAATAAAACTTGGATTGTTCTTATTAGCGGCATTGCTCTCGTTCAATACGAAAACTTTCGCTGGCCCGGATCCGAATTTTTACGTATTTTTAAGCTTCGGCCAGTCGAACATGGAAAGCGGCGGACGTATGGATGATATTGACCGGACTGTCGATAAGCGTTTTCAGGTCATGGCGGATTTCGATAATGAAAGACGCGGCTGGAAAAAGGATAACTGGTACGACGCAATTCCGCCGTTAGCAGCCAAAGGCAATGGTATTTGCATGATAGACTATTTCGGCAGAACAATGGTTGCCAACCTGCCTGAAGGTGTTAGAGTTGGTGTCATTAAAGTTTCCGTACCCGGCTGCAAGATTGAACTATTCGAAAAAGATACTTTCCAGGCATCTCTTGCGACGGAAGCGGAATGGCTAAAAAATCTTGTAAAAAATTACGGCGGAAATCCTTATCAATATATGATTGATATGGCCAAAGTCGCGCAAAAAGACGGCGTAATCAAGGGAATCCTGCTGCATCAGGGCGAATCAAATGCGAACGACAATGAATGGCCGAAAAAAGTCAAAGGCATTTATGATAATATTATCAAAGACCTGAACCTCAAGCCGGAAGAAGTAGCTTTTCTCGCGGGTGAAACCGTAAATGCCGACCAGAATGGCCAATGCGCAGGTTTCAATAAAATCATGGCGAAACTGCCGGAGACACTTCCCAATTCCTACGTAATTTCCTCGGCAGGCTGCCCGACCAATGACCATATGCATTTCAATTCCGAAGGTTCAAGAACGTTCGGAAAACGCTACGGAGAGAAAATGCTTTCAATAATGGGTTATAATATCGCCGAGCCTAATCAGCCATAAAAATAATATTGTGCTGTAATTAGAATAATTGGCATTTAAAGATTATTTATGCAAAGAATTTGATATATATTTTTTTGGAGTTGACCAATGAACAATAAAAATTTCTTTATCTCACGTCGCAATTTTCTCAAGACCACAGGTTTACTGACGGCGGCAACGTCATTACCTTCGTGGGCTGCCCGGACAACTGCGGCACAGGAGTCGAATCCTACTTCCGCTTCACCAAATGAGGCAATTCAGATAGGTCTCATCGGCTGCGGTGGCCAAGGTCGCTATGATGCGAAAAATGCACAAGGCCGCGGCGCAAAAGTCGTTGCCGTATGTGATGTTGACGCCGGACATTTAGCAACAGCTAAGAATGAATTCCCCGGCGCAGAAGGTTATGCCGATTTTCGCAAGCTTCTCGAACGCAAGGATATTGACGCGGTCATTTGCGGCACAGTTGACCACTGGCACACGCTGGTTGCCATCGCCGCGATGAAGGCGGGCAAGGACATCTACTGCGAAAAACCACTTACGCTTACCATAGATGAAGGCAAGCATCTTGTCGAAGTTCAAAAACAAACCAATCGCATTCTTCAGACCGGCACGCAGCAGAGAAGCAGTATTCATTTCAGGACGGCCTGCGATTTGATACGCAACGGGCGAATTGGTAAGCTGCAAAAAGCAGAAGTCTGGCTGCCCGCAGGGTTGCGGCAGGGGCCGTTCCAGACCTCACCTGTTCCGGAAGGATTCGATTACGATTTCTGGCTCGGACAGACGCCAAAAGTCGATTATGTCAAAGAACGCACGCACTTCAGCTTCCGTTACTGGTGGGAATATTCCGGCGGCACAATGACCGACTGGGGTGCACATCACAATGACATCGTACTCTGGGCGCTGGACATGGATGATTCAGGTCCCGTTAGTATCGAAGGCAAACAACTGATTGACATGATTCCCGGCGGCTTCACCGCGGCCAGCGAGTACGAAGTGACATATACTTACGCCAACGGCATCGTCCATACATGCAAAAGCACAAAGGACAGTGACTGGGACGGAAGTACCAAAAACCGCGACGGCCAGTTGCACGGCATAAAGTTCATCGGCTCTGATGGTTGGATATGGGTAACTCGCGGCCTGATAAATGCCAGTGAGCGTTCACTTCTTGCCGAGGAACTGCCTTCAGATGCCAAACGCGTTTATGAAAGCAACAATCACATGGGCAACTTCCTTGACTGCATAAAGTCACGCAAGACCCCGATATGTCCTGTTTCAGTGGGACACCGTTCCGCAAGCCTTGCACACCTCGGCGTGATTGCCATCCGCTTGGGCCGGAAACTCAATTGGGACCCGGTAAAAGAACAATTTGTAAATGACGCTGAAGCGCAAAGCTTTGCATCGCGCCCAATGCGTAAACCATATGATTACAGTTTGATTTAAAAGGTATTTTCTTAAAGGAGATTAATAATGAAAAAGAAATCGATACTGATTCTTTTTAGTTGTGTTGTATTATGTGCGATTGTAATAATTCTTCCATCGGCGTTGGCGCAGAACGCTCAGCCTGCTGCCGCGACCATGCAAAGTGTTTCGCCGGGCGGGCCGGGCGGACGTGATGTTCCTACTCCTCCTCCGCCACGTCCAGATCCTTTGCTTCCGTTCTACAATCCGAATTTACCGGTGCAGGAAAGGGTGAAAGATATCGTCTCACGTCTGGAACTTGAGGAGAAGGTTGCTCTCATGCAGATGGCTTCTCCTTCGATTCCTCGCTTGGGTATTGCACCTTTTCACTGGTGGACGGAAGCTCTTCATGGTATGACCCATGATTTTGCAACGGTTTTCCCGCAGGCTATCGGTATGGGCGCTTCATGGGATACTGATTTACATTTCGAGGTTGCTTCCGCAATCAGTACGGAAGGCCGTGCCAAGAATCATGAATACCGCGCAAACAATATATTTAACGCGATGACCGGCCTGGATTTCTGGTCACCGAATATAAACATTTTCCGTGACCCTCGCTGGGGACGTGGTCAGGAGACATACGGCGAAGACCCGTATCTGACAAGCCGATTTGGAATCGCTTTTGTTAAAGGCATACAGGGTGACCATCCATTTTATTTCAAGGCTATTGCGACACCAAAACATTTTGCGGTTCACAGCGGCCCTGAATCTATACGTGAGCAATTTAACGCGGTAGTCACGGACCATGATTTGTACACGACATATCTGCCGCAGTTCGAAGCTGCCATAAAAGAAGCTCACGCATATTCCGTAATGTCTTCATACAACGCCGTAAACGGTGTACCCGCTCCGGCTAACAAACGCTTGCTTACTGATATTTTACGCAATCAGTGGGGTTTCGACGGATATGTAGTCTCTGACGTTGGCGGTGTTGCCGATATTTATCAGCAGGGCCGTCATGTATATGTACAAACCGCGCCAGAAGCATCTGCTCTGGCTATCAAGGCCGGAAACGAACTTGACAGCGGTACGGTCTTTGCCGGTGGAACTCAGGGCGGCGGGAAGAGCAACCTTGCACAGGCTATAGAAAAAGGATTGATTACCATCGAGGAAGTTGATGCGGCTCTGGGCAATCTTATGGAAGCTCGAATTCGTATGGGTGAATTCGATCCGCCGGGTTACGAAGGTAATCCTTACAATAAAATTACACCTGCCATGTATAACACGCCTGAGCATCATGAATTGGCGCTCAAAGCGGCTCGCAAAACAATGGTACTCCTGAAAAATGAAAATAAAACGCTTCCGCTGAAGACTGATATCGGCACAATCGCGGTACTCGGTCCCAACGCTGATGCAATTACCATGCAGTATGGTAATTATAACGGCGATGCAACAGAAGATCATCAGGTGACAATTCTCGATGGTATCAAAAATGCAGTCGGTGCGGATAAAGTAATTACTCCAAGCCAGCAGATACCGCTTACCGGTTCTATTCCTTTAGCCGAACTTGTGAAAGCTGATTATTTATTTACGGATGCATCGAAAAGCAAACATGGTTTGACAATTTCTTACGCGGCGAACACAGAAGGTTTGGCTCAGCCCGCAAAGACAGAAGTTTCTGAAAACGGCGCTCTTATGATGCCAGGTGCCGATAGCGGCATAAACTTTGAACCTTCTATGGCAGTGAAAATGACCGGCGTTCTTGTTCCGCCGATTACAGGTGAATATCAATTAGGCGCCAGAGGCCGCGATGGCTTCCGTCTTTCTATTGACGGCAAAGTAATTGTCGATGAAATGCAGGGCGGTGCATTACGCATAGCCGGAAATATGATTCGCCTTGAAAAGGACAAGGCTTATAACGTTCTTGTCGAATTCACACACTCAGCAGCGACCAGCGGCAGCGGCGGCGGACGAGGTATGGGTGATCGCGGCGGATTTGCCGGAAGCGCACGAGGTGTTGCCGCTGGAGGCATGGGTGCGCGAGGCGCTATGGGTCGCGGTAATCGCGGCGGACGCGGTGGTCAGGCTTTTGGAGTAACGGCTGATGCGCCGGGTGTCACTGCAGCGGCTTCGGCGGATCCCAGTACTGACCCGCTGTTCCAGATTGCATGGACAAGACCGACTGAAGATGGATTACCGGCAAATACTTCGGGACAGAGTCTTTACGGCGAAGCGACCGAGCTGGTTAAAAAAGCTGATGCCGTTGTCCTGGTCGTAGGTATTGACGGCTCACAGGAAGGTGAAATGCGTGACCGCAGTGCAATTGAACTTCCGGCGATACAGGAAGGTTTGGTCAGAGCGGCCACGATAGCAGCCGGAAAGAAACCGGTGGTTGTGGTGAATTGCTCGGGCAGTCCTGTTGCTTTTAACTGGGCCAAGGAAAACGCTCCCGCGATTATTCAGGCCTGGTATCCGGGACAGCGCGGCGATGCGGTTGCCGATGTCATATTTGGCAAGTACAATCCCGCAGGCAGATTACCGGTGACATTCTATAAAGCTACTTCAGATTTACCGTCATTTACAGACTACGCGATGTACAATCGTACATATCGTTATGACACTAAACCTGTGCTGTACCCATTTGGTTACGGCCTTTCTTATAGTACATTCGAATACTCGAACCTTAAAGCTCCGGAAAAATCCGGAACAGGCGAAGATGTTAAGATTTCTTTCGATGTCAAAAACACCAGCAGTACAGATGGTGAAGAAGTTGTACAATGCTATATCAACCGTGAAGTTCCGGCGATTGATTCGGCGAGTTTGCCCGCTCCTGATAAGATGACCGACGAACAGGCTGTGCTTGCCGCTACGCCGCGAAAGACTCTGGTTGGGTTCGCGAGAGTACCGCTTAAGGCCGGTCAGACAAAAAATGTTACTCTCACTGTCACTACCCAGCAATTGTCTCTCGTAGTTGGCAAAGACGGCAAACGCGAAGTCAGACCCGGCAGCCTGCAGATACAGGTCGGCGGCAGTTCTGTAATCAGCAGCGGCACGCTTACCAAAGCGCTGATTCTTGAAGGTCAGCCGCTCCCGCCGAAATATAGCTATGTTAGTCCAGTTGTGAAAAATTAGGGTATATGAGTTAAAGAGTAGAAGAGTAAATGAGACTCATCTACCCACACACCCAATTATGAAAGGAATATTACTATGAAACGATTAACGTTATTTTTGGTATTCGCATCTCTTATTTTGCTAACCGGATGCAGTACCTTGGTCGCGGCGTCAGCTTCTTCGGGACTTCCAATTGAAGCGACAAAACATTGGACCGCTGATAATGGAAACGGCACATACTCGAATCCATTGTTTAATGAAGAGTTCGAGGACCCGGATCCTATTCGAGTTGGTGACACATATTACCTCGCGGGTACGACAATGCACATGAATCCAGCGGTGCAGATTATGAAATCAAAAGACCTGGTGAACTGGGAACTGGCCAGCTATTGCATGGATCGTCTTGATCTTGGGCCGCGATACAGACTTGAAGGTGGGAATGTTTACGGCAAAGGTATCTGGGCGCCGTGTATTCGTTATCATGACGGCATGTTCTATGTCTTTTCCAATACCAACGATTCAGGTTTGCAGGTCTTCCGTTCCAAATCCGCAGAAGGTCCCTGGGAACAAAATCAACTGCCCGGCCATCACGACTTGTCGGTACTCTTCGATGATGACGGAAAAATCTATATCGTTTCCGGTAGTAGAAACCCCTATCAAGCAGAAGAGCTTGCACCGGACTTAAAAAGTATTGTTCCTAACTCACAGTTTACCATAAATGCTCCGGGCATGGGTGAAGGTCTCCATTTATATAAGATTAATGGCAAATATATTCTTATTTCCTGTATCCCCGGCGGTGCAGTAAATCAGATGGTCGCAAAAGCAGACTCAATCAAAGGTCCATGGGAAGTCACGACTATGGTTCAGGGCGAGTCACTTGGCGTAGTAAGTGGAACACCCGCTACCGCCAATGCCAATGACCGCGGCTTGTGGCTGCATCAGGGCGGAATGTGCGACACACCTTCAGGGCAATGGTGGAGTATAATTATGTCAGACCACGGAAGTGCAGGACGTTTTGTCTCGCTGGTACCGATTACATGGGACAATGGTTTCCCGCTTATCGGTTTGCCCGGCAATCTTCGCAGGGCGCCGAATACATGGCTCAAACCTGATACAGGTCATGTCCAGGAACCAAAGCCGGCGTTTATTCACAGTGACAACTTCGATAACGGCAAAATGATTACAGACTGGCAATGGAATCATGTACCGGATGATACGAAATGGTCACTCACTGAAAAGCCGGGCGTTCTTCGTTTGCATTCATTACCGGCGGATAATTTCTTTGCGGCTCGTAACAGTTTATGTCAGAGACCGCCCGCTCCTGAGTCTATCATGACCGTAGAGTTGGATACAGCAGGAATGGTCGTTGGAGATACCGCGGGACTGGCGCTTTTGAATGTGCCTTACGCCTGGATTGGTGTTGTCAAATCCGAAGATGGAATAAAATTACAGATGCTTGATAACACGAGCAGCAGCGGCGGCCGTGGTGGTCGCGGCGGCGGAATGGGCGCACGCAGGGGCGGCGGAACTCAAACTCCTCCAACACCGGCTGTGCCTACAATCAGTTCGGAAACTCCACCTGCGAAAATCTGGCTGCGTGTACATTGCAACTTCGATACAGATGACGGTATATTCAGTTGGAGTGCCGACGGTAAGGAATTTACAAAATTGGGTGAAACTTACCGCATGCGTTACAATTACCAGGGAACCTTCCAGGGAGTTCGTCCTGCATTGTTTCATTACAATACAACAGGTCAGCCGGGTGGTTATGTTGACTTCGATAATTACGTAGTTGATGAGCCGCGAGCAAGAGGAATCGAACGTGAAATTCCCGTCGGTAAAACTATCTCTCTGACCAGTGGTGCAGATGACACATTCTTAGCCGCAACAGAAGATAATGTTCTGGTTAATATTATAGTTGACATACAAGGTATCCTCGTTGTTCCGGAGAATGCAAAATTCCAGGTTGTTGATTTAGGTTTGGGACGCGTAGCGCTCAAGGCTTACAATGGCAAGTTCGTTTCCGTTGCAGGCCCAGATAGCGTAGTTCTCAAGGACCTTGCAAACGCCAAAGCTGGTGACTCTGAGTCATTCCAATGGGTCAATCTCATGCGCGGCGACACAATGTTCATGACTTTGACAAACCATCAGTACCTTGCGACCAAACCAAATAATCCGGGAGCTGTTACCGCGGACGCAATCGGTCCGGCCCCGGCACGCAAGAGTGGCGCAGAATTCAAATGGAAAGTGGTTGAATAATATCCGCTAATTGTGTTCTTTATTTTAGTAAAATAGAAAGCAGGATGGACAGAAACTCATCCTGCTTTTTTATTTTTAAACCACAGATTACGCAGAAGACGCAGCACGGCAGAGCCCCAACCAAAATCTAAATGCCAACGACTATATACTAACAACTATTTATTTAGATAGAAAATGACATTATACTTGACGTAACCAGATGCCAGGTATATCTTTTAGAATGTTACACAAAATAATAGAATAGCTTGTTGAAAGGCAATATGAAAATGAAAACGGACAACCAGCAATCTTTACTTTCCCTGCCAAATATTGGGAAAGAAATGGCTCAATGCCTTCATCAGGCAGGGATCACCACTGCTGATGAATTAGTTAAAATCGGAAGTATTGAAGCGGCTGTACTTGTGAATCCATACAAGCGATCAGGTCCTGTCTGCAGAAGTGCGCTATGCGCAATTGAAGGAGCCATCCGCGGCGTCCGCTGGCACTCTATCCCCAAGCCAGAGCGTGATGAACTGTGGAATAAATATCAACTGCGAATAAAGAAATGAAATGGGGAATACATAGCTGTCAGGTAAAGTTATGATATTTTAATGGAGAATAAAATGAGATATATGATAATTATACTGGTAATATTTATAGCAAGTGTGCCTTGTTTAGCTGACAAGGAAGCTCCTTCGCAGGCTGTTCTCTTTTCCAATGATACTGGATTTTACTATGTCAAGAGTGTACCCAAATCACGAGAAGATCAATATTCCGGGAAAACAAGAGTGTATCGGACCGAATCAGAGAAAGACGAACTCCTTTGCGAATACAACTGGTATGCAAGACAATTATGGCTCTTTTCTGATGGCAATGACTTGATATTGGTTCGACTGGGCCCATGGCACAGGTCAGGTAGTGATCCAAAGAAGGAACTCGAAGTTGGTTTCTACAAGAATGGCAAGGTAATCAAGGAGTACACAGCTCTTGATATAGCAATAAAGGAAGAAAATTTTATTCAAAGCGCAAGTCACTACTCAATAATGAATAAGCCCAGGGGAATCATAATTGGTGAAACCGCCAATTACTTTGAAATACACACATTTGATGGACGTAACATTTGTTTTAACTTAAGCGACGGCAGTATTATGAAAGACGCTAAACCGAATTGATTATAGAGAATCTCGGGATAGACATACGTATAAATGGTAACAGTACATAGAAAACGGTAACTATCAACAGTAAATATTAGTATTAAGGAATTAATATGGCAAAAAATCTTTACCAAACTGCTATCAAATATGTTAAAATATTAGAAAAGATTGAAACTACCAGGGAAGAATTATGAAACTATTGGAAATTGCATAAATCTATACAGACTTAGTTAATGCAGACAATGAAATTCCTGATGATGAATATCGCGCAAAAGATGTAATTGCAATGTTAAGAACAAAATATCACAATATCTTAATGGAACAAATGCAAATAGAAGGAATCGAATTTGTTGACCGCTTCGATGCAGCACGTATAGCCTTTGAACTTGTAAATAAAGAAGATATTCACACACATTGATTATACTTGACGTTTAGAAATAGAAAATGAAGAAATACTGGACTTGGAAATATGGTAGCTGAACTTGATAAACAGAGATTAGTAAGGTGTCCCCAGATTTCCCATAGTTCATCTTAAGGCAATAATTAAAGGGGAAGCATGGTTACGAAAAAGAAAACAATCCCAAAGGAAACATTTCAAAATGTTAAAGATACTAACACCAATCATGCTATTATTGACGCATATGAGAAATCGGTAGAACACCTTAAATGGAGCCTTAGAATTATCATAACGATATTCCTTGCATTTTTGGTATATATAATGTTCAAAGATCATAAAGACTACACACAAGCAGTTCAAAATGCACGAAATGCTGCAATGGATGCCAGTAAATATGAAGAAAGAGCATTAACGTCGTTGAATAGCATCGATGAAAAAGCTAAAGAGAAGTTAGCATCTCTCGATGATAAAGCTGAATCAATAAAACGTGACCTTGAAATACAAATAGAGAAGCATGGAAAACTAACAAAACTTTGGGCAGATTTCTTTATGCTGAGTACTCCTGGTCTAGCTAACGAAGATGCTTTGAAACCTTTGGAAAAGCTTATGGAAGAAAACTCTGATAATTCTGAATTGAAATGGTACTATAGTGAATTATTACTCGCGTTAGCCGAAAAAGCATCAAGGGAAAAAAAAGATCCAACAATATGGTTAGATAATGCTGAACAGTTCTATAGAAAACTTTTAGATGAAGATTATAACGATTATTTTGGTAGCGCTGCTTACTACTTAGCGTGTATTTATGCTTTAAGAAATAACGAAAATGAATGCAGGCAATGGCTTAAAGTGTGTGATACAAAAGGGGGACTCCCCACTAAAGAAGAAGCTGAAAGTGAATATCTATTTGATAATGTAAAGAAACTAGAATGGTTTCAATCAATTCAATGGAAAGAGGAAACGAAGTAGTCCTGACTTCAACATTGGGACACCCGGTCAATATAGCAGGTTGTAGAGCATTTGC
>CAZVOA010000001.1:0-363997 GCA_964628465.1 uncultured Pirellulales bacterium | reverse complement strand
CAAAATGTGTGTAACTCTCTATTAACATATGGTACATAAAATGGGAGCACATCATGCATAGCACACCCTACGATTTATAAAATGACAAAGTCTATAATCTGCGTCTATCTGCGTTCATCTGCGGATTCAAAATAATAAAACAGCAGGAGAATTTAAAGGTGTCAGGACCCTTTTTTTTTCAATTAGTTTTTAATTTTTAGTTTTTAGTAGTTCTTTGCGAGCTTGGCGGCTTTGCGGGATAATATATTTGGAAATGGTGCGTTGTCACGCACCCTATGCGGCTGGGTATTTTTATTTTGGTGTGCATAGCACACCCTACGATTTATAAAATGACAAAGTCTATAATCTGCGTCTATCTGCGTTCATCTGCGGATTCAAAATAATAAAACAGCATGGGCTGAAGCCCATCCTACAATTCTGGATTCCCGCCCATTCGACTTCGCTCAGGACGGAGTCTGCGGATAAATAATGTTTTTTACATTTCTTTCCGCTCATTTTCTGCTTATAATAAAAGCAATTAGTTAATCGAAATATTGAACTTATTAATATTTTTTTTGGGAGTCTGAGCATGAGAAAGAAAACAATTCTGAAATTTGCAATTTGTGTTATGCTCTGCGCTGTCGTGGTATCTGCCGCACAGGCGCAGATGAACGCTCCGGCTGCAGGTGCAGGTCGCGGCGGTATGATGGGCGGGGGTGGCATGATGGGGGGAGGCGGCATGATGGGTGGCGGACGAGGAGCTACTATTTCCACAACCGCTCCGGGTATGCCGGATATACCAATGCCCGACCCTGCTATTGGCCGCAAAGCCAAATGGCCCGTCCGTGATGCCAACAACACTCCACCCGAAGGTTTAACGGCTCGTCGCCCACAGGACAACGGCTTCTACAAAAACGATGCTAATGGCAACAAGGTTCTCGGCACCGACCTTTATCTATGGGCGCCGAGCGGCCATTTCTCAAACTATGACCAGGACGATGTCCCGCCTTATACTCTTCCCGATCCGCTCGTTATGCAGGACGGCCGTAAAGTTACTTCCGCAGAAATGTGGTACAAGGAACGCAAACCAGAACTGATAAATCTCTTCAAGGATAATATCTACGGCCGCGTTCCCGAGGACAAACTCCCCAAGATTATCTGGCAGGTCCGCCAGGATAATCGAACTGAAACCGCCATCAACAAGACCATAATCGGCTACTTTGAAGGTACCGATCCTAACGCACCTGCTGCAACAAGCGGCGGTCGCGGCGGCGGCATGGGTGGATTCGGACGCGGCGGCGGGGGCGGCAACACTATCACCATTACGCTTACGCTTCCCAACACAGGTCACCCCGTCCCTGTCTTTTTCGGCGGTCCCGTTGATGACCCTCAGGGTCACGGCTGGGGAACCGGCTCCGTCTCCGGCAGCGCAGGAGTTGCAGCACGCATCAGTCCGCCTCAGGGCGAGCCGCGTCCCGGCAACTTTCCCGGCAATTACGCGATTACAGGCTGGGCCTTCTCACGCGCAATGGACTACCTCGTAACCGACAAAGACGTTGATGCCGCCCATATCACCATTGCCGGCATGTCAACCGGCGGCAAACAAGTCCTCTACACCGCCGCGATGGATGACCGCATCTGGTGCGTTGTCCCTGAATCATCCGGCGCAATGGGCGTAAAACTCAGTCGCCGTGACATTGGCGAAACAATCGACGACCTCGCCTCCGGCAGCTTCGCAGGTAACTATTGCCCCAATTTCACAAAGTACATCGGGCACTGGAACGATATGCCTGTTGACCAGCACGAAATGATCGCCCTAATGGCCCCGCGTAAAATGTTCATCACCGGCGGTAATCAGGAAAACTGGCAGGATTTCAAAGGCGGTTTCCTCGCCGCAATCGCCGCTGAATCAGTTTACAACCTTCTCGGCAAAAAAGGCGCCGCCACCGTCCAGGTGCCACCCGTAGAACAGCCCATCGTTTTCGGTGAAATAGGCTTCTATCAGCACGACGGCGGCCATACTTTCACTGCTAACGAACGGGCATGGATTACCGCATGGATGGGAAAATTACTGCCCAAAACCGCGGCCAATTAGGAAATATAAATTTTCAGTAGAAAAATATAGAGTTGAGTCGTGTACAATCAGAAGACCGTGGCGTATGAGTGGAATTGCATTACGTTTTCTGATTGTACACGATGCAGGCTGACCGGGAGTAATTTAAGGTGTCATGACCCTTTCTGATTTTCTGGATTCCCGTTTTCACGGGAATGACAGAGTCTATAATCCGCGTCAATCTGCGTTCATCTGCGGATAAGAAATATCTTGAACAGCTCTGTGGCTATTATTTAATTTCTCTTGGGTCAATTTTTCTTGTTGCGGCTGCTTTGGGGTCGGCTAATGGGCCGGGGTAACGTTTGTCGCCGGTTTCTTTGCCGTACATGTCTGTATTAACTTTGCCGAGAATTGACACTTCCTTCAGGTCCTTTGCATCCATAGTCAGTTCAAATGTATCGGGATCGAAATCTATGTTCATATCCAAAGTGACACTGTTTACGTCCCAGCCGTACGAGTCCTGCCAATCTTTTAAGTTGGTCCATTTCTGTGTTTCGCCTTCTGTGATACCGAGGAAATTTTCCTTCATCGATGTAAAGACGTTTCCGTCGGAATGGTTTTGTTTGTTGAGGAACAGTATCGCTCCGTTGCCGCAGTTTGTGATGATGTTATTATAGACGTAGTTTTCCGTACCTAACCCGCTGCCGCCGCGGTCGGGACGCAGAACTCCGTAAACGCCATCGTTATCGCATTTGCCGATTATGTTATTTGCGATGACGATGCAATCCGATGCGTGGATGAAGAAGCCTGAGCCAGCGGCTCCTCTTTGGCCGGGAGTGCCGGGCTCGGCGTTGCGCACGTTCCAGATTATGTTATTGTCGATAAGGTTATAATTGCGTGTCATTTCCATGTGTATAGCCGCACTTACGCTCAACACGTCTGCCAATACGTTCGCGGTTACGCGGCAGTTTGTATTACCGACATCGTACCAGACGGCGTTTGCGTGCCGGATGTGGCGAATGACATTGCGGCGTAAGAGCATGTTGCTTGCGTTGTGGAACTTGATCGCTCCGGATTCCCATTCCCGCTCGGCGTCCGCAAAGCCAATCCATTCGATAGTATTGTTTTCGACGAGTACGCTGTCTGTTCCCTGTCCGCAGATACCGCAGACGCCGCAGTAGCGAATCGTGTTGCCGCGAATGACATGAGCAGAACCGGCTCCAGTGCCGGAACCGCCTCGACCTCCGCCACTACCGCCGCCGCCGATGTCGAGACCTACGCCGTTTGCCCATTCGATGGTATTATCTTCGATAATCCAGTGGTTGCCGCCCATAGTTGAGACCAGGCCGTGCTGCGGCGGGGGGTAGCCGTTACCGGCGTGCTGGAAAGTGAGGCCTTTAATGCGGATGTAGCCGAGGCCGCTTTCCGCAGGCGCGAAAACCTGCTCGCGTGTAGTGATTTCGATAAGCGGATTGTCACCTGCATCGTCGGGCAGCCGCATATAGATTATATTTCCCGTGCTTTCGACGGCGAATCTGGCGTCAGGTGAGCCGCCGATTTCCTGCATAATCGCTCCGCCCGGCGTGCGTTCCGGCATACCGCTGCGGCTTGCAGGCGGATTTTCCGGCGGCGGTGTCGGTATCCATGACCTCAATTGTGTATTGCCTAATTCGCTTGACTGCTCCATCGGTTCGAGCGGCTTGCCGTTTACGAAGACTAATCCGCGTTTGCGTAAATACGGGCCCATGTCAACCACTTTTGTGTTTAACCATCCCCAACTTGC
Organism: uncultured Pirellulales bacterium; assembly: GCA_964628465.1. Classification (GTDB taxonomy): domain Bacteria; phylum Planctomycetota; class Phycisphaerae; order Sedimentisphaerales; family Anaerobacaceae; genus JAFGPS01. The sequence goes on along the minus strand of CAZVOA010000001.1, from coordinate 360,182 downwards.
GGCTATACTTGGTACGGCGAATGGATTGTACATATCCGGGAACATTTCATTTTTTAACTGGTATTTCCAGATAACCGGCTGTGCGTACATATTTCCGCCTCCGGCACCGAGACCGCCGCCTCCAAAGCCGCTGCGCCCGCGTGAAGCGGTTGCATTGCGTTCAAGGTCAGACATTTTAACGACTTCAGAACCTCTTATGGAAACTTTTGCTCCGGGTGCGGCTTCGTAGCTAATCATTTGTGTCGGTCCGGTGCCGCCTCGTGCGGGGCGGACAAATTCACGATATACGCCTGTCGCGATGACAACTCGCTCGCCCGGCTGTAAAACTTCAGCGGCTTTGCTTATGGTTCGGAAGGGTTTGTCGCTTGTGCCGGGGCCGTTATCGTCGGCGTTCGGCGAGCCGCAATCCACGTAATATGTCTTTGAAAATTCGAGCGGCTGTTCCCAGATTTCCAACTCAGTGCCGTTGGGAAGCCGATTGTCGGAGGCCATCACACATTGCCGCAAAGGAAAACAGAAGAAGCAGAGCAGTGAAAAGATGATTGTGACTTTGTGATTCATTTGATAACCTCCTGAATTATGCAGTATTCGTCATTGTATGTCTTGAGCAAAAATGAAAATTTAAATTCTTAATTAAGCACGGTTTAGACACATATTGTCAATATTTTACTGAAATTCCGTTTTCTTTCAAGTATTGTTTTTAATTTTATTTGATGTCTTCTTCGAGCCAGTGGAGCATTAGAATCTCCATGTCTGCTTCATCTACTTTACAATCGCCGTTAATGTCTCCGGCTACGATTGTGCTGCAAAGAGGTTTATCGAAATATGATTTACTCGCCTGTGCCGTGCCGCCGTAAGCGCCCATATTTATATAGCCGCCGCTTGGGAATGGTTCAAAACCGACAGGACTGTTCGGATCGCCCGCGTCAATGCAGGGACTTGTGACATCGTCCTGCACCCAGTTTTGTGTGTTTGGGTCGAATCTTCCTGCCTGAGATTTTAAATGATAATCACCTTCAATCCAGAAATCATCGTTCGCGTCTTCGGGCGTATTGTTATTATCCCAATGGCCGGGAGCGGCAAATAGCGGGTCTGAATTGATATTACCACTATCAAAATATTTATAATTATACGCATCAGAATACCAAAATATATAGTATTGGGGATAGGATACGTTTTGTTCATGGTTCCATATGATGCAATTTCGGCAATTAATATACAGAGAAGCATAATCGTTATCAGCAAGGGTACTATTTAGAAAACTGCTCTGTCTTCCTCCAAAAGCATTGGTGTTGCCTTGCAGTACACATCCCTTAAATATTATTTCACTTCTTGTTGTTTCGGCATAAACAACTCCACCTGTAATTTTTGCTTTATTTCCCGAAAAAGTGCTGTTAAGAACTCTGGTCGCTCCATAAAGATATATACCGCCGCCGTATCCATAAGCATAATTATCTTTGAATTTACAGCTTTCTATTACAGGACGCCCGTTGTATATGTATAAACCACTGCCGTTAATGGAATGGTCATCGCGTCTCTGAGATGGATCAGTAACATTCTCAGGCAAACCGTCCGCGTTACCTCCTGTTATGAATAATCCCTCAATATACGCCGAATCATCCACATTGATAGCGGAAAGTACATGATAACTATTATCATTTCGATTGGCAAAACCGGGTACGTCATCACTATTCAAATCACCTGTAAGAATTGTTCTATATAGCTGGATATCCTGTACATCAGGATTAAGCCCGGACAAACCGGCATACCCTCCTTTAATAGAAACCTGGCTCATTAAATGAAACGACGCCTCTCTGTCGCCATGATTAATTCCGGCTCCCATATCCGGCTGATAAATACCATCGGCGGCACGAATCTCAACCGGCTTATCAGAATTATTTGCATCGGCAATAGCATCCTGTAGAAAAATATACGCATTCTCCCAGCTTGAACCATCATTTAAGCCCAATGCGTCATCATCAACATAAATAATTTTGGGCGGATTCGAGATAAGATTCGCAGATATCAAATCGCAAGATATACCAAAATATTCAGTTGATTGCTGATTTGTGTATCCAAGTATAGTAAGCCGAAGTCTATTTCTGTAATAAGGTATAATAGCGGTTGCTGGTAACTCTACAGAAAGAAGTGTTGATAATAGATTTTCAGATTCACCTTCACGATCTAAAAAATCCATGCTAATTCCTAATTTTGGAATATTGCAGAGTATATTTTTATAAAACATCAGATTTTGACTGCTTGATATGTTAAATCTATCCTCTATGCCATTATGCATTAACCAATCATTTCCAACTCCAACAGATAGCCTTGTATTATTGGGGTCTGATATGAAAACAAAATTTCCTGTGCTTGCCGTAATGCCGGCAGGAGGAGACGAAAATTCATAATAATACTTTGTAGGTGGCGTAGGTGGCATAGAAGTATCATAAGTATATGTACCATTAATTAAATCACCAGCTTCGATTTCCCCTCCCAGGATATTTGGTATATCAACTACATCAGTAACCTGTGCTGTAAATCCAATGGTAATTACCCTGCTGTAACAAATACATGGAAAAAGAAAGGACGCTATCGCGGCGGCGAATAAAGTATTGCACAGTATTTTCCTCATAACTCATACTCCATAACAAAATACTCTTTTACTTGCGAATTAATTATATCAAAAACAGCAAAGATATTCAAAGGTATATTTTTAGATTGTTTATGGAAACAATAAAATATTTTCCATTTATTGTTGTTTTACTCTTGCATATCCATATCCACTTATGTAATCTATGCAAAGATATTCACAACATTGCAAAAAGAGAACGTAGTACCCGGAGAAATAGTCTGTCTGTATTTTATATTAGACACAGATTTCACAGATGGACACAGATTAAAAGTTAAGAAAGCCACAGAGGACTCAGAGAGTTTGACCGCCGAGGGCGGAATGTTAAATGAGAATGTCGAAAGAGGATTATATTTATGTTTAATGTTTTAAGAGGTAAGAGATTATGAGAAATAGAAATTGTTATGGTGTCCCTAATGGTGTCATAGCATTAACGCTGTTTTCTTTGCTATTTGTATTAACGGGTTGTCAAGTTCTTGGTCCACAAATTTCCTATCCTACCTCTTTCGAATGGAAATGGGAAAAGAACGGAAGGCAGTATTGCGTACAAGGCGCAGTTGATGGGTTCTATTATATGGGTGGAAGCGTCACTGGAATCTCGGGAGTTTAATAGGGACTGTCCCTATATATAATAAGTGATTATCAATAATATCTGGGATATTAAAAATGCACCAGATACAGTTTCATTTCCTTTTAAGTTCCTGATTTTCTTCTGTTGTCATCTTTACATAACATTTGGCAATTTTCTTCATTTGTCTTTCCGCCTTCGTGCCATGGTGTGATATGGTCTGCTTCCATTTCTTCAATTTCAAAATGCTTTTTACAAACCGGACACTTACCTTTTTGCTTTTCAAAGACTTTTTGTTTCATTGCATCAGTAAAGGCACGAATCGAAAGATATTTTTCATCATGAGTCAGAATATATGGATAAATACCGCTCTTTTTTGTTACATCATCATCAAGAATTAGTCTCGCTGTTTCTTTTTCAATTTCTACTGTGTCGAATTTGTCATCCTTGTATTTGTTGTAAAGCGAGCCCCAATCCACACCTTTCATAAATTTCCTCTTTTTTGTGAATGTAGTGCTCACCCATGTCATTACTGATTGAAAATATATCCACAATGCGTTGGCGTTTTGTTCGTGCTGATGTTCTGCCATATAGCGTTCTATATATCCCTCAGAAATCCATTCAATCGCAGTTTCCAAATATTCCTGACGAATGGGTGAACCGTTGAGGTAATCGCTTCCGATTCCATAAGCTGGGCAACCATTTTTGCTGAAATATCTTTTAACATCTGAAACCCATGAGCCGGCATATACGGCATTCCGTAGTTCCTGGTCGGTAAGTTTTTCACCTGCAATGTTTATGGTTCTAAACCAATCCAGCCTTTCGCTATCCGTGCCACTGCAAAAATAGATCATGAGTTTATAATTCAGTATTTGTTCCTGCTCATCATCCTGCAGGTTGTGAAAGTATCTGTTTTCAAAAGAGAAGTCACCGACGACATATTGGCAGACTGAAATGGTGCGCTGCTGACCATCTATAATTTCATAATTACCATCATCCCGAACTGCCCAATACATTACATTAAGAGGAAATTCCCTTCTCATTGTATTAATAACTGCGTCCCTTTGTTTATCCTTATAGATAAACTCCCGCTGGTAGGGAGGACGAATATCAAGTTTACCACCATACCCGACAACACCGCCTTCAGAATTATCTTCATAACCATCTACCAAGTCACGGACTGTGATTTCTTTAAGTTCTATTTTCATTTTCAGCCCTTTTTCGCCTGATAAGTATTCGTGCATACAGTTGGACATAGTATTCATTATCAACCATATAATAAGTCTTACTTTTGGGAGGTAATTCTAACTTCAGTGTGGCTCCGTCATTCAGCTTTGTCACATCACTTTTCTGACCATTTGCACCAATTTGTATTTGGGGTGGATAAGTCTTTGATGCTGCTCCGAACCAAGTTTTCGTAATTCCGACAATCTCAAATTGGTCGGGATTGTATTTATCCAAAAATGTGATTGGTACACCCATTATCCCATCATAGTCCTCGGGTATTTCCTTTGACTTATCGATATTTATGGCATCATAATTATCGTATGTTGGATATTCATTTGGGTTGTATTGCTTATAAAAAGGAATCTCCTCGTGACGTTTATTAATGTCTAAGTTGGTAAACCAATGCACTCCTGAAACTCTAACCATTCCATCTATATGGTTTCCTGCGGTTGCGTGGTCTTTATAATGGGTAATAAAATGAGCAGCACCGCCTTTAAATCCATAACCTAACCATATCTTGTTGTCCATGATGAGACGAAAGATTTCTTTATATGTAATAGCATTTTGGTGACCAATAATTACAAACTTTTTGTCGTATTCTATTAACTGTACCACATATTCTCTAAATAGCGAAAAAGGCGGATTGGTGACAACTATATCAGCTTGCTTTAAGAGTTCAATACATTCTTTGCTGCGAAAATCTCCATCTCTCTTTAAGTACTTAATACCAATCTCTTTGGGATCAGGGACTTTGTTGTTATTTTTATCGCCTTCATATTCTAAATAGATTGCTTTTTCGGATTCATTCCGGCTGAACAAATCCATATCCTGATTCTTATAGCATGTGGCAATCAGTTTCTTAAGTTTGAGTTTCTCGAAATTGTATGAAAAATAATGGAAGAAGTTACTTATCCTTGGATCATCACAGTTGCAAAGAACTACTTTACCTTTAAAGTGTTTTGTATAGTGTTTTAGCTCTCTTTCAATATCAGGCAGTTGGGTATAAAACTCATCCTTTTTAGCACTTTTTGCTTTGTGGAGATTTTTATTTAATGTCTTTTTAGTCATAATGTAACCTGTTGGCAATATTTCGCCTTTTCTTTTTTAAAAACTCCTGATTTGCTAAACGACCTAAGAAAAAGTTGAAAATATCACTGAAATTGGTTAAAATCAAGAAATATTTATGAAATATGTATATTATTATTAAACAGTAACGAGTCAAAATAGGGTTTAGGGGATAGGCGATAGAGTCTAAAAATCTGCGATAATCTGTGTTCATCTGTGGTTACAAATAGTTTTTAGTTTTGAATTTTTAGTTTTGAGTTAAAAAATGTTTCTATGTGTAATCGGTGAAATCTGTGTCTGAACAAAATATGATTGAAGATTGCCGCGCTTCGCTCGCAATGACCATTCTTCGCTAAAGCTTCGCCCTGGCAGGCATTTTCTTATTTTCTCCGCGACTTTGTGTCTCTGCGTGAGGTAATTCGTTATGTGTCGTGCGTGATGGGTATTGCGTAAAAAGTTAGCGTTTAGCGTGGAGCGTATAGAGTCTTGCGTTTGTGTATTTTTAATCTGTGCAAATCTGCGTTAATCCTTCGACCATGCTCAGGACGGAGTCTGCGGTTTCAATTAGTTTTGAGGTTTTAATTCAGATTAAATGGTGATTTTTTTAACTGCGGCGGGGGTATTTGTATAATTTTACTGGCTTTAATGGGATATATGGCTATAATTTCGTGAAATTGAAATGGATTTCTGTTTTTTTGAGTAAAATCACTCGTCGCAGCAGTTTTACGCAGTTTCAATTAGTTTTAAGTTATTGAAATAATCTCTGCGTTCTCTGCATGGATTCCCGCCTTCGCGGGAATGGTAAAGTCATATTCTGGATGAATAGGATGATAAAAGAATTATTTAAGACAACAAAGGCAAAACACAAGACAAAAGACAAAAGGCATAAGACACAAGACACAAGACTTCGGTCTGTTGTCTTTGGTCTATGGTCTTTGGTCTTTTTTGTTTTCATATCAAGCTCTTCAGCCGCGGAAAAAGACGTGAATGACAGTTCAGCCGGTAAAGAAGCCGCTGTCGTGCAGAATTTAACGATGAAGGGAAAGGAATCCGTCACATTCAGCTATGACCCAAACGGCCAGATAATCGTATTTGAAAAAGGCTTTTCAATGACCGTTGGGCCGACAGATTTTTCCAGTGATAAAGCGGTTATATGGCTTGTACAAACTCCGGGCGATTCCGCTGAAGACGTAATTTACAGAATGACATGCTATCTCAAGGGGAAAGTTCGTCTTAAACGAGAATCAAAAATCGTGTCTGAAGACCCTGAAATGGCGGTTTTGTTCCTTGTTGACGGCGAAGTTTCAATCAAGGCTGATAAAAAACGCACTTCCGACCCTCGCGGTACGGAGTTTTACGCCGACGCTTATAAACTAATGCAGAGTGCGGGTATTGGGCTGATAGGTGAAGAAACGAAACCGGTAGTACTTGGAAAGAAAACGAATATATTTTCTGTTATTCGGGAAAGTGAGTTGTCGAAATCTTCGCAGGATGAAAAATCGGCTTTTCGTTACCCGATAAATCTTGCTCCGCAGGGAAAAGAAGGAATAAAAGCTGAAATCGAAAACAATATCGCTACTTTGACAGGCGGCTTTTATCTGTCGCAAAAAAGGGATGTTGAGGGAAAACTGTTATTGCTTGAAATGCAGGCTGATAACGCGGTAATTTATTTACCCGATGATATAAACGAACCTAACGAAAGTAAAGGCGAATTGAATGATATTTTGTCCGCTGGTGTTATAAAAGCGATTTATTTATCCGGCAATGTCGTAATGACAGAAGGCCAGCGTATAATCAGGGCGGATGAGATATTTTACGACTACGAAAATCAAAGAGCGATAGTGCTAAACGCGGTAATGAGGAGTTTTTCCGCAAGCAACGGCATTCCAATCTATGTCCGGGCATCGAAACTTCAGCAATTAGCCGCTAATAAATTCGCCGCCGAGAACGCGGTTGTGACGACCAGTGAATTTTACATTCCTCAGCTTTCTTTAAATGCCGCAAGTATAATTATAACTGATAATACAGCTATAGAGCGGCAGGATGATGAAAAATCGAAAAACGATTTAGATATTTCGATGAAGGATGTCAATCTCAAATATTATAATACCAAGCTTCCTTTATTCTTCCCGAAAATGATAACAAATTTGGAATTACCTGATATTCCTTTGAAGTATTTCAATGCGGGTAACGATGAAATATTGGGAACATATGTTGAAACAGGCTGGTACACATCGAGATTATTGGGGCTAAGGGAACCTGAAAATACGGATAGTACATTGTTTTTGGATTATTATGGTAATCGCGGCCCCGGAGGCGGAATTGAGACTACTTATAACCGTGAGGATTATTTCGGGCGGTTTTTGGGTTATGTAATAAATGACCATGGACAGGATGATCTTGGCAGGGCGTCTGACAGGAAAAATCTTGAGCCTGACGATAAATTAAGAGGCCGTTTATTCTGGCAAAACAGGTATTTCCTTCCATATAAATGGCAGCTTACAACAGAAATCAGCTATATTTCAGATGAGAATTTTCTCGAAAGCTTTTATCGAAAAGAATATTACCTCGATAAGCCCCAGGAAACACTCGTTCATATGAAGCGGATTGAGGATAACTGGGGATTGTCGTTATTGGGTAAGATTCAGATTAACGAATTTGAAAATGTTCTTGAAGAATCACCTACGGCGGAATTTCACTGGACGGGGCAGTCGTTTTGGGATGATAATTTTACATTTTACAGCGATACACAGGTAAGTCGTCTGCGACAGCGATATGCTGATGAAAGCACGGTGGTTGGTCCTCGCGATTTCTTTTCATTTATATCAACACGTAATGAAATAGATATGCCGCTATCCGTAAGCAGTTTTAAAATCGTGCCTTTTGTCGCGGGTACGGCGGTTTATGAGGATGGTTCAGGATTTTACACGCAAATCGATAATACAGCAAAGTATCGTGAAGATGATATTTTAATGGGAGAATTTGGTGTTCGCGGTTCAATGCGACCGTTCTGGAAGATTTTTCCCGATGCAAATTCGCAACTTTGGGATTTAAATCAGTTAAGACACGTTATTCAGCCTCGTTTTATGGCGGTTTCTTTCGCCGAAAATCACTCTGTCGCTGAACAACACGATGTCGCGAACGTAGGTATTACACAAAGATTGCAGACAAAACGCGGCTTTGGAACACGTGAAAGAACTGTTGACTGGATGCGTCTAAATACTGATGTAACATGGGTAAATGATCCCTGGCATGATTCGACCGGAGCAGACCGTTACTTATGGAATAATCCGATTATTCCGTTTATTAATGAAGAAAGCGCATTTATTCCGCAATGGGATAGACGCGGCAGTGCTGCTTATGGCCCCCGGCATAGTTATTTAAGTGCTGATTATACATGGAATTTGAGCGATTCGACTGTATTTTTAACTGATATGCACTATGATTTGACAGACGGTTCTTTGCAGCAGTATAATTTTGGAATTTCGCATATGCGTCAGCCTAATCTGAGTTATTATGTCGGATGCAGGTATTTGAAGAATATCGACAATGGTTACGGCGAGCATGGAACAGATGCTTTTACTTATGCTGTAACTTATATACTTGACCCGCGTTACAGTCTGGTTTATGCTGGTCAGTTTGATTTCGATTACGGCAAAGGTGTACGAAATGATATAGCTCTAATTCGCAGGTATCACAGATTATGCTGGTCTGTATCGTATAACCGGGACGAATCGTTAGATAGACAATCGATAGAGTTTAGTTTATGGCCGCAGGGTGTGCCTTATGCTGTGTTTGGTTCAGGCAGATACATGGATTTAGGCGGCTCGGCCGGTTTTTAATTGTGAATAGTTAAATGTTTTTTAATTTAAGGAGAATCATATGGCGTTGGTAAATACCAAAAAAATGTTCGAGATGGCATATAAGAATCATTATGCGATTGGAGCTTTCAATGTAAACAACATGGAAATCACACAGGGAATCATCGAAGCGGTTTCAGCAGAAAAATCCCCGCTGATTTTGCAGGTTTCCAGGGGCGCCCGCGAATACGCAAGCAATAGCTGGCTCAAGGCTATGATTGATGTCGCGGTGAAGGAAAATCCTGATATTCCGATTTGTATTCACCTGGATCACGGCGATACATTCCAGACCTGCAAAGAGTTTATCGAAGATGGTTTTACTTCAGTTATGATTGACGCTTCAGGAAAGCCGTTTAAAGAAAACATGGAAATTACCAAAAAAGTCGTTGATTACGCTCACAAGTACGATGTAGTAGTAGAAGCGGAACTTGGACAGCTTGGCGGTATCGAAGAAGACGTCGTCGGCGTATCTCATGATGATATCAGCAAACATCTTTGTGACCCGGAACAGGTTGAGGAATTTGTAAAGAAAACAAAAGTTGACTCATTAGCGGTTGCTATTGGAACAAGTCACGGTGCGTATAAATTCAAGAAAGAGCCGAAACTGGCTTTTGATATTCTCGAAGAGATTGGAAAAAGATTACCGAATTATCCGCTTGTTATGCACGGTTCGAGCAGTGTATTAAAAGAGTTCAAGGATTTAATCAATAAATACGGCGGCAAGATGCCTGATGCGATGGGTGTACCGGAAGAAGCGATTACACAGGCATCGAAAATGGGCGTCTGCAAAGTAAATATCGATACAGACCTTCGTATGGCAATGACCGCGAAAATCAGGCAGATTTTTGCCGAGAAGCCAGCCGAGTTCGATCCACGCAAATATCTCGGCCCGGCAAGAGACGCAATCAGAGAAATGGTCAAACATAAACTGCACGTTTTAGGCTGCAATGGAAAAGCCGCTGAATGTGCGTAATTTGAACAAAAAAAGGAACAATTGAGCTGCTTCTCAGCGGCTCTTTGTTCCTTAAAAATTAAATATTTTACTCGGTTTAAACAATGCAAAAAGAAAAACGAAAAATTAACAGTTCGATGTACCTCGCCTGGGTGGTGATATTCCTTGTTTCTTTAGCCGCCTGTGCGCTTACATCCCGTCCCGCTCCTGCTGATATTAATGAAGTTTTATTTGAAAATATAATATCGTTGTCGGGAGATGATAAAATCAGCAATGATGCCGCGGAATTAATCTGCAAAGGTGATTTTGAATCTGCCGGAAAACTGATAGAGAAGGAAATCGGTGCCGATCCGAATAAGCTTGATGCCCAATCACGTGAATTGCTGCGGGTTGTTAAAGATTATGATGTTATAAACCAGCAGCGTAAGGAAGTCAGGGATAAGGCATATTCAGGAAGGGTGGAAAAGCTGGACAAGTATCGAAAGATGTCCGAAACTAATGACCCGAACGAGCCGAATGATATCACTGTTATTCTTTCAGCAATCGCGGAAATAACCGAGCTTGCCAATCAGAAACAGAAAGAGGAGCTTCTTGCCCAGCCTTATGTGAAAAAGGTAATACAGAATGCGATAGACAAAGCGGCGGCCTATGAAGTTAAGGGTGAATGGATTGATGCTTATTCCAACTGTTATTTGTGGCTTCCATCAATAGATCCCAACAACAAAGTATATAAGAAATATACCGAAGATATTTATGAAAAAGCTATTATAGCCGCTTCTCTTGAAGATAGTCCATGTGAAACCCGCAAGGAAAGATATCAGGGTGTGGAAAGCAAGATTTTCATGAGCGCGGTAATTCATTTGGATAAGAATTATGTAAGTGATCTTGACTATAGTTTAATGACCGAAAAAGCAATCAATCAGTGTCATTTACTTGGTCAGGTTATGGCAAACCCGCCGGAAGATTATAAGAAAACTATTGATCCGAACAGGTCTTCTGAAGAATACAAAAAAGCTTTGGAAGCTTGGAGTCAGTCACTTGATACTCTAAAAAATGACGCGGCCCAAAAGGCTGACGGTACCGGGCTGGAAAGTTTTCTGCAGATATTTGTAAGGGTGCTTTTGCTGAACCAGCTAACAATCAATATACCTGAAGAATTCCTGGTATCACAATTTTCAGATGCTTCATTATCAGCTCTTGATCCTCATACTGTAATTGTATGGCCGAAGCAGATAGATGATTTCGATAAACAAATGACAAATGAGTTTTTCGGAATAGGAGTAGAGATTTCAAAACCCGCCAACGCGTTGACAGTTGCTTCTCTTCTTGCTGATACACCGGCGAGTAAAGCCGGGCTTGACGCTGGTGACATTATTGAGAAAATTGACGGAATTGAGACTAAAGATATGCCGATCAATTGCGCCGTTGATAAAATTACCGGGCCGAGAGGTACAAAAGTCACATTAACGATAAAGAGAGCCGGAGAAGAAAAGACCCGCGATTTTGTAATTACAAGAGATAAAATTGTTGTTCCTACAATTCGAGGCTGGCAGAGAGATGAAAAAGGCCAATGGGACTTTATGGTAGATAAAAAAGAAAAGCTTGGTTATATCCGTCTCACCAGTTTTTCCGGTGAAAGTTCCGATGATTTGGAAAAGGCTATGATTGATCTTGAAGAGCAGGGAATGAAAGGTCTGATTCTTGACTTGAGATATAACTCCGGAGGGCTTTTAAGCACTGCTATCGACGTATGCAACAAGTTTATTTCCGAAGGATTAATTGTAAGCAGAGTACATCGTCCGGGCAAAATGACGATTTACGAAGACGCGAAGAAAAAAGGGACACACCCGAATTACCCTCTTGTAATTTTAATTAATTCCAGTTCGGCGAGTGCTTCGGAGATTGTCGCTGGAGCTTTATCCGATAAAGCGCACGAAAGGGCGACTCTTGTCGGGACCAGAACTCATGGTAAAGGCAGTGTGCAGGGAATTACAGGCATAGGCGGCAGCCGCGCGGAATTAAAATATACTATGGCGCATTACCATTTACCTTCCGGCCAGAGAGTTGAAAGCCGAGACGCGATGACGAAATTGGGCAGGAAGGACTGGGGGGTTGCGCCTGATGTTCAGGTTGACCTGATAAGCGATGAAGTTCGCAAAATGAACGAAGTGCAAAGAAATAATGATGTCCTGTACCATGTTGACCATTCAGATACGAATGGTTCAGTTAAAAAACATTCGATTGAGGAAACACTTGAATCGGACAGGCAGTTAGCCGTAGGCGTTCTTGTACTTAAGAGCAAACTTGCACAGGCTGAGCTTATTGCCAAAGCAGCGGAAAGTAAAAATTAATAATAAGAATAAACGCAAGACAAAAGACACAAGACTTTGGTCTATAGTTTGTAAGGGTAATAAATTTGACGAATATAGAAGATACAAATAAATTTGAAAAACAGAGGCATGAAAAACTTTCTCAGTTAAAAGAATTAGGGATAGACCCTTATGGCTCGAAGTATGAAGGAGTCGAACCTGCTGAAGAAATAAAATCCAGGTATATTGAAGATGACCCGAATCAGAGGGCAAAAGCTGCGGGAAGAATAGTATTGCTAAGAGATATCGGTAAGCTGATTTTTATTACCCTTCGCGACTCCAGCGGCACGATACAGGTGGGTTTAAGCAAACAGCTTTTGGCTGAAAACTGGCAATTGGCGAAACTGCTCGAACTTGGTGACACTATCGGAGCCGAAGGCCAGTTGGGAAAAACGAAAACAGGTGAAATTACTATTTGGGTGGATAAGTTTGTTTTCCTTAGTAAATGCCTTTTGTCACCGCCGGAAAAATTTCATGGACTTGCCGATATTGACCAGAGATACAGGCAAAGATATGTTGACCTTTGGGCGAATCCCGAAGTAATGGAGCGATTCCGTAAACGCTGCGCCATTGTAAATACGATTCGTGAAGTTCTTATTTCCAAAGGTTTTCTTGAAGTTGAAACTCCTATGATGCAGTCCATTGCCGGTGGTGCGGCGGCCAGGCCGTTTATAACACATCATAATACACTCGATATGGATTTATATTTGAGAATTTCACCTGAACTGTTCCTGAAAAGATTGCTTGTCGGTGGTATGGAAAAAGTTTTCGAGATTAACAGAAACTTCCGCAACGAAGGTTTGAGCAAGAAGCACAATCCGGAATTTACAATGATGGAAGTCTATCAGGCATACGCCGACTATAATGTGATGATGGATTTGACCGAAGAAATATTTTCCGCATGTATTCAAAAACACTGCTCCGGAGCAAATCTTGAGTTCGATGGACGAAAGATAGATTTCACTTCTCCGTGGCGCAGAGCGAAATACGCAGACCTTCTGAAAGAATTTGCTGGTTGTGACATTGATGATATAGCGGCTGTAAGAAAAAAAGCGAAAGAGCTGAATATTGATGAAGCAGGAATGGACGATGCGGTAGTAATAAATGACGTTTTCGAAGCGACTGTCGAAGCGAATCTTGTCAATCCGACTTTTGTCATTGACTACCCCGCGGAATTATGTCCTCTGACGAAACGAAAAAAAGATAATCCGAAAATAGCCGAGCGATTCGAGATGTACATCGCCGGAATGGAACTTGCGAACGCTTATACGGAATTGAACGACCCGGAAGTGCAGGAAGAGAATTTCCGAATCCAGCTTAAAGGTCAGAATGAAACGATGGCTACGATGGATAATGATTTCATCACCGCATTGAAGTATGGTATGCCGCCTGCCGGGGGACTTGGCATCGGCATAGACAGGCTGGTTATGGTTCTTACCGGAGTAGCAAGCATTCGTGACGTTATTCTTTTCCCGCTTCTAAGGACAATTGTAAGTGAGTAAATGAGCATAAAATGTTAAAACTATTTCTATGGCTGAGATACCTGCGGAAAAAGAAGATAGTGTTTTTAAGTATAGCCGCTGTCGCCGTCTCGGTTTCTCTGCTCATAGTTGTCGCGAGCCTTTTTTCCGGTTTTATAAACGCGTTCGAACAGTCGATTGTTGATGCAGTCGGTGACATTGTAATAAGCCCGCCTCGTGTGATTTCAAATTACGACAAGCTTATCGAAAATCTTGAAAAATCGCCAGGCATTAAAGGCGCAACCGCGAGCATGTGGGGCTACGGCCTTCTGCATGTCGGCATGGGCAATGTGCGGGCGGTACAGATTATTGGAATAGAACCTCAAAGAAGGTCCCGCGTAATGGGCTTCGATGAGTTTTTATTAAGCAATAAATATCCTTCCGCGTCTGATTCCAATAATGTCACTAACTCTCCTGACAATATTCGCGGGTACGTTGGAATTGGTATTTTAACAAAGCCGGACGAGAAAACTGATGAATATAATATCGAAGAGGCGAGGAAAATGCTTGGCGAAGAAGTCAAGCTTACGACCGGGACATTATCCGGTGGAGAATCTGTAACGGATTTCAAAAGACAACTGGTGAGTTTCACAATCTCGGATATTGTTGAAACAGGTTTTTATGATTTCGATAGTCAATACATATATTTGCCGGTCGAGCAATTAAGCAAAATCATGTACCCGGATGAAAAGCTTCCGGTCGCGGAAAGTATTCAAATAAAACTTGCTCAAGGTGCTGATTCCGAAGCTGCAAAAGCAATAATTCGCGGCATATGGGAGAACTTTGTCAGAGAGTATTACAATTCTGACCCATCCCTTATCTCTCGCAATGTTGTTCAAACGTCACTCGAAAGACAGAGCCTGATTATCGCAGCGTATGAACAGCAGAAGAACGTTTTGCTGGTGATATTCGGTGTAGTAAGTTTTGGCGTGGTTATTCTGATTTTCTGCATATTCAGTTTGATTGTTAAGTTGAAGCAGAAAGATATAGCCGTAATAAAAAGCTGCGGCACAACAAGCGGCTCGGTCGCCTGTATTTTCGTAGGCTTCGGAGCATGTGTCGGGATAGTCGGCTCCGGTCTCGGAGTGATTTTGGGATTTGTAATTACCAAAAATATTAATACGATTGAGCAGTGGATAAGGATTATCTTCGGACTCAAACTCTGGAAGAGCAGCGTGTATTTATTTACCAGGATTCCGAATCAGGTTGACTGGCATTTAACGGTGCAAATAGTTTTGTTTGCGATAATCGCCGCCGCTGTCGGATCGCTTATACCGGCTTTCATAGCTGCCGGAACGAAACCGGTTGAGATTCTGCGTTACGAATAAGTTATGTATAAAATTACTCTTGCATTGAAATATTTTTTGAAGCGTAAAGTATCGTATTTCGCGGTATTAGCGGTGACTCTTTGCGTATTTATAGTCGTTGTAGTTATGACGGTTATGACCGGTCTTTACAACGAATTCAAGCAGAAAAATTATGAAATTACCGGCGACTGCGTTGTTGGAACCAGTTCGCTTGTCGGATTTGCTTATTACGAGGATTTTATAGATATTCTCGAGCGGCAAAAAGAAATCGACGCTGTTTCACCTGTAATAAAAAGTTTTGCGCTTTATAGAATCAGAGGTTCAACTTCTGACCAGGCTCTTGAGATTATGGGAATTGAGCCGGAGAGTTTTTGCGAAGCTACCGATTTCGGAAAAACTTTATTTTATCATCAGAGCAAAACTTCAGATGTATTTAAAATTTCGGATGACCCGAATCTTACTGGATGTATGCCGGGCAGCGGAGTATTACTTCTTGATAATACTGATTTTCTAAATCATACCCAGGTCCCGATGTACACTTTTTCCATAAGTTGTTTTCCTTTAAGTTCAAAAGGCGCACTTATGAATGTTGGTACAGGTCTTGTTCGTACCATGAATTTTTATCTTAGTGACGTTTCTCACAGCGGCCTGCCGAGGATTGACAGCTTTATAATTTATGTGCCTTTTGAACAGGCTCAGAAACTCTGCGGCATGGATGGTTCGACAAAAAGAGCTTCCATGTTACATATAAAGTTCAAGCCGAACGTGAAGCTTAATAAAGGCTGCGAGTTGGTTCGTTCTTTGTGGAGTAAATACAGTTCGGAAAAACAAAATGAATCGCAGGCTTTTCTTTTAGATACCGTAACGGTGCAAAGCTGGAAGGAATTCAGACGGGACGCAATCGCGCCGATGGAAAATGAGCAGGCGGAACTGATAGTTATGTTCGGCTTTGTCGGACTCACGACGGTATTTATTGTCCTTGTTGTCTTCTATATGATTATTTCTCACAAGACAAAAGATATCGGAATATTGAAAAGTGTCGGTGTATCGAAAACGAGTATAATTGAATTATTTTCAATTTTCGCGTTTTTAATCGGCTTACTAAGTTCCATAATTGGCTTGCTCACCGGCTGGCTGTTTCTTGCCAATATCAATAACCTTGAGCGATGGCTGTATAAAAATTATGGATTTGAATTGTGGGACAGGTCAATTTATGCTATCGGAGAGATTCCGAATCGTGTAAACTTGTCAATGTTGTTAATAATAGCAGCCGCGGCCATTTTAGCCTGTTTACTCGGTGCGTTTTTCCCGAGTTGGCAAGCCGCAAGAAAAGACCCTGCTGAAATTTTGCAGGTAAACCAATTATGAGTAATGAAGTTTTATTAAAAACTGAAAATTTGTACAAGTCCTATAAATTAGGACCTGACATGGTTAAGGTGCTTAAAGGCGCGAATTTAACTGTAAAAAAAGGAGAATTCGTTGCTATAATCGGCGCCTCCGGCAGCGGCAAAAGTACATTATTGCATATTTTGGGCGCGTTGGATAGGCCGGACAAAGGGACTGTTAAATTCGACGGTCGGGATTTGAACCAAATGCCGGGGCGGGAATTAAACAAGTTCCGAAATAAAAAGGTTGGCTTTGTATTTCAGTTTTATCATTTATTAGACGAATTAAATATCTTGGAAAATGTTTATCTGCCTGTTATGGTCGGAACAAGTGTGCCGGGATGGTTTTTTCGCGGAAAATGGGCGAAAAACCGGGCAACAAAGCTTCTTGAACGATTAGGTTTGTCGCAAAGGATGAAGCATAAACCTTATCAGTTATCGGGCGGCGAACGCCAGAGAGTAGCAATTGGCAGGGCGTTGATGAATGAACCTGTGTTACTTTTGGCGGATGAACCGACAGGAAACCTTGACTCTGCGACAGGAAATAGTATCTTAGAGATACTTGAAGACCTGAACCGAGCCGGGCAAACTATCGTAATGGTTACGCATGATGATAGAATCGCTAAAAGAGCTGGCAAAGTTATTAAAATTATTGATGGTGAAATAAGAAACGCTTGAAACAAAGTTAATACAGGAAAATTATTATGGGATTAATAATCTGGCTTGATGGTAAACTTGTTGAAAAGGATGACGCGAAGGTATCGGTCTTTGACCATGGATTGCTTTATGGTGATGGTGTTTTTGAAGGCATCCGAGTTTATAACGGCCGGATTTTTGAAAACGATGCTCATATTAAAAGACTTTTCGAATCAGCAAAGGCAATTCGCCTGACAATTCGTCTTACTCACGATGAACTCACCAAAGCAATGGAAGAAACTGTAAAAGCCAATAACATTGTAAATGGCTATATCAGGCTGTTGGTAACTCGCGGCGTAGGATCGCTTGGCTTAAATCCGTTCACTTGTGAAAAAAGCTGCATAATTATCATCGCTGATAAAATTCAGCTTTATCCCGAGGAACTTTATGAAAAGGGAATGAAGATAATCAGTGCAACTACCGTTCGCAATCATCCTCTTGCGATTCCACCTCAGGTCAAGAGCCTTAATTATCTGAATAATATTCTTGCAAAAATCGAAGCGCTCGACAGCAACGTACCCGAAGCGGTTATGTATAATCACGAAGGTTATGTCGCTGAAGCTACGGGTGATAATATATTTATCGTTAAAGATGGTGTAATTTATGCTCCTCCAGTTGAAGCAGGTTCACTCGAAGGCATTACCCGGAAAGTTGTAATTAAGCTTGCCAAAGAGGAGAAAATCTGCGTCATTGAGAAAAATCTGACAAGATTCGACTTATATGTCTGTGATGAGTTTTTCCTTACCGGTACCGCCGCCGAAGTTATCGGAATTGTCGAAATTGACGGACGAACAATCGGTGAAGGCAAGCCCGGACCAATCACGACAAAGCTGAGAGAAAAATTCTTTAAATATGCTCACGGAAAGGAATAGGGATAAAAGTGCCTGAAGTTATCCCATTTCACGAACCGGTTAAAGCTGAGCTTGACAGAGTAAAACAATTAATAAACGAGCAATTATCTGTCTCTTCAGGCAATCAAAATAATCCGCATCTGAACAAGCTCCTTGAATCATTGCGCAACAGAAGCGGCAAGATGATTCGGCCCGGATTCGTTTTGCTTGTGGGTAAATACTATAATTGTATTACCGAAAAGCATATTAACACAGCCGCCTGCATCGAAATGGTTCATCACGCGACCTTACTGCATGACGATGTGATTGACGACGGCCTTCAGCGGCGGGGCAAACCTACGATAAACAACCTCTGGGGAAACGAAGCCGCTGTATTGCTGGGTGATTTTCTGTTAAGCCATGTATTTAAATTGTCTTCCGTACTGGGTGAAAACGTGATAAAGACTGTCGCCGATTCCGCGGTCAGACTTTGCGAAGGAGAACTGCGGCAGATTTTGCAAAAAGATAACTGGCAAATGACTGAGCCGGAATATATCAGCGTAATAACAGAAAAAAGTGCCGCTCTTTTCAGCAATAGCTGCTATCTCGGCGCAATCCTGGCGCAAGCTGATGAAGAGCAGGCAAAACTTTTTTCAGAATATGGCTTAAACGCCGGTATTGCTTTCCAGATTACCGACGACCTTCTCGATATAGTAGGTGACGAAAAACGAACAGGAAAAACAACCGGCAGTGACGCGGATAAACACAAACCAACCTTAGCCGTAATACATCTGCTAAATTCTGTAAATAACTCCGAGCGTGAAAGTTTAATAAATACTTATCTTGATAGCGGCAACGATAAAAGAGACGAATTCATCGAGATATTAAAAAACAGCGGCAGCCTCGAATACGCATCAGAACAAGCTCAAAAATACGTTTCCCTCGCAATTAAGTCTTTGGAATCACTCCCCCAAAAACAGACAAAAAACACTCTCATCGAAACTGCCAGATTCATGGCTAACAGAATTAGCTAATAAAAGATTTGTAAAACAATTTTCATCTATCTATTTTCAAGTCAGGCAATGCTTTTTGTAAATCTTCTACCTGCTCATCCGTAATATTTTTACAATCTCTGATATAAAGTTTTTGAAGATTTTTAAGGTTTTTTAATGGCTTAAGGTCTGATACCTCAGTTTCGACAAGACTAAGCGTTTGTAGATTTATTAATCCAGTTATATGCTCTAAATCAGATAAAAAGGATTTATCAAAGGCAAGAGTTTGTAGGTTTATTAATTCCTTTATTGGCTCAATATCAGAAACAGAAGTATTGTAAAGTCTAAGTGTCTGCAAATTTATCAAATCCTTTATCGGTTTTAGATTTGAAATCTTAATGTTGCCAATACGAATTGTTTTAAGATTTTTTAATTGTTTTAAAGCTTCGATGTCTGATATCTGAGTTTCGTCATTGATCTCGAATATTTCCAAATTTGCTAAATTCTTTATCGGATTAAGATTGGAAACCTGAGTATTGGAAAGAGAAAGTCTTCGGAGATTTTTTAAACCTTTTATCGGTTCAAGACTTGAAATAGGATTAGCTTCAAGAAAAAGTTCTTGTAAATTGTAAAGTTTCTTAAGAGCACTTAAATCAATTGAAAATTGACTATCGAGATTAATAACACCAAGTTTCGATAGTACCTTCATCCACTTTGGTATTGCGTTTTCAGGAAAATGAGCATATATAGCAAGCTCTTGTAAATTTGTGAATTTTTCAAGCAGCTTTATATCAGTAATTTCTGCATGACTAAACGCTAAAGGTCCCTTATCTTTCAAAACTGCAACATTTTTAATTTGAGAAAAATCGTCATCGCTAAGCTCGTTAGGATCCTTTTTGAGTTGTTTTGCTACTTGCTGACGAATCAATCTTTCGCTAACCAGATCAGATTTGGGTCTCCATGTAATGCCTTTGTAAATATAACCCGCAAAAATACATAGCACGACAAAAACTATGGGTATTATATATTTTCCTCGAAATATTTTCTTATTAACAACATTATTTAGCGAATATTCATCTTCCATATAAATCTCCAAATGAACCTTTTGATAAGATTATAAAAAATTATGTTTATTTGTCATGAAAAAATAAAATCTTTAGCTAATATATATAAATCTATTATCATTTGAAAGCTTATAAATTAATTTATAGCATATGATTGTATTCGCTTTTTAATGAATAAAGGAAAGAGTAAATGTATTTTTGTACTCTTTAGGAATCCATTATGTGCTATAAAAGGTCCGAAATCTTCTGTAAATCAGCAAGCAGGAAATAAAAATCTCCATTAATTGCAGGATCATATATTTGGGGAAATTGCTCAATTTCAATGGTTGGCTGATTATTTAAATCAATATTCTGAAATAATATTTTTTTTCGATAATCATCTTCATCGTAATAAGCATTCCATGCTGATACATTCTTGGTTCTGGATTCTGGGATATTAAAATGCTGAACTTTATTTAAGTAGGTTTCTCTTAATGCTTTACACTGAGATGTTAAATTGTCCTCTGATACATTTTTTATTATATTGTGCATACAATAGAAAAGCATATTTTGATTTACTAATCTAAATCTTTCGTTTTTTTGGGATTGAATATTAGAGAGCCTTGCCAATACAGGCAAGGCTCTAATTGTATCTTTAGCTTCCAATTGAGATATTGTATAAACTGCTGAAGCTGCAAGAAGTCTTGTTTTCATAAAATCCGGCAACTCATCGGTATTCTGCTGCATACCTTCATCAAATTCTTTCCAAAAAGTATCATATTGGCTATCAAATTGTTCTTCTAAAAGAGTAAGTTTAGTAGATAAAAAGGCTATGCTCTCTTTTGGATTATTTCTTGAATCTTCAATTAACTTTCTTATACGTGCCATTTTAAATACAGTCCTGATATCAGAATTGTATTCACCAGGTGAAAAAGGTACGTTATTCATTACAGGCATTAACATAGCGAAATTATCATTTTTAACAATGTTATCAAAGGTTTCGTGGAGGTTCTCTTCCTTCATTTCATTATAAAGTTTGAGACGTCCATGATGAATTGAATTATCTAACATGTTTTCAGCGCGATTCACTACTTCATCTTCAAAAAATTTCAGGTCAGAATCTTCTACGTTAGCTTGAAGTTTTGGGACATTATTTTTTTCTAAAATCAGTTGTTCTGAAGGATTTTCAGGAATATTCTCTATTAAGTCTGAAGTATTTTGGGAATTTGATAATTTTATATGATCAGATGTATAATTTATCTCTTTGTTATTTAACATATAAAGTAATAAAAATATCCCCAGAATGATGAAACTACTGAGAATGAAATATTTTGCTCTTTGACCTGTCATGATAAAATCTCTGTAAATATATTTTTAATAAAGAAATCCAGCAAATACTCTGTTTATGTTTATCAATTAGGATAAAATACAGTAGCATTGTCACCATCCCAGCGATCTGGATTTACGGTATCAGCACCTTCTGGTCCACCACTTCCTCTTAATTGTATAGGATCCAAAATATCACGTCCTGGAGTTGAAAATCTGTTATCACTACCATAATCTGTATAAAACTCATATATAGGGCTATATTCGCATATCCAGGTTAACTTAGATGGTACAGTTCCGCAAAGAAGCTCTTCTACCACAGATACATGTTGATAAATATCATCTTCATCTTCGTATGCAATGCAATCATTAACAACTGCAGAGCTTGGTGCTCGGGCAGTGCAATCATCCGTAAATATCTGATCCGATTCCTCACTATGAATGATCCAATAATTATAAGTTGCATTTCCAGAATATCCACTCATTGTGTAAGCTAAGCTATCTTGTATATTTGTTGAAGCAGAATCAACTTTTTCAATAGGATAAGGGAAAAACCAATCCCAATAATTATCCGCGTAATCCCTTTGGGTTAAATCAAAATCAGAATCGAAATGGTAATGAGATATATTGTGACCATCATCTGTTCTACAATGAAAATTATTCAGATTTTCAGTTGCTATTCTACATTTTTTATGTATCCACTTTCCATTTCCGCTGGAATCCATACCATAGAATGTTTTAATATCATAAACATTATCCCAACTAAAATACCAAGGATTTATATCATCCCGTAAATTAGTAGCAACTGATCCTACATGATCTAACGCATTATCAATATTCAATCTGCCGCTAGTAACGCATAAGCTCGATAGCGAGGAAGGATGGTCTGCATATTGAAGAATTAACTGCTTTACTTGATAATATTTCAGGCTTGTATTTTGTGACCATATTAGTGCTGCAGCACCAGATACGAACGGTGCAGCTAAGGATGTTCCAGGTACGGAAGTATAGGCATCATCGAGATCACAGCACTTGATATTTACTCCAGGTGCTCCAATGTCAACTGAATAGTTTCCATAGTGTGAAAAACTTGCTTTATCATCAGAACTATCTGTCGCCAAAACTGAAATAATATTTGGTAAATCATAAGCTGCTGGAAATGCTTCTAATGGGTCAGAATCATTATCAGTACCACCAGTTGATGTATTACTAGCTGCTGCAATAAATAGTACGTCAGCCTCTTCTGCTGCTTTAATTGCATCATATAGTCCAATATAAGGGTGTCTTGAGTTATACCACTGTCCTATATCCCAGGAAGCATTTATTATTTTAGCTCCATTGTTAATGGCAAAATATATACCTTCAATACAGTTCGAAATCCATGCATTTGCACCACTATGAGTTATTTTAACTGCCATTAATTGGGCTTCCCAGCAAACACCAGCTATACCTGTTTTATTATCTCCTACTGCGCCAATTACCGAAGCAACCATTGTACCATGCCCAGATTCATCATTGGGATTATTATCATCATTTCCACAATCATAACCATGATTCGGATAGGAAGTTCCTCCATCCCACATATTATCTTCCAAATCTTTATGATCCCAGTCAACTCCAGTATCTATAACGGCGACTATAACTTCACTACCATCGTGTCTTGTATCCCATGCCAAATTTGCTTTTACCTTGGTTAAACCCCATTGTTCACCATAATAATCATCATCTGGTGTAGTTGTACACATTCTAACAAGGCCGTCCGGCTCTGCATAAAGAACATCGTCTCTGTTTTTAAGCTTTTTAATTGCATCTTCTACAGAAAGTCCTTGAGGCAGTTTAACTAAATGTAATCCGGGAACTATATTTAAATCGCTTTCGATTTTACCTGTGCCTGAGTTTTTTAATATCTGGTTCTTTTCGCTTTTAGTTTTTTGATTTTCTTTTGCATCTGGAGCAAAACGAACAAGAATATAACCCGGTCGATACTTAAAGGATTTGGAATTAGCAATCTCATATTTTGACGATTTAGCCTTGATATTCGCAATCCCAATAAAAAAAATACATATAAACATGACTACAGAAACACAAAAATATTTTCTACTTAATAAAATAAACATATTTTTCCTTTCCCAAAAAAACAATCAGTCAAGACCTAATATTATTTTTCGAACAGTAATTATCTAAAGGAAAAAGACACCTTTCCATATAATGAGTCGCAAAAAACGTTAAAATTACGGAAAGAAAATGTGAAAATTATAAAAGAATTTTATATTTTATTGTATGTCCTTTTATTCAAAGAACTTAGCGTTCATCTTTTTTCTAACAATTTTCAAGCCTTCGTAAAAACGATCACAAAATACTTTAACAGAACAATTGGCTATTTTGGCGGCTTCTTCATAGTTGAGATTTTCGAGAAGTATCATTTTGCAGGCTTCTTTCGCTTTTGGAGGCAATTTTGAGATGAGAGTTTTTAGTTCATCTGTTATTTCTTTTTGATCAGAATTGGCTCTAAGTTTTTTATTATCAATGAGTTCTGGCTTGAGTTTCACTAATTTCGGCTGGTTCTTTTTCTGGCGATAATAATCCGCGATTATTATTTTAGCCGTGCCGAAAAGGTATGCTTTGGAGTTTTTGGGTTCGTTTTCCAGTTGTTTTGCATTTAAATATTCTAAAAAGACTTACTGCGTTAAATCCTCTGAATCTTCGGGATGTTCAATCTTCGATTTAACAAAACGCTTTATTTCAGGATAATGTTTAGTATTTTCCAATAAAAATATCCTTATTATGGACTAATTTCGTTAAAGTTGAGTAAAGGATTCTCAAATACGGAAAATCCCTTAATCTAACCTCTATAAACACAAGCGTTTCTCGAAGGGGATTTGTTGATAATAAAATTTAAATTTTGTAAAAATTTTTCAAAAAAGTGCAAATTTGCGGTATGTTTGTCGAAAAAAGATGTTTTGTAAGGATAAAGTAATAGGAGGCAGGCTTTGGATATTACGTCCTTGTGTTCAAAATAACCTTTCGACAATTTCACTTTTCTATCGTATAATTATTATCTATGGTTCAAAAAAATGATGGTGAAAGTTTGTTTGGTGGATTTGGGCAGGATAGGCAGTCTGAGTTAGGGGCTGATGCGCCGTTGGCGGCTCGGATGAGGCCGCGGACGCTTGAGGAGTTTTTCGGGCAAAGCCATTTTCTTGGCTCTGATAAGCTGCTTACGAGAATGCTTGAAGCTGACCGCTTGAGCAGTTTGATTTTTTATGGGCCGCCCGGAGTGGGGAAAACTTCTCTGGCTACCGTAATAGCGAATTATACTAAAGCTCATTTTCATCATCTCAGTGCGCCATCCGCAAGCGTGAAGGATATACGTGATGTGATTGACAAGGCGAAAAACAGGCTTGCCGCTAAGGGTACACGAACCGTACTATTCATTGATGAAATTCATCGGTTCAACAGGGCTCAGCAGGACGTACTTCTTGAGGATGTAGAATCCGGCGTTTTGATACTGATAGGGGCGACTACGGAAAATCCGTTCTTTTCGGTGAACTCTCCTTTGATTTCCCGCAGTACCGTATTTCAGTTCGAGCATTTGAATGAGGAGGAAGTTTTCAAGTTGCTCCAGGCCGCTATTAAAGATAAGGAAAGAGGGCTTGGGAACTACGATATAGAAGTTGAAGACAAAGCTCTGAATTACATTGCGTTAATGTCGAGCGGTGATGCGAGGAAGGCTTTGACCGCACTCGAAGTCGGAGTTTTATCACAGGCAAAAAGAAATAAAAATGTAACAATAAAGTTTAATCTTGAAATTGCAAAAGAGTCGATACAACAGAAGACAATAGATTATGACGGCACTGGGGATACCCACTATGATTTGGCAAGCGCATTGCAAAAGAGCATGAGAGGTTCCGATCCTGATGCTACAATCTACTGGCTCTCAAGAATGTTGTCCGGCGGCGAAGACATCCGTTTTATCGCTCGGCGTATCGCGATTTGTGCGACGGAAGATGTCGGTAATGCAGACCCGATGGCGACTGTATTAGCGGCGGCGGCTGTTCAGATATCTGAATTTGTCGGATTGCCTGAAGCGCAGTTGGCTTTGGCCCAGGCGGCTTTGTATGTAGCGTGTTCGCCTAAGTCGAATGCTTGTTCTTCGGCTATATGGAAGGGCGTTTCTGATGTTAAAAACGAGCCGATTTTGCCTGTACCGAAGCATTTGAAGGATAGTCATTACGCAGCCGCGAAAAAAGCCGGAATTGGTACGGATTATAAATATCCGCACAGTTCTAAGGAAGGTTTCGTAGAACAAGACTATCTTCCGGATGGAATAAAGAAAAAATATTACAGTCCGAAGGATATTGGGTACGAAAAAAATATTAAGAACTATTTACAAAAACTGCAAACATTGTTAGAAAATAATAAATCTTCACAAAAATAGTGAAGTTAGAAGGATAGATAGATGGACAAGGCAAAATTACGCCTGGAATTGAAAAATTGCCTGCTTAATATCGATGAAAAGCGCAGAACCGCAAAAAGCAGGCAAGCTTGTAAGAATTTAACGGAAATGTCTCAGTTTCAGGAAGCTGAAACTGTAATGTTGTATTTATCGCTGCCCTATGAAATTGATACTTCGGAAGCGATTCTTCAATGTTGGAAAGCGGGAAAAACCGTAGCTGTTCCGAAAATATCTTGGGAACAGCGGCATATGATTCCCGTACAGATAAATTCACTTGAAACAGGTTTTTCAACTGGTTCTTTCGGTCTGCGCAATCCAATAGCTGGAGTGCCGGTACCGTTCGAGAATATTGATTTGGTTGTCACCCCGGCGTTGGGATACGACAGGAATGGCAACAGGCTCGGCAGGGGCGGGTCGTATTATGACAGGTTTTTTGCGAACCAGAAACTTAAAGCTTTCAAGTGCGGCTTTGTTTATGCGGAACAGGTTATTGATTTTATTCCGGTTAATGAGTATGATAGACCGGTTGACTCTTTAGTAACGGACAATGGAGTGATGTTTTTTAACCATAAGAAAGGAATGTGAAATGGCTCGTATTTACGGACGACGTACACCACGGAGGAATCGAAACAGAATATATACTATTATTTCTATTGTTATTATTGCAGGTATCATTGCTTATATTTACATTCCAGGAAATGATAGTCGAACCGAATTGATTCCAAATTCAAATGATGTAACGATTCCTTCAACATCCGGCGATTCTTCATCTTCCAGCGGGAATACAAATTCGGGTGATTCTTCTTTTCAAAGTTCCATGCCCAACTGGGCAACCTCTTCGGGCGGCGAAGCCGCGTTGCCGAATCAGGAATTATCAGGAACAAGTCAGCCTGAAAGAATTAGTGACACAAGCGTCTCTCCTCTTGCACCGCCAACTGGTAATGTGGGAATGAATGCATCTATACAGCCTTCTGTTCAATATACCAATTCAGAAGCTGACAAATTGATTAGCCAGGCAAATGAACTGCTGAAACAGGGAATGAGCCAGACTATTCCTGCTCGTGATAAGTTCAACGAAGCGTTACGAAGCAGAACTATAAACGCTCAACAGACGCAATTTGTCAAAAACCAGCTTTCCAGTCTTGCTGATGACTGGCTGTTTAATAAAAGCGTTTTACTGGGCGATACTCTTTGCGAATATTATAAAATACAGTCCGGCGATAGATTACAGGTAATCGGTGAAAAAAATAACGTGCCTTATGAACTTCTCATGACAATTAATAATATTTCCGATGCCAAAAAAATCCAGGTCGGCCAGACTATAAAGATATTAAAAGGTCCGTTCCATGCCAAAGTCTATCGTTCGAGTTTCACAATAGATGTTTACCTGAAAAATACCTATGTGCGTACCTTTAAAGTAGGATTGGGTTTAGCTGGTTCGGAAACTCCTACCGGTATGTGGAAAGTAAAACCAGGCGGAAAACTTATCGAGCCGGTATGGACTGACCCGCAGGGTAAAACTCATTATCCGAGCGATGCGGATTATCCTCTCGGTTCACGATGGATTGCTCTGGAAGGAGTCAGCGGCGACGCGGTCGGCAAGCAGGGTTTCGCGATTCACGGCACACGCGAGCCTGAATCACTCGGCACCGCAAGCTCACAGGGCTGCATCAGAATGGAAAACGGAGCCGCGGTTTTAGTATATAACATGCTGATTCCGGCCTATTCAACTGTCGAAGTATTAGACTAATTTAAGTCTAAAAACAATAAAAGCACAAAGCAGTGATAAGAAATATCGCGTCTTTGTGCTTTTTTCTTGCGCTATGGATTATAATCCTCGAGCCAGTGCATCATCATAATTGCCATGTCTAATTCATCTACTTTGCAATCACCGTTAATATCACCGGCAACTATTGTCCCGCATATAGGCTTACCAAAATATGATTTACTTGCTTCTACGGCTCCTCCATAAGCACCCATATTGATATAGCCGCCATTGGGAAATGGTTCATATCCTATTGGAGCATTCGGATCACCTGCGTCTATACATGGACTTGTTACATCATCCTGTACCCATGTTTGTGTATTCGGATCCCATCTTCCTGCCTGAGATTTAAGATGATAATCACCATTATCAGGATCAGCAAATAATGGGTCAGTATCCATGTTTCCGATACCCAAGACCAACCGTTTATTTTTACTATATTGAATATTGTTGTATGAAATCGAACCAGAGTGATCATTCATGGCAATTTGTGAATCCTGCTGGGAAAAATTACCCCATAAGATACTGTTAGTAATATCCACGTGGGAGTTTTGACTGACAGTAACACCGCTGCCTACCTGTGCTGCAAAATTGCCGGTTATTGTACAGTTTAAAATTGTTACACTGCTATTAGATATATCTATTCCACCTCCGTAGTCAGCAGCCGTATTATCGCTGATTAAACAATTAGTTATAGTTGGATTACTATTATTAAAACAATAGATACCACCGCCGGAGTAAGCTGTATTTCCTATAAATGTGCAATTTATAAGTTTAGGACTGCTATTATCAATATATATTCCATTACCGCCATAACGTGAATAGGATGAATTTCCGGCGGTAACTTTAAAGCCATCAAGTATCGTGGTCTCATCAATATTTGTGCATGAAATAACATGATAGCTATTGTCTAATCTTTTAGGCTCATAGCGCAAATCATAGGCATTGTTTGCGGCATTAAAAACCACTTCATCGGAGTTGCTAAGAAAGAGATTTGATAATTCACTATTTAATTCGTTAGAAATATTTCCTGTCATCGATTGATAAGCATTGGTTATTATCATACCAGGACTACTGTATTCCGTAATCGGATCATTGTGGTAAAAATTTGCTATATTTAGAATATTTCTTTGTTTTGGATCTTTCATTCTTAATACATAACTATTGGGTCTATAGGGACTTTGGCTTTTTATTTCGACATTGTTTGCTGAATTAAACGTATCAATTTCTTCTTCTGTTGCAGATTCTATAAATTTGACTGAAAAACTATCAAGCAATATTATTTTTTGTTCAGTTTTTGCACCATACTGGAGTTCTGGATTAACATATTCTACTTCAGGTTTTTGATTTAATCTGTTTATCGTTTGCATTATTTCTTCTCTTGTTAGATCTTTTTTTAGAGCCAGCAGCATACAGAAAGGTAACAATCCATTGTCTCTTTCAGAAAACGGTCCTAAATTTGTTTCTGATTCTACGAATGCTTCCTGCTCTTCCAGAGTCATGCCATCCCTGAATACTACGACTATAAAATCATGGCAGAGTGTTAGCCCAATTTTTTCATTATAGTAATAATAGTAGAAATCTCCTTCATTCCATAAGTTATTCGGATCATCGACAGCGAAATCATTCATTGCCAGATCGCCGGAAAGTATAGTTTCGTATTTAGTTATATTCCGTTCATCTGGATATATTTCGGAAATTCCTGCATAGCCGCCTGAAAGAGTTACACCATTTATTAAGTGGAAGGTAGAATTCAAATCATATCGTATTTGTTCAATTCCATCATCGGGTTTGTAAAATCCCTGTACTATGCGTATTTCGACAGGTTTTTCAGATGAATTAGCATCGGCTAAGGCATCCTGTAAGTAAATATATGCATCCTGCCATGATGAGCCGTCATTAACTCCGACTGAGTCATCATCGACATAGATTATTTTGCTTGCCAACGCAAAGCTATTGAAAGATAATAAGATTAAAGAAACAGCCGCCAATTTGTAAATTTCTTCCCGCTTACACATATGTTCGTTCCTTGAAAGATAAAAACCGCATTTTTAACTGTACGAAAACGACTTAATACTCCGCTTTTTATTTTATAGGTTTTTGTGTCGAAAATCAAAATCTTTTTACGAAACCTATTCCGAAAGCTGGTTTTTCTGTGTAGGGGACGAAAGGTACTATATCGAAACCTGCGATTTTGTGATCTTTGTTCTGGCTTGCGACGGTGTGGCCTACTACCCAGCCTAATGTTGCACCGAAAACCACGTCACTGCCCCAGTGGTCGCCTGTATCCATCATCCTGTACGCAACAAATGAAGCAATGGCATAAGCAGGGATGCCAACTTTCGGGCCGTAATATTCATCAAGTACAGAAGCGACTGTGAACGAGCTTGAAGTATGGCCGCTCGGCCAGGCACGATTTTCCCCGTTTGGTGTTTCATTGTCTCTTGCAGTTTTTAATGCCGCTGTTGTAAGCCACGTTATAGTTAAAGCCGTTCTCATTGTTTGAGCGCGTTCTTTATTTATATCATCTTTATTGCGTATGCTTAATAAATACCAAATACCTGCGGCTGCTGAGTGTACCGTTGGATGTCCGATGAGATTGAGAGTTTCAGCATCGCTGCCCTGAAGTATTTGATGTTTGTCAAAATAATCCGCGATTTTTCCGTCCGCGTCCTGGTGCATTACAATGCTTGCACCTCCGGCAAGAAGCAGGGCGGCTAAATTCTCTGGTTTTGTAAAAGTAGCTTTGCTGTCTCCCCAGAGTCTCCCGGGGAATTTTTTTGAATCCTGCTTAACTGATTCAATTATTTCTTTTAAAGAAGCTTTGGAAGTTGAGTTTACATCCTGAGTTTGTGAAGGTGATTTTTTTTCAGAAAGATTAGAATTACCCGCACATCCTGAACCTGCAAACACACTTACAGAAAACATTACCAGAAGTATTTGTATTTTCAGACGTATATTCATTGACTTTCCCGTTCGATTGCTTGATTCTGAAATAGCTTGATATTTGTAAAATCAATCCTCGAAAGGCAAAGCCGCGGAATAGTTCGGCGCTTCTTTTGTAATCTGTATGTCGTGCGGATGTGATTCATGGATTGAAGCCGAACTGACGCGAACAAACCGGCTTTTCTTAATCAAATCTTCGATATTTCTCGCACCGCAATAACCCATTCCGGCACGTAAGCCGCCGACAAGCTGGTATATGTACGCACTGAGTGTTCCGTGATATGGTACGCGGCCTTCAACACCTTCTGGTACGAGTTTGCTTTGTTCGGTTTTGCTGCTCTGACCGTAGCGTTCGGCTGAACCTTTGACCATAGCTCCGAGAGAACCCATGCCGCGATATTCCTTGAATTGTCTGCCTTTGTAAATCACTAATTGTCCGGGGCTTTCTTTCAGTCCCGCGAAAAGCGAGCCTATCATAACGCACGAAGCACCGGCGGCGATTGCTTTGGTGATATCGCCAGAATGTTTGATTCCGCCGTCTGCGATGACTGGGATGTTGTGTTTTTGTGCCGCTTTGACACAGTCCATAATCGCTGTTACCTGCGGAACACCTACGCCGGATATTATTCTTGTCGTACAGATTGCACCCGGGCCGATTCCGACTTTGACCGCATCGGCACCTGCTTCGATTAAATCTTCAACGGCTTGCGCTGTCGCGATGTTTCCGGCGATAACGTCTATGTTATAATTGGCTTTGATTTTCTTCACCGTATCGATAACATTCTGCGAATGGCCGTGTGCGGTATCGACAACGATAATATCGACATCCGCGCTTATGAGTGCTTCAATTCGCTCGTATTCATGTACGCTTACGGCGGCACCGACACGCAGTCTGCCGCGTTGGTCCCTGGCTGAAAGGGGATATTGCTGCACGCGTTCGATGTCTCTCATTGTAATCAGGCCGGCTAATTCGTAATTGTCATTAACAAGAAGCAGTTTTTCGACCTTATGTTTCTGGAGAATTTCCTTTGCCTGTTCAAGCGTAGTTCCCGCGGGGCCTGTAATAAGCGTATCTTTTACCATTACTTCACTGATTTGGACATCGTAATCCTTTAGGAATTTCAAGTCTCTTCGTGTCAGAATTCCAACAAGCTTTTTGTTGCCCTTAACGATAGGAATACCTGATACGTTTTGTTCTTTCATCAGTTGAAGTGCTTTGCTGACCGGCTGGTCCGGCGATAAGGTTACCGGATCGATAATAATTCCGTTTTCCGAGCGTTTGACCTTGGCGACTTCACGTTTTTGCTCTTCGATAGAGAGGTTTTTGTGAATTATGCCGATTCCGCCTTCCTGCGCGAGCGCTATCGCCAGGGCGGCTTCGGTAACTGTATCCATTGCTGCTGAGACGATAGGTATATTGATTTTGATATTATTGGTCAGACGGGTTTGCGTATTCGCCTCGCTTGGCACAAAATCGCTTTTCGCCGGTATCAAAAGCACATCATCAAAAGTAATACCTTCAGCAACAATTTTACTGTTATCCATTCTTATTCATCCTTCGTAGATACTTCGGAGAACGGGTCTCCATGTACTAATAGCCATTTACAAAAAATTTGATTTTCGAGTATAAAACAATCACAGCCCGCCGTCAAAACATTTTTTGGGGATGTTTTATTTCAAGGTATACCATGCGAATTAATATTGTATGTGCAAATCTACACAATTTTGTGGGATGCCTGCTCTAAATTACGGAATCTGTCCATTTATTTTCTTATTGACTTATCGGCATTTCCCATTTTATATAGACTGTATAATCATTGTTAAGTGCAATTGAAAAAAAACGGTCTGATAAGGAGAGAATGAAAGATTTATGAAATATTCTAAATGGTTAGATAATTTTAATAAAAATCCTATTGATTGGTTACTTGATAGTAATCCATGGACACGGTATAGGACTCTTACTGATTTATTGGAATACGAAAAGGATTCAAAAGAAGTAAAAGAGGCTCACGCCTGTTTAATCAAGGATGAGAATATTATTAAATTAATTCAGGAGACAACCGAATGGATGCCCAAAGCGGCGACAAGAAACAATGACCCGCAAATCACGTATTTTAAATTAAGAATGTTATCAGAATTTGGTTTAGATATGAATGATCCTGGGATAGATGTTATATATAACAAGGCCACAAAGCATATTCAAGATGGTTTGTTTGCTTGTAAAGGCCAGATTCCTGAGAAACCCAAAAAAGGGCAGAAATTTGTAAAACCTGACTTAGCAGCAGATGTTTGGCACATTTCTCCCTGCAATTCACCAGTTATTACGTACTCTTTATACCGGCTTGGTTATAGAACTGATATTGTCATGAAATCAATTGATAAATTGAAATCACTTTGGGATTCTGAAATTGGCTGGTTTTGTCATTTCTTTTTCGTAGAAGGACAACATAAAAAGGTGAAAAGTGGTTGTCCTATAGCTGGAATGATGGCACTTGATGTTTTTTCTGTTTTACCGGAATTGAAAGAATCTATGTTTTCAAAAAATGCGTATGTGCCCATAGTATTTCATAAAGAGTTCGGAAAAACACTTTATTATTTCGGAAGATCTAATAAATTTTGGACATTCAAGTATCCTTTTGTATGGTATAACGCTCTTTATCTTGCTGATGTCTTATCGCGATTTGATTTTTTAAAGAAATCACCTGTTTTACACGAATGTATTAATTGGATTATTAAAAATCAGGATAAGAATGGACGTTTTAAACCTAATTCTATCTTTATGCCATATAAGGATTGGGATTTTGGTAAGAAGAAGGAACCAAGTCCTTGGATAACACTTCTATCCTGTAGAATTCTTAAAAGATATTTTGGATGAAGGAGAAGGGCGTTATTCTGAGTGCGCCGCA
This sequence comes from uncultured Pirellulales bacterium, assembly GCA_964628465.1. Lineage (GTDB taxonomy): Bacteria > Planctomycetota > Phycisphaerae > Sedimentisphaerales > Anaerobacaceae > JAFGPS01. Next base: position 326,340 of record CAZVOA010000001.1, on the reverse strand, counting down.
AAGTGTCCCTGATGGAAAATGAAGAATCTCGGTATCGATACTCAGATGTTTCAATTACCGGTTCAACTCGACAAGTTATCATATCATATGTTAAAGAACTCTATGGTGTTCAGCGGAGAATGACAGAGAATACGAATTATACCCGGCCATAGCTTTCGAAGATTGAGCGGAAATGGAAGCCGCAGATGGCGAGGGTTACGGCTAAGTGAAAATGCTGCGGTCTTTTGATTAGGGACCAGAATATCAGTTTCCAATATGACAATCTGCCTCTATCAATTATGCCGAGATGCCAGACGGATTTTAAAAATGCCTTGATGTCGCAATACCTGTATTTTGATTTGTTGTTCTCCCCGGGTTTAAGTTCTCTTAAGAATGTCAGGATTCTGTTGTAGTAGTTTTTGGGTGAATAAATCGTGTTGACGACTTTCCTGTATCCATTCAGAAGTTCTTCTTTGCCCATTTTCGGAATGAAATTCATTGAGAAATCCGTGTTGTCTCCGGTGCTTTCTTTCGAGAGCCTGTTTTCCGTCATAAGCCTGCTGTATAGTTTCGTTCCCCTTGGCGCGTTTAGCAGTCCGACCATAGCGGTAACTACGCCGCTCTTTTGGATGAAGTGAATAAGATTGTCGAATACGGATTCTTTGTCGCTGTCGAAACCGAGAATAAATCCGGCCTGAACCTGCATTCCGAATCGCTGGATTTTTTTAATACATTCGACTAAATCTCGTCCCTTGTTTTGGACTTTATTGCATTCGCTCAAGCTTTCTTCGTTTGGAGTTTCGATTCCCACGAAAACACAATCGAAACCGGCCTGAACCATCAAATCCATTAATTCTTCATCATCCGCGAGATTTATTGAAGCCTGCGTGTTGAATGCAAATGGGTATTGTTTTGCTTTCATCCATTCGATAATAGCGGGCAGTAATTCTGTTTTTAGCAGCTTTTTATTTCCAATGAAATTGTCATCCACGAAAAATACTTCATCTCTCCAGCCGTGAGCGTAAATGTTGTCCAGTTCTCGCAATACCTGCTCTGTCGTCTTGGTACGGATTTTGTGACCGAATAAAGTTGTCACATCACAGAAATCGCAATTGAAAGGGCATCCTCTCGAATACTGGACGGTCATCATCGCGTATTTCTTCATCTTGATTAAATTCCATAATGGAATTGGTGTCTGGGACAAGTCAGCTTTCTTGTGTGTGTTATATACTTTTCTGGCATAGCCGTTTTGAATATCTTTCACAAACAACGGCAGCGTAATTTCAGCTTCCTTCAGCACCAGATGCTCAACATTCGGATACCGTTCAGGAATACTTGTAAAAAGCGGGCCGCCGGCTACAACTTTTTTCCCGAGTTTATGACAACGGTCGATTACCTGATCTGCGGATAGTCGCTGGATAAACATTGCTGTAATGAATACATAATCAGCCCATTTTATATCACGATCATGCAATTTCGATGTGGTCATATCAACCAGCCTTGTTTCCCATTCCTTCGGCAAAATCGCCGCGACAGTAAGCAGTCCCAAAGGGGGAACTACGGCTTTTCTTGAGATGAATTTCAGTGCTTTCTTAAAACTCCAAAAAGTAGGCGGGATGTCAGGATTGACAAGAAGAATCTTCATGATACTGCTCCTTTAAAATATCTACCCAAAATAACACGGGTTTAAAGGGGGGCTTGAGGCGATATAATTAAATCAACAGGAGATTAAAATGATACATCCAAAGAAGTTATTTCTAATGATTAAAACTCATATTGAATTTCAATGGGTTTAATTCTCAAATCGAAATTGGTTATTCTTTACATCTTACTGCTTTTTCAAATTCGCTAAAAACCGGCCTAAATTCCTTTATCAGGCATTAAATAAAAAATTGCCAACTGTATTTCATGTCGGCGTTCATTCTTTTTATTATACAACAAATGCGTGAAATATAAAATAAAAAATAAAATATTTTAGAATTATATTATCGTATTTCTTAAAAATGACAAAAAAGATATTAATATTGACAAAGCATATAGTTATTGTATAATAAGATTCAAATAAATTAATAAAAATAATAAGATTAGACAATCTTTATAGCCGCAAAGGAAGATACCTAACCTTTGCGGTTTTTTTACTTAAAGGAGTAAGAATGAAAAAGCAGTTAAAAACTTCTATTGAAGGCAGAAAATGCGAGTTTCCAGGCTGTAAATGTATTTTGAGCATTTATAACCATGAAGTTTATTGCCGCGTGCATAACGAAAAAATATCACAGCAGCAGAAGGTAATAAAGCCTTATCATCACGTAACTTCTACCTGATTATATTGATAATTTTAATTATTTTTTCAAAATAATATTTTTATGTTGTATAATATCGATTCTTAGGTTATTATAATGTTGTAGTGGAGATTATTCTTTCCTCTCTCAGGAGTATCCCCATCATAAATAGAAAATGAGAGAAAAATTAATTTGGCCAACATACCGGCCAAGGAGAAGTACAAGTGAGTACAGGTACAGTAAAATGGTTTAATTCGAGCAAGGGATTTGGTTTTATTAATCAGGATGATGGCGGCGATGATTTGTTTGTTCATCATTCAGAGATCAAGTCCAGCGGTTACGCTACACTCGATGAAGGTCAAAAAGTCGAGTTTGTAGTCGGACAGGGCAAAAAAGGCCCATGCGCGACGAATGTAATTCCTAAATAATTCAGGAAACTACTTGAAATCAAAAAGGCCGGGCTTAAACCCCCGGTCTTTTTTTATGCGCTCAAAATAAATAATCAAAAAAAGCGTTACATAAATGGGGTTTATTGCCACTATAAATAAGAGTATTGAGGATTGTACATGAATTTCTTTACGACAGGGTTATCACCAAACTTATCTTGAGGATAACTCTTGTCGATTGTTTGTCGTTTCAAACGGAGTTGAGGAGTACCATAAAAATAGATTTAGCTGGTGTTTTTATGCGTTTTTGCTTTATCTCGAAAGGATTCCCATCGAAAAAACTTAAATAGTGGTGAAAAGACTTATACATAAAGGACGAAAGGGATGAAAATGAAATATTTTAAGCGAATATTTATTATACTTTTACTTGTGTGTTGCATTTTTAGCCGCGTTGCCAATGCTCAAAATTCATCTGACTCGAATGATGAAACAAAGAAACATTCAAACGATCCAATAACCTATGTTTTTGTTAATGATGATTTACTGGTTGCGCTTGACACTATTTCTTCGGATATAGGTGTTAATATAATGTACGGAGCTAATGTCTCTGGAGTTGTGAACTGTAAGCTCGAAAAAGTGACGCTTGAGAATGCACTTGAAATTATTCTTGCTGGAACTCAATTTAAAGCTGAAAAGAGAGATAGTTATTATGTGATTACTGAGCCGGTTGCAGGGCAAAAACAATTCCAGATTTCAGGAAATATCGGAGTTGCGAAAGTGAAAGTGGAAGGGCTTCCGAGTGACGTATATTCTGATGCAAATGGTTATTATACAGCGAGTGTCGAAGCGGGATTTTCAGGAAAAGTTCAGCCGGTAAAGGAAGGATATAAGTTCAATCCTTCTTTTGTTCTATACAACAATCTCAAGTCAGACAGGAAAAAGCAGGATTATAAAGCAGCTAAAGTTTCTTTGGATCAGTCAGAACAAAAAGACTTAAACGATCCTGTTGTTAACGAAACATATTTTGGTGATGATATACTGCTTGTATTTGATGAATTAGCGGCAAGAAGCGGTAGAAATATTATGTATGATACTTCTATTGCGGGATTTGTAACCTGCCGTCTTAATAGAGTACCTTTGAGCAAAGCGATTGAGATTATTTCTTCACCTACAGAGTATATAGTCAAAAAAATGGATGACTATTACATTGTCACTTCACCTTCGCTGGATGATATTAAGAATGGGGTAATGCAACAGAAAACCACGATTATAGGAAATATTGAAATTCCACTGGAGAGTATTGTTGAATTTCCGCTTGAGATTGTTACTGAGCCGGACGGTTCTTACAGTATAACTATACCATCAGGTTTGAAAGGCAAAATCTTACCAAGAAAAGAAGGCGAAGATTTTAAGCCGTTAAATAAGATATTTTCAGATGTTCCTTCTGGCTTTACTGATCAGGATTATGCTCTAAACAATATGGAAATTGACGAGCCGGTTGTTAATATTGAGTATGTTAATGATGATTTACGTATCGCCCTTGATATACTGGCAAATGAGACAGATATTAATATTATGTACTCAGATTCAGTACAAGGTAAAGTAAACTGCAAATTAAAAGATGTACCTTTAAGTAAAGCGATTGAAGTTATTCTCGCCGCGACTCCATACAGGGTAAAGAATATGGATGGTTATATTCTGGTATATTCAAAGGATTATCCGATTGGAAAGATGTCATCCGAAAAGAAAATTAAAGATACAACAGAACCGAACGTTATAGAAACTTTTGTTAATGATGATTTATTGATGGTACTCAATACTATTTCTTCAAATACAGGTATCAATATTATATATGGGGATAATGTTCAGGGAGTAGTATTTTGCAGACTCAAAAATGTCCCGTTGAGTAAGGCACTTGAAACTATATTAGCGGCTACTCCTTATACAGCAAAGAAAAGGGATAACTATTATGTTGTCACTGAATATTTATCTCCTGATAAGCTGTATCAGATTTCCGGAAATATTGGAATTGCTAACGTAAAAATGGATGGTCTGCCCGGAGAGATTTATACTGATGTGAATGGTTATTATAGTGCAAATGTCGAAGCGGGATTTTCCGGAAAAGTTAAGCCGGTAAAGGAAGGTTACAAATTCAATCCTTCTTATATAGTCTATAACAATCTCGACTCAAAAAGGATTAAGCAGGATTATAAAGCTAACAAAGTTCTTTTGAATCAAAACGCACAAAAAGAATTGAGTGACCCTTTAATATCAAAAACTTTGATGGACGATGAATTGTGGGATGTGTTTAATACTCTCGCGGAAGAAACTGGTATTAATATTAGATTGGATAATGCTATTGTTGGAATTGTCACTTGCAATCTGAATAAAGTACCTTTAAGCAAATCGCTGGAAATTATTCTTTCCGCGACTCCATATATCATAAAAAAGATGGATAGTTTTTACTTGGTGACATCACCCGAACTGGATGATATTAAAAATAATGTAAAAGTTGATTATGGTTATTCCATGATTGTAAAACCTGTCAAAAAAGATTATTCATTTAGTCCTCCATTTAATCAATATCCGGCAGTTACTCAGAACTTACCAATCCAGAATGATAAATCTCAAAAACGGATGTTGACTATATCCGATAGTTTAAAAGTAAACAATATACCGCTTTCAGGAGTAAATATTACCGCAAATCCGGGTGATATCAAAACAGTGACAGATGATAATGGCCAATTCAGCATACAAGTTCCATACGGCTGGAGCGGCGAAATTACTCTGACCAAACCAGGAATTAAATTCACACCAGAAAGTAGATCATTTAAAAATGTTACTTCAGACATAAAACATGGAGTCCCCGTACATTAGGATGCGCAATGAGATTAAAATAGGCCAGAGACTTTAGACTAAACTAAACCACGAAAGGGTACAAGAAACACAAAAGACGTTGCGTTAAATGCTAACAACAATAATTATTAGATCCCGCAGGTGCGAAGACGCCGAGAAAAGAAATGTAAACAAAAATGCCTGACAAAGCGAAACTCCAGCGAAGCTTGGCCTATCTTGGCGAAGTCTCGGACGAAGACAGGTCATTCCCGAAAAATCGGGAATCTATAAACTATCAACTAAGCACAAAATGCTATTCACAAAAACAATCTTGGCGGCTTCGCGTCTCTGCGTGATTAATATTAGTAAGATGTCACCGGATTATCCCGGATTATCTTTCTGTGGCTCTAAATGAGTTCTTAGTTTTTAGAATTTAGTTTTTTAAGTCTATGGTTTTTAATCTAATTTTTAACTTTGCGTTCTCCGCGTGAGATAATTTGTTTTAAGTTTAAGACAGGATGACAGGATGTACTGGAAATATAAATCTTGTAAATCCTGTCAAAATTATAAATTCGTGTTTGTTCGTGTTCATTTGTGGTTTTGATTTACTGTTTTAAATAGATTCCCGCCTATTAGGCTTAGCTCAGGGCAGGCTCTGCGTGAGAATGACAGAGTCTGTAATCTTCGCTATTCTGCGTTCATCTGCGGATAATAAATCTTTGATCGCGGCTTTGCCGCGTTCGGATTCTTCTTTTTTCGTGGAAAATGGTGTTTTTGCTGTTTGTAAATATTTCAAAAAAATGTTTGACAATTAATTGCAGATTCTTTATATTGTCAAGGCTATACCCGGAGTGGCCATATGGCTAAGTCGGGATTTTTTTTGGCCTGAAATAAGGTTTTGAGCCTTGAAAACCTTATAAATGTATGAAACAGGAATAACAACTTAAACCGGGAGGTAATGATTAGTATGAGTAATACCGAACGAATTTTGAAAGAAAGATTAACAAAAGAAAATTACAGCAAGCTGATGGCTGTTGATAATACGAAGATACACAATTTTTTGGCCGACGCAATAGAGTTGACTAATCCAGATGAGGTTTTTGTTTGCACAGACACAAAAGCGGATGTAAAACGCGTACGTGAAATGGCAATCAAGGCCGGTGAGGAAGGAAAACTTAATACAAAAGGTCATACATATCATTTTGACGGCCCGGAAGATCAGGGCCGCGATAGAGAAATTACAAAATATCTTGTGCCAAAAGATCAGACTTTGAGCAAGGCGTTGAACCAGATTGGAAGAGAAGAAGGATTGAAGGAAATTCGCGGCCTGATGAAGGATTGCATGAAGGGCAGAACGATGATAGTGCGTTTCCTGTCGCTTGCACCGGCTGGCTCTGTTTTCAGTATTCCATGCCTTCAGGCAACCGATTCATGGTACGTAGCACATAGCGAGGACCTGCTCTATAGAAGCGCGTATGATTATTTCCGTACTCTTAAGAAAGATGAAAACGTTTTCTGCTTCCTGCACTCGGCAGGTGAATTGAATGAAAGAAAAATCAGTGTCAACGTAGAAAATAAACGAGTCTATATGGATTATACAATAGACACTATTTATACCATCAATTCCCAATACGGCGGCAATACAATGGGATTGAAGAAACTCGCTTTAAGACTGACAATTCGCAAAGCCGACAGAGAAGGCTGGCTCGCCGAGCATATGTTTGTTTCAGGCGTTCACGGTCCCGGCGGCCGCAAGACATATCTGGCTGGAGCGTTTCCAAGCGCCTGCGGCAAAACTTCAACCGCTATGCTTCCGGGCGAAAAGATTCTCGGAGATGATATTGCGTATTTCAGAAAAATAGATGGTAAGGTTCGTGCCGTAAATGCGGAAAATGGTATTTTTGGAATTATTCAAAGTGTACAAAAAGACTCAGATCCGATTATCTGGGACGTTTTGCATAAACCTGGTGAAGTAATTTTCTCGAATATTCTTATATCAGATAATAATCCGTACTGGCTCGATATGGGTCAGGAAATACCTGATAAAGGAATCAATTTTACCGGTGAATGGACAAAGGATAAAAAAGACGCTAAAGGAAATAAAATTCCCTGTGCTCATAAAAACGCTCGTTATACAGTTACTCTCAATGCGATGGAGAATTGCGACCCAGAACTGAATAATCCGAATGGTGTCGAACTTGGCGGCATAATGTACGGCGGTCGCGACAGCGTAGCTTCAGTTCCGGTTCAGCAGAGTTTCAACTGGGCACACGGTATTATTTCTTACGGTGCTTCACTCGAAACCGAAACCACATTCGCCATTATTGGCGCAGAAGGCAAGATGGAAATCAACCTGATGAGTATTCAGGATTTCCTTGCGATTCCGTTCGGAAAATATATTCAGAATAATGTAGAGTTTGCTAAAGGTATCAAGAATCCGCCGCTTGTCTTCGGGGTTAATTACTTCCTTAGAGACAAAGATGGAAAATTCCTCAACGGCGTTCGTGACAAACACGTTTGGGTCAAGTGGATGGAATTGAGAGTTCATGGTGACGTCGAAGCGATAAAGTGCCCGACAGGTTTGATTCCATGTTATGATGACCTTGCCAAACTTTTTAAGCAGGTACTCAAGAAAGACTATACGAAAGAAGATTATGTCAATCAATTTACTATTCGTGTACCGCAAAATCTTGCGAAACTGCAGAGAGTAGAAGCATATCACAGGGAAAATATTCCCAACAATATACCGCTGGTTTACGAAACAATGGCTCAGACTGAGAAATTGCTGAAAGAAGCTCAGGCAAAATACGGCGATTATATTTCTCCGTTCGATTTAGCTAAATAAGTATTTTCATTCTAAATATTAATAAAAAAAGCATAAAAGTGATACAAACGCTTTTGTGCTTTTTTTATATTTGCCTTAAATCAGGTATCTATTTCATAAATAAGATAAAAATATGTTGACATAAGGGTAGCTTTTCTTTGAAAATACAGAGTAATGTTATTCTGTAATATTAGGAGAACTTGTTATGACATCTGATTACAATCAGCAGGGAACACAAAATACCAATATGAACCTTGGAATCGAGAATGACCGCCAAATGTTATTAGAAGCGAAAAAGAAGGGCGGCTTATCAGTTTTAAAGAGTTATATAAGATTATCAGGCCCCGGCTGGCTGCAAAGCGGTATTACTCTTGGCGGCGGTTCTCTTTCTTCAAGTCTTTACCTCGGCGTATTGGTTGGTTTCAGTTTCCTGTGGCTCCAGCCTCTTGCCATGATTTTGGGCATTATCATGCTAAGTGCTATTTCCTATGTAACACTATCAACAGGCCAGAGACCTTTACGCGGAATTAACGAACACGTATCTCCTGTTCTCGGCTGGGGCTGGCTTATCGCCGCTATGCTCGCTAACGTTGTCTGGTCAATGCCTCAATTCTCTCTTGGTACTGAAGCGATTCAGGTGAATATTTTGCCAGGTATTTTTGGGAATAGACCGGATAGTCTTATTCAAAATCAATTCATATCCAAGATTATTGTTGCATCTTCTTTTCTTGTTATCTGTATTGTAGTAGCCATGTTATATGATTCAGGCGGTAAAGGTGTAAAAATATTCGAATATATTATGAAGACTGTAGTTACTTTGATAGTACTTTGCTTTTTTGGTGTAGTGATAAAGCTTTCCATAGAAAAAGAAATTCTTTGGGGTGAGGTTCTGAAAGGTCTTATCCCTGATTTCAGTCTTTTTGTAAAACCAAGCAGTAAACTTATTCCGCATATACAACAGGTTAGTGAGAACTTCCAGCCTTTCTGGACCAAAATGATCGTGGACAAGCAAAGGGATGTAATGATTAGTGCGGCTGCAACTGCAGTAGGAATCAATATGACGTTTATGCTGCCTTACTCGATGCTCAGAAAAGGATGGGACAAACATTTCCGAGGTTTGGCAATTTTTGATTTATCGACAGGATTATTCATACCTTTTATTCTTGCTACAGGATGCGTGGTTATTGCTTCGTCGAGCCAGTTTCATGCCATCCCCGCGGCTGGATTTGTTGCGGAAAATCCAGAAGGTACAATAACAGAAGAACCTGCGTCAAATCTGGTTGGGCCATATAAAGACCTTCTCAAAAACAGACTTAAATACCAGGTTGGCGAAGAGTTATTCAGCAAGCTAACTGTTGAACAGGTAAACCAGCAGGCGGATGCTTTACCCTGGGCGGATAAAAAAATGGCTGCGATGCTGGTAACTCGTAATTCATTTAATCTTGCGGATACTTTAACGCCGCTTACCGGGAGTGTTGTCGCACAATATATTTTCGGATTGGGCGTAATTGGAATGGCAATCAGTACAGCGATAATACTTATGACGATTAATGGTCTTTGTTTATGCGAGATACTTAATAAACCTCCCAAAGGCTGGCCAATGAAAGCCGGCATTCTTATGATTTCGTTCAGTGCTGTGGGAGCATTTTTCTGGAAAAATCCTGCTCCATATTTAGCTATTCCTACTTCTGTATTTGCAATGACCCTCTTGCCGATAGCTTACTTTACGTTCTTTTTCTTAATGAATCAGAAAAGTTATCTTGGTGAAAATACTCCTGTAGGAATTAAAAAGCTTATGTGGAATATATTGATGGCACTTGCTTCAATTGCTGCGACGTGTGGGGCGCTTTGGAGTCTCTGGTCTAAACTGAAATGGTTAGGTATTGGGATTTTCGTCGGATTTATTGCTTTATGCATTTTTGTACACTTTGTAAGAAAGAAAACAAAAATCGCATAGTGGAAAACTTTAATTTGTTATCCGACAAGTCCGGCAAGTCTGATATGTCGGACTTGTCAGATAACTGTTTAATTCTACCTGTCAAACGGCATAATTACGCCGCCTGATTCTGTTCTTCTAATGTTAGAATTTCTTGAGCCGGGGCCTTCCGGTTTTTCTGCTGCTCTTACTCTGCATACGAGACCTTCTGAGAGTTTATCCTGATTACCTTCTGTAATTTTCGCGTAAGAAAGATTATTGGCTACTCTCTGAACTTCTATTGCGGCTACTTTATTCTCGACTTTGCCAAGTGACTGTCCTGTATCTGAGTCGATGATTTCCTTGCCCATAGTAAAGACATCGAAAACCATACCGGCTTTCATCCTGTCGCCGCCCTGGTTCAGAATGATTGTACCATCATCCTGAATCGCCGCGATTTTTACAGGATAAACACAATCAATGATTTTTTCGATAACTTCATTGGCCGCAAGGGCAAGGAAAGCATCACGTATTTGAGAAGCGTTCCACTCGGCTGTATTTGTTTCGTCAGCGAGTTTTCGAACTTCATCGTTTTCGAGATACTTCTGGATATCCATTGTCAAAGCGACCTGCTTTGTGGAATTATCAATAAGACGAAAACTGAAATCGAATCTTGCTTTATATTCAGTTACAGTAAAATTCGCGGCTTCAAGACGCTTTTCTATTTTCTCAATGAAAGCCTGTGTGACATTCCCTACAAGAAGATAATCCGCGCCGAGAGTTTCCGCGAGTTTTGCCTGCTCACCTAAAGGAGCGTCGAACGCACGAAGCATCGCTTTTTCTTCTATTAAAGCGCCGAAGCTTTCCCTGTCGAGAACGGAGAATTTGTTCGTTTGGGTCAGTCCCATCATAAGACGCTGCGTAAACAATGTCGAAAGAGTCTGGTCCGAGACTTTCTGGTCAAGAAAACGGTATGAACTCTGCATTGTTTTTACAGGCATAAGAGCGATTTTAACTCTCGGAGTCAGGCCGCGTGCGGAATAGTCATAAACATTTACCTTGAGCTTGACTTCGTAAGTTTGCTCGTTGAGTTGCGATTCATAGACAACCTCGAAACCTTTAATGAGTCCTTCGATTTCAGTTGTATAGACCGTATCCCTGGTTGAGAAGTTCATGGAATCGATACTGATACTTCTCTGTCCGGGTTGAGTTGAACCGAAACCCGCGGTCGTTCCTCTGTAACCCAGATTAGATGTAGTTGAATCGACTCTTACGCCTCTTGCCTGCTCAACAGCTCTGTACAAAGCGCTTTTAATCGCTTCATCTCTGTTGCGTCCCTGACCAATGACTTCACGAACTACTGAATCAACTGTATTGGTTTTCAAAATACTTTGTGGCTGTGCTGCCGTGTTATTCTCATTTGAGAACGCTCCAGCGGCAATAAACAAACACAAAGTTAATATAAAGATTAACTTTTTCATCTTTACTTCCCCTTATCTTTTTTTACATGGGTAATGACTTGTCACTGGTTTGTTTTACGAGTGGCAATTCATCTTGCCAGAATGTAAGTCCCGTTTTCACTTCACTTAATTTAAGCTGGAAATAGTATTCGATTCGTTGTTTATTATTGCTTACTTTGATAATCCTTTGGATTATTTTGCCGGCAATAGTAAGTTCCGGTGCAATAAGAGTACGTTTTTCGGCTGTTGTATTCGAATCGAATTCATCTGAATCTCTAAGCTCTCTTGTTTCAAGTAATGTTTGATCTGAGCCTGGTCCTACAGCGGCGGTAAATACTGCTAAACCGCTATTGGTCAAATCCGTTTCAATTTTCATCATAAGCTGGTCTGTATCAATGCGCTGTGTAGTATCATTCATAATTCGACCTGTTGCTATGACATATCTGCTTCCATCGGCTTTTTTCAATCTGCCTGAACCAAGTAACGATTGAGTCATTGTACTTGCGGCACGTTCAAAATCTCTGTAATCGAGTGCCGTTACTGCGCCTGCGCTATCGTTAATTGTGTCAACGTTTGTTGTTGTTTCGCCGCAACCTGCAATTAAAAGTCCGGCAAATATCATTAGACTAAATATTGTTTTTTTCATGTTTTACTCCTGATCTCTTGTATTCATTTTAAAATCTACCGCACTTGCATTCGGCGCAAAAGCAGTGATTACTCCATTTGATTTTCCCGCTACTGACGTATTAAGCCAGACATTTGTCTTCGAGTTGATTGTAAAACCGCTTGCATCTACCCATTCGATTCTATACTGGAAACGCTCGGTGTTGTAAGACCTGTTGTAAAATTCAACCTGAAGCTCAAGAATGTCTGCGCTGTTTCGTCTTGTTACGGCGTTTGTGAATTCAATCCTTTCACCTGTTATTGCGCTGTAAATATGCGCAATCGGTTTCGTGATAATATTGCTTCCGAGCGTGTCACTTGCGACTCCTTCCTGAACCTTAATTCTTGAATCCTGCTTTTTTTCTCCACCACAACCGAAGAGCAGGAACATCATTACAAATAACATTGTGCCCAACTTTTTCATATCAATTCTCCATAAAAAAATATACATATTCATTTTAGAATTTCATTATATCATAAACTGGTTTCGCCTGTCGGAAAGGTATTTTAACATAGACCAGAGCGTTATTGCAAGGGGGTATTTCGACCTTGAAAGAATTTCCGCCCGGAGGTGAAATCGTAATGAGCCTGTTTTGCGGAATATCCATTCTGGCGACCTGGAAATCCTTTGGCAAAGTGGTCCAGATTCTGACATCAGCGGCGGTTGTCGCAAAAGTATAAGCTGCCGCGAGGAGAGACATCATCTGGGAACCGGAATCGCCATTTTTTGTAAGTGCGTATTGTGCAATTGCTTTGGATGTAGCGGAAATAATCGCGCGTGTTAAAATGCCTTTGAAATCCTTCTCGAACTCGGTTTGAATTACCCTGTCCATATTTGCAACTTCCTGAGTTTTTAAGCTTTTATTCTCAGATTCAATTGTCAAGTATGAAAAGGCATTATCCCTGAAAACAAGTTTTGGTAACGCAATACCGAAATATTTGAAATCCGCTTTCTTGTCGTTTCTTCTTCCTTCTAAAACGAGCGGTATATCAATTCTGAATTCTTCCTTAACAGGTCCCATGCCGTTTTCAAATATGACCCAAACCATATTCTTAAACTCTTTCTGGCCATCGAGAACCTGTTCCGTAAGCGTAAAATCCTCGCCGATATAATCATTATCGCTTACCATACCGTAAGCTTCCTTCAGAAGTTGAGTTGCTTTTGAATGGTCGCCGTCAAGGTTAAAAAATATTCCCGCAATATAATTTGTGAAAGGATTAATGAAATCGGGATAAGCTTTGAAATCATACAAAGATGGATACCTGCTTTTCACAAGCTCCTGAACCTGCGGATTATCTACATTATCTTTTGCCGCCGCATCTTCCTTATCAATTTCCTTTTTAAGTTTAGTGATTTCAGTGGCGAATTTCTCGGCTGCGCGTTTTTGACGCTCCAAAGCCCTGTTAAATTCCACTCTCGCTAATTCTTTGTTGCCGAGAGCCATGAAATTTAACGCTTTGTAGGTATTAATCATAATACCATCGTATTCCTCACCTAAATACGGAACGATGTTTTCGTTTGTAATAATAGCAGCGGCCGAATCTATGGTTTCGTTCTGGTAATCGAAATGATTCAGCATTGTTTCGGCGTTATCAAAATATTCGTTGCTTTGCTGGTAGTTCTTATTCATTCTCTCAAGTACGGCTGCCTGCATTGCCCATAAAAGGTCTTCTTTTTTGGGATTTTTCCCCTTACTTTGTTTGGAATCCGCTATTTGAAGTGATTTTGAAAAATTGCCTGTACCAAGGGCTTCGCTTCTGAAAGATGTATCAAATTTATTCAAAGCACTTTTCGGAGCGTTACATCCGGGAATAAATAAAAGCACCGCAAAGAGAATGCGGAAAATGTTTCTGTAACATATTATTTTTCTTTTTAACGCCATCTCCATTATTGTTCCATAGATTGCCGGAAATTTCAAAGTAATTTTAATAAAAAATCTAAATGATAATCGGCAAAAAGAAGGATTTGGCTATAAAAAAGCTAAGAGTTTTGTGACTCTTAGCTTAAACAAGTTGACTTAGTTTTTTAGTTTTGAGTTATCAATTTTACCAGTCGCTTGTTGTCTTTGGTTTTGTTCTTACTTTGGGTTCAGTTGTTTTAACTTTGCCTGGCTTGTAAATTTCAATCGGAGGAATGCTTTTGCAAATTCTTGAAACAATTTCTTTTGCTTCCTGCAATTCCATGGAATTTAACAGCCTTTTTCCTGGAGCAATGATTGTTGTCTGAGGTGTTTGAGTGACGATATTGCGTCTGTTAATCATTAATAACGGATCCATAATGAAATCGTCCTGATTATTGTTTTGGGATGTTTCTCTGCCTCTGGTATTTATATCTCCGAAATCCTGGCCCATCCACAAAACACTGCCGACCTTGGAATCAATAATTTGGGCGCTGATAGAAATTTCTTCATCTAAATAGGGGACATTAATTACTAATACAGCCGGAACTTGCAGTATTTGTCCCATTTGGTCATATCCATCAGGAGATATAGACAAATTTTCTGCTTTAACTATCGCCTCAATTTTGCTTCTTGATTGTGCCAATCGTATAGGCTCATAACCTTTATTCAAAAGTTCTATAATGAATAAATCCGCGACTTGAGCTTTGGCCTCGTTGTTTTCCACCTGGCCGGTAACAGCTACGATAGCTATTTTATCAATTCCGCTCAAATCATAATTGGCATAATCTGATTCTCTATCCAGAAACGAACAGCCGCCAACACACAACATTAATATTGTAAAGATAAAGATTATTTTATCCATCACCTAAACCTCCCGAAAAATTGGTGAGTTAATATTTAATGTAAAGTATATAGTATTTAAATGAAAATGTCAATGCAAATATACGCTATATTATGTATATTACCTATTGTATGCTATAAGCATATTTATTATAGGTCATATGTTAATATAGTCAAAGAAAAAAAGAAATCTTTTTCTTTGATTTTTTGTCTTTAAGTCAATGATTTATAATATTTTTACATTTCAATACTTATAAACAATCCTCTTTATTAAGATGATAAAGCGGCTATCCAGTCAGTTTTTGGGGGTTGGTTTGGCCAATTTAAGAAATTAAATAAAAAGTCGCTCGCTTGTCGAATCATTGCACCGGGTGTACAGGGCGTCATTTCCAATGAGCCGATTATATCATTTTCATATTTATCAAGAACATTTAATAAATACCGCCAGTTTTCTTCTGATATCCCGTCCTGCAAACCGGGTGTTATATGATCGTCAGATTTGCCGTAATTATCTGAAAGATGTAGATGTGCTATTTTGGGTGCGAGTTCGTCAACGAATTCTCTGAACGAATACTCATTATTTACATTGGCATAGCCGGTATCGAGGCAATACGAAATTGAAGGAAACTGTTTGTTCATTTGTTTAAGTAAAGGCAAACGTCCTGTTTCAACGCATAATTTAATATCGTTTTCCTGAGCTATCTGTATGACTCTTGCGGCGAAATCGCAGCAGTTAAGGTCGTGTGTCTCAGGAATACCAAGGCTATTTAAGTCGGTAACGATATGAGCGTTAAGCAGTTTTGCGCATTCGATTTGTTCTTTCCATTGCTCTAATGTAGGATTATCATTTCTCGAACGCATAGTAACCAGCATATCCTGTGTAGCTTTCGCTAACCTCGGCCAGTTATGTTTCGCATATCGGCATTCGGGATTGCCTTTTATATTTGGCCATAATTCAATTCCAAAGCCCAGAGATTGCAGGAATTCGCATTCCTGTTCGAATGAAAGTGAATTTTCACGTCCCCAAAAAACCATCGTAGATACTACATAGTTAATTTGCATTATCAAGTCTCCATTACGCTAAATAAATAAGCTGCTTTTAATTTCCGCTAACTTATTATTTATCGAACGAAAAGGGGGGTATATTCACTGCTAAACCCGATTTTCAGCCGGAAAAGCATGAATATTCTTTGTTTGGGACGATTTTCCCATAATAAATGTTGAATCGCTGGATTTATGAATATTTTTTCTTTGACATAGTTTTACCTTGTGAAATATACTAATAAGATACTTTGGAGGAGTGGTGGAAAGGTTTATTTCCTTTTCTAACCATTCTAAGTGATATATTATTGGACTTAATATAATGTTCCGGGTTTTTGATATATTTGCTTGGGATTATTAGAACCTTCCGCCCTCATACTAACTTGTAAGAGTTTATATCTATTGCAGTTAATGGATTTTATATTGGTCCCAGCATTTGGAAGGGCAGAAAAATGGCTTTAAACTTCTTAAAGAGAAAGAAACATTCTCGGAAACGTGTTCGATTCAGTTGTAATCCTTTTCGGAAAAAGAAATCAAAACATGAGTCCGTGGAATGTCTTGAGAAAGTATTTGGTATTTCTCTGAAAGAACCGCCGCAAGGGCAGCCGACCGGCTTGAAGCGGGATGAGGTAAAAGAATGCCCAGAGTCTATCAATGAAATTGGGAATACGCCGCCGGAAAAAGATGTTTCAGAGCAAAACTGGGATAAGGGAAAAGAACGTATTGAAAAACTGATGAATGAAATATATGATTTATTGGCTTCTGATGATAACACGGGAAAAAGGTTTCGCAAGATGACTGAATCGCATAGTGATAAAGAAAATAATCCAACAAAACAAGACTTAAACGAACAATCGGATAAGCTGCAAATTTGTTCTGAAAAAGATAAAATTCAAAAGAATGAAGCTTCAAAACTTCCGCTTGATATTCAGGAATTGCACAACGTAGCCGCAATGGCAAAGCGTTTAAGTGAACGTTCAAAACTAAAAAATCTTTCCATAAAGAAGGAACAATAACTATATCATTTGATCTGGCATACGAATAGAAAAAGAGATTCTTCACTATCGTTCAGAATGACAGAGTCTTAAATTGTGAAATTATCCGCGCATCTTTGTCATGCTGAATGCAATGAAGCATCTGGCACGCGAAAAAGAATAAACGTAAAAATAAACCTGTTCGTAATCCAGTAATTGTACGGTACGTTACAACGCACCATTTCTTTAGTTCTATTTGGTACGATTCATCGTACCAAACATTGCTGTGTACCCAGAGTATTCAGTATGAAAAAGATGAAATCAGTCGGTTTGAGTAATTTAATCTTTATCAAGCATTTCAACTTTTTCAGGATGGAGATGGTACAATTCCGGGAGCTGGTTTTTGCCGAGTTTCACTTCTACTGAAACGAGATTCTCATCATATTTTGTATCCAGGATTTTGCCTTGCGACCTGAGAAAGTTTATTACTTTGCCGTTAGTGTGCGCATAAGTGACACGTACCAGAACTTCGATGCCTTTGTATCTTGCTACCACAGCTTCACTGAATTTGTCCAGGCCAAATCCCGTTTTCGCTGAAATACTGATCGCGTCGGGATAGATTGTCTGAAGCATTTCCAAATCGCCGGTATTTTTTACGGCATCGACTTTATTGAAAACTTCCAGCATTGGCTTTGTATGGCAGTCGATTTCTTTCAGTACTTTTTTCACTGATTCAATCTGTACCATAACATCTGGGTTCGACACATCAATAACATGCAGTAATAAATCAGCGTTTATCGCTTCTTCGAGTGTAGCTTTAAACGAAGCAACCAAATGGTGCGGCAGTTTTTTAACGAAGCCGACTGTATCGCTTATCAGTATTTCAACAGCTTTGACCGGAACCCATCTTCTCGTTCGCGTATCCAATGTTGCGAATAATCTGTCTTCCACGAAAACATCCGCGTTAGTAAGCGCGTTCAGAAGGGTGCTTTTGCCCGCGTTGGTATAGCCGACTATACAAACTTTGAACTGGCCTTTTCTCGCGTCGATTTCACGAACTCTGCGTTTATCGATATTGGCAAGCTCTTTTTTTAATTCTGTAATGCGTTTGCTCACAATTCTTCGGTCGATTTCGAGCTGCTTTTCACCAGTACCTCTTGTACCAATACCGCCGACCGCACCGGCTGCGTTTGAGCCGCCTGCGCCGGTAACAGTGTCCAAATGCGACCACATACGTGTCAATCGTGGAAGGGTGTATTCCAACTGGGCAAGCTCGACCTGTAACATTGCCTGCCTGGTTTTTGCTCTTGAAGCGAAAATGTCGAGAATCAATTCGCTCCTGTCAATTACTTTCGCTTTGGTAATTTCCTCAAGTTCACGAATCTGGGCGGGAGAAAGGTCGTTGTCGAAAATTATAACGTCTGCCTTAAAACGCTTAACGCGTTCCTCAAGCTGCTGGGCTTTACCTTTTCCGATGTAAGTCGAAGCTTGAATTTTACGGATTTTTTGCGGAAAAGCATCCACAACAACAGCTCCTGCTGTTTCAGCAAGGCATTCCAACTCATCTATGCTGTTATTATCAATTTTTCCAACTGTCGCCGATACTAAAATCGCGCGTTCTTTTTTAACTTTTAGTGATTCACGCATTGATTCCAAGGGAGAAAACACTCCTAAATAACATTTTTATCTTATACATTTTAACATTTTATTTGAAAAAAGCTCATTTTTTGAGTAAAATGAGCCATTATTTCTATTAAAAACCCTATTATAGGACGAAATAACTATTTTCTTAAAAAAAATATTATAGAACAATTTTTTGACTTGTAAAATAAGAACTTTGATATTATACTTATAAACTTATCGTTTTTTGACGAAATATTAGTAATAGTGAAAATTTTAATCGGCTCTTAATTTTAAGAGTAAACGAAGGATTCTTGATATATGTTAAAAGTTAAATCTCGTACAGGTGAATCGGTTCAGCAAATGATAAGACGCTTTAAGAAGCTATGCGAAAAAGAAGGTTTGATTCGCGATATGAAACGTGTAGCTTATTATGAGAAGCCATCTGAGAAGAACCGCCGCAGAATGAGAAGATCACAGAGAACCGTCATTGGTGAGATGTAGTCTAAAAAGCGACTTTTAACCAAAACTTCAGTCTGGCACACTAAAAAAGCATCAATTTTTTTGTGGTTTAAATAAAACAGTCTCGCTCTATCTCGATACGAACTATTGAGATAGAGTTTTTATTTTTAAATATAGCTGTTCATTTGTTACTATACCTTGTCATTCCATTGAAGATTGAAATAAAAACAAGTTGTCAAAACACTTAGAAATTTAGATTTAATTTTCATCGCAAAAGATATACAATTAGCATTGTATGAGTGATATTAACAAACAAATTGTGCGGTTACGTGAGCAGATTCGTGATCATGACTATATGTATTATGTTCTGAATCAGCCGAAGATTTCCGACCAGGAATACGATAAGCTTTTTTCGCAATTAAAGGACCTTGAGAAAGAGCATCCTGAACTTATAACAGAAGACTCACCTACACAGTGTAAGCATTTAATCACCAAAATAGAATCATTACGTGAACAAATTCGTGAGCATGATTATTTATATTATAATCTTTTTAGTCCAAAGATATCTGATAGGGAATACGATAAACTATTTACAGAACTGAAACAACTTGAAGATAAGTATCCTATGTTTATAACAGAAGATTCACCTACGCAGCGAGTTTCTGGTCAGCCGCTGGAAGGATTCGATACTGTTATGCATTCTATTCCTATGCTTAGTATGGATAATACTTATAATGCAGAAGAACTCAAAGCATTTGATGAGAGGATAAAAAAGCAGCTTGGTCACAATGATTATGACTATGTAGTAGAGTTGAAAATCGATGGTGTTGCTATAAATCTACGTTATGAAAATGGCAAACTTAAAAATGGGGCAACTCGTGGTAATGGAAATGTTGGTGACGATGTAACAAAAAATATAAGAACAATAAAAGCTATACCGCTTGTATTAAGAAGCAATGAAATTATTCCCTATATACTCGAAGTTCGTGGTGAAGTATTTATGCCAACAAGTTCCTTTGTCAAATTAAATAGATTACAACCTGAAGGGGAATCTGGCTTTGCTAATCCAAGAAATACTACTGCTGGTTCATTACATCTATTGGATGCAAGAACGACAGCTCAGCGAAATCTTTCGTTCTTTGCTTATGCTATAGGTGAGATTTCCGAGCCTTTAGCAGACAACCATTTTGACTGCCTTGAAAAATTCAAAAAGCTTGGTTTGCCTGTAAACCCTAACATACAGAAAGCTAAAGATATAGAGGAAGTAATGGAAATTTGCCAGAGCTGGGACGAGAAACGATCCGAGCTTGATTACCAGATTGACGGTATGGTTGTAAAAATTAATAATCTCGCACAGCGTGAAAAACTCGGCTCAACAGGCCGCGCGCCGAGATGGTGTATTTCATATAAGTTTGCCGCAGAACAGGAAGAAACTGTGGTGGAATCAATAGACGTTCAAGTGGGAAAGACCGGCATACTTACTCCAGTTGCGAATCTTATTCCCGTTCTACTTGCCGGAACAACAGTAAAACGCGCAAGCCTTCATAACTTTGATATGCTCGCAAAACTTGATGTCCGGGAAGGAGACACTGTAATAATAGAAAAAGCGGGAGAGATTATACCACAGGTTGTAAAAGTAATAATTGAGAAGAGAAAAGATACTGTAGGAGAAGGATTTAAAATACCTGTGATATGCCCAATATGTGAGCATAAAGTTAAAAAAGATGAAAATGGTGTAAATGTTCGTTGTGATAATTTTAATTGCATTGCAAAATTGAAAGAACGTATAGAATATTTTGTTGGTAAGGGCCAAATGGATATTGAAAACCTTGGGCCTGCTGTAATTGAGCAATTGGTTGATAGAAAAAGCGTAAAAGACTTTTCTGATTTATATAAAATTGGATTATTTGATTTGACACAATTAGATAGGATGGGTGTTAAAAGTGCTGAAAATATATTAGATTCAATTGAAAAAAGTAAAAAACCTCCTCTTTGGCGTTTTATTGCTGCTTTGGGTATACAAAATGTAGGCGGACGAACAGCACAAGTAATTGCAGATAAATATGATTCAATCAATGATTTAATGAATGCAAAGAAAGAAGAGTTACAAAAGATTCCTGAAATCGGAATAGGTATGGCTAAAAGTATTTATGACTTTTTCCATGATCTTGAAAATATAGTAATCATTAATAAATTGGTTCCCGAATATGTGAAACCACAGAACCAATTAAATAAAAACTCCCTTTCTCTTTCAAAAATGACTATTGTTGTGACCGGTACATTAAATAATTTTACTCGTCAACAAATAGAACAGACGATTAAAGAAAACGGTGGGAAATCTTCTTCCTCTGTAAGTATAAATACATCATTTATTTTGGCTGGTGAGAATCCTGGGAGTAAAGTTAAAAAAGCACAGGAATTAGGTATTAAAATTATTGATGAAAAACAATTTCTTGAATTGATAAAAAAATGAACTTATTAATTTGGGATGGGATCATATAAAGAAATGAAATCAAAAGAGGAAACAATTAAATTTCTACAAAAACTGATAACTCAAAAGAAATCAGAAAAGACAGATAGCTATCCAATAAAAGAAAAGAGATATACAGAACTTCTGAAATATCCAGAAAAATCCTTACTTGGTAGTGATGAGTGGTTTGTATATGTTCCACAGTGTTTTAATGATTGTCTTGATATTGCTAAAACAGACCGAGTTATAATAGATAAACAGACAAAAGAAAAGCAAACAAAGAAAATATGGACCCAGGGTTCTCGTTTTTCTTTTCATCGTGGATGCATACTTTATGATACTCCCGAAGCTTATCTGAACTGGGCTAAAGCTATTAATGAAATAAAATATTGTATTTCAATTCATTGTGGAGAAGATGCAAAACCCGCTATGGGTAAAGAAGAACGTAAATCTGGTAGAGTTGAATTTTCTATTCTGGTCAAAGGATTCATGACGAACAAACTTGAATCAAAAGGGGAATTTACACTATCACAAGATGAGTTTGTAAAATTTTTAATTATTGGTAATCATGAGATACTTCCTGTATGAGCAAAAGTCATACATGCTAATGCTCTTGGAATTAAAGTTATAGACGAACAGGGATTATTGGATATACTTGGTAGTTGAAAATATATTTGTCATTCTGAACGAAGTGAAGAATCTCTCTTGCGATTAGAGATAAGCCTTATTCTATAGCCAGATGCTTCGTTGCACTCAGCATGACAAAACAAAAGGCATGTAATAGATATGATTGAAAATCCTGAACATTTTATGAAGTTGGCGATAAGCCTTGCCAAACGCGGCATAGGGTCGGTTGAGCCTAATCCGCCGGTTGGTGCTGTTATCACAAAAGGCAATCAAATCATTGGGCAGGGGTATCATAAAAAATTCGGCGAAGCGCACGCGGAAGTGAACGCTTTACTGGATTGTCAGTCACTTGGTATTAGTCCCAAAGGCGGCACGTTATATGTCACTCTTGAGCCGTGTTGTCACTATGGAAAAACCGGGCCTTGCTCGAAAGCGGTGATTGAGGCGGGTATTTCGAAAGTTTACATAGCGTCAATCGACCCGGCAAAGCACAACAACGGCGGGGGAATACAGGAATTAAAAAACGCGGGGATAGAAGTTCATACTGGTGTTCTTGAAAAAGAAGCTAAACTTATCAACGCTCCATTCATGAAACGGGCGATTACTGGTAAGCCGTGGGTGGTTTTGAAATGGGCGCAAACGATAGATGGTTGTGTTTCATTTGCGGGCAAGGATAAGAAACTGAAATGGATTTCCAACGAACGCAGCAGAAGGGATGTACACAAGCTCCGCCGCCGTTCGCAGGCGATTCTGGTTGGAATCAATACAGTCATAGCCGATAATCCTATGCTTACTCCAAGACCAAGCAAGGGAAAGAAATTATTGCGAATTGTGATGGATAGTTTTCTTAAGATTCCGCCCGATTGCAAATTGCTCAAGACTGCCGGCGACGATCCTGTAATGGTTTACACGAGTCAGTCCACGCTTGATAAAAATCCAGAGATTCTGCAAACTATAAAGCAGACGAAAGCGGAACTCTTTGCATATCTCGATACGCATGGTCTTTCCAATATACATTTTCTGATAGATGAGTTGGGAAATCGCGGCGTACAGCAATTACTTGTCGAAGGCGGGCCGACAGTGCTTACATCCTTTTTAGCCGAGAATTTCGCAGATGAGATTTACGTTTATATTTCGCCGCAGATTCTCGGTGAGCAGGGTGGTGCGAAATTAGCTGGTCCGATGTCGAATTTGCCGCAATCGCTCGGATTGCAAAATGTCACTATCAAATCTTTCGGTGACAATGTGCGGATAACAGGCCTTACCGCGAAAGCACTTCGCGAGTTGGGGATTAGAGAATAAGATAGAAAATGGTGCGTTGTCACGCACCCTACTTATATCTAATCCGGCACATTCATGAACGCAATGACGTATGGACGGCTATTTCCTATTTTATCAGTTTTATGATTGCGTCGAGGTCGTTGGGGGCTTCTATCGGCGGATTGCTGAAGATGCCGTCATTGTTCTTATGATAGTTGACCGTTTTGTCCGGGTCTTTTAATACATGGCCGGTTAAGACGCACGCGACTCTTTCGCTATCGCCTATAATTCCTTCTTCTCTAAGATGTTTCAGGCCTGCGATAGTAGCGGCGGAAGCTGGTTCGCAGCCTAAACCGTGCTTGCCGATGAGTGCTTTTGCGTCGAGAATTTCTTCGTCTGTTACCGCTCGGACTACGCCGTTGCAAACTTTAATTGCTCTGAGGCATTTTTTCAGATTCACCGGTCTGGAAATTTCAATTGCTGATGCGCATGTATGAGGTGAGAAATTGCGGCTTGTCAAATCCGCGTAGTAATCATCGATAATTTTCTGGTCAACGTTGCCATTGTTCCATGTGAGTTTTTTATTATTTACCAAATCAGTTAAAGTATCTGCGCCGGTTGCGTTGATAATCGCCAGGCGTGGGATTTTATTTATGAGACCAAGTTCTTTCAGTTCTGAAAATGCTTTTCCAAATGCGCTTGAGTTGCCGAGATTTCCGCCCGGAACAACAATCCAGTCAGGAACTTCCCAGCCCAGAGCTTCGATGATTCGGTACATGATGGTTTTCTGGCCTTCGAGTCTGAACGGATTTAGTGAGTTGAGAAGGTACAGGCCAAGTTCGGTGCAAACATTCTGGACCTGTCTCATGCAATCGTCGAAATCACCGCGTATCTGGATTGTCTGTGCGCCGTAGTCCATTGCCTGAGAGAGTTTTCCGAATGCGATTCTTCCTGAGCCGATAAATACGGTGCATTTTAAGCCGCAGCTTTGAGCATAGAGAGCGACGGCGGCGGATGTATTTCCCGTCGATGCGCAGGCGCATGAAGTTGCACCGACCATAACTGCATGGCTGAACGCTGCTGTCATGCCGTTATCTTTGAATGAGCCTGAAGGATTGAGTCCTTCGTATTGCAAAAACAGGCATCCCGGCTTCATATCTACATATTTCGCTACAGAGTCGTTTTTCTGGAGGATTGTCTGGCCTTCGCCGATGGAGACTTTGTATTTGTCTTCGCAGAAATTGAGTAATTCGCGGAATCGCCATACACCTGAAAAATCGAGCTTGTTGTTTCTTGTCGCCCAGCGTTTTGCGAAATCGCTTAATTTTGACGGAACTTCTATTTTATCCCAGTCATAGCGTGCATCCAGCAATTCATCACATTTCGGGCATTTAAAAAGTGTTTGGCCGTTGTCAAATTCAGCACCGCAATCGGGATTGATACATTTCTGATAAGTTGTCTGTTTTTTACTCATTTACATAAACCATTATATTTACAATACTTATTGATTATGTGATTGTTTTTTACTTATTATATTTATCGACCAATATTTTTCTATCCTGTAATTATATAAGAAAAATGATTTTTTTGGTACAGAAATTGTCTTTGTTTGGAATCTTTAAATCAAAAAAAATAAAAGTGCTTGGAATTTGAGAAAGAGAGCTTATTATAATGGGTAAATGAAAATGCAATATAGGAGAATATTATGTTTAAAAAGGAAGTATTTTATCCCAACATTTCGCTCGCTCTTCTTTCGCTCGGGGGTTTGCTTTTCCATATTAGAATTCATCCACCTTCTGAAGAAGCAATCAACTGGTTTCCGGCTATAATTGGTTCTGTCTGTACTTTTATTTTGCCGATTATGTTCAACTACTCAACACCTGCACGTTGGGCGTTTCTTATTACGATGATTTCGGTTGTTGGCGGAATAATAACAATGGCGAATTATTCAATTGGTCATCCGCCGCAAGTAATAACATTTAGTTCAATAATTTTACGAACAACATTTTCTGATATTGTCATCCTTTTAACAAAAGTTCCGTTAGCGCTTTGGATATTGCAATACTGGCGTTTGAATGATAGAAAAGCGTAATTAAGGAATCAGAAAAATGGTTCAGAGTTCTAAAATATCAAATATGTCCGGCGTCAGAAATATTGTTTCGATATTCCTCGCCTGCCTGGTTTTTGTTTTAATCATGGGACTTGAAGTCGCGGCGGTTTTAGCGAAGGCGCCGGAAAAATTAAATTCGGATTTTGTTTTTGCTATTATCGGTAAAGTATCAGGGCTTTGGGCGGCTACGCTGCTTATCATACAATTTGCTTTATCTTCAAGGCTTAAAATCCTCAATAAAATATTTGGCATAGATAAACTTATGATAGTCCATAGGTTTCTTGGTGCAAGTGCGCTTACATTAGCCATTTTGCATCCTTTATTTCTTTACCATTCAGATTTCTATACTTTCGGGCCTTTAAAGATGGAACGCTGGCCGGAAATTTTAGGAGCGGCAGTATTAACGTTTCTTGTGGCTGTAGTATGTACGTCACTTTTTCGTGCTTTTTTGAAACTTGATTATCGATACTGGCGAATCATTCATCAAATAGCTTTTGTATCCGTGTTTCTGGCGGCTGTTCATGCACTGGTTATTGGGAGTGAATTTCAATCATTAATATCAAAAATCGTTTGTATAATTATTTTACTGGCTTATACAGTTTTATTTATCTGGGTAAAATTTATCAAGCCGCATATGTTAAGGGACAATCCTTATGAAGTAACTGAAGTTACGGCTCTAAATCACAATGTTTTTAATCTTATGTTGAAACCGGTTAAAACGAGTTTATTCGAATATCTGCCCGGTCAGTTCGCTTTTTTGCGGCTGTTTCGTCAAGGACTTAAAACTGAGGAACATCCTTTTACCATCTCGTCATCACCTACCAACCGAGGTTACATAAGTTTCACAATCAAAAATTGCGGCGATTACACTTCAACAATTGGCCTTACTAAAGTTGGGGATAAAGCTGCTGTCGAAGCACCTCTGGGGCGTTTTTCCTTTATGATGTACCCGCGGACGGAGCACATTATTCTAATTGCTGGCGGAATAGGGATAACGCCGCTACTCAGTATGCTTCGATATATAGCTCAAACGGATAACCAGAAACATGTGACTTTAATTTGGGCGAATCGGACAGTTAATGATACTTTTCTTCCTGAAGAGTTTGAGGATATTCTTCATGCAATGCCGAATTTGAAAATTCATCATATAATGTCAAAGCAGCCTGATTATGCCGGTTTGAAGGGGTATCTTAACGAAGCTATACTGAAAGAACTCCTTAATCCTGTTTTACCCGGGGCAAGGGTTTTTCTTTGTGGACCGCCTTCGATGATGAAGTTAGTCAAAGGTTCATTACGAAATATCGGCTTTGCAAAAAAACAAATTATCACGGAAAACTTCGCCCTGTGACACTTGATATAAAAACTTGTCATAAGGTCAGGCTTTGCCTAATAGATGTTCTATTTTTCCCTTTAAGATATTCTTGAAGTTTTCTTCATGTTGTTTAATCCATGATTTTTTCGTAGGATAGCCGACAAGTTCCATAAAGCCTTTTCCATTAATATCCATGTTATTAATTGTTCCTGAAATATCAATGGGTCCTTCCCAGTAATTAATGATACTGAAAATCATTTCATGGTTTTCGACCATAGGTTTTATATTCAGGTTGACTTTCCACGATGGTATTTGGATATTCCATGAAAGAGGATATTCCGCTCCGGTTTTTTCACTTGTCCAAACTTTATCAAGAGGATTTATTGTGACTTCCTGGGTGTATTTGCATTGACTATTTTTGTTAATCAAATTTGCCAGATAGATTTTTTTGTTTTTAAGCGCGAATTCATAGCACATTATTTGTGTATCGTTGTCCAGTTGAATTGAGAACCAGTTCCATTTTATTTTTCTCTCATAAGGTGTGTCAGCCCATTGATGGTCCATCCATGACTTTCCCTTAACCTTTATCTGGCTTCCATCAAGATTGATTGTACCTTCTGTTTTTAAATCAGTTAGAGAATAATAATAGTTTTCGTAGTCTGTGCCGGAATTTAAAAAGCCGGATTCATTTGCAAGAAGCGGTTTTTTAGCTGAAGTTAAAATTAAATCAAAGGAATTTGTTTTCACTCTATATTTAAAAGTATCAATTTCCTCGATGCAAAAATTAATATAATTTATCGCTGGAAGAGTCATGTAATTTATGAATAGATTTTCTTTCGAAAAACTGTCTTTTGAAATAAGAATGAGCGGATTGATGAATGATTCGAATTTTTTATTTTTAATGTCTGAAACGAGATGATGGGAAAAATAATAATCTTTAAACGGAATCTTTTTTACAAAAGGGAGATTGATTTTTTGAGGATTGGTTTTGAACAGACAATTCATGTATGAATATTGTTTTCCATTTTCATCTTCCATGTTGCCATTAAAATACCACCACTCAACAATATTGTTATGAGCTGATTCATCTTTTGGGAAAATTATCGGTTCTTTATTCATATTTTCATTTCAAGTTTTTAGGTTTTCATTGAATCCAGTGTGATGAATGATATTGGCAGGAAGATGAAAACTGGCAGCCAAGCCCAGAATTCAGGAATGACTCTATTGAAGATAATCTGTTCGGTCGCGAGCATTTTGCAGATAAAGGTTAAAACAAAGCACATCGAGGTAATTGAAAAGCTAATCAATACGGCTGATTTTATCGCTTTCGGGTCTCTGCAAACCAATATTGGCAAACTTATCATGAGCATTATCATGCTGATAATTGGTTCGGTAATGCGGAAATGCTTCTGGCTGTTAAGATTTGCCAAATCCCGAATTTTATTTCCCTGTGACGCAAGGGCGATAAGCTGATGCAAAGACATCAGGGAAATATTTTCCGATTTGGCCCGCAGAGGAATATCTCTTGCGGTTATATCACTTTTATAATGAGAAATTGTCGAAATAGGTTTTTCCGGGTCACGTTCAATTATGCGGCCGTACGGAAGCCATTCTTTTGATGAAGCATCTTGTGTATAAAGTTCCCAGTTTCCTGTATCTTTATTAATTACTGCTTTTCCGGCGTCTATGCGTGAGGTAACTTCCCATATACCGTTTTTAGCGATAAGTTTCCTTTGCAGTATTGTCGGGTTATAGAGTGTTGCTGTATTTGAATCGAATCTCTGGGTAAAAATCAACGAGCCTTCTTCGTCAGTTATAAATCTTACTTCATAGGTTTCCTGTCCCGGTGTATCATCAGGTTTTCGTGTCAACTTATCTGCCAGTGCAGGTATTACAAGTTCCTGGTTGATAACAAGAACACCTGATAAAATCAAGGCTATAAAAATTACCGGCCATATTGTTCTTTTCAAACTTACTCCTGATGCCATAATCGCGATAAGCTCATTTGAGCGAATCATCTTCCCGAATGAAAATGACGCCGCTACTACTGTTATCATTCCAGCGAAATCGCGAAAATAGAGCAGGCTATTCATCAGGTAGTAGGTAATAATATTGTATATGACTTTGGCGGTGGAAAGTTGATTGAGATTCTCTGTATGCTCATCGAGATTGACAAATAAATCAATAATTACTCTCATGCCTACCAAGACACAGAAAGCTATTGCATAACCAACGAGGAAATTTTTAGCAATATATCTGTCTAATTTTTTCATAGATTGAGTTTAATGTTTAATTTTTAAGTAAATAATAGTATAAGCTCAGGGCAATTAGAAAAAGAGCTCCGCATCCTGCCCACATTACAGTTATGCCGGAGATACTTTGCGCGCCCATGTTTTGCGCAAGCTGCTTGCCGCTCAAAATACAAACGATGAGGATTGCCGCTGGGATACAGCTTGCGCCGAAAGCGCTTAGTAAATGTCCGCCTCGTTTTAATATTCCAAGTCCCATTCCAATTAGTATCATTGAGATACAGCCAATTCCAAAAGCAAGACGGGAATGTATTTCGGACTTAATATCCGCGTTTGTATTATCAATTTCATATTTTAAGATATTTTGCAGTTGAGTAAGCTGCCCGCTTGGATTAAAGCCTGTCAAACCAATCTGTCCTGAAGCAAGTTTGTTTACATTTATTGAGCCTTTATCAGTGTAAAATTGTTTTCTTGTTTTTTCAATGTCTCTCGGTATTTTCAGTCCAGTAATAGAGTCCCACATTTTTATTTCGCCTGTATTTATGTTTCTTGCGCCGCGAACATCCAATGCCAGTGAAAAATCCTGCCTGGTTCCTTCGAAACGGAAAAACGCTTCTTTACATTTATATGTACGAGAATCTGCTGGATTATTAGTATCGAACTCAATAAGAGTAATTTCCTGTGTTAGATTAATTTGTCCCTCTTTTATTATACAGGGTGCCAATGAAAATTTTATTGAATTAGGTTCACCGGTTAACTCATAGAAATATTCTGAAGTTTCATTATTAGCTTCATTATTTTCCGTTTTTGAGATATGGTTTTGAATATCATATACAAAAAGTTCTGCAGTAAGTTGTTTTAAAGTTTTATATGAGGCTTTGGCTACTGGTTCGAATCGCATTAAATCCGCTTTAATTTTCCTCATTTCATCGATTTTTTTGAAGGTAATATTATCATCGAGCAGTGAGCCGAATTCTGTTGTAAATGGCAGAGTATTAAGTGAAATAGTCTGCTTATTACTCATTTGGAAGCCATTCCGTATGGTCATTTTTACTTCATTTGTCGTCTCATGCGGTATAATATTAATTCTGGCACTTTCAGCAGTAAAGATTTCGCCGATTTCAGATCCTTCCAACTTTGTCAGAACTACTCCGTAAAGCGTATCATTTTGATTGTCCACATAATCGGCATAAATCAGGTATTCATTGTCAGGTGGAACTTTATAATAGCCTTTTTGTTCAATACTTCTGAAAAGCATTTGTTTGATGTCGGCTTTTATTGTTTTTTCCGCTAAATGAACGAAAGTCGGCATAACATAGAAGCTCAGGAATAAATTGGAAACGGCTACAACAACCGCAAGAAACAGTCCGGGAATAACAAGATTCATTATGCTGATACCGCTTGCTCTGCATGCGTCAAGTTCATTGTCACTTGTAAATCTTCCATAAACCAGCGCACCTGCGAATAACGCTGCTATAGGAAGAACGAAAGTGAGCGTTATTGGGAGAAAATAAAACATAATGATTACAACCTGCTTTGGGCCTGCGCCGTATTGCTGGATTGGCTGCAATATGCTCCCCATGCTAAGAATTAATGTCAGCGCGATTAACGCCAGCAGGAATACTCTCAACAACTCACGAAATATGTATTTGTATAATGTATAAATCAAGCTCTAATCCTTTGAGCATTTTCCAATTGTTTACGGTATATTCATCGGGTCGATGTCTTTAATTCTATCAGAATAGACTTCATACGGATATTTTTTTAAGGTCTCCATGCAATAATCTTCCATATTTTGAATAGCCATTTCGCTCATCATAAGATATTTTGCGTTAGTTTCAAGCTCTTTAGAATATTCCGGCAATTTTCCTTGCTGTTTTTCCATAATTTTTACTATTCGCCATTTAATTCCATCCACCTGAAAGCCTTTTATTGGACCAATTATTTTCTGCTGCTGGTTTGGCCATAATTCTTTCCAGAAGAATCCTTCATTGTTCAGGGATGTTTGATAAGCCTGGCTGTTTGGGTAAATAGAATATTCCTTTTTCACGTCATTAAAATCTTTGCCGCTGTCTAATTCTTTTTTAGCAATTTGAGCGGTTTGTAAATCTTTTAACCAGATTTCGTCAATTTTCATAATCCTGCCTGTATTGAAAAAATCTTTATTTTTATTGAAGAAGTCAAGAATATCTTTCTCTGTTGGTTCATTTATATCAATGCTTTTCTGGTTTCTTACATAATTCAGCAGCAGTTCATTTTCATAATCTCTAATTTGTTTTAAGAAGGCAGGGTTGTTATCCATACCGAGTTCATGGACTTCCGCGGCTATCAGAGGTTTCACGATAGCTATTTCGAGAAGTTGATCAATTCCTTCTTCTGTGTTTAGATTTTTAGGTCTTCCTACCGGGGAAAAGTCGCATAAAACATCAAACCATTCTTCTAAGGTTATTTTCCCATTAGTAAACTCGGTTAAAACAATGTTTTTTTCCACTTCAGTCAATTCTTCTCTCACTTGAGAATCACGGATAAAGTTTGAGGGTCTGGGTTTTACAGGGTGATTCAGCAATCTGTCATGAATCTGGATTGCCTTTGAATAACTTTCGGTTAATTTTTTGACTTCAGACTTCTTGTATAAATTCGCATAGCATTGATCAAGGATTTTATTTGATTTTGCTGATTCTACCGCCGCCTTTGCCTGTTCCCGGTTCATATTTGGGTTGGCTTCTATTTGTTTGTCAATTTCCTCTTCTGTAGTGGCGATTTTGCTTTGCTCTTTCTTAATATTATCCTGTACCCATAAGTTTACAACTCGCGTCTGACGGTCTCTTATAACTGCTTGACGTATCGTTTCGTCCGCAAGAAGGCCTTGTTTTCTGGCTTCTAAAACTACGGCTTTTTCACCTAAAATTTGCAGAAGCATAGAATTTGCATCATTTGGCAATTTTTGATCTGAATATAATCTGTAGGGATCAGGCTGATACTCTAAAATTAATCTTTTCATGAGTTCCTGTCTGGTAATGGAAAATTCATCAATTTTCCCGACAACGTTAATATCTGTAAGAATATTAAGACCTGACGGTTGCTTTTGATTGCTTTCATTTGGATTGGATATCGCTCCCAAAGCGGCATTTTGTAATGTAATACAAAATAAAAATATTCCTATACAGCAAAACGGTATGACAATTTTATTCATTTGTAAGTTCATCTTATCTCGTCTCCAGTTATATGTTTATGAATTTCTCTCGTCACTTCTTATTTTTGTCTTAACAAAGTTGAAAAAAACTGAAATATTTTTTAAAAACTTTTTTTGTATTATAACCATTTATTCGGCATAAACCAATACTATCTGTTCTTTTGTGTTTTCCGAAAAATTAAAAAAATAATAAATATAAATTTTTAGTATTTTCAAATTGATTAAGTCTTTTATTCAAATTAAAAGAGTAAATAGTATGTAAGTCTTTGTAATATATGGTTTTGTGGATAGCAGATTGTCGTGAGGGTTGACTGTGCTTTTTTATGATGTTATAAAATTATGGCAAGATGGAAAATATTTAGAATATTTAGTTGATTAAGTATATGAGACTGGGTAAAATCAACCTTAATTACAGGTGTTAATATTGATAAAAAGTATGTAAATAACGTAATTTTTAGTTGATTTACAATAAAGAAGATGTTATACTGGGCAACATAGAGTAGATTGTTAGGTTGTTGTCATGGTAAATGGCGTTTGGTAATCAACAAGACATTTGAATAAGAGGAGATTGGTGAAAAGAATTCATATCTCTTTTCATTAAATTTCAGGTTCAAATTAAAAAGTAGTTTTATCCGGGGGGATAGAAAAAATGAAGAAATTACTGTTCATATTGCTGTTTGGGTTGATATTGTTAAATTCGACGGGAATTATACATGCTGAAGAGCCTTTTGTGTATATTTCTTTTGAACAGAAGGCGGTAAAGCTTAGTTCAAGTCTGATATGGGACAGTATAATTCCTGAAGCTTTGACTTTGAAAGTTAATTCTAATTGTTTTCATGGTTCGATTTTAGCTTCGATGAGTTCTTTAAAAAATAGATATGGACAAGAGATAAATCAGGATCGTGTTTATGTTAAGACATCGGCAACTGGCGGTTTTGTTTCTTTGGTTAAGCCGGTTGTTTTATCGAAGCCAATGTTTGGTTCTCATGACATAAAAATAGATTTTTTAGTAAAGGCAAATAGTTCATTCGATCGTGCTGGTAACTATTCTGGATCGATTGCGTTTACTATATTGCCGCCTGTTTAGTGTTTTATAATTGTAGTTTTTAGAAGAAATATTTTTTGTGACTTCAATGACTATTTTGATTATTTATGCCCAGGAATAGTGAATACATTAAAGTCCTACACAGGATTCCTCTTCTGGAAAGAATGAGGGGAAAGGAGGTGTTTGAGGTAGTGAAACACTGAAAAATTGCAGGCAGATTGAATTTTTTCGTCCTGTAATTAGCTTAAAAAAGCCCTTTATAGTTCGTTTACGCGATTTTTAATGGGTTGTGGATTTAGCATGATATTATGGCGGATTCGCATGTTAAAATCTGTAAAATGTATTTGGATTCGCAATACGTGGCTCGGGCGTTGACCTGGGCGTAGATAAAAAATATTTAGCTCTAATGCCTTAAGGTGAGGCGTAAAATAGAGCCGTAACAATTTGTTATGAGAGGGAATTTAAGATGGTGAAGAAAAGTATAATTGCAATAGCACTGATGGGTATGCTCGCAACAGTTTCCTATGGTTTTGATGGACAAGTTAATGGGCAGATTAAAGTTGATGGTCTTTGGCCGGCAACAATAACAATTACATACACTCCAAGAGAGATCTGCAGAATACCGGTTTATATTAAAGTTGGTATGTTTATTGAGATTGAAGGCTGCGGCTCAAAGAAAATTATCATGAGTCAGGTAAACTGCCCATCAGGACAGTCATTCCCATGCTACAAAGGCTGTGTAGAGATTTCCGTAAGATCCAATTTCGCAGCAATACTTTCATTAAAGCTTTACAAAGGTGGCGCTGGATCAGGAATCATCAGCAATGCTTGGGGTAGCGATAACTGGAAAGCATACTTCACAAATGATGGTGGCGCAACAAAACCAACTACATGGAACATTATTGGCAGTGGTAATCAGGAAAAAGTCAATGTTTGCGTAGAAGCTTGGGATGCAAATATTTATAGCGCATCACCAAATTCAGAGCAGCAGGTTGGTGAAGTTGCTATTTTAGCAATACCATCAGGTACACCAGATTACTGTGATTACTGCGATTAATTTTCAGGTATCCTGAAAAGGTATAACTTAATGGCCATGAATTGAGTGAGCCAAATTAATTAAGTTTACCGCAGTATAAAAGAACAATGGGAGGGGCGGATGATTAATTTGCCCCTCCTTTATTATTTTTAAAAAATGAGCTCTGCGAAATTGAACTTCAGCATATCTCCTCGAGATTATTCAGGCTGCTTTGTATTTCATGAAATACCAGGAAGATGGTTAGTCTTGTTAGTTATATCAAGATTTATTATGTCTTTAAAACTTATAAAAGATGGATTTTCCGCCCCTTGCAGGTTGTTGCATTTAAAGCTTTAATCCAAATAACTTATATAAAATATATAGCTGAATAACCAGTAATTTGGAGTTAAACTATTTTTTTTAAGAAATATTTAAAAAATATTATAGGACTATATATTTTTGATTATTTTTGAAATTAATAAACTATTCGTTTATGTTGTTTTGGATGTTAGAAAAACACGAATTATAGGGCGTTTACATATAGCATAAAATAGACAATCGTCAAAAAGGGGGGGGGGATTTCTTGTGTTAACAAAATATGGGATAAGTTGGCTAAAATAGATACTTTATGCTTGACTCTATAGAGTTAAAATGGTAAAATTAGCAATATTGAAGCAGTTTCAAGCAACTGAATAGCTTTATTGGTGATGGCTGCATAAAGATATGGGTTGCTTAAAACATACCTCAAACCGTGAATTTGCGGTTTCCAAGGGGGTTTAAAGAAGGAATTATAAAAAGTGGGGATGTTAGATTGCCGAATATGTTAGAAACGAAGGAGTGGTTTAAATTGAAGTATGGACAGGAGGTCAAAGGAGTAAAATCAGGAATTAGGTCGGATTTTCGTTTTAACATTAGGAGTCTAATAATGAAGTATGGGAATAAAACAAATCATTTGGAAACTAACAGCAGTCAGATAAATATGAAAAAACAAAATATTAAAATATATTTTTTAGAAAAGTATTTTATTAATTCAACTTTTCTATTTTGTATGGTTGCAGTTTTAATAACGATGTTTTTATCTGCTCAGTCGGTAAGTGCGCAATCAGGAAGCCAAGCTGGATATGTAGTTCAGCCGGGAAGAATAGATATTACTCCTCGTCCTCGTTCAAGTAATATACAAGATTTGAAGATACACAATTTCGATCCAAACAATGAAATGAAGATTGAATTAAAAGTCATTGAATTAACCCAAAAAGAAACGGGTGATTGGCTGCCGTTCGATACTGATCCATGCAGTCCGTTTGATTATTATCCTGGTCTTGATATATCAAAAGTTTCATCATGCAGGAGTTGGATTAAATTGGATAAAACGACTGTTATCGTTCCAAAAGATGGTGATGCGGTCATACCAGTAAGAATAGATGTTCCATATGACGCCAAAATAGGATTCTATGGAGCAACTATTATGGCTTCGACAAGAGCAAAAGCAAGTGAATCCACAAAAACACCAATAGTTATCAGGACAGGCATTACAGTAGTCGCAAGTGTTCAGTTTTCATCTACAGCTTTTCCTCCGTCAAAAGTTGAAATTACGGATATTGGGATGGAATTTATTGAATCCGAAGATTCTTCTCGCGGAAGAGTTGTACTTAATATGAAAGCTAAGAATGTGGGTAAATCTTTCCCGCGTCTGAGACCTATTATAAGGCTTCGCGGCTTTCTAAACAACCGCTGGAAGCTTATTACAACTCATGAATTCAAAGATATAGGTATTATTCCCGGCGTAGAACTGAATTTGAAAAGTGATATTGGAAGATCTCTGCCAAGTGGAAAATATCAGCTTGACGCCCTGCTGTATGTTGACGGTCGGCTTATTGGAACCAAAACAAGAATGGCAGTAGAATTAAATTTCAAGGGTGATCCGATGTTGACCGATGCGCCGTCTGATGTTCCTATCGATTTGGAAACAAAAGACATTGTTATTGAAATGTCTCCTGGATTACGACGAAGCAGCGATCTTAAAGTACATTTAGCTATTAACGAAAAAGTTAAGGTTATTCCGATTCTTGATGTTCCAAAATCCTTTAATGGGAAAGTTGGGGCAAATAATGAAAAAATAGCAAATGATTTAACTTGTCTGGATTGGTTATCATTTGAACCGAAGGAGTTGACACTTGCGGATTTTCGAACACTTAATTTTAGAATAATCGCCAAGATGCCGGAAAATGCTTTGAAGTATCCAAATTATTATGCGTCTCTTGGACTTAAAGTTGTTTATCCTGATGGTCAGGAAGCTGGTACAACATGGCTTAATGTATGTGTAAATAATAAGAATGCGAATCCGAAGGCTGAAGTAAAATGTACAGCTATAAATCTTACAGAAATTAACGCGAGCAAATCTACGTACGCCATTCAGGCAAAATTTGAAAATGGTGGAAGTACACATGTTTATCCAACAATGGTAAGAACCGCTGTAGTTAAGGCCGAAGGATATGGTTATACTTCGGCAATGCTGAATACAGATAAGCCAGGGATGTTTTTGCCTTATGATTCGAGGTATTATACAGGTACTCTCGATTTTTCGTCACTGCCCCCAGATGATTATTATCTTGAAGTGTTAATGGACTATCCAACTGCACAGAAAGTGCAAAGGCAAGTCCGTATAAGAGTTCGTGATATACGTGGAAGAAGATCACCAGAAATATTGGATGAGGAAGTAAAAGAGCTAATACCGGTTCAATGGTATTGATATATGGGAGAATTTTTTGCTAAAGAAAAATGCTGGAATGCCGATACAAGGCTCAAAGCGATTACAGAAAGGGACGTAGCTTTATGGCGAGGAAAATTAATGTAAGATTATTATCGGGCTGCTGTATATTTGTTTATGCGGTTATGTTCTTATCAGTTTGCGCACATGCAAAGATAGAAGTATCTGTAGAGACATTTACTATTTCCGGCACGATAGACGGTGTTGAGGGTGTGGTATTATCGGGTTTTCCGGATCAGGAAGTTGTAACCAACTCCAATGGCGAATATTATGCTACAGTTGAGTACGACTGGAGCGGTACAGTTACGCCGAAAAAAGACGGATATACCTTTTCGCCTTCTTCGAGACCCTACAGAAACATAGATGAAGACCAGGTTAATCAGGACTTCAAAGCCACTGCTATTACCTATACTTTATCAGTTAAGGCCGGCACTATGGAAGGTGTTGTATTGAATGGCTTGCCAGGCAATCCTTCAACCAATGCCACCGGCAGCTATTCTGGAGTTCTTCCATACGGCTGGACAGGTACGGTCGAGCCGCTCAAAGATGGTTTTGAGTTCAACCCACAGACAATGGATATCGATTCGCTTAAAGGGCCTAAGTCGCTTAATTTCACTGCGTCTGCGGTAAAGATCGATATTTCCGGTAATGTCGGTGTTGGCGGCGTTGAAATGGCTGGTTTACCCGGAAAAGTTATATCCGAAGCAGATGGTTCTTATAGTGCAACTGTCGAATATAATTATAGCGGTAAAGTTACTCCTAAAAAAGAAGGCTATACTTTTGAACCGGCTGAATACGCGTTTCAAGGTTTAACTTCTGATCAGACTCAGGATTTTACATCAAAAGCTCAGCAATTTACTATCTCTGGAACCGTCGGAATGCCCGGAGTTTTAATGGCTGGATTCCCTGATGAAGTTATTACTGACCCCAGCGGTTCTTATAGTGTTTTAGTTGATTTTGATTTTACTGGAACAATTGAACCTACACTTGAGGGATATTCATTCAAACCCGGTACTATGACCTATACACAGGTAAGGGCAGATAAATTAAATCAGGACTATAAAGGCAGCATTAGAACATTTATAATCAAAGGCAGAACAGGTATCAGCGGCGTAACAATGACTGGTTTGCCAGGCAATCCGGTTACAACTGGTCCAGAAGGTTCTTACTCTGTAACAGTAGAACATAACTGGTCCGGCGTTGTTACACCTGAAAAGGAAGGTTACGGTTTCGAGCCTCCTGTTAATACATATTCAGGAGTTGCTCAGGATTATACGAATGAAATTTACATTGCGTCACCAAAACAATACGAAATTTCCGGTAATTTAGGTGAACCGGGTGTAATATTAAGAGGTTTTCCAGGAAAACAAATAGAATCAGATAGTTCCGGTACTTATTTGGCTACTGTACCGCATGGCTGGAGCGGCAAGGTTACTCCACAAAAGGATGGATATACTTTTGAGCGGCAAAATATTGATTTTACTAACGTGACAGATAACAGTTACGGCAACGACTTCACTGCAAAATTAAAAACTTATACTATCTCTGGAACTATAACTACAGATAAAAATAAACCTGTCGAAGGTATTGTAATTTCCTTTGATGTATTGGGAGAGGCAATTACTGATGCACAGGGTAGATATACTTTTGAAGCTCCTCACGGCTGGACCGGAGGGATTTTGCCGGATACAGAAAAAGAAGGTTATTCTTTTACTCCTCCTACATTTATTCAGGATAAGCCTCTTACAAAAAATTTAAGTCAGAATTTCAAAGCTAAAATTCAGATGTTTAAAATATTTAATGTATTAGAGTTTAAAGGCAAAGCCGTACAGGGCGTACAGGTTACAGCAAATCCGGGTAACATTGTAGCACAATCCAACTCTAAAGGTGAATTTGCTATCGAAGTACCCTATGGCTGGACCGGTGAATATACTCTGTTTAAGAAGGGTATTAAATTCAATCCGGCAACCGTATCGTTTGAAAATGTTACAACGGATTATATGTATGGTGAACGTGTATATCCGGAGGACACACCAGGTACAGGTACTAAACCCGATACAGGAACTAAACCCGATACAGGAACTGAACCTGATGCAGGTACTAAACCTGATGCAGGTACTAAACCTGATGCAGGTACTAAACCTGATGCAGGTACTAAACCTGACACGGGTACTAAACCAGATACTGGAAGTGACACTTCGCAGGATAACCAAACAATACAAGATTTGCTAAATCGTATTGCAATATTGGAAGCTGGCGGTAATAATCCGCCAACGGTTGAGCGTGGCAGTGAAGGTGCTATACTGATTACTGAGACCTTTGCCGGTGATGATTTAACGTCAACTCTTGAGTTGATTTCGTCTGAGTATGGTGTTTCGATTTTTTATGATAGTTCAGTTGCTGGAATTGTAACCTGCAAACTTGATCGTGTTCCATTGGAAAAAGCACTTGAAATGATTCTTGCTCCTACTCCGTATTTTGTAACGAAAATAGAAGGAGATTATCCTTATTACCTGGTAGCGGAAGTTAAAGTTACCAATGAAAACTACAGATGGCATTTGATGAGTAAAACAGAAGTTGTCCAGACTGATTATATTCGAGCGAGAGATGTTTTACAGAGTCTGAGCCCTGTAAATAGGAATTTCGCAATGGCTCCAGATGATCCCAATGGGTACAGGGTTACAATTACTGCTCCTTCAATTATTTTAGAGAGTATTAAACGTGATATTAAAGCAATGGATATTAAGCCATACCAGGTTTTACTGGAAGCACGTATCGTAGCTATGGAAAAAGGCGACCTTTTGAATCTTGGTGTTGAGTGGGGTTGGCCTACAGTAACAGGCGGTGTTTATGCAAATAATAATCGTGGTGTTAGTGTTGGTGATACTCTTGATTTTGCAGGCAAGACCGCATGGGGTATTCAAATGGGTTACACGCCTGACGCTGGATTTACTAATGCGTTGGAAGCGGTACTTAACGCGATGAAAATTAATAATCAAGCAAAAATATTAGCTAAACCTGCAGTCTTGGCTAAGGATGGTTCTGTAGCTGATATCAGAGTCATAAGAGAAGATTACTATATGTTGTACGCTTCTGAAACTACTAATAGTTATTATGCAAGACAGGAAATGGAAAAAATTACTACAGGTACTGTTTTGGCAATTACGCCTCATATAAGTAATAGTGATGACATTGTTCTTGAAGTCGCTGTCGAAGTAAGTGATACTATTCCCCAATCGAATGACAGTGGTCTGCCAAGTGTAACACGCCGAACAGCAAGAAGTACTGTGCGTGTATATGACGGCGGTACTGTTGCTATAGCGGGTCTTAGTGAAGATAGACAGATGAAGACTACAAAAGCAGTTCCTGGTTTAAGTTTGATTCCGTTGGTTGGCGGATTGTTTAAAAATGATTATCACAATAACAATAATAGAGAAGTCGCGATTTTTATTACAGCGAGTATTGTGCATGAATCGAGTCAGGTGAATCAGTCTAATCAGCCGCAGACTGGATTTATAAACAGGACAACTTCTGCTCCAGCACCAAGTCCAATGAGTTCTGATATGTATCGGATGGAACCTGATAGTACTAATAATCAAACGCGTCGTACTACTACATCTGCCTTTGGTAATAATACTTCTATGCCTGAGGAAGATATGTTTACGGGCTTCTCGAATACAGATACTCTAACTAACGGATCTCGTAGAACATCAGCTCCGGCGTCACTATCACCTAAGGATGCCTTCAACAGGCAGCTTGAGAGCGGTTTATCGACACAGGGCGGCAGATCTGGCAGAAGTCAATATTAATACATTGTAATTTTTTCGGGAGAATTGCTTGTGAAACCAACAAAGCATATATCGATAGGTTCTTTAGTAATAGCATTCTTATTACTGCCGATGATTTTGGGCGGCTGCATGAGGTCAGGGATTAAGGTTGTTCCGGTACCAAGTTCGGATGTTTTGACACTTAATGCTGATGAAGTAATAATAATTCTGCAGCGTATTGGTTTTTCTAATGATCAAATCAAAGAGCATGGTTGGCCAGTCAGCGAGGGATTGTCAAGATCAGGAGCGGTAAGAATATTTGTTGATGGTACAGTAGAAGCAGGCTTGGCCATTAAAGGAGACGAAGTATTTATCAGTTCTCGTTCCAGGGGGCAGTTTATATATAATATAAACACCGGCTGGGTGGACGCTCCGGCGGGATTGTAAATAATTTATTTCGTTTTCAGTATTACTGTAACTTATCTTACTTAAATTTTGAATCATAGGGGAAATTCTGCTTTTACGCGAATTTCCCCTTTATATTTTCTCATTAACTCGAATCTTACTGCCAAATTGGCACGTTACAAAATCCTGTTTTATCATATCTCTTTATTTTCAAAGTACTTACATTTTTCTTCTCTTTAGGCATGGTGTTTGCTTTTAATATATCAAATGACTAAATATTAATAGGGGTATTAATTATGAAATTTGATAAATTTACATTAAAAGCACAGGAAGCGTTGGCGACCGCACAGCAAATCGCGATGGCCAAATCACATACCGTAACATCCGCGCTGCACCTTCTAAGTTCACTATGCGGCGATGAAACAGGTGTAGTTGTAGATATTTTAAAGAAAATCGGCGCTAATGTTGGCCGGATAAAGGAAATGACAGATAGCGAACTGGCTCGTTTACCACAGGGTAAGAGCCAGTCTATGATAATGCCCGATCAGGCATTCAGCCAGATTGTTCTTGATGCCCAGAATCGGGCCGATAAAATGGGCGATGAATACCTTAGCGCAGAGCATTTATTGATTTCGCTTTCTTCGATACAGAGCGACGCAAAGGAAATATTACGCCTGAATTCAGTTACAACTGAGCAAATCGAGAATGCGTTGAAAGAAATTCGCGGAACAGAAAAAATAACTGACTCGAATCCTGAAGACAAATATAAAGCACTCGAAAGATATGGAATCGACCTTCTTGAAATGGCAAAGAAGGGGAAACTTGACCCGGTTATAGGACGTGATTCAGAAATTCGACGATGTATGCAGGTTTTAAATAGGCGAACAAAAAATAATCCTGTTCTCATCGGCGAACCAGGCGTAGGAAAAACCGCGATAGTAGAAGGCCTTGCTCAAAGAATAATCGCAGGTGATGTCCCAACAGGTTTAAAAGATAAGAGAATTATTGCTTTAGATATGGGTGCTTTAATCGCCGGTACAAAATTCAGAGGAGAGTTCGAGGACAGGTTCAAAGCCGTTCTCAAAGAAGTAATCTCTGCCGAAGGGCAGATAATTCTGTTCATTGACGAACTTCATACCGTCGTAGGCGCAGGAAAAGCCGAAGGCGCTGTTGACGCTGGAAATTTATTGAAACCTTCTCTTGCTCGCGGCGAGCTTCGCTGCATCGGCGCGACAACTCTCGATGAATATCGAAAATATATCGAGAAAGACGCCGCTCTTGAGAGACGTTTCCAGCCTGTTGTGGTTGACCCGCCGAGTGTTGAGGAAACAATCGCTATACTCCGCGGCCTCAAAGACCGTTATGATACACATCATGGCGTTCGTATTACAGATGCAGCGCTTGTAGCCGCGGCGACTTTGTCAAATCGTTATATTACCGACCGCTGGCTGCCGGATAAAGCTATCGACCTGATAGATGAGGCCGCTTCAAAACTAAGGATTGAAAATGATTCGCTGCCTTCTGAACTGGATAGTATCAGAAGAAGAATCGTACAGTTGCAGATTGAGCGTGAAGCGCTTAAAAAGGAATCCGATGAAGCAAGCAAAGAACGGCTTAAAAAAGCGGAAAAGCAGCTTGCCGACTTGAA
Organism: uncultured Pirellulales bacterium; assembly: GCA_964628465.1. GTDB lineage: Bacteria > Planctomycetota > Phycisphaerae > Sedimentisphaerales > Anaerobacaceae > JAFGPS01. Next base: position 283,293 of record CAZVOA010000001.1, on the reverse strand, counting down.
GGAACAGGACAGGGCTATGTCTGCCCAGTGGGAACACGAACGAGGTGACATTGACCAGATAAAAGAGTTGAAGAAAAAAATAGAAAACGCGCATAATCAGTTCGAGGACGCTCAGCGAAAAGGAGAGCTTGAGACTGCCGCGCGTTTGAAGTATGAAACAATTACAAACCTGAAAAAAGAACTTGAGGAACGAGAATCCCGGCTTGCTGATTCCCACCAGAGTATAATTCAGAATGAAGTAAACGAAGAACATATCGCGGAAATCGTTTCTCACTGGACATCGATTCCGATTGCCAAGCTATTGAGTGGCGAACGTGATCGTCTCCTGAAAATGGAAGAAATGATTCGTAAACGTGTAGTAGGCCAGGATGAAGCCGTTTCCGCACTTTGCAACGCGGTTCGCAGAAGCCGCTCAGGCCTTTCCGATCCGAACAGGCCGATAGGGACATTTTTATTCCTCGGTCCGACCGGGGTAGGAAAAACTGAATTGGCAAGGGCACTTACTGAATTTTTATTCAATGATCCTCATGCTATGATTCGTATTGACATGAGCGAATTTATGGAGTCGCATTCAGTCGCGCGTCTTATAGGTTCTCCTCCGGGTTATGTCGGCTATGAAGAAGGGGGACGTCTTACAGAAGCGGTACGCCGCAAACCTTATTCTGTTATATTGCTCGATGAAATTGAAAAGGCACATCCTGATGTATTCAACGTAATGCTCCAGGTTTTCGATGACGGTCGTCTTACGGATGGAAAAGGGCGAACAGTCGATTTCAAGAATACTGTAATTATTATGACGAGTAACATCGCAAGCCAGCAAATCCAGGAATTGTCTGAAGATGAAGGTGCGGACTGGGAAATCGAAGCTCACGTAAAGGACGCTTTAAAAATGATTTTCAAACCTGAGTTCTTAAACAGGATTGACGAAGTGATTGTTTTTCATATGCTCAAAAAAGAGCACCTTACGAAGATTGTTGAAATACAGTTGCATTATCTCGCGGAGCGATTGCGGGGTCGTAATATAGAAATTGAATTTACCGATAATGCAAGAAAACAAATTATGGAGCAAGGTTACGACCCGGCTTTCGGAGCGAGACCTTTGAAGCGTGCTATCCAGCAAAGCCTTGAAAATCCATTGGCAAACGAATTGCTGGCAGGTAAATTCTCAGAAGGCGACAAAATCAAAATAGATTCCGACGAGCATAAATTCATTTTCGAAAAAGTTTAGAATGTCTTAATTACTCAAACTGACTGATTCTATCTTGTCATGCTGAACGCAGTGAAGCATCTGGGTCTTGAATTATAATACTCAGCCCAGATTCTTCGGCTTTGCCTCAGAATGACAGGGAATTATTAGGATAGTCTTTTAGACTAATTCTATATCAGCGCCGAGGTTTTTCATAAGCTCGACAAAGCTCGGGAACGTGACGTTCATCGCTTCCGCGGTATCAACTGTGACTTTACCATCGAGCATCATACCGGCTATCGAAAGTGCCATTACGATTCTATGGTCGCCCCAGCCTTTTACTTGTGTTGGTTTTGGTTTGCCGCCGTTGATAACAAGTCCGTCCGGCAATTCTTTCACGTCAACACCCATTTTTGCGAGTTCTTTTGCCATACATGCGATTCGGTCGGTTTCTTTCGTTCTTGCCTGGGGGACATTTACCAGGCGAGTCTGGCCTTTCGCGAAAGCCGCTGTTACCGCCATTGCGGGTAAAGCATCTGGCGTTGCGTTCATATCAATTTCAGTTCCGTGAAGTTCAGAAGATTTGATAGTTACTGAATCAGAATTAACCGTAATATCAGCGCCCATTGCTTTTAGATAATCGGCAGCAGCTTTGTCCGGCTGGCTGTCTGAAAAATCCAGTCCGAGCAAAGTCACTTCGTCTCCCAGCAGGGCGGCGGCACACAAAAAGAAAGTCGCACTCGAAAAATCGGCTGGGATTGGGCTATCGAATCCTTTGTATTTTTGTTTACCTTTAACGAGGAACTTTTTCATATTCTGATTTTCATATTCGATATTCTGCTTATCCATCCAATCCAGCGTCATTTGCACATAACCCGGCTCGTTCAGCAGATTGACGATAATTTCCGAATCCTGCAAAGCGAGCGGGGTACATAAGAGCAGACTCGACAAATATTGGCTCGTAAAAGCGGCTATGGGAGTTGAACCTCCAGCGATTTTGCCGGTTACTTTTACTGGTGCCTTACAATCACCATTGAGGCTTACGCATTGAGCACCCAAATTCATAAGTGCTTCCATAAGCGGGGCAATTGGACGTGTTTGTATCTGTTCGTCACCTGTGAAAGTGATTGACTTTCCCGGCCAGACTAAGGACGCTGAACCCATCGCAAGCCTGAGTGTCGTGCCGGAATTTCCAACATCTATAATTTCTTCCGGAGCGGCTATATTTCCACCGTTGCCTGTAACTTTCCAGACGGTATCGTCTGAAGTATCGATTTTTGCTCCGAGAGCCTTGTAGCAGGATACAGAAGAAAGAGTATCGCTGGAAATAAGTGGGCTTCTGATAAGACTATCACCTTCGGCCAGAGACGCGATTGCGACCGCGCGGATTGTATGTGATTTAGAACCCGGAATTGCTATTGTTCCCTTTAATCTTGATTTTCTCGTAGTTAAATTCATATATTTAAACCTTAAGTATAGGTACAGTTTCATTTTTTTATATGTTATTTAATACCAAAAATAGCATAAAAAAGAAAGAAGATTTTGCTATAGGTACTTTATCTCTAAATTAGCTTTATTATAAGTAAGTTATTATTGATTCTACCTTGTCCAGATGATTTTCAATTTCCGGTATGGTTTATTATCGCTTGCGTTCTCGAATACAATATCTTCTTTCATTTGTTCAGATGTTAATGTGTCTTTGAACTTGCAGATTATCATATCCTGCGGCAGTTTTTCGAAGACGTCAGCTAATAATTTAATACGGTGCTCTTCATATTCTTTTGGTATCTTCCAGTTTGGATCGAATCTCTGTGGATGGGTTTTCCGAGCTGCTTCAAATTTTAGTCTGTTTTTGCAATCGAGTTTGTTATCGCTTAAAGTATAAATCAGGATTTGAGTTTCTGTTCCTATCGCCGCTGTAAGAGCAGTAGGGTATATTGCTTTTTCAGTATTGAATTTTAAAACAAGCGGAGCTGCCATTCCATTGCGGGAGATTTTATCTTTTTTTGTTCCGGGTTCGGGTTGAACCTTTGCCACGACGAAACACCAGTCCCGGCTGATATAGTCAGTAAATGCGTCAGAATCATTTACATCAAAATCAAAGTTGTTTTCGTTCAGCCATTCTATAATTGCGTCGGTATTGTCACTCTTAATCACTTTCACATCATATATACCTGCTTTTTCAGCCTTTACAATTTCAATATCTCCTCCTGCTCCTTGACTCCTGAGACCCGGCATAAATGCTCCATAAAAGAAAGCGATAAAAAAACAAATCAGAAAAGCACGAAAACTGATATTAGCCAGTTTATGCCATTTTTCCTTTGAAATACCAATCTTTTTCAATACAGGAAAAAATAAAAGAAGTATTAAAATAGATAAAAAACTCAATACGAAAAGTATGTGTGCTGCAATTCCAAACAAATCACTAATAGCGAAAATTTTTGGTTGAGTACTTATAGAAGCCTGGTGAAAACAATAAATATCTGCAATATCAGCATCCAAGCTTGTTATATCAGGAACCGAAGGTACAGGTACGACCCAGCCTAAAGAATCTATTGGTTGAGATTTTGAAATTTCGTATTTGCTTTGAAGAATCATGGTTTCTGTGTTTTCATGAAATATTATAAAAGCTCTCTGGTATGGTATATTTGCAGGAATATTCTCTTGAATAATGTAAAATTTGCCATCCGCGTATGCTATTGTACTTAGAATACCGATTGATAAAGCCAACAATACATTTCTCGCTGTATTTTTCATTTTAATTCTTCCCATTAACAAGTTAATCTTCATTGAAGAAAAATGCCTCTATAGCCTAAAAAATATTATATCAATCAGATTATGTCAATATATTTCTCCGAAATAGTAAGATAAGCCTGGAAAATATGTTTTTCAATTGTTTTTGGCTAAATTCAGGATTATACCATTCCTACTAAAAACTGCGTCTTTGATATATTTTGTACGACAGATTGTTTTGATTAATTCAGGGCACGCACTTTAATGAGAATTTGTTTGCATTTTGGATAAAAATCGCGTAAACTATTGATATATATGGGGATATGAGTGTAATTGTGGTTATGGTTTGGTTTTATCGGTACATAGATGTTTTTGAAAAAAGCGTTTTTTTCTTTCATTTGCATAACAAAAATGTTAATATCTCGCAATTAAGAAATATATATTTAAATATCAAGTGAATATTTTTTTGCGCATAGAATGGTATAAAGGTAGGAAATTATGCCTGATAATAATACAAATAGTGTTGATCACCTGAATTTTGAGGAAAAGATAGCAGAGCTTGACAGCCAGATGAATGAACTCAGGAAACTCAGTTCAGTCAAAGGCATAGACTATTCTCCTGAGATACGAATCCTTCAAAAGCAACAGGTTGATGAGCTTAAACAGGTTTATTCCAATCTTTCCGCCTGGCAGACCGTCCAGGTAGCACGGCATCCGAAGCGGCCTCTTGCTTGTGATTATCTTGAGTTGATGGTTAAGGATTTTCGTGAGCTTCATGGCGACAGGTGTTTTGGTGATGACAGGGCAATCATAACAGGTTTTGGGCATATCGGCAGGGAAAGAGTTTTGCTTGTCGCTCAGAACAAGGGAAGAAATATCAAACAGAAAATCGAATGTAATTTCGGCTGTCCCAATCCCGAAGGCTACCGCAAAGCGTTATTGAAAATGAAATTCGCTGAGAAATTTCATATTCCTATTGTAACTTTAATCGATACGCCGGGCGCATATCCGGGTGTCGGAGCTGAAGAACGCGGCATAGCTCAGGCTATCGCGGTGAATCTGCAGGAAATGTCGCGGTTAAAAGTGCCGATAATCTGCGTTGTAATCGGAGAGGGCGGTTCCGGCGGAGCGTTGGGTATCGGAGTTGGCGACAGGTTCGCGATGCTCGAATACGCGTACTTTTCGGTAATAACTCCTGAAGGTTGTGCCGGTATTCTATGGCGTGACGGCTCGCAGGCTCCTCTGGCCGCTGAAGCACTGAAGCTGACCAGTAAAGATTTGCGTAAACTCGGACTTATAGATGAAATCATTCAGGAGCCTCTCGGCGGGGCGCATCGAAATATGCACGATGCAATCTATAACGTCGAGAAATATATTATAAAATCGATTGGCGAACTTAAACGCATGAAGATTGAAAATATCCTTGAAGACAGGTACCAGAAACTGCGTTTAATAGGTTCTGTTTCCGCCGAAACGCTGAAACCAAAAACTCAGCCCGGCAGAGCGAAAATAAAGATTGCGACGCAGGGAATAAAATCGAAATCGAAAAAAGTACATGCCAAAGTTTAGAACGGTGTTATTTGGGAAATAGTATAAAATCTATACTGTTTCCGTGAAGAAATTCCGTTTTTAACAATGCAGGCCTCCTTGCCCACCACGTATTAACTCATATTCAGTTAATATCTTTCGGGTCTTTACCATCTTCGATTGCCTGGATCTTATTAACTCTTCTTTGGTGTCTTCCGCCCATGAATTCTGTTTTCAGCCAGACTTCTACAATTTTTCTGAGCAGTGACTCTCCGATCTGGTCAGCGGGTAAGCAAAGGACATTGGAATCATTATGACCTCGTGATGCCTGTGCGCTTAGTTCGTCGTGGCATAAGGCTGCTCTTATTCTTTTGACTTTATTAGCTGCCATGCTCATTCCTATTCCTGAAGCGCAAGCCAGTATAGCTCTGTCAGCCTGATTTGTAGAGACTGCGTTAGCCGCCAGGTAAGCTGTATCCGGGTAATCGACTGGTTCGTTGCTATTGGCGCCGAAATCGATATATTCATGGCCTAACTCTGTTATTATTACTTTAATCTTTTCTTTCAGGTCGAAGCCTCTATGGTCACATCCAATTGCTATCTTCATGTTATTAACTCACTAATTCTTTCTTTAACTGCTTTTGTAATAACTTTTACACAATTATCATAAACTCTTTGCGGTTGTCCGATTGGGTCAGGTATTTCTTTGTTTCCAGCTAACAATAAACACCTGTTTTTCGCCTCTGGCGCTAATGACAGTGTTCTCATCAAGTGAATTTTCTCCATCGTGAAGATGAAGTCACTTTCTTCTATCAGCTCTCTCGATAATCCACGATTTCTGTGATTTTTAATATCAATTCCCTGTGCCGCACAAGCGGTTACAGCTTCAGAAGTCGCAGGGTGGCCGGATGAACCGATAATGCCTGCCGAGCTAACCTTATAACCCATCTGCTCCAGTTCGTCAACCTTGAAATTCAGTTTTTCAGCTAAATATTTCTTAAAAGCCCCCTCTGCTATCGGGCTTCTGCATGTATTGCCTGTGCAAACAAACAATACCTTGATTTGTGATAACATATCCAAATCTGTTTTGGAATATGCGCCTTCTCTGAGAATTTCGATTCCTCTATTGTCTATTCTCGCTACGGTGCTGCTTTTTTGGAATTTGCACTGGCCCGCGTCAAGAACCATATCTATTTTGCCGTCAAGCTGTTCGAGAACCTGGTCGGTATTTACGGCGGGGGGCTGGTTTGAAATATTTGCGCTTGGCGCAACTACAGGGCATTTTATTTCCCTGAGCAACGCGGTCGCTATCGCATTATCTGGGCATCTTATTCCAATTGTCCCATCTTTATATAAAGCAGAGAATGTATCCTTACCTAATTTTGTCTGCTGGATTTTTGTATCATCAGGTTCTAACGCGAAAATTAGCGTTAAAGGCCCCGGCCATGCGTTTTGAATAAGCTTTCGTGCTCGTAAAGGAATATTCGGAACATATTTCAATACATCATTACTTTCCGCGATATGTAAAGTGTAATGTTTGTTTTCCGGTCTTCCTTTAACAATATTCAATTTAGACAGGGTATCATCTTTAACACGAGCGGCTATTCCGTAAACCGTTTCAGTGGGAAAAGCAACCAAGCCGCCGGAATCCACTATCGCGCCCGCTTCCTTTATTGCTCCAGAATCGATATTTTCAATATTAATTTTTATTCTTTTTGTTTCCATTAAACTACACGATACAATAGAAAACATTGAATATCAAGTTTAACATAAACTTTTGTTAAAAAATGGTTAAATATACTTTATATTTGGAGGTATAAAATGATGGTATTCCAAACATGGACAAACAGGAAAACACAAATCGCTATTCCAGCAAAAATGTTCGTAATTAATTTCATGGCGATTTTAACTGGATTAACTTTCTATTCATCAAATGCTTTAGGAATATCAGGATCAACGAGCGATTCGAGAGTAGCCGTTCTGCTTATCGATACTGATTATGTAATGGGTACTGTTGAAGAGGGGATTTATGGGCAGTTTCTTGAGCATATTAACCATTCTGTTGTCGATGGTCTTTACGCCGAACAGGTTCGCGGCCAGGGTTTCGAGGGAAGGGATTTCCAGACGTATTGGGAATCATTTGGCAATAACGGCCAAGCCAGTCTTGAAAATATAAATTTTGAAAATGGCCAAAGAAGTGTAAAACTTAGTGCTAATGGTGGTACCGCGGGGATTCGTCAGGGTCGCTTTTATTTGCAGGAAGGTTATGATTATGACGGCTCGCTCTGGCTAAAACCTGAACAAGGTTCTGCGAATGTAACTTTTCGTGCAAAATATTCCGATGGAAATATTGTTGCGGAAATACCACTGAAAACAAGCGGTTCGGAATGGCAGGAAGTTAAATATTCTTTCTCATGCAAGAAAACGGACACTCAATCTACAATTGAAATTGAAGCGATCGGCAGCGGTTCTGTTCTGGTCGATTTTATTTCCATGATGCGGGCCGATGTTCGCAAGAGCGGGATGTTCAGGCCGGACCTTTTCCAGTCCCTAAAAGATTTGAAGCCGTCGTTTATTCGCTGGCCGGGTGGTTCTTTTGCTTCGACTTATTTGTGGAAGGATGGAATTGGCCCGAAAGTTTCGCGCAAGTACCATCCTAACGAAATGTGGGGCGGCTATTCGGATTACTATAGTTTCGGGACAGATGAATTTCTCGAACTTTGCAGGCAAATGGATTCCGTACCTTTAGTTGTATTAGCCGCGACCAATAGTACGGATAAACAAATGCTGCAGGATGCGATGGATTGGATACATTACATCAACGACCCGGCAACGACTGAATGGGGAAAAAAGCGAGCCGCTAACGGCCATCCCGAAACTTACAACGTTAAGTATTTCCAGATTGATAACGAGCCGATGAATCACGGACATAACGCTGAAGCGTATGCTGAAATCGTAAATGTTTACGGCCGCGAAATTAGAAAAATCGACCCGAAATTAAAAATTGTCGCCTGCGGCCAGAAGCGTTCCAACGATATGCAGTGGAGCCAGAAAGTAATTGATATTGCCGGTGACAATTTCGATGTCCTTGGCTGTCATAACTACGAATATGAGCCGGAGAATTACATGGTCGGAGTTAAGAGAATTTATGATTACCTTGATAAATTATGTGATTATATTCGTGTCTCGAAACATCCGAATATTAAGGTTGCTGTCCTGGAATGGAGTCTCTGCCGGACTTATGACTGGCGAGCCGGGCTGCATTCTGCGGGAAGTTTGATTGCTTACGAAAAATTAAGCCCGGAAATTGACATGACATGCCCGGCACTGCTTATGAGAAATACAACGGACAATCCGCAATGGAGAGCGTTTATTTATCATGACCATGCTTCATGGTTCCCGGGTTCGGGTTATATCGTTGAAAAACTTTTCCGTGACCATTTCGCACCAAAACATTATTCTTCTTCGATAGGGACATTCAGTGACATCAGGAATCGCGCACAGTTTTTCGATGAAATTCCGCAAATGATACCTGAAAACTGGAAGCCCGGCACAGTCGATACGATTGCAACCGGAAGTGAAGATGGCAAACGCATCGTAGTTAAAGCTGTGAATTACGAAGAAACCAGCAATACTCTATTAATTCGTTTGCAGGGCAAAAACTTACCTGAAAAAGCCAACGTAAAAGTATATAGCGTAAGCGCAGGCCTTACCGACATGTGTTCAATCGAAGAACCGAACAAAATAAAGCCCATCGAAAGCGAAATACCATACAGCAAAGATTTAGCAGTCAAAATGGAACCGTATTCCGTCATCGTTGTCGAAATACAAGCAAAACAATGAGGATAAGACTGATTAAGAAATTATAAATATTCACGAATATTTTATATATCGCAAGAAAACTAAATTTCACCAGGTGGAAAATCTAAATTTATTGGCTTATTTGAATAAAAACCAAAATGATAGGATAATCTTTCTAAAAAATTCAGACTTTTTACCCATTGATGAACTGATTCTTTAAGGCTGGAAATATATGGGTGTTCGTTTTTGTTAAGCTGTGCCAAAATAGAAAAAGCCGCACTTTTGTTGTTTGCAAGAATCATTGCAGTCGCGAAGTTTATTTTGTAGAGTACAGGTGCATCAGATGGAATGCAAATGTGTCCCTTAAAAACATTTTCTCTAAGTACGACGACAGCTTCTTTTATTTTGCCTGCACGCATTAAGCATACACCTCTGGCATTTTCCAGTTCAGATGTTTTCTGGCCGAGATGGTCTATAAATTGCAATGCTTCAAGAGGAAGATTCTGGTTTAATAATTCACGTATATCTTCAATCGCTGAAGATTTTTTCTGTGTTTCATTTTTCATATTAATATCTCCGGTAATCAATTTTGTTGTTGTGCGGCCATCAGGATTTAAATATGAACTTATTGCTCATAATAAGTATAAATTCTGAATGGACCGATTTTAAATTAGTGAAGTTTAGCCGGGGAATTATTAAACGGTCAGCAGGCAATGCAGCGAGATCAATGAAAAATAGCTTGATTCACATGTGTAATAAAAAGGTGTGAAATAATAAATATTTAAAAGTTTTAATTTGCTTGAGGAAGTGAGAATTGGTTTTGACAGGCCAGCAGGATTTGTTGTTTTTTTACATGTCTGGTTCTGTCGATCAAAAAATACCGGTGATAGGGGGTTTCCCAAACCGGAAATTAAAAGCTGCCCGGTTCCAGAATCATGACTGAAATCCGGAATTCCGGTTCTTTGACAAATATTAGCATTTGCCAGAGAAGCTATGAAAATTATTATAACCAATATTTTAAGAAGCCGCATTTGGCACCTTCATTTAAACAGACTATTTACTATTATTTATATTATACCAAATACAAGGAGTTTGTGTAAATAAGAGTTAAATATTTAGAGAGAAAATCTCTCGCAAACCAAAATGTCCAAAACTTGCCCAATTTACTTAATTTTCGATTTCAATCGTTCTGAGGCATCTGAAAACACTAAGAACCATGCAGCAGATTTTGAACAATGGTTATGGCTCCCAACGCAAAAATTATTCCGCAATTGCTCATGTCACTTGTCCGATATCAGGGGTTATTGACACAAAACCCAGGGCCTGATTCCTTATTCTCTTTTATATAATAGCGGCCTAATCGAGATACAAGTCAAAATAAGCTGGATTTTTCTGTTCACAAAGCTGTATATTTTTGATAAAATATCGATAATAAGGAGTTTTGAATTATAATGATAAAAAGAGGAAATTGAGCGAGGTAGAGAATTGAAGAATAAAAACTTAAATAAAAAAGTATTGCTTCCGAATAAAGCAGTTGATGGCCGCAGAGAAAAAATTATCTTTCTGATTGAAATTGGATTTTTAATTGCTGCTGGTTTATTGTTTTCTTTTTCATTTTTTGGTCATTTTGTTGTTCCAAACTCTGATTTTTTTTCTTTTCTTGCTACTGGTAAATCATGGTTGCATTTTCAAATTCCTGATAGTATGAAAAGGGCGCCTGTGTTTTCTATCATTACTGCGTTGGCTGGATTGCCGTTTTCAGGACCAGGCCGCTATCTTCATGGAGCAGAAATTTACAACGCTCTAATGCTTCCTGTTGTGATGATATTGATATATTTGAACTGCCGCAAGATAAAACTTGCCGGAGCAGTTTGGATAGCTTTGCTGGCAGGTCTTAGTCCGTGGGTAGTTCGCCTAAGCAGCGAGCCTTTAGCGGGGCTTACAATATTGGCAATTTTTGCCGGAACTACGCTGTTTGTCACGGACAACATAAAACTGGCTTATTTGTTGGCGGCTCTTGCTACAATCACCAGGTGGGATATGGCTGGCCTGATTCCTGCGGTGGCTTTGGCAGATTTGATTCAAAATCGTAAATGGGGAAAAACGATAATACGCAGTGCCGCTGCTTCAATACCTTTTATTTTATGTATGATAATTACTGCAGTTCAGTTATCAAAAAGTAGGGTAGAAGGAGGAGGAGCGCATTACATTCAGGTACTCGGACGGGACAGAACTTTTCGGCTTCTTGATGATTTGCGATTATACTGGGAAGGTATCATGTCTTTTCTCAATGTCCAGTTGGGTTATCGTGCCTGGACGGGTAAAAAAGCAGCTTTTGATACCGCTAATTCAGCGATATTCTGGATTACGGCCTCTTTGCTGTCAGTGACATTTATGACTGGTGCAGTCTTTGCTTTTATTCGCAAACAATGGGGAATTATCGTAATGCTCATAACCGCGATTCCTTACATCTTAATTCATGCATTATATCCATACAGGCTTTCGCGATTTTGTGTGCCTGTGCAATGGGTTATATTTTTAGTTGCTGTTTATGGTTTGCAGATTATATACAGAAAACTTTTTGCAGAAAACAAAAGAAAAGTATTGCGAATCATTTTGTCAATAACAGTTGGGATAGTTTTTATTTTATGGGCAGTAAAAATAGGTGAAAGTTTTTTGGATGCACGAAGAATTTGTCCTTTAATATTTTTAGCTACAATTGTAACATTAATTCTTGCTTTAGTCAGTTTTATTGTCATTGAGATTATTCGTAAACCTGCTATAACGCCCAGATGGCTACTGGTTCCTGTGTTCTTATTTATGGCGGTTCTAAGTTCAGGTTCGAACATAGGTTTGAATATGAATAATAAAGCGGATTTAAATTTTAAAAAACTCGCTGAATGGTTTCTTGAAAACGCGGAAGAAAATGACAGGATGATAACTACAATGCCGTCTTTTATGTCAATCTTTAACGGGTTGCCTGAGGATAGATTTATATCTTCAGGTTCTATTTCACGAGAAGACGCAAATGACTTTGTAGATTATATTGAAAAATGCAAAGAAGATGGAATTACACTGATAGCATGGGATTCGAGAATAAAAAATACTGATGACCTGTATTATAAAATGTGGGGTTTGAACAGAATTGAAGTTCTTGCTTCTCCTTTTCTTGGAAAGAAGGTTGATATGATTGGTAGATGTAAATTAATTCACATAATTAGGGATGGTGATCCTAAAATAGCAATTTATCGCATAATGCCATAAATTCAATCTCATATCAGCGATTTTAGCCTTTGAGATACACACGAAAACTCTAAAAAGCATCCAGCAGATTCTGGACGAGGCCGATGGCTCCTGAAGCAAAAAATATTCCGCCTATAATTCGTCCTATTATGATAGATTTTGCTACTCCTATCATTCCAATGGTTTGCGGCGTACAAAATGGAAAGATGATTAAAATCAATCCCATGCATGCAAAGCTCGCTATAGATAAATTAAAATGTTCATAACTCGCTGATATTATGAAACTAATCAAAGATAATACCACAAGCCCGATAAACAGAGGACCATAGCGTTTCGCATAGTCAAGAAATTTGAGGAACTTTTGTTCATGTTTAGGGCAAACGAAGTATGAAAAATCACGCAGAGGATGATTTGGATCAGGAATAAAGATTTCCCTGAGTTCATCACTTTTTTTGTTACACCACATACATTTTTGCATTATTTACCTCTCTGCTGCAAAGTCGTGACTAAAACTTCCTTCGTATGTTAATGCGCCTATTGAGACGCATCCCGTGCTTACTGTCTCATTAATCCTGTTCGTTTTTATCATCGTTTATTTTTACATATTTAGCTGCTTGAATGTGATGCCAAATATTTGAAAGACCTCGTGATCCAAAAAATAAGATTATCGCTATTGTAAATTGAACAAGGAAGGCAATACCTGATTCCCATGCATTAGCAGAGTAACGATTCGAATCAACAATGCCTTGTACACGCATCTGTCTTATTTGCCAAATATTCATAATAAGCATACAAAGTTTGGGAAGGCTATTCAGGAATACAAGAACAGCAACCGCAGAAAAACAGACTGCCTGGAACTCTTTTTCTGGCATGCTGTAATCCGATGGAGTAAATTCCTCATGGCTAAAGATTATGTGAGCAACTCTCTCACTACATTTAATCAGAATGATACCAAGCAAAAGTGACAGTAAAAACGGGATGGAACTGGTGACGTAATATAACAACTGTCTCTGAGTATCATCGTTTCTATCCATGATAAATGACTGGATTGGAAAGACGAGGTACTGTATTAATGGTAAAGATTGGATAATTGCATAGATGCCCAGCAGCTTAATCGCAAATGAGCCTAATTTAATATTATTCATCGAATACCTTTCATGATTATACTCTTTTTTCCTATATTAATATCGATATAGAGTCATTATAGTTTCATGATTATATTATAATATACGAGAAGCAAGCTAAAATCTTCAAAAATTATTTTAAATATGCTTGTGAAATTTCTTTATCGATGACATTAATTCAAGACAGGTAATAATTTTAAACAGGTTCAGCGGCCATGCTGTCTTTTGTGTTTTTTAATAAAGTGACTTTTAATATATCGTTTTTATGTAATTTTGAATCTTTCGGCGGATTGATATTTACTATGAAATATCTTTCGCTTCTTCCTGAAAGTTGTTTGCCGGTTTGTTCGATTAGGACAGTTTCATTTTTGCCTATAAATTGATTTCTGAAATTGAAGCCTAATTGCTTTTCCAAGTCGAGTAAAACTCTTGACCGCTCATTTATGATTTTGCTATCTACAAAATTTTTCATTCTTGCGGCGGCGGTTCCTTCTCTTGCTGAGAATTTGAAAACGTGGATTTTTGAAAAGCCGATTTCTTCGGAAAGTTTTACAGTTTGCTCGAAATCTTCGTCTGTTTCGCCGGGGAAGCCAACGATAATGTCTGTTGTGATAGCAGGGGTGTCGAGAATGTTTTTTATCTGCTCAACTTTCTTTCTTACATCATCTGACTTGTACCTCCGGCACATTTTTTTTAATACAGCATCTGAGCCGGATTGCAGGGATAAATGGATGTGCGGCATGATATTCTCGTACCTGCGGAAAGTTTCGAGTAACTGGTCTGTAATGTCTGTAGGTTCGATTGAGCTTAGTCTTATTCGTGCGAGATTCGGAATTTGTGCTATTTTTTCAACTAAATCCGCCAAATGGTCAGTATTTTCTGAGGAAATATCTCTTCGCCGGGCGGTATCACGGCCGTATGCACCGACGCATATGCCGGTGATAACAATTTCCTTATGTCCGGCTAAAACAAGTGCTTTTGCTTCATTTACGGCCTCGTCTAAAGGTTTACTGTGAACTTCGGATCTTGTTTTGGGTATAATGCAATATGCACAGAAATTATCGCATCCATCCTGGACTTTGAGAAAAGCGCGGGTTTGGTCTTTGAAAGAAGTTAATAAAGGAAGGTCGGTATTTTCGCTAAATCCCTTTTTTAGCTTGATTTTAGCGTCAAATTCTGTTTTAATCATGTTAATGGGCTGGATATTTCGGTCGATTGTGCAGTTCTGTTCGTTTTGGTCAGAATTCTGGTTGCAAGCTTTGCTTACTAAATCAGTAAGAATTGTTGCAAGTTCATTGCGATTTGTGACAAAAAGCGTGTTTTCAGCCTGTTGGGTTGGTTTTTGGCCTGTTGGTGAAGCATCAGGCTGGATAGTGCTGTTTTCAATGACCGGTAAACAGCCGCATATGACGATTGTAGCATCAGGATGGTGTTTTTGAAATTTTCGGATTTGCTGCCTGCTTTTTGTTGAGGCGGTATGTGTAACGCAGCATGTATTGATTACAACCAGATCGGTATTCTCGGAAGATTCGGCTTTTTGAAGACCGAATTTTTCAAGAAGTTCACGAATCTGTTGGCTTTCATACTGATTTGCCTTACAGCCGAGAGTGTATATAGAAAAATATTTCATAATGTGGTATAATTTATATTTATTAGTAAAGAATTACAAGTAGTAGTTCCTTAAGCTCATAAACGAATTGTGAGCCTGGTTATATTAGAGGTTTTTATGGCTGCAGTAACAGGTACGGTTTGGGCGATAGACATAGGTAACAATTCATTAAAAGCTCTGTGTTTGAGTACTGAACGCGGAGTTGTCGAAGTAATCGGCTTTGAGAATATTCAGCACGGCAAAATTCTCAAGAGCGGCAACGTTACTGAAGACGAAAGAGAAGAACTCATCGCGTTGAGTCTTCGTGAATTGGTTACGAAATATGATTTGAGCATGGAAGAGATAGCTGTTTCTGTACCGAGCCAGAACAGTTTTGTGCGATTTGTGAACCTGCCGCCTGTCGAAGCGAAACGTATTCCGGAAATGGTTAAGTTCGAAGCTGTTCAACAGATTCCCTTTGGAATAAATGAAGTTCAGTGGGACTGGCAGTTGATGTCTGAGCCGAACAGCCCGGAGATTAAGGTTGGGCTTTTCGCTATTAAGAATGAGATAGTAAACGCGGCGATGAATCCTCTAAGTCGTGAGGAAATTGATGCCAGTTATGTGCAAATTGCACCGATGGCTCTTTATAATTATCTTCTGTATGACCGTGCGGATTTATTCACGTCGGATAAAGAAGCGGTTGTTGTTGTCAATGTCGGAGCTGAAAACACTGATCTTGTCGTATGTACGAAATCTTCGGTTTGGCAAAGATGTATTCTTATCGGCGGAAATAATTTCACACAGGCCATAGCTGATACCTTCAAACTTAATTTCAATAAAGCTGAAAAGCTGAAACGTACCGCTCCTATGAGCAAATACGCCCGGCAGGTATTTCAGGCGATGCGGCCTGTATTTACCGATTTGGCTTCCGAGGTTCAGCGTTCACTCGGTTTCTATAACAGCGCCAATCCGAATATGAAAGTTAAGAAGATTATCGCGATGGGCGGCGGGGCGAAGCTTCGCGGTCTGCAGAAATATCTTCAGCAGACAGTTCAGATACCTGTCGAAAGGCCTGATACTTTCAAAAGACTTGCTTTAAGTCCGAATGTTTCACAGGCCCAGTTCCATGAAAATGTTACTGATTTTGGTATTGTTTACGGTCTTGCGCTTCAGGGCCTTGGAATGGGGAAAATTGAAAGCAACCTACTGCCTCGAAATATTGCCAGATCGAAAGAATGGGCCACAAAGGGAAGATATTTTGTTATAGCCGCATGTTTATTACTGGCTGTTTCTGTAATGAGTTTCGGCAGAACTATCTTGGATAAAATGCAGTATGGAAAGAATAGTAAAACTCGAGGAAATGCAACGAGGTTAATTAATGAGAATTCTAATGATAAAAATGAATATACTGATATTCAAAAAAAAATAGAGGAACTCAAAACGGCAGAGGAGAAAGAATTTTCTGTTTTGAAACATCGTGATGTTGTCGCTAAGTTAATTAAAACTATAAATGAAGCACTTCCGAATGAAGAAAACAATCCTAAACAGGCCCAGTTGTATAGAGCGTATGCCAGGGGGGATAAAGCTGGGGTTATGGCGTTTGCCCGTGATGACAGAAAGCAAATATTTATAACAAATATGGTTATTCGCTTCACATCTGATCTTGCCAACATTCCATTCCAGACATTTGATTTTTCACAAACGGACGCATATTCCACACAAAACCCTGATTACACAAGGTTAGATCCGAGTCAACTTAATTACGAACCCGGCATGATTGAAGGGGAAACTGTTGAAGTTACAAGAGAATCCGGTTTCATGGTGACAATTACCGGCTATTCACCCTATGGTAAAACAATTGAGGATGTTCGCAGTTTACTTGATCCGCCGGGAACTGGAAATGATATTGAAAAATTGGGTTTCGTAAATCGCCTGGAGCGTTTAGATACTGCCAGTCCTTTTAAGTTCTATGACAAGATTAATTCAAAACATTATGACCTTAGCATTAAGGAAGTTGATGACAGTAAAGATGTTCCTGTTGGAACAGGACTGGAGAAGGAAAGAAACTATTCATTAATTATTTCTGATATATCTTATCAAAAGCCCTCTGAAAGTCCATTAATCGATCCTCTTACGGAAGAGCCGATAGGCGTGATTAAGGATGAGAAGGATAAAAATGTAAAATATATTAATGACCATTGGTTTACCTTAAAAATGAAATTTTTATGGAAAGATGCTCCTGAACCTCCTGTGTGGGATTTAGGTGATGGCAATAGATAGAAGGTTTATGGAAATATCAAATTTGCACAGGCAAAAAATGTCAATTGAAGAATTATCATACAATAATTTATATGTGAGAAAAAAATGAATCTTCCGAACTTTAAAGATATCTTAAAAACAGTTTTGGAAAAATTAAGCGTTCTTAAGAATAATGTATCAGTGATGATTTCAATTATCCTTGCTTTGCTGGCTATATTGCTTTTTGTTCCAACACAGCTTCTCAGCAGCGGCCTGAAGAAAGAAATTCAAAGGGAAAGTTTAGACAAGAACGCAAGTAAAATCCCCGGCATACAGGTTATTTTAGAAGAAGACATGGAAAATGCCCGGAAGGATATGGATAGAGTAATTGCTGAAGCAAACAGTATAGAACTGCAAGCTATACAAACCACGAAGCGGGAATTGTTGAGAAGTGATGTATTTAATTCGGATCCGAACGACCCGAACTCTTCACGATCTTTTTTCTTTCAATTCAGCCAGGAGTATTGCGGTAAAATAGATCGGTTCATTGAAGAACATAACGCTGGTATAAGTCCGACGGTTGATGAAGTTGAAAAAGTTATTGATGATGCCGGGATTTCGGATATTTTGAGTTCTGGAACAACGCCGTATTCATATGATAATACTATGTCAAATGAGAGCAAAATAGCGGCAATGATGGTCGAGCAGGTATGCCGAAGCAGGGCGGAATCGTCTTTCGTTTATGTTGATCCTTTTCAAATCAGCGGGTATGGCTTCTGGTCGGAATATCAATACAGCGATTGGATTCAGGATGTTGAAAACTGCTGGTATTCCCAATTGGGATATTGGATAATCGAAGATATTTTCGATACCATTGTCGAAATGAATAAAGATAATAAAAGTCTTACTTCTGCCCCGGTAAAGCGATTGATGAAGATTTATTTTACACCCACGTATGAAGTACAGGATTTCACTTCAAAAACCGGTCTCGTTTCCTCTCAAAATTATGCTGATCGGCCAAAATATATTTTTTCTACGGAAAAAATTCCAACTGAGACGCTTACAGGAAGATATTGTGATGAAAATTATCATGTTGTGCATTTTGGAGTCAAGCTTGTAATAAATACGAAAGACTTACCCCGTTTTTCCAAACAGCTTTGCAGTGCCAAAGAGCATACATATACTGACAAAACCGGGCAGACTCATAACTATAAACATAACCAGATTACAATACTTGATATGACAGTAAAATCTGTAAATATGAATATCGAAGAACATAATCTTTGCTGGTATGGTGACGCGGATGTTTCGGAAGTGGGTTTAACATGTGAATATCTCTTTAATAAAAAAGGCTATGAGGATGTTATGCCGCAATCTGTTAAAAATTTATTCGAATCAAATTATTGAAAATAATACATACAAATTGAAGACTGGATAAGAAAGATGATAAAAAAAATAGGCGGCTTTCTTGAAGATCATGTTGAGAAGATAATTTTAATTATTGTCGGACTTTTATGTGCATGGCTTTTAATTACTCGTGTTCTATTGACGCCGAATGTTGTCGAATATAAAGGTAAAAGTTATAGCCCGGGTAATCTTGATGGACAAATTCTGCTGGATGTCAGAGAAGCGTTAAAAAAGAGTCCTGATGCTCCTGAATTAATTCCTCCGGACAATCGGAATTATGCAGAGATGTTTTCAGATCCATTAGGGGACATTGATTTTGTATTTCTTCCTAAACCTGAGAAACCTGTTGTAATCAAAGTTGTTCAGTATCCAACTCCCGATATTAATAAGATTAAAATTACCAACCCCGACGTTGAGCATATAAGGTCGGTGGTGTATGAACCTGTTACAGAAATTACATTAAGCGATCCTTATCAGAATAACAACAGTGAACCGAATGATCTTGATTTTGTTACCGTATCTGGAAAACTCGATATTAAAAGTATCGTTGATGAGTTTCGAAAATGTTATATAGATGGAGTCAGCAAGGAATTGGCTGATCCATGCAAAGCAAAGCCAATTTTCGCTCAGGTAAATCTGCAAAGACAGCGATTGCTTTCGAATGGGCAATGGGGCGGCTGGGAAAATGTTTCACGGCCGAAGATTGATGAAAACAAAGATCTATTTAAATATACAGAATCTTATTCAGACCTGCGTTTTGGAGGTATCGAGATATATAAATATCAATTGAATCGTACGATAACGCAACTTGATCTTTTGCAGCCGAAACCTTATGAGATTGCCACTGCTAATGAAGAATGGCTGCCGCCTGAATTGCATCGGAAATTTAAAGATGCGCAGAAAAAAGATGAAAGAGATGCCAGGATAAAGGATGCCGCGAAAACAACGGCTACTACTTCTTCTACGACTACATCAGATAATGCAGGTCGAAGACGGGATAGAACCACAACTGGAGGTGGTAATACGACGACAACCACCACCGGAACGCGAAGAGGCGCCCAAAGAAATACAGATACTAACACCAATACCAATACTAACACCAGAAGAGGCAGGGGAACAACTACTCAGGTGGATACATCTTATGATTCGACCAGATTGTTTGTAGATGATGTTTATGATGACTATGAATCTGTTATTCTTACTTTAGCAAACAGCTTAACAAAAGTTAGTGAGCCGATATTATTCTGGGCTCACGATGATACGGTTCAGCCGAAAAATACTTACAGGTATCGGGTTCGGGTTGGTTTGCTCAATCCAACAGCGGACAGTGAAGATGATGACCTTATTTTCTGGAGCAGTTTCTCTGATGTAACAAAGGAAGTTGCCATTCCGGGTAAGATGTATTTCTTCGCGGGAGAAGTACAGGAGGCCGCGAAAACCGTGAGTGTAACTGTCAGTAAACTTCATTTGGGATACTGGTATAAAAAGATTTTTGACAGGGTTGCCCAGGGTGAAGTGATAGGTAGTATTGCCGAAATTGAATCTAAGGAACCTAAAGAGGTAGTGACTACAGGGAGAATTACAGATACGACTAATAAAGAAGAGAAGGAAATTATAACCGTTGATTTTACTACCGGTGCTGTTATGGTGGATGTTGAGCGAGTTTCTGAATTGGCCGGTGGAAGTTCTATGAATCCTGTACCATATCATAATATGTTGTACACGTACGACGGAAAAGAAATTCTGAAAATACCTGCGACAAGAACTCCGAATCCTAATATATGGCCGCGAGATTTATACGAGGCATATAATTATGTCCAGAGCCATATCAATGATAAATATGAAAAATTCAACTCATGGGGAGCTGGTGAAGTCGATATTGATGGAGTGAGAAGCGGAGAATATTCCGATAGAAGAAATCGGTAATAGCTTTCCTGGATAATTTATTCTGAACTTTTACAAAACTCATGTATTTTGATGAGTTTGTTGCGGTCCTTTTTTGTTTTTTTTATAGTCGTCCTATAATTATTCAAGTATTAATCCTGTTCTTGTCGATAAACTGATGGGTGGATTTTACGCTCATTTAATAGGATTGGTTAAAAAGTGGAAGGATTCGAAATGAAGAACGGATTGAAAACAGGGAAGATTGTTCTAAAAAGCGGCCTTATTTTATCACTTGTAATAATGATTAGTTTGGCTGGTTGCAGCAAGCAATTTGCCAAAATCGAGGAAAATCAGGCACAATTGCAATCAATGGTACAGTCAAACGCGGATTATTTCGCAAATATGGCAAAGAACATTGAGCAGAACCAAAACGAGTTAATTACGCAACTTCAGCAGATGCAAAAGGAAACAGAGGTTATTGCCAATAATGTCAATTCTCTTTCTGAACAACAAACAAGGCTTCACGAATCATCTCAAAACAGCATTAATCAGATAGCAGGGCAGTTAAGCCAGGTTTCCGCCAATCAGGAAGTTCTGAAAACAGGTTTGGTTGTATCTCATAACGAAACAGCTAAAGTAGCCGGTAATGTTGCTGCCTTGGAGCAGAAGCAATCTGAATTATATAGTACTGTGCAGAGTAATAATAAACAGCTTACAGAAAAAGTAACATCACTTGAACATGGTCAGAGCGGCTTACTTGCAAGTATCGCAGATTCTAAAAACCAGACATTAAAGGTATCATCGGAAGTAGCGGCACTTAGCCATGAACAGACAAAACTTCATGAATCATCTCAAAACAGCATTAATCATGTTGCCGCTAATCAGGAAGTCCTGAAAACTGAATTGGCGGTTTCACATAACGAAAATACTAAACTTGCAAATAATCTGAATGAATTAGGACTAAAGCAGGCTGAATTATATAGTACTGTTCAGAATAATAATAAACAACTTGCAGAAAAAGTTGCATCACTTGAGCAAGGCCAGAGCGGCTTGCTTGCCAGTATTGAAGATTCCCAAAAACAGACTTTGAAGGTATCATCGGAAGTAGAGGCACTTGGCAGTGAGCAGGTAAAGCTCCACGAATCATCTCAAAACAGTATAAGCCAGTTAGCAGGGCAGTTGAGCCAGGTTTCCGCTAATCAGGAAATCCTGAAAACTGGTTTAGTTATTTCACACAATGAGACTGCCAAAGTTGGTAATAACGTTAGTTTACTTGGTCAAACGCAGAAGGAACTAAATGGAATATTGGAAAACAACAATAACAAGATAATAAAGAGAGTCGCTGTAATCGAGCGGAATCAGACAGATTTACAGGCTGAATTTGATAAAATGCAAAACGAAACAAGAGTGGTTGCCGAGAATATATCATCCATAGGCAAGGAGCAAATGAATCTGCATGAAACAGTTAATGAATACAACCAGCAAATGTCCGAAAGAGTGGGTACAATAGAAAAGAATAATCAGGAATGGACGGCGGCTATCAAGCAGATGAGAGAAAGTGTACAGCAGGTAGCGGGTAATATAGGAACTTTTGAAAAAAATCTCTCGAAATTACAGGAAATTTTACAGGGTAAAATAGGGGATTTAGCCGCGGCATCAACAACCGGTAATAAGGAGCAGGCAGGATACCAGGAACAGATGAAGAAAGATTTGCTTGCTCTTGGTGAGTCTATGAACGCTATAAAAGAGAGTCAAAGTCAGTTGCAGAAGAAGATTGTCGATGTTCAGAGTAAAACTGATAATATAGCAATACAGTTCCCGATTGCTATTGAACAATTACGAAAAGAACTCGCAATTGATGAAGAAAACACTTATTCTTCTGATAATTAAATTTTCAATTAGGTTTCGTTGAATCTTAAAAAGCTTTTATAAGGCTCGATACGATTAAAGTGCCGAGCCTTTTTTCGTTATTAAACTGCATCGCTTAATTTTAAAATGGTAACCATTCACACGTCATTGCGAGGCCTTAAGGCCGAAGCAATCTCAAGCGTATAGAGTGTTTGAGATTGCCGCGTTCGGCTTCGCCTCTCTCGCAATGACAAAATATGGGTTTTACTGTGAACGGTTACAAAAAATGTACTTTTTTTGAAATTATTAAAATATTTTTTCCAAAGAGAATCTTTTGTTATCGGGACTAATTTGGGATAACTGTTATATATTGGATAAGACAGTAAATGTGTTAATCTGGGACTTGAGGATAGTGACGAAACGCGGAAAATCTCATCATCATTATTGCCATTGCGTCTTTTAATCTATACTGATTTACTAACTCAACAGAGATTTCAGGTGCTTCAAGAATAGAATTGGAATGTGCCGATTTATCATTATAGACGAATTAAAAAACGAAATAGAAAATAGTAAAAGATTTGGCCAAATCATTACATTTGATGTTTCAGTGACATTTTAAAATAATCTGATAGCTACTGTTGTTTGAAAACTACGGCGATATATTTATTGGTAAAAATGTATGAAGAGATTAAATAATACCTGGATAGACGAATACTTACCGGAACTAAAACATAAAATTCTTGTTACACTTTCGATGGAAGGCTGTATTCCTGAGCTTGAGGGAGATGCGCGGGAAGCAAACTCAAAAGGGGGATTGGGAGCGTATTTTGGTGATAAACTCGAAGGTTTAAGTTCAATAGGAATGGAGCAGGCTTTTGGCTGTATGCCTCTTTATACAAAGCGGCTGATTCAGTCAATAGAAAACGGCAGGCAGAGACTTCAATACAAAGAAGTTACTTATGAAGGACAACCTGTTAAACGTATTCTGGACATACGCAGTAATCCGATACAATTCGATGTCTGGGGTTGGGACATAACAAACACTTCGCAGGAACGAAAATACAGTGTAGATTTATTTAGTATTAAACGCGGCGGGACTCTTCTGTATTTATTCTCTTGCCCCGAAGTATTTGATGTGCTTTACCCTGACGATAGAACGCATTGCGGCTTTGGCAGGGAGCATCGTTTCCTTCAGGAGACGGTTTTCGCAGAATGTGTTTATATACTGCTAAAAACATTAAATGTCGTACCTGATATTCTTCACCTTAATGAAGGTCATGTTGCCGACGCGGCGGCAATAATTAAAGGCGATAAAACATTTAGTAAGACAAAGGTGGTTTATACAAACCATACTGTAGTTCCCGCAGGTTTGGAAAGATTCTATATTAACAGGCTTACAGGTGGTGACATTGGCAGGGCGCGTTACGCGATGAGATTTCTCCAGGATGACTACGAAGAGTTCTGGCGGAAATTTTCTGTACATCAGGATGGCCAATGCCTGATAGATTTCTCAAAGGGCGCGCTCGAGATATGTGATGTCGCGAATGGGGTGAGTAATGAACATGCGATTGCTACGCAGAATTTATTTCCATTTTATCAGCGAAAAGTAGAAGGTGTTCTTAATGGCTCAGGTGACACATGGATAATGGATGAATTGCTGGAACATGAATTAAACGATATGCAGCCAAGCCGAGAAACTCTTCTTCAGGTATCGCGGAAAGGTAAAGCTTTGTCTTTAGCGGAAATAAAAAAGAGAACAGCGGGAATAACCGATAAAAATGGAAATGTTATAAGTGTAGATGGTGTCACTCTCAATCCTGAATTACCGACGGTATGGATGGTAAGAAGGATGGTGAAATACAAAAGTCAGTTACCTGTTTTGAAAGATATTATCCATGTTATTTGCGCCGACAAAGATGAAATAATTGAAACACAGCACGGTCGCGTTAACGGCTTACAAATGCAGGTGGTAGTGGGCGGTATTGCGCCCGAAGGTTCAGAAGAAGAAGGGTGGATAGAAGAATTTGTGAACTGGATGCGGAGGCCGGAATTAAAAGGGCGTTTTGTCTATGTACCGAATTCTGATACGATTCTTCTGAAAATGCAGGGTATTGGCGCCGATATTTGCATTAATTGCCCTATGCCTCTACAGGAAGCTTGCGGTACTTCCGATCAGCGTTCGGCTCGTAACGGCGGAATTAATATCGCGACTCGGAGCGGCGGCCCTCTGGAATATATCAAAGATGGTTTAAGCGGAATGCTGGTTGGGCCGTATGAAAATGACGGGGATTTCTACTACAACGCGCCGAAAGATATTCTTGGCAAACTCAGAAAGCTTTCGGAAATGTATTACAATCAATATGATGGTGACAATAGGTGGCTGGACATGAAGTATCAGTCATATCTGGCAAGCTCAAAAGTTTCCGCCGCCGCGATGGAACAAAGGTATGCGGATATTTATTCGCAAGTACTCGAGAAAAGCAAAAATGCTCTTGCGATTCCTATCCGTGAATATCGCAAAACACAATATACAAATCATGCTCCTGAATTTGATTTATTACGGCGTGAAGCGGCTTCAAATAAACTTGATTGGGAAGCGTTATTGAGGAGTTGGTCTGTTTTTTCTGACCCGCGAAATAGTCGAAACAGGGAGTTGGCAAATTCAAAATTATCAGGAGATGAGCAGCAAAACTATTTGAAATTCTTTAAGAATATTATTTTTCCTGTTTTGCCGGATAGTGGTTCCATATTCGGCAGCAATCGCGTAGAAGGTTCTTTGCTGTTGTTCAGCTTGATAGGAAAATATCTTGAGCTTACAAAAAACGAAGAAAATATGGAATCTGCATTAAACAGTTCGTTTGCTAACAAGCAAATGACCATTATTGAGTTTATGCTTAAAGAACTTCTTGATACCTATCGCGGCGGAGCTATGCTTAAGAATACGAGTAAGCCGCATATGGTAAAAGATATCGATAATAAAGTGGAAAGCAGGGTAGTTGATTTTTCTGTTACAATCGAATAGTTACAAAAGCATAACAATTTACTAAGAATTGTTTTTTAAGGCTCGGTAAAATGAAATTATCGAGCCTTTTTTCTTGCTATTTATGCGGTATTCGTGAAATAATAATATCTGGCGATTAAATTGAAATGCGCATATTGAGTTATTACTTTTAGAATCAGGGGAATTATATGAAAAGGGTAATATTGACTATGGTACTTTCTTTTTTGTTCACAGGATGTGCCGGAATTCCAAAAGGCGTAAAAGCGATTGACAAGTTCGAAGTTGAAAAATATCTTGGAACCTGGTACGAAATCGCGAGACTCGATCATAGTTTCGAGAGGGGACTTACTAATGTTTCAGCAACTTATAGTCTTCGGGATGATGGCGGAATTAAAGTATTAAATAAAGGATTCGACTCGAAAAAATCCAAATGGAAGCAAATCGAAGGTAAGGCTTATTTTATAAATGATAAAACAAATGGCCGATTAAAAGTCACTTTCTTCTGGCCGTTTTATGGCGGCTACAACATTATAAACCTCGATAAGGAAAATTACTCATACGCATTAGTATGCGGCCCTACTCGTTCGTATCTCTGGATTTTAGCACGACAAAAAACACTCGACAAAAACATAATTGATAATTTAATTAAAATCGCTGATGATTCCGGTTTCAAAACGGATAAATTAATTTTTGTCGAACAGGATTAAAAGAAATGGAAAAACATGGAATTTGAGCATTATAATTGCCCTCATTGTTATAGCAAAGACATAATAATTACAAAAGACAATCTGTGTCCGAACTGTAAGCAGGTAATAGAAATTTCAAATAAAGTGACACAAGAAATATCTTTGCTCAGGGATGCAAATTCAAATTTTAATAAAAAAGATTGTCATGAAAAAATTTATGCTGATGTGTCATCCGGGAAAAAGTTTGGTATAGCGATAACGTGTTTCGGTTTAATTTTATTTATTCTGAGTATAGTAGCATTCGGCGATATTTTTAAAAATGATAAATCATATTTTGGCGATAGTGGTATTCCATTGGCTTTTATATTAGCTATTGCCGGTTGGGTAATTTCGATCTTGGGTCTAAAACTCTCTAATATCCCTATAAACATACAAACGGTAATAAAGAAAATAATTTATCGGTTTGTTATAGCTTACTTCCTTTTCTTAGGATGGATGTACTTATGCAGCATGATGGGGCCATAATTTATAAATATACTATTTTAGATAACAAGATTATCTCCATGGCAAATGATAGGAATATAATTTAAGTGAATAAAATATGGAAGATGAACTAATCAATTGTCCACATTGTAATGCAAATAATATTATAATTACAAAAGATGGCTTGTGCCAGAACTGCAAACAAATATTAACTGATAAAAACAAAGTTTATCAGGAAGTGCCAATTACTGAACAGAAAAATGAAAGTAATAGCTTACAAAAACTGAAGCCTTGGTACAAGAAACCTCTATCAAAAAGAATACCATGGACCATCATCAGAAAATCTATTGTATTTATTGGTGTAGCCATATTGTTGCTTTGTCCTGTTGTATTTTTTTGTATAATTGCATTTTTGCCAAAAAAGGGAGTTCGCTCACCAGAGGAAGAAGCTATAATCTTGACTCAACTATTAACGTTTATCGGTTGGTTGACCTGTGAAATTGGACTGATTCTTTCTAAAACATCAAGAACTGTTAATATAATATCAAGGATAGCTATCTATTTATATATCATATTAGGTCAGTTACTTCTGGGAATTGTTAAAATGTTTAGTGCTCCGTGGCCATAATATTTACATATTTTCTTAGTTTTCAATAATCATATATATAGTAAAATCCATATCATGACAGAAAATAAAAGAATTTTTCTTAAACAATGGCGTTTTACAATAGTGCTATTATGCGCAGTTTGTATAGGAGTATTGCTTGGTTTGATATTTAAGACAAAGGCCGAAGTCTTTAAGCCGCTTGGTCAAATCTTTTTGAATTTACTTTTCACCGTGGTTGTGCCGTTAGTTTTCTTTTCGTTATCATCTGCGGTAGCCGGGAGCAAAAGTCTTAAGAGGCTTGGTAAAATAGCAGGGGGAATGTTAATTGTATTTTTAATTACCGGAATAATTTCATCCTGCCTGATGCTCGTTTCGGTTAAAGTTTATAATCCCGCGAAGAATATGACATTTGGTCAGGAAGAACTTGTCTTGCGGGAAACCGGTAATATTTCACAACGAATTGTAGAAACTCTTACCGTAAATGATTTTCCAAACCTGCTTTCTCGCCAAAACATTCTGCCTCTGATTATTTTCTCCATTCTTGTAGGTCTTGCGTCACAGGCTGCGGGTGAAAAAGGTCAAACGTTCAGAAATTTTCTCGTTTCCGGCTCGGAAGTAATGGGCAGGCTCATCAAAATAATTATGTATTATGCGCCGATTGGTCTTGGAGCATACTTTGCATATCTTGTCGGTGTTTTTGGCCCGGACCTTTTAGGGACATATGCCCGTGCCGTTAGTTTGTATTACCCTGTGGCATTGTTATATTTCATATTTGGCTTTTCGTTATATACTTTTATCGCGGCAGGGCGTAAAGGGATGAAATCGTTCTGGATTAACATTCCGCCTGCGGCATTGACCGCTCTTGGTACTGGAAGCAGTCTGGCTGCTTTACCCGCGAATCTCGAAGCCGCTGAGCGAATTGGCGTTCCTGAAGATGTGCGTGAAATTGTGCTTCCGATTGGCGCGACGATTCATATGGACGGCTCATGTCTTGCGGCGATCCTTAAAATCGCGGTTCTTTTTTCCTTCTTTGGAAAAGAATTCGCGGGATTTGACACTTTGGCTGGAGCGGTTGGGATATCACTATTGTGTGGCGTTGTTATGAGCGGTATTCCCGGAGGAGGTTTTCTCGGAGAAGCGCTAATTGTATCTTTCTATGGATTCAGTCCTGAAGCCCTGCCTGTTATATCTCTGCTCGGAACTCTTGTTGATCCGCCTGCAACGATGATAAACGCATCAGGCGATACAGCAGCCGCAATGATAGTAAGCCGCTTTACTAAAGTAAATAAAATGTGAATCTTAAAAAAGAAAAAAATTAGTACTACAAATATTGGTAGTATTGGTACCGTAACCAATACTATTTTCAACCCCTTTTATATTCAAGAGCCAGATTCCATGCTATTTTGTTTAAAGATTTAATCTTTAACAAACAACACTATCTTCATATCAAGCCTAACGTTTGAATCACTGGCTCTATTATTTGTAAACCATCCGTGGAATAGTCTTATACTGGTTGTTATTCGAAATTTTAAGTAAAATTAATCCTACTATTCTACAAAATCTAATTTTTTCCTTCACCTAACGCTCGGTGTTTGCCCAGGAAACAGAGATTATTGAAAATCTCGAACAACATAACAATATTTAGAATCCTTTAAGTATATATCTATATTTACCATATTTCCTATATTAACGTCAAGCAAAAAGTAATTTTAAAATTAATATATATAAAATATAATGTGTAACATCTTGTATTGTAAGATGTTACACATTATTTGTAATAACTTATAGTCTTAAGATTATAAGAATTTATGCTTCAGAATCTTAAGTATTTTATTGTTCAGAAGTACATTAGCTTTCACAGCTTGTTTGTTCTTCTAAATCCGAATGCTAATTTTCAGCTTTATTATTCTGTTGTGATTTCATGAATTTTTCAGCCGCGGCATCGGAAAGTATTGTATCAGGGCCTTCCTGGACATGTTTTGGTTGAGCTGGGGTTTCTTCCGCAGCTTCTTCTTCTGCCCATTGGACTCTTCTCAGGCTCAAACCGATTTTTCTTGCGTCAGTATCGACTTTAAGAATTTTGACTTCGACATCATCGCCGACTTTGACAACATCCTGCGGCTTATCGACTTTATGGTCGGCAAGCTCGGAAATATGAAGCAGGCCTTCCAATTCAGACTCAAGCTCAACAAATGCGCCGAAATTCGTTAATTTAGCGACTTTACCTCTGATAATATGACCTGGGATATATTTCTCCGGTATAGCTCTAATCCATGGATCTTCAGAAATTTGTTTAACGCCAAGTGAAATACGTCGTTTTTCTTCGTTGACTTCCAGAACGACACATTTGATTTCCTGGTTTTTCTGAAGTGCTTCGCCCGGATGACCATGTTTTCTTGTCCAGCTAAGGTCTGAAATATGTATCATACCATCTATACCCGGTTCAATTTCAACGAAAGCACCAAAGTTTGTTAAACTTCGTACTGTCGCTGTAACTACGGTACCAACAGGGTATTTCTGTGAGGCTATCGCCCATGGGTTTGTTTGTGTTTGTTTCAGTCCTAATGAAATTTCCTGCTTATCTTTATCGACGTTCAGAACGATTACTTCTATATCGTCGCCGAGATTGACCAGTTCATTAGGATGAGCAAGACGTTTTGTCCAGCTCATTTCGCTAATATGAACGAGTCCTTCAATTCCATCTTCGAGCCTGACAAATACGCCGTAGCTCATTACGTTTACGACTTTGCCAATAACTTTGGAGCCGACTGGATAGCGATTTACGACATCATCCCATGGACTGGATGTTTTCTGTTTGAGTCCTAATGAGATTTTCTCGTGTTCTTTATCTACCGCGACAACGATGCATTCGATTTCCTGATCCAGGCTGACAACTTCTGACGGATGTGAAATTCTTCCCCAGCTCAAGTCTGAGATGTGCAGTAAGCCGTCGAGGCCTCCCAAATCCACGAATACGCCGAAATCGGCGATGTTCTTGACGATACCTTTTCTGAGTTGTCCTACTTCGATTTCGGATAGAATCTTCTCTTTGCTGCTCTTTCGTTCTTCTTCTATTAGTTTACGTCTGGAAATAACGATATTTCTTCCTTCCTCATCAATCTTGAGGATTTTGCAGTCCACGGATTTACCGATAAATCTGCTGATATCGCCGGGTTTCCTTATATCCACCTGTGACGCTGGTAAGAAGACTGGTACGCCAATATCTACAAGCAAGCCGCCCTTGATGCGTCTGATTACTTTGCCTTCGACTACATCGCCTTCCTTTTTCGTTTCGAGGATATTTTCCCATCCCTTAATGACATCAGCTTTTCGCTTATTCAGAAGGACAAGGCCGCTTTCAGAATCTGTGTCTTCGAGAAGAACATCAATTTCTTTGCCGGCTACGATTTCGTCCGGGCTGTCAAAATCACTTGAATCGACGATTCCTTCGCTTTTCAGGCCGACTTCTACAATAACATCGTTACCGATTTGCGAAACGATTGTTCCTTTGAGAATTGCTCCCGGCAGACGGGAATCGACCTTTGTCTGCAATGCGTCTTCCAGATATTTTTGTTCCTGATCGCCGAACATTTCATTGACTTGCTCGTCAAGTTTTTCCTGCGTCAAACCTAATTTGTAAAGAATATTTAAATCTACCATACTACCTTTTTCCTCTGTGGAGTCTCTTTACCTTACCAGTCTGCGCCCCACATTCACGCCGACATGGCATTATGCACCAGTGCATAAACTTCAAATATTTTGTTAATAATTCAAAAAACACATTTGCCTACGCAGCAAACGCACAATAAATAAACAATAACACTATTTTAAACCATTAATATCTACCATAAAAGTAGTATGATTTCAAGATATTCTTAAATAAATTTATTTATTCATAAGTTTTATTTTCGCTTATTTCATATTTTTTCGAGATTTTTGACAAAATCATCGATTATCCAGTCAGGAGTTGAAGCTCCGGCTGTAACTCCCGCTGTATTTTTCCCGGAAAGAAGGGTTATATCGAGTTCTTTCCAGTTTTGTAAATGGTAAGTTTGCTCATTGTAATTTTTACAAAGTTCAGCAAGCCTTTTTGTATTTGCGCTCTCCAGGCCGCCAAGAACAAACATAATATCTACTTTTTTACATAGCTCTACGGCGGATTCCTGTCTTTTTATGGCTTCGTTGCAGAGCGTATTTATTACTTTTAATTCGCTGAAATCGCACTGTCCGATTGCACCGAGCATTTTACCGAAGTGTTCGGGGCTTTGGGTAGTCTGGCAGACTATACCGAGTTTCATATGCTTTGGAAGTTTGTAAATATCTGATTCATGGGTAATTACAATAACATCTTTTGCGCAGCCTACTACGGCCTGAACCTCAGGATGGTCCTCTTCGCCGATAATAACCACTTTATAACCTTCTCTTTCGAATTCGGATGCTATATGCTGGACACGCTTTACCAAAACGCATGTAGCATCGACTATGTTCAGGCCTTTTTCTTTCAGCTTTGTAATCTCTTCAGGGGCGGCTCCGTGGGAGCGTATTAAAACCGTTCCAGAAGGTATTTCTTTAGATGAACGAACTGTTTTCAGCCCGTTTTGGGAAAGCTGATCCACCATATCCTTGTTATGGATGATTGGGCCAAGGCAATATACATCGTGTTCGTCTTCAAGGGTTTGATTTGCTACTCTGATAGCGTTTCTTACGCCGTGACAAAATCCGCATTTTTGAGCTATTAAAACTTTCATCATAAAACATTTCAATTTAACTAATAATTTATCAGGAATATTTCATTATTTCAAAGAAATATTAAATACAAGATTTTATACGAAAAAACTGTTTTATTCTATTAAATTTTACTACTCGATTAATAAAGTTAATAAAGCTAAATATTTTTTAAGTTTATTCTTGACGAATATGCTTAAATCAGTTTTATTTACACTAAAGAGTAAACAGATTGTAAGAAGCTGTAATCATCTCTGAAAATAATTGGATACTTGGTTGAAAAAGGATAGTCAAAAGTAACTATCGTGGTTCATAAG
The DNA here is from genome assembly GCA_964628465.1 of uncultured Pirellulales bacterium. Taxonomy (GTDB): domain Bacteria; phylum Planctomycetota; class Phycisphaerae; order Sedimentisphaerales; family Anaerobacaceae; genus JAFGPS01. Next base: position 250,892 of record CAZVOA010000001.1, on the reverse strand, counting down.
GAAAGGATTGAATAATGCGTACTGCGAAAATTTCGGTCATAATCATTTCATGTGTTTCAATGTTTTTTGTCAACGGTTGTTCTGATCAGTTGAAGCAATTGCAGTTGGCAAATGAAAACCAGCAAAAGCGAATAAGTACTCTTCAGTCGGAAAAAACAGCTTTACAGATTGAGCTTGATCAGTTAAAGCGAGAACTTGATGGTCTTAAAGCATTAGGCAATATTGATACAGATACATTAGCTCAGAAGGTTGCCTTATATGAACAAACCATTAAAGATAAAGATGCACTGATTGAACAGTTAAGACAGAAACTTTTGACTGGTGGAACAGCTTTGACGCCGGAATTGAACAATCTCCTGGAAGAGTTCGCAAAAGCGAATCCCGGTATGGTTACATATGATAAAGACAAAGGTATTGTAAAATTCAGCAGTGACCTGCTTTTTAACAAAGGCAGTGATGAAGTTACAAGTTCAGCGGCTAATACGGTTAAAACGCTCTGCGGAATTCTAAATTCTCCTGAAGCTTTGGATTTTGATATTGTTGTCGCCGGTCATACCGATGATATGCCGATTCAGAGAGCGGAAACTCTCGCAAAACATCCTACAAATTGGCATTTATCTGTACATAGAGCTATATCTGTCGAAAAAATTATGGAAGGAAACAGTGTTGATCCAAAACGTTTAAGTGTACGAGGTTTTGGAGAGTTTCGTCCTATAGTTCCGAATCTTCCTGAAAAGGGCGGTGCTGAGCAAAACAGACGTGTTGAAATTTACATCGTCCCAAAAGGCGCATAATAATCAGAATAAAGAATATTCAATAAATGTTGTTCTGTTATAATAAAAAGGGAAAAAAGGCTTCGGAGCAGCGAAAAACTGATAGATGGCAGAGCGTACATTAATAATTATTAAGCCGGACGGCATACAACGTCAGGCGGCAGGTCAGATAATATCGCGTCTCGAAAGAAGAGGCTTCAAGCTTGTTGGAGCGAAGTTTCTGCATATCACCGAAGAACTGGCCAATAATCTTTATTCTGTTCATCGCGGCAAGCCTTTTTTTAATGGATTGGTGAAATTCATTTCTTCATCACCATCTCTTGTTACAGTCTGGGAAGCGGATGGTATAATCGAAATTTTCAGAGCAATGATGGGAGCTACGTTTGGGTGCAACGCGGAAACCGGGACTATCCGCGGAGATTTCAGTTGCGGCAAAAGATTCAATCTTGTTCACGGTTCGGATAGCCCCGAATCGGCACAAAGGGAGATTGCGATTTTCTTCAAACCAAATGAACTTGTTAATTATGATCTTGCCAATGCACATTGGATATATGGTGTAAACGATTAAAATATAGACTAAACTTTTCCTGATAATCAGCATTTCTCATAGTTTTAAAAAAGATACTTCATAAAATGTATTTTCCTTGTCATGTCCAATAAAAAGTCAACTATTTGATATGATCAATCCTATTTATTAACGGCAAAGTATTTTTACGAGATTTACGTTAATCCATTACCGAATTTGTCCGAAAAACTGTGATAGTAAATATCTTTCAGTTAATATCTAAACAAAATTTTGTATTTTGTGATTTTGTTTTATATTTTGTATAGAAAGTGAGTGTTTATCAATAACATTTTTAGTGGAGGTAACGATAGTCGAATGGAATCAGTTCAGACTATCTCGAAAATCCCTGAATCACAGGAAAGTTTGTTCTTCGGAGAACTGCTCGTAGCTAAAGGTTTATTGAGCCGCGAAGAATTAGTAGGCGTGCTAAACCAGCAGCGTGAACAGGGCGGCCGTCTCGGCGAAGTATTACTTCGTCTCAAGATGTTAAATGATGAGGATATTACTTCTGCCTTATCAGAGCATTTCGAGATGGAGTACATTCACTTTGATAATAAAAGAGCGTCTGAATTGATTGATATGAATGTTGCCAGGTTATTGCCTGAAAGCATAGCCACACGTTTTTGTCTTATCGCGGTCGGCGAAGAGAACAATAAGATAGTTGTCGCGATGGCCGACCCTCTCAATGTAATAGCGATAGATACAGTCACTCTTAAACTAAAAAGACAAATCAAACCCGCCATCAGCTCACCGAGAGAAATTCAAAAAGCGATAGAATTGATTTATCATGGTTCTGATGTCGAAGAGCAGCAATTGCGAAGTCTTGTGGAAATTGAAGTAGGTGACGATAAGCTTGATGAAGATATATTGCTCGAAGACATGGTCGAACCTGATTCAACAGGGGAAGACGGCGCTAATAAAGCGCCGGTAATTCGTTTTGTTGACTTGTTGATGAGCCAGGCTGTTAAGAGCAGGGCGAGTGATATTCATATCGAGCCGCAGGAACACACTACAATGATTCGCATGAGAATTGATGGTGTGCTTCGTGACATGGTTCCGCCTCCAAAGAAAATGCAGGCGGCGGTAGTTGCAAGAATTAAAATTGTTTCTCATTTGGATATTGCGGAGCGAAGACTTCCCCAGGACGGAAGATTCAAAATGAAAGTATCCGGCAGGGCAATCGATGTTCGCGTATCAACGATTCCGACGATATACGGCGAAAAAGTTGTAATGCGAATTCTTGATGCTTCCGCCGTTAAACATGACATAAACAAGTTAGGACTTGAGCCGCAGTATCTTGAGGAATTCAAAGATATGCTTGCTCGCCCTCATGGTATAATAATTGTAACAGGACCGACCGGCAGCGGTAAAAGCACTTCGTTGTACTCTGCGTTAAACTATCTTAAAGATCCTACGAAAAATATCACTACAGTTGAGGACCCGGTTGAATATCGTCTTGCGGGTATTAATCAAATACAGGTAAAACAGGAAATCGAACTGGATTTTGCAAAATGCCTCCGCGCGATTTTAAGACAGGACCCTGATATAGTTTTAATTGGTGAAATACGTGACAAGGAAACCGTCGAAATCGCGATTAAGGCATCTTTGACGGGCCACCTTGTATTAAGCACGTTCCATACGAATGACGCTCCAAGTGCAATCAGCAGATTGTTGTATATGGGAATCGAACGTTATCTTCTTGCCTCGGCGTTAAATTTAATTATAGCACAGCGCCTTGTAAGAAAGATATGCGACAATTGTAAAGAGCCTGTAACGATTAATGACGCATTAATAAAAAAACTTGGTCTCGATGAAAACCAGGCAAAGAACGCGGTCTTCTATAATGGTAAAGGCTGTACATCCTGCGGCGGTTCCGGTTATTTGGGACGTTTACCAATTTTTGAATTCCTGCCTGTTGATAACGATATCAGCGAAAGAATAATAAATAGTGAAAGTGAATCTCAAATAAGAACAGCAATGCGTGAGAAAGGCTACGGCAGCCTGCTCGACAGCGGTATAAATAAAGTATTGCAGGGTTTGACAACCGTCGAGGAAGTACTCAGTATTGCTTATACAGGTAAAAAATAAAAGTAAATTTACTTTAAAGGAATATTATTTATGAAAAGCTATGGATATATTGCCAGGGATGTTGAGGGAATTCAGAGGAAAGGTATAACTGAAGCATCTTCCTCTAACGATGTGCTCGAACGTCTGCGCAGTGAGGGATTTACTCCTGTATCCATTACAGAAATATCAGATGAAAAATCCTCGAAATCGAAACGAAAAGGAAGAAGCAGGAAAATTAAATCTGCCGACCTCGCTGCTCTTTGCTGGCAACTGGCAACGATGCTCGAAGGAGGAATCGCGATTACGACTGCCCTGGATATTGTAAGTAATGATATTGAGAATGTTCAACTGCAAAAGGTTCTTGTTAAATTATCTGATAAGGTCAAGAAGGGACAGCCTCTATCAGAAAGTATTGCCGAATTTCCGAGAGTCTTTAACAGACTTTCATGCGCTATGATTCTTGCTGGAGAAACCAGCGGTAATCTCGCCAAGGCGGTGGAAAAATTAGCTATATATTTCGATAATCGTGACAAACTGGCCAGGAAAGTAAAAGGAGCGATGACGTATCCGATCTTCGTATTGTCTTTTATTACTATAATTGTAATATTCATTATGGCTTTTATTGTTCCTCGATTCAAGAAAATATTTGACCAGATAGGCGGAACAATGCCAGCGTTTACACGGGGTTTCATGGGATTCTATGATATTCTTGCGCATTATGTAATACATATTATCGCAGCGATTATTCTTATGATTTTTTCAGTTATAACTCTTAACAAAACAAAAAGCGGCCATGTATTTTTCAGCAGATTTATTCTTAAACTGCCCTTGTTTGGCAAACTGGTAAGCCAGGCGTTTATAGTGACATTCTGCAGGACAATGGCTACTTTGCTTACATCAGGCGCTTCAGTGATTGATGTATTTAACATTCTTATAGGAATGACAAGTAATGATATTATCAGAGGCTCGATTATTCGCACAAAAGAATATGTTGTAGGAGGTTCCAATATATCAAAAAGTATGGAATCAGCGGGTTTTTTTCCCAATATGGTTATTAAAATGATACAGGTTGGTGAAGAAAGCGGCTCTCTTCCTACTGTACTTGAAAGAGCCAGTCAGCATTATGAAAGAAAAGTCGATTCACTGGTTACTTCAATGACAAGCATGCTTGAGCCGATAATGATTGTTTCAGTCGGAGCAATTGTGTCGGTGGTAGTAATCGCGCTGTATCTTCCGATTTTCACAATGTCGGATGTATAAAATAATTATGATGAAAAAATAGATTTTAGTTTAGTTTGTAAGTTTTTTCGCCGAATGTACAAGAGCGAGAATTATGAAATATTATTTTTAATTTTTTAGGAGATATTGAAATGACAAGTAGAAAAGGTTTTACACTGGTAGAGTTGATGGTGGTTATCCTCATCGTTGGAATTTTAGCCGCGGTAGCTATTCCTTTGATGCAGGGTAGAATTGAAAAAGCAAAATGGTCTGAAGCAAATGCAGCAGCAGGTACTATTCGTACAGCGGTTCGTGCTTATGCCGCTGAAACAAGTATTGCAACCGCACAAGGACTTGCAACTAAAGTTCTCAGTGACACTGCAACACAGGCGCTTTTGGGTTTCAATACAACAGATTTAACTGGAACATATTTTGAGCCGGCTTGCTACACGATTACATCTGTGAATGGAGACGGTATTGCTGTTATTACAGTTAGTAGTACCCCAAGTACCAAGGCTGATAAACCAAGCGGAACCTATACTTTAGCTCTGGATGGCAAATGGACAAAAGGAAGCTAACCGGTTTTAGGAAGAGACTGATTAAAGCTTTTTATTATGAAGATATAAAGCTGGTAAATATTTTCCTTCATAAAAAAAATCAAGAAATGTGAGGAAGGTTATTTTACAAAGTAAAGTATGATCCGGGTCACATGCATGAAATACAACAGTGGTTATGGTCATAAGTGACTATAGCCACTGTATTTATTTATGTAATAAGTATTTGTATTTTTGATTTTATATAGTGATACTCTATAGCTGATTTGAAGTTTAGATAAACAAAAACGAGATATATTAATGTTTAATCATCCAGGAAAATATAAAAGCGCTTTTACTTTAGTCGAAGTTGCAGCTACGATGACGGTTTTAAGTATTATCGCAATCGGGTCATTAAATTTCCAATATTACGCGGCACGTGATTCAAAAATATCAAAGGCACAAATAACCGCGACTCGTACATCGCAATTGCTTCTTGAAGACTGGATGAGTTCAGGCGGCTCTTTGGATTATAATCCCGCTTCGCTTGGGCTTGGATTTTCTCCTGTAACAGATTCTCCTTCGGATTTAGGCCAGTATTCTGATTTGGGCGTTAAACTTAGAGATACTTTATTTCTTGTTACAGTCGATGATGTTCAAATGCTTGTTATGCTAATGTCGAAAAATGTCGCATATGATGGAGACGCGAAAGTTACATTAAGACAACTTTCTGTGTATATATCATTCGGGGCGGTTTTCGATGAGCAAGGGACAATTCAAAAAGCCGAATCACCGAATATGAGACCAGTTATTTTGACTACGTATATCAGGGTTGACTCCGGAGGCGGTTGAGATCAATTTGATAAATTGTAAATTGATTACGTAATAATATTAAATAATTCCTTAAACAAAATGAACCCCAAAAAAGAAAATAATATGAATAAATATAACAGACAGGGATTTACTTTAATTGAAATGATTATCGCTATAGTCATTAATATGATAATCATTTTAGGAGTAGGGGGTCTTTTGGTCGGCGGTAATCGTGCCTGGCAGAAATGTTATAATTCCGCGAATCATCAGATTAAACTGGATGCGCTTGCGACCACTCTTGAATTCGGCAATGTAGGAAGAAAGTCGAATCGTCTTTCTTATACAATTTACAAGAAAGAAGGGGACACATTTTTTAAGGCATTACCTCAAACGAAAAATCCTGTAGAGATTGTATCAGGCGATGCGGTTGAGTTCGGATACTGGGATTCCGGGCTGGATGCTTCGGATTCCGAAAACTTAATGGATACGTCAAAGCTCGCGACTGCTTATGCGTTTTTTTATATTGATGATAAGAAACTTAAAGTAGATTACGGGTCGTATCCGCCTGGAGCTGTTACCAATGGTAAACGAAATGCTTCCGGCGTAACTACAAATATTTTGTCTGAAAGCGTTTCTATGAGCGATTCAAATGATGGAGTTTTCAGTCATACAACAGTTAATGGAGTCGGGCAGGGAAGTGTTCGTATAAATATAACTCTGAAAAATACAGAAGACGGCGAGTCCGTTCAGATAATGACCGCCGCGTATTTGCGAAATATCTGGCCAAGATAAAACTGGAGGCATAATATTGCGAAATATTATATGGAAGATAAACATTATAAACGATCTTCAATTCGTATAAAGAAAGGCTCCGCTCTTGTCTTAGTGACAATCGCTATGGTTGTTTTAACTTTTCTTGGACTTGGCATGCTTACTGTTGCTTATGGAGTCAAGCACACAGCCATAAAAATGAAAAACGAGACTATTTCCATGCTTGCGGCGGAAGCTGGTTATGAATCTGCGGTTTTTTGGATGAGCCAGCAGAAAGACATGTTAGGCGCGATTTACAATCAGTCATCAGGAGTCACCGGCGCATTAAATGTTCCGCAGGGAAGCTGCAGCTATAATATAGAATTGTTTTCATTCGTCGGTTCCCGCCCGGTTTATCGTATTGTTTCTGTTGGTCAAAGCGGTACATTTACACGAACGGTTGATGTTCATGTCGTTCAGGCGCTTAGCGGCTGGGATATGGGTATGTGCCGTATTCCCACTGGAAATAATAAAACCCAGGCAGTTTATTTTGCAAATAACGAAGTTATTGATATGCCGCTGCATGTTAATGATTATGAAGACAAGCCTGATAATATTGATATTCATATTCAGGGTAACCCGCAATTCTTGCAGACTGTGAGCATGGGAGAATCAAGATATGCCTCAAGTTCAGGTTCTGATAAGTATTATTCTGTAATGTCAACATTCGATAACGGGATATGCTTCGACCAGCCTAATAACAAGGTGACAGATGAAGATATTGTTCAGGATAAAATTGAACGATTTAGAGACTCAACTAATTTATCGTATAGATTTACACCCGTTCCAACGGCGTATGCAACCGCTTCAAATCCATATCCTGCTGTGCAGCTTGAGTTTTTTGTAGAGGATGGCACAGGCAAAATACGAATTACAAATAATTGTACTGTTCGAGGCAGTAAACCAAATGAAGAAGGTGATTATGATTATAAAATCAAAGCCGGCAGTGATGCTACAATGTATGAAAAATACAATATATATACTTATCATTACATGCCGGAGGATGCCGAAGATACCGGGTTGAGATTTACAGTTCCAATTGAAAATACTTATGTAACACAGAGTTTTAATGGTGTAACATCAGAACCCGGCGGGCAGATTTATATTGATGGCTGTGTTGTTATTGGCGGTGACAAAACCGTGCATGACGGCGGACAATTGGTAAAGGGAAGAATTACAGTTGTCGCTACAGGTAATATCTGGATTGCGGATTCGATTAAGGTTGACGGTCCGCATGATGCCGATGGGAAACCATCTGATGATAATCCCAACATTCTCGGACTGATTGCACAGGGTGTTATTAAAGTTGTTGATCCGGGACTCTCTGAAAGTTATCCTACAGATAGCGGCACAAGCGGCAGTAATGGCAACGGCGGTACGAGAAGAGGCGGTAATAACTGGAACGGCAGCAGCAGTGGTAACGGTGGTGATATCGATGGTCACGTATATAATCCCATAGGTATTTCAGACGGCAGCAAAATATATGACAGAGTTTTACCCGATCCAATGGTTGTAGAAGCCGCTATAACTGTCGGCGGCGGTGGATGGGGTGCTGAAAATGTTGGAAGCAGAAAAGAATATCATTCACCCCAGGATGATTTGATACTGAGAGGTACTATTACAGAGGTAATCAGAGGCGTCGTTGGTATAATTGGCTCAGATGGTTATCTTAAAAACTATTATTTTGATGACAGAGTTCTTGAGGGGATATTGCCTGGTGATATTTGGTTACAGGGCAAATTCATACCAGCGCCGGCAGGGTGGCATGATTATAGAGTTAGCCAATAATTCGTAAATATACTAATACAGATAGCTCCTATAATATATTCGCAATTCCGCGATAAATGCGTTGTTTTTCGCTTTAACGCCAAAATTCAAAAAAAATAAATTAATTATTAATTCAATTCTTTTTTTACATTTAAATTAAACCCCTCCATTTAAAAGCCGATTATATAACCTATGGATATTATGGAAATGCTAAATTTAAAACAACGTGACGTTATTGGCCTGGACATTGGTTCATCAGCAGTCAAAATAATCGTGATGAATAAAGACAATGCCGGCTATATCGTTAAAGCTGCCGGATATGCTGAAATCGCCGTGGATTCAGAAAACAGTTATGACGCACGTCATGACGAGAAAGTTACGGCAAAAATTGTCAACGCGATTAATGAATCTTTCGCAATGGCAAAACTCAGATCAAAACAAAAAATCAAAACAAATCTCGCTGTCTGCGGCGTAAGCGGTTCTGAGGTAGCTGTTCGTGATTTTGCGTTTCCGAAATTGCCGGACGAGGAAATTGAAAGTGCAATCAGTCTCGAAGCGGATGTAATATGTCCATTTAATGCCGGGCAGGCCGCGATTGATTACCAGGTTATTTCTGAAAATGATGAAAAGACTAAAGGTATCATAGTTGCCGCTACTAAAACACTACTTGCAGACAAAAATCAATTAGCTAACAAAGCCGGTCTCAAATGCGTTCTTATGGATGTAGATGGATTGGCATTACTTAATTGCTTTAATAACCTCGTTCAGGATCGTGACAGAGAAGTGTCGGCAATTCTTAACGTTGGCAGTAAAAATACGACTTTGGCTGTTATGAATAAAGAAGGGTGGCCTTTTATTCATGATATAAGCAGTGCCGGAAACGATATAATAATGCAAATCCTTAGTGAGAATGAGATTTCCGGGAAATCGCTCAATTCCATTTTATTTAATAACGCTGAGAACGTTCCGTTTGAACTTGCGAACAGCCTGGAAAAAGCATCAGACAGATTGATTAGCGGTGTTTCAAACGCTTTACGTTTTTATGCCACCCAGGAAAAATCAGTATCTGTCAGGAAGATATATATCTGCGGAGGTTTCGCGATAGCCAGGGGCTTTATCGAATTATTAAGCCGTAGGCTTGGAACTGAAGTGGTTTTATGGAATCCTTTTATAAATATCAGATGTGACGCTTCACAGGAATGTGAAGAAATCCTTAAAAAATATGGCCATACGATGGCGGTTGCGGCTGGGCTTGCCATGAGGTCGATTTGAAATTATTAATGGGTTGAAAAGTGAAACAGAAAAATATAAAAAATGATGATATGTTCACAATTGATCTGCTCAAAGGGCGCGGTATTCCTGCAAGAACAGGGCCTGGCGGATTACTGATTATTATGGTAACTGCTATTATACCTGTTGCTATGGCAATATTATTTTATGGATTATATCATGACAGCAAAGTTGTCACCAGAATTAAACAGAATGAAATATTAAAACTGGAAACGGATATTGCGGAATTATCTGGATCTCTCAAGGTCAAAAGAGAACTGGAAAGAAAAAAGTTATTTTATAATACATGCCTTTCTGAAGTTAAAACCTCAATCAGTAAATTTAATCAATGGTCACCGGTATTGGCGATACTTCTCGAAGAGATGCCTTCTTCTGTTCAATTGAAAAATCTCGAAGTTGAGCAGGAAAAGGTAAGAAAAAATCCTTTAGGGATACCTGATCCGCTCAAGCAAAATGATATTACTGTTACAAAGCTTATTTTGAAGATTAGCAACCGGGAGCAGGGGGATTATTCAGAACAGGTCAAGGATTTCCGAAACAGGCTATATGCTTCTTCTACCCTTGGCTCGAAACTTGAAAACATAACATTTTCGAGAGAAGCAAATCAGAATAACGGAATGGAAACCATTTCATATAAAATAGAATGTTTGTTTAAACCGGGGATATAATATGGCTTTTATTAAGACATACAAAAAATATCTGAAAGTATCCGCTTTAATCCTGATTGTTTGTATGGCGGCATTTGTCCTGCTGTATTTGCTTTTGATTGGTCCGCAGAATGACACTCAAAGAGATATCGAAACAAGGCTTATGCAATGCAAGCAGGAATACAACCTTGCTAAAATAGCCTCGAAAGAAGAAAATCAGGCTTTAATACGTGAGGAAATTGGAAATTTAAAAAGCAGGCTGAATGATTTCGTACTTGATAACAAAAACGCGTCGGATTTAACTTTTGATATTAGTCAAATTGCCAATGAATGCGCACTTTCATCTTTTAGCATACAGAGCAGCGATGTCGAGAGGATTTCAGAATCCTCTGATCCTAATAATGTTTTTGAAAAGAGTATTAAAGTCAGTTTTATCGCTGAATTTGAAGACTTTGCGTATTTTTTGAATACTCTCGAAAGGCATAAACCAGTTTTATTTGTGAATAAGTTTATGCTGAGCCGCCAGAATAACAGCAATGCAAACTACCAGGTGACAGTAGATTTAGCGGCTCTTGTTTGTAAGCAAACACTCGAAACACAGGAAGAAAATGTAGAACGTGTTATCGGTTTTAATTATTAAAAAATATTTTGATCAGGAGATACTAAATGGGCACGCAGGACGAAAATAATATGGCGGAGCCGCAAAATGAGTTTTTATCCGGTTTTAAATTAAAAAACAGGATGGAATCGCATAAAGATGATACGCAAAAACCTGTTTTGAATCAGGGAGAAAAAAACGATAGAAGCATACCTTATAAAAAAAATGCTTCGGAATCAAACAGTGACATCGAGATAAATCAAATGGGACTGGTTGATAATGATTCTGTTGGAAAAAAGGCGGGCTCCGGCTTATTAAAAAAGTATAAAAGCAAACTTTCCAAAGGCAAATCGAACCAGGCTGACGCAAAACAAAAGGTAATGGTGGCACTGATACCGATTCTTTTTATTGTTATGATTTTCATGTTCAGGCATGTATTAAGCAAGCCGCAGCAGGACGCTCAGGGTTCTGTGCCAGGTAATGAAACTGCTTCCGCTGTGAAAAAATCCACTGATAATAATATTGAATGGAATATTCCTGAGCCATTGTCAATTAAAAAGAATACCGGCGCTGGGGCTGAGCAAAACACAGCAAACGGAACTGGGCAGGAAAATACAGCGAATGACTCTGAAAATGGAGTGATATATATACACAGTATTCTGTATAGCAGCGACAGGCCGTCAGTAGTTATCGGTAATAAAATTGTATATTTGAATCAGGAAATCAATGGTGCTGTTGTTGTTGAAATACATAAAGATTACGTTGTATTCGAAAAAGACAGTAAAAGATGGACGCAAAAAATAGCAGAACAGATTCAGCAAAATAGTATAGAAGAAAATATTAAATAATACCTAAAAAAGACCAGATTATTAATGAAGAAAAGGAAATGACCATGAAAAATAATGACTCAAAATCTCTTATTTTAAGATTATTAACAATTTGGATTATATTATCTATAAGCGGCGTTTCTGCTCTCTCTCAAGACGTTAACCAAGTTCCGCAGTCAATCGCGGCGGCAGTTTCCGGAGAAGAAATTAGTGAGCTTGACTTGAGAATGCAGAAAAAAGTATCCATCGTGGTCAGTGATTCTCCTATCGAAGGGGTAATCAGGCAGCTTACTGACCAGGTTGGCGTTGATTTTATATTAAGTCCGAAAGTAACAGGCAACGTTACAGTTACTCTTTCTGAGGTTTCTGTAGAAGAGGCGTTGCAGAGCATTCTTGATGTACACGGCTTTGCTTATTTGAAAGGCAAAAAAGTTATAAGGATACTTTCAAGAGATGAAATACCAGAGATTGAACAGCGTCTGGTTACAGAGACATTCGAAATAATCTACGCGGATGTAGAACAAGTTGTCGCCGCCCTTAAAGAGTTGGTATCCGTCAAGGGCAAAGTTACTTCCGTCAAAGGTACGAGTTATTTGATTGTTACTGATACTGAGCCGGTAGTAAGAGAGATTGCGAAACTAATCGAAAGAATAGACTGCATTACGCCGCAGGTACTTGTTGAAGCCAGAATATATGATATAACTTCCAAAGATAATCTTGATCTTGGTATAGACTGGTATGCGGGCAAACGAATGAATTTTGATTCATCGGGAAATTTCTCCGACAGCGATATAACAGTCAGCAGCAACGGTTCGGATTCTTATCTGAATAGCGGCGTTGATCCTGGTATTATTGGCTCATTCAGCGCAGGAACGAGCAAGACGGCTGATGCGACAAATGGATATCTTCGTTTTGGAGTATTAAATAAAAATATTGATTTAGATGCCATATTGAGAGCTGAAAAAGAAAATATTAACGCTAAACTTCTTGCTAATCCGCGAATCAGGGTTATCGATAACGGGACAGCGACTTTTGAGATAATAACTGAAAATCCTTATGTCGAGCGAACTATTAACGGTTCCAATATTACAGAAACAGTTAAGTTCAAAAATGTTGGTACTGTATTGAAGGTTACTCCGCAGGTTGCAAGGGATGGAAAGATTAGATTGCATATAATACCTGAATTCGGTGTTGTTGTCGGAACAGTACAGGTTTCTACAAGCACAGTGCCTATTGTTGATACTCGAAAAGTTGATACAATCGCTTTGGTTGATGACGGCGAGGCGGTAGTGCTTGGAGGTTTACGTAAAAAGGATACTACAAAACAGGTTAACAAAGTTCCTATACTTGGCGATTTACCGATTCTTGGCAACTTTTTCAAATTTGAGGGCGAAACAACAACAGTCGCCGAACTGGTTGTCTTTATAACTCCGAGAATTATTACAGATTCGAAATTGACGGAAGATGAGCAGAATGCTTATGACACCACTCATTTCGACGGACCAAAGCCTGGTAAAACGAGAGCCGAGAAATCTGGTTTAGGCATGTAAAAAACTTAATTTCAGAATTTTCTTTCGCGTATCTTGTGACATGGAGGAGTGTCACGAGATACGCTTTTTTATTGATACAAAAGACATATTTTCAAGAGCATATTATAGCCCAGTAACTCTCGGAAAAAGTACCTGACCCATTTAAAATTCCCCTATCAGTTTTTCAGATGTTATATCTGTCATTTTAAAAAATCAGGGCCTTTTCTTAAATACTGAAAATAGGATAAAAATGAAAATTAATGGTACTCCAATCAATGGAATCGGGCTATGGAGAATATCTTTTATGAACCAATTGATTCTTACTGTCAATGGGATCGGATAGTATTTATTATATCGTTCATCATATGGATCTCCCCAGCTTATAATATCATCAATGGAGTAATTGTCGAATTTGCCATTTGTACCAAATGAATAGAAGTCAACAGGATTTTCGTTGCCGGGTATGAGTATTTGAATAGGATTACCCCAGAAATCAAGCATCTCAGTCTCAGTGTCACCTGTACCAGAATACTCTATCACTATAAACTGATTATTATATTTGATGTCCCTTAAGCAATAATGGTTTATTTCCGATAAATTCATTTGGTTTTTTCTTGAAGAATCAATAATAGGATTATTTTTATTTATAAAAACAGCGAGCTTATACATGGCAGTCGAATTGCTATCACTTACAGGGTAGATTCCGGTATTATTTTTATAGTATTCAAATAAAAACTGTAGTTCACCAAAAGCACGTATCAAACCTTTGGCTTCAGTTTGATAATAATACGAAGCAAATGATGGCGTAATTAGAAAAAGAAGTATCAGTAATAGGATTGAATGTATAAAATTAAAATCGCGTTTACTCATTAATGTAGCCCCTTCTATCAGTCTTTTCGATTTTATATCTGTATAATCTATATGATATAATATTACATAGATATTTCATCGTAAATAATTTTCGTTTGGCATTTTTGGCGAACCGTACCTTGCAGAGAAAGAAGCAATAATTTCTCTGAACGATTTTGGTATTTTTTCCCATATTTTCTCGAATATATGCTGAGGAATACCTTTGTAATATGCTTCAGCGATTGCACCCGCAATAGCGGCCTGTGTATCTGCGTCACCTCCTAAAGAAATCGCGTTGCGGATAGCATCTTCAAAATCCGTAGAATCCAGAAACGCGATAATAGCTTCCGGCACTGAACCGGGGCAAGTTATGTCGAATTTATAGTCCGGCCTGATTTCGTCAACAGTTCGACTTAAATTATAGTTAAATCTTTTAGAAATCTGCTTTCGTATTTCATCTTTATCACTTCCCGAACGTGCAAGATAAATGGCAAGTGCAACAGCCTGCGCACCTTTTATACCTTCTGGGTGATTATGGGTACACTCGGCACTTGCTTTAGCCTGCTGTAAAACGGATTCTTCATCATTGAAGGCGAGAGCGACCGGGCTTACTCGCATTGCTGAGCCGTTACCTAAACTATTGTACGGCGTACTTACCGGCGACATCATCCAGAGGGAAAACTTCGGGCCGTAACCTCTTAATGGATGTCTTCTCGCGTATTTTTTTATTGTTTCACCATAATCTTTATTGTTTAGTATTGCGTCCGCAACCGCAATGGTAAGTACAGTGTCATCTGTATAGAAACATATTTTCGGAAACAATTCGAAATCCTTTCGTTTAATACTAAAGTTTTCTCGAACCGAACCTATAATGTCACCTGCGATTGCACCAAGCATTTCAATCCTCGTCAATTTCTGTTTGGCCCTCGTGCGATTCTCGCAAGGACTCTGTCTTTTGTAGTGAAAGTCGTTATTTGGTTTGCGATACTTCCCGCTTCTTCGAGCATGTTCTCATTAATAAATGGAGTTACGCAATGTTCAGCCGTACTGTCTTTTACTGTAAATTGTGTCATCATTGACAACGCTTTTATGGTATGTTTGACATCGAGAGCATTAGCGGCGTCAATTGCTATTGAAGAAAGTGCTTTATCTTGTGAAGTGAAACTCGTTATGGATTTAGCCGATTCGATACGCGCATCGAAATTAGAATCTATCCTTTCGGCAGGATATTCATCTGGCGGTGTATCTATATGAATGATACAGCCCAAACCAACAATTGCAAAAACAACCAAAATTACGTATAAACATGATTTCATAAATATCCCTTTCGCAAATATAACTACTCCTAAATATGAAATATAAAGGTTTAAATCATAATTTCCTGCTTAGGTAATAGAATACACGAAATAAAAAGGAAAGCAATAAGATTAGTTAAGGATTTTTGTGGCTATGTTAACAAAATCTTTTCCATTTCTTTGGTGAGGTTTTCGGCTATATGACGGCTGGAAAGATTTTTGGCGATCAAATGTTTTTTGCCGCCTTTGAGGACAACATTCAAATTATAATACAGCTTATTGCCATAGGTCATGCCGCTCTTGATCTCAAGTCTGTCAATGTCAGAAAAATCAAGCTGGTTCTTTTTAAGAGAAAATATGCCTTTTTGAATAGAAAGGCTTTTGTGACAAACATCTGCCCGGCTTCGGAATAATAACATGTCTAAAAATAACCATATTAAAAGTAACTCAAAAAATCCGAAAACAATTGGAAAAATAAGAGGGGCTTTGACTTTATAAAGAAATACAACGGCTCCCGTCCAAATCAAAAGAAACACAAATGTAGAAAAGGCAGCTCCTTTATTTCGAGCGGCGGGAAAAACGTAACACTTTCCTCCTGTTACCGAAGGTTCAACGCGAATCCCTTCTGCCTTAAATGCGGCTTCCGAATCGAAAGGCATCTGGTAAGCGGCGATTGAGCTTTTATCAAGAATAAAATCTTTCGAGCTTTGGGGTGTTTTAAAAACCGGAACTTCAAATGAAGCTGCGTAATCTACTCCCGGAACTTTGGCGCTGATTTCAAGCCGCCAGAAAATCCTGTTGTTCGGGCTGTCATCATTTGTTTCCGGAATATCGTATGGAATATGAAATAATACAGGAATTACCGAGTGGGATGGATCGTATTCATATATTTCACGTGCAATGTCGCACGTGTCTTGCCAGCGGACATGTTCCTTTGTATTGTGCTGCTTTCCCGAACCTGTAGTTACCCGGTTGATGCAGCTTAGGGTCAGATGAAAACCGTTCTCAGGTTTTATGTTTACTTTGGTATGGATTTCCCCTTTGAGCGGGCCTCCTATTATGCCAGGTCTTGTGTCCATTACGAAAGTTGAATCACCGAATTTCAGCCATTGAAGAAGGTTTCGTATAGCCCAAACTGCAAGTATAATCCCGACGAAGGGGAATAATAGTGCTATTAAAACCGGTTTGTTTCCTTTTTGAAGTTCACCCGGTATGATGAATAATATCGGGGTTGAGATTAAGTTCCAGAATAAAGCAAATATAATCGAAACTGTTAGTTTTGATTTTGATTGTGAATGGATTATCCCGTCTTTCCACTGTGTTTTCCAGAGCCATGGTTCATTCTGGTATAGTGACTTTAACTGGTCTTCCTGTCTTTTTGTGCCGATTCCGCGAATAACCCCATATAATAATCCATAGCCGAATCCTCCGAAGATTAACGTGAATATCATATAAAAGCCCAGTTTTTCCAATCGAGGCGTGCGAAACAGAATCGACTCGGATGGATTAGCCGGATTGACATAGCAGCGAAAATGTTCGCCTGAATTTTTATATTTTGAAAGCTGGTCATAAGTTCTCTTATGGAAAGAACCGATATTATCCGAGCCGGAGTGCATACTGACTTTGCTGCCGGTATATGATTTGTCGTTGTATGTGTAAGTATATGTTGCGGTGATTTTGTAGCTTGTCGAATCCGAGTCACTATTTACATCGAGATTTGTTTGGGTGATAAACGCAGGGACTTCTACCCAAGACTTCATAGCCTGCCATTTTACAAGAGATGAAACTATTGCATATCCCATACCTGTTCCTACTCCAGCAAACGGAATACAAAACAGAAGAAGAAATCCCCAGCCGAATATATTTTTCTTTTTTTCCATTATGGTCGAGCCCACGTAAAACCTATAATTCCCAACTTCAGTGACGATAAAATATGTTAAAGAAAGATATAATGCAAGCATAAAATCTTTAGACATCTAATTTGTAATCTTGAAAAATTAATAGAGGAAAAAGATAGTTTTGAAGATATAATACGGAAGAATACAGAATTCAGAACACAGAATACAGGATTATAAATATGAGTCAGACGAATATTTTACTTAGATGTTATTATGAAACGCTGCACGACTTACTTGTTGAGAACAAGAATATTCTCATTAACCGTATAAAAGACGTGTTAAAAGATGCGGTAAATACTTCCGGCTTTCAAAAACTTACCCGTGACGCATACGAAGCCTATTGGGAAGCTTGTCTTGCTTTTATTGAAGAACGCATAGAAACTTACAATCCCATCGGGATTCAATACACTTACAGTAAAGAACGGAGAGAAGAAGCATTTGAATTGGAAATGCAGCTTGACTGGTATGACAGCAGGAAGGAATACAAAGAGCTTGTAGATGCGGCTTATAAGAAGGCTGAATTTATGACTTCCAATGAAAGTATAGAGCAAAAGGCGAAAGAGCTTATCAAAGAAGCAGGGGCGTTTCCTGATAAGAGTATTATAGCAGGATTTAAAGCAAAGCCCGCGTTAAATAAACTGCCGGATTATGTTGTGTCGCTTATCATAGAAGAACATATCGCAAAAGGTGTATTCGATGACAAATATTAATCAGAGCAGTGATAACAAATTTGAATTTCCTATCAAGCTTGGCGACGAGCGGGAAGTCGTACAGTGGATTCATGACATCACTGGAAAAGATGAAAAGGAAATTCGAGACAATCTCCGCAAAGAGTTCGAGCAGCCAGGAGCTAATGTTGTCGAGGCATTTAACGAAGCGTCACTTGAGCCTTATACCTGGAGCGAGGAACTTGTTTCATTTTACGAGAAAACAGATGCTTTCATTTATGAGCTTGTTTTATGGAACCGCAATAGTGTCAAGCGGCGAATGAGAAGCTATATCTCAAAATATTTAAGTGAATATGAAGGTACAGGGAAAAATGTTCTTTGTGTCGGTGACGGACTTGGTTTCGATTCTTTCTACTTTGCACAGAAAGGTCAGAAAGTAACTTATTTTGAAGTGGAGGGATTTTCGCATTGCTTTGCGAGCAGGTTATTTGACCCAGCCGGTGAAGCGATAAAAATAGCGTCTGATTCAGAGCAGATACAAAAAGAATATTTCGACGCGGTTGTATGCCTCGATGTTCTCGAACATGTTAAAGATGCGGAAGTTTTTGTAAAGCAGCTTGTAAGTTTCCTGCGTCCGGGTGGAATATTGATAGTTCATTCGCCTTTTTATATGATACATCCATCCAATCCGACTCATTTGAAAGCGAATCGCAAATACAGCGGCTCTCTTGAACTGTATCGCAAAAGCGGCCTTAACTTGATTAACGGAAGATTTTTCTGGAATCCGCTGATTTTCGAGAAAATCTCTGATAAAGTACAGCCGCGTAAACCGCAACTTTCCGCGTTGGGATTGTTCGCAATAAAACTTGGCGGGTTGTATTTGTCGCTTGGGCGTTTTTCTGTATTGCCTTTTTTATGGATTGATTCGTATCGGAAACATCATTGCCGATGGTTTGAGGAAGCAGATTAAATTTAGTAAGTACATTCCAAACCATCCCCAAACTGCGTTTGAGGCTGCCACCCTTGGGATAATGCGGATGAATTATGAGCCGTCGATAATAAATGATTTCTGGGTTGAGCGGTTGAGCCTTGCCCGGCCGCAGCTTGTTTTGATTTGTACTTCATTCTGCTCATTATTTTGATTGATTATTTTCAGTTCGAGACTTGAACGAAGAATATTCATATCATTTACATCCAGCACTATCGTATCGTTGAAGTCGGCAATGGTTTCGTTTTTTATATTAATCTTTGCCCAGCTTAGACCGGTGCTTGTTAAGTTTCTTTCACAGGCTTCAAGATATACTTTATTTGTCTGAAAGTTCAGCATATTCGAGGCGCTTGACAAAAAGAGCATTGCGACTCCCATAAAACCCATAATTGAAATTACTAATACGAGTACCGTGCCTTTGTTATCTTTTATATTTGTTTTACTGTATTTCACATTGCACCTATGAAGTATAGATGAGAATTCATCATCTTTTTGTCAGTTCTGCTGTAATCATGTGATTCTATATAATTGGTAATTTCCAAACAATATCCATTGCCGTCTTTTGTAAGTACATTCCATTGTATTTTGGCATCTGGTATTTGCCATTTTCTTTCATGCTCGTTATTTATTTGCGTATCATTTAATATTCGTCTTATAATTTGTTCATCTTCAAATTCATAACCAATCAGTAAATCTTTTTGTTCAATTAATAGCAATTTATCCGTTGCGGTAAATTCTCCGTATGATTGAGGGATGTTTTGTGCGTTGTCAATGTCACTCCGCATTTGTGAAAGCATATTAAGCATAGTTGTGTTTTGCTGGATATTGTTCCAGATACGCGGGGTTTCCCGCAGCAGGCTGTTGAGCAAGCGGCTCGTTACAAGCATGAATACCGGAATTGTTGCTATAATTAATAACATTTCTATTAGAGTAAAGGCTTTTTTCATATTCCTTGCTCCTGCTGCGCGATAGGAATCGCGATATATCTCGATAGTTCGACATTAACAGGTGTATTGAAACTCATGCCTGTAGTTTTAGTGCGAACCAGTTTTAATCCTGCCCACTGGCCTGTGCCATCGGATTGATCGATAGTGACATCTATTTTGGGCCAGAGTCTTTTGTTATCTTCCTGAGAAACTGGATTTCCTGTCGCGGTTATACAGTCCAATTGTGCCTGTCCAGCCGCGATGCACTGTTGTCTTACGCTTTGGTATAGATTGAATTTCGCGTATCCATACAGTGACAATGCAAGGCATACCAAAAGGAATCCAAGAACGGTAAGACCTACGAAAAGCTCTATGAGGAAAATACCTTTATATTTTTTATTTTTCCAAGACACAATAATTCTCCATGTTACATCATACCTGTCAGATTATTAATAATTTCTATCATCGGCATAAAAACCGCCAAAACTACCAAACTAACGAGTAATCCCATCAAAATAATAACACACGGCCAAAAAATGAATCTTGAAAGGTTTACGCAATAACTGTAATTTTTACGATAAAAACCTTCAAGGGCTTCAAGGATATTCAATGTATTGCCCTGATTCACCTTGTCATCAAAAGCCCATGCCAGGGCCGAGCCTAATTTGCAATTTTCGGCGGATTCTGAGATACTATTACCAGATTCGACTTTTTCAAGCCATTTTTTAAGTCTTTTTTTGAAGCAGCAATTTACATCGAGAGTAGTTGCATTCGCGATTGCGTCGTTTACCGGGCAGCCCGCGTTAAGTGACAACCTGAGCATTTCAATTGTTTGGACCATCGAATAATTCTTTTCAAACCAGTGAAAAATTGGGAGATTCCATTTTATGCTGTCACCGAATAAAGACAAAAAATATGGATCTTTCGGATTACGTGGTCTGAATTTTACATATACGCTTATAGGAAGTATAACGAGAATTGAAATACCGAAAATTGCTAAGAAAACAAAACCATAATCAGCAATAATAAAATGTGTTATACCCATAGCTATGCGTGTAATATACGGCAAACGACCACCATCTGTCATTTCAGATAAATTAGTAGCGAATTGTGGTATGACGAACATGAAAATACCTGATAAAACGCATAACATAAAGGCTATGACAATCAATGGATAAAGAGGATGTACCGGCCTGATTCTATTTCTTTCCTTTGCCTGCGCACTTATATTATTTTCTATTGCCTGAACCGCAAGAGGAAGCTGATTGATTCTTTCGGCGGCGGTTATCATTGCTATTGCATAGCCCGGGCAGTTACGAAAGCCGCGTTTAATTGATTCACTTAAAGAATAACCCTGAACAAGCCATTTTTTTATACTTAACAGAATTCTCGACCGCTTGTCTTTTTGTCCGGAAGCGGCGGTTTCAAGTGCCATAGGTAATGGCAGGTTTTGCCTGATACTTGAGCCTATTGTCGATATTACATAAGCTATTGTCATATATCTTGATGTTATTAAATATGATATAACTGAACCAACAAATATTAAAATCAAAATAAGGCCGACAAATCCGAGCGGTGGATATAACATAAAAAGTGCAATTATTACCGAAATAAATAATACAAACTGAATAAGAAATCTTATTATTGCTTTCGGCCAGTTTGTTTGGTCGGGATCACTTCTGGAAAAAAGAATCGCAATGATTGTCGATAGAAAAATAATAGCTGCAGATAATATTACTATAGGATTTTCTTCTCCCGCCCCTAACAGGAGAAGCGTTCCAGCAATAAAAGGGCAGGTAATCAACGCAATAACCGGTTTTCTCAAACCCAGATATATTGATATAATAAACAGTATTGAAGGAAGAATATATATCATATTTATGAACCTGCCGATGATAACGATGTAATAATACTAATCATTGGTAAAAATATTGACAAAATAGCCGTCAATAGGAATACTCCTACGAATATAATCATGAGCGGCAGCAGTATCGCCTGCAATCTTGACTGTCCGTATCCGGCCTGTTCATTGTACATCTGGCCAAGGCTGTAAAGATTGTCCTGTAATTCGTTACGCTGAGTGCCTAATTGAATCGAGTATAAAAATAATTTCGGCATCATCTTACAGCTATGCCCGGCTTCAAGAATAGTAGTTCCCTGTTCGATTTGTTTGGCGATGTTGTTACTTTCAGTAATAAGAATTTCACTTCCAGTAGTTCCTGAAGCGAGCCGCAGAGTTTCCGGCATATCAGTCCCGGCAGCGACAAGTATCGCCATTGCTTCGGCCATCCTGCTTAGTACGCTGCTATGATAAACCTTGCCAAGAACGGGAATATTAAGAAAGAGTGACTCTTTAAATATTCGTCCGCCGGAAGATGCCGTAAATAGTTTTGAAAATATTATTATTACGGCGAGAACAATACCTATAATTGTCCAGAATGGAATCACGTTTTTTGACAAAGTAAGAAACGCTACGGTGAGAGCAGGCAATTTTCCGCCGTCTGTCATATCTGACAGAGTGTCGGCAAATTGAGGAATTATAAATATGAACATTCCTGTAACAATAATAGACGCTAAGATTAAAATCACCACAGGATAACTCATTGCCTCGAAAATAATTCTCCGGGTTTGATTTGCCATTTCAAGATGCCTGTTGAGACTTGTGAGCATTTCGCTGAGTCTGCCTGTTTCTACACCGGCTTTTAATATTCGTCCATACAGCGGAGGGAAACGTTTCTGCCTTTTCTCGAAAGCCTGCTCTATACTCGTACCAGCTTCGAGGTCGGATGCGATATCATTTATTAAATTGCGCATCGAATGTGAGCTTACATCATGAGATAGTTCACGCAAGCCTTTTTCAAGCGGAATGCCCGCTTTTGTAATCGAAGCCAATTGCTGATTGAAAAGCAGGAACTCGTTTCTGCCGATTGATGTTTTAGGTTTCTCGATTCCGGCTTTGTCGATGGAGTTTACAACGAGATGCATTTTCTTGAGCAGTTCGTTTGCATCATCATGCGAAGCCGCTTCGATTGTACCTTTCATCATCCGGCCATCTGATGTAAGTGCGTTATATTGAAATGTTGACATATTAGAATATCCTTTTATTTCCTCAATTTTAATTCGTATCTTACTGAATCTCTGCCATTCGAGCCTTCAGTTCCTTCAATTTGAAGAGTCGCTTCGGAACCAGAACTTTCATAATCGAATTGTTTTCCTGTTACGGGATCTTTAGGGATTTCATAATCTGTTATGTCGCTTAGCTTTTCGGGGAATTTACCATCGTGTTTTCCCGCATAAAGCCGCAGTGCTTCTATTATTTGTAATGCGGTAATTTTCCGAGTTAAGTGGTTTATCTGCTTTCGTAAATTATTATGGGTTGTTTCAAGTGATTTTCGGAATTGGAGGCGTACAAGAAAATTATGATTTTTGAGATTATCGATTTCTGTTTTTATCGCATTATTTGCATCTGCAATCGGCAGGGGTAATTGTTTTAGAGCATGATAGAAATTTGGTGCATTTTTGTTTTGTATCAGGTTGTCAATCCTTATAATACTAATTGCTCCTATTGCATTCCCCATTAAAACCTGATTAAGGTTTGTTGAATCACCAAGATTATTTGCCATTTTTAAATTTGTCTTTATCGTTTCAATTGCCGAATCATATTGGCCTTGAGCAATTTGGAGGTGAGCCTGAACATCAAGTATAAAAGAAATATATCGATAAACCGTCATATCGTCCAAATCTTTCTGAGTCATCTGGCCGGGCGTTATAGTTGACCAGTTACATTGTTTACATTTTACGGCTTTATTGATAAGTTCGATTGTTGGTTTGAATTTTTGGAGTTCTTTTTCAATCTCTTCGACGGGAAGCTGGTCGATATCACAAGGTAATTTTCTCCAGTCTGAAAAATTTGCTGAATTAAAATCTTTTGGAAATGATGTAATAGCCTGTTGATATAAAGTAACCGCATTGCCGTCGATTAGTTCATTTTCTTTCGGCATAAGTATAATTTGCGAATCTGTCTTTGTTTCAACGGAAGGTTTTACATTTAATTGAACCCATGGTAAAGACAAGTTTTGTACCGGTTTTTGTACCGGTTTTTTTTTTGAACAGGAACTAAAGACCACTAATATAAATATTAAGCATATACTGTAAAAGATGTTTTTCATTTTTTTATTCCTGATTTTCCGGTATTATTCCGCAAACTTTTGTTAATTCATCCATTGTTGTCAGGCCGTTATTGACTAAAAGTGTGCCGTTTGAAATCATATTCGTATGTCCCTGTATTTTTAGTATGCACTCAAGCTGGTCTATATCCGCTTTCGCTAATATTGCTTTTCTTAGTTCGCTGTCTAACTGAACCATTTCCGCAATTAAAAGTCTGCCTTTATAACCTGTACCAAAACAGTTGTCACAACCAACCGCTTCATAAGAATCATCCTTCGCTGATTTTCTTTTACATTTTTCGCAGAGTTTTCTAACAAGTCTCTGGTTAAGAACAGCCGAAACGCTCGATGTTACCTGGTACGGTTCGATTCCCATTTCAAGCAGACGCAGAAAAGCTCCAGCTGGTGTGCCGCTGTGCATCGTACTCATAAGCAAATGACCGGTTAAACCTGCTTCAATCGCGATTTTTGCGGTTTCCGCGTCACGAATTTCGCCAATCATTAATACCTGCGGGTCCTGTCTTAATAATGAACGCAGAGCGGTTGGGAAAGTCATTTGTCCGTGCGGCGTGATTTGTGTTTGGGTAGCGTCTTCGATTCTGATTTCAACCGGGTCCTCGAGCGTCACAACGCTTTTGCCGGGGGTATTTTTCAGAATATGCCTGAGAATTGCCGCCAAAGTTGTGCTTTTTCCGCTTCCGGCAGGTCCGGTCAAAAGCAAAACGCCCATATTTTGTGACGCGACTTTTTTGAGCGAATTATATATCTGCTCTGGAAATCCAAGCTGCTTCAAATCAACAAGTTCCTGATGTTTGTAAAACAGGCGAATGACCGCACGCTGGCCGTAAATTGTTGGGAAGACCGCAAGTCTTTGGTCTGTAATTTGCCCATTTTGACTTGTCTGTATTTCGATTCTGCCTTCCTGCGGAATATCATTGCGGTAAGTTAAAAGTCCCCCCAAAACTTTCAATCTTGCTATCACGTTATCAGACAAGGACTTAGGAATCATTTCTATTGGATTAAGAACTCCGTCGAGCCTGTATTTTACTTTCAAATCATTTCCCGTTGGCTCAAAATGAATATCGCTGGCGCCGTATTCAACCGCTTTTTGAAGTAAATCATCGACCATTGAGACAATATCTTCCGCTTTGATATTGTTGTAAGTGTTTTTAGAAGAGTTGTTTATATTATCAATATTCATAAGATGCACAAATATTTACCATTTCATTAACGTTAGCTCACATTGTTTTTATGCCATTCTGACAATAAAGACGCAGCTATGATATGAAACGTTAATAAAGAAAAAATATTTTTTTATATTTTTTCCAATTTTTATGATAACATAATGGCAGGTGTTGCGTCTTAATATCAGAAGTACAAAAAAGGTAATTTATGTTTGATAAGGCCGTAACAAGCGGATCAATTTTGGAATTTATCGGCTCCCACGCGATTGCAGGGGAACAGAGATGGGTTCTGTCCGCAATTCAAAAATATGGCCAGGAGCTTATCACAATGCTTTGGCGCATTCTTGGAAATGAACAGGATGTATGCGACGCTTATCAGGATACTTTTCTGCAATTAGCGCATTTTGAAGGGGGAATGAAACCTTCAAATATCAAGGCGTATCTTTTTAGTACGGCAAACAATGTCGCGATCTCTATGTTGAGACGAACGATTGCTGAAAGAAACAGAATAAAAAGAACCGCGACTGAAAAAATAGCAGAAAATTCGCCTGTTAAAGAACTTGATTCGAAATTCCTGCAGGAAAATTTGCGTGAATGTATCGCAAAACTTCCTGAACATTTGAGGTCAGTTCTTGTTATGCGTGATTTGGCTGAATTACCTTATAATCAAATCAGTTCGATTTTGAAAATATCCACAGGTACAGCGAGAGTTTACAGATGTAAAGCAATCCAGTTATTAGCTGTTTGGATGTCGAAAGAAGAATAATCATGACGTGGTTAAAAATAGAAAAACAAAATAATTGTAAAAGTGTCAGGAAAGGATTTATTTCCTTCCTGGGTATTCATTTTTCACCTGAAACGCCCTGGATACAAAATCATATAGCGCATTGTCCGCGATGTCAGAATCGACTTGTCGCTGTCGGCAGAGTCAATGTGGCTTTGTCTTTTATTAAGTCGCAATCTCATGGCCTGGATTTGTTAATGCGCGCGAATACTCAAACAATAAATGTACTCAAACACAGCCTTCGTGAAGCTCCAAAAGCACAGAAACTGAAAACCGCGAAGCCGGAACTGAAGCTTTCTCAAAAACTGATTTGGTCCTTACAGCCTTCTATGAATATTGCCGCTTGCTTTTTAATTTTAGTTCTTATGAAATGCGGACTTTTCTCCTCAATGGACACATTCCAGACTCAGGGCAGGAAAGCTTATAAGCAATATTACACTAACCAGGTCGGTGAAGAAATAGCCGAGGAACTTTTTCCTGACGATTTTACATAAATTGTGTTAATGAGTAGAAGATACTCATATACCCATACACTCAGCGATTAATCATAAGGATTGCATGAAATAAGGAATTTCCCTAATAGGAATTTTTGTAAATACTTTGTATATTTGTAAAAATATAACTTTATTGACTTTATTAGTATGAGGAGTATTTATGGACAGAAGAAGTTTTTTAGGTACTGCCGCAGGTATCGCGGCTGTAGTTGCAGTCGATGGGTTGAGGGTGAACGCTCAGGAAGCAAACCTGATAGTTCTGCCGGAATTACCTTATGCACCCAATAGCCTTGAGCCGGTAATTACCGCTAATACAATCAGTTATCATTACGGCAAACACCATGCGGCTTATGTTAATAATGTCAATAAGCTTATTGACGGGACTCAATTCGCGGGAATGTCACTTGAACAGATTATTAAAGCGACATCCGGGAAAAATGATTTTGTATCAATTTTTAATAATGCCGCTCAAGTCTGGAATCACAATTTTTACTGGCATTCACTTAAACCAAAGGGCGGCGGGGAACCTCCTGCTGCGCTGAAACAAAAAATTGAAAAATCATTTGAAAGCGTTGATAAATGTGTCGAAGCTCTGTCACAAGCTGCCGCAAGCCAGTTTGGGAGCGGCTGGGCATGGCTTGTATCAGATGGTGACACACTGAAAGTAGTAAAAACAGGAAACGCGGATAATCCAATGACTCAGAATTTAAAGCCGCTTTTAACAATAGATGTATGGGAACACGCGTATTATCTGGACTACCAGAACAAACGGGCTGATCATGTCAAAGGAATTCTTGATAAACTGATTAACTGGGATTTTGCCGCTGCAAACCTCTCATAACGATACTACAATTATTTTCTTAAGAACATAAAAAGAGCCATGAACCAGGAGCGGTTCATGGCTCTTTTTATGAATTTATATTAAGTTATTTTTTCTTAAGTTATTTTTTTACATATACGATAAATGTCCATACGTCACCTTTCACTATCGTATTATCAGCTAAAACTTCATCAATACGCCAGTAATAAGTCATAAAATTGTTAAGGAATCCTGTGTTGTATGATGTACTTGTCTGGGCCTTGCTTTTCAATAAACCCAAAGGATTGTCGCGTGTCGCGTTTGTAACAGTACCAATATTAGTTCCAAGATATACATCATGCTTAATTGCAAAATCTCCCGCCGTCCAGCTCAATGTTGTGGAACTGTCATAGCAGTAGGAATTGTTCTCTGGATTCGGATTATATGCTTTTGTCATTGCATTGGGATCATTCGGGTCTATTCCTCCTGATGAAGACATACTTGCTTCGGAAGTGCCGCCGTAGAATCCCAAATTTATCCTGTTGCCATTTGGTGCAGGTTCGTCAGCGACATCTGAATCAGGGTCTCCAGCATTAATACAGGGGCTTGTGACATCATCCAATAACCATGTCCGGGTTTCAGGATTCCATCTGCCGCCCTCGGATTTAAGATGAAAGTCACTATTATTGGGATCTGCAAAGAAGGGGTCTTTATTAATATTACCTATTCCAGTCCATTTGCCGGTTCCTGCCTTTTTTATGTCACTGTATGAAATATAGAATTCAGAATTGTCAAGGTTTGCAATACTATCAGTTCCATCCCAGATTATACTGTTGCTTATCTCAAAATAACTTCCATAACTCATCCATGAAGTTGAATCGCAGGCAATTGCTTTACCCTGATTGGCATTATTTTGAGTGAGCGTGCAATTTTCCAGTAAAAAGTAGCTTTCATCGCTGCATATTGCTCCACCGCTATCATTTGCCATGTTATTATAAAAAGCACAATTAATAAGGTATGTACCATAATATCCGTATGTATTATAAATACCTGCTCCTGAAGCTCCAGCGGAATTATTGTTCAGGATGCAATTCTGTATATAGACATCCCCATAGTAATTATAAATTGCACCGCCGGAAGATGTTATCGCTTTATTCAGAGAAAGAATGCAATCCAACAGGTATGGATATCCCTCTTCATTATATATGGCACCGCCATCTGTTTCTGCTGAATTACCGAAGAAGTTGCAGTCCATGAATAGCGGAATTCCGTAGTAGTTATATATTCCACCACCCATATCGCCCGATATATTCCTGCTAAAGATACAATTTATAAGTGTTGGATTGCAATTGGAAGTAGATATACCACCTCCATACCATGAAGATTCATTTTCGGCGAAATTGCAATCCATCAATATAGGACAGGCGTCATTGTCAATATATATGCCGCCTCCCTCTCCTCCCAGATTTCCCCATGCGGAGGCATTACAATTGCTTATGATACAGTTTGTGATTTCCGGGCTGCTGTCATTGGTGCAGTAGATACCTCCACCGTTAATAGCTTGTCCTTTTGTTATAGTGAAACCTGATATTTCAGTTTCCAGTGTTTCTTTATTATGCAGGTAAAAACCGCGTCCTAATTTCTGACAATCGATTATGCATTCTTCCGGGCCTGTTTCACTGTAAATTTTTAAGGATTTTCCGAACAAGTCAATATTATAGTTTCCAGTACCGATGTAAGTTCCAGGAAGCACTATAATTGTTTCTGTAGAAATCGCATAATCGATAGCTTTCTGGATAGAATCAAATGGATGTTCGAGAGTTCCATCTTCATTAGGATCACTTAAATCAGGATTATTGGCACACGGGTCATTGGGAGCGTCATCATCGACAAATAATGTGATTTCATTTGATTCCGCTATATCCGGCGGATTAAAAGCCATTATTACCGCGGCGTTTGCATCCACTCGGCCGTATCCGTAGTAATTATCTTTTCCATGTTCGCCTAAATCATGAGCGCTCTCTAATAAAATAGCGCGAACCTGGATATTTGTCAGATTCGGATCTACGGAAAGAACGAGAGCCGCAGCGCCTGCTGCTATGGGACATGATCCGGATGTTCCGTTCATTGAATCACTATAATCAAGAATTGAAGGATCAATATTTACAATACTATAGCCATCTATACCTGTTATATCAGTAGTCCAAAGGTATGGTGTTTCATAAAGGGCATAATCAAAATCGGTTCCTCCGCTCGGTGCGACAATATCCAGTTCCTGGCCGTATGAACTGTAGCTCAATACCATATCTTCATGATCGGTCGCACCAACTGCTATAACTTCAGAATATACAGCGGGATAAGACATCTTCCCTCCTTCTTCTCCGCTGTTTCCCGCCGAACAGCAGACAACACAACCTTTGCCATCTCGGCCGATTCCACCTTGAGTAGTTACATCACGTATTGCGGATCTTACTATTGGAGTAGGGTAACCATTGCCCCAGCTATTGCTGAGAATGTCAGCGCCGTTTTGAGCTGCCCATCGTATTGCGGCTGCAATGTCACTATCAGCTATAAATACATCGTCATCCGCGATTTTAACAGGCATGATCTTGCAATTCCAGGCGACACCGGTAACTCCAATTTTATTATTACCATGTGCGGCGGCGAGACCTGCGCACATTGTTCCATGAGCGTCATAGATATTTATCAGAGATGGTGATGCGTCATTGTCATCATCGACAAAATCGTATCCCGGTACAATATTATTAATAAGGTCTGGGTGATATATATCCACGCCGCTGTCTATTACGGCAATTACAATATTCGGGTCGCCGGTTGTTATTTTCCATGCATCTGTAGCGTTGATATCTGCACCTGCAGTTCCGTTTGTTTGTCCAGTATTATACAAGTGCCATAGATGTGAGAAATATTCGTCATCAGGTATAACTTTTTCTGTTTCATTACTATCAGCAGGAATAAACGCGGCAAGAATCGGCTGTGACGCTATATTTGGAAAAGCCCATTCTATGAAAGCATTCTGATTAAGCTTATTAACCGCATCAAAAACCGCATTTTCATCTAAACCATTAACTTCTATTAGATATTCATTCTGAGATGATTCGAGTTTTTGCTTAATGGTCAAGCCTGAATCGTTACAAACAGATTGAAGACTATCGTAGGCATTTTCAAAAGCAAGTCTTACAACTATCTCAGGTATAATAGCAATTGTCTGGCCATTTACTGAAAAAAGAGGAGCTTTATAGCCGCTCCGGCTTTGGGATTGTAAAATAGTTGATGCACTGTTTATCGATTTGTCTAAATTTGTTACTACAGTCAGGTTTCTTTTATTTAGCCCTTTTATTTTCCTGTTTTCAACCGTCTTGATTGAGCTTAACATACTCTGAAAAGTTTGTGCTGCTGATTCATTTTCGCTGGGTTGTATTACATAGCCAAGGTCAGGCCTTGGAATAAAAGTCATAGTCTTTTCATCCGAAATTAAAGTGTATTCAGATATATCTTGTGATTTACTGGCCGCGGGGATAAATACAAAGAATGATAACAAAATAACTGCGAGTACTCGCCTTAGATGTTTCATACATCTTTCCTCCTGAAGGATAATTAATATTTATCTTATTATTTTATTAAAACGCTGATATTATTTCAGCATACTTGATAGAATAATTCAAGTATAAAAAGATTCAGGCTGATATATATATTCTAAAAAATATTTACAAATAAAATTTTATCCCGAGTGTTAATCGCCAGGAATTAATGAACTTCCAAGCCAGTGATTTGCGAGAATCATCAAATCGTTAAAGTCTATTTTATTATCAGGATGTAAATCGGAAGGTGTCATCAATGGCAGGTCAAAAATTCCGGTTCCATTTGTCGCGGCATAAGCGATTTCTGGTTGCGAAAGTGCATAATTATAGATTCTTAGGTCATCCATAAGGCCATCATAATCGCCGTACCATCCGGAACCGATCATAAACGAATCAAAAGGTGAAATTATCTTACTTGAGTCGGTTCGGCTATTGATCAGCACCCCATTTAGAAATACATGCATAATGCCGGTTTCGAGTTCTTTCGTGAATGCCCAGTGATTCCATTGGCCTGCCCATTCCTTCTTGTATCTGTGTTTTCCCGAAAGACGTCTATCGTATGGCAAATCCGTCCCGCAGTCCCAGTTATATATCCCGGTACCGTCCCAGCATCCGAGGTTAATCGAAATTGCGGGATCTTTTTTATTTTCTTTTTCCTCATAGTAATATTCTGAGCAAAACAGCGTATTTCGTTTGAAAGGTGATTCGTTGCCTTTCTGCCAAAAGGCGATAGTAATACCTTCTGTTATTTGGGATATAATTTGAAAAACGGAATCGACCTTTACGGAAGTATTAGGAGTGTTAAAGTTCAATGCCTGGCCATAGACTCCTGGTACAAAATCCAAATCGCCTTCGGAAAATTCTCCATTTGCTTTACTACCAGCGTCAGCAAGATTGTTATCAAATTTATACCAGAAAGTTGGAGCATTTTTAGGTTCCTGAACCTGATATATTTTGTAACCGCTTTCGAGCCAGTTATATGCCAGTTCGCTGAAATCCTTATAATCAACTATGCAATCACCATTTAAATCGGCTTCTGGTCTGTTTGCCGATAAACATCTCGATGGATATAAAATAATATCATCAAAGTAGATTTCACCATGGCCGTATGAACTCGTTTGATTTGTATCCAGCTCTATTCCGATTGAAATAGATTCTATATGAGTAAGGTCTATTTGATTCATGTCTTCGATGGATTGCAGTTCAATTCTCCATAGCTGCCATATCTCATTTAGAATATCATTGATATCGTCATACATGAACTTTATTGTATTATAACCGTCATATAGTTCTAAATACATTTCGCAGTTGGTATAGTTGTCTTTATCGCCATAGAAAAATAATTCTATTATTTTAGCTCCAGCTGCTTTCCAATTTTGAGGTTTTTCAAAAGTATTAGAAAACAACGTATAGGAAGAGTTGGAATAACTATACCATAATTCTAAAGACTGGCGGCATGAATGAACATTGTTTGTATTTGTCGCTATATAACTATAAATATCTCCTTCTTTTATCCAGCTTTCGCTGAGGGGATTTGCGGAATTGTACGAATCAAAATTGTCTATAATTAAGGAGTCGGCGACAGTAAAACGCCAAGGCGTACCAGTGACAATATCGTTGGAATCTGATTGATTTACCTCGTCGATACGCCAGTAATAGGTTTTTCCCATTTCAAGAGTATTTGGGTTATAATTGTTTTCATTTTGCGACTGCATCGGATTATTTACCGTCTGAGCGCCAGGGTAGATACTGGAAATATCCTTTCCAAAAGACACATTATGTTTTGGGGAATTATGTCCCGGCAGCCAGTCAAGCACTGCATCAACTGGTACATTTTCAGCTTTGTCCGGCGGATATGGATAAGAAGCTTTTGCGCTGTCTTCATGAAAAATTCTTGCGTTGACGAAAGACAAATCAAAACCGGGAGAGTTTCCTCTTAAATCTACTCCAACGACCCTTACTGCGCGCGGTTCAAACGGAAGTACCAAGCCGGCAAGATCGAATCCAAGTATAGTCGGTAAATGAACATCTTCATCCGGTACTTCTGTGAAAGCCAGTAAATATTCCTGTTCACCTCCATCGGTCAGAAAAACCAGTGCCTGTTCGCCGACAGGGTCCATTTCGGAAATGAAAATATCAAGTCCAGGCCCATCATATATGACGCCGCGAAATAATAATTCGACCCAGCTATCTGTCGGTAAAGTGACTGCGGATTCTTCGACGGATGGGGGAGGCCCGACAAGATATTTGTTAGGGTCAATTGTTACAGGAATATTTCCGTATTGGTCAATACCAGTCCAGCATTCTGAAACTGAATTATATGAGCCAATTAAGTAATAGGGATATTCAAATTCGTCTGCCCGCAGGGGCTTACAGATAATAAATATAATAACGAGTACAGCAAAATTTGCCGCACGAACAATATTCTTCATTACTTCTCCAACTTGGCGAAATACAAGTAAGTAAAATATTTCCTTGAAATAGTCCCATAATTTTGTATATTATAACATTTTCAGGAGTTGAGTTCAAGTAAAATTACCTAAATTTACTTGTAATAAGTACTTATGAGTTTGAGTAATAGGGGAAATATTTTTAAGAAAGAGGTTTTGAGCATGTCCAGCATTTCAGTAAGTCCCGCAGGAGAAAAATTTGAAATACCCAAGCCAGAGGAATATTCTGCTGAGTTTAATCGGGTGGAATTGCTTGTAGAATCGGCTCGCAGTGAGGGTAAGGAAATAGTTGTTGTAATGGGAGTCGGTTTCGTGGGCGCGGTTATGGCCGCTATTGTAGCCGATACCGTCGATAAAAAAACTGGAAAACCGTCAAAATTCGTCATAGGCTGCCAGAGACCAAGCCCAAGAAGTTACTGGAAGATACCATTGCTTAATAAAGGTATTTCTCCCGTAACCGCGGAAGACCCTGAAGTTCAGGAAATGATTACACGATGTGTGCTTGAGAAAAAAACACTTATCGCGACTTATAACAGCGATTGCCTTAAGCTTGCCGATTGCGTTGTTGTGGATGTACAATGCGATTACACTAAAAAGGACCTTGGAAATATGAGGACGGGCAAAGCGGAAATGGCTGCTCTTGAAGTAACGATAAAGACTATCGGAGAAAAAATTATGCCGGAATGCCTGACGCTTATTGAAACTACAGTTGCTCCCGGTACAACTGAGTTTGTAGCATGGCCTATTATGAAAAAAGCTTTTGCTAAAAGAAATATTACAACAGAACCATTGCTTGCTCATAGTTTTGAACGTGTCATGCCCGGCAAACATTATGTATCTTCAATAAGAGATTTCTGGCGGGTCTGCTCGGGATGTAATGAGCAGGCGAGAAACCGCGTAGAGAAATTCCTCAGGGAAGTTCTAAATACCGAAGAATTTCCCCTTACAGTTATGGACAGACCAATCGAGTCGGAAACAACAAAGATTGTCGAAAATTCCTATCGTGCCGTGACTTTGGCGTTCCTCGATGAATGGAGTCTCTTTGCCGAAAGAAACGGCGTTGATCTGACCAAGGTAATAAAAGCGATAAAAATACGGCCAACACATAGCAATATAATTTTCCCTGGCCCCGGTATTGGCGGCTATTGTCTTCCAAAAGACGGCGGCTTAGGTTACTGGGCTTATAAACACATACTCGGATTTGAAGATGACATTTTCAAAATCACTCCGACTGCGATAGATATCAACGATACCCGAAGCCTTCACGCGGCTACACTAACAAGAGATGCACTTAGAAATATGGGACTTCAGGTCGCCGGCGCATCTATCCTCATCTGCGGCGGAAGCTATCGTCAGGATGTCGGTGACACTCGTTACAGCGGCTCAGAGTTAATCGTTCGCAAATTAACGGAAATGGGTGCTGATATGCGGGTACATGATCCGTATCTTGAACATTGGTACGAGCTTGAAAGTCAGGATGATTATCCTGCGCCGGGACATTCACTCGCGAGATTTTTCCATAACCAGGAGAATCTTGTAAACATTCAGGTACAAAGCGACCTACAAAAAGCAATAGCCGGAGTTAAAGCTCTCATCTTAGCCGTGCCGCATAGTCAGTACATGGAACTGAATCCGGAGGAAATAGTGAAATGGGCGGGTGGTCCAATAGCCGTAATTGATTGCTTCGGAATTTTAGATGACAATAAAATCAGAAAGTATTTCGAGCTTGGCTGCGAAGTAAAAGCCTTAGGCAGGGGACATATTCAAAGAATAAAAGAGCAGGTCAAAAAAAGCCACAAAGTATGAAATGACGTCACTCTGTCATACCCGCGAAGGCGGGTATCCAGTTTGTTACTTATGCTTGTTGGATTTTTTAATCAGTCTTTCCATCTTTTCAGGAATCGGCTCAAATAGTACACCAACACTTTTTGAACCTTTTGTTGACTGAATAGCGCCTATTATGCAGCCTTTATTGTTAATATCAATCAAAACAAGATTTTCATGCATGCCAACTGGAACATACCCATCAAAAGAAAATTTTCCAATATTCGGATCAATAAGATAGTTTTTGATTTGAGAAGAGGGAATTAATTTTTCTAAAAAACCAATACGTTGTTGTCTTTGTTCTTCTTCACAAATGATTAACTGGTTGTGATCATTAATATTAGATGATGACGAACCTGTTTTAGATTGAAAAAGAGTTTTTTGTCCCAAATCCTGATGCCATGTGGCAATATCATATTTTCCCTGTCCGTTTTGAACCATTCCCGCTATATAGCCATTATTATTTATAATACATAGTCCACGTAAAGGAATAGGTACTGGTGACATTATATTATTTTTATTTACTTGAACCAGTAGCGTGCTGCCTGGTGCAAAAACTATGATTTGGCCAGAGTTATTAATTGACCATGCTCTCGTATTGGCCGTACTGTTTGGTGTCAAGTCGCGAATACCATTAACATCATCCCAGATAAAAGCATGTTCAACGCTGGTCGAAGTTTCCGCCGAACCTACAACGCGGCCTTTATCATTAATTCTAATGGCTCTTGATTTATTCCCTCCAAGTGTAGGTAAAATTCTCCTGCCTTTGTTTGGATCCCATATGAAACCACGTTGATTACCATTAGGATCCATCATATTAGCAGCGATTTGACCTGCATTATTTAAGGATATTTCACCAGTTACTGGTCCAAGGTCACTGATTCCAATATCTTTATCCCATAAAAACAAATGGTAATTACCTTTGCTTATTTCAGAGGATCCGGCGATTTGTCCTTTATCATTAATTGATGCCGGAAAGATATAATCCCCGCCGAGTGTAGGAAGGATTGTAACTTTATAAAGCCCCTGATTATGCGGCTTAAAGATAGTGAACCGTAAAAAAACAACAAGCAGGATTGCACAAGAAATTATAATAAATAATATTTTTCTATTCATTTTTCACCAACTTTTTTGGAGTTGAACTAAAATTATATTATCTTGTTTTATTTGTTTTTTGGTATTTGTTCCATTTTTCAGGAATTGGTTCGAATAAAACACCTATACTTTTTGAGCCTTTTGTTGACCGGATAACACCTATTATACAGCCGTTATTATTAATATCTATCAATTCAAGATTTTCATTCCTCTCGAGATTAAAATACCCATCGAGAGAAATCTGACCAATCTTCGGATCCAGCAAATAATTCTCAAGATGAGGAGGGATTATTTTTTGAATCGGATTGAAATCTTTTTCATCTGTTATGATTATCTGATTATGGTCATTAATTTTAGGAGAACACGCTGAATTTAAACGATAGAGACTTTTTAAACCTGAATTCGGATGCCATGAAACAATATCGAGTTTATTTTGTGCTGATTTTACTATGCCTGTAATATAACCATTGTTGTTAATTTGTGGATTAAAACCAATTCGGATTGGTAAAGATGTTGTTTCTAATTCTTTATCAGTTTCGACTAAAAGTATATTATTATTTTCATAAATAACCACTTGACCTGAATCATTGATAGAAACAGAAAACATAGAATTACCTGTTCTGGTTGGTGTAAGGTCATGTATTCCATTTGTTTTATCCCAAATATAAGCATGCATAATACCGGTGGATGTATCTGCCCAACCAACGATCTGGCCATGATTATTTAATCCCTTTACATCTGAATACTTGCCACCTAATAAAGGCAAAAATGTCTTTCCTGTATCAGTATCCAGAATAAAAGCACGGTGATTACCATTTGGATCTAACATGTTTGCCGCAATTTGAGTTGAATTATTGATATAAACATTTCCTTGTACATCGAGTCCAAGGTCCTGCATTCCATTTTCTTTATCCCATAGAAAAAGGTGATAAACACCTCGTGCTATTTCCGAATAACCTGCAACTTGTCCTTTATCATTAATGGATAGCGGAAAAGTAGATTCCCCAACAAGCGAAGGCAGAATTGTAACTTTATAAAGTCCCTGATTACGCGGCCACAGTTTTAATACTACAATACCAGCGATAAGAAGTATTAAAAGCATACTAATTATAAAGAACTTTTTTCTTTTCATTCGAAGATTCTTTCAAAAATATACGATTTTGGTGTGCATAGCACACCCTACGAATTTTTAATTTGTTCGTAAAATACCATAGCTGGGCTTCCCGCGAAGCTGATTCCCATCCATGCGGCTTCGTCTATTTCGTCCTGGGTAAATCCCTTTTCTTTTGCTTTTTTCATGTGCATATTTAAGCATGGTTCGCATCGCATTGCAACAGATAAAGCGATTGCCATCGCCTGTTTCGTATAAGCATCCAAACCCTGCGGCGAGCTTGCAGCGCCAAGAAACTCCGTGAATTTTGATTTAATACGCGAAATTCCAGGTTCATTATTATCGCTGGATGAAGAAATCGCATCCGCACAACACGCAACTTCTTCTCGTACTTCTTCCTTCTTCTCTCGTCCCTCATCCCTCGTCTTTCGTCCATCTTCTTTCGTCACTTCGGGAACAACTGGAATTTGTCTCATGCCTGTATAGTTGATATGAACCAGTCCTGAGCCTTTTTGTTTCACTTCCCCGATAATCGTTGCATCAATTATACCATCTATATGCAGTGCTTTCAGAAAATTGTCAGCGGCATCCTTTGAGATTGAAATTAAAAGTCCACCTGAAGTTTGCGCATCGTAACATATATCAATCATTTCCTGCGGCAGTTTTTCCGAAGCTATAATCCTTGCACCGCACGATTCTTTATTTCGCTCTATCGCTCCGGGTAAGATTCCAACCGCAGCGTATTCGAGAACTCCCGGGAACATGGGAATTTCATCCCATATAATCTCCACGTCCACGCCGCTCGATAATGCCATTTCTGATAAATGTCCACACAGAGAGAATCCAGTGACATCTGTGCATGAATGGGCACCATATTGTATCATCAGTTCAGCGGCTTTTTTGTTTAGTGTTGTCATTGATTTTGTTATTGCCGCAACGCTTTCTGCACTTGCTCTGCTGATTTGCGAAGCAAATGCGACTATTCCAGTTCCCAGTGGTTTTGTAAGAATGAGAACGTCACCCGGCTGAGCGTTTGCGTTTGTAACTATTTTGTCCGTTTCTATTACTCCGGTAACAGCGAAACCTGCTTTTATTTCATTATCGTTTATACTATGGCCGCCTATGATTGCTACTCCGGCTTCATTCATTTTGTCTATGCCACCCGCGAGGATCTGGCTCATTGCTTCATCGGGAATTTTGCGAACAGGAAAACCGAGAATTGAAACCGCGGTTATAGGTGTGCCGCCCATCGCGTAAACATCACTGACGGAATTAGCGGCTGCTACCTGACCAAAAGTGTATGGGTCGTCAACCGAAGGAGTAAACACGTCCACCGTTTGAACGAGAGCCATACCATCACCCATGTCATATACGCCTGCATCGTCACCGGCCGGGATGCCTACAAGAACTCTGGGATCATTTATCGCCGGAAGATTTTTCAAAACCTGCTTTAAAAATGCCTGGTCTATTTTGGACGCGCAACCTGCTTTTTCAACAATCTTAGTCAATTGCACCGAACCGGCTGGGGAATCAAGTCGCTCGCCCGCGCATTGGCATATATTTTTCTCTTTGAATAAATCGCATGGGCAGGGCTGTTTCGGGTCACAAATACAATGACCAAGTTTTATGGAACGCTGCATAACTCGTTTTCGTCTTTCCGTATTTATCATCTTCGATTCCTCTGTAAAGAATGTTTTATTTGTTTTCTTCGTTATATTTTCTGGCGGCAAGTATAGCCGCTCCGAGCGCACCTGTTATCTGTGGATCGGGTGAAATAGTAATATCATATCCGAGAGCGGATTTCAACGCTTTATCCATTTCAGGCACAAGCGCAACTCCGCCTGTAAAAGTAATTGGCGGCTTAACATTTCGTCCTGCCATACCTGCAATTCGTGCAGCTATGGAGTTTTGTACTCCAGCCGCGATATCATATCGTGACGTGCCGCAGGCAAGCAGACCGATAATTTCCGTTTCCGCAAAAACAACGCACATACTGCTTATTGGAGATGGTGCATTGCTTTTGGAAGCCATTACACCCAACGAATCAAGTTTGACATCAAGACGCTGGGCGACAATTTCAAGAAAACGACCAGTTCCGGCTGCACAGCGGTCGTTCATTACAAAGTCACGAACTTTACCATTATCATCGAGTCGAAGCAGCTTACTGTCCTGCCCACCGATATCGATTATAGTCATGGTGTTTGGTAAAAGATGATGCACTCCGACTCCGTGACATGTAATTTCTGTTATAGTCGTATCAGAAAAATCAATAGCGTTTCGACCATAACCGGTCGCGACTACAAAAGCTACATCCTGTTTTTTAAGACCATTTTCATTAAGTGTTTTTTCAAACAAATCCAAAGCAAGTCTGCTTTGTTCGATTCCCTGGTCAATTATATCTTTTGCAAGGATGCTTTGGGTTTCAGCATCGACAAATACAACTTTTATAGTTCTTGAACCGGCATCTATTCCTGCACAAATCATTTTAAATTAATTTCCTTTATTCTAAAAATTCCTGATTTCACTGTCTCCATCAATGCTTCGACTCTTAATGCTATTCTGGCGGAATCAGAAGGAGAATAATCTGTCTCAATCCGCAAGTATGGTATCCCAAGTTCTTCTACTGCGAGTTTTTTTACGAGATACGATTCTACATCATAAGTTATACAGGCTTGCCAAATCAACTCTATAATACAATCAGGTTTATACTCCTGAGTCAATTGGCGAAGAACTTCCATTCGCCTGTCATTTATTGTCATTACCGAGCAGGGCAAATTGAGATATTTTTGAGCCAAAGCAACAATAGGATCATCGGCATTTTCATCCACATCTTCAAGGATAGGCTTTAATCCAGTGCAATTGTCCATTGCAACTACGAGTCCATCGCTTGATTCGATTATGTCGAGAACACGTTCAGCTCCGTGAACGATAGGAACACCTGTTAAAAGCACGCGGACAGGGTTAGATTTAACTGTTGTTTTCTGCTGATTTTTATACATATCAATCGCGTTGGAATATTGCTGAAAATCAGCGCATATCCCTGAGATAATGCTTTTATAATCAAGCAATTGTCTTCCTGTAATCGGGGGTGACTTAAATTTCATAAGTTCCGCCAGTTCGCGTCTCAATTGCCGTTCTTTATTCATTGTCACAATGGCTTTTCTTATCTTTTCGTCTGTAATCTCAACATAAAAAAGATTTTCCAGTTTAGCTTTCAAAATACGCAACTGACTGACCCAGTGTGACATTGCGTCTTCATCGTCTGGTTTTTGTGGTAATTCAAGTATATGAACATTTCTCGTCAATCCCATAAGCTCATACATCTTCTTTTTACCATCGCATGTGGTTTCCGCTACGATAAGTTCTGCCATTTCGAGGAATGGATTTGCTTTTTTGACATGATAGCCGTATGTCGATTTTATGAGCGGGCACAGATTTGCCGGTAAATATTCTTCAGCCGGGGGAATCATATCAGCGGAACCGCCGCACAGGCATACCGGAACTCCATCAGCGGCCATAATCAATTCTCTCGGTGTGTATTCACACATTATACCAACAATGTGCTTGCCTTTGGATTTTGCGTCAGTGGCGTATTCGTAGCAGTTTTGTATCATATTGCCGAACCATGTCACCGGGCAGTCGGCTTGTTCTTTTGTTTTGCTTTCACAGCAATTTGACATTTTCTTTATCCTTATTAATGTTTAAAATATTTCATAGTTTCCTTTTCCAATAAAAAAAGCGGGCAAGAGACATAAACTCAATACCCGCCGATAGCCGTGGCTGAATATAATATTTTCAAATCGAGTGCCAGGTTTCCTCCATTTTTACTTCAAACGGCGCAAGGTCCATCTCAATAAGCACCTGGTACTTGCCTTTGAAATCATTAGGCACTCGCCACGAGTACCGGCATACGCCGCCTCAACCATACGCAAAACTGCCTGAGGCAAGATTTTTTCCGTTTTCATCCACAATTTTTACCTTTGGATTCGTTTTTGTTCTTGGTATTTGATATTGCTCTCCCGCCTGACCTACAACTGCAAAACCTACCGTAACTATACCAGACCGATTGCTGATTAATGGTTTAATAATAAGCGGTTGACCTACTTCTAATTTCAAAGTCTGATTATTTTTAATTTTTATTCTTGATAAATCACCCCATGGCCCATAACTGACAAGCTGAAGTGAGTTGCTATCCTGAGTTTTAGAAATAGTTAAAGCTTTAGGTCTGGTTACTCTGGCATTAATTAATACCGGCTCTTTTCCGGTAATTTTAATGTCTTGGGTGAAAAGGCTTCCATTAAGGAGTAATTCAGCATTTGCGTTGCCGGAGTCAATTTCGATATAGCCGTGTACAAGTGAATTAGTGAATGAATATAGAAAAAGAGCGCCGATGCAGGTCCCAATGATTGCCAGTGAAATTAAAATATCTTTTCTTTTCATATCAATCTAAACTTTTCCTATAATGCTATTTTTATAGTATTTTATAACCTGACAGATTTCATTTCCACTGAAAAAGCATTATTTCTACATCATAAGACGCATTGATACCTATTTTGTTACATTTATTTTGATTTTTTTACTCAAAAGCATTAAAATTTCATAAAATTCCTTGTTTATTTAAATATTTTGCGAGGTCATTTATGACACAAGACAATAAGTTCGCTCAAAACATTCTGCAAAAGCTACCTTCTGTCGATGCTCTCCTCAAAGAGCCTGAATTTGATAATTTGATATCTCAATCCGGCAGGGAAGTAGTTGTCGAATCTATTCGCGGTGCAATTGATCAAGTCAGGCAGGGTTTCCTTTCCGGCTCAAATACACAAATTGATGAAGATAACATTTATAAAATCATAGTTGATACAGCAATAATAAACATAAAAATGAAAATGGTTCCCTATTTTCACAAGGTCGTTAATGCAACTGGAATAATTTTGCATACAGGTTTGGGCAGGGCGGTTCTTCCTGCTCGCGCAATTAAGCAAATTCAGGAAGAGTTGTCCGGCTATTCACTTCTCCAGTTAAGTACGGAAACAGGTAAACGTTCGAGAAGGGATGAAAGTATCGAAAAGCTTTTCCGGCAATTGACCGGTGCCGAAGCCGCGACTGTCGTGAATAATAACGCAGCCGCGACGAGTATCGTTTTGAATACAATTGCAAAAAGCAAAGAAGTTATTGTTTCCCGCGGCCAGCTTGTTGAAATTGGCGGTTCGTTCCGCCTGCCAGATGTGATGGCTTTCAGCGGTGCAAAACTTGTCGAAGTCGGAACAACAAATAAAACTCATCCCAAAGATTATATAAACGCAATTACAGAAAATACCGCGGCTATTTTGAGGGTGCATCCGAGCAATTATAAAATTCAGGGATTCTCATCTGAAGTGCCGCTCGAAGAGCTTGTTGAAATAGCTCACTCGAATAATCTTGTTATGATAGATGATGTAGGAGCCGGGGCACTGATTGATTTTTCTCAATTTGGTTTCGAGCATGAACCTACGTTGGCTGAGTCCATTCGTATGGGAGCGGATATTGTCACTTCAAGCGCGGATAAACTTATAGGCGCATCACAGGGCGGAATTATTCTTGGCAAAGCTAAGCTGATAGAAGCTATACGCAAAAATCAGTTCGCGAGAATCGTGCGTGTTGGAAAGCTCACATTAGCTGCCCTTGAAGCAACTTTAAAGCTGTTTCTCGATGAAAAAGTTGCATTGCGAGAAGTTCCGACTTTGCAAATGCTTATGAGAAAATCATCAGAAATAAATAATGAAGCAGAAGATTTGGCGGCAAAGTTGAAAACAATACACAGAGAATTAGAAGTTACGA
Source organism: uncultured Pirellulales bacterium (assembly GCA_964628465.1). Classification (GTDB taxonomy): domain Bacteria; phylum Planctomycetota; class Phycisphaerae; order Sedimentisphaerales; family Anaerobacaceae; genus JAFGPS01. Next base: position 207,505 of record CAZVOA010000001.1, on the reverse strand, counting down.
CAATCAGTGGTTTCTCACAAATGGGAAGCGGTTCATTACCAACACAGAATCTGGCGACTACTCTCGTTGCAATAAAGTCTTCTAAAATATCCTCTGATGATTTGGCAAAGAAATTAAGGAAATTCAATACTCCTGTTTTTGCAAGAATACAAAATGACCAATTACTATTTGACCCAAGAACTCTTCTTGATGATGACAGAGAAATAATAATACAGGCGATAATGGAAATCTTCGGTAAAATGCAATGAGTTCAACTGAATCAGTTCGAAAAAATATAACCCTCGGTACAGCCGGGCATATCGACCATGGAAAAACCGCACTGGTAAAATGCCTGACTGGATGTGATACGGATTTCCTCAAAGAAGAAAAAGAGCGGGGAATGTCCATTGACCTGGGATTTGCACCGTGTACGATTTCAGGTCTTGAAGTTGGAATAGTCGATGTTCCCGGCCATGAAAATTTTATTAAAACAATGGTAGCGGGCGCAAGCGGCATAGATGGAGTAATATTTATAATAGCAGCGGATGACGGCGTTATGCCGCAAACTCGCGAACACCTCGATATTATAACGCTTCTTGGCGTGAAATATGGTATTGTCGCGCTAACAAAAGCGGATTGTGTCAGCCCCGAGCGGCTGGAAAGTGTCACTGCTGAGATAAAAAGTTTTCTTACCGGTACTGTTTTAGAAAATGCACCAATTCTGCCCGTATCAAATATTACCGGCCAGGGTTTTGGTGATTTTTACGACGCTTTACTGGAACTTATCGATTCCATCGAGCCAAAACAAAATAATGGAATATTCAGATTGCCTGTCGAGCGTGTATTTTCAGTAAAAGGTTACGGCACAGTTGTTTCGGGTATTCCTGTATCAGGCTTGATAAACGTTGGTGATGAAGTCACGTTATATCCGCACAATTCAAAAGGGCGTATCAAAGCAATACAGGTTTATAAACATCAAAGCGATACTGCTATGGTGGGGCAATGTGCGGCTCTTAATGTCCCGCAATGGGACTATAAAACAATCAAAAGAGGATGCTGTGTTACGCTTGGTGAATATTTTTCGCCTGAGCAATGGTTTTTATGCAAATTGAGGATTCTTGACGATATTGAACGTCCGGTGAAGAACGGAATCAAAGTGAAATTCCATACAGGTACTTCTGAAGTTATTTCTACATTATATTTATTGCAGAGCAATAATATTTCGGCAGGTCAGGAATGTTTTGCACAAATCAGGTTGAATGAGAATGAGAAAATAGCCGCAGGTCCGCGTGACAGATTTATTTTGCGAAGCTTGTCACCAGTTCAGACGTTAGGCGGCGGAATGATTATCGAAGCTGTTTCACATAAATATAAAAGAATTCAGCCTGATATTATTCAGGATATTCAGGAACGTGAAAAAGCGATAATGAACAATATCGATTTTGTTGAATATGCGGTAAAAAACTCGATTCATTACGCTGCCGATAAAACAGAATTATCGTTTCGCACAAAAATTTTACTAACTGAAATAGATGGTATTCTTGGTGATTTAGTAAAAGAAGGTAAAGTATTGAGCCTGGATTCAAAACTTTTCACGCATCAGGAAACTTTATTAAAAATTCAGCAAAAACTGATTAACGTTGTAACAGATTTTCACAATACAAGTCCTGAAAGTCCCGGCATAGCTTTAGAACAAATGCTCGAAATTTCAGGACTGAAAAAGGAAGTTTTTGACGGAATTCTCAAAAGGCTTGTATCTGAAGGCAAGCTTGTTGAGCGAAAAAATCGCTTGGCTTTAGCGGAGCATATTGAAAAATTCAGCGATTACGAGCAGAAACTTATACAAAATGTTGAATCGCTATATAAAAACCAGCTTTTTAGTCCGCCTGATATTCCGGAAGTTATGGAAAAAACAAAAGTATCGCAGCAGGAAATACGCAAAATCCTGAAAATTCTTTCCGAGCAGCAAAAACTTATAAGAGTAGAAAACGATATGTTTTTTCATAACATGGCCGTAGAACAGGCACGAGAAACCTTAATTTCATATATCAATCAAAATGCCGGTCTGGAAAGTGTCAAATTTAAGTATTTACTCAATACTTCAAGGAAATTCGCCATACCGCTTCTGGATTATTTTGACAAGATAGGCCTGACAAGACGTTCCGGTTATACAAGATACCTTAGAAATCCCAAAATTCACTAATATAAATGGCTGTTATTATATTTCTTCTGGTAAAAATTCGACCTGATTGTTAAAATTTCACTAAAAATTGGTGATAATATGAGTGAAAAGAAGTTGTTAGCCGTGGGGCCGGCGGCGAAAACCGCTGGTGTCTCAAGGCAGACTTTACAATATTATTTGATGGTAGGTCTTCTTGAACCGTCTGAAGTAACCCAGACGGGTCGAAGATTGTTTGACCAGAAAACGGTAGAACGAATAAAACTGATAAAACAACTCAATGAAAGCGGCTATCCCTTGCGTGCTATAAGGGATCTGTTCATGGAAGGCCGGACTGATTTGAAAGGAAGCGAACAGTGAGTGATTATGAAAAAAGTCAAAGAACGAGCAATGCGATAGTTGGTTTATTTGTCGTTATTGGTCTAATTGCTTTAGTGTGGCTAATATTTAAATTCAATGATTTGCCGGGATTCGTTTCCGAAATGGATTCCTTCGATGTTTTTGTGCAGTTCCCGACTGCGCCTGGAGTACAAAAAGATACGCCTGTTCAGTTTTGCGGTTACCAGATTGGAAGAGTTACATATGTAATGTCTCCTGAAATAAAAACTGACTTAAAAAGGGGCATAGATTATTACCAAACAGTAGTTGTTTTAAGAATTGATAATAAATATACAACTATTCCATCGAATGTGGATGTTAAGATGATGATGCGGGGTCTTGGAAGCAGTTATATCGAACTTAAAGAGCATCCCGGTGTTCCGCCGGTGCCGCTTGATCCGAATAGGCCTGAAACAAAATACCTGTGCAAAGGTGTATATCTTCAGGGTTCAACTGGTATGACAAGTGAATTTTTCCCTGAAGAGAGCCAGGAAAAATTAAGTGAATTGATTGATGGCATTTCCACTTTTGTGGATAACGCGAATAAAATCGTTGGCAATATGCAAAATCAGAATAATTTCGAAGCTACTCTCGCGAATCTAACCGTAGCTTCAGAGCAGGTAAAATCTACTTTAGTAGCGATAGAAAAACTTGCTGACCAGGGAACAGAAACACTGGCACATACCAATGTAAAGCTTGATGAGATTGTTGCTGTTGCCTCTGATACATCGAAGGATATTCAGGAATTCGTAACTACAGGTACTGCTTTTATTAAGACTACCGATGAAAGATCAGAAGATGTAGCTAAAGTGCTAATTAGTACAGTTGAAGAGATGGGTAAAACCAGCGCTCAGCTAAGATTGATAATGGAAAAAGTCAATACCGGCCAAGGTACAGCCGCGAAGTTTGTTAATGACCCGCTATTATATGATAAGCTGGTGCAGGATACGAAACAACTCGATGAAGTTTTATCTTCGATGAAATCGCTTATAAATAAAATCGAGCAAAAAGGATTAAGTAAAGTCTGGTCTGGCAGTAAATGATTTTAAGAGGAGATTTTTATGAGAAATAAACCAATACTAATATTTGCGACTTGCGTTGTATTATGTTCTGCCGCTGTGATTATTTCGGCTCAATCTGCCCAATCATCTCGTGGTGGTCAGGCTGGAGTTCAAGGAATTGGTACCGGTAGAGGTGGAATGCAGGGAATGAATCTTGAAGGTTCAACCATACGCGGACGAGGGCGAGGTATGAATACTCCTATTCAGAGGCCTGACCCGCTGCCGCCGTTTTATGATCCAAAACTGCCGCTTGAGAAGCGATTAGATGATTTGATTTCTCGTTTAACGCTCGAAGAAAAAGTTTCACTCATGGGGATGAACTCGTCTGCTATTCCACGATTGGGCATTGCGTCATATCGCTGGTGGAATGAGGCTCTTCATGGTGTTGCCAACGCTACTGCTACAGTCTTCCCGCAATGTATTGGTTTGGCTGCGGCATGGGACGTTGAACTTCATCATGAGATGGCAAATATTATTGGGCAGGAAGCTCGTGCCAGAAATGCCGCACAGGGAACAGGGCTTGATTTCTGGGCGCCAAATATTAATCTGCTTCGTGATCCGCGATGGGGTCGTGCGCAGGAGACTTATGGTGAAGATCCATATCTTTCCGGTAGGCTGGCGGTTGCTTATGTCACTGGTATGCAGGGGAATGACCCATTATATTTCCAGGCAATCTCTTCACCAAAGCATTTCGCTGTTCATAGCGGTCCAGAGCCTCAACGGCATAGAATCAATATGGTTGTAACAGATCAGGATCTCTACACGACTTATCTGCCGCAATTCGAAGCCGCTGTGCGCGAAGGACATTGCTTTTCCATAATGTCCGCATATAGCGCACTTAACGGCATACCATGTTCCGGCAATAAGCGACTTTTAACTGATATACTTCGCGACCAGTGGGGATTCGACGGATATGTAGTTTCTGACGTTGATTCTGTAGCGGATATTTATCGTGCTCAGGCACACTTTTATATGTCTAACGGTGTTACCGCTTCGGCGCTGGCGATTCTGGCTGGTAATGATTTATGCAGCGGTTCTACCTATTTAGGTGGTGACGGCGGCCAGCAGGGCGGTACAGTTCAACCCGGCCCAAGTTCAATAGCTCGCGCAGTTTCACGAGGTTTACTCACTGTAAATGATGTAGATAAATCACTTAGAAAGATTCTCGAAGCACGTTTTCGCATGGGTGAATTCGACCCGGCTGGTTATGAAGGAAATCCTTATAACAAGATTACCGCCGATATGATTGATACGGAGGAAAATAATGCTCTCGCTCGCAAAGTCGCCGACGAAACAATGGTCCTGCTCAAGAATGCCAATAAGACTCTGCCGCTGAAAACGAACATTGGTACTGTTGCTGTATTAGGTCCCAACGCGAATGCCGCACGTATGCAAAATGGTAATTACAGCGGCACGCCTTCACCACAACATCAGGTCAGCATTATTGAAGGAATCAGACAGGCGATTGGAGCAGATAACGTAATTACTACTACTAATCTGCAAGTTCCGATAGGAGGAAATATAGCACTGGCTGAATTAGTTAATTCAGAACATTTATTTACAGACTCTTCAAAAAGCAAACACGGCATGACAATATCGTACTCTGTCAACGATACGATACGAACCGAAGTGTCTGAAGAAGGTACAATCAAAAAGCCAGATGCTGCCAGTGGTATTGCTGATAGCACAAATTACGAAATGAAAATGACCGGGGTGCTTGTGCCGCCAATGACCGGCGAATATCAGCTTGGCGCAAAAGGCTGCGATGCTTTCCGAATCTCTATTGAAGGTAAAGTCGTTCTTGACGAAATGTATGGCGGTCCTCTTCGTACATCGAGTGAGTGTATTAGTCTGGAAAAAGGCAAGGCTTATAATGTGCTGGTTGAATTCTCACATACACCCACCAGCGGCGTAACTGACATTGGTCAGGTTGTTACAGTCGGTACGCCAGAAGGTCCTGCTGTAAATCCGCCAAGAATAGCCGCAGATGAACGATATACAATGTACACATATAATCCCGGCGGTCGCGGCCGTAGTGGTCGCGGGCAGGTTTATGGTGCTACTCAGGAAAATCCGGGTGTCACTGTTACGCCTTCGGCTGATTCAGGCAGCGAGCCGTTATTCCAGTTAGCATGGACCAAACCTACTGAGGATGGTTTGCCTGCTAATGCTTCAGGGCAGAGTCTTTATGGCGAGGCGGTGGACCTTGCCAAAAAAGCTGACGCAGTGATTTTGGTTGTAGGTCTTGATGGTACGCAGGAAGGTGAGGAATTCGACCGTGCTGCAATAAACCTTCCTGTTATTCAGGATGGTTTGATTCGCGCGGTGACTCGTGCGGCAGGCAGCAAACCTGTAGTAGTAGTCAATTGCTCCGGCAGTCCGGTTGCTTTGAACTGGGCCAATGAAAATGTTCCTGCGATTGTACAGGCATGGTATCCCGGCCAACGCGGCGATGCAATTGCTGACGTGTTATTTGGAAAATATAATCCGGCTGGCAGATTGCCAGTGACTTTCTACAAGACCAGTTCTGATTTACCTGCTCTTATAGACTATACTATGGTAGGCCGCACATATCGTTATATTACAAAACCGGTTCTGTATCCATTCGGACACGGCTTATCTTACAGTACATTCGAATATTCGAACCTGAATGTTCCTGCTAAATCTGATACAAGTAAAGATGTCAAGGTTTCGTTTACTGTAAAGAACACAAGTAATATCGATGGCGAAGAAGTTGTGCAATGCTATCTTAATCGTGATGTCCCATCTATTGATTTGGCTACTTTACCGGAAGCTCCTCTGAGAACTGATGAGCAGGCAACTTTGGTTGCTACGCCGCACAAGGCATTAGTTGGTTTTGCCCGTGTACCACTCAAAGCCGGTCAGAGCAGGAAGGTGACATTCACTATAACGGCACAGCAATTATCACTGGTTGTAGGTAAAGACGGCAAACGCGAAGTCAGACCTGAAAATCTTCAGGTACAGGTTGGCGGTAGTTCGGCAATTGTGCCTGGTACACTCACCAAGTCACTGACTTTGGAAGGAACGCCGTTTGAGCCGAAATATAACTTTGTAGCTTCCGTGATTGAGTGAAAATAGACTCAATTTATTTATGTTTTAGCTGTAATTTTAAGTGTATATGCGAAATCGTTAGGTTTTTTGTCTGGCAGGTTTGCGACTAAACCAGATGCGTCTCGTGTGAAGGCCAGAGTTCCTGTACCAAGAAGTTCGACCTTTGCGATTTCCATTGGGAAATTCTCGCTATTTTGAGCCAGAGATTTGATTGTGGCTTTACCATTTTCGGGCCAACCCATCATAAACGCATATACGGTATTACCTTTGGCCGTGAAGCGGAAATCTTCTGCTGTATATTCACGGACATCGCGTGAGCCTCCAAATTGACCGCGGGCCTGGTTTCCGGCGATTGTTGAGGGGCCTTCGCCATATACTTTCCATGGGCGTGTCGCGTAAATACCTTCACTATTAGGCTCCATCCATTTGCCTATACCTTCCACGCAAGCAACTTCATCCTCGTCAATTGTACCGTCACCTCTGACTGGAACACTGAGCATAAGATTGCCGTTTTTACTGACAATATCAATTAGCATTTGTACGACCTGCAGAGGAGTTTTGTACCTGTGCTGTTCGAAGATACTTCGTCTGTAGTGCCACTCGCCGATGCAGGTGTCGGTTTGCCATGGAATTGTCTCACCGCCGGTGGTTACACCTCGCTCGACATCGTAAAGAAGTGCCAGTCTCTGTTCCGCGTTGAGTTGTTTTCCGGTCATAACTGCTTCGAGTTTGCCATTTTTGGTGAAACTTAAGTTGTATAGATATGCCGCTATGCGCAAGCCGATGTCACTCGCCGGATAAATTGGCAAAACAGTATCATCAAAGTAAACCAAGTCCGGCTGACATTTATCAATCAGGTCTATCGTGCGATTGAAAAATTTCTCGATATAATTCGGGTCCACAGGTGGCAGCGGGGTGCTTTCCTGGTTTCCTCTTCTGCCTCTTCCCTGATTTGCCTGAGGTGATAGATTCCAGCCGTAATTACCTTTCTGGTGATATTGGGCATAAAGGTCCTGTGGGTCAAGGCCGTCCCACCATTTTCCTTTGCCATCCGCTTTGCTCACAAGACCGTCATATTGTACTCCGGCGAATTCTCCGGACGGGTCGGAATCCTGCGCGACTTGCAGCCAGTCCCATGTATGGCTGGCATGAACAGAGACGGCAAACTTCAAGCCAGCTTCGCGTGTAGCTTTTGCCCAACCGTCGATTATATTCTTCTTGGGTCCGACCGCGATACTGTTCCATGGCTGATACTTAGAGTCCCACATATCAAGATTATCGTGGTGATTTGCCATAGCCGCGAAAAACTTTGCCCCGGCTTTCTTATAAAGAGCAAGTAATTCCTCCGGCTTCCATTTATCGGCTTTCCATTCATTGATAACGTCTTTGAAACCAAATTTCGAGGGATGACCGTATTTCTTGCAGTGAAATTGATAAACGCTGTCTGGATTTGTACTAAACTTGTACATATTCTGCGCATACCAGTCTCCCATCTCCGGCTGACATTGGGGACCCCAATGCGCCCAAATGCCAAACTTCGCGTCACGATACCAATCTGGGACCTGATAATTTGCGGCTAAAGATTCCCATGTCGGCTGAAATGGACCTGCTGTTGTGCCAAAACCTTGTGGTGCTGGAATATGTGTCGGTGCAGGAGGAAGAACAGGTGCATTAGCAGCCCCATATAAAAACGAACGATTCGCATAATACGCCGGGATTGATCCGGCAATAAGTTTCATTGCTTCACGTCTTGAGATTTTCATGGGATTTTCCTTTCATTTTTAGTTTGGTGAAATCCTGTATAAAACAGCTCCGTGGGAATTAACGGTTGCTGTAATTTTGTCTGAGACTGTACCAAGGTCTTTGTGTCCCCAAAGGTCTCGGACTTTACATTGACTTGATATACCAATATCCGAAAGTGATACAGAAATTTCAGCTGGTTGAGTTTCTGAAGGATTTGCCGGAGCAGCAGGCTGAGTACCCCTTCCTCGTCCTCCTCTTCCTCGCGGAGCAGGAGCTGGAACAGCATTAAATATGGCAAGGTACTTATCATTCGAGCCGGGAACATCCGCGGACCATACGATTTGATTATTTTGATTGGATACTTGTTTGTTGTTTGTCGAGCGTTGATTAACCGCAAGAATTTCGTCGTTAGTAAGTAATGAAAGCGTAAACTCGTCATTTTTCGGCATGTTTGCGCCAATGATAAGAGGTGAACGTGCAATCGACCAGAGCGTCATAAGTGTAATTAGTTCATCATCGGTAAAATTTGTCCATGTGTTATCATTCTGCCATGCACGAAGATTTCCAATAGGAAGCATATCCGCGTCCGGAAAATGTCCCGGTCCTCGATATGGTGTCCAATCGTGCAGCCTTTTGAACTGAGCATATAACGCCGGCCAATTGTCCCAGAAGTCATTGCTGACTCGCCACATATTGGCATGATTTTCAACATGTCCACCGGCATTCAAAGGTGTTTCACCTGGTGACGTTGACAGGATAATCGGGCGGCCTGTTTTGTCTATGGCTTTGCGAATTGCCTCAACTTCCGGAGCGTGGTATGATGGTGCGGAAAGGTCATCAACTTTTACCAAATCGATTTCCCATGAAGCAAGCAACGCGAATACTGAATCGTAATATTCCTGCGCGCCGGGTTTGCTCATATCTACACCGTACATATCCGTATTCCACGCACAGATAGATCTTTTGTCTGCTATATCCGCCGCGTGGACATTTGTACCGAGAATTGGAACGTTCTGATCAACCGCCTGACGAGGAATACCGCGCATCAGGTGTACGCCCAACTTGAGTCCCATGGCATGAATTTTGTCAGCAATGGGTTTGAATGACCGGCTGTCTTTAGTAGATGGAAATCTGTTTGACGCAGGTAATAACCGCCCATTAGCATCCATTTCAAGAGCTGCTCCGCGTCGATATGAACTGCCTCGTGCCAAAGGCTCGTACCATTGAATGTCAATCGTAATAATGTTCCAGCCGTGCGATTTGAGATTCTTCTCCATATATTCGGCGTTTTCCATAGTTTGTTGTTCCGTAACCGCCGCACCGAAACAGTCCCATGAGTTCCAGCCCATCGGCGGCGTGTCAGCCCACTTGTAGAATGCGTTCGGGTCTTTGCTTTGTGTACTATCAAGGGCCGTGCCAGAGCAATTAAAACCGCTTATAAAAATGCTTAATGTGATTATTGCGATTAGCATATTTTTCATATAAATTCCCTTTCTGTAAAATTTTAATTTCATCAAGCTGCTATTTAAATATCCGTTTCTTCGATGTATCCGTCTTCTGAATTTTCTCGCTGCTTCTGATCCATTTTATAGATTCGTTTGAGCAGTTTCCATTTTTGTCCTGCTGATGAGTCGCTGCTTGTTCGCTGATATTTCGAGACTAAAGCTTCCCATTCAGATTGTCGCGGCAAAGCTGCAAGTTTCTCCATAGCCCGCTCATGATTGAAGTCTTCCTTTGTATCCATTATCATAAACAGAGTTGTACCGGATATGTATATTTCCATATCAAGGATGCCAACATCTTTCATTCCATTAGTAATTTCAGGCCATGCGGCACCCATTGCGTGAAGTTTTATATATTCTTCGATGAGATTTGGGTCGTTTTCAAGTTCGATGCTCTTGCAATATCTTTTATGTGCCTTTTTCATATCAATCTTTCAGGCAAAATGTTCTTAGTATTTAAAAACCACGCATTGCTGTGCTTTGTCGTCTTGGAAGTCCTTCTTTAGGCAAACGTTTAAGCACAACATATTTTATGTTATTTTCCATGCAGTATTTTTGCTTTTCAGGTTTATCGCCATCTTCATTTACGGCGTAGATGTCAGGTTTTATTTTCCTGATTTCAGGTTCCGCATCAAGCCAACCCATGCCAGTCGAAACCAGAGCCTGTTTTACAAAACGGATAGAACCCGTAATATAGCGTCGTTCATCCTGTGAAAACATCGGATGATTTTCGCCTTTCAATGCCCTGACATTTGCGTCATTTCCAACGACAACATACAAATCTCCTATTTCCGAAACTTCCTCGAAAAATCGAACGTGTCCCGAATGAAACCAGTCAAAACATCCGGTAACGAGAACCTTTTTCCTGGAATTTTCATTTATCTGTTTTTCGCCGAAAATCGGGAAGCCAATTATTTCAGATTTTTTCAGGATTTTTAATTCTATTTTTTCTTTTTCACAAAAGCTTCTTATAGCGGAAGTATCTTCATTTTCTCTAACAATCCACCTGGAAGGATTAATATTTTGTATTTCAGAAAAATCCATATCGTTCGAAGGTTGATTCACGATACAGACTTTATGTATGAAACGAATTGATTCGATGAAATATAAACGTTCACTTTCAGGGAATTTTGGTTCTTTTCCTGTTATGGATTGTATAAACTCGTCGCTCCATAAAAATACATATAGATTGCCGAAGTGAGATGCTTCATGTAAAAAACGAATATCATTCGAACGAATATCGTCGAATCCGCCATATACAACGACATTGTTGTTTTTATTTATCATTTTTATTGTTAGTCCTAACTTTTATACGAAAAGCACCGGGAACGGGAGTATCTGAGACAACATATAAATATCCGCCGCCGCAGCCTGAATACATCGCGCCTGGATATTGGGATTGATAATATTTCAAGAGCGACATAAGGTCAGTCTTAATAGTACGATGACGAACTGTACCGGGAAGAATTGCTTCCCAGCACAGCATATTTTCGTTCATAGATTCACCGAGTGCTTTAATATCTTTTGTGACAATTGCGTTATAACACGCTTTTCCCGATTCGCCGAGTCTGGCTATCCATTCAGGATTTAGATTCTTTGTTTCCAGCGGATTATACCCGTCAGGGCGTTGTACAACCGGTAAAATGTTAATCACATTTTCCAGCCAGGAAGCAATTTCCGGGTTATTATTTGATTCGATATGAACAGGAAAGATACCTTCACGATGCGAGAAATCATAATCTATTCTATTAATGCCGGGATAGATAAGGCCAATCATATCCTGTGAACCAGACGGGTCAGCTTTATCTGCGTTTTCAGCCATATAAAGTTCCTGTACAAGCTCATCAGGATTTTTTTTAGGTAAGCCGTCTTTCCAGAGTTCCAAAGCGATATTTCGAGTACCGGTAGAAACTCCCGCTCTTTCCAGAAACCAAAACTGCGGCTCAACGTTTACGACTACCATCGAACCCGGCGGTGTTGGATTGTGCCTTGAAATAAAAGGCTGGTCAATCCATCCACCCGCCAAAGCAAGCTTATATGGAATTTTTCCAATAGTTTCCGTTATCTTATGATTTGGTTTTTTCATTATTCTTAAGTAGTGTATCTTTCATTGAAGAAAAAACTTTAATCTACAATTTTCTTACCGGCTTTGCGGTCTTTATATTGCTGCTCAATCCATTTATATGTTTTCTTCAATCCATCTTTCAACGGAGTATTTGGTTCCCAGTTAAGAATCTTCTTAATGAATGTATTGTCACTGTTTCTTCCGGCTACACCTTTGGGCATATCTGGATCATATTTTCGATTCAAAGTTACGCCGCCAATTTCTTCAGCTAAAGAAACCAGGTCGTTAATTGAAATAAGATGACTTGTTCCAAGATTGATTGGTGTGGCGATAAGTTCATCACAGTGCATTATCATATCGATGCCTTTTACGCAATCATCAATAAACATGAAGCTTCGAGCTTGAGAGCCGTCTCCCCAGATGATAATTTCGTCCAAGCCGGTTTCTTTTGCTTCAATTACTTTACGGCACATTGCAGCGGGAGCTTTCTCTCTGCCGCCTACCCATGTTCCCCACGGACCGTAAACATTGTGAAAACGAGCGATATGAGTCTCGAAACCGCGTTCCGCCCAGTATTCCTGGCAGAACATTTCGGACATGAGTTTTTCCCAGCCGTAACCTCTTTCGGCCATAGCGGGGTATGCGTCGGTTTCTTTCAACGCTCGTGAGTTGGGATCTTGTTGGAGTTCGACATTATATGCGCAGGCAGAAGATGAGAAGAAGAAGCGTTTTGCTCCAGCTCTGTAAGCTGCTTCGACCATGTGAGTATTTATCAATATACTGCGCAGGCATTCGATTCGGAATCTCTCGATAAAACCCATTCCGCCCATATCTGCCGCGAGATTATATACTTCCACAGCATCTTCACATGCCCTTTTGCAATTATCTTCGTACTGCAAATCCATACAAAGACATTCAACACCCGGTGTCCTTTGGTACCATTCTGGGAGTGGTTTTTTATCGACTGCACGAATACGTGTGAAGCCTTGATCGTGGAAATATCTGACTAATGCGCCGCCTATAAATCCGCCTGCACCGCCAACAACTATTAAATCATTTTTATTAAGCATTGTTGCCGCTGTTTGATTGCTTTTTTTTGCCATTTTCTACCTTTCTTGTTATCGGTTTTGTTGTATTTGCGAAAAACTGTAACAAATACTTCATGTATCTTATTGACTCTTTACTTTTTATTATTATATAGTATAATATAGTTTTGTATAAAATATATGTCAATATTTGTCTAATACATGGCTATTATTGACCTTTTTTAGGTTTTGTCGCCTATGACTTTGAGCAACAAAAAAGATCCGGATTTCTTTTCTCAGCAGGTGCTGGAAGCCAATCGTTTTTATCTTGATGCGAGTTTTAGAAAACAACATACTCTAAAAGTAGTTTGCGGCGGTCGCGAACACTGCCAGCCAAACTATAGAATTGATCGTCCGAGCTTTCCTTTCTATTCCCTTGAATTTGTCGCAAGAGGCAAAGGAGTTGTAACTCTTAATAATACAAAATACAGCCTTTATACGGGAAGGGTTTTTTCTTACGGACCTGGTGTGGCTCATACGATATCATCAGAAGAAGATGATCCTCTTGTTAAATATTTTGTGGATTTTATTGGCTCTGATGCTTTGAAAATGCTTAATAAGTTTGGTCTTTCCCCCGGACGGGTTGTTCAGGTTTCATATCCTGAAGAAATACTCCAGATTTTTGATAACCTTATTAAGAATGGCCAGGCGGACAGCCGATATTCACTGCTTTTATGTAAAGCAATATTAGAGCAGCTTATCCTGAAAATCGCGGAAACATCAATGGTTGAAAATTCACGGACGTCCGCGGCTTTTTATACTTATCAAAGAATCCGGGAAATAATACAAAAGAATTTTATGAATCTCAGAAGCCTCGAGCAAATAGCTGAAGAATGCAATGTTGACAGCGCATATCTTTGCAGGCTTTTTAAGCGGTTTGATAATCGCAGCCCATATCAATATTTGATGCGTCTGAAAATGAATTTTGCGGCCCAAAAACTCCAGTTGCCGAACTTTTCAGTAAAAGAAATTGCCTTTGAACTTGGTTTTTGTGATCCATTTCATTTCTCGAGGGTATTCAAAAGGATTTTGGGCATATCTCCAAGTACTTTCAAGAGCCTGAGATGAAAAAACCATTTTTTTATCTTTATATCGAATTTCCTTGCATATTTGGAATCAACAGATTAGAATGACAACTTTAAATTTTATAAAGATGTTTAATATAGCATAAAGCGCTTATAAGAAAGGGTTTATATACAATATGCTAAGTAAAGAAGTGAAAACACAGATTGTTAATGATTTTGAGATTCATGAAGGCGATACAGGTTCACCAGAAGTACAAATCGCAATATTGACTAAACAGATAAATGAACTGACAGAGCATCTCAAAATACATAAGAAGGACCACGCATCCCGTCGAGGCTTGCTTAAAATGGTAGGAAACAGGTCTGCTTTGCTTAAATATGTGCGAAATCAGGACGTTAATCGCTATCGGGAAATAATATCCCGATTAGGTTTAAGAAAATAAGTAAACAAGATAGCGTAAAGCGAATAGCGTTTGTGGTTTGGCGAGTCCGTAGTTAAACCATGAACGCTGTCCGCTTTACGCTAAACACTAATTTGAGGTAGTTTATGTTTAAAGTAACAAGAGTCGAAAGACAAATTGGAGGCAGGCTGCTATCTATTGAAACCGGAAAAATCGCGAAACAGGCTGATGGTGCAGTAGTAGTTCAGTACGGAGAGACAGTCGTACTGGTTACAGTTGTAGTCGCGCCGCCAAGATCAGAAGATGTGGATTTCTTCCCGCTAAGTGTTGAATATCGCGAGAAACACAGCGCCGCTGGTAAGTTTCCGGGTGGTTTTATTAAACGTGAGGGAAGACCCAGTACAAAGGAAACGCTCACATCCCGCCAGATTGACAGACCAATCAGGCCTTTATTCCCCGATGGATATTTTCAGGAAGTACAGATTATCGCAAGTGTATTAAGCGCTGACCGTGAAAATGACCCGGATATTCTTGCTATGGTAGGTGCAAGTGCCGCACTTACAATAAGTAAAATCCCGTTCCTCGGACCTATTGGTGCATGCCGCCTTGCAAGAGTCAACGGCGAATTTGTAATCAATCCTACTCATCAGCAGTTGGAAGAAGCTGATTTTAATCTTCTTCTCGGCGGTCGAAGAGACGCAATGAATATGATTGAAGTTGCCGCAAAAGAAGTTTCTGAAAATGTTGTCGCGGATGCAATCGCCGCTGCACAAAAAACAGTTGCCGAAGTGTGTGACTTGATTGATGAATTGCAGGATAAAGTTGGCGTTGATAAAGAACTCATTTTATTTGAACTTGACCAGGAACTTCAATCCAGGATTGAATCGCAGATTTCTGATAAACTATACGAATTGAAGCAAATTCCCGGCAAGTTGGAACGCAACAGAGCTGTAAAGGAACTTTTCGATCAGGTTATTATAAAATATTGTCCTGAAGCGAAAAAGTTATCTGTTGTTGATGAAGATAGTGAACCAATAGAAGATGAAAATGGTGAGATTTACCCTATCAATGATGAAATCAGGTATGAAAAAGCAATTATAAAGAGAATTCTTTCTGAAATCGAAGGGAAAGTCGTTAAGAAACTCCTGCTCGAAGGAAAAAGACCGGACGGCAGAGGTTACCGCGATGTTCGCCCCATAGAGTGCGAAGTCGGACTTTTACCAAGAAATCATGGTTCCGCGTTATTCTCTCGAGGTGAAACACAGGCTTTGGTTAGTGTTACTCTTGGAACTATCCGAGATGCACAGATTATTGATGGTCTAAAAGATGAATACGCTCAAAGTTTTACATTACATTACAACTTCCCTCCGTTCGCTGTTGGAGAGGTAAAACCTGTCCGCGGCGTAGGACGAAGGGAAATTGGCCATGGCGCACTTGCGGAAAAGGCTCTTGAAGCCGTAAGGCCGGATAATGAGCAGTTTGCATATACAATAAGGATTGTTTCGGATATTACAGAATCCAACGGCTCAAGTTCGATGGCGTCAGTTTGCGGCGGTACGCTGGCTCTTATGGATGCTGGTGTTCCAATCAAAAATCCGGTTGCCGGAATTTCAATTGGCTTGGTAAGTGATGGTAACGGACGCCATGAGCTGCTTACAGATATAGTTGGCGAAGAAGACCATTATGGCTTGATGGATTTCAAAGTTGCCGGAACTACTAAAGGTATCACGGCAATTCAGCTTGATATTAAAGCAGAAGGAGTAGCCCATAGCATTATGGTCGAAACACTCGAAAGAGCAAAAATCGCTCGTCTTGAAATTCTCAAGAAGATGAACGAAGCAATAAGCTCGCCAAGGTCTGAATTAAGCGTATATGCACCGAAACTGATTAGTATTGAAATTGATCCTGAGCTTATTGGAAAAATAATCGGCCCAGGCGGCAAGATGATTAAGAGTATTCAGGAACAAACCAATACAACAATCGAAATTGAAGAAGACGGTACTATCTTTATTAGCTGTGTTGACGGCGATGGTCATCTGAAAGCGAAGGAAATTATCGAAGGTCTTACACAGCCGCCAAAGGTTGGAAAGATTTACCAAAACTCAAAAGTCGTTTCCATAAAGGATTTCGGCGCATTTGTTGAAATTATTCCAGGCGTCGAAGGACTTTGCCACATAAGCGAATTGAGTGATAGTTATATCAAGAACGCTGAAGACGTCTGCAAAGTTGGTGACCTGATTGATGTAAAACTAATATTGATTGACGATCAGGGCAGACTAAAACTTTCACGTAAAGCGGCCTTAAAAGAATTGAAGCAGGGAAAGAAGGAAGAATAAAAATTTTAAGTACCTGAAATGAACTAAAGTGGCTAAAGTTATTTTAGTCACTTTAGTTCACTTGTTTTATGTTCATGGCAGATGACAATATTCAGACTGGCAAAGAAGATAATTTTGAGCAGTTTGAGCAATTGAGCAAACTGACCGGACAGCTTGCACACGAAATTAAAAATCCTCTTTCCACAATTAAGGTAAATTTAAGGCTGATCAGCGAAGAATTGACTGATTTAAGCGCAGCCTGTTCCAGTGATATGTCGTCCGAAAGAGCGGAACGCACATTGTCGAGAACTCTAAGAAAAATTTCTGTAGTCGAAAAAGAAGCAGACAGGCTCGAACAGATTCTTGATGGCTTTCTTCGTTATCTCGATCGTAATGAGCCGCAATTAAGCGATGTTGATTTGAATGAGCTTGTCAGTGATATGATTGATTTTTATTTGCCGCAGGCTTCAAGTCATTCTATTACCATACGTCAGTCTTTATCCCATGACATTCTTTTGTGCAGGCTTGACGCGGATATGATTAAGCAGGTAATTTTGAATCTTTTCATCAATTCCCAGCAGGCAATGAGCAATGGCGGAGAGTTAATAATAAGAACATTCAGGCAGGGCAATCACGCTTTTGCTTACATATGTGATACCGGCTGCGGAATTTCAGCAGAAGTTTTGCCGCATATTTTTGATGCCTATTATTCATCTCATCATCAGGGCAGAGGTCTGGGATTATCAATCGCCAAGAAAATTATCGAACTGCATAAAGGAACGATAACAGTGGAAAGTGAGCAGGGCAGGGGAACCGCTTTTACAATAAAATTGCCGATGATTTGTGAGGTGACAAATTGAGTCAGAAAGCAGGAATTATACTTGTTGTCGATGATGAGCGTGAACACGCGGACGGAGTAGCTGAAGCGCTTGAGAAATTATGCGATAAGACAATCGCTGTTTATAACGGAAAAGATGCCCTGGAAATTGTTTACAGCAGGGAAATTGACATTATTGTCACCGATTTAAAATTGAACAGTGAAATTGACGGCTTAAAAATTCTTACAGAAGCGAAAAAGCATAACAACCGGACTGAGGTGATTTTAATAACAGCATACGCAACGATTGATACATGCAAAGAAGCAATTAAGCTCGGCGCGTTTGATTATCTCGTGAAGCCTATTGATATTGGTCAGCTTCGAACCTTAGTGATTCAAGCCAGTCAGAAAATTGCATCCTCTCACGAATATAATGCGGGGAAAACAAAACAAGACAAAGAAGAATTTTATTTCGAAGGTGTATTACCGCAAAGTCCTGCCATGAAAGGAATCGTCGAAGTTCTTCGCAGAGTTTCCCCAACTAATATTTCTGTGCTAATCGAAGGTCAGTCCGGCACAGGTAAAGAGCTGATGGCTCGCGCGATTCATAATAACTCGAAGAGATGGAACAAGCCGTTCAGGCCGGTAAATTGCGCGGGGCTGACAGAAACTTTGCTTGAGAGTGAATTGTTCGGCCATGCAAAAGGGGCGTTTACCGGAGCCGCCGCGGACAGGAAAGGCCTGTTTGAGGTCGCGAATCAGGGTACGTTGTTTCTGGATGAAATTGGTGATATGACACCCGGTTCGCAGGCCAAGCTGCTCCGTGTGCTTGAGGATGGAATTGTTGTTCCTGTAGGTTCGACAAAGCAGATTAGTGTTGATGTGCGAATAATCAGCGCAACGAATCAGAATTTGCAGGAATTAATAGATGAGAAGAAATTCCGTGAAGATTTGTATTTCC
This sequence comes from uncultured Pirellulales bacterium, assembly GCA_964628465.1. Classification (GTDB taxonomy): domain Bacteria; phylum Planctomycetota; class Phycisphaerae; order Sedimentisphaerales; family Anaerobacaceae; genus JAFGPS01. Next base: position 188,922 of record CAZVOA010000001.1, on the reverse strand, counting down.
GAATCAAAGGTGTGAATATTTCACTTCCTTCTCTGCGTGAAAGATCGGAAGATATTCCTCCTCTTGTCGAATTCTTTCTGAAAGAAGCTGCGGACGAAGTCGGCTCGAAAGTTAAAGGAATTACGTCGATTGCATTATCAACTCTATTAAAATATGACTGGCCCGGTAATGTTCGACAGCTCAGAAACGCTATAAGAACTATGGTGGTGATGTGTGACCGTGATAAGCTTGATGTAATTGATATTCCGCCGGATATTGCAAAAAGACCGCAATTGGCTGCACCTCGTGACGCATCAACAATGTTAGGTGATGAGAGTATGTCGCTGAATGAATTGGAAAAACACGCAATTGCCGAGACACTTGCCAAAACGGAAGGAAACCGTGAGAAAGCCGCTAAAATACTTGGCATCGGCGAACGTACACTCTACCGAAAAATAAAAGATTACAACCTGTAACAGAGAGCAGGGGATTATTTTAGTACGACTTTTCCCGTTCCTGGAGCGATTTTTCCGATTTTATAAACTTTCTCTCCGTACTTTTCGAGTTTCATCTTAATCGAATCAGCGAAATCTTCCGCTACTACCAAAATATAACCTATTCCCATGTTAAAAACTCTGTACATTTCTTCTTCTTCAACTGGACCTTTTTCCTGCAGGAAAGTAAATATTTTATGTTTTGGCCAGCTTTGTTTTTTGATTACGGCGTTACATTTTTCAGGTAATACTCGCGGCAGGTTTTCGATAATGCCGCCGCCTGTTATATGTGCCATACCATGAACAACTTGTTTTACTTTATACTTGCTTAACAGTTTGATTATTGACTTCGCGTAGATTCGTGTCGGTTCGAGAAGAACTTCGCCAAGCATTTTGCCGTCAAGCTCGTCGATAGTATCAGTCAGTTTAAGTTTTAATTGTTTCTGGCAAATGTGACGCACAAGAGAATATCCATTGCTATGAATCCCGCTTGAGGACAGACCGAGAACTACATCCCCGTTCTGGACATTTTTGCCGTTGATAATTCTATCTCTTTCTATAACACCGACACCAAAACCGGCCAAATCGAAATCGCCTTCAACGTAAGTGTCCGGCATCTCGGCGGTTTCTCCTCCAATGAGTGAGCAATCGGCCTGTTTGCATCCTGCGGCGACGCTTGTTACGAGTTCTGCGATAATATCCGGCTCAAGTTTGTGTATGCCGATATAATCCAGAAAGAATAAAGGCTCAGCCCCGACAACAAGCATATCGTTTATGCTCATCGCGACGAGGTCTATGCCGATAGTATCATATTTTTTCATCTGAGCGGCTAATTGAACTTTACTACCAACGCCGTCAGTGCAGGAAACAAGAACTGGATTTTTATAATTTTTCTTGAAAAGTTTCTCGTCGTAATCGAGTCTGAACATTCCCGCAAATCCGCCTTCGGATTCAATCACTCTCGGGCTGTATGTTCTTGAAACAGCGGGCCAAATCTTTTTAATCATTTCTTCGTTAGCATCAATGCTTACGCCGGATTTCTCATAACTTATATAGTTTGCCATAAATTTTAATTTCGTTCTTAGTTCCGAGTACTCAGTGCTAAGTACATCGAACTCTGTACTTTATTTATATTTCCAAAAACTCATCAAACATGTTCAATTGATAACTTTCCAGTGAGTACTTACTTACAGGAAAATCTACGGGGATTCTATATGAACCGCTCCAACACGCGGTACAGTATTCATCAGGACTTTTAATTGCACAATCCAACATTCCTTCCAGAGAAATATATCCGATACTGTCAACGTTTAGGAATGTTTTTATTTGATCAATATCACGATTATTAGCGAGTAACTCTTCCTTTGTTGGGAAATCAATACCGTAAAAACATGGGAATCTTATTGGTGGGCAGCTTATTCTCAGATGAATTTCCTTTGCTCCAGCCTGCCGTAGTGTTTTTATCTTGCTTCTGGTTGTTGTTCCTCGAACGACTGAATCGTCAATTACTACAATGCGTTTTCCTGCGACTACTTCCTTTATAATTCCAAGTTTAAGTCTTACTTCTATTTCTCTTTGTTTCTGTTCAGGCGAAATAAATGTTCGCCCTATATAGTGACTTCGTACAAATCCCATATCAAATGGAATTTTGCTTTGTTCAGCATAACCCAAGGCCGCCGAGGTTCCTGAGTCAGGAACAGGTATTACGACGTCTGCTGTTGACGGATGTTCTATTGCCAGTCTGCGTCCGAGTTTTTTTCTGAACTCATGGACATTTTCACCGAATATCGTACTATTCGGTTTGGCGAAATATACATGCTCGAATAAACAGTGGGCAGACGATATTTTACCTGGCGTTACAAAAAATCTGCTATGCAAACCTTTTTTGTCCAATGTAACGATTTCACCGGGTTCGACTTCTCTGACAAACTCTGCCTCAATTGCGTCTAAAGCACAAGTTTCACTGGCTACAACATAAGCGCCTTTTTTAGTCTTACCTATGCAAAGAGGTTTAATTCCATATGGATCGCGAGCCGCCTCGATTCTGTCTGCAAACAGGAATAGCAAACTATATGCTCCCTGGAGGTGTTTCAGGACATGGCCAAGAGGGTCTGGTTTGCAGACATGGGTTGGTTTGGCAAGTAAATGGATAATAACTTCTGTATCACTTGTGGTTTTAAATATGCTTCCATGTGCTTCGTATTCATCCCGAAGCAATCGTGCGTTGATAAGGTTTCCATTATGTGCTACGGCTACCTGTCCCTGAGAATACTCTGCTAAAAGCGGCTGGCTATTAATCACTTTACTTGAGCCGGCGGTTGAATATCTTACATGGCCAATAGCTATTGGATTGGATAATTGATTCAGAATTTCGCTGCCTCTTCGGAATACCCTTTTGACAGTTCCCATTCCGGTATAACATTGAACTGTTTCGCCGTTACTTGAAGCAATTCCGGCTGCTTCCTGGCCGCGATGCTGGAGGCTATGTAAGCCAAAGTACGTATTTTCTACCGCATCTTTATCACCGAAAATTCCAAACAGACCGCAATTTTCACGCATTGAATAAGAAGAAAAACTACCTTCTTTCATTTATTAAAGGCCTTTCATTTCTTCACAGCTACTCTGGAAGATACGTTAAGAAACCTGACGTATCTGCTGTAAAGTGCGAATAATTATAATAATGTTTTTTTAATATTAATTTTGCTTTAGAGTAGTCTAATCGAGGAATCAATTTTAGTCAACTTTATTGCTTTTGGTTTCATTAATAATAAAAAAATGAACTGTTAATATATACATCATTTTTACAGTTAAGGGTCAATCTATTTAAATATTTTCCGTATATTATTTTTACTTCATTGGTAAATATACCCGGCAGAATTTTCCGGAAAATTTAGTCGATATAACCCGATAACACAATTTCAAACCTAACCAATATGATGTGGTATAGGATTTTTTGTATAATATAACATCTTGTAAATACATTACTTACATTCTTTTTGGTTGTATTTTTACGATTGTTTCTATGAAGAATTATTATTTCTCTGGCACGGTAATTGCTAATTCAATTCAAGTTGTTTTAGGTATTTGAAATAAATTGTTAAAAAAAAGGAAAAAAATGGCATCTATAGAAGCAAGTTCATCAAGTCAAATTCAGACGGATTATATGAAACTTCTTGTAACACAGCTTCAAAATCAAAATCCTCTTGAGCCGATGGATAATAATCAAATGGCTTCTCAGTTGGCTCAGTTTTCACAGCTATCACAACTTGAAAACATGAATTCCAGTTTTGCAAACGTTCTTTCTACTACTAATCGCAATTATGCGAATTCGCTTTTAGAAAAGAATATTACTTTCTATATGGAAAATGAAACTACTGGTGAATTAGAGATCAAGTCCGGTACAGTTAATTCTGTTTTCTATGATTCTGAAACACAAGAAAGTCTTTTGGGAGTAAAGGCTGATGCAGATCAGGAATATACAATCGGATTGAGTGATGTAGTTTTGGTAGAAAACCAGTAAGACAAAATCAAAAATGTGCGAGTATGTGCTAAATGCTCGTGATAATAAGGAGAATAAAAAATGAGTTTTGCATTATCAGCGGCAGTTTCAGGATTACAGGCGCACCAGAAAATGATCGATATAGCGGGTAATAACCTTGCGAATGTAAATACTACAGCGTTCAAATCCAGCAGGATTGTTTTTTCTGAGCTTTTAAGCCAAACCGTAGCAAAAGCATCTCAACCAACATCAAGTCTTGGTGGAACAAATCCTCAACAGATGGGTAGCGGTGTTGGAGTTGCGGGTATATCCCCTATTCTGACCCAGGGCAATATTGTAAAAACAGGTAATTCTCTCGACCTTGCGTTAGAAGGTGAAGGCTACTTTGTTTTAAGTGATGGTGAACAGGATGTTTACACGAGAGCAGGAGCGTTTACAGTAGATGCGGATTCGAACCTTGTTGATCCTTCAACCGGTTATCTTGTTCAAAGAATCGGTTCAGAAGGTGAGGTAGATGGTTTTCAGGTAGCCGGTGATAGCAATATTCATATTCCTTATGATGTTGCCATGCCTGCGAGAGCAACATCTGAAATCGTTGTTTCAGGTAATCTCAGTGCCGATTCATCTTTTAGCACACCAAGAACACAGGTTGCCACATCAAATATTTCATATACTTATGGTAATGGGGCAATCGCTAACTCAAGTACAGAACTTGACCAGCTTGATCAATATAGCGGTACTCTGACATCAGGTACTTTAACTTTCAGCGGCTATGATAAAGATGGAACAGCTTTTAACTCCGGTCTTACTCTCGCGGTAAGTGGAAGTACGACTTTAGGCGATATTATAAACCATTTGAATACAAATGTTCTTGATGGCTCGACAGCTTCACTCGTTAATGGCCAGATTCGCATTACTGATGATACAAGCGGATACAGCAGAACAGATATATCTATGTCATATTCAGGCGATGGAACTTTAACAACTCCTGCTTATTTTGAATTATCAACAGTAGGCGGTGAGGAAGTAAAAACCATGAATATAACTACTTATGATGCCCAGGGCGGCAAACATGTTCTTTCAGGAGCTTTCGTGCGAACTGACACTGAAAATACATGGGACCTGGTTTTAAGCTCAGTTACCGGAGAAGTAAATGAATTAACAATGGAAAACAGGAGAATTGAAGGAATTACCTTTGATGCTAACGATGGTTCGTTCTCTGGTATAGCCGGCGCAGACCTTAGTCAATTCGTTATAACATATGCCCACGATGCAGGAAATCCGCAAACAATCAGTATCGATTTAGGTACAAGCGGCAAGCTGGATGGTCTCACACAATTTGCAGGTAATTCTACAGCGGTTGCAAAAGACCAGGATGGTTATGAAGCAGGAAACCTTTCAACTGTTTCAGTAAACAATGAAGGAATTGTTATCGGTGCATTCTCGAATGGTATTAAGAAAAATATTGCTACCATCCAGATAGCTATGTTCCAGAATTCAATGGGTCTTGAAAATATCGGAAACAGCTATTATGCTTCATCGGCCAACTCTGGTGAAGCCATCTCAACACAGGCAATGACAGGCGGTGCTGGTACAGTTCACGGCGGTTCGCTTGAGAAATCAAATGCGGATGTTGCGACAGAATTCGTGAATATGATTCTTGCTCAAAACGGCTTCCAGGCAAACGCAAGAAGTATAACAGTTGCGAATGATATTCTTAGAGAACTAACGAATCTTATTAGATAAACTACCCTAAACGGAATAGTATAGTGAATATAATTAATTTACATATAGACGCATCATCTTCTTTAACATCGACTCAGCGATTGAGCGCCTTACGTTTATTTAATTCCAATTTCTGGGCTAAAGATGAGTTTATTCTTATATGCGGAGTTATTTTGGCCGCGTTAATTATGGTATTTATTATTGTTACTCTTCTCGATGCGATTAAAAGAAAAAGAAACTCGAATCATGTGTTTATAGAATATGCTGAAAAGAGAGGGCTGAATACTCGTGAAAGACAAATTCTGATGGATATTGCAGAAAGGGCAAGGCTCAGGCTTGCAGAATCCATTTTTACTATGGGTGATGTCTTTGATCGCGGCGCAACTCAAATGTTAAGAGTTACAATGTCAAAATATGGTGCAAAAAGAAGCAGATATTTAGGTGCGGAATTGACTATGCTGCGTGAGAAAATGGGTTTTCAAAAGCGTACATCAGTTTCAGAAATAGCAATAAAAAAGAATATGTCAGGCAGCAGGCAAATAGCTGAAGGCAGAAAAATTTATCTTACAAATCCTGAATCCATGGAGTTTTTTGAAGTTGAAACCATAGTTACTGAAAATTCAAATCTCGGCATGACTGTTCAATTGCAGGAAATGATTGGGTGTGAACAAGGTGATGCTTTTTGTGCCAGATATTATTTTGGTTCGGTAATATGGGAATTTGATACTTATGTACTAAAGACTAATGGTAATATTTTAATATTGCAGCATAGTGAAAAGATAAGGCATGTTAATCGCAGGCGTTTTTTAAGAGTTGCTGTTAATGAGCCGGCATATATAGCGGCTTTTCCATTTTCAAAGATTTTTTCAGATAATCAAAAAAATAAACGAAAGACAGATTTGGAATCAGATAAGTATGGCATTTGGGAGCCTCCCAAATTTATGCCTGCTGAATTAATTGAATTAGCTGGTCCAGGTCTTAGACTCATATCGCCGCTGGAAGTTAAAATTGGTGATAGAGTTATTGTCATTTTAAAACTGGGGCATTTGGTTAATAGAAATGTCGAACAATCAAACGTTGATAATAATATTACATTACCTATCAGGATAATCGAAGACATTGGCACGGTAAAACATATCGAAGAAATTGAAAAAGGTTATTCAATCGCGATTGAATTAAATAATCTCAACGAATCAAATATAAGTGAAATGGTTAAAGCAACAAATGAAGCTTCTTTGAGTAAGAGACAAATCAAAGAGATTCATTCGGGTCATAAAGATAAATCCCAAAAATATGAATACATATCGGAAGCCGGAATTAACTAAAGGTAAAGTATGTCTGAATTAACAGCACAAGTCAGTTCGAGTATGGAAGCGTTGATGAAGGAGTATGAAATCATTACGCATAATCTCGCTAATGTCAGTACTGTTGGATTCAAGCGTAGAAGTAATGCTTTTACCAAAGCTCTTGATGATCAGAATATAACTGAACAGTCATATAAACCCGGAGAAGTTGAATTGAGCACTGCCTTCGATTTTTCACAGGGTACAATGACTGAAACCGGACGAGAAATGGATTTTGCTCTTATGGGCAAAGGATTTTTTGTAATTGAAACACCGGATGGTCCTCTTTATACGAGAAATGGAACATTCAGCACAAATCAGAGCGGACAAATTGTAGATTTAGAGGGAAGAACTGTAGCGGGTGAATCCGGCGTTATTTCTGTTCCCAGAAAAATCGCTGTTTCTGATATTTTTGTTGACGCTTATGGTACTATAAGCGCACAGGGAAGAACATTAGGAAAATTCAAGCTTGTAGATTTTGGCGATGATGATTGCAAACTTGCGCCGGTTGGTAATAGTTGTTTTAAGATGACTGATGAAGATATCCAGCCTGAAGTCACTAAAAATATCATGGTCAAGCAGGGCTACCTTGAAGGCTCGAATGTTCATATTATCGAAGAACTGGTTGATATGATAATGGTTACCCGGATGTATGAAGCTAATACTAAATTTTTGGAAAAAAGAAGTGATGCCTCAAATAGCCTGATGAATATAGCTATGGGGTAATATTAAATTATAAAGGAGTAATACAATGTTAAGAGCGTTTTCTACGGCGGCGACAGGTATGACTGCTCAGCAGATGATGGTGGATATTATCTCGAATAATCTCGCGAATATTAATACCACCGGATTCAAACGCAGTCAGATCAATTTTCAGGACCTGGTCTATGTTAAAATGCAGGAATCAGGTACTGAAGTAGCTTCCGGCGTGGTTGCTCCAACCGGTTTGGAAATAGGAAGCGGTGTTCGAGCGGCATCAAATACAAAAGTTTTTACAGCGGGGGAACTGGAAAATACCGGTAACAATCTTGATATTGCCATAACCGGAGAAGGATTTCTCCAGGTTGTTATGCCCAATGGTGAAATGAGATATACTCGTGATGGAGCATTGCAGGTTAATGCCAATGGTGAGTTGGTTACTTCTCAGGGCTATACTATTCAGCCTTCCATCAGCGGCTTGTCTGATGCTGTCGCTATAACAATACAAAAAGACGGCGGTGTGAATGTCACTGACTCTTCTAATTCCCAGTCTGTTGTCGGCAACATTCAACTTGTAAGATTTCCAAATCCATCAGGTCTTTCGAGCGAAGGTGACAACCTGTTGGCGGAAACTACAGCAAGCGGCTCACCGGTTACAGGCACACCGGGAGACAGCGGCCTCGGTACAATACAGTCGGGATTCCTTGAAAAATCGAACGTACAGATGGTGAAAGAGCTTGTGAATCTTATCACTGCGCAAAGAGCATATGAAATTAACTCTCGCGCGATAAAAGCCGGTGACGATATGCTAAGAACGGCAAATAATATAGGTACATAAGAGGATAATTATGAAAAGAAATATAATTATTTATGAATTAATTGTTTTGGTTTTTACCTGCGTATTGTTCAGTAATATGCAGGCCGCACAAAATCAGGATGAGAATATAACTGATTTGCAGATTTATCTTCCGAGAGAAATTTCAATTCAGGAAAGTATATTAAAACTTGGTTATGTTGGTATCGTGAAAGGAACGGATTCCTTAGTTAAAAAAGCGAATCATGTGGATTTAGGCCGTTTTTCCATGCCGGGACAAGAGATAGTGATTTCTAAAAACACCATAATGAGCCGTCTTGCATCAGAAGGAATATCTGCAGATAACGTGACATTTATGGGCGCAGAAGAAATTATCGTCAGACGAAAACAAACAATAATTACCGGTGATGATTTTATAAAACTTGCGGATAATTATTTGAAAAATAATCTTTCTGATAAATCTGTTGCAGGCTGGAAGCCGATTCGTATAGTACAGGAACTAATTATTCCTGATTCGGGTAAGGAAATCAAGTATTCATATAAACTCGATAAAGTTATTAATGGAAATCAGATTAATGTTGAAATAGCGGTTCAGGCCGGTGGTGAAAAAATTGCTTCAAGAGTTTTGAGTTTCAAACTCGAATATGAAAATCGTGTCCCTGTCGCTATCACCGGCATTCCTTCCGGTACAGTAATTACACCTGAAAATGTGAAGATTGAAAAAAGAACCTCGACTACACCCGAACCATCAGGCTGGAAGTCACCATATGGTTTATTCGCGAAAAGAGCAATACAGGTTAATGCCGTAATACACGAGGGAATGATAGGTGCCGCAGAGCTTGAGGTTATTGTCAAGAGAAATCAAAATGTCGTAATACGCGTAGTAAGGCCCGGATTTACAATTACCGCTGTTGGAAGAACTATGCAGGATGGTAAGGTCGGGGATATTATAAAAGTAAAGAATGTTGATTCGCAGCGGATTATTATTGCGAGAGTCAACGAGGACGGCAGCGTCGAACCTATATAGTACAGGAGAATGAAATGAGTTATAAGAAAATAATAATATTCATGGTATTCGCTTTGATATTTGTTGGTCAGGGTTTAACTGAGGCATCATCTATCTGGGCTAAAAGAAGCAAAAGCGCAAAAACTCTTTATACCGATGATGTTGCCAGGCATATTGGCGATGTTCTTACAATTAAAATCTCTGAAAGCAGTATTGTTGATAATAAAGCAAAGAGAGATTTGTCAAAAGATACTGAAAGATCGACAATATTTAATGGTGAAATCGGGAATATTGCTGATATTGGTGAATATGGAATGGAAGCCAGCAGTGGTAATTCTCTTTCAAGTAAAGCGGATTACAAAGATGAAAGAAGTTTTATTGATAGTGTCACTGTAGTTGTTGTGGATATTCTTCCTAACGGTAATCTGATAGTTATGGGTAATCGCGAAAGAAATATTGCCGGTGATACACAGATGATTGAAATAAGCGGCATAGTCAGGCCGAATGATATTGCCTATGATAACACAGTAAAAAGCGAGCAGGTTGCGGATTTCCACCTTACAACAACGAGTAAAGGTATAAGCGCACCATTTACCAAGCCAGGATGGCTCGGTGCTATTTTTGATTTAATCTGGCCATTTTAATTTATGGGAAAAGATATGAAATACAAAACATATATTACGGTTATAAACCGAAAAAGCATATTAACATTATTGACTTTTTCTTTACTTTTGTCCGTGTTAACGGCAAATACCGGGAAATGTGAACGTATCAAGGATATAGTCGATATTCAGGGTCTTCGCGGAAACCCGCTTACAGGGATAAGCCTTGTGATCGGATTGGCCAATACAGGAGACACTTCGTTACTATCACGGCAGATGCTTACTAATATTCTAAGAGAATCGGGTCTTGTGCTTAATCCTGATGAGTTAACAGGCAGTAATATCGCGGTAGTTATGGTAACAGCAGAGCTTGGCCCGTTTAATCGAGAAGGTTCGCGTATTGATGTAAGTGTATCTGCTATCGGAGACGCAAAGAGCCTGCAGGGCGGTACACTTTTGCCAACCCCGCTAAAAGGTCTTGATGGTGAAATCTACGCGATAGCGGATGGAGCCATTTCAATTGGCGGCTGGACTGTCACGGGCGAAAAGTCATCTATTACGAAAAATCATCAGACTGTAGGACGGATTCCGAATGGTGCGACTGTCGAAAAGCAGGAATTAGCTGTTTTTTATGAAAAGGTTCTAAATGACAGAATTGTTACCTTGAATTTGCGAAACCAGGATTTTACAACCGCTGAAAAAATCAGACGTGCTATTAATGTAGAGTTTCCTGAAAGTACAAAAGTAAAAGACGCTGCCGCCATTCAGGTTAAAGTTCCAGGCGGAATTGAAGATGACAGAATTTCAGGATTTATCTCGGAAATTACACAGCTTCAAGTCGAAGTCGATACTCCTGCTGTTGTAGTTATTAACGAACGCACAGGTACGATTGTTGTCGGTGAAAATGTTGGAATCTCTTCCGTAGCGATTTCACAAGGTTCTCTAATAGTTAAAATTACTGAGTCGGAGTGGATTTCTCAGCCTGATGCTCCTTTTTCCAATGCAGGAAATACTGAAAGAGGTCAGGATACTGCGATTGAAGTTATTGAACCGGAAGGAAGTCTGATTCCTTTGCCTCGTTCAGTGACAGTTTCGGAGTTGGCGAAGAGTCTCAATAGTATCGGCGCGACGCCGAGTGACATAATAGCGATATTTAACGCACTTAAAAAAGCTGGCGCTCTTCAGGCTAAGCTGGAGATGATGTAGGATTATTACGATGGAAAATATACAACCAATATTTCCTGAACAGATGAATCAATCTTTGCCTGTTAAGCAGATTAATGAATCTAATCTTAAAAATTCTTCGGAACAAAAAAAAATTCAGGCTGCTAAGGATTTTGAGTCTATTTTGATTAATAATCTTTTTGACGAGATGAAAAATACGATTGGAAGCTGGGGTTTTGAAAAGGATGGCGCATCAAGTCAAATTGATGGGTTATTCTGGCTGAATCTTTCCAAGGAAATCTCTGATCAGGGCGGATTTGGCTTATGGAAGGATATCTATAAAAATATGCCGAGTAACGAGCAGGCACAGCAAACAGAAAATTCTATCGGAAAGGAGTAATACGGATTCAGATTATGTTTGAGCTGAATCCGGGTGAGAATAACAAAAATGACTGCAATGGAAATTGAAAATAAAGTCGATGAAATGTTAAAATGTCTCGATATTGATATTGAACATCTTCAAACAAATCTGTCGCGTCTTAATGAGCTGAGAGCGCTTGTTATAAAACGTGATGACGTACAATTGATGAAATTGTTAAATGATATTCAGATGGAATCTGATAGTTACCGAGAGCATGAATTTAAAAGGCAAATGATACGAAGGCGTTTAGCGAATTTACTTGGATGCGGAGTAGAAAAAGTAACTTTGTCAAACATCGCAGCCATGCTGGCTGAAGAAAAGAGAAACTTTGTAAATGCGAAAAAAGCTCAAATAAAATCACTTGTTGAAAGCTTTAAAAGTGAATACGCAAGTACGATAATTCTCGTTTCCGAATGTTCAAGATTTAATAAGATGTTGATAAAAAATATATTTGAACCGTCTAAAACCGGTTCTGTTTATTACAAACCTAACGGGAAAGTTCGAGAGCATAGAGACAATAATAAGTCGTGGCTCGTGAATTGTGATATATAAAAGGATTGTTAAAAAAAATGTGTTTTCCCTGAAGAACACAGAACTTGTAATCAGGAGTAAGTAAGTGGATAGTTATGATGTAGCGATTAGCGGCCTTTCAGCGGCACAACAGGCATTTGGAATAATAGGCAATAATATAGCCAACGCCGCGACAGAAGGATATCATCGGCAAAGTCTTAATCTTACTCCTGCTTTGACTACGCAAATTGGCGAAACAGTATTGGGCGGCGGTGTGGATATTGGTGAGATTACAAGAGCGATTGATTCTCTTCTCGAAAAAGAAATATTCAGACAAAATTCATCATTTACATGTATATCGCAGGAACTTAATACACTCAAATCCGTTGAAACAGTTTTCGGGGAACTCTCCTCAGAAAGCGGTCTTAATGCCGCTATAGAAGAATATTTCAATGCCTTAAACGAATTATCAGCACATCCATCAGAAATTATATACCAGGAACAGGTTGTTTCTTCAGCTGAAAGTATGGCAAACAGATTTCAGCTTCTTGATGAATACCTTACAAAAATTGATACTCAACTGATGCAGGAATCAGAAAGTGTAATTCAGGAAATAAACTCACTTACTCAGTCGATAACCGAATTGAATAGTAAAATTCAAACTTTGGTAGTAAGCGGGGCAAATGCGAATAATCTCAGCGATCAGAGAGATCAGTGCATCGCAAAGCTGTCGAAGTTGGTTAATGTTGAGACTATTTCTCGCGATCACGGCGTTACAGACGTTAGTATCGAAGGAATACCGATATGCTCAGGAATTTCATCATTAGAATTAGAGGTTGGTTTAGATGAAAACGGCATGTTAGGAATTACAATCGCTGGTGAGTCGAATTACTATACAGATATACAGGGAGGGCAGCTTGGCGGTTTGTGTTCCCTGAAAAACAGAATCATCTCGAATATTCAAGATGATCTTGATAGTCTGGCATCTGAAATTATCAAGCAAATAAATCAATTTCATGTTCAGGGTATAGGCTCTGATGGTTCTTTTACTAATATTACAAGTTCGACAAAGGTAAGTGAAGATTTAGCTGATTTCCAACCTGCTCTTTCTGATGGTGGTTTTTCCATTCGTGTGACAGATACAGTTACAGGCCAGGTGACACGAACAACCATCCCTGTTGATGTATCAGAGGATTCTTTAACTGATATAGCCGATGCCATTACAGCAATTACAGGAATAAACGCGTCTGTTTATAATTCTACACTTAGAATACAGGCTGACAGCGGCTATGAGTTCGATTTTTTGCCTGCTGTTCTTTCTGAACCAACTGCGAGCGATTTTACAGGTACTTCGTCCGCTCCTTCGATTTCTGTATCGGGAATATATTCTGGAACCGAGAATCAAACTTTTACATTTAATGTTTCCGGTACAGGTTCCGTCGGCAATGGAACTCTGGAAATTTCAGTTATTGATGGCAACGGTGATACAGTTAAAATCTTAAACGTTGGTTCCGGTTATGCCGCCGGTGATGAACTTGAAATAGGTAATGGAATAAAAATATCTCTTGGAATGGGAGATTTAGCGGATGGAAATACATTTGAAGTTGATGCTTTTTCGCAAACCGATACAACCGGAATCCTGTCGGCTTTGGGAATAAATACTTTCTTTTCGGGCAGAGGCGCATCTGATATTTCAGTCAGCGCTAATATTTCTGGTAATCCCAGACTTATCGCCACTTCAATTGGTCCTGACATGACGGATAATGGAAATGTTTTACGATTTGCTGAACTTAAAGATACGAAATTGGAAAATCTGAATTCTATGACTTTCGGAGAGTACTATCGCAAGATTGTAACTGATATTGGGATGGATGTTTCGACGAGACAGATTCTTCAGGAAAATATTCAAGCCACTATACAGAATTTCACAAACCAGCAGGGAGAAATAAGCGGTGTCAATCTCAACGACGAAGCCGCTAAATTACTTCTTTTCGAACAGATGTTTCAGGGAATGGCAAAATATCTCGGAACTCTTCAAAACTCAATATCAACTGTTATGGAATTAATATAAGGGTTAAAGATGAGCGGTACACTTGGTAATATTTATAATAATGTCAGTAATGCTTTGCTAATTAATTCAGATGCTATGGCAAAGCTTCAGGAGCAGTATTCTACTGGTTCACGAATAAACAGAGTTTCGGATGACGCGACTTCCGCTTTTAAAGTGCTAAGTCTTGACTCCCAGCAGAAGTCTCTGAATAATTATATTGACACTATTATTGAGACGTCGGATTCCCTTGAACTTTCTTCTTCCATAATACAGGATATAATTTCATCGCTTAGTGACGTGCGTACTAACATTACTCAGGTTTCAAGTGGTGTTTATAGTGATGATTCCAGGGTAAGAACCGCCGATGGAATAAATGATATATTAGAGCGTGTTGTGACATTAGCCAATACTAAAAATCTTGGTCAGTATGTTTTCGGCGGCGGCAACACAAGTACAGCTCCATATCAGGTCGAAAGAACTAATGGTGAAATTACTTCTGTAACATACCAGGGAAGTTTACAAAACAGGAATGTACAAGTTGCTGATGGAATGCAGATTAACACTCAATTAGTTGGTGACGAAGTATTTCATTCTGACAATCGCGGTGATTGCTTGTTTTTCGGTAGTACAGGGGTGCAGGCCGGTTCGGGAACATCCAATGTAGAAGGTGATACATGGCTTACTGTTACAGGCTCAGAAGGAAACTGGAGTCTTTCCATAGACGGCGGTCTTACTACTTTTGCGAGTGATGGAACAGATACGAATCTTGCCGTAGTAAATTCAACAACTGGACAGGTTTTATATGTCGATACAACTCAAATCAGCGAAACCGGTGTTGATTTAGTGAGTACGCCGGGAACTTATGATTTATTTGGAATGTTAATAAGTATTCGAGATATGCTAAGAAACAATAACAACCTGTCCGAATCTCAGATCAAGGAATTTCAAAATACAGTGGTAAGCTCGATAGAAGAAATTAATAATCTCATGGTTCAAAAAGAAGTTTCTTTAGGTTCGAAAATCGGTTTTTTGGAAGACTTAAAGGAAAGCCTTAC
The DNA here is from genome assembly GCA_964628465.1 of uncultured Pirellulales bacterium. GTDB lineage: Bacteria > Planctomycetota > Phycisphaerae > Sedimentisphaerales > Anaerobacaceae > JAFGPS01. The sequence continues at coordinate 173,561 of CAZVOA010000001.1, read as the reverse complement.
TGATATGAAATATATCGCTGAAGACGAATCGACAAGACTTCAGGAAGCAGATATTGCTCAAATAACAGTTGATTTGACGCGCCGTGAAGTACTTTACCAGATGTCTTTATCAATAGCAGGAAAAGTTATGTCAGTCTCTTTGTTGGACTATATTCAATAGATATGACATATGTTGATATTCCCAATGAGGATATTGGATAAGAAATGCGAAGTGTTTGATATTTATACATTTATGAAATTTCAATGCCGCTAATGATATGTGAAAAGCTATAAAACATCTCGGCACAAAATTTGCTGTATATATAATTGCTTAACAGTCTTGCATGGTGCGATTTGCGCACATTTTTACTAATAAGCGTGGCTTATCCTGCAAGACTCAGGCTTATTTTATTGTGAAGACCAAATATTAAAAAGGAGTTAAAATGGGACCAGACAGTTACTTGAATCAGGGGGGGAGAATTCCGAACAATCAATTCGGAACAAAAAATTCTTACGAAAAAGGATTGGAAGCAGTTCAGGCTGGTCAATATGAACAGGCACTATCTTTTATGCTCGAGCATATAAAAACAGCAGGAGAAGATGCGCAAATTCTTAATGATATTGGAGCAATTCTGCATTGTCTTGGCCGTTCGGAAGAAGCTATTCCTTATTTTCTAAGGGCTCAGAAATTGAATGGTGAATCAGCTGAGATACTGTGGAATCTGTCGGAAATATATCTTGAGACGGGAAGGCCGAGAGAAGCGGCCAATCTTTTCGATGAGATGAAAAAGATGAAAATACTGAATGTTGATATACTCAACAGGACAGCAAATGTATTTCTTAATCAAAACAATAAAGCCGGAGCTATTGAAATGCTCTTACAGTCTCTTTACATTTGCCCTGAACAGGAAATTCTCATGCCTATGCTCAAAGTAATAAAATCAAAAAGACCAAAAATCGCAATATTTTGCGGTGGGGACGGGATGAATTTTCTCAATGAAATATGTGAATTTTTAAAAGAGCGTTTTGAAGTCAGAGTTTTCGAGGGAAATAATGAAGAACAATTATATGAATTAATGAAATGGAGTGATATCTCATGGTTCGAATGGTGTACAAATCTTGCGGTAATAGGTTCCAAAAAACCTAAGGTTTGTGAAAATATAATCAGGCTGCACCGTTACGAAGCATACGAGCAGTGGCCATTGGAAGTAAACTGGTCTAATATTGACGTTCTGATTAATGTAGGAAACAGCTATGTTAAAAATGCGATCCTTCAAAGAATTCCTGATATCGAGGATAAAACTTGCTTTGTTACTATCCCAAGCGGCGTGAATCTGGATCGTTTTTCTTTTGTCGATAAACCTCGCGGTAAAAATATCGCTTTTTTATCTAACCTGAGATTAGTAAAAAATCCCGCGATGATTTTGCAGTGTATGCAGAAACTTCATTATATTGATCCGGAGTACAAATTATTTTTCGCGGGTCAGTTCCAGGATAGAAGTCTCGAACAATATTTAAGATATATGGTTGACGCTCTCGGTCTTCAGGACGTCGTGTTTTTCGATAATTGGCAAAGAGATGTGCATGTATGGCTCAAGGATAAACATTATGTCGCTTGTACAAGCATTATTGAAAGTCAGGGAATGGGATTACTCGAAGCAATGGCGTGCGGCTTAAAGCCGGTAATTCATAATTTCCCGGGCGCCAGCGAGATTTTCAAACAGGAATATTTGTTTAATATATCGGAAGAATTTTGCCAGCATATCCTTTCTGACTCCTATGAACCTGTTCAATACCGAAGGTTTGTCGAAGAAAAATACCCTCTTAAAAAACAATTAGCTGATATTAACAATATTTTCATTCAGCTTGAAGCAAAAATTGAATCTGAGAAATCAGGAAAAATGCCATATAGTTCCCACTCTGCAGGGGGAAATAATAAGTTTCCAAATAAATCTGATTTGAGATTAATAAATGTATAGTAAATGAAAAGAGATTATAAAAAAATCGAACCGCTTGTAAATGTTATTATACCGACTTTCAATCGTCCTTTGTATTTTCAAAAGGCGCTGAAAAGCATTTTAAATCAGAGTTATGAGAATATTCAGGTTATCGTAGTAAATGATGGCGGGCAGGATGTCTCTGGTATTGTCGAATCCTTCTATGATTCACGGATTATTTTTATTAACAGGAAGCAAAACTTCGGTAAAGCATTTTCATTAAACGAAGCGATGAAATATGCTGAAGGTAAATATGTGGCATATCTTGATGATGATGATATGTATTATCCAGACCATATTGAAACCCTCGTTGATGCGCTGGAAAACAGAACAGATTGTATGGCGGCGTATAGCGATTTATATAAGGTTTATTGTAAAGTATCGCAGGACGGAAGCAGACAGGTTCTAAGCAAGACTGTTGAAGTCAGCAGGGACTTCGACCGTTTTTTTATGCTGCATTTCAATCATGTTCTGCATGTTAGTTTAATGCATCGCCGGGACTTGATTGAAAAAACAGGTCCTTATAACGAAAATTTGAAAGTTTTAATTGACTGGGATATAATACGCAGGCTTGCGTTCTTTACTGATTTCTATCATGTTTATAAAATTACGGGCGAATATTATCATCCTATGGGTGAGTGTGACAGAATTTCCGTGCAGCAAAGAAAAAATAAACAGAATTATGCCAGAAATGTTATAGAAATTCGTACTTCCCGCCCCAGTAAGCCCTGGCCCAAAATTAAAGATTTGTCCATTATATTAATGGCGAATAAGCTGGACCGTCTTACTGGAAACACAATAGGTTCCATACATAAATATACTTTCTATCCTTACAAATTGTACGTGCCGATTTCAATTAAGGATTTCAACGGTTTAAGTACAGATATGAAGAACCTTTTTTTTGTTCCTGTCAGCCCGGAATGCTCACAGGAAGAACAATTGGATTTATTGCTGATGCAATCTGATGGCGATTATATCGCGATTATACCCAGAGATTTCCCGATAAGGGACAGGTGGATTGAGAATTCGCTATATGCTTTAAGTAATAATACAAATGACAGAATAGGATATCTGTTGGAAGATTCGACAGACGACATGTGTGGAGTTGTTTTGAGAAAGGAAGATATATTTAAGGCGAGGAAAATGTTTCCGCTTATGTCACTGCTTAATTCTCTGAATGCTTTTGGGATAAAACTTAAAAAACCGGAATATGAGGAATATCCCTTACAGTTTGATATTATGCTTCAGCAGGCATTTAATGCTCAAAATGACGGAAACTGGATGCAGGCCGCTCAAATTTATGAATATATAGCTGAAAATAATAATAACGAATTATGGATGAAATCTCTCGGCGCAAATGCGTTATACAAAGCCGGCAATAAACAATTGGCGGCCGGTATATGCCGGGAAATTAATCAGCAAAGACCTACTGTCAGTACTTTACTGCTGGAAGCAAAAGTCAGACGCGAAGAAAAAAAATATGACGAAGCTGTCGAATTACTAACGATGGCTGAAAGAACGATAGAAGGAATGGAGTATTTATGGACATAACTCGAAAAGATGCCTCTCAGCATGATTCTACCCAACATTATGAAATATTGCAGGAATTGGGCGATTGTTATTGTTCTATGGGTGATTATGAAAAAGCAAAGAAGTATTATGAAAACGCGGCTGTTTTAGAATCGGACGAAGCCGCTCCTTATGTTGGACTCGGAGTTGTAGCTTTGCAGAATAATCAATTGGATGATGCACGTGCGGCGTTCAAAGTCGCATGCAGACTCGATGCCAAATGTGCAAAGGCGTATTCCGGCTTGGGTATGGTCGCGCAGCAGAATAATGATTATCGGTATGCTTTCGATATGTATCTGAAATCGCTTGAGTTGGACAGTGAAAATTTAATCGGTATTCTGGGATTATTTCAAACTTCATGCCAGATGGGTTCCTTCGAGCAGGTGACGCATTACCTTGAGATGTATCTCGATATGCATCCTGGTGATACTTCTGTTATGTATCCATTGGCGGCTCTTTATATGAAAGACAGAAAAATTGAAGCGTCACAAAACATTCTAAGGGATATTCTTGTTCTTGATCCCAAAAATAATGACGCGGCAAACCTACTGGAAGAAATAGAGCATAACTTCGCGCAAATACAGAATAAATAGTTTGGAAAACCAGCATTGGAGTATAATCTTTTATGAGTGCCAAAACTTTAGAAATTGCTCAGCAGGAAGATATTTTACTGCTCAACAAACTTGCAAGGTCTTTGGAAGAGCAAATAAATGTCATTCAATGCTCAGATATTTCAGGTAAGAAAACCGAAGCTTTCGCGATACAAATACAATCTATAGTTGATGAAATAACCAGTAAAGGCCTGCTTGATTTGGAGCAGTTCAAAGATAAACGTGAACATATTAAAAGATTGTACGATAATCTAAACCTTGCCGTAATTGCAAGAAAAAACGAAACAAAAAAACAAATGAATCATATCTGCAAAGGCAGAGTTACAATAGACACTTATAGGAATAATACTTAATTCACATTCTAAAAGATTAAAAGCATGAAACAAATATATCCTGATATTTTACTTAAAGAAAACCATATTGTAGATAGTGGTAGTTCGCAAGATATTTATTTTGATGGTTTATGTATGATGCCTGACCAGTCATGGAATGCTCAAATGGAACTTGAACATTGGAACAGATATATGGCATTTTCATATCTTGCAGAAGATGTTAGTGTTTTGGATATTGCCTGCGGTGAAGGTTATGGCACAAATTTATTATCCTCGATAGCCCGGAAAGCTACAGGCATGGATTTGTCAGCAGATAATATCCGACATGCCATACATAAATATGGAAGAAAAAAAAATAACCTGGATTATAAAGTATCGGATGCGTGTCAGATACTTGCAGGAAATGATAAATATGATGTTGTTTACAGTTTTGAGACAATCGAACATTTAGAAAATATTTCGGCTTATTTATCAAATCTTTCAAATATTTTGACAGAGAATGGAATCGGAATCATTTCTACGCCGCGACCTAACATTAATCCTGTTACTAAACGACCCTATAATCCTCATCATGTGAAAGAATTGCTTGTTGAAGAATTCAAAAACCTTTTAGGTACTTATTTTCAATATGTTGAGTTGGCGGGACAAAGCAAAGAATATCCATGTGAAATTCACCAGAGTTTTAGTGTGGATAAAGATGCGTATATGATTGGAATTGTTTCTAATCATCAGAATTATGTCAGAAAAGTGATCCAGCGACTTCCAAATATTGAGACTTTATTTATTCGTGAAAAATTATTTCGAAGACACAACAACAAAATAATAAACTTTTCAAAACCTTTGAGAACATTATTTGTTCCATTAACGAGTCCAGATTGTGAAAATCCAGCGGATCGGAGAAGAGTTTTACTGCCTGCTAATTTCTTAAGAGAATATGGTGCAGAAGTTGCTATAGTTAAAAAAGAAGATACTCTGAAAATAAAATCTCATATTATTCTTACACAGGACAGGGATTATATGTTCTGGCTTGATAATATTGATAAGTTAAAAAAAGATGGCAGGCATTTGGTGTTTTCGTTTTCAGACGCATTAGGTCTTACAACAAAATCCAAAGCTCATAATTTTGAAGCTTTTGGCGGCCAGGAAATTAATGAGAATATTACAAATAATAATAGTATGCTGAAATTATTTTTAGAAAGATGTTGTTCTCATGTATTGGCTGGTTCAATTATTCAAAAACAAATAATTTCTCTATTAGCTCCCGAAATTTCGGTTAGTATTTTAAATGATCCTATTGATACTCAGGTTTATAATTTTAATATTTCAGGGTTAAATGATTTCTGTAAAGATAATGTATTCACTCTTATATGGGAAGGTTTCTGTGATAATGTTCCATATTTATTAGAATGTGCGGAATCAATTAAAAATCTAAGTAAGAAAATTCCACTAAGATTGATTATTACTACTTCACAAAAAAGACGAAACAGTTTCTGGGGTACAGATGATAACCAGGAACTTGCACGAAAAATATTCGGTGATATTGTAGAATTTCATGTATGGTCAGAAGATACAATTTCACAATTAATGAATGCTTCTGATATTGCTCTTGCACCATTATTTATGAATTGTAATTTTGCAAAAGCCAAACCTTCAAATAAAGCGATTATTTACAATTATATGAAACTTCCTGCGATTTGCAGTCCTACCGATGCTTATCAAAGCTATATCCAAAATGATCTGAATGGTTTTATCGCATATCAGCATTCGGACTGGGAAAGATATATTGAATATTTATATAATTACCCTGAAAAACGCAGGATGATGGGAGAATATGGCCATAAAAAGGCTAAAGAAGGCTACAGCATAGATGCAATAAGCAAGCAAATGCTTCGTGTATTTTCAGCACTTGCTAATAGTACTTAAAAATAGGAAAAAATACGCAAAGAAATATCATTTGTTATAAGATGCACAATATGAGTGAAAAAATAAGAATACTATTTTCGATTGAGACTAACGATAAATGGATTTTTGATGCTTATCGTTATTTCTATGATTCATTAAATAAATCAGGTTGTTATGAATTATTCTGCACAGTTTGTAATAACAACTTAAGTGATGAAGATATTGAGAATTATAATGTAATTGATTATGGTAGAATATCGAAAAAATGCTTGAATTCATTTATTCCGAGTTCTTCTGATAATCTTTCAAAAGAGTTGATTAAACAGGCTGAACAGTTTTCTCTTTGGGCAAATCCCAAAAAATTACTTGAGCGTTTCTTCTTATTTGCAAATTCATTAAATCTTATAAATCCTGATGTGGTTATAGTCTGGAACGGGATGGCTGATATTCGTGGAATGATAAGGTGGTATCTTGAGAAACAAAATATACCATTTTTCTTTGCTGAAAAAGGAGTTCTGCCGGACAGTTGGTACATAGATGAAACTGGTATCAATGCAGAAAGTTCCTTAACTGGATCCCTTTTAAAATATAAACTTTCTCCAATTGAGTTTGAAAAAACAGAATCGTATATTAAAACTATAATTGAGTCGGGATCAAGTGCATGGGAACAACCTGAAAGAATCAAAGATAAAGAGCAGCTCAAAGAATTATTGGGTATAAGCGTTGATTCAAAAGTAATTTTCTTTCCCGGACAGGTGGATGAAGATGTAAATATTAGTAAATTTTCACAGTTCAAAAATATTGCTGAAGCTGTAAAACTTATTCTGGATAAGATTCCAGAAGATTATTATCTTGTTGTTAAACCTCATCCCAAATCAAAGGATGAAAGTAAAAAAAGGCTTTTTGATTTATCACAAAATTATGAAAATCTCAAAATAATCAAAGATATAAATGTCTGGGATATTATTGAAGCATCTGATTTGGTAATATCGATTAATTCTACTGTTGCATTTGAAGCTCTATTAAGAAATAAAACAGTGTTACTTTTGGGTGATGGCATTTTAACAAAAACAGGTTTATGTAAAAAAGTAAATCATCTTGAACTTCGTACGGAAATAGAGAAAAGTTCTGAAATTAAATCACAACGCTTTATTGATTATCTAAAAACAATTTCTTTCGTTAATTTTCTCAGAGAGAATTATTATATATTTAGAAATAAAAACATTTTACCAGGAAATCTATTATTAAGAATTAGGGAAATAATCGGGGATAGGCAAAGTAAAAAATATGACCGAGAAGAAATTCTGAGAATATTCTATAAAGAAGACATTTCAGGACATAGCGAAATTTCTAAAGTTGAATCTGCTGTTGATTATTTCTTGAAAGCTCAAAATGAGTTTGTGCAGGATAATTTCTCGCCAGCGATACAATATATTAAAACGTATAAATCTTTGATGGATTATTCACGGTTTGAGAGGGATACGAAAGAGGGTGAAGGGCATATTGATGTTTCTGTTGTTATTGTGACATATAACAGAAAAGATGAATTGAAAAAATGCCTTGAGACGGTTTCTAATCAGAATACAAGTAATTATGAAGTAATTATTGTAGATAACGGCGGCTGTGAATATCAAAGCATAAAGCAGTATATTAGCCAGTACATTAAATGCCCGATCAACTTTAATTTATCCGAAGGCAGAAATATCGGTGTGCATTTCGCTCATGGAAAAATAGTCGCGTTTCTTGATGATGATGCGCTCGTTGAGCCTGATTACGTATTATCTATAAAATCCGCGTTTGATAAATATGAGATTTTCGGTTTGCGGGGAAAAACTCTTCCTAAAAACAATGTGAATTATATTATTGGCTCGAATATATATGATCTCGGAAATAAGCCTTTTCCGACATATTGTAACCAGGAGGGGAATTCCGCATGGCGGCGTGACATATACCAATCGATGGGAGGTATGGATCCGCTTCTTTTCGGACACGAGGGAAGCGATTTAACTTATAGAATAATAAATAAATATAATGAGCCGAACAAAGTAATTTATTGGCCTGAAACTATTATTTATCATAATTATCCTACTAAAGAGAAGGCTGGTACGAAATATCTTATTCATAAAAGAAGCAGCGATTATCTTGTTTTCAAACATAATAAAAATATTTTCGTAAATAGGGAAGAAATCGAAAGATTACCGATTAGCAGTAAACAAACTGAATCTAAATCAATAACGAATCTACACCAGCAAATGCTCTCAAGTCAATCTGATTCGAAAGTATCTATAGTTATAGCATGTCATAATTGTGAAAAATATTTGCCTGCATGTATCGAAAGTATTCGTAATCAGACAATGAGTAACTGGGAACTGTTTTTGCTTGATGACGCAAGCTGCGACGATACGAAAAATATTATAGAGAAATACTCAAAGATGGACAGCCGGATAAGGCCTTATTATTTCAAGGATAATGCCGGCCCATATGTGAGACGGAACTATGCTATTGAAAGAGCGGCTTCTGACTTTATCGTTATTCAGGATTCGGATGACATTATGCATCCCCAAAAATTAGAAAAGCTCTATAATGAAATAGCGGGGAGCAACCGGCTGGGAATTGTTGGTTCATCTTATCTTATGACGCTTGATGAGTTCAAAGATGTTTGTTATTGTGACAAGATCGAATTGCCAGTTACACATAACGAGATAATGGCAAACTATAAATCGAACTTGTATATTTGCTGGCATGGTTCTTCTATTATCCGAAAAAGTCTTTTTGAAACAATAGGTTTATATGATGAACATCCGTATGGCTCAGACAAGTTCTGGCTTGCGAAAGCCGCCGAATACGCACGTTTTACAAATCGCGTTCAATTTAAAAATATTCCAGAATATTTAACATATAAAATTGAACACACTTCTTCTCAGCAGGGGCAACTTCCGAATCTTGATCCAAGAAGCAGACGGGCGAAGTTCCAGACTTACTGGCTTTATAGGCTTATGAAGATAAGAGAAAAGGTTGCCGCAAATCCAGGCATCGATATTTGTTCTGAACTTCGAAATTGCAAGTGTAATGATTATACAGCAAAATATGGATATTTATTTGAGAAATGGGAAAATGAAAAGCTTGATGAGAATAGCGTTAGTATATATACAATAAATGCAGTTGAAAAATTCAATGAAGGAAAATATGTTTCCTGTATTATTGCGCTTGATAGTATTGAGAAAATCAGCGACAATATTGCCGCAAAAATGAAGCACTATAATCTTCTGCGGGCGATGGCTTATTATGCAATCGACAGGAAAGAACGTTCTCTTGAATATCTCAATTTGGAAATTACGACTCACGGCAGTTCCGCCGCTTCGCAATTTCTAAACGATGGTTTTGGTGTCAGGCACATCGATAATCTTCAGGTCTGGTGTGAAAAGAATGCGGATAAATATGACTTGCGGGTAATCGATATTAATATGCGTCATGAACTGCCAGTTCAGGAAAACATGACCAAAGTATGTTCGTGTCGCAAACCGAATGAAATGGCCATGCCGCAAATACCTTTAGTTACTGTAATCATTCCTGCTTATAATGCAGCGAAATATATTGCGGATTCAATTAAAAGTGTTCTTGCTCAGGATGATAGAAATTTCGAATTGATAATTATTAATGATGGTTCTACAGATAATACCGAAGATATCATAATGAGTTTTAAGGATGACAGAATCCGTTATATGTCACAGGTTAATCGAGGTCTTGCGGCTACACATAACATAGGAATAATGAAATCGAAGGGTGAATTTATTATCAAACTCGATTGCGATGATATGATGACGCCTGATTTCATTTCTAAACATATAAAACAGTTTACCGAGCATCCTGAAGCTGACCTGGTGTACTGTGATGATTACTTAATTGATGAAAATGCAAAACCAATACGAATTATCGAGAGACCAGAATATTCAGAACGGAATATTCTGATAAGAGATCTTTTCAGAAATGGATTTCCGATAGTTCCATTCAGGACGTGCATTAAAAGAAGTGTATTCGACAAAATTGGCTTTTTCGATGAGAAGTTATTGGTTGCGGAAGATTATGATATGATGCGGCGTTTCGTAATGCACGGCTTAAAAGCGTGTCACCTCAAGGGTGCGCTGTATTTGCGAAGGATTACTAAAAACAGTTTGTCCAGAAAATCTTCAGAGCAAAAAGCAAAAAGTCATTTTGATGTAGTGAGAAGATACGCAGAGACATTTGCGCATGATGAGCTTTTTCCTGATACGGATTGGAAGTCGATAGATATTGGCAAAAGACGTCTGTTTGCAAAATACCTTACAGCGCAAACGTTTCTGGCGATAGGGTGTGATTATGTCAAGACGAATTCTCCGCCTGTTTACGCAAAAGAAGCTTTCGGACATGCAGGCCGCGAATTAAACGAATGTCAAAGCCTCGATCCGAATAATAAGCAGATAGAAAAAATGAAACAGCAATGCGAATTGCATAATCAAAATATCAATAAGCAAATGCTGCAATATGTTTAAGATAATAACCTCTGTTCTTAAATTAACGAAAGATAAAGCATAAAAAAGGCAAAATTATGTCAACAATTCAATTATCTGGAATATCTACGGGTTTAGATACAGAAACGTTGATTTCTCAATTGATGGCTGTTGAAGCACGCTCGAAGAATTTATATACAGAGCGAAAAGAGATGTGGGAGGAAAGGAAGAGTTCACTTAGTACACTTGAAACATATTTGAGTGATTTTCGAGACTCAGTTAGCGCCATTTCTGATTCGAGTGAGTTGAAAGCTTTTGCCACGTCATCGAGTGATTCGGATGTAGTGACTGCTGAAGCATCCTACAATTCTTTCGAGGGCAATCATAATGTTGTTATAAACCAGTTGGCGACATCGGAGCGATGGGTTCAAACAACAGGCATGGAATATAAAGAAGATTATGTCGGAGAGGGGACCTTTATTTATTCATATAATAATAAAGAAACTTCGATAACAACAACAGAAACCACGACACTCGAAGAACTCGTAGGTCTGATTAATAATGACGCGAATAATCCCGGTATTACCGCGAGTATTCTTTATTACAATAATGCGTTTCATTTAGTTCTCAATGGTAACGATGCCGGAACCGATTACAGGATTTCCGTAAACTCAAGCAATACACAGGTTCTGGAAGCGGGCAGTGAGTTAACATATAACAATGACAATGCGACATTAAGTACGAAAATTATTGATCTTGACCAGTTTGGTGTAAATGCTCTTGAAGGTGGTGAAGTATTTGAGATAACCGGAACGGATCATAACGGTAATGCAATTGCCCAGGTTAATCTTTCTATTACAAGAAATACGAAGCTGAGTCATCTAATCGATGAGATTAACGATGCGTTCGATGGCATTGCGAAGGCGACATTCGAAAATGGTAAAATAGTTTTAACAGACCTGGCCTGTGGCGATAGTGACTTGTCAATCAATATTTCTTATAACGCAAATGGTTCAGGCGCTTCGTTATCCCTTCCGACGATGTCGCTTTTAACAGAAGGCGGCAGTGTTGCCGCAAGCCTTTCTAATTTCGATTTTTCAGATTTTACGCAAACCCAGGCTGCCCAGGATTCACTGATAAAAGTCGATGGTTTTCCCGCTGGTTCCTCCGTTTCCGAAACGCAAACCCTGAGTCGTTCTGTTTCTCCTTCTTCAGGTACCTATAAAATTACTTATGAAGGTCAAACTACAGGCGAAATTGCTTATAACGCTTCTGTTTCAGAAATTCAGGCCGCGATAGACGCATTATCTACGGTAAACACTGGAGATATTACTGTTGCTGGTTCAGCTTATGGATTAGCCGATGGTGACATTACATTTACATTTAAGGATACATTTGGTGATGTGAGTATGCTTTCTGTCAATGGTTCCAATCTTAGTCCCGGCGGCACAACTTCTATATCAGAAACGACGAAAGGTATTCCATCTTATATAAGCAGAAGCTCAAACACAATAGATGATGTCATTCATGGAGTGACTTTACATCTGCATGATACAACAGATGAGAGCGGCGAGGAAATAACTCTTACAAGAAATATAGAATCTGTTAAAACAAAAGTACAGTCAATGGTTGAAGCATATAATAAAGTGGTCAGCTATATCAAGGAAAACTCGTCATATGATGCAAGTACCAAGGAAGCTGGAGTTTTGATGGCGGATTATACTGTCACTTCGATTAAGTCGCAAATAAGAACGCCTCTTATTGTACAAACAAGCGGATTCATCGAGGATATTGATAGTTTTCTGATACCGGCACAAATTGGCTTCGAGCTTGACAAGGATGGAGTATTGTCACTTGATATGAACGCTTTTGACGAAGCGATAGCCAAGGATTACATGTCAGTTCTTGCTTTAATCGGGGCGGATAAAAGCGGAAGCAGTAATAGCAATACAATTCAATATTACAGCGCAAGCAGCAAATATACAACCGCGGGCAATTATGATGTTCAAGTCACTGTAAGCGGCGGAGTTATTACAAGTGCGCGTATTAAATTAGCGGGCGAATCAACTTATCGCAATGCTAATTTCTCAGGAAATACTATTACAGGTATAAGTGCTTTCGATGATAATGGAGATCCTGTAAATCCAGAAAATGGTCTGCTGCTTAGCGTTGACCTTGGTCAGGATGGGACATTTTCCGCGAATGTAAGAGTAAAGCAGGGTTTTGCCGGAGCGATGGAAGATACTCTCGATAAAATACTGAAAACTAATTCAGGTTCGATTGTCATTGATCAGGAAAATGTTAAAGATCAGATCGAAATGCTTGAGGACAGAATAGAACTCGAAGAATACAGGCTTGAGAAAAAGGAAAAACATTTGACAGAACGTTTTGCGAGGCTTGAGAAAACTTTGACATTGCTACAAAACCAGATGGCGGCTCTTGGTTTGTCCTCCTGATGGATTATAATTTTACTTTGCTTTCATATCGCGGTCACGAAGCCATTGAGGCAATTGCTCTGGTGTAACATTGAGCCACAGTCCTTTTTTGCCGCTTCTGGCGCGAGATTCAAGCTGGTTGTATTTATTGTAGAAACTGTGCCTGTATTTGGTATATGCGTAGGCGAAACCTTCGCTAAGCATAATTTCATTGAGGTAAACGCCGTTCGGCAAAAACACATAAGCTAAAAGTCTGCCATAAATATCTCTTGTATTTTTTTTCTCGTCAAGGTAAATGGTAATTTGTTTTCCGAGTGATGTTTTACGTGCAAAATCAGATGCTTCCCGGGCAAAATACATGTCTCCTGATTCAGTATTTATTTCCGGGGTATCGATTCCAAGCAGTCGTATTCTCGTATAGCTGTATTGACCATCCTGACAATCTATATAGAGCGTGTCACCGTCTATAACATTTGTTACAGTGAAGGAATTGGAATGGTATTTCTCGAAATCCGAATTTGTGTTTGCGGATGACTGATCAAACCGCCATTTATGGCCGGAATAACTGTTGTCAAGGAATGCGAGAAAAAGCATAAATGCCAGTAAAAAAGAAAAAAGAAACTTACGCTCGCGATTGCTCATAGCGTAGTTTCCAGTTTTCCTTTTACGTGACATAGCAATATTAATATTTTAAAATTATGCAGCTATTTATAAAAAAATCTGACACGTCAAATATGTTTGGCGTGTCAGACGATATGCCTGCTATTTGCTTTTAGTTCTTTGTTTAGCCGGTCTGTCCAGTTCAAAGGCCATGCAAACCGCCTCAAGAGCCTTTTCAGCCTGTTTTTTGCTTACAGAACAACTGATTCTGATTTCGCTTGTTGTAATAGTATCGATATTAACTTTTGCTTTCGCTAAAGCACCAAACATTTTTTCCGCAACACCGTAATGCGATCTCATGCCGACACCGACAACAGAAACCTCTGCGATATCTTCACGGATGAATGCTTCTTTTACGCTGATTTCCTTTTTAATATCTTCAATAGCTTCCTTTGCGCTATCCAGGTCCGAGATGTTAATCATGAAAGAAATATTTGCTACATCCGGGCTTACTTCAGTTTGAATAATATCGTTTACTACTACTTTATGTTGAGCAAGATGGGTGAAAATTCTTGCAGCGTTGCCCGGAACATTTGCTATGCCGAGCAGTCCAATTTTGGCCAAGTCTTTTTGTATTGTTGCGCCAGATACTACGACGTCTTCCATTTGAGGTACCTCATGAGTTATTAAAGTCCCATTTATTTGTTCACTACTGCTTCTTACGTGAATAACTACATCATATTTTTTGCCGAATTCAATAGCTCTCGAGTGCATAACTCCAGCACCGAGACTTGCCATTTCCAGCATTTCGTCATAACTGATTTGATCCAGTTTAACGGCTTTCTTGAAAATTCTTGGATCAGTTGTATAAACACCATCAACATCGGTGTAAATTTCACATTCTTTGGCGCCGAGAGCTGCTGCGATAGCAACCGCTGTTGTGTCGGACCCGCCTCGTCCAAGAGTTGTGATATTTTCGTATTCGTCAATGCCCTGGAATCCGGCTACGACTACAATTTTCCCGTCGTTAAGCTGTTTATGAATTCGTTGAGCATCGATACTTTTAATACGTGCTTTTGTATGAACACTATCAGTAACCATGCGAATTTGACTTCCACTGAAACTGATGGCTTTGTGACCCATAGATTCCAGAGCCATAGCCAGAAGTGATACAGATTGAATTTCACCAGTGCTTAAGAGTTGATCCATCTCGCGTTTGGGGGGATTTGGATTGACTTCTAATGCATCTGCTACAAGTACATCGGTTTGCTGACCGCGTGCTGAAGCTACAATTACTACTCCAAAGCCTTTTTCTTTAGCTTCGATAGCTCGTTTGCATGCTCGACGCATTTTTTCAGCATCCGCAACCGATGTTCCACCAAATTTTTGTACAAGTATTTTCATAAATATCCCGTTAAAAAAATGTAAATATATGTTACTTTGAATAAATTATCAAGTTATTAGCTTTTTAAAAAATATTCCATCATTTCAAAACCATTTTCAATTTTTAATCCCGATTTTGCCGCGTTTGATTCACTGAAACCGGTTTTCAGGATACCCGTTATATCGTATCCCGCCATAGCAAATGGTACAGGTTCCGACGAATGAGAACAGCTTTTGACCGGGGTCGGGTGGTCCGGCATTACAAGTATTCGCCATTTATCATAATTTTGCAGGGCTTGAAAGACCGGCCCTACAATATGCTTGTCTATCAGTTCAATTGCCTGTTTTTTCAATTGTGCGTTTCCACTATGACCTGCTTCGTCAGGCGCTTCTACATGTATAAACACAATATCGTATTTCTCAAGTGCTTCTATCGCCGCCTGGCTTTTACCTACGAAATTTGTATCAATAAAGCCGGTAACGCCGGGAACGTTAATCAAATCGAAACCAATAAGTTTTGATAATCCTCTTACAAGGTCCACGGCGGTAATAGTCGCGCCTTTAAGCCCGAATTTCTTCTCGAAACTTTCCATTAGCGCTCTTTTGCCCTGACCCCAAAGCCAGATTGAACTGACCTGGTTTTCTCCAAGGTCTTTCCTGACCTGGTTTATTTCATGGTTGGCAAAAAATTGTTGTGAGCGTGCCATCAGGTCTATAAGTGAATCAGCACCTTTGCCGCGGGGAAGAATCTTGTCTATTTCTGTTCCTATATGGTCATGTGGCGGATATGTCTGTACATCGAAATCCGCGTTTTTGAAAACCAACAGATGCCTGTAGCTGACTCCTGTATGAAAACGCATTTTATCAGAACCAAGCATATCATCTAAATCTTTTATCAATTTTTCCGCTTCAGGAGTGGAAATATGCCCGGCACTATGGTCGGCCATCTTATTGTCCGCCATAGTAACGAGATTGCATCTGAACACCCAGTCGTTTGCTCCAAGATTTATATTTCTTGCGATGGCTTCGATTGGTGCCCGACCTGTATAATATCTTTTGGGGTCATAACCCAGCAATGACATTTGCGCTACATCACTTCCGGCTTCCAATCCATCTGGCACAGTTCGTACAGTTCCCTGTCTCCCGACTGAGCAGATTTCGTCCATATTCGGGGTTGCGGCTGCCTCAAGAGGCGTTTTGCCCTCAAAGATGTCGAGAGGTTCGTCCGCGGCTCCATCCGGAATTATTATAACGTATTTTGCCACTAATCCTTATCCTCCGGTATATCAACAATTCTTATACATGCGGGTTTGCCGCTTATTCCTTCAAGCTTCTCCATGCTTTTCAAGGCCGCGGTAATATTTTTCTGAACAGTAGTATGAGTCAGAATTATAACAGGTACGGTATTGTCTGGACCTATTCCTTCATGCTGTAATACGCCGGATATGCTGATATTTTGTTCGGCAAGAATCCTGCTTAATTGCGCCATTATGCCAGGCTGGTCCTTGCACATTATTCTTATATAAAATCTGCATGATTGATTGGCTATTGTTTCAATCGAAACTCCGGCTTCTGATTTGCTTCGTATTGAGAGATTCTCGAATGTAGTTTTTGAATTGCCAAGAGCTACATCAATAATGTCCGCAACGACTGCGCTCGCTGTCGGCATCATTCCGGCTCCTCTGCCGTATAATAAAATCTGACCAACCGCGCTGCCGAATATACTTATCGCGTTGAATGGACCGCCAACGCGGGCAAGATGATTCTCTTTGGAAATAAAAGAAGGATGAACTCGCAGTGAAATCGTATTGCGTTCTTTATTCGCAATACTCACGACGCAGGACGCATCACGCGATACGCAGGACGCATCACGCGATACGCTCGACGAGTCACGAGTTGCAATCGCAAGAAGTTTCAGGCAATAGCCCATTTCATTTCCATTACGAATATCATCTCTTGAAATTTGTTGTATGCCTTCGCAATAAACATCTTCGAGATTAATTTCACATCCGAAAGCGATGGAAGCGAGAATTGCCAGTTTATGCGCGCTGTCGCTTCCGTTTATATCGAGCGTTGGATCGAGTTCTGCGTAACCTTTTTTCTGTGCCTGTGCCAAAGCAATTGAAAAATCTTCATCACGAGCAGACATATTTGAAAGGATATAATTGCAGGTTCCGTTTACGATTCCATACATTGCGTTGATATTATTAGCGGTTAGGCCGCTGCGAATTGTCGAAATCAGGGGGATTCCGCCGGCACAGCTTGCCTCGAAAGCGATACACTTGTTATTTTCCCTGGCTATGCGGCTCAGTTCATTGCCGTGCTTAGCCAGTAAGGCTTTGTTCGCGGTAATAACATTTTTCCCTGCCTTAAGCATTTTGATTTGAACGTCTTTTGCGATTGTAGTTCCGCCGATCAGCTCTATTGCTATTTCAATAGATTTATCGTTCAGCAGCCTGTTCAGGTCGTTTGTAAGAATTCCATCGGGCAATTTAACCGGGCGAGGGGTGGTTGTATCGATATCTACAACGCAAGCCAGTTCAAGACGGATACCAATTCGTTTGGCTATTGAATCGCCGTCTTCAAGTATCAGCTTTGCTACGCCGCTGCCGATTGTCCCGAATCCTACGAGACCTACTTTTACAATTCGTTCATTCATAACGGTTCTTTCTCGTTCTTCAAGCAGGTTCTTTCCAGATGTTATTCTGGAATAATATTATTAAGCCCAGAATTAGACTCGAAAAATCCCTCTTAGTCAAGTAAAAACCATTAAATTAACACAGTATTAATATTTCTCAGGCATTTCAGATTTCGGTTTTATCTTGATTATAAGGAAATCGGTTTTTTGTGGATTTTTAGGGATTTCTGGTTTATTGTATTACGATAATCTCGAAAATCTTTGTTTTAGGAGCAGTTTGTTACAGATGAATGAGAATAAAGGAATTTATCGTTTTAACGAAATAGAAAAGAAATGGCAGGAGTTTTGGGAGAATTCTAAAACTTTTAAAGCTAAAGATTGTGATTCAAAGCCAAAATATTACGTTCTGGATATGTTTCCATATCCATCCGGTCAGGGTTTGCACGTAGGACATCCGGAAGGTTACACCGCAAGTGATATTGTCGCCCGCTATAAACGCATGAAGGGTTTTAACGTTCTTCATCCGATGGGCTGGGATGCGTTTGGTTTGCCCGCCGAGCAGTATGCGATTCAGACCGGAACTGCGCCGGAAGCAACAACGAAAAAGAATATTGATAATATTCGAAGGCAAATAAAATCGCTCGGTTTCAGCTACGACTGGGACAGGGAAGTAAATACGACTGATCCGAAGTATTTCAAATGGACGCAATGGATTTTCCTGAAATTATTCAATAGCTACTTCGATAAAACAGAGCAGAAAGCAAAACCAATTAAGCAATTGCCGATTCCGAAAGGATTGAGCGAGCAGGAAAAGCGTAAATACATAGATGACCACCGCCTTGCGTATGAAGATGAAGTAGCCGTAAACTGGTGTCCGGCTCTCGGAACTGTTTTGGCGAATGAAGAAGTAGTAGGCGGCGTAAGTGAGCGGGGCGGCCATCCCGTATTTCGCAAACCAATGCGCCAATGGATGCTCAAGATAACTGAATACGCCGAGAGGCTTATAGATGATTTATCCGAAGTTGACTGGCCGGATTCAATTAAGAAATTGCAGCAGGACTGGATTGGCAAGAGTATCGGGGCAAACGTTGATTTTAAAGTAGATGGCTCAGACGAAACGATTCGCGTTTTCACTACAAGACCAGATACTTTGTTCGGCGCTACTTATATGGTAATGGCGCCGGAGCACAGGCTGGTTGATATTCTTACGAGTACGGATAAAAAAGAAGCGGTTAAAAAGTATCGTGAAGAAGCGGCACGTAAAAGTGATTTGGACCGTACCGATTTAGCTAAGAACAAGACGGGTGAATTTATCGGCGCATACGCGATTAATCCGGTTAATAATCAAAAGATTCCAATCTGGATAAGCGATTATGTTCTTATTAGCTATGGAACAGGCGCGATTATGGCCGTACCTGCGCATGATGACAGGGATTATGAATTCGCGACAAAATTTAATTTACCGATAATTCAGGTCGTTCAGCCGGAAGATGAAAAACAATCAGAATTGGTAAAGCAGGGCAAGTTGTGTTTTGCCGGTGATGGAATAGCGGTAAACAGCGGCCAATTCAACGGCATGAGAACTCCTGAATTCAAGGAAAAAATTACCAAATGGCTCGAAGAAATTGGCCAGGGTAATAAAGCGATTAATTACAAACTGCGCGACTGGCTTTTCAGCAGGCAAAGATACTGGGGCGAGCCATTCCCGATAGTGCATACTGAAGATGGGCGAATATTGAGTCTTTCTGAAAAAGATTTGCCATTGGAATTGCCGAAGATTGATAATTACAAACCATCCGGCACAGGTGAGCCGCCGCTGGCAAAAGTTGCCGATTGGGTAAATGTTACTTTACCTGATGGAACAAAAGCTGTCCGTGAAACTAATACGATGCCGCAATGGGCGGGAAGCTGCTGGTATTACCTGCGTTATCTCGATCCTGATAATAATGAAAAGGGCTGGGATCCGGAGAAAGAAAAATACTGGATGCCGGTTGATTTATATGTCGGCGGAGCGGAACACGCCGTATTGCATTTGCTTTACTCAAGGTTCTGGCATAAATTTCTTTATGACTGCGGATATGTTACGGTTAAAGAGCCGTTCAAAAAACTTGTCAACCAGGGAATGATTCTCGGCGAAGACGGCCAGAAAATGAGTAAGTCACGCGGCAATGTTGTTAATCCTGACAAAGTCATTAACGATTACGGTGCAGACTCTATGCGGCTGTATGAAATGTTCATGGGCCCGCTTGAAGCGATGAAACCCTGGAGTATGCAGGGCGTCGAAGGTGTTCATCGTTTTCTTTATAAGCTCTGGCGTTTGGTAGTGGAAAAGGATGCCGGCGGACTGAATAGTAATGTAAAAGATGCGCAGGCTGATGAAGAAACTCTTCGATTGCTGAATCAGACTATCAAGAAAGTCGGAGATGATGTAGAGAGTTTCGGATTCAATACCGCGATAAGCGCGATGATGATTTTTGTAAATCATTTGTCGAAACTTGATGTCGTTCCGAAAAAAGCAGTCGAACAGATTGTGCTGATTCTGGCGCCGTTTGCACCTCATATTGCCGAGGAGTTATGGCAGACGCTCGGACATAATGATACTCTCGCTTATGAGCCTTGGCCGCTATATGATAATGAACTTATCAAGGAAAAAGAAATCGAATTGGCGATTCAGGTCAACGGGAAAATAAAAGACAAAATAGTTGTTCCCGCGGATGCTGATGAAGAACAAATTAAACAAACCGCGCTGAACAGTGACAAAGTGAAAGATGCTTTGGACGGAAAGAATCCGAAGAAAGTTATTGTTATCAAATCGCGTTTGGTTAATATAGTGGTATAAATGTACACTGAAATAGAAGCAAAAATAAAAGTCGAATTACACGATGAAGTCAGGAGCAGGCTCATTGAGCTTGGCGCAGAATACGTCGGTGAGCAATTACAGGAAGATATATTGTTCGATGCCGCTGATGAGAGTTTGTCTAAAAATGATAGCTGTCTTCGCTTGCGAAAGCAGGTGATGAACGGCCAGATAAAGTTCATATTAACTTACAAAGGCGCAAAAGAGAAAAGCAACTTGAAGAAAAGACGTGAAATTGAAACAGAGGTTGCTAATGGAGATTCTGTAAAAGAAATTCTATCCGCTTTGGGATATGTGGAAAGACTTATAGTAGAAAAAACTCGCGGCTTCTGGAAGTTGGGAGGATGCGAAGTTGCTTTGGATACGCTGAAACTGCTCGGCAATTTTGTGGAGATTGAAGGACCAAATGAGAAAATAATAAAT
Organism: uncultured Pirellulales bacterium; assembly: GCA_964628465.1. Lineage (GTDB taxonomy): Bacteria > Planctomycetota > Phycisphaerae > Sedimentisphaerales > Anaerobacaceae > JAFGPS01. The sequence goes on along the minus strand of CAZVOA010000001.1, from coordinate 152,348 downwards.
GATGTGCAGAAAAATTTAGGTCTGGAAAAATTACCGAATATTACGAAAAGTTATGCGGCATTAATTGCTGAAAAGCTTCATCAGGAAAATAAAAAGTGAATGGAATCTTTTAGTTTATGAAACCAGATGATGGTTATATTAAATATATCGCTAATCCCAAATCAGGAGCAATGAGCGGGAAATTAGTTTGGATCAGGTTCGAGAAATACCTGATAAAACAGGGATTTGATGTAAGAATAAATCTTACAAAATCTCTTCGCCACGCCTGTGAATTGGCGGCTGAAGCAGCAGGTGATCCAGATTGTGCTATGGTTGTTGCTATTGGCGGCGATGGAACCATACGGGAAGTAACGCATGGTCTTGAGGGAAGCAATACGCCGCTGCTTATTTTACCGGGTGGAACTGAAAATCTTTTGGCGAATGAATTGGGTTTTGACGGCAAGCTCGAATCCATTATAAAAACGTTTAACGCCTGTTACATAAGGCCGCTTGATTTGGGCAATATAAACGGCAGATGTTTTACTTCGATTGCCGGTTTTGGCTATGACGGCGAAGTTGTACATAGAATGAATGAGCAGCGTTCCGGGCATATCGATCACTATGATTATTTCTGGCCTATATGGCGAAGTTTCTGGAACTATAAATTCGATCCGATGTGCATTACAATTGACGGTGAAGAAGTTTATAGCGGTCCGTGTCTTGTTTTTGTAGGTAATATTTCTCGGTATGCGATAGGTCTGCAAATTTTGCATGACGCGGATTTCAGTGACGGCTTGCTGGATATATGTATATATAAATGCGGCTCGCAAAGCCATCTTGTCAAACATTCGATTATGACGGTTTTAAAACATCACTCTAAATGTAGAGATGTTATATATCGTCAGGGCAGGAAAATTTCAATCAAGTCTGAAACTAATCGTATTAAATGTGAAATAGATGGTGATCCCGGACCGGATTTGCCGGCAGAAATAAAGATAATTCCAAATGCCGTTCAGTGCATAGTTCCGGAAGGTGCAAAACCCGCCGGAATGAGGACGAGAATTAAAAGAGCAATAGGATAATAATTAGTTCTTGGTTTTGAGTTCTTAGTCCTCAAAACTCGAAGGAAGGTATATGAGCAAAAACTTTAAGATTGGTAATATAGAAATAGGAATGAATACACCTCTGTTTGTGATGGCCGGACCATGTGTAATCGAAAGTCTGGAACATTGCATTGAGATTGCTAAACGACTTGTTTCTATAAGCCGCAATACAAATATCGGAATAATTTTCAAGGCAAGTTTTGACAAGGCGAATCGTTCGAGTAAATACAGTTTTCGCGGGCCTGGTATGGAAGAAGGACTTGAGATTCTCGCAGAAGTTCGCAGGCAAACCAAACTTCCGGTAATGACTGATGTTCATGAAACTTCTCAGGCAAAGAAAGTTGGCGAAGTTGTTGATTGTCTCCAGATTCCTGCTTTTTTATGCAGGCAAACTGATTTGCTTTGTGCATGTGCCGAAACCGGTAAACCTGTAAATGTAAAAAAGGGGCAGTTTCTTTCTCCTGCTGAGATGAAAAATGTAGTGGAAAAAATTCGTTCGTGCGATAATGAAAAAATAATGCTTACCGAGCGCGGCACTTTCTTCGGCTACAATCGTCTTGTCAACGATATGTCATCAATCGAAGCGATGAAGCAGCTCGATTGCCCGGTTATTTTTGACGCGACTCACAGTACGCAGCAGCCGGGCGGATTGGGAAATGCAAGTGCCGGAAGCAGAGAATTGGCGCCAATACTTGCCAAAGCCGCTATCGCCGCCGGAACAAACGGCTTGTTTTTAGAGGTTCACGATAATCCAGAAAAAGCAAAGTCCGACGCTGCATGTGTCATGCCGATAGAATGGCTTGAAAATCTACTGATAACCTGTAAGAAAATTTTTGAAATAGTACGAGAGTAATTTCCTGATTGGGGTTGTATTTTGAATAAAGAAAGAAAATATTTATATGGTCCTGTTCCTTCAAGAAGACTCGGCAGGAGTTTGGGTGTCGATATCGTACCGGCCAAAGTCTGTACATTGGATTGTATATATTGCCAGGTAGGGAAAACTACCAATACAACAATCGAACGAAAGGAATATTTACCAGCACAATTGATAATTGATGAACTTTCCAATGCTTTGTCGCAGGGTCTTGAAGCTGATTATATTACTCTTGCCGGTTCAGGCGAGCCGACTTTAAATTCGCAGTTGGGTTACATAATAGATGAAATAAAGAAAATCACAGATATTCCAGTGGCTATCGTAACCAACGGCACATTACTTTATATGAAGGATGTTCGTGAAGATTGTGCCAAAGCTGATGTTGTACTTCCTTCGCTTGACGCAGGTGACGAGAAGGTTTTTTTGAAAATAAACAGACCTCACCCTGATATTAGCATTGAAAAACTGATTTCTGGTTTGTGTGAGTTCAGAAAAGAATATTCAGGTCAGATTTGGCTTGAGGTTTTCCTTGTCGAGTCAATTAATTCCAATTCTGAGCAGATAACAAAAATAAAAGCCGCCGTAAATAGAATTCAGCCGGATAAAGTTCAGCTAAATACCGCTGTAAGACCAACGACAGAAGAGGGGGTTAAGAAGCTTAGTGCTGAAAAACTGCAAAAGATTGCTGTTGAAATAGGGCATGGTTGTGAGGTAATTGCCGATTTCGCCCGGAGTGACAATTCAGATAATAAGCATGAAGCGGCATTAAAGCAGGATAATATTATAACGGAAACCTTGTTATCAATGCTGAAACGCAGGCCATGCTCACTGGACGATATATGCTCTTCAATGAATTTGCACCACAATGAAGCAGTAAAATATATAAGCGAACTTATCAAGCTCAATCGTATTAGCTCTGAAAATATTGACGGGAAAAAATATTTCAAAGCTAATATCCACAATGATTCTTAGCTTGTGGATAACTTAAAATATAACAAAATATATTCAATTCATAATCCAATACATAAGGCGGAAAGTGAACAAGAGAATGTATATTATCAGACATTCTTTTTGTCCTCATTTTGTTAATTATTTGTAAACACTTATATTTATAATCAATTTTCCTCATCACATTTTCATAATTTTGTAAAGCTAAAATCATTATTGGCCGATAAAAGCCTTATGAATATTCGAAAAGTGTCGCTATTATCACAGGTTCTTTTTAAGTGATATAAAATTATGGAAAATATGAAAAGACAATTGGTTTTGAATAAAGGCTCTGAGAAGTTTATTTTTCGTTATGAAGACGGCTGTGAAGATGAGCTTCTCGATGCTCTTATAAAACAGGCGAAAGACAAAAGGACGAGTTTTGACTGGTTTGACGCGGCGGTGCTGAGTTTCAAACTGACACAATTGCTGATTTGCCAGGCGGACGAACTTCTCGGTGGACAAAAGGATACACAGTTGAATCTGAATTAAATGTAAATTCCGGAAGATTGGAAATTTAAGATATATAACCAAAACTCTCGTAAAAAGATAGGGACATTATGGAAGAAAGTAAAATCATAAACGAATTTTTGGATTACCTCAAATTTGAAAGACGATTTTCAGAACATACCGCAAAATGTTATGGTGCTGATTTGATACAGTTCGGTGATTTTCTGGGCGTATCGCATGAGGATGGAAGTCATGAAAACGATTCTATGTCGATGGAGCATCATGATAATGGTACGGCTACCGCGGTTGCTACACATGTCGATATAAACACACTTGTTCTGTCTGTGGATACGGAATCAATTAGAGCGTACATGGCGCACCTTAACGAAAAGGAATATTCGAAAGCCACAGTCGCAAGAAAACTTGCGACACTTAGAAGCTTCTATAAATTTCTTGTTAAGAGAAACTATATCAGTTCCAATCCTGTTACGTCAGTAAGGACACCTAAACAGGAAAAGAAGCTGCCTCGTTTCCTCGAGTATGAAGAAGTCAAGAGACTGCTCGAAACCCCGCAAACAAATACCTGGCTCGGAGCAAGGGACAGGGCGATTATGGAGACACTGTACAGTACTGGTGTAAGAGTAAGTGAACTCGTCGCTCTCAATATGGAAGACATAGATTTCCTCGGTGAAGTAATTCATGTCAGAGGTAAAGGCAAGAAGGAAAGAATCGCTCCTATCGGTACTTCCGCTCTGCAAACTATTCAGCATTATATGGAATACCGAAACAAGAGAGCGCAGAATAATACCAATTTCGATCCGAAGGTTCTTTTTGTCAATAAGCACGGCAAGCGTTTAAGCACAAGAAGTGTTCGCCGCAAAATGGATAAGTACCTGAAAATGGCCGGACTTGATCCAGCTATCAGCCCACATACATTGCGTCACAGCTTTGCGACACATATGCTTAATAACGGTGCCGACCTGAGAAGCGTCCAGGAATTACTGGGACACCAGTCACTTTCGACTACACAGGTTTATACACACCTTACGACAGCAAGATTAAAAGAAGTTTACGATAATGCCCATCCTCGAAATGATGAATTTAATCCCAATCCTCTTCATAACTAAGCAAAGCTGCAATTAACAAATTGAAAATCCCCGTATCTTACGGGGATTTTTTTTATGCGCAAATCCTTAATAACCATATACATATAAAAATAATAAAAAAAATATTTAAATTATTCTTGACAAATAATACAAAGTGTATTATATGTAGTAATACAATATTATTTTATAGTTGTCAGGATATTATGATATGGCTTTATGGTTACAAATATCAGCCGGCTCGAATGAGCCTTTATATGCTCAGCTTGTAAATCAAATAAGCAAAGCGATTGCCGAAGGCAAGTTAAGTCCTGGAGATAAGTTGCCAGCCGTAAGGAAGCTTGCTTCCGAGCTTGTGATAAATCCCAATACAGTCGCAAAAGCATACACATTTCTCGAACAGGCAAAACTGATTGTTACAAAAACAGGTTCTGGAACATATATAGCGGATAAAAATGAACGTTCAACTGATATTGCAGAGGTAAACTATCTTAATGAGAGGATAGACAATATAATTACGCGTGCAATAAATCTTGGTCTTAAGCCAAAAGATATTTCCGAAATGTTTAATTCAAGGCTTGAAAAATTCTCTGATAAACCAGGTAAATCAGGAGAGAAAAAATGAGCGAAATAGTTCTCGAAACAAAAGGTCTTACCAAATATTTTTCAAAGAAAGCCGCTTTGGAGAACTTTGATTTGAAAATTCCACAGGGTTGCATATGCGGCTTTATCGGCAGGAACGGTGCGGGCAAAACAACCGCGATAAAGCTTTTACTTGGTTTTCTTAAGCCGACTTCTGGAGGTTCTACAGTTTTGGGATGTGATTCGATGGCTCTTACGCCGCAGATTCGACAGAGAATAGGTTATGTTACTGAAGGACACAGGTTGTTTCACGGGATGACTATTTCCCAGCTTGAGAAATTTCAGAAGCCTTTCTTCGAAGGAAAATGGGATGATAAATTTTTTGCCGAGATGATTGAATATTTTGAACTGTCGAAAAAGCAGAAAATAAAACATCTCTCTAACGGCCAGCGCGCACAGGTTTCTCTTGCTCTTGCGTTGGCGCCGCATCCTGAATTATTGATTATGGACGACCCGACATTGGGACTTGACCCGGCTATAAGAAGACAATTTTTGCAGGGGATAATTCGCCTTATCATGCAGGAAGGAAGAACTGTGCTGTTTTCCAGTCATATTTTAAGTGATGTAGAACGTGTTTCAAACAGGATAGTTGTTCTTGATAAAGGACGATTGAGAGCGAATTGTTCGATTGATAAGTTCAGAGAATCTGTCAAGAAAGCGAGATTTTCCTTAAAAGGAGATATTCCCAAAAACATTGACATTGAAGGTCTTCTGAATTACAGAATATTAGGTAAAGAGCTTGAAGTTGTTTTAGTCGAAACATCTGATGATAAAATAAAGGAATGGGCAAATACCGCGAAAGCTGAAAATTACGAGATTATTCCAATGAATCTTGAGGACCAGTTTATTGAGTTTACCGAACCGAAAAGAAGAGAAAAACAATTCCAATGGGAGGTAAAATGATATGAAGTTTTTCACTTTATTGAAAAAAGATATTAAAGACGCGATACCATGGATTTTAGTATCAATAATTTCATTGTATATACTTTGTTTGTTTAGTGTTCGCATGAGATTGTATAGTATGAATCAGGAAGGTTACGGAGGTTTTAAAAACGGTGAAATTGTAAATCAAAATTATATATTAAGAGAAGATGTATTACAGGGTTCGACAGTTTTAATGTTCTTTATTACTATTTTGTTAGGTTTGGCTCTTGGTTTTATTCATTTCTGGAAGCCGGGTATAAGAAAGACATGGCAATTTATAATACATCGTTCTACAACAAGAACAGCGATACTTTTATCTAAAATTTCAGTCGCTGCAATAATGGTAATTTGTATGTCACTTGCATGGTTATTATTTGTTAAGATTGTAAGTAATTTTAAAAGCGTTATTATTCCGCCTGAAGCTGGTATAGTTCGTTTAGGTGTTTTCTATGCTTTTCTTAGTTTTATTGCATATATTTCAATAGCTCTTTGTGCCTTAACAAAAGCTCGATGGTATACGACCAAATTGTTCAGTATAATTTTTGGTTTAGTAATGTACGCAATAATAATTTCTCAGGCATATTTTTATCGTGCTGTATTTATTTTTGTACTTGCTTTTGTTGTTTTAATTATACAGCTTTATCAGGTATTTTTACAGAGAGAGTTTTAACGGGAGAGTATCGAAATGCAAAGTAAAAAATATTTAGAAGTTTCAGGTAAATTCTGCAGAGTATTGATGCTGACATTTGTACTTTCGTTATCGTTAATGTTTATCCAAACTATTGCTTTGGAATTAATACGAACTTTTTATATTTACGATATCTCTCCTAATCAGAATCAGCAAGTTGAAAAAACTGTAGACCATCAGATGCTAATAGAAAATTCAAGTAAAGAATTCATGGCCGATGGTAGTGTAAATTTAATATACTGGGATTCTTCTTTGCCAGAAGATAAGCAATGTATGATATATGATTTGAACGATAATCTTCTCTGGCAAGGGAAACAAAATGAGTTTCCGGACGAATATCTAAAATGGTCAAATTCTACTCGGTATTCGATGAACTATGACTATATGATGAATAGGCTTGATTCGATGTTCCCTGATTCGCACATGTCATTTATTGTACCAGTTCTCAATGGCAGAGAGCTTATTGATTTGTGGCGTTATAATCAAATAGAAGAATATTTCGAATGTTTTGATAAGAACGGAAACATAATCGGATATTGCGGCTCGAATGGTTTCACTAAAGAAAAATCACAAATAAAACCATTAGAGAAAGCTACGAAACTTAAAGTATGGGTGCCGGTTCAAGGCGGCGGTCCAGTTGTCTTATGGGCCGATGACAGAAATATATTTCAAATTGATTTTAGAAAAAAGAACTTTCAAAAACTTTTACATATAGCGAATGGAAAAATCAGGGACATTTTATTGCATAACTGGATGGAGTTGGGACCTGATAGTGAATATTATCAAATGAACGAAGGTTATCGACCTTTAATATTTTGCAGGACGGAAAATAATTCCGCTTATGTCGTACTTCGTGACCCGAATGAATCTTTTATGATAAAAAAGCCTGATGATTTGAAGATTGATATATCGAACGTTACGGCTAGGAATGACAGAATTTATATGCGTGCAACTTCTCTCGGAATAATTCCGCCCGCAAACCTTAAAAGAGGTTCTGATGCTTTTTGGAAATGGTACTGGGAACGATTGAAACAACCTGTCGAATATGCTGAAGAATTATATGATGTTGACTCCTTAGGAAATATAAAATTAATAAACAAATTCGAATGGGTAAGATCACCTCGAGAAATAGAATTTAGTAAGGAGGGAATACTTGAACAAAAAACAATCGATTATCTTGCAAAAATATCACCCGTTTTTTTTGATATATTTAGCAGGCCTCTTTATGGATTATTAATACGATTCAATAGGGATTATATACCAGTATATACAGATATATTTAGATTCGTTCCGAATTACAATATGTATAGTTACCTTTGGAGTGTTGTATTAGCAGGTATTACATTTATTCATGCATGGCCGAGAAGAAAAAGTATTGCAGGCCTTATTTCGTGGTCTGTATTTGTGTTCTTGTTTAATGTTATAGGATTGCTTGTATATCTTGCTTTGAATTTTACTCCTACGATAAAGTGTCATGAGTGCAATAAAAAACGCGGCTTAAATACTCCTCGTTGTCCTCATTGCGATACGGATTTATCTACAAAATCTACAGAAAAATTATGTATAATTACTGAAAGTTGATTTGATTTTACGCGTGTTGTTTATAACGTAAAAATTATTATTTCAAAAATAATAGATAAGAAATCTGATTTTGATTTTAAAAGTTCAATTCTTTTTTCCTCTTTTCATGCAATAAATAATGTGATAAGATACGTCTTAACTGTAAAAGTACTCATAGGAAAGGTCTATCTCAGTTAAGAGGAGCAAAAAAATGAAAAAAGGTTTATTTGTCGTCATATCAGCTTTCGCAATTCTTCATTTTGTAATTTTTGGAAATGTTCTATCACAAACAAACGATAACGCATTCGATGGTTACACTCTTTTCCAGCCATTATTCGGAACTACAACATATCTTATAAATATGGATGGTAAAGTAGTTCATACATGGCAAATGGATACAGGTGCTGGATTCAGTACATATTTCCTTGATAATGGTAACCTGTTAAGGTCTGCATCCAGAACTGCTGGAATGATGGGCGGCGGCCGTGGAGGTCGTGGCGGCGGTGCTGCGGCAGGCGGAAATGAAAGACGGCAACCAGGCGGAGTCGGAGCTGGTGGAAAAATTCAGAAAATTAAATGGGATGGAAGTTTGGACTGGGAATATATATATGCAACTGATACTGAAGTTCCTCATCACGATATCGAACTTATGCCGAATGGCAATATTCTTCTTATATGCTGGGATGCTAAAACTGCTGAAGAATCAATCGCGGCTGGACGCAATCCTGCATTTCAGTCTGGAGAACAAAATCCCGATTGTATTGTAGAACTCAAACCTACAGGCCCTAATACTGCTGAAGTTGTTTGGAAGTGGTATGCATGGGATCATTTGATTCAGGATTTTGATCCAAACAAACCCAATTATGGTAATGTTTCTGAACATCCGGAATTGATTAATATTAATTATACTGACAGCTGGGATCAAACAGCACAAAGTGCCGGACAAGGTAATCGCCGCGGTGGAGGTATGATGGGCGGAGGTATGATGGGAGGCGGCCCAATACCTGTAACAGACTGGACTCATCTAAATGCTATTGATTATAACGAAAAACTCGACCTGATTATTGTCAGCAGCTATACATTTAGTGAAATCTGGGTGATTGACCATAGCATAACCACAGAACAGGCAAAAGGTCATACCGGGGGCAAACATGGAAATGGCGGCGACCTGGTTTACAGGTATGGAAATCCTGCTGCTTATAAACAAGGTACAATTCAAGATAAGAAATTATTCAGTCCGCATGATATTCACTGGATAGAAAAAGGTTTACCGGGCGAAGGTCACCTGCTAATTTTCAATAATGGTCCGAATCGACTTGACGGCAACTATTCTTCTGTTGAAGAATTTACTCTTCCAATGGATGATAAAGGTAATTTTAAGATGAATGGTAAAGTCTTTGCGGATGTAGAACCTGTTTGGCAATATATGGATCCAAATGAAAAAACGAACTTTTATTCTCAGAATATTGCAGGCGCGCAGCGATTGCCTAATGGAAATACCCTTATATGTGAAGGTGCCAGTGGTCATTTCTTCGAAGTAACATCAGATAAGAAAATTGTTTGGGAATATGATTATTCTACAAGCGGCTTAGGCGGCGGTGGCGCCGGCGGTATGATGGGCGGAGGTTTTGGCGCTGGTATGATGGGTGGCGCAGGAGGTTTTGGCGGCATGAGAGGCATGGGAGCCGCTCCCGCTGATGTAAATTCACCCGCGCCTCAGGGACAAAGAGGTGCAGGTATGGCCGGTATGAGAGGTCAATTTGGCCAGGGCGGCGCAGGAACTGGTATTGCTGGTGGCGGTGCAAGAAGAGGCGGTGCACGTGGCGGCGCAGGCGGTGGAATGGGTGGCATGAATATGGCTAACCAGATTTTCCGCGCAGTTCGTATCCCTGCTGATCATCCAGCACTAAAAGGAAAAGAACTGACTCCAATAAAAGAAGATGCAAGTAATTAAGAAAATATTATTTGATTTATTGGGAAAATGAACATGTTTAAAAGAATATTAAAATCCGTGCTGTTGCTATCAGCAATTGTTTTATCCGTTTCAGTAATGGGCGGTACAGCTAATAAGACCTATGATGGATATAATCTTGTAGCTCCGAATTTCCATACAACAACGTATCTTATCGATATGGATGGCAACGTAGTACATTATTGGCTTAACGACGGCTCGCCCGCAATCAGCGCGTATTTACTTGAGAATGGAAATCTCTTGCGCACAAGTACGGTTGATCAGCTTGAGCAACCTGCTGCCGGACAAAACGCTCCACGTGGACGCGGAGGATTCGGCGGCATGGGCGGTTTTGGCGTAATGCCTGGATTCGGTTCGGAAAGCAGGGGCGGCGGTGCGGGCGGACGTATACAGGAAATTGACTGGGATGGAAAAGTTGTCTGGGAATTCAAGTTCTACAGTGATGACCATATCACACACCATGATATTGAAATATTGCCCAATGGAAATATTCTCTGTATCGCATGGGAAAGAAAAACCGCACAGGAAGCAATCGACGCTGGCAGGAATCCAAGTGTTCAGGGAAATAACGTTCTTCATCCTGACTTTATTATCGAAGTAAAACCGGACAAAGTTAATAACGGCGGCGAAATAGTCTGGCAATGGCACTCTTGGGATCACCTGATTCAGGATTTTGATAAAAACAAAGCCAATTATGGTGACGTGGCTGCACATCCGGAACTTATCGATATTAATTTTACTGCAAATCGTACAGTTACTCCCGCCGCCGGAGTGGCTCAACCTGCAATGGGTGGTTTCGGTGGGGGACGCGGAGGTTTTGGCGGAGCGCCAGGCGGTATGATGGGCGGAATGATTATGCCGGGATTGACTGGCGCAGGTGGTACAGTTGCGCCAGACTGGTTGCATACAAACGCTATTGATTATAATTCCGACCTCGACCAGATTGCGATAAGCTGCTACGGATTCAGCGAAATCTGGATGATTGACCATAGCACAACAACAGAACAGGCAAAAGGTCACACCGGCGGAAAATATGGCAAAGGCGGCGACCTGATTTACAGATGGGGAAGTCCTCGTGCTTATCGAGCCGGAACCGAAGATGACCAGAAGTTCTTCAACCAGCATGACGTCCACTGGATTACAAAGGGAAAACCCGGCGCGGGACATTTGATGGTATTTAACAACGGACCATACAGGCCAGGTGGTGACTATTCATCTGTTGATGAGATTGTCACGCCTGTAGATGAAAATGGAAATTATCCTCTCGAAAAGGGAAAGGCTTACGGCCCGAAAGAAGCGATATGGAGTTACGCCGCTCCGAATAAAACAGATTTCTTCTCGATGCACATCTCCGGAGCAGAACGCCAGCCTAACGGTAATACTTTGATATGCTCTGGTGCATACGGCGTTTTCTTCGAGGTGACACCTGATAAGAAAGTTATCTGGCGATGTGTTTATACCGGTAGTGACGGCCCGAAAGGTCCTGATACTAAATCTCAATTCGGCGGCGGAATGATGGGAGGCATGATGGGTGGGATGATGGGCGGTGGTTTTGGCGGCCGCGGTGGTTTCCCCGGTATGCCCGGCTTTGGCGGCCAACAGCAAACGATAACTGAGAAATTACCAAGATTCGTTGTCTCTCGCGAAGACCCAACTGTTGCCGGCTTAAAAGGAATGCCGCAAAATCTGCCAGTCTGGGGCGGCGGAACAGGTTTCGGTGTAATGGACACTCAAATCTTCAGAGTTTATCGATACGCAGCAGACTATCCCGGCCTGAAAGGAAAAGAACTGAAACCAATTGACCCGGATTCAAATTAAACAAATACACACTATTTCAAGTGTTAAATTTATGAAACTATTAACGTTATTAATTATATCTCTCTTCGTCCTATCTGTTTGCTTCGCAGATTCAGGCTTGTCAGATAAAGATATACAATTTATTAACGCAGCCGAAAGAAGCAGGATAATAGATATTCGCAACGCATTATCTAATGGAGCAAATGTTGATGTTAAAAGAGCTTCTGATGGAGCTACAATGCTATGGCTTACGGCAGGTTTTGGCGAAATTGATATCGTAAAACTGCTTTTGGAAAATGGTGCAGATGTTAATTTTCAAAGAAAACAAAATGGCGATACACCTTTAATCAGAGCGGCAGGAAGCAGGAATGTCGATATGGTAAAGTTGCTTCTTGAAAAGGGGGCAGATATCAATATTATAACAGAAGATGGTGTCACTGCATTGTTGAGAGCATCGGAGATGGGGCATATAGATAATGTTAAACTTCTTATCGAAAAAGGTGCGGATCCGAACACACATACTGGTTTGAGCCCATTGATGAGTGCATCAGAAAGCGGTCATTTAGAAGTCGTAAAATTCCTTATTGAAAAGGGAGTCGATCCTAATTACAGTGATCCCAATTTTGGAATTACTGCTCTATGGTATGCGTCGGAGAAAGGGCATGCCGATGTTGTTAAACTGCTTATAGAACATGGTGCCGATGTTAATACTATAAATCTTAAAGAAGAAAACACTGCTCTATATATTGCATCAAATTATAATCATCCAGAGGTAGTTAAAATTCTTTTAGATAATGGTGCAGATGTAAATTATCAAGGGAATACGGGTGGATTAACTGCTCTATGGGTTGCTACTATGATAAATTCGCCTGATATTGTTAAAATACTCATAGAACATGGTGCATATGTAAATATGAAAAGTAAATCAGACGGCATTATTCCCTTATGGCATGCTGCTTGTTTTAGCTTCATAGAAGTCGCCGGATTACTTGTGGAAAATGGTGCTGATGTTAATACTAAGAGAAGGAGTGACAATTTTACTGCTCTAATGGCGGCTACGCAATCCGGTAAAACTGATATTGTAAAAATGCTATTGGAGAAAGGCGCTAAAGTCGATACAATTTTTAAAAGTAACACAGGTATGAATTCAACTGCTCTTATGATTGCGTCAGCAAATGGTAATATCGAAGCAGTTAAACTGCTTTTAGAACACGGAGCGGATATCAATCAGGAAGGTGAAATGTTGTACCAGGGAATAACTGCATTATATTTAGCTTCAGAATATGGTAAGACTGATGTTGTAAAGTTTCTTATTGATAAAGGAGCAACAATTAATATTAAAGGTGGGATTTATGGATATTCACCCCTGATAATTGCATCACAGAAAGGTCATGCTGATATTGTTGAGCTTCTAATAAAAAATGGTGCTGATGTAAATGCAAGGTCAGGCAATAAACAAACCGCTTTATATATTGCAAGACAGAAAGGTTATTCAGAAATCGTAAAACTCCTTGAAGAAGCTCATTCAGAAGAATGAATTCAATATTTATAGACGCCAGCGGAATCAACCTGCTGGAATCTTCCTAAGCGTGGATTATAATATCTTACGCTGTGATAGTAAAGGCCTGTTTCTATGTCGTATGCTCTGGCAGTAAACATGTATTGATTTCCCTGCGGCTGCTCATCCGCGGTGGTATAGTTGGCGCAGATGCTGTATATATAAGAAGCAGTCGTGCTTGAGCCGAAAGTTGCCGGCATACCATATGCCCAGGCTTGCCCTGAAGCGGCCCGTCTGGGTGAACCAGCAGTATAGAGCACACTTGGATTGGACTCAAAAACCCAAGCAAACCAAAAAGTAGTGTTTTTTTCTGCCAATATAGGTTGTATTAGTTCGATTGTCTGCCATCCAGCGATGGAATTTACGGCTGTTTTGTGTCATGGGACGCCGGGAATCCATACAGAGCCGACGTGTTGTCAAAATGTATAATAAAAAAAGGCTCTTCTTTAAGAAGAGCCTTTTATGATTTCACATATAATATACAACAAAATATTTGTACATTATTTTAGTAGAAACATCTTTAGTGTAAAGTTATTAAACTCCACCAGCGCCGCCTCTGCCGCCTCTACCTGCACCTGGGGCTGCACCTGCTCCAGCACCTGGGCCGCCACCCATCATACCAGCGCCGCCGCCCATCATGCCGCCACCCATCATACCGCCGCCACGGCCGCCTCTAGCGCCGCCTGTGGTCTGTGCTTCTTTAATGAGTGCATCAAGTTTTGCAACGGTTTTTGTTGCTTTTTCGCCACTTGCTAAAACGCGAAGTTCTGAGAGTACATCAGCTGATGCGCCCATACCACCGCGACCACCACGACCACCTCTTAATGATGCGAGTGTTGTCTGGACTGCTGTAAGAGCATCAGTTTCAGCTTGTCTTTCTGCTGTTGCTTTATCTTGTGTAGCCTGATCAGACTCTGCTGTAACCGCTGTATCTTTTTCAGGAGCTTTTTCGATAGCTGCCTTTAGAGCGGCAATTTGTGTCTCAAGTGTTTTAATTGCTTCGAGTCTTGCAGCTTTGTCAGGACGAGCTACAGGGCCTCTCTGGCCGCCCATCATGCCGCCACCCATCATACCAGCGCCGCCGCCCATCATACCACCGCCAGGACCGCCGCCCATCATACCGCCGCCTGCTCCGCCTGGTCCGCCCATACCGCCACCGGCTGGCTGTGCGTTAAGACTCAATGTAACTAATGTAACTGCTAAAACAGCTATTGCTGCAAATACGAACTTCTTCATAATTCTGACCTCCAAAATATTTTTTTAAGTTTCAAAATAATTATTACTATGACAATTAACTAATCTACAAAATCTTTTAATTCTAATCTTTTACAACTTGCTCTTTTAATAATGGAACATCGTAATCATTTTTTATAGTTGAAAAAGCTGATTACTGTTGTGCTCCACCGCGTCCGCCTCGGCCGCCACCGGCTCCAGCTCCGCCTCTACCTGCGCCACCGCCAGCACCTGCACCGCCGCCTCTTGTGGCTGCCTGCTGTGCTTGTTGAATGAGTGCGTCAATACGTGCTGCTGTTTTTGTTGCCTTTTCGTCTTTGGCTAAAGCAGCAAGTTCTGTTAGAACTGCTTCTGTTGGACCACCAGCACCCATACGACCCATGCCAGCACCAGCACCAGCAACTCTCTGAAGAGATGTAAGAGTTGCCTGGATTGTGTTGATAGCATTGCTTTCAACTGTATATGTATCCATGAACTTTGTAAGGTCCGCATCTTTGATAGTTACCAGATTTGGATCTTTATCAGGACCTTTTTCAATCGCGGCTTTAAGTGCAGCGACTTGTTTATCAAGTTCTTTTACAGATGCAAGTCTTGCAGCTTTCTCAGGTCGTGCTCTGAGTCCACGGGCACCACCGCCCATCATACCAGCGCCTCCACCCATCATACCGCCGCCTGCGCCGCCCATGCCGCCACCGGCAGGTTGAGCGTTGAGGCATAGTGCGATTGAGAGAATCGCAACGGCAGCAATTGTCGAAAAAACAAATTTCTTCATAATACTGACCTCCTAAACAAATTAATAAAACTAAAATTATGATATTTTTTATTGACTTAATAGTAAAAAAACGAGTAACAAAAAATCATAACAACATAATATTAATAATCATTGTTATTTGAGTTAAAATAGTAATGATTATTTGTGATTAGCATATGATGTCACCTTAAAAGCCACCCATACCGCCGCCCATGCCGCCCATCATTTCCTGCATTCTTGCAGCATTTTCCTGAGCTTCTTTGATTAAAGCGTCAATACGAGCTGTTGTTTTTGTTGCTTTTTCGTCTTTGGCTAAGGTGTTAAGTTCTTTCAGAACATCTTCCGATGGTCCGCCCATGCGGCCAAAACCCATCATCATACCGCCCATACCTGCAGGTGTTCCTCTAAGAGTTGTAAGTGTTGCCTGAATAGCATCTATAGCAACGCTTTCAACTGTGTAGGAATTCATGTATGTTGTAAGGTCAGCATCTTTGATTGTGACTAAATTTGGGTCTTTAGCAGGAGCTTTATCGACAGCTGCTTTCAGAGCTGCAACTTGCTTGTCAAGTTCTTTTACTGCAGCAAGTCTTTTATCTTTTGCAGGACGTTCTGTAATCATTGGTCCCATTCCCATACCGCCCATCATTCCGCCGCCCATCATACCACCACCGCCCATCATGCCGCCGCCGGGGGCTCCACCCATACCACCACCAGGTCCGCCACCCATACCACCGGGCTGTGCGTATAGACCTGATGTGATTGCTAAAACCGCAACAATAGCTGCTGAAGCAAAAATACACTTCTTCATAATTCTGACCTCCAAAACAAGTTTAATAAAATTATTAATCACTATGTCCTACAATGGACAATTAGCCTTTAAGCTTATTACAAAACCAACTCTCTAATTACGTAAGAATATGAAAATTAGAATATTATATACTTTTAAAAAAGAACATCTTCAATTTGAATATTCTTCGTCCGAAACTTTACCGTCCTCAACGAAAAAAACAATATTACGCATATTATACTCATGATAATGTATTATATATGCGCAATACTTTTATTAAAACAATTATCACATTTAATGAATATTTTCTATTCGACCTTCACTTTATTATCATCTACAAGCCTGATTTTTTGTTTATTTTGATAGCAACTAATCAAAATTTCAAGACTTTTTGCTGTTTCAGTGGCATTTTCTTTTAAGGCAATTTTTTGGATAGCCTGTAATTGATCAATTTGCGTAACCGGGCTATTTGCTTTTTGAAGCTGTTGTTTAAGTTTATATTCTTCAATCTGCTTTTCAACTTCTTTTATATTATTTTGTCTTTTCTGGCTCAATTTAGCCATTCTATCTTTAATAGCAGCTTTTTTGTCTTCAGATAAATTCTGATAAAGTTTCATATTGTTTTTAATGGCGTTCTTATTCATTTCGAATTTTTGTGTATTTGAAACAACCGATTTACCTGGGGTATCTGAACTCACATTTTCATCTGTATCTTTCGTTACTGCCCAAACCGCTGAAACTAAAACAAAAATAATTAATATTGAAACAAATCTAACATTATAAAACTTCATAATTTTGCCTCTTACATACTAATCTTAAACAATTCCTTTTTCAGGCACAAATCGCCTGAATATATCCATCTGTCCTAAGTAAGACGCAGAATTATTACGATTTATTGCTGAAATATTTTAAAATTAACATAAATTAGAATATAAAAATAAATAAGGATTGTCAAGTAAAAACAAACTTTAAAGCCTTATTATTTCGCTGTTATGGCTGATTGTAAGGGATATTATCGGAAATAGCGGATTTTACATCCTTTAGAAATGCAGAAATCTCTTCTTTCATTTGAGTTTTATTATTAAGATTATTTTCTACGAATCCAACGATTTTGGAACCGATTATAACGCCGTCAGCTCCAGCTTTAGCTACGCTCGCCGCGTGTTCTGGCGAACTGATCCCAAAGCCAACGCATACTGGTATATCAGTAATTGATTTAAGTTTCTTTACCAGTCCTTCAATATGATTTGAAAGCTCGTTTCTGCTTCCTGTAACGCCTAAAACCGATACAGTGTAAATAAAACCGGTTGTTTGTGAGGCGATTAGCTCCATTCTGTCTGGATTTGTGTTTGGAGTAACCATAAATACTGTATCAAGTCCCGCCGAAAGTGCCGCTCCTGATATTTCTTCCGAGTCATCTATGCTCAAATCTGCTACTAAAACGCTATTGACACCGGCTTTATGGCAATCGTTGAAGAATTTCTCTATACCATATT
The DNA here is from genome assembly GCA_964628465.1 of uncultured Pirellulales bacterium. Taxonomy (GTDB): domain Bacteria; phylum Planctomycetota; class Phycisphaerae; order Sedimentisphaerales; family Anaerobacaceae; genus JAFGPS01. Next base: position 134,444 of record CAZVOA010000001.1, on the reverse strand, counting down.
GAAATACAAGGTTATAATACATGAGTAATCCGATAGGAATATCCTTGTACTCTTTAATTTTGCTGATAAATTCGAGAGATTTCGCCATATTTATGCCGCTTTTCATGGCACGAATATCGGCTTTTTGAATTACCGGGCCGTCGGCAATCGGATCCGAGAATGGGATGCCTAATTCTAAAATATCCGCTCCGGAATCAATCGCGTTTTTTACAATTTCCAGACTCGTGTCAAAATCCGGGTCACCGATAACGAAAAAAGGTATCAAAGCGGCTCTGTTCAACTGAGAAAATGTCTCTTTATATGTTTTCATAGATTATATCCAATATTTTTCTATTTATTTCAAATCTTATTTTACGGGTCTGTATTTTTCGACAATGGAAACATCCTTGTCGCCGCGTCCTGAAAGATTAGCTACGACAATAGTATCCGGGCTGATTTCGTTTTTATGAGTCATAAGAAACGCAAGAGCATGAGAACTTTCCAACGCAGGGATAATTCCTTCGCATTTCGTGAGAGCCTCAAAAGCATTTAATACATCTTCATCATATGCGGGAAAATATTCCGCTCTTTTCGTATCTTTCAGCAGGCAATGTTCCGGCCCTACGGAAGCATAGTCCAGGCCGGCACTTACGGATTCTGTATCGAAAACCTGACCTTCTTTATCCTGCAATAGATAAGCTTTTGCTCCATGCAGAACACCGATTTTACCGGCTGTAAGTGTCGCCGCGTTTTTTCCATCGGCAAGACTTGTTCCTCCTGCTTCTACGCCGACAAGTCTGACTTCCTTATCATCCTGAAAACCGGAGAAAATGCCAATCGCGTTACTTCCTCCTCCAACGCATGCAACTACCATGTCTGGAAGTCGACCTATCTGGTCAAGGCACTGCTGCCTGGCTTCTGTTCCTATGCAGCTTTGAAAATGCTTTACTATCGTAGGATAAGGATGCGGACCGGCTGCTGTTCCAAACAAATAAAATGTATCGGAAACGTTGGCCGTCCAGTAGCGAAGGGCATCGTTAATCGCGTCTTTTAGCGTTCCAGTGCCTCCCTCGACTCCAACAACCTGGGCACCGCAGAGTTTCATTTTATGCACGTTGACACTTTGTCTTTCGATGTCGGTGACACCCATGAAAATTTTTGTTTCCATTCCGAACAATGCGCCAATCATAGCGGTCGCAAGACCGTGCTGTCCGGCTCCTGTTTCCGCAATTAACTTGGTTTTCCCCATATATTTTGCTAAAAGTCCCTGTCCGAGCGCATTATTTACTTTATGCGCACCGCCGTGAAGAAGGTCCTCGCGTTTCAGATATACCTTAAAACCGACAATTTCACTGAATCTTTTCGCATAATACAACGGGCTGGGTCTGCCTGCGTAATGTTTAGAAAGATCCTCAAGCTCATTTGTGAACTGCGAGTCTTTGTAAAATTTATAAAAAGCGTTTTCCAGTTCTTCCAACGCGGGTATTAACACTTCCGGGACGTAGAAACCACCGTAATTTCCGTATCTGCCTTTATATTTCATATTTTCCTTTAACCTCTAAGATATCTGATATTATCGAAAAGCTGCTTCATTTTTTTATGGTCTTTTATGCCGGGGTTCGATTCGATGCCGCTGCAAACATCTATTCCGTAAACACCTAATTTTACGGCTGCTTCAGCGTTATCGGGATTAATACCGCCTGCTAAAAATATTCTCTTGTCAATATGACCAATAATATTCCAGTCGAAAGTTAAACCTGTCCCGCCGTATTTGTCCGGGTCGAAAGCATCGAGCAGAATCGCGTCGGTAAAGAAATCTTTCGAACTTTCTATGTCACTCTGACTCTTAACACGAATAGCTTTCATCGTTTTTACATCGTGGGAATTAAGTGAGTTGCAGAATTTTGGATCTTCGTCACCGTGTAACTGAACCCATTCAAGAGAACACATTTGTATTATTTCGTGAATTTCTTCGATAGGACTATTTACAAATACACCGGCAATATCGATAAAGCCTGGTAATTTATCAACAATTTCAGCGACTTGTTCTGGCCTGATATATCTCGGACTTTTTTTGAAGAAATTGAATCCAAGTAAATCAGCGCCCATGTCCATAGCCGCTACAGCGTCTTCGTAATTCGTAATACCGCAAATTTTTACTTTTGTAATTAGCATATATTTTTCTTAAAATATAATAAATATTATGTTCTATTGGAAATTTCAATTAACTTTTCAAGACAATTTATTGCTTTTCCGTCATCAATGGCTTTTCGAGCCAGTTCAATCGCCGAACCAAAATCATCCGAAAGGCCCGCTGCGATTATGCCTGCCGCTGAATTCAAAAGAATAATGTCCCTGCATGGTCCGTTTTCTTTTCCGGTCAGAACATTTCGTATAAATTTGGCGCTTGATTTTGCATCAGTTATCTGAATTTGTTCTATACCGGCGGATTTAATTCCAAAATCATCAGGATTCATTTGTTTTTCAGTTATCCGGCCATTTTTTAATTCGCAAATCTTTGTCACTCCAGTAAGACTGATTTCATCCAGACCGTCACTATGGACAACCAAAGCGAATTTTGTACCGAGAATATTTAATACTTCGGCCATCATTTTCAGCAATCCCTCTTCGGCGACGCCGAGAACTATTGATTTTGCATTCGCTGGATTTGTCAACGGCCCAAGAATATTAAAAACCGTTCTGAAGCCAAGACTTTTGCGTATTGGTTGTACATATTTCATAGCAGGGTGGTACATCGGCGCGAACATGAATCCGACATTTGCTTCTCGTACACATTCACCTACTTTTTCCGGCCCCGGATTGATATTGACGCCAAGTTCCTCAAGAACGTCCGCAGAGCCGCATTTGCTTGTGATAGCGCGATTTCCATGCTTGGCGACTTTTACACCAGCGCCGGCGGCAACAATTGCCGAAGCGGTCGAGACATTAAAAGTTTTAACAGCCGCACCGCCTGTACCAACTATATCTATCACATTATCCAAACCGGTTTGAACTTTTACCGCATGGGTCCTCATGGATTGAGCCAGTCCCGCAAGTTCAGAGGCGGTAAGACCTTTGATTTGAATAGCAGTCAGAAATGCCGCTATTTGAGGTTCAGGAACTTCACCTTTAAATACAATATCCAATAAATCTTTAGCCTGTTCGTAACTGAGATTTTCACCTTGTAACAATGGTTTTAAATATTCGATTATTGTGTTCATTTTTTACCTTACAGTTTGTTTTGCATTTTCTGCTATTTTCAGGATGTTTTCAATAATTTTTCCTCCCGCTGGCGTTAATATACTTTCCGGATGAAATTGTACACCGAATATCGGAAGTTCTTTGTGCCGCAAACCCATAACAATTCCATCGAATTCGGCGGTTGTTTCAAGGCAATCAGGCATTGTTAGCGCGACAAGACTATGATAACGTCCGGCCTGTAATGGGTTTTCTATTCCTTCAAAAATATCTTTGCCGTTATGCGTTACGCGTGACGGTTTTCCGTGCATAGGTTTAGGAGCATGGCCGACTACGCCGCCGAAATATCGAACTATAGACTGGTGGCCAAGGCATACGCCGAATATAGGTAATTTGTCCTTGAAATAATCAATAGCCGCCAAGGTTACTCCCGCTGTATCCGGCGTACCGGGACCGGGTGATATTAAAAGCAAATCAGGTTTGAATTCTTCCGCAACTTTCTTCAGGTCTTCAAGACTGGTATCGGCACGATAAACCTTTGCCTGGCAGTCGCGTTTGCAAAAGTCATCTACAAGGTTATATGTGAACGAATCGAAATTATCTATGAATAATACTTTTCTTTTATTATTTTCCATTTTTTTCACCTTTTATTTTTTAGTTCCCCTGATAGCACGCAGACACGAACCAGCCTTATGTTCTGTTTCCTCAAATTCTGATTTTGGTATGCTGTCATGAACAATTCCCGCACCTACACGAACATAAGCGGTATGGTCTTTTACCTGAAGGCTTCGTATTGTGATACAACTATCGAATTGGCCATCGACTGTAAAATAACAAACCGCTCCGCCGTAGTAACCTCGCTTGTTTTTCTCAAGCTGACGGATAATTTTCATCGCTTCGATTTTTGGCGCGCCGGTAAGAGTTCCCATGTTCATTGTCGCAAGATATGCGCTCAGAGCGTCAAGTTCTTTCGAAAGAGTTCCTTTTACATTACTTACAAGGTGTTGTACCGATTCGTATTTTTCAGTTGTAAGAAGCTCAGTGACCATTCGGCTTCCCGGCTCGGCTACTCTGGCGATATCATTTCGTGCCAAATCGACGAGCATCATATGCTCTGCCAATTCTTTGCGGTCGATTTTTAATTCAGCTTCATATCGAAAATCAGTATCCAAATCGAGTTTTCCGTTGATTTTTCCCCTTGGCTTTGTACCCGCAATCGGGCGAATTTCGACACTTCGTTTTTCCGTGCCGCTTACACGAAGATTCAATTCAGGACTCGAACCCATTATTATTGTGTTTGGTGTGTTCAGGTAAAACATATAAGGAGATGGGTTCAATTCACGTAATCTTTTATAAACATCCAGCGGCTCATCGGGACATGGCTCTGTTATCGTTCTGCTTAAAACCACCTGGAAAATATCGCCGTCAATGATGTGTTTCTTCGCGTTTATTACCATTGATTCATATTCACTCTGGTTTGTATCGCTTGACGGCTGCGGCAGGGGGCCTTCGTATTTCTGACCCTTGGGTGTATCAAATCTGGCAATATTATTGTAATAATCGAACATTTCCTGCGCTTCTTTTATTACTTCATCGCGATTTCCATTTGTAATAAAACAGTTAACGATTATATAGCCCTGACCGGCGGCGTGGTCAAGAAGGAAGATATTGTCCGCAAAATGCAATTCATAATCAGGATTTCCGAGAAGGTCACTTTTACTGGCAGGAAGTATTTCAAACTGGTCGATAAAATCATAACTCAATGCTCCGAGCAGGCCGCAGGTGATACGGAAGGGTTTGCTGGCTAATTTGAACGCAAAGGCAACCGCACGTAAAACATCCATCTGGTTGACGCTTTTTAATCGGGTTTGTTCATCAACTTTTTTATCTTCGAGTTTAATTTTGCCTGTGATTGCTTCTGGAGAGAAATCAACCGATTCGCAAAAACTGAACCTTTCTTTGCCTTGTCCCACTAAATAACCCAGAATACGCTTGCCGGTCTTGCTTAGAGCGTTAATTGAAAAATCACGTTCTTTTCCTGATATGTAAAGAGACGGCTTTGCGGTCCCGAAGCTAAGCACTCCCGGCACTCCCGGACCGGCTAAATTCTCTTTTGACTCAAAAAGGCAGCAGTTTTTGGCTCTGCCGTAGTCGCTGAGTTTGGCAAAGAAGTCAACCGGATCTGAAATGTCAATCCGCTTAACTATGGGAATAATCTGTCCCGGATTCGCGTTATTGATTATCGACCTGTAATCTTCCATATTTTTTTTCACCTCGAAAAGTAACCTTTTTAGTCTGAAATTCCCAAAAAAACAATAAAAAAAAAGCGGCCTGTTTTTCCAACAGGCCGCTTTATATAGTATCAATTAAATTTTTTGTTAAAGCAAATTGTCTCTTGCCCGTCGGATTTATCCTTCAGGCCACCACCAACAACTAACGTGTTTATAAGTAATTTGCTTCATGATGAGAATATTTATATCAGGTTTTCTCCTTTTTGTCAAGGAAAATAAAAAAAATTATAATATCTTTTAAAAACAGTAAAATCAAAATTCATCACTTGGACGCTCAATATATACAATCATATGCCCCGGACCGTCGTGATTAAAAATTTGTGCCTGGCCATAATGGAAAGGCTTCGTTTCATTCATTATAACTTTTCCATCTAATCTTTTTTCTATTGTTAGAAATAACTTACCTTCGTCGTCCATTTTCAAGATATTCTTAAATTGTGGAATTGGAAGTATTATTTCAAATATAGCTCCATCATTTGGTTGAAGTGTTGCAGAAAGTTTTGTCACATTAACAATCTTTTCCTGGTCAAAATGAATCATACTTCCTTTGAAACCGTTTGTCATTGCACATAGCGCTTCACAAAGTTCTTGAGATTCAAATTTCATACCAAAAGGAGATGTAAGGCTTAAGAAGAAAGGTACTTCAAGAGTTTCATTATTTTTAAGATGTACAATGAGTATATAATTTGTATCAAGAAACCAGCTTCCACTCCTTGATCCTTCATAATTCGAAGCTTTTTTACACAGGCTTAAAAAGCCTTTTATAATTTCCGGATTTTTGTAAGGTGTTTGACGAACCCATCTCATTTGACCGTTATTAAAGTCCATTTTAGATATTTCAATATTAATTACATCAGTAGGTTCTAACTCTTTAAGTTTTATTGTATCTCTATCTATCTCTTGTTCTAAACTCTTTCGTCCTTCGAGACGTTGTTTTATTTCTGATTCATGATTTTTAATGTAAAGTTTTAATTCTTCGATAGTTTTAAATTTTTCCTCGGTTAATATTGAGAGTCTAAATTCTTCTATTCTCGAAGTATATTTTCCCGCTTCAATAGAAAATCCGGGCTGTATTATAGTGATAACTAATATGAAAAAAAATATACCTGTCATTTGCAAAAAAAACTTTCTCGTTCTCATAATTAAATTTCTCCTGATGAAGCTATTCTAAATATAAATTCCCTGTCTCTTAAATTGTAATTCAAGAATACTATTTGTAAAGATAAAATGAGAAATATCTTCTAATCTTTATCAATTCTGTTGAGATTATTTAATAAATCTTTGCACCAGGCAAAGCCTTTCGTAAATCTTCCTTTTGTTCATCTGTTATGTTTGGGCATTGAATGATAAAAAGCTCTTTCAGGTTCTTAAGTTCTTTAAGCGGCTCAAGACTGGAAATATTATTACAATTACTTAAAAAAATCAAATCCAGATTTACAAGGTTTCTCAGTGGCTCAAGATCGGATACCTTACAGTATTGAAGCGCAAGTTTTTGAAGATTGGTTAGTTCTTTTAATGGACTAAGATCATTGACAGGTTCTTGATCGATACCAATACTTTTTAACTGAGTCAAGCCCTTGATTAATTCAAGATCAGTAATCCCTGTTTTTGTAAAATCAATTCCCTGAAGATTAGTAAGTTTAGAAATGTATTGAATCTTGTCATGCGGTATTTCATTCAATCCAAGACTTTGGAGGCTTTTCATTTTTGCAAGGGGTTTTAAACTTTTGAATTTGGAAGACGATATACGGATACTTTTAAGATATTTCAATTTCGTTAGCGGCGTCAAATCAAGTTCGTTTCTTTTTGATGAATCAATAATACCAAGCTTTGCAATTAGATTCATCCACTTTGGGATATCATTTTCGGGAAAGGGAAGACGTATAAGATTTAGTTCCTCTAAATTAGTGAATTTCTCAATTAACTTTAAATCGGAAATTCTGTATGAAAGAAAAAGAAGTCTTAAACCTTCGTCGCGGGGATCATTAGCAAGAGAAGCAACGATTTTTTCATGTTTCTCTTTAGAATCAGAAGGAACTATTCCTTCAAGGTTAAGTTTTGTGAATTTGGCAAAATCTTCATCTGTAAGTTCATCAGGTATTTTACCTGTCTTATCATAAACAATCGCTCGGATAGCTATCTCACTATGCTTTCTTGATTCTGAATTTATAGAATTATAAGCGATAATTACATAAAAACACACGCAAAGTAAGGAAAAAAGAAATAATGATAAAAATGTAAATATATTTTTCCGGAAAGATTTGTTATTCATATGTTTTTTTTGAAAGTTCCCATTATTTTTTATTGATTATTATCTCAATTTAATTACCAGAATCCAAAACGATATATATTCTTACATTAAAGACGTCTTAAAACATGAAAATATTACCAAAATATTGATATTTTGTATTTACTTACAATAATTGAAGCATCAGTTGGGTATCGACATCCGCGTGAATTTCTTTATAACAATAAAATGAATATAGTTCGGTTTCTATAAACAAAAGCGTAGCTAAAAAGGCTGATGTTGATAAAAAATGAGGGATTTTAAAAAATATTTGAAAAAAAGTGAATATTATGGAAAAGTTTTGTAACGTTTTGGCTTTATCAACGTCTTATTTAATAGCAGGGTAAGTCTAACGATATGTAAGCTTACCAGGAGAAAATATTAGATTGGTTTTTTAGGAAAATATTTGATAACCAAATTTTACGTGTTAAAATTGAAATAAAAAAATTTTTCGCGAAGGGAGTTTGTTAATGGAAACAAATGACAAGCCAAAAGAGCCGAAAACGGATGAGAGTGAGGCTATAGCGAGTTTTAATGAGAAATTCCAGACTTTGCGGCAGGAAATTCACAAAATTGTAATCGGACAGGAGCAGGTAATCGATAGATTGCTTATCGCTCTTTTTTCTCAGGGTCATGCGCTATTAATCGGCGTTCCGGGTCTGGCGAAAACACTTTTGGTGAAAACCCTTGCCGGTGTATTGGGCTGGGATTTCAAACGAATTCAATTTACGCCGGACATGATGCCTTCTGATATTACCGGCACGGAAATTCTTCAAACCGATTCCAATACCGGCACGAGGTATATGAAATTTGTTCACGGGCCGGTTTTCTCAAATTTGGTACTTGCCGACGAAATCAACCGCGCTCCGCCAAAAACACAGGCGGCTCTTCTTGAATCCATGCAGGAATACACAGTAACTACTGCGGGAAAAACATATCCGCTGCATAAGCCGTTTATGGTCGTCGCGACTCAAAATCCTATCGAGCAGGAAGGTACGTATCCGCTTCCAGAGGCGCAGCTCGACCGCTTTATGTTCAATATAGAAGTGGATTATCCGCTTCACGATGATGAAATCAGTATTGTGGATGAGACAACAACTCACGATGCGAACGCGATAAATGTTATTCTTACGAAAGAGGATGTTATCGCCTGCCAGCATTTTGTCCGCCGCATACCTGTATCGAAACATGTATTGACTTATGCGGTGGATCTCGCGACCGCAAGCAGGCCTTCGCCGACAAGTGACCCATATATTAATGAGTATGTGGAATGGGGCGCAGGCGTGAGGGCTTCGCAGTACCTGATTCTCGGAGCGAAAAGTCTTGCTCTTTTGCGCAATTTACCCGCTCCATCATGTAAAGAAGTTCGTGATGTTGCTTTGCCTGTTCTTGGCCACAGGATAATTCGCAATTACAAAGCTGCGGGTAAAGGTATAACGACAAATATGATTATCAATGCTTTGATAAAATCTGTTAAAGAGTCCGACTATACGCACAGCGACGGCAAAAAGGATGTTCAAATCAGGAAAACCACGGATTTAACGGGTAATTCTCCTGAGAAAGTTACCGCCGCCGATAAGATTTCGCTGGCTTTGAATAAAATCAAGGGTTCTCCGAAAAAAGAAAATATATAAATAGTGACAAAGGCACAAAGTGACAGTTTTTAGTTTTAAGTATTGAATTTTGAGTTAGTAACTAAAAACTAAGAATTCAAAACTCAAAACCATTGTGGCTTTGTGCCTGTTTTAGGATTGAAAATAAAATGCCTTTGGAAGGGAAAAGTAAGACTCAGGGAAGCGGCCATAAATACCTTAACGCGGATTATCTGAGGTATCTGGAGAGCTTCTATCTTTCGTCACGCGTAACAGTCGAAGGAGCATATTCGGGAAAACACACTTCGCCGCTTAAAGGACATGCGCAGGAATTTACCGATTACCGGAAATATTATCCCGGTGACTCAATCAAAACGATAGACTGGAAAGTTTATGCTCGTTCGGACCGTTATGTAATAAAGCTATCGGAGCTTGAAACGATTATGACCTGTTACCTGATGGTTGACAGCAGTGCTTCGATGGCTTTTGGCGGCCAGTGGCATGAGAAATATTTCGGCAGTGATGATATGTCGAAATTCGATTATGCCTGTTATCTTGCCGCCGCTATGAGTTATCTTACAATCAAGCAGGGTGACAAGGTCGGCTTAACTTTATTCGATTCCAATATCAAATATCACATCCCGGCTGGAAGTACTTATTCGCATTTATACAAGATACTGAACCAACTTGAGAAGAACAAAGTTGGCCAGAGTACATCAGTTGCCAAAGTTTTGCGGGAGAGTTTTCCTTTATTCAAACACAAAGGCATTTTAGTTTTGATTTCAGACATGCTGGACGATCCGGATGAAATATTCGGAGCGCTCGATATGTATCTTCACAAAAACTTCGAGGTTGTTCTGTTTCATGTTCTGCATAAGCACGAACTTGAGCTTCCGAATATTCCGAGCGTGAATTTTATTGACGCGGAAACCAGGCAGAGAGTGACATCAATTCCCGCGGATATAAGAAAATCATACAGCAAACATTTTAATGAATTTATTGATTCTATTGCCGCGACCGCTCAGTCGAGAAAAATCGATTACCAGTTGTTCAGTACGGAAACGCCATACCAGCTTGCGCTGCAAAATTATATTGCCGGACGGAGTCGAAAATGAATTTGTTAGCTGCAATTATATTCAGTAATCCGGCCTTCTGGATAGGCTCGTTAGCCCTTACTATTCCGGTAGTTATACATCTCTTGACAAGACGAACTCCGAAAAATATGATTTTCCCCACGCTTAAATTTATTCGCATGGCGAAAGCGAACCAGTCTAATCTGCACAGGCTCAGGCATATTTTGCTTCTTATTTTGCGAACTGCGCTGGTTCTCTTGATTTTATTGGTTTTTCTCAAACCTATTATTACCGAGAGCAGTGATTTAACTTCAGACGACGCACAAGGAAACAAAACCGTAATAATTCTCGTAGATTCTTCCGCGAGCATGGGATATTTGAAGGATGGAGTGACATCGTTTTCAAAAGCCAGGATAGCCGCGTTGGAAATTCTCGATCATTGCGGCGCAAAAGATAAAGTAAATGTTATTCTCATGGGTGCTGTGCCAAAACTTTCTTTCGACACGCCGATAGAGAATCTTGTGATTGCTCGAAAAGATATAAGAGAAGCGGAATCTCTTCCTGACTGGGCGGATATTAACGCAGCTCTGACCGAAGCGGTAAAGCAGCTTGATTCTGTTTCCGGCCATAAAAAAGAGATATATTTCATTTCTGATTTTCAGCGCAGCAACTGGTCGAGTGTGAACTTCGGCACAGTCAAAGAAGACACGCAAATGGTTTTTATTCCAGTTGGCCCGGAGAACGCGGCTAATTGCGCGATTATTTCCGCTTCTGTTTTACCTGCATCACCAACTGTTCTCGAACCGGTTGAAATTATTTGTAAAGTAGCCAATTATGGAAATCAGGCGGCGCAAATTCCGGTTGAGCTGGTTTTCAAAGATGATAAAATCCTGACGCAGGAAGTATCGATTGAGCCGCATAGTACAATCATGACGAGTTTTAGAGTACGTATTAACGAACCCGGACTCTATGAAAGCAAATTACAGATTCCAGACAAATTCGCTCAACACAATCCTTTAACAGAACCCGAAGGCCTGAAAATCGATAACCAGAGATTTTTTACTTTTCATGTCTCGAAGAAAGTCAGTATTCTACTTGTTTCAGATGTAAAGATTGATGATATTAAGTCCGGCAGCCGCTTTCTGAATAAGGCTATAAATCCCTTCATGGAATCCGATGACACAACCATTGTTACTTCAGTTATCCGTTCCGACAAGCTGGATGCTCTTAATACCGCTTCGTCACAGGTGATTGTTCTTTCTGAAATCAACGAGTTATCTCGCGAAAATGCAAAAATTTTGATTGACTATCTCCGTGATGGCGGCAGTATAGCTTATTTCCATGTTGGTAGTGCGGCGGCGCATAATCTGAAACTGCTCGAAGATGTTTCAGAAGGTGACTTTACGCCGCCATATACGCTTAGCGGGCAGGTTGACCGTTCCCTGAAACAGGAATACTCGATTCTTGCCGGAGCGAATTTCGACCACAGAATATTGAGAAAATTCAAGGAGAGCGGCGAACTGGGAGATTTGAAGTTTTATAGATATTTTACTACAGAAAGAGAAAAACAAAAAGGTCAGGTTCTTCTTAGCTACGATGACAAAAATATCGCGATGGCCGAAAAAACAGTTGGTCTCGGTACTATACTGCTCTGTAATTTCGGCTGCTCGCTCGAAACATGCGACATGCCAAGACATACTTTGTTCGTGCCGCTCGTGCATGAGATTATTAAAGGTTTGCGTCCATCCGCGGATGCGAGAAACTCTTTTGAAGTTGGTCATCAATGTTCTATGACGACCGACCTTGTGAAGCAGAACGATAAGGTTGAGTTCCGTGACCCGGACAATAGTGTAATCGAAGGAACTCTTGATGTGAGCGGCAGCGGGGCGTTTATATTTTTTCCGCGAACTCAAAAGTGCGGCTTCTACAGGATATTCGTGAAGAACAGTTCCATTGGTTCAGTCGCGGTGAATGTTAATCCGCTTGAGAGTAATTTGGAGATTTTGAATGTCACGCAATTGAAAGAGCTAGCGCAAATATCGCGAGCGCAATTTCACGCCGCGGCGGGAAATCATGGCGGTATAAGCGCACTGCTCTCAGGTAAGCAATTATGGCATTATCTGCTTTTAATTGCTATTGCTTTGCTTGCTCTCGAACAGGTTACAGTTATGATTCTGAAAAAATGAGAATAGACAAAAGACATAAGACCTTTGGTCTGAAGTCTGTGGTCTGTGTTGTTACAATGATTAATAATATAATATTTGATCCTGTTATCCCAATGCCTTTGATTGTCGGTATAGGTGTAATTATGAGCGGCTTGATAATCGCGTATTATTTTACCGGCGCCAAAGGAACAGGCTGGTTCAGGCGTTTCCTGCTGGTTTTTATTCGTCTATGCACATTGTTTGTTATGATGGTAATATTGGCAAGGCCTATGGTTCAAAAACCTCAGGAGCAAACGTCACAAAAACCTGTTGTTTGTGTTATGGCTGATTCATCGGAGAGTATGAATACAAAGGACATGAACAAAAAAAGCCGCTATGAAACAATGATGGAAAGCCTTGCCGCGGATAAAAGCAATATTTTGAAAGACCTGCAGGAAAATTATGATTTGCGGTTCTATAGTTTTGACGAGGATATCAGGCGAATTTCCCCGCAGCAGTTTGCGTCCTCCGCCAACGCCAATGGCAAAGATACTCATATCGTAGAATCTCTTACAAAGCTGGTAGATGGAAATACTGACAAAAAACTTCGTTCGATTCTGCTAATCAGCGATGGAAGGACAAATGAAATTGATTCCTTGTCATCTGCGCATAATCTTGGCCGACTTCTTCGTTCGATGAATGTCCCGGTCTGGACAGTTCCTCTCGGAACTTCAGTCGAACCGAAGGATGTATTTGTTACCGCGAAACTCAGTTCTAATTATTTATTTGTCGGACAGCCCGCGTCTGTACAGGTTTCTCTGAATGGTATCGGGTTCAGTGATTCGTTTGCCAAAGTTAATCTGTACAGGGAGGATGAATATGTCACTTCAGAGCAGGTTCAGATTCGCGGCGGCAGAGCGGAAGTTGATTTTCCAATCCGTGAGGAAATAAAGGGATTATACCAGTATAAAGTGGAAGTAGAGCCTTTAGAGGATGAGAGTGACATTTATAATAATAAAAGAACAATCATCGCGAAAGTCACCGACGAAAAGACGAAAGTTCTTGTCGTGGAAGCCGACCCGCACTGGGACAGTAAATTTCTGCTCCGCGCACTGCGTTCCGATACGAATATCGAGGTGACATCGGTTTTTCAGATGAATGATTATAAAACATTCGCGATAGTCGAGAGTTCCTCTGAAGACAGCATTTTCAATAGAAATGTAGTTCACGGCGCAAGAATGCCGAAAACAAAGGAAGAGCTTTTCAAATTTGATTGTATTTTCCTCGGCAGGGATATTGAACTTACTTTTACGACTGAAGAGCTGAAACTGTTAAAAAGTTATCTTACAGACAGAGGAGGCAGTATAGTATTCTTCAGGGGTAAGCCTTATTCCGATAGAAGTTCCGAGCTTGCCGGGCTTGAGCCTGTCGAATGGAGTTCTGAAACATTGCGTGACGTTCGTTTCGAGCTGACCGATCAGGGCAGAATGAATCCAATATTTAATTTCCCATCGGTAGAAAGAAGCAGTGACCTCATTATTCGCGAGCTTCCTTCCATGACAAGTGTAACAAAAGTCGTAAATAAAAAGTCACTTGCGGTTGTTCTCGCGAATGTCAAGACGAACGATTCCAGCGGAGAAATAGCGACGGTTGCTTATCAGCGTTACGGCAAAGGTAAAGTGATGAGTATCGGCTCGTCAGGCTTGTGGCAATGGGGATTTTTGCCGACTGAATTAAATGTATATGATGATATTTACGACCAGTTCTGGGGACAGATGATACGATGGCTTATTTCGGATTCCGATTTTCTGCCCGGTCAGGATATTTCTTTTGTCGTCAGCGGCAGTAACTTTAAGCCGGGTGAAACAGTTTCTATGGGTGTGTATGTAAAACATGTCGATAATGCTCAATACAAACCTTATATAGAACTTACTGCTCCTGATGGCAACAATATTACGTTGTCACTGCAAAATCAGCCGGATAACGAGAATATTTATATGGCTCATTACACGCCGCAGGAGCAGGGCGAGTATGAAGCTGTCCTTCACAATAATATCGGCGAGCCAAACGAAGATACGGCTCGTTTTACTGTTTATTATGATTCCCTTGAAACACGTTATGTCAGCGCGGACAGGGAATTTCTTGGCCAGATTTCATATACAACCGGCGGCGAATCGCTCGAACTTTCAGAACTTGGTTCGCTGCCCGGAAAATTGAAATTGTTCGAGAGTTTGTTATGTGAGCGGACAAAGCCTGAAGATATTTGGGACAGGATGCCTATATTCAGTATTTTGATTTGTTTGCTCGGAATTGAATGGCTTATACGACGTGCTTCGGGTCTTTTATAAGCCATTAAAGGAGAAATACGACCATGAGTGATACGCAAAATTCTAAAATTTCTTTAGTCGATGCGATAAATTATCTCAACGCGGTAAGAACGCAGCATATTCGCAGGTTGACGGTAGTAAGAACCTTGTGGGTTGGTTTGCTTCTTATTATCTTGTTTTTCTATCTTGATGCAATCATAATTCTGAGCGGCTCAAGCCGCATGATATTGGGTTTAGGTTTATTTGTTGTAGTGACAGTGTTGTTTCTGCTTTCGCCGAGGCTGCTGAATCGTACCAGGGACAGGGAAAAAATGCTCGCGAGAATGATAGAAAACAAGCATCCTGATTTAGAAAATGTTTTAGTTAACGCGATTGATTTCGACCAGAGCATCAAAGAGAAAAAAACGCGGAATGTCTCTGAATCATTGATGAAAAGAGAGATAAGTCTTGCAATTGATAAATTCGGCGAAATGGAAACCGTAGAAGGTCTCGAAATGCCCACGATGAAAACTGAATCGTGGATTCTCGCGGTTGCAACAGGATTGTCACTGGTTTTTATCATAGTTTTTTACAATATGTTTTTATCTGAAGTTCCGAGATTCCTGGATCCGTTCGGCGACCATCCGCCTTATAGTCCGACGAAATTTGTCGTTGAGCCTGCCGGGACAATTATTGATTATGGTGCGGACCTTCAAATAAATGTTACAACAAAAGGTAAAGTTCCGGAAAATGTATCTCTCGTATTCCAAAGCCCCGATGGCGAAATACTTAACGATATAGGAATGTTCAATACAGGCGACGGCCAGTTTTCTCAAACAATAGAAAATGTCACAACAGAAATGGTTTATTACGCAGGCATAAAAAGAGCAAGGAGCAAATACTATAAAATCGACCTGTCCAAAACACCACGTATCGAGCAGGTTCTTGCTGATTATGAATTCCCGGAATATACGCGCATTCCCGGCAGGACTACTGTCTTGAGCGAGCAGGAAGGGCAATTAAAAGGGTACGAAGGCACACAAATCACAATGACGGTGCAATCGAACAGGCCGCTTGCGGGCGGAACTGTTACCGTCGGTGACAAACAATACCCGTTCGAGCCTGATAAGGAAAATACCGTAAAGGGAAGTTTCCCTTTGCTTAAAGACAGTGAATATTCCGTTTTGCTTAAAGATGTAGAAGGAAATATCAGTACAGATAAATTCGCCGGAAAGATTGAGATAATTCCTGATGGAAAACCTTATGTCACTATTGTGAATCCGGGAATGAATTCTTTCGCGATTCCAACCGCGGTTATACCGATTATTATCGAAGCTTATGACGACCTCGGCGTGCAGGATGTAAGTATAATCCGCAGTCATAACGATTCCGATGATTATACAAAGCTGCTTTCCGATCCCAATGAACGAGGAGAAAACGCACAGATACGTGTTGTTGAGATGTTCGATTTGGCTGACCTTGGATTAAAACCGGGCGACGTAATCGAATATTACGCAGTGGCGACAGACGCAGTTCCGGGAAAACCTCAAACAGCGGTGTCCGAATCATTCAGAATCGAAATCGTTTCCGAGCAGGAATATTCGCAGTCAATGCAGGAAAGAATGGATGCCGAAGCACTTGAGCAGAAATACGAGGAGATACTTTCAAAAATTGAGGAGCTAATCGAATCGCAAAAAGAATTGGAACAGCAGACAAACGAGTTGAAAGAGGAAATAGCCAAAGGTGCCGATCCGAATTCTCAGGAAATACAGGATAAACTGAAGCAGCTTGCGAAGAAACAATCTGAACTTGGTGAAAAGGCTCAGGAACTTTCGCAGAAACTCACAGAAGAATCGAAGACTCCGCCTGTTTTCGATATAGAAAAAGAATATAAAGAAATGCTTTCTGAAATGGCTAAGAAGCTCGATAATGCTCAGGAACATATGGAAAATAGCGCCGACAAAATGAATGTAGAGACGCACGGCCGTGCGTCTCTACTTGGTCTTCTTGGAATGGCAAACGATGAGCAAAACAAGGCACTGGAGGAAATGGGACAGCAGACGCAGGCAATGCGTGATTCAATCAGGCAGGCAAATAATGAAATCGCGAAAATGTATAAACTTATGAAAGATGTAAGCGATTTTCAGCAATTATACGAAGCGCAGAAAAATCTCGCGAGACAGACGAAAACTCTCAGCCAGGTTCAGGAGCCTGATTTGGATACGCAAATAAGACTTAAAGAACTTGCTGACGAAGAAAATGTTATCGAGCAGGAACTTGTAAAACTGGCGGAGCAATTACGCGAGCATGGCGAAGAAGTTGAGAACGAATATCCTGATGTTGCGAAAGATGCCCAGTCAATCGCTCAGGAAATTGAAATGCGGCAGATACCCTCACTGATGCGGGAAAGCAGGGATTCTCTTAATCAAAACGATTCCCGAAACGGCCACCAGAAGGCACAGCAGGCTTACGAACAAATGGAGGCAATGATACAATTTTGCAAGGCCTGTTCCGGAGGCGCCTGTAACCAAACTGCGTTAAGACTTAAATTAATGATGATGCTCAATCCCGGTAATACTATGACTCAGTTGGCACAGAACCTTGGACTGAATATGGGCATGGGAGAAGGTATGATGGGAGCGTTCGGACGCGGAGCCGCGGGTTATGGCGGCGGCTATTCTCGATACGCGATGTTCGGAGGTGACACATTCGGCCGCGACCATTTAAGGGAATCGCCTCTTATAAGTGCCAGACCAAGACATCAATACAATGATATGGTACAGGAAAGTATTTTAAGCAGGCAGCTTTCTGGCAATATCGAAGAGCTTTCAAAACAGGATGAGAAAGAGAATGAATTTGAAGCCGAAGGCCAGAACAAGATGATGGCTGAATATAACAGACTAATTGAAGCGTATTTCCAGCGTCTTGCCGAAGATAAATAAAGGAGTTGTAATATGTATAGAAAAATAATATTCATAATTGCGTTGGTTGTTTTGTTGATGTCCGGTTTTTCCTTAGCCGCGGGACGCAGCAAGGAGACAAAAGAACCTTTGCAATGCGCCAATCTCATTTACGCAGGCTCGAAAAGCTCCGTCTGTTTCAGTTCGATGTTTCTTGATACAGTAAAGCGGGAAACAAATTGTGAGCCTGCAAAGGAATTCACTCCTGTAAGACTTGCCAAGGAAGAAATGTTCAAATATCCGTTTGCGGTAATGACTGGCGAAGGGGAGTTTACCCTTTTAGATAAGGAACGCCAGATGCTTAAGGACTATTTGTCACGCGGCGGATTTCTTCTTGCTTCCGCAGGCTGCTCATCTATTGAATGGGACCGCTCGTTTCGGCAGGAAATTAACAGGATTTTTCCAAATAATAAATTGAAAAAAATATCAATGAGTCATGCTATATTTCATACTGTTTTTGAAATTAATTCTATTACATTGAAACAAGGCGGAACGACTCAGCTTGAGGGACTTGAAATCGACGGCAAAATTGTTTTGATTTATTCACCGGAAGGACTAAACGATACAGCAAATGCAGGCAAAAAAGGCGCGAGCGGCGCACAATGCTGCTGCTGCGGCGGAAATGAGATTAAAAACAGCCAGGAAATTAATGTTAATATATTCACATACGCTCTGACACATTAGAGGCAAAGTAGATGATTTTGAAAGAACACAATACAACTAATATTAAAAAAACAAGCGGGAGATATATTGCGGCTCCGGGGCGCGCCAAGGTAAATATTATTATTACTTCTGTTATTATTGTGATATTAATTTTATTGTTCTTTATGAAAAAGCAGGGCGTTTTCGGAGCAGGCAGAGTAAATCCGCCCGAATTGTTTTCAATATTTTATACATGTGATACAACCGGCCATATTGAGCCTTGCGGCTGCGTCGGCGGAATGGCAGGGGGAATCAGCAGAAGACAAACTTATCTTGCGCAGGCTAAACCTCTTGATTTTTTGCTTGTTGACGCGGGAGATGTCACTGCTGGTTATCGACCGTGGGAAATTCTCGAGCTTGAGTATATTCTTAAGGGTTATGAACAGATGGGTTATCATGCGGTTAATATCGGCCGCCGTGAAGCATTGATTAATTATGACGAACTTAAAAAACTGGAAGAGCGATACAGCCGGTTTGTTTCCGCCAACTTGATTGGGCCTGATGGTAAATTGGTATTCGCGCCTTTTGTTGTAGTTAAATTATCAAATGGCTATCGTTGCGGGATTATTGGGATTCTGGATGATAATCTTGAGGAAGATGAAATAGCTGACAGGCTCACTGTTACGCCGCCTTCGGATGCGCTTTCTAAATATTTGCCCGAATTGAAAAAGAAAGCTGATTATATTGTTCTGCTTGCTTTTGCCGACCAGGACAAGATAAAAGAAATTGCAAAACAGTTTTTCGAGATAGATGTTATTGTAGGAGGTGACGTTCATCAGGCGACGAATATGCCTATGAAGGAAAATCATTCTATTTATGTATTGAATACGGACAAGGGCAAGAATGTTGGCAGGCTGAATGTCAGGTATATATCAGAAGATGATTGGAAATATGACGGCGAAATAACTGTTATCCCCGAAACGATGGACCGTGACGAGCAGTTGGCGAAACTGGTTGAAGATTATAAATTGGAATTGAAAGCGAGAGAATTTCGTCCTCTTAAAGACGATGAAGAAGGATTGTCCGCTATTACCGCTGTACGCAGTAAGAACGCGGACAAGTACATCGGTCCTGAAAGCTGTGAGGAATGTCACGAAAAAGCGTACAAAGTCTGGTTAGAATCGAAACATAAAAATGCTTTCAAGGCACTCGAAGAAAAGAACGACCATTATAATCCTAAGTGTCTCCAGTGTCATGTTGTGGGTTATATGGCTTCCGATGGTTATATAAGTCAGGAACTGACGCCGAAACTTAAGAATGTTTCTTGCGAATCCTGTCATGGACGAGGTGATCATCATGTAAAACTCGAATCCGATAAGGAAGTGAAAATTGAAAAACTGGAAATGAAAAAGACTGATTGTATAACATGTCACGATAAAGAAAATAGTCCAGAATTTAATGAAGAAGAATATTGGAAGAAAATTACTCATGGTCTCGATGAAGAAAAAGCTGATCCAAATGAACAAGAGAAATAATTTTGTCATTTTAGTTATTTTATTTTACGCAGGGATTACTCATGCCGGTAATACCGCTGCGGATTTATTGCAAAATTCCTTGAAATGGTCAACTTCGTACCAGGAATCACTCGAACAGGCAAAAATAAAGAAACTTCCTGTTTTGATTAAATTCGAAGCTTCATGGTGTGTATGGTGCGAAAAAATGGAAGAGGAAACTTTTACTGATCCCGAAGTTAAAAAGGAACTGGATAAGTTTGTTTGTGTAAAAATCGATGTGGATAAGCAGGCCGATATTGCGAAAGCATACAAAATAAAGTCACTGCCTCGAACAATTGTAATAAATGTTTATGACGAGATAGTTGGTGACTGGCTCGGTTATCATGAAGCTCCTGCTTTTTCCAAGCTTTTACGTGACATAGATGAATACACTCACACTCAGACAGGTACAACAAAAATACCCGCGATACAGGAAGCGGCTGATGCTTCTTCTGAAATAACAAATATTCCTGAACTTAATCCGAATGATACCAATGACCTTATTGGCTTGCTTGGGCATAAAAACGCGGGGATTAATCGCAGGGCAGTTGAGCTTCTTGTAGAATCCGGTCCAAAAATATTGCCGAGTGTCGTTCCCGCTCTCGAAGGAAAATATCTCGGCACACGTTTAGCCGCCTGGAAAATAGTGAGCGAATTGACCGGCAAGAAATATAAATATGA
This sequence comes from uncultured Pirellulales bacterium, assembly GCA_964628465.1. Lineage (GTDB taxonomy): Bacteria > Planctomycetota > Phycisphaerae > Sedimentisphaerales > Anaerobacaceae > JAFGPS01. Next base: position 113,738 of record CAZVOA010000001.1, on the reverse strand, counting down.
TCCATGGTCTCCGAGAACTGAAAGAATACAAGCCGCTGAAAAAATTAAGAAAGATTTACAAAGTACCAGTCTTTAATACTCTTTGAACTTTTTCATCCATTTGGGCCAACTTTGAGATTGAACGCCTCCGGCTTTTGTCCATAGTCCATTTGTTATTCTTTTGGAGCGAGTTCTTTTCTGTCTTTTTGTGCCTGTTCTATGGTTTGATATCCGATAAACTGGTCGGCCCTGATTAGAATTGCTCGTTTATCTTCGATAGGGTAGAAGTAGTGTCCTGTTTTGCTCGCGACAAACCTATAGTTTGAAGCATCTATTTTATTTTTCCATGAAAAAGACGGTATTTCATTAAATACAGGTTGCGAGGAAATTATACTTTCAGGATTTTCAACTCCATAATTGGATGGAGCATTTGGAAATAATTTGTTTATAGCCTCGCGGTCCTGTTTCGGCTGCTTTCGGATTGTGTTTAGAAAAAATATCAGCGAAAAGACAATCAATATGAACAAAGCGGAAAGTATTGACCAGAATATTTTATATTTGACCGTTAATAACTTAAATCTATTCAAAAGAGAAACTGGAAACTTTTCTCTAACAGGTTCCTGCAGTTGAGTCCTGATTATTTTTGCTATTCCCGGCATTCCTAAAGTAGAACCATCGACATCAATAGTTCCGGATAAGTCAGATGAAATTGGAATGGATTCGGTGTTAAGTATCGCAGCGACTTCAGCGGCGGTAGGACGGGACTCTGGAGTTTTGGCCATCATTCGACTAATCAGAGAAGACAGGTTAATGGAACAGTCAGGAAGAAATTGCTTGAGGTTCGGCGGTTCCGCATTCAAGTGCTGATCGAGTATATCTTTTATTTTCTTTGCGGTATATGGCGGGCGACCTGTCAGGGTATGGAACAGAGTTGCGCCTAAACTGTAAATATCAATCGCGGGACTTATTGTTTCATGGCGGATAATTTCCGGTGAAGCATAAAGCGGCGTCCCGATAGATTTATTTGCAAATATGTCTAATGGGTCATTCGGATCATCAACACGAACAAGCCCGAAGTCGCTGACTTTGCCATGACCATTTCTTGTTACCAGAATATTGCTCGGTTTAATGTCCCTGTGAATAATCCCCATGCTATGAGCGACCTGCAAGCCAACAGCGACATCGGCAATAATCGGGCAGGCTCGCGAAACAGGCAGGGCGCCGGCGGCTTTGATAATCTGCTTCAAGCTGTTACCCGCTACCATTTCCATAGCGATATACCACAAGCCGGCGTGTTGATTGATTTCAAATACACGAACGATATTAGGGTGTTCGATAGAAGCGGCTGCGCGAGCTTCTCTGAGAAACTGCTCGATAGCTTTCTTCTCATTTTCATTTGTTAAAAGTTCTTTACGAAGAATCTTTAACGCGACGATACGTTTTAAATTAATATCTTCGGCCTGAATAACCAAACCCATGGAACCTCTTCCAATAAGTCTTAACAGCTTGAAATGTCCCATTTTTTTACCGATCCATTTCGGCTGTTCGGAAACAGACTTTCCCACGGAAGAATTTATCCCGGTATCGTGAACTTTCGGAGAACTATCCTGATTGTATGCAATAGTCTGATCCGTAAACAGGGTATCGGGAAAATCTTTTTCTTCGTCCTGCTCACCGTCATATTTTTGTTTTGAATCGTCCATATTAAATCATACAGATTATCTGGGTATTCCGGTAAATTCCAATATAGTTAAAATGCTTTGTCGCGCGGTACGGCCTTCGCTTATATCACCTTCGTCACTGCCTAATGCGATATACCTGCTGTTTCCCAGGCGGCAGACGGCTTCTATTGTCATGTCACGAATTTTGGCAATAAGAACCGGCTTATCAGTTTTCCGGCCGCTCCACCAGAATAATGCACTATCGAGCGTATTGGGCGGAAATGGTTTATCAGGATCGAGACGAGGTCCGTTACTTTTTGCGGCGGTTATTAAATATCCATTTGAAACCGGGTCCCATGTTAAATCACTTATACCGCGTTCATCAAGATCAAGTATAAAAAAGTCTTTCACTTTCATTGATTTGGGTTGAGATATTCCCGAAATTGCAAAAAGGAAAGCGGCTCCGTCAAAAAGAGGATTACGCATTCCACATAGAAGATACTCTCTATCAGGGGTAAAAGTTATGCCTTCGACATTCCCCCAACGATAAGTATTTTTATCCTCGCCGGGATAACCAACATCAAAAGTATAGTATGGCTGAGCGTTAATTTTTTTTAAATATATTTCCAATTGTTCTCTAATGTAATCAACCGAAAAAACATTACTTTGGCCTTCTTCAAACGGAGCGATTTGATTTATCTTGCAAAAAAATAAATTCCGACGCTGTGGAAGAGGCTGTGCGTCCGGTGCATTACTAAGTGAGCACATCATATATAAAAAATTCCCGTCATTATTTTGCAGCAAGGTTATTGATTCTATGTCTTTTAGAAGGTTTTGCTCGTTGTGAACCAAAATCTTTGGTTGAGGCGTACCGATAACCATATTTTCCAAATCGATAGGACAGGTAAAAAGCAGGTGTTCGTGTCGATCGCTTGCAATGAGTAAATAACCATTGAACCATGCCAGGCCGCTGCATTCCAGTGGTTTGCCTTCCAATTGCTGGTTTGAAGTAGGTGCCAATACAGTGATATCTTTTTGAGCGACGACAGGCGGTTCGATGACATCGAAGCGAATAGTATTTACAATATAGTTATGCGGCTGCTCATTACATGATACACATGGACAATATAGAAAAAACAAAATCGGCAGGATCACGTACAGATGAAAATTCAGGTTGAAACGTTCAATGCACATAGTTTTCTCCATAAATATATATTATGATTGTATATTTTATAGTTAAAATTGTAAATAATATTCCGAAGTAGTTTTGGTAAAGGTATGTATTAAATTTTATGCTTATGCCAAATTTGCGGAAATATTTGAAGTTCCCTGGAGAAGAAAACTAAACAGATGATTCCGGCTAACGTTTATTTGAAGCATGGACAAAGACGAACAGATGTTCTTTTGTTATAGCAAAGTTGGAAAAATCTTTTTAGGCGCAAAAAAAAATCGGGGTGACTAGATTCGAACTAGCGGCCTCCTGGTCCCAAACCAGGCGCTCTAGCCAAGCTGAGCTACACCCCGAAACTATATAAACCTGTACTGTATCATAAAATACAGGTGATTGCAACAATAATTTTTTTATGTATGATAATCCGCGTTAATGCTTACGTATTCAGCACTTAAGTCGCATCCGTAGCAGAAATCGCATTTTTTACCTGCACCTAAATCAACTAAAATTGTATGTTCCGGCTGAGAAACAATTTGGCTGACTTTTTTTGCGTCGAACTTGCGAGGTTGGCCATTTTGAAAAACTGTAACGGAACCAATTTTACAGCTAAGCTTGTTTTCGTTCAGTTTTACACCTGATGAGCCAATGGCGCAAATGATTCTTCCCCAGTTCGGGTCGCCGCCGTGAATGGCGCATTTTATCAAAGGATAATCCGCGATAGCACGACATGCTTTTGCGGCGTCATTTTGTGAAGCCGCACCATTTACGATTACCTTGAAAATTCGTGTTGCTCCTTCCGCATCGTGTGCCATTTGTCTTGCCAAATCATCGCATAAATCAGTTAGTGCGTTTGTGAATTTTTTATAACGTGGGCACTGGCTTGTAACAGGTCGATTTCCCGCAGAGCCGGAAGCGAGAAGGATAGCTGTATCGTTCGTACTCTGATGGCCGTCAACTGTAAGCTTGTTCAAGGAGTTTCCAATAGCGTTTTTCAATGCTTTGTCGAGAAGGGTTTTTGAAATCGCAATATCGGTAGTAATGAAGCAAAGTGTTGTTGCCATATTCGGGGCAATCATTCCAGCGCCTTTTACCGTACCCGCTATTGTGACTTTTTCGCCCGAAATCTCAATTTGGCGAACAGACATTTTAGGTTTTGTGTCGGTTGTCATAATCGCACTCGTAAAGTCCATGCCGCTTTCAGGTGCAGTGGAAAGTTTCGCCGCCGCTTTTGCGATACCATCGGTAATTGTTTTTATCGGGAGCTGTTCGCCGATAATTCCGGTTGACGCGACAAGAATATTATGTGCGTCCTCTTCAATATGCGATGCTGTTTCTTCGCACATTTTAACCGCGTTTTTAATTCCAAGCGTACCGGTGCAGGCGTTCGCATTGCCTGAATTAACTATTACGGCGTAAATCTGTTTGCTTTTTACGTGTTTTTTAGCGATTTGTACGGCTGCCGATTGAATTTTATTTGTAGTAAAAACCGCCGCCGCGTTTGCTCCGCCCGGACATACAATCATACCCAAATCGTATTTGCCCGATTTTTTGACACCGCAAAAAAGTCCCGCGGCAAGAAAACCCTTCGGAGCAGTGATAGTATTATTTGTCATATTCTTTCAACTTTCTATATTGTAATTATTTTAGTTCTTTCAAAATATAACGGATTAGTCTAACTAAATTTGTTTTAGTGTAAAAATAAATTTTACAAATTTTTTACCTTGTTCTTTTGTTCATTAGCAGGGTAATTCTATCGAAAATATTTTTTGGCATGGCGTTTTTGAGAATTTTATTAATTTCTTTCATGCCTGTCCTCTGGGTTGTATGAACAATTATAATATGCTCGTTTTGCATATTTTCGAGCAGTTTCGCGAACTCTTCTATATGTATATGTTTGCCTGCTTCGGCACGTTCTTTATGCTCTTCTTCGTAAAAAGTGCATTCTGTGATAAGAATCTTACTTTTTGCGATATAATCTAATTGCGAAAAATCGACATATTGCGTATCACCGATAAAAGTCACTATCGGAAGTTCGAGCGTGTAATCAATTTCGATTCCCTGTTTTTTCAATTCGACGATTTGCGGCCCATTCAACCCTATGAATTCTTCTTTGAGCTTTTTTCTTTTTTCGATAATTGTATAGCCGACTGAACCTTTGCTGTGCTTTGTCGGAAAGACTCTCGCGAAAAGGTTTGGTTTGATCTGGTATTCATCGCCGGGCTGTACTCCAACAAGTTTAGCCGGGATTCTATTGCCATCGAGTTTGCCCCATAAATCCAAAATTTCCTGCATAGTATTTATCAGTACTTTTGGAGCCAGTATAGTTCCCGCTGCTTGGCCGCAGAAATTTCGCTGAGAAAGATAATACGCGAAACCCGCCGAGTGGTCCATGTGGCCATGTGTGAGCAGGACATTATTTATGGAAATAAACTGGTCCGGAGCTTTGCCAATATCGAAGCAAACGTCTAATTGCGGTATCGCTACGACGGTTTCCTCGCCGGCGACTGAATAACCTGTGATTTCGAGGTCGTCTATCTTTATACTTGCTAAATTATGACTGGGCATTATACAATAACCTTTTAATTTAAGATTCTTAAATAGATAATGTAAGATGTAAGGGCGGCTTCTGTCAATAAAATAAGGAGATACTTTTGCCTGACAAACGGATTCATCGCGGCCAACACCCATCCGATGCGAAATTATTCGCTCCTGAAATAATCCCTCAATTACGAGAAGCAGCCGCGGATTTCTCTCTGCTTTTAACGAAAGGTTACGCCGATAAAAGCTCGCTCAAGCTTGTTGGAGATAAATTTTCGTTTACAGAACGACAAAGACTGGCAATTATGCGAAGCTCATGCTCCGACCAGCAACTTGAATCCCGAAAACAGCGTTGTATTGAAATACAAAATCTTACAGAAAAATCAATTGCGATAGACGGCTACAATTTATTAATAACAATCGAAGCCGCTTTGAGCGGTGGGATTCTGTTTCGAGGCCGTGATGGATGTTTGCGAGATTTGGCGAGCATACACGGCACATATCGAAAAGTTGAAGAAACTATCCCGGCGATAGAGCTTATCGGAAATTTTTTACACGAGAATAAAATTGAAAACGTTCTCTGGCTTTTGGATAGCCCCGTCTCCAATAGCGGCCGATTAAAAAAGCTGATAAGCGAAATTGCCGCAGAGCATAGTTGGGTTTTTGAAGTTAAACTTTCAATCAGCCCCGATGCTGAACTAATAAAAACCGATATGGCCGTAGTGACTTCAGATAGTGTAATTCTCGATAAATGCGAAAAATGGATAAATCTCGCTAATGAAATAATCCAGAAAAAACTTTCCGAATCTTATGTTATTGATTTGTTTTAACTATATTTGAGGTGTTCCTATTGCGGAATGCCAGATTCGTACAATTTCAATGGTTCGCTTTTTAGGCTTTATTCTAAAAATAATTCTACAGGGCTTACGAATTTCTTCTCTGATATTGGAATTTTCGAACTCAGGAACAATACGACGAGATTTTGGGAAATCTGGAATATGCTCAACTGTATCAAATACTTTTTTTATGAATTTAACGGATGCTTCTGGACTTGATTCAGAAATATAAGAGGCAAGTTCTTTTAAATCATGACAAGCGGACGGTGACCAAATTAATCTGTAAGCCATTCAGCAAATTCCTCCCTGACCTTATCATGAGGTATTCCCTTACCCTGGTTATGCTCGCTTAGACCTTTGCGGGCAGCGGCCATAAAGTTTATTCTCTCTTGAATATCCTCCCATGAAGCATTTTCAGGGAGTTCTTCAATTGTCTTTAAAGCTATTTCTTTGGTTGTCATACAGGTATTATACAGAATTTGAAGCCAATTTTGCAATTATTTAAATTATTTGCCGCGTTTTTGGGTTTTGCGCATTTATAATGGTGATGATTACTGAAACTTTAAATTTTGGGAGATTTGATATAGTGGACAGCACCAGTGAGCTTGAAGGTGCCGAGCTGATAGAAGAAGCTCGGACAAATTATAATGCCTTTTCGGTATTGTACCGCAGACATTACGACGCACTCTTTAGGTATTGCGTTCATCGGTTGTTCGACAGGCATTTAGCAGAGGATATTACCTCGCAGGTATTTTTGCGTGTAGTAGAAAAATTCAATACCTTCAGGGGCAGCGAAAATCAATTCCGCGGCTGGCTCTTTGTGATTGCGACCAATTTTATAAATGAGCATTTACGAAAAGCCGCGGTTCATAAAAAAGCAGAAAATTATCTGAAAGAAAATCCCAACAACCACAATAACAATATCGAAGATAAAGCCGCAAAGCTGGAATCTCTCAAAAACGCGATTTTAACCTTAAAACCAAAGTATCAGACAATCATTACATTACATTATTTCGAGAAAATGAAATTTGACGAGATAGCCGAAGTTCTCGGAACCAGTGCGGCTACTGTTCGCAGTCAATTATCAAGAGGCGTGGAAAAGCTGCGAAAAAAAATGGAAATTAAAGATATAACAATATAATTGTCATTCTGAGCGAAGCGAAGAATCTATTTTTTCTCAAGCCAGATACTTCGGTTTCACCTCAGGATGACAAACTATGGGAAATCGTAAAATGGAAAATAAAGAATTTGAAAAATATCTTAATAATATTGAATTCGATGACAAACCAGATTATCCTCATCGTGATAAACTCGAAAAGAAACTTATTGTTTCTTTAGCCGAAAAATCTCGGAAAGATGAAAAACAAAAGGGGAAATTTATTTTTTTTGATAGAGTAATCAAATTAGCAGCAGCGGCAGCAATTGTTGTATTCACATTATTAGTACTAAAACAGTTTGGAGGTACTACTGTTGCCTGGGCCGATGTTGTCGAAAAATTTCAGTCGATAGAATTTTTTAATGCAACTATTTATTTAAAGAAAGATGCGTCTAAGGAACCAACACAAATCGAGATATGGAGAAACAGCGAGGGTAAAACAAGGATACGAGTCGATAGCCAGGTTCTTTTTGCACAGGCGGATAAAATTGTTACAGGTTACAATTTTGAAAAGAAACTCAAGCTTTCTGAAGAGGAATATGATGAAAATGGACTAATGGTAATGAAGAAAATTTTGAGTACGCCGGAATTTTCCTTGAACACAATCCTGAATTCAGTAAGCGGCGGAGATTTGGAAGAAACTACGCCGCTTATAAATCCCAATGCTATGATATCTGAGGATATGCTTGTATTTGATATTCAGTCAAATGTAAGCCCTGAGTGGATGAGAATCTGGGCATTGCGGGAAAGCAAATTACCTACACGAATCCGTATGTGGGACCCACGTGACGGTGAATGTATTGATGTTTGCATGAGTTATTCGACAGAACAATCATCAGATTTCTTTGATCCGCTTGCATATGAGAAAATCTTACTTGATAGTGATAATACAACTACCCGCGGTAATCAAGCGAATCTTGCTTATGCTTTACTGAAGGATCCGGGTGGCAGGGATTATGTACCAAAAGAATTATTCGAAAAAGCAGGCGGTTATCATATGCCTAAAGTCGAGCAAATTGGTTTTACAAAACATGGAGCGCTCTGGATTGTTGCATCGAAATCACAAAACGCGAGACCAGATGGTAATACATTCTGTGGTTTTTCTCATGTTACCGACAATTTAAACAGGAGCTACAAAAGTTTTGAAAGTATCTGGAGAATCGATGATATTTCCGTTCAGGTTTTTGTGCCGGATGAATTTCCGTTTGATGAAAGAGTTCCGAGCGAAATCATTTTTGATTGTTATGTCGCAAATTGGCATCCTGATGAACCTGAAGAAATAATTGGAACTATCAATCTTACTGAATGGGAGCCAAATAGTATTTGGCCGCAGGATAGACTTACAGAATCGGAAACAGATATTATGTTATCAAAAGCATGGGAATACGCACGCAGCAAAAAGTATGATGAGTGTTTGAGAGTAATCGATTTGGTAAGAGAATTGGAGTCAGGCACAAAATATGATCATCAAATAGATAGAATAAAGCTCACTATGCTAATAAACCAGGAAAAGTTTGATGAAACTGATGAACTTGCCGAAAAGCTATTGCCTAAGGAGAAAGAGAAATTTCTGACAAGCGGAGCTAACGCTTCTTATCAGCCTTTTATAGATTATATTGTTGCCATAGCTGGTAATGGCAGAATTGAAAGAGCAGCCCAGATATTTAAAGAAATGATGACTCTGGAACCGGATCTTTCTCGATATAATCCGAGTGCGAGAAAGGAAATCTTATCCCAAATCCAGGAAAGAGGACTGAATCTGCTTGGACATGATTTCACTCAAGGTTTATTTCTTAGAGCAAACCTTACACTTGAGCAAGTAAACCAGATTGCAGGATTTAATGTGCTAGACAATGATCAGACAAAATGGTATGTGCCGGAAAAATATCGCATGGCAAATGATCCTGATACTATAAAGTGGAACAAGCATCTTGATGAATTATCAGAATATTATAAAGCTAATCCGCTTGACATCGGCCAAATGGAATTTCGAGAAAGGCCATATTGTAAACGAATTTCGAGATTTGAAATACCTGGTCTGGATGGCTATAAAACCATGCCTGTTAGTGGGCCATTACAAAATTTTGCTAGTTTTTATAAATATCCGGAATCATCGGGAAGAATTAGAATTAATACTGATATTACTGATATTGAGCTTCAGCACGAAGTGATAAGTCGAGGCGAAATATCATCTGACTTGCAAAGTAAATTTGTACTTGCGCAGTTTGGATTGGAAATTATCGAAGGTGAAGATTTATGTTCGGTCTGGGTTGCCGAGTATAACGGCCAGGGACTTAAGGACTTTACAACTGTCAGAAGCCCGGTAATTAGAGGCTCAACGGATACTCCGGGAATGTCATCTATTATAGCCAGCGCAGGAATAAATATTAATAGTTTGCTAACGTCACTAGCAAGAAACCAGGATGTTGTTATAGAAGATAATACTGGAATAGATAAAGATACTAAGTTGAGTCTTGAAATACCGAACTTTAAAACTCAAAAAGGTGCTGAATTAGCTAAAGAATGGTACAAGGAGAATTTCGGTATTACATTCAAAATAGAACAGCGGCGAATGAATGTTTGGGTAGTTCGCAAAAAAGCACAGTAGAATTCATAACCTTATTTCTAAAATCCATATAGGCCGGGCTTGAATGAGTTCGGCCTTTTTATTTTTAAAGAAAATTTGTATTATTTTTAGACTAAAATCTGCAATAATGAGGTCTTATCATTGACGATCGTAAGTTTCGAAACTTTTTAAGGTGAATCCAGACATGCTGGAAGACAAGTTACTGGTATGGAAGTTAAAACGCGGCAGCTCTGATGCCCTGCGCCGGATCTATGAAAAGTACAAAGATGATTTGTTGGCTTTAGCTATAGCCTTGTCAAATGATAGAACTGTAGCCGAAGATGTGTTGCATGATGTGTTTGTATCGTTTGCTCAACATGCGGTTAAATTGCAATTGCGGACGAGTTTAAAGAGTTACCTTTTGAGTTGTGTTGCCAATCGTATTCGCAGTCTGCATAGCATAAAAACCAGACAGAAAAAACAAATATGCAATACAGAAAACATCGAACATGATTGTAATGAGCCTGTAAAGCTTGCGATATTAACTGAGCAATCAGAGCATCTCGAAGCGGCATTTTCGGAGCTTCCGTACGAGCAGAGAGAAATAATTGTCCTGCATCTTAATAGTGATATGAAATTCAGAGAAATTGCAAAAATGCAGGGCGAATCGATAAATACAATCCAGAGCCGCTATCGGTACGGCATGGAAAAATTAAAGTCACAATTGAACGGCAAGGTGTAACATGAAACTTGTAAGTAAAATTGAAAAAGTCGTAAGTAATTTTTATTTTGAAAAAAGAAATGAAATCAAAACGACAAGCGAGTTAGATAAAAAAAATTTAGATGATGCTTTGCCTGTTTATAAACAATCACTAAAGACTCAATCGGCAACAATGCAGCCGAATATATGGAGAATAATCATGCAAAACAGAGTAACTAAATTTGGTCCAGCGGCTGCTGTGTTATTAGTTGTGTTATATATGCTTATAGGTAATGAGGGCAGGACTGTATGGGCATTCGAGCAGTCAATTCAAGCTATTAAAGATTACAAAGCAGTATATATGGAAGGAACTTTTCCTGATGGTTCGTTCGATTGCTGGGTGCGTTCTGATAACAGCGGGGAGTATTCAGGAGATTTTGTGGTAAAGACTTCAAATGGTATTATATCCTGGGTGAAAGACGGCTCAACGTTCATTTATATACCGGCGGAGAATAAAGTTTATTTTGAAAATGCGATAACTACCGGTTTTTCCCAGTGGCTCGGTTCGGAGCTACTCGAAATGCTTGCGAGTATTAAGAACACCAAAGTTATGTACGGCAAAGATCCTGATACAGGCAGGGAACGTGTTACCGTGATGAGCAGTTTCCTTGACGCGACTGGGCCGAAGTCTTTTGTAATCGAGTTTGATTCTGAAACGAAACTGGCCGTGAGTATGAAGCAGTGGGATAATATGAATATGAGCGGCAAACCTGGTTTCAACGCGACAAAGATAATATTTTATAAAGATGCAGAGGACAGCTTATTTAACGTAACTCTTCAGGGAAACCCGGCTTATGTTGAAAAACCTCTAACTATACCCGATGAAAATACCGGCTTGTTAAGCAATCCCAATAATGGCATATCGACGGAAGGGCTATCAGAACAGGAGGCTTGTGAAAAAATACTTACAGTTATGTATGATGCTATTATTGCCGGAAACATTGAACAAATTAAACAGCTTGCCCCGGTGAGCGCGAATCTTGATGATGAATTTATTCGTAAATCTATTATTCGTGAAGGAAAAGATAACCAGATTATAGAGCTTGTCAGTATTGGGAAAATCTTTAAGACCGGGCAAACTAAATTGGGTACAATTGCGGCTGTACCTGTAATTTGTAAATGCAAAGATGGAACAAAAATCGAAGATAGAATGATAGTCCAATTCCGAAATTTTGCAGGTGAATCTTCCTGCGTGGTTCACGGCCCTTATGGTTTTTCACAAAAGGTTAAGTGAAAAACTGTATTCAGTATTAGATACCTGCATTATTAATGGTTAATTTTCTCGCCTGTGATTACTCTTTTAGGTATATTATAAGTATGAGAATTATTGCAGGTACAAAAAGAGGGATGAATTTATTCAGCCCGAATTCGATGGTTTCGCGGCCTATCACCGATAGGGTAAAAGAATCTCTGTTCAGCGTGTTGTATAAATACGGTATGCCGGAAGGTGCGGTTGTAGCAGATTTGTTTTCCGGCGTTGGTTCGATGGGTTTGGAATCTTTGAGCAGGGGAGCTAAGTTCGTTACTTTCGTGGACAGGGATTGGGAGATTTTAACAATCCTGAAGAAAAACATTGAAAAAGCGGCTTTTGTTCAGCAATCTAAAGCTGTAAAAGCCAGTGCGTTCAATGTCGAACTGGAAATTGCGCAGGAAGGGGAAAAATGCGACCTTGTTTTTGTTGATCCGCCGTATGTAAAAAGCAGAAAAAACGAGCCAGGTTCGCCTTTGGCCGAATTATTGGTTTCGCTTGGGGATAAGATTTCGTCTGAGGGTGTAGTTGTAGTCAGGACAAGTGATGATGTAGTTATCGCGGACAATTACGGACAATTGCAGGTCGTCGAACGCCGGACTTGGGGGACAATGAACGTGTGTTTTTTGCGAGGTAAGGCTCTTGACGAGTAGAGAAGCGGCTTTATACATTATAAAGAAACTGCACAAGAGCGGCTATGAAGCTCTCCTGGCGGGCGGCTGCGTTCGGGATATGCTGCTCGGAAGACGAGCCGTCGATTACGACGTTGCGACAAACGCTCATCCTAAAGAAGTGATAAAACTTTTCAGGCGAACGCTCAAGGTCGGCGCAAAATTCGGTGTTGTAATTGTCCTGATTGATAAAGTACAAGTAGAGGTTGCCACGTTTCGCACCGAAGCTGGTTATGTTGACGGCAGACGGCCAAGTTCTGTCCAGTTTACTTCCGCCGCGGAAGATGCAAGCCGAAGGGACTTTACGATAAATGGGATGTTTTACAATCCTGTCAAAAGAGAAGTAATTGATTATGTTGGCGGGCAGGAAGATCTGAAGCGTAAAACCATCAGAACGATAGGTATTGCTGATGAGCGTTTCAGTGAGGATTATCTTCGAATGCTTCGGGCGGTGAGGTTCTCTACACAGATTGGATTCAAGATTGAACCTTTGACATGGCAGGCGATTTGTAATTTTGCAAAAAATATAACTAAAATAAGCGGTGAGCGAATCGCTATCGAGTTGGGACACATTCTTAAAAATCCGAACCGTGCCGCGGGGGTTGCAATGCTCGTGGAAAGCGGCCTGGCGAAAGCGATTTTTCCGAACTTGAATAAAACGCAAGCGGATTATGGAATTCGTGTATTGGGTCAGTTTCGCGGTAAGATTGATTTTGCTTTTGCGTTGTCTTGCTTATTTAGTGATTGCGAAACAGAATTTGCCCTGGACGAATGCAAAATATTGAAATTGAGCAGGAATGACAGCAGGCATATTGAATTTCTGCTTGAGAATCGGGGAAAATTGCTTGATGATACAATGTCACTTTCCGGCTTGAAAAAGATTCTTGCTCAGCAGCATTTCAGTGATTTGTTCGAGATGCAAAAGGCGATTCAAAAAGCGACTATAGGCGGCAGGAAAAGCATTTCGGCTTTGATTAAACTTAACCGAAGAATAAAATTATTGGGTGACATTGAATTGCAGCCCAAGCCGCTGCTTAACGGCTATGACCTGATTAGACTGGGTGCTGTTTCCGGGCCTTTATTGGGAAAATTAGCTGATGAATTGTATATAGCTCAATTAGAGGGACAGATTAAAAGCAGGGAACAGGCGATTGAATGGGTAAAGTTACGGTTTATTCAGCATAAATAGGTAAAATAATAAATGCAGCCTTTTACATTATTGATAAAACCGAGCGGCTCGAACTGCAATATCGATTGCGGGTACTGTTTTTATAAATCCCGGTCGCCTGAAGTTGGTTCCGGCAGGCAGAGGATGAGTGTTGAAGTTCTTGAGAAGCTCATCAAAGATTATTTACAGTTAGGTTTTCCGGTAAGCAGTTTCGCCTGGCAGGGAGGGGAGCCGACATTGATGGGGCTTGATTTCTATAAGAAAGTTATTGAACTGCAAAACAAATACGGCAAGCCCGGCCAGGAAATTTCAAATTCACTTCAAACAAACGGAATTTTGCTGAATGATGAATGGTGTAAGTTCCTGCACGAAAATAATTTTCTTTTGGGAATAAGCATTGACGGGCCGAAGGAGTTTCATGATATTTATCGTCTTGACCATTCGGGAGCGGGAACTTTTGAAAAAGTTGTACATAGTATTGAAAAATGCAAAGAATACAAGGTCGAATTCAATACTCTCACTTTGCTGAATGCCAAAAATATCGAGCATCCGGAAAAGATTTTTAGTTTTCTTACCGAGCTTGGCGTAAAGTATATGCAGTTTATACCATGTGTTGAAATTGTTCATGATACAAAGGAAATAGCGGATTTTTCAATCACACCTGAACAATACTGGGTTTTTCTTCGCAAAATGTTTGATTTGTGGATCAATTACGGGACGGACAAAGTCAGTATCCGCGATTTTGACTCGATTCTGTCGTACTTTATCACAAAACATCATACTATTTGCACATATGATAGACTTTGCGGGCAATATATAGTAATTGAGCATAGTGGCGAAGCGTTTTGCTGTGATTTTTTTGTTGAGCCAAAATGGCGGCTTGGAAATATTCTTGAAACGCCAATTGAAAAATTGGCATCGAGCGAAACGAAAAGAAAGTTCAACCGAAATAAACAGAAATTGTCAAATAAATGTTTTATTTGCAGGTTTTTGTCAGTTTGTCGGGGAGGTTGTGTGAAAAATAGAATTTCGGTTGAAAAGGGCGTTTTGGGGACCGAAAGCTATTTTTGTGACGCGTATAAAAGATTTTTCGATTATTCTATGCCCGGATTTTTGCAGATAGCCGCTGGTATTAAGGCGAAGTTGTAAATAGTCTGCACTCGAAAAACTCGTCCTATAACACAATCTTGCTTACATTTTATTGTTTTAGCTGTGCCAAAACGGTTTTTTATTGACAAAACAGGCCTAAAAATTTATACTATTCAAAGGATAGTCTCTTATATTGTAATAAGAGTTTACTATCGCCCGAACTGTAAATCGCCTCAATGAGGGGTATTTTCGGAGATCAGGAGCAGCAAAACCTTTTTGGTGATGAAAATAGATGCACATTTTGGATTGGAGAGAATGTTGATGTTCAATCAAAACAAAGCCATAGCTATTTTAGCAGTATTGCTTTTCGTTGCAAGCACAGGAATTTGCCAGATGGCTGAAAAGTCGGAATTGGAAAAGAACTGGGATGAATTCATACATTACACGGCCATAAAGAGATTAGAAGTGGCTAAGGATTATGCCAAGGCTATTCTTGATAATGAACCTGATTCTGTGGCATTGTTTAAGTTGTCCCGTGCAAATGAAACGGGTTATAAACTCATTGTGCAAGCCAGTGAAAACAAATACGATTCCGAGCTTGCGGAATTGTCTAAAAAGATTCTTGCCGTCATCGAAGGCGGAGGATTTGAAAACCGCACTCAATCTGATGTTATTTCTGAAGAAGTACTCAGATTAAATAGTGACACGCCGCGAGGACGTCTTACTGCTATCGAACGCTTGAGAAATGCAGGCGAATATGCGATTCCATTTATGATTGACGCACTTGCGGATACTGAGCGTCAGGATGAATTTGCGCGTATAGCGGATGCGTTATCACAAATAGGGCGTGATGCTATCAGGCCTCTTGCCGCTGCTTTACAGACCGACAACATAGCTGTGAAATCAGAAATAGTCAAGGCATTGGGTGGAATTGCTTATCCTCAGGCACTTCCTTATTTGAAATATGTTGTGGAAAATGAAGAATCACCGGATATTCGTCAGGCGGCACAGGCCGGCATTATAAAAATCAATTCTTCTGCTGCGTCTGTATCCTCTGCTCAACTATTTTATGAGCTTGCTGAAAAATATTATGACCATGCTCAATCTTTGCAGCCTGCCGAAGACGCTAATACCGCGAATGTATGGTTCTGGGATGCTGAAAATGGGAAATTGATTCGTGAAGCGGTAAATAAAGCTTATTTTAACGAGCTTATGGCTATGCGAAATTGCGAATGGGCGCTCAGGGCTGATGAGAGTTACGGCTCGGCGATAGGTCTTTGGATAGCATCTTATTTTAAGGCCGAATCTGCGGGTGCAGAAAAAATGCCGGAATATTTCGGTGAAAGCCATGCCAACGCACTCGTTTTCGCAACAACCGCTGGTGTGGAATATCTCCATCAGGCACTTGCTCGTGCTATAAAAGACGGCAATACATTTGTAGCTCTTGGTGTTATCGAAGCTTTAGGAAGAACCGCCGGTGAAAAATCATTGTTCTATCGTCTTGGCACAGAACAGCCGCTCGTTAAGGCGCTTACATTCAAGGATAGGTTAGTAAGATACAGTTCTGCTATAGCAATAGCGGCCGCGCTGCCAAAGGATAGTTTTGAAGAAAGCAAACGCGCGGTGGCAATTTTAGCTGAGGCATTGGCTTGCGATTCGGAAACTGTAGTTACTGACGCAATGACCTGGAATGAGAATCTCGCGAATAGTTATTCGTTGCAAGCCGCTAACGTAATGCTCGGACTGGCGCAATCGAGAAATTCTGTTATGGATTTATCTTTGGCACAAGAAACTCTTATCAACGCGACAAGTGACGCACGCAAGCCAATTCAGGTTTTGGCCGCTCAGACACTTGCATATCTGAAAAGCCCGATAGCTCAGGGCGCCATCGTAACAATGGCTTTTGATGAAAACAACGAACTTGATATAAAAATGGCCGCTTTTAATGCGCTTTCGATTTCAGCAAAACTGAACGCGAGCATGTTGGGCGATGATAATGTAAACATGATATATGAGCTTATCAATTCGGACGAAACAGACCCAAATCTGAAAAGTGCCGCAGCGGCTGCTTATGGAGCTTTGAATTTACCAAGCCGCAAAGCAAAAGACCTGATACTTGACCAGTCAAAAAGCTGAAATTAGAGTAATATCAGACAGCATATTATTTAGACCTTCAATATATTGCAAATTAAGACACGGTAATATATAATGTAGAAAATATATTGATTTTTTAATGGAGATCGAATCGTGCCTGTATTTGAATATAAATGTAATGATTGTGGTGTAGTAATAGAGTTTTTGGAAAGCGGTAGTAAAACGCAAAAACATCAGTGCAGCAAGTGCGGCAGTATGAACATGCAGAAAATGCTTTCAGGTTTTGCGGTGGGGCATACCAAATCCTCGAACTCGTGTGATTCCTGTCCCGGCCCGTCTCAAGCTGAATGCGGCGGTATGTGCGGCGGCCATTGCGGACTCTAATAATTCTTTATTCTGAAATATTTAATGCAGGTGAGTTCTTTTCAGTTGAACCTTTGACATGTATTTCCTTTGCTTCGGATAAAGCCTGATTCTTTTCGTTTTTGTCATTAGAATCTTTTTTCTGTGCGTTATTGATTAATTCATCAATAACATCTTTGCATTTTATTTTTTCATCTGAAGAAACGGCGGTATTGACTAAATCACACCACCAGCTAATATAAGAAATATTTGTTTTTTGAGATTCTTTGTTAAATCCTATCTGGCTAATAAAGCGGTTTTGAGAAAGCGGCGTGACTGTAATTATCAATGCCGCGAAACTGAACAAGAGAAAACCTGTCAGGAAACCCAATAAGCCTGCGAAAAGAATTTCAAATGTTTTGTGGAATGTCACCTTGAACTGCCCGGTTAAAAAAATGTAGGCTATGCCGTATAAGATCAGAAATGTTCCTGTCGAAACTATAGACAGGGAAAAAGTATTATAAAATATAGTGTCGTTCGCGGAAGGAAATAAATCGTCAATTACAGGTGTCAGGAATATCGATACATAAATGGAAATTACTAAATTAAAAAACATGACAAGTATTTCATAGAAGCCAATTTTAATTGCTAACCATGCAAATAAGCCGCTTATCAAAATGCCAATCCAGAATAACATAGTTTATCCTATTACCCTTTTAAATTCTTCAAGACTTGTAATTCCAACCGCAACTTTTTTTAATGCTTCTTTTCTTAATTTCGAGGAAATTTGTATAAGATTTTCGGGATTAATATTTGAAGTGTTTTCAATGTTTCTTATATCATTTTTCAATTGTTCAGTTATTGGTAAAATATCACAAGCCGCTGTCCTGCCGTAATAACCTGTACCATCACAATGTCTGCATCCATTCGCCTTGTATATATGTGAGTAGTCTAATAATCCAATTTTCTTGAATTCCTGAATTAGCTTCTCATTTGGCTCAATGTGTTTTTTGCAGTGTTTGCATAATCGTCGAAGAAGTCTCTGTGATGATAAAAGACTTAATCCAGAAGAAAGCAAAAGAGGGGATATTCCCAAATCAAGCAGCCTGATAAGAGCCGTTTTATTGCTGTCGCAATGTATCGTAGCTAACACAAGGTGACCGGTTTGTGCCGCTCGAAGCGCGATTTCCGCCGTCTCTTCATCTCTTATCTCGCCAACACATATAACATCCGGGTCTTGTCTTAAAATGCTTCTTAATGATTTTGCGAACGTAATATCAGCTTTGGGGTTGATTTCAATCTGGCTGGTCGAAGGGAGGACTGCTTCAATTGGGTCTTCTACAGTGATTACATTGTGTGTTAATCTGTCAATGGAATTTAACATTGCGTACAAAGTAGTTGTTTTGCCGCTTCCTGTCGGCCCGCAAAGCAATATCATTCCAGAAGGCATTTTTAACGCTTCTGTTATAGTGGAATACTGGTTTTTTGTAAGGCCTATATCACGCAAAGTTGAAGTGCCTGCATCCTGGTTCAACACTCTTATAGACAGTTTCTCTCCATTGACTACTCCGGCACTTGCGACTCTGAAAGAAGTTGTTTTATTGTCCTTTTTGGCAATAAAAGCGCCGTCCTGCGGCCTTCTTTTTTCGGAAATGTCCATACTTGATATGGCTTTGATACTATTAACAACCGCTTTGCATGTATTGGATTTAAGCTCTTTTACAGTTCGAAGAATACCATCAATTCGCAATCTTATTGTGTATGTGGTTTCATCTTTGGGATCTACCAGGATGTCACTCGCTCGTTTATCAATAGCATGAGCAATAATTTTCTCCGTTAAATCAAGAATCCTGTTGTCCTGCTTTTTGTTATCGCTATGTCCGTATATTTCATCAAAGTTTCTGCCGGATGAATCAAATAATTTTATTTCAGTTCCGTGCCTTGATCGTGATAAAGTTTTTGTCTTGATGTTTTGAATTGCTTTTTTTATTAACTGTTTAAGAAGTTCGAATATACTTTTATTTGTATTAGCCGATTTCTTTGCGGTGTCCACTATCAGTAAAATCAACCAGAATACCGGCCCTGCAATAAGAGTGATGGCATAAGATACAGTTCTGTATTTTTGAGGTAAAAGTGGGCTGAATTGAAGAAGCTGTATTAAGTATAAACATAAATATACCCACAATATAAGTACAAAAAGCTTAATGGGATTAAATGGCAATGAAACCGATAGAATATTAAAATCTAATATATCTATATGATAAATACTCCCAAAGTTAAAAATCTCTTTAAAATCCAGAACTTGCATATTTTCCCCTTAAAGAGAACAATTAAGCAATTACTCCAACAGAAACAGGATAATATATTCTATGGGATTTTACAATCTAAATAAAACAATTTATCCAGATATATTTCCTGTTATTTCAGATAAGTTCGTAAAAAGTGATTTGATATTATACAGAGTATTGTTAAAAGCAAAATGGTTTATAGCTCGTCAAGCTCTGCTATGAATGAGTCAGACAAGTCAAGAGCCGCTGAACTGTCGGACAAACCTAATTCAGGCTTATTCTCCTGGGGAGCGGAGGCAGGTTTAGTCTGTGGTTGATTTTGCTGCGGCGGGGATGTTTTCTCTGGTTTTCCGTCGATTTGAAGTTGGAATGTCAAAGGGCCGATTCCAATATAATCCCCGGCATTAACAACACTTTCGCTTACTTTTTTACCGTTAAGGAATGTTCCGCATTTAGAATCGAGATCACGTATTTTTAAGTCGCCATTGTTCTTGCTTAACTGGCAGTGTCTTCTCGAAACCAGTTTCATCGGGATACGCAAGTCGCAATCATGCCGCCGACCAAGTATAGTGATTTCGCTCGACAAAGGAATAATCCTTTGCGTGCCGCTTTTTGTGAATAGAACTAAATTTGCATGCATAAAAGCCTTCCTCTTTTAGTTCTTAATGAAACGCCAAAGGGCTATTTTCAATTTTTTAGGAATAGATTTCGGGAAACAAACCCAATTTCAATCCCTGATTTATGCTGTCAAATGTAAGTTTGATAATCCATAAAACAGCACGATTGGCACAACTGTAAATATTATAACGATTTGATAATAATAGTGCAAGAATTTATTAGGTCCATAAATATTATTGACATAGTTTAGTATGTAGGTTAAATTCGGTTAGATAAAAAATGAAAATTTTATATAGAAAAAGGAACGAAAACGTATTAATATGGCTAAAGTTAAACTTCCCGACGGCAAAATATTAGATGTCGATAACTCTTTAACTGGTAAGCAATTAGCGGAGCAAATTGGTCCAGGACTTGCAAAATCTGCTATTGCGGTGAAAATTAATGGGCAATTGAAAGATTTATCAGCCCCTGTCTTTTCAAATGGCGAGCAGGAAGCTCAGGTTCAAATTATTACAAATAAAGACAGCGAAGGCCTGGAAATTATGCGTCATAGCAGCGCTCATATAATGGCGGAAGCTATTTGCAGTATCTGGCCCGGCACAAAGCTTGTTTACGGCCCGACCGTAGATGACGGTTTTTACTACGATATTGACCTCGATGAACCTATTCGCCCGACGGATTTTGAGCTAATTGAAAAGAAAATGGCTGAAATCGTTAAGGCTGATACTCCCTTCGTGCGTAAGGAAATGTCACGTGAGGAAGCGTTAAATAAGCTTAAAGACGATAAATATAAAACGGATAACATTAATCGGGCTGATGGTGATTCTATCAGTTTTTATTCGCATAGCGATGGATTCGAGGATTTGTGCAGGGGGCCTCATATTCCGAGTACGGGTAAAGCAGGAGCTTTGAAGATAATGTCGGTCGCCGGCGCATACTGGCATGGAGACCCTACACAAAAGATGCTCCAGCGTGTTTACGGCACCGCATGGCCGGATAAAAAGCAGCTTGACGAATATCTCAATCGAATTGAAGAAGCCAAGAAACGCGACCACAGGGTATTAGGTAAACAGCTTGATTTGTTCAGTTTCAACGAAGCCGGTCCCGGTTTCGCGTTTATGCACGCCAGAGGAATGGTTATCTGGAATGCTATAGTTGATTTCTGGCGCAGTATTCATCAAAAATACGGATATGAAGAAATACGAACCCCGATTATTCTTAATGAATCTCTTTGGCATAAAAGCGGCCACTGGGATCATTATAAAGAGAATATGTATTTCACGACAATAGATGATATGGGATATGCGGTTAAGCCGATGAATTGCCCCGGCGGGTGTCTGGTCTTTAACACCCGCAAACATTCGTATCGTGAATTTCCAAAACGAGTAGCCGAGCTTGGCCTTGTACACAGGCACGAAGCGAGCGGCGTAATGCACGGTTTATTCAGGGTAAGGCAGTTTACTCAGGATGATGCGCATATTTTCTGTACTCCAGAGCAAATCGAGCCTGAAATAATATCTGTAATTGAATTGGTATTCGAGACTTATCAGGCTTTTGGTTTTAAGGATTTTCATATCGAACTTTCTACTAAACCGGAAAATCACATTGGTTCGGATGAAATATGGGAAATTGCTACGAATGCTCTAAAAGCCGCTCTTGATCATAAAGGCATTGATTTCAAGATTAACGAAGGTGACGGGGCGTTTTATGGCCCGAAAATTGATTTTCATGTCGAAGATTGCCTGAAAAGGTCATGGCAGCTTGGTACGATTCAATTAGATTTTTCTATGCCGGAGCGTTTCGGACTGGTTTATACTGATAAAGATAATACCGAAAAAGCGCCGGTTATGATACATCGCGCGATTTTAGGTTCTTTTGAGCGCTTTATTGGTATTTTAATTGAACATTATGCCGCGAATTTCCCGCTTTGGCTCGCTCCTGAACAAGTCAGAGTGCTTCCGATCAGCGAAAAAACAAATGATTACGCGAAGGTTATTGAAAATAAACTAAAAGAGGCAAATCTTCGGTTTAGTTGTGATTTATCCGATGAAAAAATAAACTCCAAGATAATTAAAGCGTATAATGAGAAAGTTCCGTATATGCTTGTTATAGGGCCGAAAGAAGCTCAGTCCGGCACTGTTAATGTCAGGATTCGGGGTCTAAAAGAGAATTATACTGTTGAAATGGATAAATTTTTGGAAATAGCAAAAACAAAAATAGCCGATAAGATAATTGATTTGGCTTTTTAAGCATATTATTTTATAATTTGTTAATAATGTTTGTGCCAAAGGTACATGAACAATTTTAATATTATAATAGAAAGGTAAGGTGGTTCACAATAGATAAAAAAGGTTTAAGGATAAATGGAGGGATTCGAGCAATTGCGTTAAGAGTGATTGATGAATCAAATAATCAGTTAGGTGTTATTGACAGGCAAGAGGCGCTTGATAAAGCGAGAGAGGTTGGCTTGGACCTCGTGGAAGTAGCCCCAGCGAATGACCCTCCCGTCTGTAAGATAATGGATTATGGCAAATGGCTTTATGAACAGAAGCGCAAGGAACGTGATGCTCATAAGAAGAATGTTCGCCATAGTGTCACACTAAAGGAAATCAGGCTTAGACCGGAAACAGATAAACATGACCTTGAAATAAAACTCAAGCATGGAAGAGAGTTTCTTGATAAAGGCCATAAGGTACAATTCACTATATTCTTCAGAGGCCGCCAGGTATTGCATAGAGATAAGGGTTTTGAAGTATTTGATCAAATCACTGGAAATCTTGAGGATATAGCAAAAATTGAACGTCCAGCCCAAATGAACGGAAAACGCATGACATTATTGCTTGTACCAAAAAAACATGCGGGTGTTGAGTAAAAATTGTTCCTTGTAAGCAAGCCAATTGCTCTTAATATTCATTTTTTGGGTATATTTCAGAATTGACGTATATTGATTTGTTTGCAGGTATTTTTTTATTATTTGAGTAAAAAATGTTCTGATAATTCGATTTTTCGGGTTATTTATATAAGGGAAAGCCTATTATTGGGGAAAATCTGTATAAAAGGGGGATTTTTTTCATAAAAATTTAACCTTGGGTGTTGACCTGTACCTATAAATAGCTTAAATTAGTATTTTTGTATTTTTCGTAAGAAGACGGAATTTGCAAAATCAAATTTTTTTAAATAAGATTCTTTAATGAGTTTTTTTAAGGATTAGCTAAATGCCAAAGCAAAAAACCCATAAGGGTTTAAAAAAAAGAGTAAAAGTAACCGCAACTGGTAAAATCAAACATAAAAAAGCCGGTGCAGGTCATCTTATGAGTAAAAAAAGTGGCAATAAACAAAGAAGGGTCACCAGCTCAATGACAATGAATAAAGTGAGCGGGGAAAAGGTCCTTATTAAATTAGGAAAATAAAGGAAAGCTGATATGCCAAGAGTAAGAAAAGGTGCCGCAACACGTCAGGCAAGAAAACGCGTTCTAAAAGCAGTAAGAGGACATCGCGGGCAGGCGGGTAAACAGTATCGGCTGGCCAAAGAAGCATTTGTCAGAGCGGGCGTATATGCCAAAGTAGGCAGAAAACTGAAAAAAAGAGATTTTCGTGGTTTGTGGATAACACGTTTAAGTGCTGCCTGCAGACAGCGTGGAGTAAGATACAGCCAGTTCATTGACTATTGCATTAAAGCGAATATTACAATTAACCGCAAGATGCTCAGTGAAATTGCTATTGATGACCCTAAAGGTTTCGATGCGATTCTCGGCGCGGCACAAAAAGCCGCTTCATAATTACAATTTGTCACGCATCACGCAATTCGCAAAATAAAAAATGCTTGAGCAATTTGAAAAAATCGGCAAAGAAGCGCTTTCTGATTTAAAGAAAGTTTCCGACCTGGAGTCCCTGGAGCAATTTCGTATCAAATACCTCGGGCGAAAAGGGCTTGTCATTGATATGCTTAGTCAGGTCGGCAAGTTCCCTAAAGATATTAAGCCGCAGGCTGGACAGCTTGCTAATAAAATTAAGGTCGAGGTTTCAAAAGCATTCGATGATATTAAATCCAGCTTGTCGCTTTCTTGTGGGGACAAGCAGAAAAAGCTTGTGGATGTGACTTTGCCCGGAATTCCGGTTAATATCGGCAAAGCTCATGTAATTACACAAACTCTCAATGAGTTGCTGGAAATATTCGGACGAATGGGCTTTGATGTTGCATACGGCCCGGAAGTCGAAGACGAGTGGCATAATTTTATCGCTCTTAATATTCCGCCGGAACATCCAGCCAGAGAACCTTCCGACAATTTCTATATTGACGATAGTACATTATTACGAAGCCAGACTTCGACAATCCAGATTCGCGTAATGGAAAATAAGAAACCTCCTATCCGTGTTGTTGCTCCGGGAAGGGTTTATCGTCCCGACACGGTTGATGCGACGCATATGTATATGTTCCATCAGCTTGAGGCACTCGTCGTTGATGAGGGTGTCAGCATGGTTGATATGAAAACAACCATAGAGCAATTCATACACACATTCTTCGGTCCCGAAACTCGCTGGAGATTCAGGCCGAGCTTTTTCCCATTTACAGAGCCAAGCGCAGAAATTGATTTGCTTCTTTTAGATAAGGAAGGCAATGAGAGATGGGTCGAAATGGGCGGCTGCGGCATGGTCGATCCGAACGTCTTCGACGCGGTCGGGATAGACAGTGAAAAATACACCGGCTGGGCTTTCGGTTTCGGCATAGAACGCCTCGCAATGCGAAAATATGGGATTACAGATATCCGCCTCCTCTTCGAGAACGACCTGCGATTCCTTAGTCAATTCTAATAACAACGAGCAAATCATTTCACATAATTTCTCACAATATCAGTCTGTCTTAAAAATTGACTCTTGATAGTTAAGGTATATATGTATATTCTATACGAGGAAATATTTGGAAAGTTGGCCAATGAGTCAGATAGAAATTACAGAAAACGTCGTTGTTCCGGAAAGTGAGTTTATATTCAAAGCCTCGCGCAGTTCCGGTCCTGGCGGCCAGAATGTAAACAAGCTTAATACGAGAATGACATTATTTTTTAATATACAAGCAAGCTCAGGTTTTTCGGATGACCAGAAAAATCTTTTATTGAAACGTCTGTCAAAAAGAATTGATAAAGACGGATTTATACGGGTTATATCACAGACACACAGATCTCAAAATGCAAATCGCTTAGCTGCTATTGAACGATTGCAAGAACTGTTAGCTAATGCTCTCAAACGAAAACCTGTACGCAAAAAAACAAAGGTTCCATACAGCGCTAAACAAAATAGATTAGAAGAGAAAAAACGCAGGGGCAGACTTAAGCAGCAAAGATCAGAAAAAGGTTTTGAAATGTAAACGATATTAATAGAAGGGGGAAACTGATATGAAAAAGAAAATAATTAAAGCGAGATACTTTCTTACAAATGTAACCTTAATGATTTTGTATACTATTATCTTTAATCATGTTCAGGCGAAACCAAATCTTAATACAGAGGCGGAAGTTACTGATTACATTAATAAAATTACAGACTTTAATTCTATTGCGGGAATAAATTATTCATTCAAGAGAGTTGATATTATTGAGGATAATACACCTTTTCTTCATGAAAAGGTAAAAGGGAGAAAAAATGTATGGCTTGTGGAAATGAATAATTTTAATCTTAAGATAAAAACGGAAGACCCTAATTTTAAAGATAGATATAATAGAAACTTCGCGATATTAATAGATCCATACAACGGTGAACTATTGAGAATTTCATCAAAATATGATGGAAACGATCCTAATGTAGGTAAAGCACGAAAAGCTGAGAAAGTTGAAAAAGAGTTTCAAGATAATATAAAATATTTAGGTTTTCCTGATACCCTTCCAAATAACAGCTTTATTGATGCTCTAAATATCGTTCATAAATTTGGCATCGGAATGCCTTATAATGCAAAAGAAATTGATGCACAATATGTTTGGTATTCTGATGAATTTCGTACAAATGGTGAGCCGCAACGTGTTTGGATTATAGACCTTCGAGGAATACCTCCAATTGCTCCTCCATTGTCTAATGATGCAATTGGTATAAGAGCGGTTAATCATATTCGTTATGTGATTAATGCTGAAACCGGTATTATATTGCAAGTTGGAAACATGCCATCTCCGGAATTTGATGTTAATTCTGATTCAATCTTGTAATGAAAAAAATCGGGTTGTAAGATTACCTTCTATTCTGTAATGATGGTTAATTGATTATCTGTTTGCGTGATTTCTTTTACACAAATTCCTTTTATATTCCTGTGTTCGAGAAGTGTTGGTATATCAATAAGAATATTCGGAAGTTCGAGTTTTACATATTCAGGTAATTTTGATTGATATGAATTTCCAAACATACCCAGAAATTTATTGAACTGAGGATTGCCAAGACTTAATTCGAAAGTTGCAAGGTTATTTTCATAACTTAAATATTTTAATGTCACAGGTACGACTGGAAGCATAAACATTTTAGTATCAACGACAAGTTCAATGCAGTTGTCCTTCACTCCCGAACGAACAATTTGTTCGGGTAATAGATTATTCGATTTCAATATTCCAAGCAGTTCTTCAAGTGTAAAAATTATTGCAGCCATAATATTCCTAAGCAAAGTTGATAATATATTTTGCAGTAATATACAATAGCAGCGGGGCGGACGCAAGCATCTTTATTGTGCGCATAAAAATGGGCCATAGCATCCTGCTTTTGGCCCGTTGGTTAAAAAAAAGTTGAAGAGGAATTTGTATTACCAGCCGCGTTATGGCGGCGGACGACTGTTTCGTATATTATATTGATCAGTATAAATAAACTCTTTTTGTTCGCTGCTATATGTACATTGAACATCAATTTGATTTGTCATACGACAAAACATCGCGGCCAGAAACAGCCACATAACTTCAATCTGGCATTTATGTACTTTCATAATCTGGTCCCACATAAAACGACCATTATTTATCTCTATTATCGTCTCGTCCCGATTTTTTACCTTAATCAATTATTTAATATAATTTGTGAAAAATACGACGTATTCGAGCTGTAAAAAAGACTATTTCCAATTTATTCTTAAAACATTTGATTAACGGCAGATAATATAAAAGGTAACAGTATTATTGTGTTTGTTTTGCGGAATGGTTCTATTTTAATTTTCGAGTTGACGAATATAGATATGAAATAGATTATATCTAAAAAAAATATTTTTGTGATCAATATTTTATTTTCATTCAGAATACACTTTAGGCTGTCGGGTTGGCAGCA
The DNA here is from genome assembly GCA_964628465.1 of uncultured Pirellulales bacterium. Lineage (GTDB taxonomy): Bacteria > Planctomycetota > Phycisphaerae > Sedimentisphaerales > Anaerobacaceae > JAFGPS01. The sequence goes on along the minus strand of CAZVOA010000001.1, from coordinate 86,274 downwards.
TTAATTCAGAATTATTTAAAACAACACAAAATATATTCAAGGTCTGTATTTTGAATATATTTTGTGATTAGTTTGTTTCGAGTAATAGATTTTTAAGCCTGGATTTTATCGATGGTAATCTGAAGATGTTTCTGGCGATGACCAATGCGTTTCTTGCTGTTTTTGCGTCTTCTAAAATGCATCGGATAGAGCTTTTTATCTTTTACTACAGCTTCTTCAGCGTTGGTTTCGAAAGAAGCGATAACTTTTGCGCCTTTCAGGTAGGGTGTACCTACTTTTACATCGTTTTCATCACTGATAAGCAGGACTTTATCCAGCTCGATAGTTGTAGCTTCCGATGATATATCTGTTAAATCAATTTGAATACAGTCACCTTCGGCGACCTTGTATTGCTTCGAACCTTGTTCAAATACTGCGTACATTCTTAAAAGCTCCTATAGCTTCATCATATTATTATCAAGACAAAAGAGCTATTTTACATATTTCTGCTTTTTTGTAAAGAAAAATTCCTTAAAAATTATTTGTCGCTGAATATTAAGTAATTTGTAATGTATCTTGCGTATTTTCTTTTTATACGATAGGATATATAATCGAATAAACAATGACATAGAATGTTTTGTAAGTCATTGTATATTAAGTAGTTATGTTTTACAGGGACGATTTATATGCAAATTGCGATATTGAATGATAAAATCCTTCCTTATGAAGAGGTAGGTCCTGAATATTTGGACAGGGGTCTTTTTTTTGGTGATGGCGTTTATGAGGTTATACGAAGCTATAACGGAAAGATTTTCGCTCTTGATGAGCATCTTGAGCGATTTGCGGCCAGTTTGAAGGCGATTGATATAACAAAAGTCGATATAAACCAGATTCGCGGCAAGATTCTTCAGGCTTTTGAAAAAGCTGGAATTCTCAACGCCAGCATTTATTTCCACATAACGCGAGGTTCCGGGCCGCGAAATCATGTCGGAAGCGATAGTTTAGTGCCGAATATTTTCCTGACCGTAAAACAGCTTGACGATTCTTCAAAGCTGAAAAACGATGGCGTCAGTGTGATTACCTACCCGGACCAGCGATGGAAACGCTGTGATATAAAATCATTAAACCTGCTTCCCAATATAATGGCCCGTCGAGCAGCGGCCAAAAAAGGTTCTATGGAGGCAGTTTTTGTCAATGACGAGGGATACATAACAGAAGGAGCGGCATCGGCCTTTTTCGCGATTCACGATAAGAAATTGCAAACTTCGCCGCTTTCGGCAAATATTCTGCCTTCGATTACCCGCAAATTCGTAGTAAAAGCCGCCGCGAAAGTAGGTTTGGAAATCGTCGATAATTCTCTTACGCCGCAGCAGGCCGCTTCATGTGATGAGCTTTTCATCGCGGTTACTACGATGGACATCGTACCAGTAGTAAAATTCGACGACGCAATTATTGGTGACGGCAAACCCGGCCAATACACAAAAGCCCTCGCTGAGGAATTTAAAAAATTCACAATTTAAATATAATTTTAAAAGCAAAAAAAGATTTATACAATTAAAGACTATCTGATATCATGTTTGATTATCTGGATATATTGTGTATATATTAAATATCTTTTTTAATCATTATTCTTAGCTTTGTTGATAAGGCAAAATCTGCAAAATATGAAGTATCTTAGTGCGGATTTGAAGAATCCTGATGTTATGTTTTGAGTTTTTTTTGAAATTATACAATTCAATAAGAAATCTATTGTTTTTTTTCTATTTAAGTATTAATGTAAATTTTTCTAAGGCTTAAATTATAGTTATATAAATTACTATAGATCGTGTTGTTCAGAATTAATTATCGAATAGAAAAGAATGGAGTTAAAATGAGATTAATGAAAAATTTAAGTATCGCTTTGGTTGTACTATTTCTATGTGCATCCTGTGCATCGTTTGGCGCAAAAAAGACATCCGCGAAAGAATGCTGGATTGCCGCCTGGGCGAGTTCTCAGCAGTTGACCGAACGCAACAATAATCCTAAGACTGCGTCGTTGACCAATAATACATTGCGTCAGGTAGTATATGTCACTCTCGGCGGAAGCAAAATGCGGATTCAGTTTTCCAATAAATATGGAAACAGTCCTGTAGAAATTAAAGCTGCTAACGTAGCAAAATCAAAAGGCGCAGGCTCAAGCGGAATTGATACTTCAACGGACAAGGCTTTATCATTTAATGGTTCTCCAACTGTAACAATTCCCGCCGGGGAAGAAGTTTATTCTGATGCGGTGGATTTCAAAGTTGAGGCGTTAAGCAATCTGGCCGTTTCTGTTTATTTCGGTGCAACATCAAGCAATATCACCGGCCATCCAGGTTCCAGGACTACATCTTATATTGGGGAAGGCAATTTAGTAAGTGCTGCTGATATGGAATCTGCGGCAAAAGAAGAACATTGGTACAATCTGAGCATGATTGATTTATGGCTCGATGATTCTTACGCTTGTGTAGTAACGCTTGGTGACTCTATTACTGATGGCCGCGGCTGCACAACCAATAAAGACAATCGATGGCCGGATTTCCTGGCACGTCGCCTTCAGTCAAATCCTGAAACCGCGAAAATTGGTTTATTGAATCATGGTGTTGGCGGCAATACAATGGTATCAGGCGGTCTTGGCGTTCCGGTATCACAGCGTTTTGAGCATGATGTACTTGATCCCTGCGGTGTGAAATGGGTGATAGTGCTTGAAGGCGTTAATGATATTGGTAATAGTTTTAATCCGAATATTGCCAATCAGGTAATCGCCGTATATGAGAAAATCATTGAACAGGCGCATGCAAAAGGTGTAAAGGTTTATGGCTCACCTATCCTGCCGTTCATGGGGTCGCAGTATCGTAATGAAGAAGCCCGCCAGAAAATCAATGAATGGATTCGTACAAGCGGCAAATTCGACGCGGTTATTGATTTGGACGCGGCTGTACGTGATCCTGAAGATCCAACACGCTTGAAACCGGAATATGACAGCGGCGATCATTTGCATCTGAATCCAACGGGATTTCAAAAAATGGCCGAAACTATTGATTTGAGCCTGTTTAAGATGACTGATTAAAAGGTCATAGTTCATAGAATTATTGATCATAAAGCGAAAGCGTATCTAAAAGGATGTTATATTATTAATTTTTAAGGAAAATGATTATGTATCGAAAAATTCTTCTTGTGACTGTATTTTTTGTGCTATTCGGTTTATCGTGTGCTGTTACTCCTAAAGGTACTGACACATTGACTGAGAAAGACATGCAGATGATATCGGCAACAGTCGATGCTATGCCCGCTCCGGCTGAACTTCCTTCTATATCAACACTGCCGGATCCATTTACTTTTCTGGATGGCACGCGTATGACCAGCAAAGCTCAATGGCCAAAACGTCGTTATGAAATAAGTCAACTTGTACAGAAATATGTTTATGGCCCATTGCCGGGCAAGCCAGCTTCTGTTACTGGAAAATTTACACCTGCTCCTGCAGCCGCTGATACACCTGCAACCCCTGCAGCTCCAGCAGCACCTCAAGGTGCAAGAAGAGGCGGATTTGGCGGCGGAATGATGGGTGGTATGATGGGCGGCGGCGGTGGTGGCCCTCGAAATACATTAACTGTAACTTGTACAGAAGGCGGCAAAACAATCTCTTTTGATGTTTCGATTACTTATCCGCCTGAAGGTAAAGGTAAGGCACCATACCCGGCAATTATCGGTATAGGTGGAAGTACTCTTCCGAAAAATATTCTGGATGAACTTGGTATCGCGGTTATTAACTTCCCAAATAATGAACTTGGTGCACAGGGTAATGCCGGTGACAGGGGAAAAGGGAAATTTTATGAATTATACGGCAGCGACCATCAGGGAAGTTCGATGATAGCATGGGCATGGGGTGTCAGCCGAATGATCGATGCTCTTGAGATGGTTCCGGAAGCCAAGATTAATCCAGCCAAACTTGGAGTTACAGGTTGTTCACGTAATGGCAAAGGCGCCCTTGTTTGTGGTGTATTCGATGATAGAATCGCACTGACTATTCCAGTCGAATCAGGTTCCGGCGGCGCAAGTTCTTGGCGTGTTGCTGATCAAATGTTAGAGGCAGGCGTGCAAGTCCAAACTGCAAGGCAAATCGTAAATGAAAATACCTGGCTGGCCCCAATTTTCAAAGAATTCGGTCTTCAGATTACCAAGCTGCCTGTCGATCAACATATGGTTGCGGCTCTTTGTGCACCACGACCATTATTAATGATTGAGAATACTTCACAAACCTGGCTTGGTGACAAACCATGCTATGTAACAGCTGTAGCGGCTCATAAAATATGGGAAGCTCTTGGTGTTCCTGACAAAATGGGTTTTGTTCAAAACGGTGGTCATAGTCATTGCCAATTTATAGATATTGAAGAATTGAAAGCTTTCTGTACAAAATTCCTTCTTGACGGCGAAGGTGAAACCAATTTTGTAAAAACTGATGGCAACTACAAAGATGCACCTGCTGAATGGATTGATTGGGATGTGCCTTCTTTAAAGTAAATTAGACGAATAAAGCTTGAATAAAATCCCGATAACGCAGGATGTCGTTTTCGGGATTTTTTTTTACTCTGATGATGGTGATTTGCCTATAATATTTATAGTTCAATTTTGTAAAACCATCTCATCTTAATCTTGAAACTTAAAATGGTGTTCTGTTGGGTCTTTGCGGCTGTACATAGGGCCGTAGCATGATAATATATTTTTCTAAAATGGCTGTAAGAGCCTGGCGGTTTTCCTGTCCTTTGCGAAGTATTTCAATCTCGCGAAGCGGCAGTTCACGCATAGGCGCGATTTGAGCCGACTCAAGAAGATTAGCGGCGACTTCTGCTATATCAAGGCCTGATTTCCATGTGCTGTTCGGGTCGCCCAGCCACTTGTGGGCATCCTGAATTATGCGAGTGAGTTTACCTTCACGGTCGGGATTTTCGAGAACTAAATTCTCGCCGCGATTACGAAAGATTCCCATAACAGCCAAAGGTATGGATGGATCGCGGACTGTGCCGTCGGGGTAGAAGATTCCATGAATATTGCCCCAGCCTCGGTCTGTAGCTGGGTCGTGAACTATCATAAGTTCCCAAACGTAAAAACCAATGTTGGCTTTCATATGTTCGGCTATTGTTATGTCATAAGGATTGGCGCGGGCGATGCAGCCCATTTCGTCATCTATTACCTGCTTGTGTGCTTCTGCGGCTGTTTTCTTTGCGAATTCGATATCGGCTCGGATTTCTTCCAGCGTTTCCAGATAATTATGGAAAACAAGTACATCGACATCATCAACGTATTTTGCCATAGTTTTCGCGTAAGCAAAGCCGATTGTGACCGGCGTTTTGCCGTCAAGTTTACGGAATATGCCAGCCATGTGCCGGGCAAAAGCAGTTCTTCTTTCGACTGAAGCGGGTGTTGGCGGGTAATCAGGCTCGTTATATACATCCCAAAATGCAAGGCCGGGTTCTTTCCCAAGAGCGTCTATAAGAAATTTTGCCCATTCTTCTAATCCGGGCGCATCTACAGTCTGCATTTGCCTGTCATATCCAACGACCGGCATAACGCCGATACCTCGCTGGTCAGCGGCACGTACGAGATGAATTAGATTTTTACGATACTGTTCGGGATCTCTTTGATAAGGTTGATAAGTAATGAAACATCGAATCTGGTTAATGCCTATTTTCTGAGCATAACCAAGGTCACGCTCTGTGATAGCTGGTGAGTAATTATCCCACATCCCTGAGTGACCGCCAAATTCAGCATAGCAATAATTGACGCCGCGAATGGTGGAACAATCGACAGGTGTGCGCGAGTCGGGCCTGCGAACGATGGGAAAAAGCTCATTTGCGGAATTGTCACTTGCCGCGGATGTAATGCTCATACCCAGAGAAATCAAAATCTCAAGTGATAGAAGAAATGTAATGTGTTTCATAACAATACTCCTTATAAATAGTTTTTCATTCTTTATGTCATTGCGAGGAAACCCCATGGTTGACGAAGCAATCTCAAAACATGCGTTAGTAGATTGCCGCGCCGTCTTTCAGACGACTCGCAATGACAAACTGAAGAGCATCTATTAAATACAAAAACCAAAAAACTAAAACAACGCTTTAGATTACGGCTGTTCAAGCATCCAGACGATGGAACTGGTTCTGCGTCCGCCTCTGCCTCTTCGTTGTCCGGTGTCTGCCGGTTGGCTTGTATCCTGTGGTCCGTCGCCGCGATTGTATCTGGCGTAATTTGGAATCGCCAGTAATGGACTTCCATCTGCCCATGTGCCTTTAATCACCATTACGCCGTCCAGTAAGTCGCTTCTGAATTGAGTTGTCAATTCTGCTTTCGGACTCAGCGAAACCTGATCAATATTCTGGTCAACACGTTCGATATTGTAAATCAAAGGACCATAGCGAAGGGCGACTCGTCCTCTGTCGGCTTCGATTCTTTCGTCTGCTTTAATACGCTGAACCTTCAACGGTAGAACCAAATCGATTTTGTCACCGGCTTTCCATTCTCGTGTTATAGCCGCGTATCCCTTTTCGATTTTCGGTGACATTTTTTCGCCGTTTAGAGCCAGTGAAATCAGGCCGCTTACTTCAGGTGTGTTGGTATAAAGCTCGCTTGTTTTGCGATCAGGTACGCGAACGTAAACTGTAAAGCGTTTTGTCTCTTTTGGATTAACGGTAATTGAAATGTCACCGCTCCATGGATAATCGGTTTTTTGAACCATCTGCACATCTGTACCAGCTACTTTTTCTACGTTGATTGTACTTCCTATGAACAGATTGACATAAATGCCATCCGGACTCTTGACGTATGTCCAAGTTGGTATCATAAGCATTGTTCTGGGTACATTCCCGACACAGCACGGGCAGCCTTGCCATGGCTGTCTGTTATTGCTTCCCGCCAATGGATTCGTATAGCATAAATTGAGACCTTTCAGGTCGATGTCACCCATTACAGCGTTGTACATCGACTCTTCATATAAATCAGCATACTTTGCATCATGATACGCAAGGTTCATTTTCCACTGGAAGAAAATCTCACCGCAATTGGCGCAGGATTCGCAGTAAGCTTCGTTTCTCAAAGAATAGTTCGGTCCGAATCCTTCGGAAGTTTCGCCGCTGCCGAGACCACCGGTGACATAGTATTTCTTGTTGACGATATTATCCCATAGTGACATAACAGCACTCTGGTAATCAACATCGTGAGTTTCCGCGGCTACGTCTGCCATTCCGGAATAAGAATATGCAGCTCGTACAGAATGTCCAACCGCTTCATATTGCTGCTGAACAGGTACGTGGCTCTGGTCGTATTCACTGCCGCCGCCTCTGCAATCGAGAAGGAACTTGGCAAGTTTTATGTAGGAGTCACCTTTGCCGTTACCTTCCATATCGTTGACAAAGCGACCGAAACGTACAAGAGCCTGCTCCATTTCCTGATGACCTGTGTACCATTCTTTTTTACCCGGCTCCGGACCAATATTGTTTACCCAGCAGTCAGCCAGTTTTTTTGCCGCGTTATAAAGTCTCAGGTCAGTACCGTTTGTGAGTGTATAGTGATTTATTGCCGATTCGATGAAATAACCTGCTACATATCCTTCGTGGTCACCTCGTCGCGGCGGAGACCAACGTTCAAATGGCCCATTGTCATATCGAACACTGCCATCGCGGTTTTTGGTTACTCGCCGCATTACAAAAGCAGTTTGCAAATAACCGTCTTTGTCCTGGGCGGCTAATATTTTGGGAATCCAGTCTTCAAGCGTTTCTTTGAATTTTTCCTGCGCTTTTATAATTTCCTGGTCACCTTGTGGATCGACCATTAACGCGATGCACATTGACTCTACCGTTTGGTGTACCCATGCGTTTGAGAAAACATAGCCGCGGTGGCCGTGACCTTCTTCGAGCGGTTCGCCGCGAAGCGCTTTTGCGGCATCAATGAAATTATCTATTCCGCCCGGGCCTGATGGATAATCAGGCGTATTAATTATTTCAATGCAATGAGGAATCCAGCCAACAATCAAAGCTTTGGCACGTGAGTTCCATAAAGGATTATCTATCGTGTATTGTTTGGTATAAACAACATCCAGCCTTTCTGTCGGCGGGGGAGTTTCGACTTTTACAGTTAAAGTTGACGAAGCAGTAGTTTGTCCGTTATCAGCGGTGAGTTTCAGAATATATGTGCCGAGAGCTGAAAATTTCGCGGTAGTAGTTTTTGCCTTTGCATCTTCAAATGTTACCGTTCCAGGGCCTGACTCTTTGCTCCATGTTACGGTTGGTTCAGGACCAGTCGGGGCGGGTGGATTAGCTGCTTGGCCTCTTCTTCTCATGCCGTTGCCGCCGCGTTGTCCGGGTTGGCCATAACCGGCATATCCATTCAGGTAAGTTTTTCCCTGCAGCATTACTACTCTGTCAATTCCTGCAATCGCCGTCAGAGACATATCGACCGGTTGACTGGGGGCAGTTCCTCTCGTAAATCCTGCATCCTGGGCAAAAGAAGTGCAAATGAATGTAAACATTATGCAAACTAAAAAAATCCAGATGAAATCTGATGATAACTTCTTATTCATGTCGGTCTCCTTAAAATTGTTAGTTTTATAAGGTTTTTGCAAATAAAAAATATTTAATCAGAATACTCTTTTTAAGATATTTTACAATTTATTTTTCGTTACCATATTTTGCACATTTGCCTTTTATTATTAGAAAGACCTGAAAAAGCACGTTTTCAGGTGAAAAGTTAAGATTGAGAAGTAATACTAAAGAGGTCTGAAAATGAGTATTATGAAAAAAATATTAAGCTTTCTTCATCAAATTTTTGATTGCGAGAGTTATCTGTTCTCTGAAATCGATTCTCATAAATGGGAAAATAAACTCGAAACACAATGTCATCTGTCTGATTGAGTGTACGAGTATAAGGGTTTATGGGTGTATGAGTAAAAGAGGATACAGGGCGTTGGGAAGCCAAGCTTCATTACCGGTGGTTAGCTGCTAATAAATTACTTAATTCAATAAACATCTCGAAATTTTCACATCTTTTTGATATAATCACAGGAAGTTAAGGACAGGTTCCTGATTTTTTTAAACTTTTAACAATTTAACTTTCTATGTCTGGTTTATTCTATAATTTGGGTAGGAAGGTTGGTCCCAAGGTTCGCAAGGCCCAATGGATATGGCATTCGATGGCTGGGACGGAAGCTGATACTATAAAAATTGAAAACGAAGTCGGCCGGGACCTTGCGCGTGAAATCAGGATGCAGGCGGAAATCGATAAAAATCCTGAAGTTGAAACAATACTAAATGAAACCGGCTTACGTCTTCGTGAATGTGTAGCAAATGAATTTCGCACATTTAATTTCGAGGCAATTACAGGAGCCGAGCCAAACGCGTTCGCGTTGCCGGGCGGATTTATTTTTGTAACACGCTCGATACTGGATTTATGCCAGTGGGACAAGGACGAGACGGCGTTTATTATTGCGCATGAAATGGCTCATGTGATTCGCAGGCACGCGATAAATCGTATTATGCGTGATTTCGCTGTAACCGCCGCTTCCAGAGTTGCGCCGGTGCGAGGAGCTGTCGCGGGATGGGTCAAGAAAGTTGGAATGCAATATCTCGAAAGCTCGTATTCGCATGAGCTTGAATTTGAAGCGGATAAACTCGGCGTTCGTCTTATAGAAGCCGCTGGTTTTAAACCTGAAGCTTCAATTAGTCTGCTGAGGCGTTTAAGCGAACTGAAATCATCTTCAAATCAAATCCAATTGGGAAACTATTTTTCCACACATCCGGCATTTACAGAACGAATCGGCAGTATCAATGAACTATTGAGAAAACGCAGATAATAGAATTAAGCCTGCATTTCCTATATAGTTTGTGACATATTTCCATCAAAATTGTTTTTGACCATTCTGGAAAATTATGGTAGGATTATCGATGCTGTGTGAAAAAATGTTCTTTAACCGTTTAAATGGGAAATATAAGTTTATATGAAAAAGATAATACTACAATCAAAAAATACAATAGTTTTATGTGCGATGGCGATGTTATTTGCCTTATCGTGTTCAGCGCCGACGCAAAAAAATCAGAATCGATATGCAACATCGTTTGATGGGGAAAAAATCAGCTACAACGTTTATGGCCAGGGGGACACAGCCCTGTTGTTCGTACACGGGTGGAGCTGCGACAGCAGATACTGGCGCGAGCAGGTGCCGCATTTTGCCGAAGAATACTGCGTAATAACGATGGATATTGCCGGACATGGCAAATCAGGACAACATCGCAAGGTTTATTCGTTAGATGGTTTCGCTCAGGATGTAAAGGCGGTAATAGAGGCGGCTAATCCGAAAAAAGTAATTTTAATCGGGCATTCATTTGGCGGTGAAATAGTCGCGTCTGCAGTCAAGTTGGAACCGGAGAAGGTTATTGGTATAATAGGCGTAGATACTCTTCACAACCTGGACGAGACATTCACCAAAGAAGAAGGTTATAAATTAATTGGACTCGATGGAATGAAAAAGGATTTTAAGCCTGCAGTGAGAGAATTTGTCAATCAGATGATGGGAAAGGACATAAACAAGAAACTATCGAAATGGATTATTATCGATATGTCATCGGCACCACCAGCAGAATCAATAAACATGCTCGAAGAATACGTGGGGGCAATAGCTGACAAGAAGACGATAGATATTTTCAAAGAAGTCAAGGTCCCGGTAATATGTATAAACGCAGACCTGTGGCCGACAAATATCGAGGCAAACAAGCGGTATATGAAGTCATTCGATGTCAAGATAATGAAAGGAGCCGGTCATTTTTTAATGCTGGAGAGGCCGGAAGAATTTAATAAGCTTCTGGACAGCAGTATTAAAGAAATAATAGGAAACTAAACTAAGTTCTCTTGCGATTTATAATATTTAATTTATAAACTCAAACTGACCGATTTGTCCTTAAAACTTATATAAATTAAGAAGTAACTGCGTTTGCTTCCACCGTTTTTTCTGATAATTCTGTCGGGTAGCTATATCCGAGTTTCTTTTGCGAGTCGATTAAATCTTCTATCATGACTTTTCTTCCGATTTGAGCCTGAAGTTCTTTAATCCATGAAAGCAAACCTTTTACTACATCAGGATCAAAATCATATTCTGAAGAATCGATAAGAATTTCAATCGCCTGGTCGATTGTTCTTGCTCTATGATAATATCTCTCGGAAGTCAGAGCCTCGAAGCAATCCGCGACCGCTAAAATACGCGCTCCGGCAGGAATTGCGGTTTTCGCAAGTCTATCAGGATAACCCTGTCCATTCCACTTTTCGTGATGGGCGCGAATAATCGCTACTTCTTCTTCGAGAAAGCTCATTTTCTCAAGAATTCTTACCGCGATAAGCGGGTGCTGCTCGATAACACTTTGTTCCCGCGGGGTAAGCCTGTCAGGTTTGGCGATAATCGCGTCGGGTACGCCGATTTTTCCGATATCGTGTATCATCGCCGCCCGCTTGATTATTTCAATTTTCTTACCGGTAAATCCCATTGCTTTGGATATACCTGTACAGTAATACATAACATTTTCAGAGTGACTTCTTACATATGGGTCCTTGGCTTCGAGGGCCTGTACAAAGCCGCATATACTCTGGATGAACATATTTTCCGCCTGTTCCGAAAGTCCGGCTACCCGTCTCCTAAGATTTTTAATTTTCTCCATTTCAATGTCATCCGGGCTGAGAATTTTTGACATGTTCTTGTTCCAGAGTTTTACGCAATTTCTCCCTGCGCTTTTTGCTTCGTAAAGAGCAAGGTCAGAGCGTCTGATGACATCACTTGATCCGTCATTGTTTTCAGGTATATCCTGCGCGATTCCGCAGCTTATTGTCATTGAAATTTTTTCCGCTATATGTATTTGCTGGACTGCCGCACGAATTCTTTCCATCAAAATTAAAGCATCTTCCGCTTTGGTTTCAGGCATTAAAATTACGAATTCGTCACCGCCGTATCTTGCAAGTACATCTGGTGTTCTTTTTTGTTGTTTCATGCAAATCGCGAGCTTTTTGAGAGCTTCATCGCCGGTAGCGTGTCCGAGGATATCGTTAATTGTTTTGAAATTGTCAAGGTCAATAATCGCGACAGAGAATGGGCGTTTATAACGTTTTGCTCTTGCCGCTTCGGCCTGGAGTCTGTCCTCAAGCAGCTTTCTCGAACCAACACCGGTAAGTGCATCTGAAAGAGAAGTTAATCTCGCCCTTTGATATAAGCTTGCGTTTGTAAGATGTGAAGTTAGAATTTCCTTTGTAAGTTTTGCTTTATAACTAACAAGCTCTCTGTTGATATTTTCTTTTCCATGCAGGCCGCACATACATAAGTAACCAACCATTAGGTCATTTTGGATCAATGTTTTTTCTTTAACATCCAGCATTGTTCCGTTTATCGTTTTGCCGAGTAAAAAAGAAGAAGAGGATAAGTTATTTTTATTTCCGCTGCTTTCCGATATTGTCAGAGGTATAACCAGTCTTGGTCCCTGCGCTCCAGCTTTTTCGCATGGCTCTGGAAGCATGTCATAAGTGAAATTATCATCATGGACGATTTCGCCGATAATTGACTTTTCCGGTATTAGTGAATCTATCGGCGCTATGCAGCATAGTTTATCTTTCGGGCAGATACATTCGTTAAGACTCGATAGTGATGGAATTTCCATATTATTGTCGTCTTTGAACAAACATATCGCACACCTGTTTGCCTGGAATATTTTCGGTACTTCTTTTGTGACTATTTCCGCGGCCTCATTCAGGTCAATGCTTTTAAGACATGCCGAAAGCATGGCAACTTCTTTGGCTGCGGCGCGGTCTTCCAGAAGCTGCTGCTGCATCAGGTCCCTGATACTATAAATTCCTACGACGTTATTATTTTCAACTATCGGCAGGTGACGTATTCCATGAACTGTCATTATTTCTCTGGCTTTACTTGTTGGCGTATTCGGGGGACATGAGACAATTCTCGCCGTCATTATCTGGCTGACCATCGTATTAATAAATTCTTTCGGACAAAGCGCGACGCAGTGAGCTATGTCACGTTCGGTCAGAAGGCCGACGAGTTTACCTTCGCTGTCATTTACTATAAGGCAGCTGATTTTTTCTTTCTGCATTTTTTCAGCCGCTTTGATTATGTTTTCGTTTTGATTAATTGCTATTACTTTTGCGGGTTTATCAAGCATTTCATTCATCTTTTTGACGTCCATTTTCAAATAAGTTTCATTTTTATTTTTACACTATTCCCGTGCTTCGACTCAGAAAATATAGAATCCAAGCGTACTAAAATTCTTATAAACAAAAAAAATATCGGCATATGAAGCAGGCGACTTAATGTCTTTGTGTATAGTTATTAAAGCCTTGTTTCAGGATTACGATAAAATCCGTCTGGAAAACTTAGCTCCTATAATTTCTTTGCTTTACAATAAAAAAGAGGGAAGGGTAGCAAGCACGAGTCTTCTTATAATTCTCGTTTCCTGAAGAATCCGATAGTCGAAGCCATTATTTTCTGTCTGAATTGACTTTCTTCGATGTTTTTCTGATGTTTGAGGTCTTTAAGATTCGCTCTGCAAAAGTGACATCCGAGCGTAGTGATATGAAAATCGATATAATCGAACCATTCCGGGTCGATTTGTTCGAGCAGGAAAGCGCCTATTGTGCTTCTTTTCGGACATGTAAGCCGCTGGGATTCCCATGTGCTGGTAAGGAGATTTTCAAAGTTGGAATAAGGGAATTCATTAGAGGTATTAATTGACTCGACATAATTTTGCAAATATTTAAGACAGCGATGTTTAAATGCTCTTACAGTTGACTCTTCAACTTTTACAAGCTCCGCCGCCGTTGAAATTGACGCGCCGCAATATAAAAGCAGCTCAAGAATTTTAAGGTTGCGAAATCTATATGAATCCTTGAAGGTTTGGCAAAGCTGCAAAAGAGCCTCTGCAAGCATATTCTGATGAATTGTGTACTGCTCATTCTGTGATACAATCCAGCTTTGTGAAGGAGAAGCGGCTGAGGTTTCAGAAGCGGCATTTTGTGTATTGTCAATTTGCGAAGAATAAAACACATCCTGAATGAGACTTACTGATCTGACATTGTTGCTGCGATATTTATCGATAATCTTGTTTCTCAGGATTGTAAATAAATAAGTTTCAAGATTCACTTCGCCGCGATAATTTTCCAGTCCCTTAATGAACGAAATGAAAGTATCCTGAGTAATATCTTCCGCGTCTTCACGTTTGTGCAGTTTCGATGCCGCGAAGTTGGTGAGTCTGCCATGGTAACGCTCAATAAGCAAAGACCATGCGTTTTCCTTTTTCTCACGAATCGCGTCAAGCAGTTTCTCGTCGTCCTGCTCATTTCCTTCGTGTATCTCTCTATTTAAGGGTAATTCTGTATCATCTTGAAACATCTTTTATCCCATTTTGTAACAATATAAAAATAAATTGTAACAAAAATGGATTGGATATTCAAGAAGAAACCACTCAGGTGAAATTTGATACAAAGCAAATACGTTTTATAGTCTTTTTTGGGGGCAATTCCTTATTTTGCCTTTTTTATCCAAAAAAGTTTATTAACATAATCCAATACTACAGTAGTATCCTGAAAATAACCAAGACTCAAAATACTGTTTTGGTTATCCGCCTCATTATAAATAATCATCTTCGCGTTTTTAATTTTTTTATCCCCAATTCTTAATTCTGATATAGTTGCTTTTTTACAAGGTATATTTTTACCATCCATGTAGAGCATATAATGAGAATTGGCAATATTTTTAACCAGCAAATCTTTTTTAATCGTTTGCCATTGTTTTTGATTAATTTCCAATCCCGGTTTCCACCCACACGAATCGAATGCAACCTCAAGTATATGTCCGGCGACAGGAATTTTTACCATTATCGTATTACCAGCATTTGGGTCTTCATAAAAAGGAAAAGATGACCATGACTGAGGATTATCCGGTTTGAACTGCCCATCTTTTGAAAGAGTTAGTTCTTTGTTTTTGTTGTTGAATATAACATAATCGAATTGTCGAATAAGTTCTCGGCCAAGAATCATATCTGGGTGTTTATAGACAGGTATATTCAAAATACGCAATTGCCATTGTTGTTCTTCGTAACCGGCTATTATATCTTTAATTTGGGCCGAGCCTATTTTCAATTCAGGAATGATGCATATTCCTGATGAACTGATTGGAAGCATAGGTCCACTTGGATAAATAGCAAGTTTGTTTTTGAGTGCTAAATCGCTTGAGAGTAAAATTGTGCCATCAAATCCTGTATCGAAAAAAACAGGATGTTTGTGGCCGTTTGATAACTTAAGCTTAATGTTAACATGAGGTTCCCGGTATAATAGATTTCGATGATATTTTATCGAAGAAGTATTATTGGCATCGAATTTAATTTTGTCGAATATATTCAGACCGCTACATGTAATTATTATGATATTTTTATTATTCGGGTCGTTTTGTATTTTTACATCAGAAAATACTTTCTTTAAATCCACGATGCTCTTAAATTCCAAATGAACAGTTTCAGGATTTTTTGATATAGCGGCAGTTGGATATCGAGCGATAGAACAGCCGGATAATTGTAATATAGTGAGCAGACAAAAATACGTAATGAAATATTTCACATAGCATCCTTGTCAAAAAATATTATTATTCATCCTTTAGTTCAACCGGTCCGAGATAGCGATCGAACCAATTGAGTGTTTCCTGATTAATCAATTCTTTTGGAAGGTGCCCGCCTTCCAGGAGGATATGTTTTTTATCCTTATCTGGTGTTCCGAGTAAATCGAACATGGGTTTCTGTGCCTGCTTATATGGAAAAGCGCTGTCGTACTGGCCGTTGAGCATCAGTACGGGTGTTTTGACATGCGGTGCGAAATTTATCTGGTCGGCTTCAGGTCGTGCATTTTCAAAATAGAATCCGGCTCCTATAAGTACAGACGCGGTAATCCGCTCTTCGACTGCCGGGAAAATAGCTCCGAGAACTGCGCCCCAACTCCATCCAAAATATCCTATCTTATCGTGTTGTATGTCATCACGTGTTTGCAGGTAATCGATGGACCTGCTTAAATCTTTTGCCCACCATATGACGTGGTCTCTATATGATTCCGACATGTCAGGGCGAGTTGTAGCCAGGCCGGTATTACGTTCATAAGTACCTTTGTATATTGGATATAGAACGGCTCGTCCGCTTCTGAGAATGAATTGAAGAGGAGCCGCCGCGGAATATTCATGGACAAAAGCGGCCGCACTGCCCGGAAAATAAATAACTACCTGATAGGGGGGGGACGTATTTTTAGGCAGGTAAAGATGCGCAGTCATTCGCTCGTTTCCGTACGCGGCGTCAAAGCTGATTGTCTCATGAGACCAGTAGTCCTCTGTTTCATCAGAAGCAATTATAACCGGATTCAAATTGCTATGATTGTCATAATCAAAAAGGGATGTCTTATAAAGAAGAAAAGCGTCATCTGAAATTGGTTTTTCGTTCGCATAGTCTCTGACCTTTATAGTAACCGGTTCGTAGGCCTTAGAGAGGATAACGCTGTCGTCCACATTCTTAATGCAGCGTAATCCGTTTGTCTGCGACCTGTCAAAAGGTTTAAATCTTGTCATGGCAACAAATTTATAATGCTGGTCATTCCATCCACCACCCAAAATACATCTTTTTCCCTCGTCAGCCTGATTCCAGCACCATTCCTGAACATTACCGGCCATATCATAAGTGCCATAATCGCCCAGGCTTTTGTACTGACCTATCGGCGCTGGGCCTTTATCATCAAAATTACTGAACTGCAGAATTGTGCCGGCGTAATTTCCTTCTGTAATACCGGCTAAAGACCAGTGATATATTGTTGGCAATTGTTTACCGGCAAATTCCGCATAAGCGGCTGCTTCGTACCAGGATATTCCCCCCACGGGATAATTATCCTGACCTTGCGGGTATTGACCATTTATCCAGCCGGACGGCCCCGGCTGACCTGTACTATCAATAAAATTCTTGATTGCATCTGACCATGGAATAACTACACCGTCTTTATTAAAAGGTTCTTTCCAGTATTTTTTATTTTGATAACCGCCGCTGTTCACGAATTCCTGAAATTGCTTGTTTGTAACTTCGTAGCGATCAATATAAAAATCAGGTAAATCAAGACAAAACTTGTTCATACCAATTAAAGCAAGCCGATTTGTGCCTCCATTGACTTTGACCATACCGGCTGGCGGAACATCTTGTTTTTCAAGCGTGAATTTCAGGGTATCGTAGAGGGATACTCTCCGTTCAATTGTTGCATATCCCGGTTTTTCTATCCGCCAGCAATATAAACCATATACCATCCTGATCTTATTAATTGGAGATTTGCCCAGCTTTATCCAGCTATTTTCTGGTTGGTTATATAGTTTTGCGTAGATGCTTGCACCAGGCGGATTGGTAGATATCGGGACCACTTTTGTAAATTCTGAAAATAAAGCTAAAAGCTCCGGGTCTCGCGGTGCGAAAAACTCGGCTTTATTCGCGACTTTTAATGCTTCCATATATAATCCGTCATCAACAAGACGCCGGATTTCAGGTATCGCGGTTTTTTGTACCCATTGAGACGTATAATATTTCCATCCAGTTAAAATTAATATCGCCGAGACAACAGTTATTCCCGCAATCAGGCTTGATAATACTTTATGACGGCGGACAAGTTTGACTGCTCTTTCCGCATATCCGGCCCGTTTTGCGGTAATTGCAAAACGATTGACATACCGTCGTAAATCTTCAGCCATTTGAGCCGCGCTTTGGTAACGTTCCTGCGGATTCTTTTCCATTGCTTTACAGCAGATTGTTTCCATATCTTTTGGAATTCGGCTGTCGATTTTACGCGGTCGTATCAGGTCTTCAGTCAGAATTTGCGTGACTACCTGTTCGCGGGTATCCCCTGAATATGGAGTTTCCAACGTGAGCAGTTCGTAGAGTGTCACGCCAAGTGAGTAAATATCCGTGCGATAATCTACTTCCTGTTTCGCTCCTTTGACCTGCTCCGGGCTCATATATCGCGGAGTTCCGAGAAATGCCCCGGTAACAGTAACGCTTGGTTCCTCAAGATTCCGCGCCAGGCCGAAATCCATAAGCTTAATTCGGCCATCGGTTCCGAGTATTAAATTCGACGGCTTTATGTCACGGTGTATTATGCCGTTCTTATGGGCATAAGCAAGGGCATCAGCGACATCTGCCACCAAACGAGCTATTGAATCGAAATATGACTGTGAAGATTCCGTTTTTGAAAGGGAAGATTTTTCTGGATATGAACTTCCGGACGCACTAACAGAATTCACTTGAGAATCACTGATAAAATATCTGCTTGAGAGAACAGCTTTCGGGTTTTCACCTGGATTGTTTTTAAGGTCGCGTATGATATTATCGACAGTTTGACCTTCAATCAGTTCCATCGCATAATAACATGTCTGTTCTTCCTGTCCTTCGGCGTAAATCGCCACGATATTGGTATGGTGCAGCTTGGCGGCGGCTCTTGCTTCCCTGTGAAATCTTGAAACAGATTCACCTGTAGTGAGCAGACCTGCGGCCATAACTTTCAACGCTACTTTTCGGTTTAAGGACTTTTGGCGAGCCTGATAAACAGTCCCCATTCCGCCGGAGCCGATTTGCTTCTCGATTACAAAATCGCCTATCTGGACGTTTGGTTCAAGTCTTCCGCTTATGTGATGATTACCTGCATTATTCCAACTCACGGTTTCTTTTGACGATTGTTTATTAGTATCTTTACTGCTTGTTTTGAGTTCAATAAGGTGAGCCGCGCATGAATCGCATTCGCGTAAATGACGCTTCCATTTTGTTATCTGCTCAGCCTGACCTGAACCGTCAAGAAGAGCCTGAAACGCGTTTTCGGACAAACAAGTTTTCATAATAACTCAAACCCCTCAATCTAACACTATTACTCATTCTTTGTAATAGACGTAAAGATACAGGATTTGTTACACACATTTTACAAAAAAAGTCAAAAAAATTAAAGATTTTCGAATAAATCGAATAATTTTCTATAAGAGTCCAGTATAAATGGTGTTATTGAGCAGTTGCGGCATGCCCAGTGGAACAGTATTTTCTGGTCTTTTTCATCCAGATTATTTGCCGCGTAAGGTTTGTGGATATACCGCTCGACGCAGCAGGGCGGATAACCAAAAAGAAAACCCTCGAACCGTTGTGTTTCCGGAGATTTATTTATGTGTGTGTTTTCAATTTTTTTTGCGTACAAATCAATATAAGCTCGAGAGCGGCTGAAAATAATTTCCTGAACTTCACGGTCTGCATTTACTATTCGTGTGATTCGTTTTGTAAGCAGATTCATTTCCTCAAGCAATTGAAGTTCCTTATCTTCAAGAGGTTTTTCCCATCTGCTTAACGGTTTTAATCCTTCGTGTGTCAGCAATGCCAGATATGCCAATTCAAAGTCGATTTCTTTCAGAATCGCTAAAGAATCCGCAATGCCGGATATTTTTAAGTCATATTGAGGTTGCCTACTCATTCGCTTAGTCCGAATTAGGTTTTATTTCATTAAGCCACAACTCGACAAAATCACTCAAATCGTCAGTATTGACTATGCCGTCCTGGTTCACATCAGCAGGTGAAAACATAGTTCCTAAATCGCCGCTTTGCTGAGGCATTTCAAGAATCTTTTTCAGAAGGGCGACATCAATTCTGCCTTTTCCATGTACATTACCGGAATAGCTGAATGAGCCGTGTTCCATGTAATGCAAAGTTATTTCAGGTACTTCGATAGATAATTTAAGTGCGGCGTTTGTAATCCGCCAGTAACCCATATTAACGTTCTGGCCGCAAATATCACAATGCTCAAGCCCTTTCATCATAAAGCTTTCAATATATATGTGATTATGCTCGTGCGCATCAACTTCCGGCAGGGATTTGATTTCTCTGAGGCATTGCTGCGCAAATTCGATACCGTCAGGGGTCAAGTTGCTGTTCTGGTCTGAATCATAAAGATTGAAACCTGAAGCCAATTCTTCGCTATCCGTTAAAAGGTCTTTATCTGTGTCTGTTTCGTCTATAGCTAACTGGTGTTTGTCTGGTTCGTAAGGAAAACGCACTTCGAGAACTCTTAACAAGCGTGATATATCGATTCTGCCGTCATGTATTTCTCCGAAGCAATCGAATGAGCCGTGCGACATATAATGAATCGCCAACATTGGCAGTAATTCCTTATCCAGCGGGTCGTTAGGGTCGGGGAAAGTCATATTTAAATTCGGATTTACAATTTCATAGCCGCCCATATTTATTCGTTGTCCGCAAATATCACATGTTTCCTCGCCTCTCATCATATGCGCTATTTTATATGTCTCATTTGGAATTAGCATATTGGTTCCGGGTATGTATATTGGCAGGGCGTCAATTACCTTTGCGGCTCGTTGAGCCAGTTCGACTCCATCCGCGATTCCATTTTTATTTTGATCCTGCTTGAAAGGCTCATAGCCGATAGCGAATTCTTCTGAATTGCTAAGTAAATCATTATCAGAATCATGATGAACTGCTTTTTGGTGAATATCAGGTAAAATTGCAGAATCATCATTAGCGTAAGCTTTTTGTATTCCTGTATTTGCGCCAAATGTAATGGCCGCGGCAGCCCCGACTTTTAACGCTTTCTGTTTAAAATTGCTTCGCTGTTTCGCATTCTTCCGATATTCTCTTTTTAATTTTCTCATATTTTAACCTCCTGTAAAAATCCACTTTAAACACAAATTATATCAACTCGAATAATAATCGTCTAACTTTTTTTCCCCTGCGCATAAAAAAGCCGGACTTATGAATCCGGCTGTTGTATGTTAGAAAAAGCTATAATAACTTAAGCTGTTCTCTTGCTTGTTCAAGCAATATAGTTATTCGGATTACGAAGCGGCATATATCCTTCTCCGTGTTTGATTAATCGACTCGATGAAATATGGATTTCGCAAACCACCCGGCTCAACAAGATCAACAGGTCTCCCAAATAGTTTTTTTAAATCTTCAAGTAGAGCAAAAAATGTATCAAAACGATTAGCTTTGACCGAACTGTCAAATTCGACCAGAAAATCCAAATCACTGGAAAGCTCATTAAAATCATCAGTAGTTGCAGAACCGAAGACATCTAATGCCGCGACACGGTACTTTTTACATAACAATGCCAGTGTATTTTTATTTTGCTCAATTATATCTGTCATAAATATTCCGCAAAATATTCAACTATGATTAAATATAATAACATCGCATTGACATTTTTCAAACTAAAAAATTAGGTTAATATATGCCTTTTCTCATTTTTGCAAAAGTTCAGTAATTAGCTTGGTGGATTCGTGAGTTGGTTGTTTTTTAATACTATCGCAGTAGGCCAGCATCTTTTTTTGAAATCTTCGTAAGACCACTGTTTTTTGCCGCCTATCGGGTCTCCTAAAATTACTTTATCCTCTGTCACTTCGAGTACAACCGTATAATGGCTAACTACGGAAGAAAGATTTATACATGCTATTAAAGGACATTTTACCTTTAACTGCTCTATCGAATCGAAAGGAAGATAAGAACAATCAATACCTTTTTTGCCGTACAGCTTTTCTATCGCATTTACTAAATTTTCGTTCGTTGTACCTCCTTTGGGAGTACACTTAGAATGAATTGCAAGTTCGCTTTCCTTGGCTTCTACACCTAATAGCCGCAAAACTGTAACAGCCGCTGCCGGGGCGCAGGTAAAACCAGTTGTTTGTTTGCATATGCCGTCTTTTGAAAAAGTTGTTTGAAGATTTTTCAATTCATAATGCATCCAGATAGAAGGACCGAGATAAATAACACAAAATGGCATTGATATGGAAACGACTGAAACTATTAATATTATAATCAATAACTTTTGTTTTCGTTTAATTGCTAAAATCGAAATCGCAATGAAAATTAAAAACAGTATCAATATTATTATAAAAATATATTCCATTATCAATTCTATTGTAATTACCTGACAATTTATGCAATTTTTTGCTCTCTATTGCCTCTTCACGACAATTCCTACTGATCGCCATCTCTTTTTAAACTCTTTGTAAGTTAATATTTCCTGGCCGGTTACGGGATCTCCTATGATTACTTTGTCGTTTGTGGCATACAGGACAGTGATATAATGGTCAATAAAGAATGAGAACTTTGTTACAGCAATTACAGGGCAATTTCCTTTTAATTCAGATATTGAATCAAAGCAGCGAAAAGTGCAAACAATACCATCAGAACCGTATAACTTTTCAATTGCTTTTTTCAGCAGGTCGTCGGAAGTTCCCGTTTGCGGCGTAGTATATGCCTGGATTGCAAGTTTGCCTTCATCGGCTTCTATTCCAAGCTGGTACAATGCTGTCGCCGCCGCTGCCGGGCCGCATGTGTAACTGGTGGATTGCAAACATATTCCATGTTCAGAAAATTCTGTTTCGATTTCTTCAAGCTCATTTCTGTTGAGAATAGGGCTGATAAATGGAATGACAAAAAAAAGAACAGAAGAAATCGCGACAAAAAAAGCTAAAATTATTTTTTGTCTTGGTATCGAAAGACGCGGTATCAGTGTGCTGAATATCATCGGGATTGTAAAAGAAAAGATGAAGTATTCCATCCTGCCTTTAGTGAGCAATGAGAAGGGTGGGTAAAATACGAGCCAGTAAAAATGTCTCGTCAATGCGATAAGAATAATCAGGATCAGTGGCAAAATGTAGCAGGCAAGCCAAATGCGTTTCTTGAATTTTGTCGTTAAAAGTCCGAGAGCAACTCCAATACCTGCTAATATAAGAATGCCGATAGTCTCAAGCCAAGGCTGCATTTCACATCTCCCTGCGCATTTTATATAATTCCGGTTTATGCCGGCGGTTTTTTCAGTTCTTCAATTTTCGGTAAGTCTTTCAGTGTATTTAGGCCGAAAACTTCGAGGAATTTTTTCGTAGTGCCATATAGCATAGGTCTTCCGAGAATCTCGGCGCGTCCTACGATTTTGACGAGTCCTTTTATACTTAGCGAACGAATTACTTCGCCGACCGCAACTCCCCTGATTGCTTCTATGTCTGCACGGATTACGGGCTGTTTGTATGCGATTATAGCGAGAGTTTCCATCGCGGCCGGACTTAGCTTGGTTTCGCTTCTTGCACGCAGCAGCTTTTTCAGCCAGTGATTGTATTTGCTTAATGTGAGCATCTGGTAACCACCGGCTATCTGCTCGATTCTAAAAGCGCTGTTATTCGCTTCGTATTTATCATTGAGATTGTTGACAAGATCACGTATCTGTTTTGTTGTAGATTCTGTAATGCCTGCAAGTCTTGCTGGAGTGAGTGATTCATCGCTTGCGAACAATACTGCCTCAATTACAGATTCGAGGCATACTTCATTCACAGGCTTTTCAGACGCTTCCGACTCGCCAGACATTTCGGACTGGTCCGGTTCCTCGCTTATTTCTTCAGGCTGTCCGGTTTCATCTTGTTCTTCAATTTCTTCGGAAGTTTCGGATTCTTCGATTTCCTTCGGCATGTCGGATTTTTCAGGCATTTCAGATGAATCTGATTCTTTGGAATCTTTAAATTCTTCCGATAATTCGACTTCGTCAGATTCTTCTGCTATTTCAGGAATTTCGTTATTGTCCTGAACCAGCATTTGTTCTTCAGCTTCCTGCTGCTCTTTGTTTATTATTTCCTGTTCTTCTGTCATATATTCATCCATCTAAAAGGGTCAGAATCTTTTTTACTGATTTTTATTATCGTATCTTTTAGCGGTTTTTGCAATTGTTTTGCCAGTTTTTTCAGAATAAACCTTTCCGAATTCGTATGACTCAGGCATATACAGGTCAGGTTCGCTTCCTGTGCCGCTATTGCCTCGTGGTGCTTCAATTCGCCCGTAAGGTACAAATCAGCCTTCTGGGCTATTATGGTATTTATGATTTTTCCGCATGTTCCGGCACAAACAGCCGCTTTTGTGACGATTATTTTATCGTCCCCGACAAGTCCGACTGCTTTTGCTCCGGTTACTTTTTTAATATTCTTTATTAGTTCAGAAATTTTCGCTGGTTTTTCGAGCAAGCCGATTCTTCCCAGGCCAAGCAGGTTTTCGTTATACAGCTTGATTACATCGTAAGCGGGCATTTCATAAGGATGAGCCTTTTTCATAGCTGCTATTACCGCATTTAATTTTGGAGATGGAACAATTGTCTCGAATCTGATTTCATTAACTTTTTCCAGTTTATCTTTTTTACCGATTGCAGGTTTTGCGCCTTCGAGCGGCTTGAAAGTTCCCGTTCCTTCGACACCGAAGCCGCAATTGCTGTAATTGCCTATAGCTCCGGCACCAGCGGCGAAAACTGCGTTCGATACTTTCGCAAGCGAATCAGCAGGTACAAATACAATCATCTTGTAATTGTCGCCATCCGGGTACTGGATATAATCTCCGATTGGTTTGGGATTTGTAATGCCGAGTATTTCCGCGAGGCCGTCATTTACTCCGCCAGTAAGAATATCCAGAGCGGTGTGAATTGAATAAACAGCGATGTTGGAGCGAATCAAATTGAAAACAACAAAGGTAGAATCGTCTGTAGTGATTTTTTTCAGGCCGTCCCAGATAACAGGGTGGTAGCTTATAATAAGGTCGATTTTTTCCCTTTTCGCTTCGGCCAGAACTTCCTTCGTTGTATCGATAGTCAGAAGGATTTTTTTCACATCCTTATTCGGGTCGCCAATCAATAATCCAACGTTATCCCAATCCAGCGCCATTTTAACCGGGATGATTTCATTAATCTTTTCGGCAATGTCTTTTATTTTCATTATTTAACCAGTCCTGTAAACGTTTCCAAATCTGCGTTTTTACCATCACCTCCTTTTATACCATCAGCACCGTAACTTTGCAATCTGTAACCATATTCCAGAACATACTTATTTTTCCACGGGTCATACAAATAGCTTGCCTTTATGTATGACCCCGCCCATATATCTTCAAGTCCTTCCGGACAAACAATCAAATCCTCAAGATTGCCCGGCAAACTGCCTGTATCACGAATATAATTACTTATCGCGGCTCGAAGCGGCTCCATCTTAAGCTCCGCAAGACGTGTTTCGGACACTCCTTTACCGATATAAAAACGAGGCGCAATAAAGAAAAATAACGTTACCGCCATCACCAGAATTACCGTTAATATCTCTCTGGCTCGCATTGTCAATTTTTTTCTGTCAATCATTGTAAATATCCGCGTTTATACCTTCGCCGCCTTCAATACCATCTGCACCATGGGATATTAATTGATAACTTTTTGGATGAGGAATATAAATATATGGATTTCCCCATGGATCATGCAGTTTACTCGCTTTTATATATGGTCCTGCCCAGCCGTTAAATCCGGGATCAACAATCAACTCTTCAAGAGTTTTAGGATATTGGTTTGTATTAAGAAGAAAGGTATCTATTGACGCTTCCAAGGATATCATGTCTGAAAAAACTTTATTTTTCGCCTCTTCAGTTGTAGAAATTTGAGAATCACCTGTTTTATATTGTTTTGTGAAACCATCGAAAACTTTACAACCTTGAAAATTTATTAATACCAAGTAAATAACAAATGAAATAATATTCTTCATTTTTTCTCCTTTTTAAATTTCATCGAATTAATATTATTCTCAATCAATCATTATAAATATCTGCATCATAACCTTTACCGCCGAATTTTCCATCTTTACCATAGCTTATTAACACATAGGTATTTGGATCGTTTTGCTTAAGCTCATAAAAATAAGGTTTGTCCCATGTATCGTTTAATTGACTTTTCTTTAAGTAAGGACCTTGCCATAAACTTTCATTACCAGTAGGGCAGGTTACTAAATCTTCAAGTTTTTCGGGAAGCTTACCTGTATTTTGTTTATAGTTTTCAATAGCGTATTCTACAGGAACCATTTTGGGTCTTGTTAAATCATATTTTGGTTTTTCATAACTTTCTGGTGTCCATGGGCTCGGATATATTAGTGCTAATAAGATTCCTATTATGATTATTATTAACACAATTGTTAAAAAATATTTCACATATTTCATTTTTATCTCCTGTTAGTCATTAATAATATCCGCATTATCACCTTTACCACCGGGTAAACCATCTACTCCATAACTTATTAACTTATAATTACCTTTAGTATCAGGAATATAAATATAAGGATTGCCGAATTGGTCATTCAACTGCTTTGGATATAAGTATGGACCATTCCAGCCGTTAAGGTTTGGATTTATGAGCAAATCATTAAGAGTAGTGGGATATTGACCTGTATTGAGAAGATATGTATCAATTGCGGATTTTATATAAATTGAATTGTCCTTTGGTACTATGTCAATTATCCATGATTCATTCTTCTTGAAAGGTTTTATAGAAATAAGAAATATGATAATTGTGATTACAAATATCGGCCAGATAATTAACGCAGACCATCGCTTTCGAGAGGATGTTTCTTGAGGAATATCATTTTTAACTCGAGTATCAAAATCGTTTTCCATTTCGAAGCGTTCCTTTAAGTCTCATTATTTCAGCACTATAAGCGCAGGCCGATACCGCCAAATATCAATTAATAAATTTTGACATAACGATTCAAAACAACTCAGTAATCCACGATTCCGCAGGTCATTGTAATTCTTCTATTCGGACTACTGAATGTAAAGACGCTGGAGAATGCGATTTTGATGCAAAAAAATAAAAATATTAAAAGAAAAAGAGAATTGTCATTATATATCCCATGGATAATAAGGCTACTCTTGAATAACAGAACATTACTTTTTTTGTTTATCTTTCCAGCTTTTTATCACATCGTCAAATTTTTCGTCAATATGCTGGAGATACCATTCATCAATTATAGATTTTTTAAAACGCCACTCTTTGCCTAACTTTGCGCCGGGGATTTTCTTCTCCTGCGCCCATGTATAAATCGTCTGCGGCTTGAGCCTTAGATACTCTGCAACCTCTTCCAATGTCATTATGTCACTTGCCACTAATATCGACCTTCCTCATTTTACTCTTATTCCTGATTGTTTCCATTTTGTTTATGTTCTGATGGAGTGACAATATCGATGGCGGATTCAACTACTGCCAGATAAAAATTGCCCTGACGTTCCCTGAATATCTCGAAAGGTAAATCTCTGCTGGCGATAAAGGGCCTCAGGTTCCATGATAACTGCATGCCGACAAAAGCCAGAATCAGAATCCAGAACTTGAAAACTGTCACTCCGATTTTCGGGTAAACATTCTTCTGCTCACATGCGTATTGCAGCGCATCGAGAATCGTATTCATCCCGAAAATGGCTGAAATACCGAATATCGCAACGTGTAAAAGCTTCAGGAATGAGTAATTATTTCCTGTAATAAGAAAGAATATAACTATCGTGGAAAACGAAACCATAATAATCGAAATCATCACGAATCCGGAAAGAATGATTTTCAGCATTTGCCAGAAGCCGAGCCTGGAACCGAGAACATGTTGAATCACATAAAAAGCGGGGAAGCATACTAATATTGCCAGCGAAAACAAGAGCGGCACTTTTATTCCCGAACTTATCGCTTGCTGAAAACTGTTATAACTTCCCATTGCAACGCCGTAAATGAATGAGCAGATACATATTAAAAAATACTGGCTCAGGATTTTTTCTAATGTGTTTTCTTCGTTTGTAAGTTTTTCAAAAAAATGTTCCTTGTCATGGAAATCCTTGAAAAAACCGAATGGTGATAATTTCTTTGTGTCCATAATTTACCTCTCAAAAAAAAGGTTATTTAATATTTAACTCACAAATATATCAGTTTGAACTATTGGAATATTATGAGAAAGACATCTTAAAGTCAAGTATATTACTGTTTGTTATTGTTTGTTATTGTATTGGGTAGTGTATTTAAAATGCGCAAAGTATTGCTGGTTGTTATATAAGTATTTATTTAACAAGATGTTATGTTTTTATGATGCCTGATTTATTATTCAAATATTATTTTTTGAATATTTTCAGAATTCTTTATCTTTAATTAAGTTTCTGAATTACATTTCAACTAATTCATTGAATTTATCCAGCAGCAGTTTTGTAACGGGTCCGACTTTGCCTTGGCTTACAAGATGTTGTTCGACCTGGACAACCGGCATAACCTGCATTATGACGTTTGTGAGGAAAATCTCATCCGCTCCAAGAATATCATTTATATTGAGATTCTTTTCTACCAGATCAATAGAATCCCTCAACGCGAGTTTGCAGATGTTTTTTCTCGCTATACCAGGAAGGACGGGTGTATTTAAAGGCGGCGTATAAACTTTCGAGTCTTTTACCAAAAAGACATTGCTCACACATCCTTCCGCGAGACGGTTGTCGGTAGTAAACCATAACGCTTCAGCGGCTCTTTTCTGATGCGCGTTTTGCAAAGCAAGCATACGCGGAAAATAGCTTGTTGTTTTATGGCCGCAGATCGGGTCCGTTGTGTTTTGCCTGTACGGACAAAGTGTAACAAGCACGCCTTTTTCGTAATATTCCTTCGGATAAGGCTGCAACTGTGCTGCGGTTATCAGCATTGTCGCCTGTTTGTTTTCCTGGGATAGTGTCATTGATCCGCTTGAGACAGTAAGACGCAGCCTCGCGTCAGTAAGATTGTTCGCGTCAAGAAGGTTGTATATCGCGTCGCTGATAAATTTCCTGTCATGGTCGATTTTTATTGATAGGGCGGCTGCACTGGAAAACAGCCTGTCCAAATGGTCGTCGAGCGAAAAGACCTTGCCTTTATAACTTCGCATAGTCTCGAATAGTCCCGCTCCGTATAAAAAGCCGCTGTCAGTGACAGATAGGTTTGCGTTTTCAATTTCGATTATTTTGTCATTTAAAAATATTTTTTCCATAATAGCCACAGAGGACACAGAGAACACAGAGTATTTTATAATAAAACATTATTTATCATTTCTTACCCATTGTCGGCAACCATATCCACTTTCATTTAGTGTTAATTATTTTCTTTTTTGAACATTACGATTGTTAGTAATTTATTGAGATAATAAAAATATTTCAAGCTCAAATTATTAAATTGTAGTTTTTATTCTCTCTGTGTCCTCTGTGCACTCTGTGGCTCAGAAATTGATTTTATTCCAGCTAAAAGTGCTTTTGCTTTTATAATTGTTTCTTCCCATTCTGCTTCCGGCTGGGAATCGGCGACTATTCCGCCGCCGCTTTGGAAATATGCTTTTTGATTTTTAATTATGATTGTTCTGATAGCGATATTCAGAGATGTATTTCCGTTCAGGCCGATGAAGCCTATGCTGCCAGTGTAAACTCCTCTGGCGGTTGGTTCGGTTTCGTCGATAATTTCCATCGAGCGGATTTTCGGTGCGCCGGTAATTGAGCCGCCAGGGAACATTGCTTTAAGTATATCACAAAACGATACTTCTTTGCGAAGTTGTCCTGAGATTGTCGCTACCGCATGGTAAACAGTCGGGTAGGTTTCAATTGTTCTGGGCTGAGTGACTTTTCTCGTTCCGGGGACACAGATTTTCGCGACATCGTTTCGCTCAAGGTCGATTATCATATTCAGTTCGGCCTGTTCCTTCTCGTTATTCAATAATTCTGAAGCGTAATCTATATCGGAATTATTTATCCTTGGCCTTGTTCCCTTGATTGGTTTTGTGCTGATAATACCGTTATTAATTGTTATAAACATTTCAGGTGAAGCGCTTACGATTTTATATTTACCGGCATCGATATAAGCAGAATAAGGACTTGGATTATAAAAATTCTGCCAGTTAAAAAGCTCAATTGCGTTTGCGTTAAATTCGCACTCGAATCTTCGCGAGAAATTTATCTGATAAACGTCACCATCGAAAATATATTTATTTATTTTATCAAAAGCCTGTAAATAATATTCTTTGCTCATATTGCATCGTACATTTTCAAAATCAATATTTCCTGTACTTGATTTAGCAGGGGGGTTGATTTTAATTTGTTGTGACTGTTTAATAAATCTCTGTAACTCATCGAGTTTCTGTTCCGGCTCTTTCATGTCGCTATGTATATCGAGAGCAAACAACCAGAAACACTTTTTGCAATGGTCGTAAGCAATGGCGCTATCATAAAAACAAAGTCTTATGAGCGGCATATTCAAATCATCTGTCGTTGTAACCGGCAGTTTCTCGATATATCTGTTAAGTTCGTAACTGAAAAATCCAATCCATCCGCCACTGAACATATTTTCAGGCAGCAGGGGAGTGGAATCTTTGTCAAGCTGGTACTTCTTTAGAATTTTCTGAAGTTTATCAAAAGGATTACTTTGCCCGGATTTGAACTCGAATATTTCCTTTGGCTGAGCGGCCCAATAGCTGTATCGTCCCGCTCCGGTAATCGAAGAATTAGCGCCGAGGATTGATGCGGATTCAAGAGCAGAAAATATCTTGTTCAAAGCAGGTAAATTCGCCTGTTCAGTAAACTTTCTGTAGTGCAATTTACATAAGATATTTTTATTTTCGATAATAAGACTATTTGTCATCGCACTTTTTTGATTTTCTTAAAGCTTATTTCTAATTTCATCAAGGTGTATCTTTGCGTTTGGAACCATCTTGAAAAATCCATCGAGCTTTTCACATGCGTAATCGTCACAATAAGCACAGTTCTGAATACCTTTTGATTTGCCGCATTTTCTGATTTCGCAAACATTGCAATGTCCGATTAAACGTGTACTATCTGAAACGCAGCCGTCGCAGTTTATGTCGGAAGGTTTTAATTCAACTTTATATTGTTGCGACCATAATTTCGCTACTTCCGCTCGTTTTTCATTATCATTATTTTTCGTCGCGATGAACGCGCCGCAATCGCTGCATACCAAGCCGCAGAAGCCTGTCATTGTTTTCATTATTTCCCCTTTTCTATTTAGGACGGAATTTATTCAATTGTATATAACCACCATCTTGCTTTATTTTGTTTTTTTGACCTTGCCTGTCTTTCGAAATACAAGGTCATAGTAATATTATCAGTGGTTCGGATTTTATACCAGTGTTTTCTCAGGTACATTTCGCCGCTGCCGTTCCTGCAAGGCCCTGTTTCTTTCCATGCTTCAAGCACTTCGGCAATTGTGTATTCTTTATCTCGCCATGAAAATTTTGCAGGCAGTCCCGGTTCGCCCCTCGTCATCGCCGCTGTATCGAATGTGCCTTCTATCGGCTTTATCGTTTCGCTGACAAATTTCTCATCCATTTTGCTCTTACATAGCTTTGAATTCTTCGATGATTTTGATTGCTGCGGAAGAACCTATTCTATCTGCTCCGGCTTCGAGCATTGCAATCGCCGTTTGTGCGGTTTTAATTCCGCCTGCGGCTTTGATTTTGCATTTCGGGGCTGATTCTTTCATTAATCTTACGGCTTCGACAGTTGCGCCTCCGGCTGCGTTCAAACCTGTACTGGTTTTTATAAAATCTACTCCGACTTCCTGGGCAACCTTACATGCGAAAATTATCTGTTCATTGCTCAACACCGCGGATTCGATAATTACCTTAAGCAATACCGGCGGATTCATTGACTTGCAGGCTTTGAGAACGGAAGCAATATCATTACTCAGATATTTATAATCGCCTTCGATTATTGAAGCCAGGTCCGCGACCATGTCGATTTCATCGGCGCCTGCGAAAATTACTTCTTTGGCTTGTGCAACTTTTGTTTTTGTTGAATCTGCTCCGAGAGGAAAGCTGACAACTCCATCAATTTTAATTTGTGTATCATGCAATATTTCGGATACTAAAGGAATCCATCGAGTATTAATACATACTGTATGAAAACCGTATTCTATCGCTTCGTGACATAACTTTTCAATTCTGTCTTTTGTCGCGGTCGGGTCAAGTAATGTATGGTCGATATAACCTGCTAATTGTTTTGCTGTAATTTTATTATCAATATTTGTCATTTTTCACCTGTTATACTCAATCCCGTCGGATTGATTTTGATATTGAATGATTTTAAGTTTGTCTTTAATAGTATTTGTTCTATTTCAAAAGCAGTATATGAAGCATTTATCGAAGTTATAAATCCTGGTTTTATCTCTTTGGGTTTAATAAAAAGCTTCAAAAGGAATGTGATAAACGGACTCATGTCCCTGCGAAGGTCACAAATGCAAAACTTTCCCGAAGGTTTTAAAACACGATGTATTTCATTAAAAACATTTCCAGGTTTGGACCATTCATGTAATGAACTGGTCGAAAAAACTCCATCGAAAGTATTATTGCTGAAAGGCATTTTATCTGCACTGCTTATAATATACTCGACTCTTTTTTCAAAACCATATTCTTTAGCATTTCTTTTTGCGATCTCAACCATATCGGGGCTTATATCCAGTCCTTTTAATTGTGTCCCTTGTGTTTTTTTCAGCCATTCGAGTCCTACATAACCCGGGCCTGATCCGACTTCCAGTGCCATACCCGAATTAATTCCGGTTTTTGGAATCATTTCTGTTTCCTGCCAGCCTTTGTCACGCAGCCTTCTTGCCAACTTGTCAAAAATCTCGACATCGAATCCCTGAATTCCAGAGTCTGTCTCGATTACTCTTGGCTTAATCATAAAATCTCTCTTTAAAATATGTAATAGCTTCTTCAATTCTTGAAAAAACTTTTGTCGCGGTCTGGGTGACAAATACAGAAGGGGCCTGTTTGGCTGCCCAGATTACATATACATCTTTAGCCGCTTCGTGAGCATGTTGAAGCTCTCTTTCCACGCCGCTCGATATCGCCGCTTTGCCGTCATCGAAGCTTGGAATAAAACTGATTATCATATCCGACTGGTCTATAAGAAGAAAATCTCTCGTATATGTCTGACTATTTATATCCCGCTCAATCTGTAATACTTCATTGACATTGAGCCGAATATTCTTTCCCTCGAATTTCTCATTAAAATATGCCGAACCTTTTGTCTGAGCTTCTCTGGCTTTTGATGGAAGGTGCGACTCTTCGAGGTCGCCGGGATCGAAACATGTGAAATATTGATTCATTAATTTTCGGAATTGATTAATTTCATTTTTGACATTTTCCATGCTGCTCACAGCGGTCATTGGAAAGCTTAGATATGCTCTTTTTATGTTCTTTTCGAAAATCAGTTTATAAAATATTTCCGAAGTTTCATTATCATTTCCTCTCGCCAGGCAATACAATGGAACTTTATCGTTAATTCCCTTGCAAAGCATTTCCGTACCGATAAGTTCCTCTTCCCGCCATACGATAAGGTCTTTTAGTGTATGCTCGACGGAATGATCTTTTTCCAGTCTTGCGTGAAGGGCGGTGACACTGTCAATCATGCAGAAGTACATATCCGCGTTCAACTCGCGCATCTGGTCAAAGTCCACCGCAGGAAAAAGGCCGTGACGCCAGCGGAAAGTTGCATGAGTATTCACTATAATATTTTGGGAAATTTTCGATTGAGCAAGAATATCCTTGAAAATGCTTCGCCGTAATGAGTGGAGTCTTTTCAATGATATGTCGAGAATTTTACCGGGTGGAATATCAGGAGCTTCTGCGTACATCCTGTCGCCTACATTGCATAACTGGACTTCTTTACCATTATTAGCGGCGATTTGACAAACCTTCTGCAGGTAACTTTTTTTGTCAATGCCAACCATTCCGGTAACAATAATTATCATTTTAGGCTCCAGTCGAAGAATTCAGGGCAAAATATTCAAGAATAAAAAATAAAACTAAAACCGTTAAAGATTTTTCAGTCTTTGCTCTCTGTCGTAATTTTTAAGCGCTATTATAAGTTCTTCCATGTTGCCAGCCATTATCCTGTCAAGATTATATAGTGACAAATTTATTCTGTGATCAGTGACGCGATTTTGCGGGTAATTGTATGTCCTGATTTTTTGAGACCTGTCACCTGAACCGATCATAATTTTGCGTTTTGAATCACGTTCAGCGTTTTTCTGGCCCTGGTAATGTTCGAAAATTCGGCTTTTCAAAATTCGCCATGCTTTGGCGCGATTTTTATGCTGGCTCTTTTCTTCTCGCATATTAACCGTAATTCCGGTTGGTACATGTTCGAGCCTGATAGCACTGCTAACCTTATTTACATTTTGTCCGCCTGGACCGCCCGCTCGACTGACATGTTCCAGCACATCATTTGGATTAATTTGTATATCAACTTCTTCCGGCTCAGGCAAAACAGCTACCGTCGCGGCTGAAGTATGAATTCTTCCCTGTGTTTCCGTTTCTGGTACTCTCTGAACACGATGTCCACCGCCTTCGTAGCCCAGTTCGGACCAAACGCCGGGACCTTTAATGCTAAAAATCACTTCACGAAAGCCGCTTTTTTCAGTGCCGCTGAAATCCAGCGATTCTAACTTCCATTTACGAGTCTCGGCGTATCTTGTGTACATTTCATACAAATCACGAGCGAAAAGGGCCGCTTCATCGCCTCCGGTGCCGGCACGGATTTCCATAATAACAGAATCTATGCTCAAATCGTCAGCCATAACAAGAGTACTGATTATTTCTTCGAGAAGATTTTCATTACTCGTTTCAAGCTGATTTTTTTCTTCTTCTGCAAGGTTTTTCAAATCTGCATCCGCTTGTGCATCAGATAAAATCTGCTTAGCTTCGTCAATTTGCGATAATGTTTTTTTATACTCGCGGTATTTAAAGACTATCGCTTTTATCTTTCCCTGTTCCCTGGAAAGAGCAACGAGTTTAGTTGGGTCAGAAGCTATTTCCGGTTTTGATATTTCCGCGTCTATTTCACAATATCGGTTATCAATCTCGTTAAGCTTCGCTATTATTGCGTTTTCTGATTCGCTCATAATATTTATCTGTTACCAAAAGAATGAAAATATGCTATAACTTACGTTTAATAAGAGATTTATACTTATTTGATTGTGTAAAATCCCTGTTTAAAAACAAGCCCCTCATCCTGATATTTCAGGAGATGAAGGGCGATTAGTTTTAGCGGGAACAAGCTATTTTTTCTGTTCTTTAGCGTCTTTTTTATTGTAGCTTGTGCCGTATTTCTTCTGGAATCTTTCGATTCTTCCAGCGGTATCGACAAATTTCTGCTTACCTGTATAGAAAGGATGGCAGTTTGAGCAAATTTCCGCGTGAATTTCAGCTGATGTGCTTCTGGTCTCGAATGTATTGCCGCAACCGCAGCGAACCACTACTTTTTCATATTTTGGATGTATATCTTTTTTCATATTGTTTGCCTTAAAATACCTAAAACATATGATTTTACAAAAATTATTATATATTTCAATAAAAATTTTTTGCATTTGGAAAATATATGGCTATATTTTTCAATTGATAATAATATTTTATATTTTTGAGAGTTTAAAATGAAAATAAAAGTAATAGTCGTAGGTGCCGCAGGCAGGATGGGCAAACGTTTTATCGCATTAGCCGCTGAAACCGGCGAATTTGATATTGTCGGGGCGGTCGAAATGCCGAATCATCCAGATTTGGGCAAGGATGCCGGCCTTAATGCTGGTATTGGCCAGTTAAACGTAGCAATCGCAGATACTTTCCAGAATGCTCCGGCGGATGTCGTAGTTGATTTCTCATTACCGGATGCGATTACGAAAACTCTTGATTTTTGCGTTAAAAGCGGT
The DNA here is from genome assembly GCA_964628465.1 of uncultured Pirellulales bacterium. Lineage (GTDB taxonomy): Bacteria > Planctomycetota > Phycisphaerae > Sedimentisphaerales > Anaerobacaceae > JAFGPS01. The sequence goes on along the minus strand of CAZVOA010000001.1, from coordinate 50,664 downwards.
GTTTCGCTCGTTTCCGGCCAAACCGGTTTGAATGCTGAACAGAAAGAGCAGGTCGGCAAAGCTTCGAAGAAAGTGCCGATTCTCTATACTACAAATATGAGTATGGGCATGAACGTTTTGTTTGCTTTGGTAGGCAAAGCCGCTGCAATGCTCGGCGAAGATTACGATATTGAGATAATCGAGGAGCATCACCGCTTCAAAAAGGATGCTCCGAGCGGAAGCGCACTTACGTTAGCGGAAAAAATCTGCAATGCAACCGGAAGGGATATAAACACTTGTCTCAACCACGGCAGGGAAGGTAAGGACGCTCTTCGTAAAAAAGGCGAAATAGGTATGCACGCCATCCGCGCAGGCGATATTACAGGAATACATTCGGTTATTTTCAGTTGCCTTGGCGAAACTTTGACATTGAACCATAATGCTCATAGCAGGGATACATTCATCCGCGGCTCACTCAGGGCGGCTAAATGGATTGTCAGCCAAAAAAAGGGGCTATACTCAATGAGCGACCTGCTCGGCCTGAAATAAATTAAAAATTCCGCTTTCCTTGCATAATAAATAGTTTGATTTTATTCTTAAATTTGTTACCGTCATTGTTTGTCGGATTTGAGAATCGTTAAATTAGGAGAGATTTAATGAATGAGAAACTGTTTAAACATGCGGTGTGCGTTATTCTCGCTTTAATGATGTTCGGGTGCAGGAGCGCTTACGATTTGACATTATACTCTCAGCCTTCTGGTGTAGCGGTTGAAGTAGGGCCGGATATACAGGGACGTACGCCGTGCAATCTTAAAATACCCAAAAAAAGCGAGCTTATTCAGGATCATCATATCGACGTGAAATATATATTGGACGACGGCCAGGAAATTGTTAAATCTTACGACCTTAGAAAATATGAGCCGCCGGGAGCGGATATAGGCGGTTTTATTGGCGGCTGCATCGCTTTTCCGGGTGTGCTTCTGCTCAGCATGATTAGTTCAAAAGATAAAGACGACGACAGCGTCAATATGCCATTCTTTTATACCGTCGATAAGGAAAAAGAGAAAAAAGAAGAGAAAGAGCGAAAAGAAAAGGCTGAAGTCGGCTTGATTGGAGCGGGATTGGCATTAACCGGCGGCATAATAAATGGTATTTTTGGAAACCATAACAGTAAAAAACAATACAAATATGATATTCACGAAAAATTTGATGAAGTAGCCGCTTCTCAATCAGATTAAATGAATCAAGCTTACCAATAGACATAAATTCAGCTTAATATTTGACTTATGAAATATTTTAATCGCTGATTTTTAATGTTTTTGGGGGATACAAAAAGAATATTCGATATAATCAGAAAAACCGTTACATTTGTTATTTTTCTCGGCACTATATTATAGACCTTTAAAGATCGGTCAATAAAGGAACAAAATACTCTTCACCTTGGCTCTTGTTTTGTGCTAAACCCTCTCCTCCGCAAAACAAGAGCTTTTTTTATATCATAACATAGGATTATGTTAATTTTAATACTGCTTCATTATTAGAAGACATGGTATTGACCATTGACTAATTGGTTTTAACAATTTACTATTATGCCTGAATTGTAATATTTAACCGAACGTTATTGTCAGGAGTAAAACGATGTTCGATGTTATTGGAATAAAAACTTTGGATTTCATCAATGATATAGGTCGTTTTGCAAGATTTTTCTCGCAATCAACGGTCGTATCCTTGCAAAGTTTTTTTAGAACAAAAGCATATCCGCTTATATTTGCCCAAATGAATATTATAGGGGTGCGAAGTGTTCCGGTAGTTATGATAACGGGCGCTTTTGTAGGCATGACCCTTGCAATTCAGGCTTATGATCAGCTTGCGGGTATGGGTATGGAAGAGAGATTAGGTGTTTTGATAAATATCTCCGTCGTGAAGGAACTGGGGCCTGTTCTTGCGGCTATTATGCTCGCCGGAAGAATCGGCGGAGCTTTAACCGCCGAACTGGGTACGATGAATGTAACCGAGCAGATTGATGCCGTCAGAAGTATGGGAACGGACCCTATCAGATACTTGGTTGCACCAAGAATTATGGCGCTCTTACTTCTTACACCGATTCTTATTGTTTATACTGATTTGATGGGAATTATTGGGGGATATTTCATTAGTGTAATACAATTCGGAATTAATGCTAAAGCATATTGGAGTTATAGCGCATCTTTTGTCGAACTGTGGGATGTCGCGGTTGGGGTTATTAAGGGATTTTTCTTTGGAGTTGCTGTAGCGGCCATTAGCTGTTATAAAGGATTTACCTGTAAAGAAGGAGCACAGGGAGTAGGGCAGGCATGTACAGAAGCGTTCGTAGCAAGCTTTGTTTCTATTTTAGCTCTGAACTTTGCCCTGGCGATTATTTTCAAGGCTATATATTTTACTTTCTGGCCGATGAAGAGTTTAGTCTAATTAAAAAGGTTTTTGTATGACTAATGTTGAAGCAAAAGAAATAATGAAAACAGAAAACGACAGTAAAATACAGGCCAAACCCGAAACTAATTATATTATCGAGGTGAAAAACCTTGTTAAAACATTTAAGAATAAGGTAATCCTGAATAAAATTAATTTAAGCATAGAAAAAGGAAAAACGACGGTTATTATCGGGCCAAGTGGTTGCGGAAAAACCGTTCTGTTAAAACACTTGATTGTATTGCTCAGGCCAAGCGATGGGGAAGTTTATTTTAATCAAAAACGAATAGACAACCTGAGTGAAAAAGAATTGAACAATATACGTACACATTACGGATTTCTCTTCCAGGGCGGCGCTCTTTTCGACAGTCTCAATGTAAGAGACAACATAATATTCCCCATCGATCAGCACTATAAAATTACTGACTGGAAAAAGGTTGAAGAACTTGTTAAAACCAAACTGGCAATGGTAGGGCTGGACGGCTATCAGAATTACTATCCGGCTAAACTCTCAGGCGGGCAGAGAAAAAGAGTCGCGCTTGCAAGGGCGATAGCTTTGAATCCAGATGTTATTTTGTACGATGAGCCGACCACAGGTCTTGATCCGATCCGTTCGGATGTTATTAACGAGATAATCTTAAAACTGCAAAGAGAACTGCAAATAACTTCAATAGTAGTAACTCATGACATGAAAAGCGCATATAAAGTCGCCGACAGAATTATTATGCTTCATAATGGTAAAATCGTCGCTGATGGTGACGCGGACTATATTAGAAATCATCCGCATCCTGTAGTTCAGCAGTTTATTAACGGGCAGGTGGATGAAGATGAACTTGCGCTTCTGAGAATGAAAGGCGCTATGTCACAAGCTCAATTCCTGCCGGATGATTTCGTGCGATAAAATTAAGAATGAATACATTTACCTCAATTAATAGTTAGGATTATAAAACACATATGATAAACGAACCTGAAAAAATTTCTTCTGATTTATCCGCTGTAATCAGCGGTGACATTTTTATAGACATTATCCATAGAGCGGCTTACAGTACCGACGCGAGTATATATCGAATATTGCCGTTATGCGTAATAATGCCAAAAGATGTAAATGACATTGTCACTGTGGTAAAATATGCCCGTGAAAATAATATTCCGGTAGTCGCCAGAGGCGCTGGTACAGGCGTGGCGGGTGAATCTTTGACAACGGGTATAGTTTTCGATATGAATCGTTATATGAACGAAATTATCGGCGTCGAAAACAACGGCGAAATAGTGACTTGCCAGCCTGGTGTCGTTCTTGATGAGTTGAATAAATATCTCGCTAAATACGGCAGGAAAATAGGGCCGGACCCGTCCAGCGCATCACGCGCCGTGATTGGAGGTTGTCTTGCAAACAATGCTACCGGCTCGCATTCTCTTCAATATGGTTATATGGGGGATTACGTAGATCGTATAGAAGCCGTAACGATTGACGGAGAAATTGTAACCTTCGATAATAATTACAATCCGGAAAAGTCACAGGACGGCAAAGCGTCTGAAATCGCGAAAAAATGTTTATCTTTACTGAAGGATAAAGAGCAGATTATTGCCAAAGCAGTTCCTGTAAGCAGGCGCAATCAAAGCTGCTATTCACTTTCAGGAATTTGTCATGACGGTAAAATTGATATGGCGCATCTTCTTGCCGGTTCAGAAGGAACCTTGGCCATTTTCACGAAAATTACTATGCGGACTGTACTTTTGCCGAAAGCAAAGGCATTATTGCAGCTTGAATTCGATTCGTTTGCGAAAATGGCTAAAGCTGTACCTACGATTGTCGATACAGGAGTTGCAACCTGTGAACTTATGGATAAGTTCCTTTTCGACCTTGCTTATGACGCTCTGCCGGAATATCGTGACATTTTACCGAGAGGTTCGCAAGCGGTCCTGCTTATCGAACATGTTGGTGATAATATCGAGCAGGTCAAGGAAAAGATTAAAATAACTGACGCCGCTGTAGGAAATATCGCGCAAAAAAGAAAAATTATTTTGGATGACGGCGAACAAAAACGATTATGGAAATCCCGCAAAGACGCCGGTCCATTGCTGTATAGAAAAAGAAGTAAAAAACATCCGGCTGAATTTATGGAAGATGTTTCTGTTGACCATAACAAACTCGGTGAATATATCGCTGGTCTTCAGGAAATCGGCAAACGCTATAATTTTACAATGTCTTTCTACGGCCATGCCGGCGATGGCGAGTTACACGTACGCCCATATCTTGATTTAAGTGACCCGAACGACCATGAAAAAATGCGAAAAATCGCTGATGAAGTGTTTCCTCTGGCATGGTCACTTGGAGGTTCGATCAGCGGCGAACATGGAATCGGTTTAATACGCGCTCCATTTGTTCGCAAACAATTTGGCGACGAATATTATAACTTGCTTGTTCAAATCAAAAAGATTTTCGATCCTGAAAACATGCTGAATCCAGGCAAACTGCTCAATGATGATCCAAAAGTCATGTTCGAAAATTTGAGAAGAATGCCCAAAATCCTGCCGGAAAATATGGAAAGCGATTTGCTTTTCAACAAAGATGAATTTGAACTGGAAGTCGAGCAATGCTACGGTTGCGGCTTATGCCTGACAAGAGGCTCGGAATTGCGCATGTGTCCTGTTTTAAACGCGATGGGTGGAGAACTCGCAAGCTCTCGCGCAAAAGCAAGCATTCTGCATTTCTGGGCAACAGGGCAGCTTAGTGAAAAGGATTTTGCGTCACCTGAATTCAGAAAATTTCTGGATTTGTGCATTAATTGCAAAGCTTGTATGACACAATGTCCTGCTGGAGTTGATATCTCGAAAATGATGATAGCCTTAAAGGCAAAATACGCCAAGGAAAAAGGCCTTAAAACTCCTGAACTGGTTTTGAGCAATAATCGTTTTATGAGTATATTGGGCAGTATTTTTTCGCCTATATCGAATTTCTTCATGCACTTGCCGATATTTTCATTTTTCATGGAAAAAACGATTGGTCTCGATAAGAGAAGGTCTATGCCGAGCTTTTTACGAAGTTCGTTTTTGAAAAAAGGCCGCAAATATCTCGCGACTTGCAAACCAATTGAAAAGCCAATCGATAAAGTCGCGTATTTCGTTGATACATACGCGAATTACAACGACCATGAATTGGGTTTCGCCGTAATTAATGTTTTGCGTTCATTAAATATCGAAGTAATTTTACCTGAACAATTGCCCGCACCTTTACCCGCGATTGTTTATGGTGACGTTAAACGCGCAAAAAATGATTTGTCCTACAGCGCAAAACATCTTGCCAAAGCAGTCAAAGACGGCTACAAAATAATCTGCTCCGAACCAAGTGCGGCATTATGCTTGCAAAATGAACTTCGCCATTACGTTTCTGGAGAAGAAGTAAAACTCATCAAGGATAATACATTCGAATTAATGACATATCTGCTTAATCTTCATAAACAGGGCAAATTAAAACGGAGTCACGAGTCACGAGCGACGAGAGACGAATACGTTTATCATCTTCCATGTCATTTGCTTGCGGCTGGAGAGAAGGGTGCGAGTATAAAATTACTCAAGGAGCTTTGCGGCATAAAAGTTACCGATATAAATGCAGGCTGCTGCGGTTTAGCCGGAACATATGGTATGCAGAAAAAGAATTACGAACTTTCTTCGGATATATCTTCAGGTTTGAAAAAAGCTCTTGATAATTCTCCAAACAAAAATGTCCTGACTGAATGTGCCGCGTGCCAAATGCAAATCGAGCATATTTCCAAAACCAATGTAAATCATCCAATTAAAATCTTAGCTCAATGCTATGCCGGAAAATAAACATCAAAAACTGAACCATCTGGTGTTTTAGAATCAGATGGTTCAGAAATAACTCATTTACACAAACTGACCGGTCTTTGTCATGCTGAATGAAATGAAGTATCTGGTTTGTAAATGAGAATAAACAAATGATATTAAATAATGTCATAGAGCCAGATCTTTCGTTTCACTCAAGATGACAAATTACGTTAAGTAGTTTTAATCAAAATAGTTATAACTGATTATGGTTTGTAATCGGTCAGTTTGAGTCATTTATTTATACTCTCGTTCGATATAGTCTCTCCATTGCTGGATTATGTCATCCTGATAGCCGTGATATTTGTCAGGGTCAAAGCCAAAATCCTGGCCGGTGACTTCTTTTAATATGCCATGAGCATTTGAACGAGTATCTTTGTTTCGATTATTTAATTGATTTACCATGATTGGCATAATCTGATTTTCATATTCTTCAAAGAAGGGCTGTTTTGTTTGGAAAATCAAAGAACCCATGTTGAGGTAATCCCACTGATCAACATGATTTCGGAGTTTTTCAAGTATCAGGCCATCGGTTCTTTCTGAACGAAGTGAGGAAATAATATGTGCTTGGAATAGTTGTCCGTCAGAATAATCATATCCATTTCTGATTGCATATTCTGGTATTTGCTTATATGTGCCTTTGACGTATGAGTCTATTAATTCCCGCCCGGTATTGTCATTAAGATAATAAAGACATATTGCAGAGATTGACCGAGCGCGTATCTCTTTAGTGTTTTTATAAACCTTGCGTAGCGGCCCAATTGCATCTTTACCTAATAGATGTGTCAGTGTAACGACGGCGTTTTCCTGAAGGCTGTAAATACTATCTGCGTTCAATATATAGTAGGGGTGTTTTTTATGCAGTTTTTTAATTACATCATTATCAGTATAATGTTCTATGATCTTCGCAAAGCTTGTGTCACCTGTTTTTCCCCAAAATGATATTATTTGGCTTATCTGGTTTATATTATCTCGAAAGTTTTTTACTGAATCATCACTGGCGGCTTTTTCAAGCTGATCCAGTGCCATATCTTTTGCTTTATCTTCTTTGCCGTTCTCAAAAAGAAAATTTAACAAATCGATACTGAAAGCATTCTGTGCCAAAGCCAGTTCTATAGCTTTTTCTTTATCACCGAAATCTGCAATAGTATTAAGCAATTTTATCTCGGAACTTTTTTCATAAGCGGGAATTAATTCATCAATAAAGACCGGATCCGGCATTTTATTCGCTATCAAGCTCAAAATTCTTTTGCTTATACTATCATCGGCTGAAAGTAATTCTGAAAGAACAGGAATACATTCGGTATCATCGGCCTGGAGAATTCGTTCTAAAGTTTCAGCAGTAAACTTTATACATTCCTTGTTATCTTTATGCTGCCGGTAGATCGCTATCAGCAGGTTTACAATATCTTTATGAGCAGGTTGGCCGGCAGCAGGCAATTGTTGAAGTGTTTCAAAGGCGGCCTTCTCGAATCCGAACTGTACTGTTTCAGGATTTTCTAAATCAGGTGGAAGAACAATGCCGATTTTTGACAAATCCGAATCATTAAGAAATCCTGTAAGATAAGACTGTATATCATAACTTCCACTTTCACCAAGAATTCCCCAGATTCGCATGGCCGGAAAATCCAATTCTCCAGTACTAAAAATTCTCCATGTCTGCGAAACCATTTCGACATTATATAGGTTATATGCAGAAGGATTCTGGAGTATTTGGTATAGCATCGCGTAAACATCGTCGGTGGCTATTTTTGCTGCCTGCTCAATTATCTCAGCTATAAGACTGGAAGCATAATCTTTCTGGGCTGTCAGGGCTGTCGGCCTGAAACCTCCAAGAACATGAGTATAAGATTCAAAAACTATGGGAACATCTTTATATTTATCATATATTTCCAATAATCGCCTGCCTGGATCATTACTATCCAGAGCAATAGATAACCGAACCAGAGTTTGTACAAATTCCTTAGTATGAAAGGTAATGCTTCTGAAAAAGTGGCCCATTCTGTTCAATTGCATATCCTGTTCGAATAAGGAAATCATTCTTGCGATGGATTTCTTGTCATCAGCTTTAATCATTATATTTGAAGCCTTAACAGCCAATCCCATTAAATCATCGCCGATAGGACTTCTTCTAATATTATAATCGGGAGTTGCTTCTACTACAGATAAAGTGTACTGATATTTACGCTCGATGGCATCCATTACCAGGCTTGGTGGCAGTAAATCTTCCGGTAGAAAATTCATAAGTTCAAGAAAAGAATCTTCTCTGGATAAAATTGAAACCAATCTTTCGTTTGCTTCTTTATTGTTAGCGTGTAAAAGCAGCTTTATTAACGGTTCTAACTGAGTAAAGTTCCTTCGGGTATCGCGCAGTTTATAATAATCAAAATCAGGCTGTATCTGTTCTAAAATATCGTTATGTTTAGTTTCGATTGCATCAAGAATGGCGGTAGTCGATAAATTCTCATCAGGCAGAAATTTCTTATATTCATTAGCAAGCCCATAATAATCAGTATCTAATAAGGCAGTCCAATAGTCGATTGCTTCCTGCGAAGGTTGATTTCCCAATTGCAATATATCCAGAGCATCCGAGAAGAATGTCCAAAGAACTTTCGGATCTGTAGTTTCAAATTCAGATATATTGAAAAATCCCGCAAAAGGATATAAAAATCTCGGACCATTATCGGTTTGTATCATTGAAATAAAGTATTCGGCACCTATCTTTAATCCATTGAGAGTGTCTTCATCGATAATAGTTGGAACATCCAATATCCGACCCTTCTTCAAAGCTCCTTCCGGGAGCGAATCAAGAACTTTCAATTGCATTGTCACTCTATATTTGCTGGAGAAATCCTCTCTCCATACTTGCGCATCAAGAAGAGCCTGTATTATATCATCAACGTTGATTTTTGTATCTAACAAACGGGCTTTAACAAATAAATCCGTACTTTCAACGACTTGGGGAAAAGGTGTATATGCTCTTGCCATATCAGCCATAGGATATGAAGGCGGTGCCATCCTTTCACTTTGTAATCTCATTCCAGAACCATTTCCTGCAGATAAATTCTTTGCTATTGCCAGAACCTGCTCGGGGCTTAATTTATCCAATGCTTGTTGTAATGCCGCTTTGATAACCTCCGGGCTGAATTTTGAATTTTCGGAATGATAATTTAGATTGGTCAATTCTTCGGCGCTCATAGCCGCAAGTTCGGCTGGTATTTCGATTTTTGGGTTGGTACTATTATTAAAAAATAAAATTGTAAACATTGCAAACGCAAATATAGCTGCTGCCGCAAGGGCAAGTTTTGAACCTGTATTTTTCATGATTATACTCCGCGTATTCGCTTTATCTGGTATTTTCTCGATTAATTCTGATAGAACCTTTTGATTCATTTCAGGATCGGATTTCACAGATGCGTTTTTTATAAACTGTTTTAATTTCTTTATAGAAATCATTTTTCTACCTGACTATTTAACAATGATCTTAACTTTTCGATACCGATACGATATCGGCTCTGTACAGTTTTGATTGGAACGTCATGAAATTTGGCGATCTCCCGAAATTTCATTCCACTTTGAATATGTAAAGTCACGGCTTCTTTCTGGTTATCCGGCAAATGTGCCATTGCATTCGCTAAAAGTTTCAAGTCCTCGCCGCACGTAATCCAGTGAGCAGGGGAATCTGATTCTTCTGTCACTGGCTCGATTTTCTCTACTTGAATATTCTGGTCATTCTTTTTCCTGCGGTTGATATTTCTTGCCCGATTCGCAACACATGTCGCCAGGTATCCTTTAAGCGAACCAGTCAAATTGAAACTCTCTGTATTGCGAATAAATGTCAGAAAAACATCATGCACAACATCTTCAGCCGCTCCAGTGTCATTGAGTAAAGAGACCGCGAGCCTGAACAGATTATCTCTGTACTTTTCATATATCCGGCATAAAGAATCTTTATCGCCGTGCTTCAACTTCCAAACTAAAAGCCTGTCTTCCAGCACTAATTAGCACCTTTCCATATGGTGATTGATCAATCTTCACATATATAACACCCGAATATGCTCTTTTACTCAAATAAATTTTTGTAAGAAGCATATTATGTGAAAAATATGGGATTTTGCGCATAAAAAAGCCGGACATCTCAGTCCGGCGTGTCTAATGTTTTTAAATTAATCTTTGGTTTTGAGTTTTTCTATTGTCTTACGTGCATTTTTAAAAGGAAATTGGTTAGGAAATCAACTCTTATCAGCTTTTACCCTCAATATCCGAACTCAAAAAAAAGTAGTATATCATGTTAAGCCACCTATTAAGAACTTGAAGACGCACGAAGTTTGAGGCTTAATAATTATAATACAAACCTTTTGAGTCCATCTTTACTATGCGAATATTTTATAAAAGCTGATATTATTTTTTATAAGCTTCGTTTGGGTCGTAGGTTTTTTGGGCTATGAATACGAGGTTTTCCGGGTGGTTGTCGTTTACGGCTCGGTAAAAGCATGAGTTATAGCCGACGTGGCACTGGCCCTGATCTACGGTAACTTTTAAAATCAGGCAGTCCTGGTCACAATCGACGAGTATTTGTTTGACCTTCTGGACGTGTCCGCTCTGGACGCCTTTTTTCCAGAGTTCCTTGCGGGATCTGCTGTAATATGTCGCAAACCCTGTTTGTATTGTCATGTCCAGAGCTTCCTGATTCATGTATGCTACCATTAGCACCTGGTTTGTTGTAGTGTCCTGAGCAATAGCCGTGATAAGGCCGTTGCTGTCAAATTTCGGTTTAAATTCCAGTCCTTCTTCAATCATTTTGTCTGCAGCCACTTACTGATTCTCCTAAAAATATTTATTAAGTTCTTGTCAGAGATATTTTTATACGATATTATCACCGAAAACAAGTCTTAATTGTGAGAAAACTTGTTTTGATTTTAAACAAAGAATATGACAAAAAAATATATTTCATATACGTTGCGATACACCATTGCAGTAGTAGGTCTTTATTTTGCCTTCAAAGACGAAAATTTAAAGGAAAATTGTCAAATGCTTCTGGAGCATAAGTGGATTTTCGCGGCTGCTCTGGGAATATATATACTCAGCCAGCTTATTTTTGTCTTACGATGGTACTTATTAATGTGGGTGCAATCCATAAAAATTGGTTACTGGCCTGCTGTCAGGCTGCATTTTTTGGGACTATTTTATAATAATTGTCTTCCAAGTTCAGTCGGCGGTGATTTTCTACGCGCTTGGTATGTAACAAAACATACGGATAAAAAAACACAGGCGGCAATGAGTGTTTTCGTCGATAGGGCAGTAGGATTGACAGGTATATTCATAATGGCGATTTTCTCTTATATGTTCTTCCCTGCCCAAAAGGAACAGGAACAAAACAGTTCACAACTTGAACAAATTAACTTTTTTCCGAGTTTTTCAGAATATAAATGGCTTTTTATTGGTGTCTCAGCCGCTTTTCTGGCTATTTTGGCACTAATTTTATTAACCAGCAAAGGAAGAGCATTTTTAGAGCAGGGCTTAGAGTTGCTACGTTCAAGAGGTAAAAAATATTCAAGTAAGATTTATGAGGCGATCATAATATACGGGCATAAAAAATTGGCATTGTTTCTGGCTTTGCTGCTTACATTCAGTTGCCAGGGCTTATTCGTTGTGGGACTTTGGCTGGTTGGAAGAGAAATCGGTATAACAGCGGATTTCAAGTATTATATGATTTTCTTCCCGATGTCTTGGCTGCTCGGTATGTTACCAATAAGCGTTGGTGGAGCTGGTATTATGGAGTTATGGTTAAAAGAAATGTTTAAACAGGTTTGCGGTATTAATGAACCTATTGCTCTCCTGTCGGCAAGCCAGCGTATTCTCTGGCTTTTAGGTTCTCTTCCCGGCGTGGTAATACATATTATTGGAGCGCATTTGCCGAAAGACTTTTCTATTGACTATAAAGAGCCTATCGCTTAAGCTATAGAAATGAGAATACTATACTGAAATATCGGTAGTTTCAGCAGAAAATGATTCGTAACTATATGGAAATGAAGAACTTGGTATCAATAATATGAGTGTTGCAAAACGCTTTAAAGGATATTTTTTGCACGGATTGGCGGTGCTTTTGCCAAGTATTCTTACTATTTGGTTATTCGTCTGGGGTTATACTTTCATCCATAAAAACATAAGCCAGCATATAAATCGCGGCCTTGTTCATATCATTGCTTTGGCATCCCATGATAAAGTTGAAGTTTCCGACAGTGATATAATTGCCTATCTTGAAGAAAAATACCCGGAGTTAAAAAATAACAGGCCTGAATTGGAAATGAGGGCAAAACTGCCCGAAAACAAACCCAAAGCACAGATACAGGTGCTTAAAAAGGAACTCTCAAAGGTTTGGATTGATGGTTACGGCTCTATTGTTGGTTTTATTATCGCCGTTATTGTAGTTTGTTTTGTCGGAGCATTGCTTGCAAGTTATGTCGGTAAAACGCTTTGGAGAATGACTGAAAACTTTATTATGAACACACCAATTCTAAAAAGCGTGTATCCATACATAAAACAGGTAACGGATTTTTTCCTAAGCGGGCAGGAAGATAAAAAACAGCTTTTTTCCCGTGTGGTCGCGGTAGAATACCCAAGGCAGGGTATATGGTCGATTGGTTTCGCGACAGGAGCTGGTTTGCCAAACGTAGTAAGCAAGATAAGTACTGAGAGAAATAATTTTCTTACCGTGTTTATCCCTACGTCGCCGACACCTTTTACCGGATTTGTAATAACTGTTCCCAAGTCGCTGACAATTGAATTAAATATAACAATCGAAGAGGCTTTTCGATTTGTAGTAAGCGGCGGGGTAATAAATCCCGCTTCTGATACGAAAAAAATGACTCAAGGTACAAAAGAAAGTTTAAAAACAGCAACTTTGGAAAACTAATGTTTTATTAATATTAAACTTGTATTATAATAGCTGTGACGTTTTAGAAAAATAATTAAGGAGAACTAAATTGCTTTTTACAATTACTGGTAAACATATTGATATTACAGATGCGATAAGAGAGCATGCTGAGAAAAAAACTTCAAAGCTTCCAAGGTTTTACAACAGTATAAGCCAGATAGAAGTAATAATTGAAGGCGGTGAGGGCAGCAATATGAATGTAGAAATCATTGCGCATGCCGAACATCACACAGCTTTTGTTGGTACCGATACAGGCCCGGATGCCTATCAATGTATCGATATGGCCGTGCATAAGCTTGAAGGTCAATTAAGAAAAGTAAAAGGTAAGGAAAGGGATAATAAGTATCCGACTGAAAAAGGTACTGAAAGTCCGGAGTTAATATAAAATTTTGTATCGTGTCTTATTTCATAATGTTTTTTAACTTTTTAGGTTAGAGTAGTAAAATGAAGTTCAAGGATTTTATATGTTTTGAGGCGGCAATTTCACAATTGCAGTCCAGTAATAGAGACGAAGCTATTGAGGAGCTTGTTTCTTCGCTCGTTAAAAACGGGAAAATTGAAGAAGAAAGCCAAAAGAGCATCATAAAGGCAATCATTAAAAGAGAAAATGAAGCCAGTACAGGTTTAGGCAGGGGAGTTGCGATACCTCACGTTAAACATAAATCGGTTAATCAAATTGTAGCTACGATTGGACTAAGCGAAGAAGGTATTGATTTTTATGCGCTTGATAAAATGCCTGTACATTCAGTCATTCTTATGATTAGCCCGCTTGACGATCCAGACAAGCATCTTCAGGCGATGGAAAACATTTTCAAGCATTTACAGATTGATAAGTTTCGTAAATTCTTAAGGCAGTGTCATACTCCTGAACAAATCAGGGATCTGTTCACAGAAGCCGATGAAGATCCGTCTCTATAGAAGCTAATTGATTCGAGAATATCTGTTTCAGTTATTTCGATTTAATGATATTAAAGAGATTTCCCTACATGCAATAAGGAACTGATTTTGGAAAAGGTGATATGTGAAACTGAAGTTGAAATAAAAAACGCTGATGGTCTTCATATGCGCCCAGCTATGCAGTTTGTGGATATTTCGAATCGTTATGACAGCAGGATTACCGTGACAAATGGCAAAACCGCTGTTGATGGTAAAAGTATAATGCAAATGAGTATGTTAGCCGCGACTTGCGGCACAAAACTAAAAATAAGAGCGGAAGGCCCAGATGCGGAATCTGCAATAACCGCTCTTCAGGAACTCGTTGAAAAGGAACATTTCGGTGAACCTTTGCCATAATAGAATGGCCGGGGTAATCTTGAAGTTAAACCTGGAAGATGAATAATGGAAATTAAAAAGGGAATCGCTGTTTCGCCCGGTATTTCAATCGCCAAATCAAAGGTTCTTGATTCCGAGGATTACCGAATCCCTTTACGAAAAATCGAACCTTTACAGCGAACAAGCGAGATTCGCAGGGTGAGAAATGCCTTTAAGGATGCCATCGAAGAATTAGACCATCTCGAACAAACATATACAAACAAAGGCAGCCAGATCAAGGATATATTTGCCGTACACAATCGTTTTTTACATGACCGCAGCCTTCAGAAGCAAATAAACGATAAAGTTCGTTCCGAGCTTGTCACCGCGGAATATGCCATTTCAAATACTTTCCGTGAAATCGCCTCGCATTTTGCCAACGAAAAAGACGCGTATATCAGCGAAAGAGCCGCTGATATTTCGGATATCTCCAGAAGGGTTCTAAAGCACCTTCTTGACAAAAAACGCGTAGAAATCGGACAAATAACTGAAGAAGTAATTATTGTGGTGCGCGAGTTAAGTCCGATTCAGACGGCAGGTTTTGATAAAAATTTTGTCAAAGGTATAGCCAGTGACGTAGGCGGTCGTACCAGCCATGCGGCTATAGTTGCCAGAAGCCTTGGAATTCCCGCGGTCGTTGCTCTTGAGGACTTTACCGCGGTAGTAAATGAAAATGATACTGTTATCGTCGATGGTAATCGCGGCATAGTTATTGTAAATCCTGATGAAAATACCATTAAGGAATACGAGGAATACCAGGAAGAATTTACAGTACTCGGACATAAACTTAACACGTTAAGAGAAAAACCGGCTGTAACGCGTGATGGAACAAAAGTTACGCTGCTTGGTAATATCGAATTTCCCAGCGAAACTCAAGCTGTCCTTGAAAAGGGCGGCGATGGTATAGGTTTATATAGAACTGAGTTTTTATATCTTAATACAACGACAGAGCCAACCGAGCAGGATCACTACGAAGCGTACGCACAGACAGTCAAAGTAATGAAAAGCAAACCAGTTGTAATACGCACTCTGGATCTCGGCGCCGATAAATATACCCAGAGCAAGCGTTTTGTGCGCGAGCCGAATCCTTTTTTGGGATTGAGGTCTATTAGATTCTGCCTGCAAAACCTAATGATGTTCAAGATTCAATTGCGGGCTATTCTCCGCGCATCAGTTCTTGGCAATGTCAAAGTGATGTTCCCGCTGATTACCAACCAGCAGGAATTGATGCAGGCGAAAATGATTCTTCACGATGTAATGGAAGACCTCAGTGATGAAAATATCGATTATAATCGGAAGATGCCGGTAGGTATTATGGTTGAAACACCATCGGCTGCGCTGACCGCTTTCTCTCTCGCCAAGGAAGTCGATTTTTTTAGTATTGGAACGAACGACCTTACGCAATATACGCTTGCCGTTGACAGGGGCAATGAACTTGTTTCGACTTTATACTCGACCGCTGATCCCGCTGTATTAAGACTCATCCGAACTGTAATTCAGGATGCTCACAAAGCGCAAATTGACCTTAGTATCTGCGGCGAAGTCGCTTCTGAACCGGAATATATAATGCTGCTTTTGGGAATGGGGGTAAGAACCTTTTCGCTTGCTTCTCCGATGATACCTGAAATTAAGCAGATTATAAGAAGCGTAACAATAACTGACTGCAATAAAGTCGCGAGAAAAGTTCTGAGCATGACTTCCGAGCGGCATATCACAAGCTACCTTCGCAACGCCGCACGCAAAATCCTCCCGGAAGCATTTTAATTCAAAATGAAAAGCATATCCCTGTATATACTATTGCAAAGTAGGATATATAGAGATTTAATATTTTGATAGAATTCAAAGAAATATTTCAGAATATTATTTAGTTTGCGAACCACTTATGCAGCTATTCGTAGTAAATCAAATATAAAAACTTTGGAAGAAAATATATGAACTCGGCATATAAAATGGCAATTCAAAATTAACTTTCATTTACTTGTTAAGGAGGTGTCTATGTTCAAGAAAATTGCACAACACAAAAAATTATTGCTTCTAACTTGTTTCATTGTGTTAAATTCAAGCATGGTTTTTGGACAGGATTGGCCTCAATGGCTTGGTGTCAATCGCGATGGCAAAGTAACCGGATTCAAAGCACCCGCAGCTTGGCCTGAAAAACTTACGGAAAAATGGAAAATCACTGTGGGCGAAGGTACAGATTCAACTCCTGTTCTTGTTGGGGATAAGCTCTATGTTTTTACTCGCAAGGAGGGCAGCGAGGTTCTTTATTGCCTCAATGTCGAAACCGGTAAAGAGATTTGGAAGAAAAGCTATGAAGCTCCAGCTAATATTTCAGCGGATAGAGACCACCCTGGGCCGAGAAGCACACCGGCTGTTTCCAGCGGAATGATAGTTACCTTGGGCATAAACGGTGAGATTTCATGTTTCGATGCTGTTTCTGGTGAAAAGAAGTGGAATAAAAATGATTTTCCTGGCCAACTGCCGCGATTCAATACAGCCATGTCTCCTGTAATTGTCGATGATATGGTTATTGGGCAATTTGGCGGCGGGCAGGGAAATGCCGCGGTTGTTGCGTATGACCTCAAAACAGGCGACCAGAAATGGAAATGGGACAGCCCGGGAACTTCTCATTCCTCTCCGAATGTAATGACTATTGACGGCACGAAGATGGTTGTTGTAATGACCGCTAATACTGTTGTTGGGCTAAAAACATCGGATGGGGCATTGTTATGGACAGTTCCATTTGCCAGCAGGGGGCGTCAATGCGTAACACCGATTATTGACGGCCAAAATGTTATACTCTGCGGCGGTAATGATATAGGTATAAAAGCTGTCGCGATTAAAAAAGACGGCGATAAATTTACTGCTGAAGACGTTTGGACACATATGGAAGAATCTGTAGAATATAATACACCAACGCTGAAAGATGGATTTCTCTATGCTATTTCAAGAAGTAATAATTACTTCTGCCTTGATGCCAAAACAGGTAAATTAGCATGGACACAGTCTTCAACCAGCACAGCCACAGATAGAATTACCGGCAATGGTATTACAATTACACCAGCAGGTTTTGGCGGCGGTCGAGGCGGTGGAGCAGCGGGTGGTCGCGGCGGCGGACGAGGCGGAGCTATGGGCGGAGGCCGAGGCGGCGGAATGGGTAGTGCTGGTTACGGCAGTATTGTTGATGCCGGACCAGTTCTAATTGGTTTAATAAGCAGCGCAAAGATGGTAGTTTTGGAACCGAATAATAAGGAATACAAGGAATTGGCCACCTACCAGGTTAGTACCGGCCAAACTTTCGCTTATCCAGTTGTTTCAGGAAATAAAATTTATATTATGGACCAGACTTCCATTGCGCTTTTGACTATTGAATAATTGAAATTAACTTTAAATTGCATAATAAAAGGCAGTCTTGATTATAAAGGCTGCCTTTTGTTTATACAAAAATAATCTAATTACTTAGTCATGGCTGAAAATCATTTTCTGTACTTCAACGCCTTTGAGAGCGTCTAAATCCTTCGCCAGTTTATTACAAGTTTTTGTCTCGCCGATCAGTTCGAGAATTAACAGGCCGTTCATCGAACATTTTGTACCATCTACATCATGGAAACCAATACGTGTTTTAATGTTGCATCCGTATTGAGTCAAAAGTTCCTGAACTTTCTGGGCATGTTGAATTCTATCCGTAATGTGTACACCGAGAATTATATGTTTTTCTTTTTTAGACATTTTTCCTATTCCTTTATATTATTGAAAAAAAGTGTTTTGATTATCTTTTTATGGTTTGTAATACGCCATCGCTTCAGGAAGCAGTTTTTTAATATTATTGATTCTTGTTGTATCAGCCGGGTGAGTACTGAGAATTTCCATAGGTTTTGAACTGCCGCTCGCCGCGGCCATTCGTTCCCAGAATGTAACCGCTTCCTGCGGGTTATAGCCAGCCATTGCCATAAATACCATGCCTAAATGGTCCGCTTCGTTTTCGTGCGTCCTGCTGTACGGCAAAAGAATTCCGACTTGTGAGCCTGCTCCGTAAGCCGCCATGAACAGGCTTTGTGTTTGTTCAGGTTTTTCCTTCAACGCTTTCGAGAGAGCAATGCCGCCCATTTCAACGAGAAGTTCCTGGGACATTCTTTCGGCACCGTGTTTAGCGAAAGCATGCGCTATTTCATGGCCCACTACCACTGCCAGTCCCGTCTCATTTTGAGTTACAGGTAAAAGTCCCGTATATACGACTACTTTTCCGCCGGGCATGCACCATGCGTTGACATTCGGGTCTTGCACGAGATTAAATTCCCATTCATAGCCCTGAAGTTTATCCTGCATGTTATTATCAGCACAATATTTTTCTACCGCCGCTTGAATTTTGCCGCCGACACGCTTAACCATTTGTGTCTGCTGAGCGTTCGTGCTGAGTCTATTCTGAGACAGAAATTCGCCGTAGTTTTGAAAACTCATCGAGTTCATCGTCGAATCCGGCATGATATTGAATTGTTTCCTGCCCGTAATGCCAACCTCTGAGCAGCCAAACAAAGTCGAAATAATGCTTAGTAAAACAATAAGATTGATTTTTTTTAGTGTATTCATAACTATTCTTCCTTCCATGAAAATTATTAATCTTTGAGTTTTTTCAATCGTTCGATCATTTAGGGAGATTCCTTAATTTGGCAAAAAGACGCTGCTGTTCTACCAGTCCCGATGTTGTACTGGGTGGATAGTTTCTTAAAGCGGACTCAAAGGCGTCTGACAATTGTTCAATCGCTTGAGCGGTATTGCTGTTTCGTATAGAATCATTTCGCAGTTTCTCCAGCACAGGAGCGGCTGCCTGCCATCCTGCAATCCATTTTCGTACAGATTTATTATCCTTCTCATTCATAATTAATTATTATACTTCGTTAATTTGGAGTATGCAAATATCTTTCTTAAACTGACCAATTTCCTTTTTGTCATGCTGAACGTATTATTTTATTCATGATCGGTCAGTTTGGCTTACTTAGGAAAGATTTTTCTTAGGTAGTTATTGTGAATTTACTTTCCGCTTGTTCTGTCGTAGATTCCCATCATTAGTGATTTGACAGAAATATCTTCGTCAATTTTTTCCCAGTGCAGACCGGTTCCTCCGCCGCTGATTGTATAATCCTGCCTTTGTTTGTCGGTTGCATTAAGAAGTCTCGGAAAGTATGCCAATGGAACGATAAGCTTTCTGCCGTCTTTTAACTCGACACACATCTCACCGTCTTCAAATGTAAGCCGCGACGCTAATGGTTCATGCATTATATAATTCATGCTAAATATTTCCAATCCAGGCTTTTTTAATCTCTTCACAAATTTTAACCCAGGCTTTATCACGTTCAGCTTTCATAGTTGCAAGCGGTTTTTCTGGATCTATTGCTGCTTGGATGTGTTGTAGGGCAGTTTCCTTATATGAACATGCACGAACAGGAATCCAGATGATTTTTACTTTGTCTTTTTCTGCATCTTTTAAGAGCGGCGTCAATTCATGGTCATGAATAAAATCAGAAGCAAGAAAATTTGGCGTTACTAACAATACAGCTACTTTTGTAGAACGTAATGCTTCTTGAATTTCTGGAAAGCATTTTGATCCAGTAGCAATTTGTTTATCAGACCATACTTTAATAGATTCATTTCGGATAAAGGGTGTTAGATGAGTTTGCATGTCATCTAACCATCGCTTGTCTTTGTGGCTATAACTAATGAATACAAGGAATTCACTCTTACTCTCTGTATCTTTAGTCATAACTTGTTTTTGTTCTTGTATTATTGGGTCTTCTTGCCTTTCCATTTTGCTACATTCATTCCATTCATACTCAATTTGTTTTGCTACCGAATTAAATTCAGCTTCAACTTTATGCTGAGAATATTCTTGCTCTGGAAATTCTTTCTGAAACGATGTAATTGTTTTTTCAAACCATGTTTTTATTATTATATCTGGTTCTGGATTAACCACTAAATCATCAATTATCGGAGTTTTTATTAAAAATTTGAAAGGATCAAAATACACTATACGAGACTCTTTTTTGTATTTCTTATAAGCAGATTGCAAATTAAGAATAATTCCTTTACCAAGTTCATTCGCAAAATTAAAAGCAGCTTCAAGATATGAGATACCAGCATTCGTAAATACCACTGCTTTAACATCGGGTCTTTTTAACATTCCCGGGAATATTTCTTCTATTGTTTTTCCTTTATAGGCTATAGAGAATTCAATCAATTTAATTAGATTAAACAACAATAAATTCCTGACTTTATAATTTGCTTCTTTTGTTTTTAACAAATTATATGTTCTCCAAATACCATCTATTACTAATGTAGAACGAAAAGAAAAAATGAGATATTCTATATTCGATAAAGCGAATCTCAAAGCATCATAATCTGAGACGTGCTTTGTTTCTTTATAATCCCAATGGAAATATATTAAATCACTTGCAATTTTACGATGTTCCCCCAAAGTAATAAGTTCTTTTGCGTTTTTCATCTTAACCTTCATTTATCTCGGATTTTATCTGGTTTAGGAGGTTTATTGCTTCTATGGGAGTCAGGTTGTTTATGTCGGTTGAGGCGAGTTTGTCGAGGACGTTTTTGTTTTTCTGGACGAATAGGATTTCCTCGCTTGATTCTATTGTTTTGTGTTTTGAAAGATGCTCGCCGGTAGCTTCCTTCTGGAATGTGCTTTCGAGTTCTTCGAGAATTTCCTTGCTGCGTGTGAGAATCGTTTTCGGAATACCCGCCAGTTTCGCGACATGTATGCCGTAGCTTTTGTCTGAGCCGCCGGGAAGGATTTTATGCAGGAAAACGACCTCATCCATCCATTCGCGAACCGCTACGTTGCAGTTCTTTATATTGGAAAACAGTTCCGCCAATTCTGTAAGTTCGTGATAATGCGTTGCGAAAAGGGTGCGGCATTTTATATTATTCGCGATATGCTCTGTGATAGCCCATGCGAGTGACAGTCCGTCATAAGTGCTTGTGCCGCGGCCCACTTCGTCAAGAATAACGAGTGATTTTTCCGTTGCGTTATTGATGATGTTGGCTGTTTCGGTCATTTCGACCATGAATGTTGACTGGCCGCGAACGAGTTCGTCCGAAGCGCCGACCCGCGTGAATATTCTATCAACGAGTCCGATTTCCGCCTGCTTCGCCGGTATGAATGAGCCGGTCTGAGCCATGAGAACAAGTAACGCAACCTGGCGGATATAAGTACTCTTGCCGCTCATGTTCGGACCAGTTATTACAATGATTTGTCCGTCTTTGCTTCCGAGTTGTGTATCATTCGGCACAAACTCCGCACCGAGCGTTTGCGCAAGCACGGGGTGTTTTCCTTCGTGAATTACAAGGCTTCCATCATTCGTGATTTTCGGCCGTATGTAGTTTTGCCTTTTCGCGATGTACGCAAGTGACATAAGGCAATCACATTGCGCTATAGTTACCGCGAGCATCTGCATTCGGTTTATATATTGGGCGGCCTGCGCACGGAGCTGGTCGAAAAGCTGCTGCTCCAGTTCGATTGATTTATCCGCCGCGCTTAGTGCCTGTGTTTCGTAATCTTTAAGCTGTTCGGTAATATATCGCTCGGCGTTTTTTACCGTTTGTTTGCGGATAAAATCGGGCGGGACTTTATCTGCGGCGGAGTGATTTATTTCTATATAATAACCGAAGACCTTGTTGTAACCGATTTTAAGATTAGCTATCCCTGTTATCTCAATTTGTTTTTTCTGATATTCTTTCAGCCAGCTTTGGCCGTCTTGTGAAATTGAGCGGAGTTTATCAAGCTCTTCCGAAAAACCTGTACGTATAACGCCGCCGTCACGAAGATGAGAAGGGGGTTCCGGCTCAATTGCTGATTCGAGCAGTTCCGCTAATTCGTCCATACTGTCGCACATTTCGGCGACCTTCACGAACATTTCGCAATGAAACTTCTGGAGAATTTCACGAAGCTTCGGAATTTGCCGCAATGTAAAAGCGAGAGAGACAAGGTCACGAGGTACGGCGCGAAACGTGCTTATACGAGCCGCGATGCGTTCTGTATCGGCGATATTTGAAAGAAGTCTTCGAATATCGAGAAGTTCTGTTTCGGAATTACGTGCCTCTTCGACCGCGTCCTGCCGCATTTCGATTGTCGTGACATCGCAGAGCGGCATACAAAGCCAGTTGCGAAACATTCTGCCGCCCATTCCTGTAATGGTTTCGTCTATGCAGCTTAGAAGCGAGCCTTTGCCGCTTTCTGAACGGATTGTCTGAAGAACTTCCAGGCTTCGCAATGAAACCGGGTCGATTTGCAGAAAATTTTTCTGTTCTATTTTTTTCAGGCTTCTGATATGGCCAAGAGTGGTTTTCTGCGTCTCGTTGAGATATTCCAGAACCGCGCCGGCAGGGGCCGCAAGGCCATCGTCACTATCGGAAATTCCAAAACCTTCGAGAGTCGCTGTACCGAAATGTTTAAGCAATCGCTGCCTTGCCTGATAAGGTTCGAAATACCATGCAGGGCGAATGGTAATCGCGGCATGAGTTAATTGTGTTATTTCTTTTATGAATTTTTTCGATTCCGCTTCGAATAATTCGCCTCGCGTATCTGCTATGAGACATTCCGCGGGTGATAAGCGAAGAAGCTCATCAATTAGTTTTTCATCGGCAATCTGTTGTATAAAAAATTGACCGGTAGAAATATCAACCCAGCTCATAGACGCGGAGTGTTTTGTTCCAAGGCTTACGGCACATAGAAAGTTATCTTCCTTTGCGCTGAGCAGCATATCGTCAGTCAGTGTGCCGGGCGTTACAATTCGCACGACATCGCGTTTTACAACGCCTTTCGCGGTTTTCGGGTCTTCTACCTGCTCGCATACGGCGACTTTATAGCCGGCGGTTATCATTTTTTTGAGATAGCCGTCAACCGCATGGTAGGGTAAACCGGCTAAAGGAACGGGATTTTCGCCCTTACTCCGGCTTGTCAGGGTCAATCCAAGCACTTTGGAGCAGGTTTTGGCGTCTTCGTAAAAAGTTTCGTAAAAATCGCCCATCCGGAAAAAAAGTATGCAATCCGGGTGCAGTTTCTTAAAATGATGAAACTGTTTCATCGCAGGTGTAATATTTTCCTGATTTTCTTTCATTTTGAAGATTATACACAGAAAGAACTTTTTCTCAAGTTAAGAACAAAACTATTATTAAGTTAATATAAGTTGTTATAATTCTTTTCTCTTGACTATAATCTAAAGAATTTTATAGAATTTAAGCAGAAATAAGAAATATTGAAGATGATAGAAGCGTCTTATCATAAAGTACTTTTCCGCGTTTAAGACTAAAATCAGGAAAGGGTAGAAAATGCGTAGAATATGTTTTGCATTATTAATTTCGTTGTTCTGGGTTTCATTAGCGTCCTCACTGGATTATTTCCCTCTTAAAGAAGGGAATAAGTGGGCTTATGTGTCTAACAGTGTGCAGCTGTCAGTCCAGGTCACAGGTTTCACAGAAATAGACGGTGTTCGTTGTGCAGTCGTGGAATCTAAAACTGAAAGTACCACGGGAACAGTGACCAGTAAGGAGTATTTAGCAGTAGATACGGAGGGTTTGAAGGTATATTTTTCGCAGGCAGAGGACCAGAAATTAGTGTACAATCCGCCGCTGATTCGAATTAAGCTTCCATTTGTTGTGGAACAGATATGGACATCGACAATCGGGCAGGCGGATATGGAATTGGTCACAACATTCCAATCTCTCGGAACGAAGCAAGTTCAGACGAACCTCGGAACTTTTCAGTGCATTGTAGTTGGTTCGAGTGTAAACGTGCCGGGACAGGCAAATATGATGTCTGTAAGTTATTACGCTGACGGCGTCGGATTAGTACGACAGGAAATGCAGATAGGTGATCAGTCAATAGTTGTTTCCTTAGTCTCAGCGAGTGTACAGCCTACAGAAAAAATCGAAGCTCCAAAGCCTGCTGAAATACGATGCCCGAAATGCGGAGCTGTAAACAATTCATCTGCGAAATTCTGTTCACAATGCGGAGCCGTACTGAATGCCGCGATTTCAGAAGATCCGCAAAAGGAAATTGCAGTAGATCCCAATGAAGAAGCGACATTGGATTTATACAAGTCTTCTCTGCGAAAGTTAGTGTTTTACAAGCCTCGAAACTGGAATGTAGCAGAACTTCAGTACGATAACGGCGTAAATATGACTTCGATAATCAGGCCGGACGAATCGGCATTAATTGTTTTCCTGTCGTTTCCAGAAGATATGGATGATGTAAATGATTCAGAGAGTCTTGCCGAAACCTGTATAAGTTTATTCAAAAATAACATTCCTGATTTGGAAGGCGATAATATTAAAACTTCTCCAGATAAAGACCTTACGACAATGGATATAAGTTTTACTGAAGGAGATGCCCTGGGTATCGGTAATGCGTATTATTTTTATACAGACGGTGTTGGTACCGCGTATCTGCTTCTTTCACGGGATGACATTTGGGAACAGATTCGACCGACCCTTGTCAATATAGCATCCAATATCGCCTATTCAACACAGGATATTGAAAATGTAATGAATAAAGGCAAAACGCTGGCTTCTGAAAACGCGGTAAAAAAGCAGGAACGCATTCTCAATCCCGCGTCAATTATTCAGAAAGCCGGTAAAAGTCCCGCCAAAGAAATAAAATTAGTTTCTTCTGGTCTTGCCGATAAGTCAGTCTCGCTTGAGATTCCGCAGGACTGGCATCTTGAAGGAACAGCATTGCAATTTATACTCACAGATGATGCGATTATGAAAAATCACGGCGTAATATCAAAAAGCCAGACAGTTGTTCCAACGCTGGTTACAACCTCTGGGGTACTAAACAGCGATTACAAGATTCCGTCGCAGATATTAAGCTATGTATTTAATTATGAAGATATCGGTACAGATATGGAAATTATCAGCGAGATTCCCTGTGATAAATTAGTGACGGAATTCGCCAAAGAAGTCAAAAATATGAATAAGCTGAGATACCAGGTTGACAGCCGCCTGATATACGCGAAATTTAAAAATATCGTAACTGAAAAAACTATTATTGGGATTTTCAATGTGCAATGTATTACAATACCAATGAGTTCTGTGTGGGAATTTTCAATCAATGGTTACTGGGCCTCTGAAAGTGAATTTGATGGATTGTTACCTTTATTTTTAAAAATCAGTAAAACTATACAAATCACCAGGCAGTCTGCTCAAAATGACAAAGAAAAAGAAATTCAAATATTGCACCAATTGAATCGAAATCTCTTTAATACAATTGCGGATTCTTCCCAGTTATTTAACGAAAATCTTGAGATTAATCAAAACGATATACAAAACATGAATTATACGAGCTGGATGTTGAGTCAGACAACTCTTGGACAGGGGATATGGATAGCTCAAAACGAAGGAACTGAGGTTTTAAAGACGAATTCATGGGGAATTGAAAACAAAGCTGGAGAAACCGCTGGTCTTCCATATAACAAGATAAATATTAAATAAACAGAACGTTCAGTTATTAAAGATATTTCACCGGTTATTATTTTCCAATGCTTTCGTTCCATCTCGTTACAGTAAAATCTGTCGGAACTGGATCGAATGTTTCGTCTTCGAGTGACGCGTCATACATAATCTGTCCGGAGTTTTTTATTTCGAATGTATCGCATACAATTGCGCCGTAAATTGTGACGGAATTATGAAGAATAAAATCAGCGTTTGGTGCATAGAATATCCCGTAACAATCACTGCCGTTTCTTAAATCAAATTCTGTACATCCTTCCAAACCATAAATCTGAAGGTTTCTGGGGATTTCGGTCTCATTGTTAATCGCACATGAATTCTTACCTATTAAATTCCCATCTAAATATAAAGTAAGTGAAGCGCCATCCATGATTTGTATCTGGCTTGAATTACCGAGTGTAAGATCGCCTGTAATATATAGTGACACATCATCGGTAACTGTAATCTTTTTGCCGCTATTAAGATCAATTCCGTTGTATTTTGCTGATTCTGATATTGTTATATTATTTTTAATTGTATCGTTCAATGGAAGCGACTGCAGCCATTCAGGTACTTCAGGTATAATCAGTTCATTTTCCTGTGACAGAGACGTAATGTCGCCTTCGATCTCGGCGCCTGATTTCAAATCTACCACATCATCAGGAATTCCGCCTGCTCCAACTATTACGCCGCCTTCGATAATAGACGAATTATAAAGGGTTACGGTATTATTTTCTATACTATTTGTACCAACCATAAAATTGCTTCCCGGTTCACCGTTATACCAACCCACTTTACCGGAATTCTTAATAGTTATAGAACCATCCGCGAAAATTGCCGTATTAAAAGGAGATTTTTTTTGCAATACGCATCTTACTGTTCTTTGATTTATACCGTTTGTACCGGTTGATTCTACTGAATAGCTTCCATCTGAGAGTAATGTTGTAGTGTACTCGAATATAGCGCTGCAATTAGCTAATTGAATATTTGTTTCTGACGGCATTGCATTGCCGAACCATGAATTTCCCAGCATCTTTTGTTTAATCTCAAATATTGCTTTTGTAAGTCCTGAGTCGGCGGCGCATCTTGCGGAAATATCAGATGTATCGCGTATCACAAAAAGTCTGTTTTTAACACCAAGTTCCAATAAAGAAAAACCCATGATTAGCAGTAATAATACAGAAACGAGCGCTAACGGTAACGCAACCCCATTATTTCTTGATTTTGATACGGTTTTCATAATTATTTCGTGTAAATTCCTGTGAGTTCAAAATATCTAAGTTATAAATATGAACTTATTTTTCCTGTAAAATCCCAATATCGGCAATTTTGAGCGATTCATTATTTACTATACTTTCCTTCCATTGTTTTATAACAAACCTGACTCCCGGATCGAAAATTGTTACATCCTTGAGCGCCGCGTCATAATGAAAATCTCCTCCGGCCTTAAGCTCGAAAGAATCGGCGACAATGGCGCCATATACATCACCGCCCGCATAGAGAATTACATCTCCGTTTGGAGCGTAAATTGTCCCTGTCCATTCAGACTTGGCTTTCACATCAAGGTATTGTTTTCCCTCACCAGTCGCGAATAATCGCAGAGTTGATGCTTCATCCGGCGGGGCTTCGGTATTTATGCCGCTTCCGTTGTCGCAATTTATATTCCCGTCAATATAAATCGTTAGCGTCGAGCCGTCTGTTACAACTATTTCACAATCATTTCCAAGAACAATATCTCCTGTTATATGCAAAACAACGTCACCGCCTGAAACTTCAAGTTTTCCTATATCTTTACCATTATCTAATTTAATACTTGAATATGTTCCGTTGTCTGAAGGTGTGACACTGATTGTTCCGCTTTTAACTGAAAGTGATGCCCCCTTGTCTGGCAGTACAGGAATCGTTATATCAGGAAGAGGATTGTTATTTGTAGAAGCATATATGTCACCATTAATAATTGCGCCCAAATCTTTAATAATATCGTCGGTATTGCCATTGACCCCTACGGCAATATCTCCGTTTACTACCACACTGTTATTAAGAATTATTTTATCATCATCGGTGCTTTGTGTTCCGATTTTAACGGAAAAATCAGTAGCTGATGGATCTTTTGAGTTGTAACCATCAATTATTGTTCCTGATTTTAAGATAAGAGAATCTTTGGTCAGAATAGCGTGATCGAAGATTCCTCCAAGTTCGAGAGAGGCTTTTATCATTCTCTGGGAGTTGCCTGATTTGCCGATAGAAGTTATCGAATATCCGCCCGCCAGACTGCCGCTTACTACATAGCTGTATAAAGCATCGCTGTTTGTCAGGGTGACATCATATGCTAACGGCATAGTATCACTTAACAGGGTTTGGGATTGCAGCTTTTGATTCATCTCGAACAATGCCTGCGTTATTCCCGCGTCCGCCGCGCATCTGGCAACCAAACCGGATTTTTCCCGTAGAGAGAATGTGCGGTTAGTCAGGCCCATGTTAAGAAGTGATGTCCCTATAATAAGAAGCAGTATAACTACAACCATAACCAGTGGCAGTACCGTACCTTTATTTTTAATTTCAGATATATTTCCCATTTTATTTCCTTCCTGCTATTTGAACGGGTTATTTAATTATGGGCAATAGCAGAGGTGACAACTGTATTTTTCTGAGTTCCGTTATCCAGTTCAAGAATCAATTGAACTGCTCGTCCAGCCTGGTGAAAAGTGCATTTCGAAACATTGCCGCAAACATTTTCACGGTTAATTACAGATTCCGGTGAAAGTGTTCCATATTCGAGAACCATATTACTATTTGATTTATAAAAACGCATATACCTGTCGATAGTTGTCGAACCGTCAGAATAATAATATACCTCAACCGATTGATTTTGATTTTCAATGAAAATTTTTTCGCCGCTCGCTCTTCGCATAAGAGAGTCGAATTTCTTTCTTACTACATAGCTGTCGGTAAAAATATCGGAGTGAATTTTATCATACATTGTTGACCAGCCGTTTTGCCCGTCAACAACAACCGCGCCGACAGCGAGAGATACGATAATCATGATAGTCATGGATATCATTAGCTCGACAAGAGTGAAGCCGCTTTTGAATGTTGCTTTTTTTTCAGTCATAAATTATTTTACTTTCTTAATCAGTTAAAGTATAAATTGTAAGTGAAAATGATTTATCCGCTTGTTCAAATCCGCCTGTGCCGCTGTCACGCTGTGCCCATGATACATTAACATTCAAAGCTCTCAGGCCGGCTTGAATATCATGCCACGATAATGTCGTATAATATTTTATATGATATTCGCTTTGATCGGTGTTTGTGCCGAGCATAATTAAATAGCTTCCAAGTGACGTAAAACCCTCTGGTGCTGACGGACCATTGTCACTTTTTATGGTCAAATCAGAACCAAGATTTGTTATTGGATTATAACTAAGGTCGCCATTCATTCCCCGCCAGCTTTCGCATAAAAGCAGCGCGATTCTTGATGCTTCGGTCAAAGCAGTTGCCCGTCGTGTATCCATTGCCGCGTAATATCGGAAATTAGATGTTCCGATAACTGCAATTAATATTATTGTAATAGCTATAAGTGAAGTGATTAATGTTGAGCCGGAACGCGCGTATTTTATTTTGCTATCGCGGTTCGCTCCTGCCGCAGCACTATGAACTGTTTTATTATCCTTCCGAATCATTCTTTTGCCCTTAAATTATTCTTATGCTTTAAACAAAGTAATCGGCATAAAGAATAAACGGGTTTATTCGAAAAATATCATGAATACTCGCTTTCTATTACTAATTAAAATATAAACCTAAAAATCAAAAATACAAATAATTAATATTTTTTACGTTTAACCTCATTTTTATGATTATTTGGAAGAAATATCCGAAGATTAAATCAAAAAAAATGTAATTTCTTACAAATAAGTGAGTTTTTTACTTATTTTTTTCAGTTTCGCTCCGATAAAAATATTAAATGCTTTATGCAATCCAAATAATGTGGCTAAATGAAAAGAAAATCAAAAATATTTCCTAATTCTACTAAACTCTCCAGATTAACATATCCGATATAGATAGTATAATTGATGTAATTGATATTATTAAGGAGTTTATTATGCAGGCAACAATAGAACAGCGAACTGAGAGCCGGAACAGCGTATCCTGGCCTGTAAGCGTCTGGATGCCGGATGCCAACAGATTTTTTAACGGACGTAGCTGCAATATCAGCAGAACAGGCGTGTTTATCACTTTACCTGTTACTACACCAATACAGACTGGGAATGTAGTCGAAGTTAATTTCCCGCGTACCCAGACTTTAGCGGAAGAAAAAGGTCAGTATGCACGTATCAAAACCGGCCGCGTAGTCCGAATTGATCGTGAACACCTTCTCGATAATGCTGAAGTTGGCGTTGGTATCGCGTTTAATTGATACTTACCTCTTTTCAGAAGAGAAAAAATAGATAGATAGCTATCGTTTCGTTCGAGTAAGTTATTAACTTAACCTGAACGTACGGGGCAATGGAAAAGTAAAGGCTGACGGCTGTGGAGGGTCGTCAGTCTTTTATTTTTAAATATTAATTCTTTCACGTCCTGAAAATCAGATATTATAAGACTCTTTCATATCTCTAAAATTTCGTGCATAAACTCAAATCGCATGATAAAATCACGCCCGTGAAATATGAAATCATTAAAAATAGTATAGAATCGCAATCATTGCAAATCCGTGACAGCGGCGTATGCGATTATCGCGAAATCCTCGATTTGCAGCACAAATTGCTCGAGCAGCGAAGGAATAATCAAATTCCCAACACAGTTATAATTGTTGAGCATCCGGATGTTATTACATTAGGTGTACGCCAGAGTTTAAATAAACTTCTTGTCAGCCGAGATGAATTGGCCGAGAAAAATATCGATATAGTTGAAGCTCGCCGCGGCGGAGGAACCACCGCACATAATCCCGGACAACTGGTTTTCTATCCGATAATAAACCTGAAACAATTATCATTGGACATAAACGGATACATAAGAACGCTTGAGTCAATCGGGCGGGAACTTCTTATGCAATTCGATTTAATTAGCGACGCCAAAAAAGGATACCCCGGCCTGTGGGTCGGCGACAAGAAAATCGCTTCAATCGGCGTTCGAGTATCGAAATTCATAACTTATCACGGCATGGCGATAAACATCCAAAACAATCTTGGCATATTCGATTTTATTACACCATGCGGCCTGGATAACATTGAAATGACGTCGTTGGCGAAAGAAACCGGCAAAAAATATTCTATGGAACATATCAAACAAAAACTAACCGAAATATTGATGAGGCATTTTTCGTGAATCAGCATATCTCAGAAAATAATCCTGCAATACAGCAAAATAAAAGAAGATTACCGCCGTGGCTCAAAACCGTTCTTTCTTCGGATAACAAATTCAATCATACAGATGAAATATTAAAATCGCTCGGCCTGGAAACGATATGCAGCAACGCGAATTGCCCGAACCGGGGACAATGCTTCTCCAGAGGGACGGCTACTGTACTGATTCTCGGAAAAGTATGCACCAGAAACTGCAAATTCTGTTCGGTGGCAAAAGGCAAACCGCAGCCGCCGGATAAAACCGAGCCGCACCGGCTGTCGCAAATGGCTAAGCAGATGAACCTCAAATATATGGTTATAACAAGCGTAAACCGTGACGACCTCGAAGACGGCGGGGCGACTCACTTCCGCGATTGTATCAACGAAGTACGAAAACAATGTCACGATATGAGGTTTGAAATTCTCACGCCGGACTTTCGTGACAATCAGCGGCAGGCGATTGACATATTGGAAGAATGCCTGCCGTTCGTATTCGCGCATAACGTAGAAACTGTTCCGGCTCTTTATAAAACAGCAAGAGCGGGGGGGAACTATCAGATGTCACTCAACCTTCTGCAAATCGCGCACGACAGGTATAGTGACATTCATACCAAATCATCAATCATGCTCGGACTCGGCGAGGAGGACTCCCAGGTGATACAGGTACTTCGGGATTTGCGGGAAGTTGGCTGCGACAGAATTACTATCGGCCAGTACCTCAAACCATCGAAAGATTCGCTCGAAGTTGTCGAATATATTACTCCTGAGAAATTCGACTGGTGGAAGAGCAAAGCTCATGAATTAGGCTTTTCATGGGTAATGTCCTCACCATTCGCCAGAAGCTCCTACTTCGCAGAGCAGGAAAACACTGTTTAATGTTTTCAATTTTATCCGCAGAATTACGCAGATGGACGCAGATTTATAAAACAATGTCATTGCGAGGAGGCCGCTGGCCGACGCGGCAATCTTCAACCAAATACTAAATACTAACGACTTTCAAAATCCTACCCGCTATCTGCTATACACTATTTTTTAATTTTTCTGCGTAAATCTGTGAAATCTGCGGATATATTTAAGAAAATTGGCTTTTTTCGATATTTTTGTGTTTTTTGTGCTTTTTCGTGGCTATTATTAAAAAAAGGATTTGATTTAAGATGGAATAAATATAAAATACAGACTTGAATATCGAGGTCGGCGAAATTAGCCGAGAGCGTGAGTTCTTCCACTCCCATAATTTCGCGGATTAAATTCAAGAATAAGAATATCACATCAGAGAAAAATATACAAAAGGATAAATAAGAATCAAAGGAGAAGCATAATGGCAGTAGACGCAGAATATATTTATGATAGCCTTCTGGGACATAATTATTTTCCAGCAGTAAAAGAATACAGGGATGAGCTTCCATATGTTTTTTCAACATATTGCTTTAACTCTGAGATAGCAAATGAATTGTTAAAAGGTAGTTTGGCAGTTCGAGATTTTGATTATATAGAGTATCGTACAACCAGGCACACTAATGTTACACGCATGATGCATATTCCACACCCTTTGCCTTATGCAAGATTATGTAAATGTATCTATGATAACTGGGCAAGACTTGAGCATATTTGTGATAGTGAACACAGTCGTATTATACCGAAGAAAAGAGTAGATGAAGTTACTGATCGAAGAGTTATTGTGTATGATTATGAAGATGAAGAAGACGAAAGTATCGATGACCCTGGAGTTGACAGAATATTCGTAGCAGATAGAGATGATTTTGAACAAGACGTTTCAAAGTATTTCAGTCTCTCCTGCGGTGCTCGTTTTCTTGTTGATGCAGATGTGGCTTCTTGTTTCAATACAATTTACACACATGCTATTGCATGGGCCTTAGTTGGACATGATCAAGCTAAAGCTGATAAAAGCAACAGAGGTTTATGGTATAATAAACTGGATAAATCCCAGAGAGATTTAAAGAGAGGGGAGACACAGGGTATCCCGATTGGCCCAGGAACGTCTAATATAATCTCAGAGGTGATTTTACAAAAGATTGACGATGTTTTGTTGGCTAAAAAATATCGTTTTACAAGGTATATTGATGACTATAAGTGCTTTTGTGAGGATCATAACGGAGCAGAAATGTTCATTCATGATCTCGAAAAGGAACTCAATAGATATTTACTTTCTCTAAATATTAAGAAAGTTGCCATAAACAAAATGCCAATTCCATATAGGGATGGCTGGGTTATAGACTTGAATACACATTTCCCTCAAGAAGGAACAATATCTGCAAATAAGGTAGTCAACTACTTGGATTATGCACTGTCACTGCAAAAGAATCATGCAGATGGTAGCGTCATAAAATATGCTGTAAGATCATTGACTTCAAAGATTGATAAAAAGAATATCAATGAATTTCTAAATTACGCATTAAACTTATCTTATCATTACCCTGTAATTCTTCCGATCATATGTGAAGTTGTAAATAAAAATAAAATATCAATTAAAAAGGGTGGGATAAAAGAGCTACTGGGTGTAAATTTCAGACAGCATTTAAAGTACAAACGTTCAGATGCAATTTGTTGGTGTCTTTATTGTGCGGGAATAATAAATTTAGATATAGGCAAAGAAACAGCAAAAAATATTATTTCCTCAAACGATTGTATGTCGATTGCCATGCTTTTATCATTTGGTAAAAATATCGATTTGGTTTTTGAATATGTCAATGGTCTTGCAGATAAGCCACCTTATGATAAGGATCAATATTGGATTCTAATTCAAGCATTAGGTTCGCAAATAAAGAATAAAAAATTAAAAAGTTATTACAACGAGACAGGGCTTAAGTTTTTAGATGATAATAATGTGAACTTTATATATGAGATTAACCCAACGGATGATTTCTAAATGCAATATTATATCCCCCAAAGGCATAAAAGTATAATATCCTAATATGGAGCAATAAATGGTAACATCAACGAAATCTCTCATTAAATCAACAATAATAGTTATGGCAACAGTTTTTATGATGCTGGCTATAATTGCAATTATTGTACTATTTGGTAAAAAGACTATCGACACAACAACTCAAAATAAAATAAAACACATTCAGATTACTGAATTAAATCTTGAAACATATAAAACCGCGATTAAATCTTTTGCATATGATAACGATAGGCTACCTACGCAGGAAGAAGGATTAGAAGTTTTAATTAATAATATCGGAAACTTCAAAAATTTTCCTGATGGTGGATATTTGGATAATGCTACATTTATGGATTCCTGGGGTAGTAAGATTATATATATTCTTGAACCGGATGGGGAAAAAAATTATTTTGAAATAAAAAGTTATGGGCCTGACAAAAAAGATAGGGGAGATGATGATATTATTGAAAGAGATTTTTATTTTCCATCAAAAAACATTATAAATAAGTCATACAAATAAGTGATATTTAAGTGGTCAGGTACATTTTTGAATAGTGACTTTGGATAACTAATATGAATATTTACCATAAAAAGATTGTTATCACCGGGCTTTGTTTTTTTGTTTTGGTGTTGATTGTTGGTATTTTTCTGTCATGGCTTGTTATTAGTAATGCTCGTTTGTCGCCAATTAAAGAATCATTTCTTATAAGGAGTACAATTTTACCATTATTCATAATGGCTGAGGAATTTAAAGGTGTCAGGACCCTTTCTTTTCTCAATTAGTTTTTAATTTTTAGTTTTTAGATGAATTTCTCTGAGTCCTTACCTATGGCACCTTCGGCTGTGTCCTCTGTGGCTCGATTAATAAAACTGGATTCCCGCCTTCGCGGGAATGACAGAGTCGTTTTTTAACCTTTTTCTCTTTGCGTCTCTGCGCCTCTGCGTGAGAATTTTATTAGGGAAATGGTGCGTTGTCACGCACCCTATGCGGCTGGGTATTTTTATTTTGGTGTGCATAGCACACCCTACGATTTTTAATCAGCGTACATCCGCGCAATCAGTGGTTAATATTCTTGTGCATTTTTGTGGCTATTCTCTGTTTTTCTTCGCGGCTGTTTCGCTGAAGCATCGAAGTCTCGAAATGGCCGATAATCCTGTTGCTAATGCAGGAAATATCAATGCTAAATTTTATTTTCCGATAATTTTTTGTTTATATGAGTTATTTCATATATTTTAACTGGTAATAGAAATAAGCTGAAAAAATCATCTTGTTTTTTCAGGGGGGGGAGTGATGTTGCCTTCAACCTTTAGTCATTGTGGTCGTCTTCATGGTTCTGTTCTTATCGTTTCAATGATTGTTATCCTGATTTGTTCCGCGTTAGCGGTATCCATATTAACAATATCTGGTAACAATGTTCAGCTTGCTTATAATCAGCATAAAGTCGGTTGCGCCCTGGCAAGTGCCGAATCCGGTATGGAAGTGCAGCGATTCTGGCTTACGCCGGTTACGATGCCAAGTTCAACTGCACCTTCAGATTATCTCGATACGATAGTAAGCGCACTTCAATATGACCTCGATGCGAACAGTATCTCAAATATTGTCTTGAATAATGATGGTACGATTAATGCGGTGGATTTAGATTCATCTTCGGATCAAACCTTCAGCGGCAGAATATTTATTGATCCAAATGAACTTAACATATTGAAAGTTCGTTCTACCGGAGGAAATGGTCAAATATCTCGTACAATACAGGTAAAATATAATATTGAACCTTACGAATATCCGATTTTCAATTACGGCCTGGCAACAAAAGGGCCTCTTAATTTTACCGGAAATCCAACTGTAATTGGTTTAAATGAAGCCTGGGAAGCGGATTTATATGTAGAAAGTTTTGCTTCTCTGACATCAATAACCGTTGGCGGTAATTCCAAATTCGATGGAGAAATAGAAATAGGTAACCCGGCCGCGAGCGTCAATTTTGTTGGAGATGTGAATATTGCGGGCGATCATGGGCAAACTGCAATCGATAACCATGTCCATATCGGTGTTGATCCTGTGGAATTTCCTATTCCTGATACAGACCGTTTTCGACCTTACGCGAATGGTGATTTAATCGATTTTTCGACTGATTTGAGTACGCATCCAAACACTCTGGTAAATTGCAAAATTGCGGCAGGTACTAATCCGAGTTTTCCGAAAAGTGTTACTATTCAGGGTGTTTTGTTTATTGAATCGCCGAATATTGTTACGTTTACACAAAATGTGGCTCTTCAGGGAATTATTGTCGGCGACGGCGACCTGAATAGCCCTGGGACGGATCGAATAGATATTCTTGGTAATTTTGCAAGCAGTCCTTATCCGGCAGGAATGGAATTTGATGCATTAAGAAGCGAAGAAGGTACATCTATTTTAGCACCGGGTTTTGGCGCATCTTTTCAGGGAAATTTCTCTACTCTTGAAGGAGTTGTCGCGTTGAGCGGTGTGACTTTTTCAGGTAATGTGAATGCTCTGATTAAAGGTACGATAATTAATTACTCTGACACACCCATGATAGTAGAGGGAAATGCTGTAATGTGTTTTGACAGGATTGCAAGCACAAGGATACCCGCTGGATTTGATACTCACCGGGTTTTGATATATGATCCATCTTCATATAGTGAAGCAGCATTCTAAACTTAAGCGGGATCAATAATATAGGACTCAACTCAGTTAATATTATTTGTAACAGCATTTTTGCATATATATGAATTAATTCATATATTTTAATTTGAAATGGAAATGAACTAATTTATTAACGCTATATTTCCCGGAGACAGGAAAAATGTCAACCTTGATTAAAATTTCACGTTTAAGACGCAGCGGTACTGTGCTTATAATCGCGATGATTGTAATGCTTGTATGCTCCGCGTTGGCGGTTTCCCTGGCATCCATGTCGGGAAGCAATGTTCAGCTTGCTGAAAATCAGCGCAAAGCCAATCACGCCAGAGCCAGTGCCGAGTCCGGTTTCGATGTGATTCGTTATTGGATGAGCCGCGTTGCTATTTCCGGTACTACGACAGAAAGCCAGAGATTCAGCGCGATAGCAGCTTCTTTACAAAGTGAGCTTAATAGTGAATCGATATCGAATATAACCACTTCATACAGTTCATCGACGATTACTATTCCGAAAGTTGTGCTTGATTCAGAAACCGGGCATAGTTTTTCCGCCGTTATAGTTATGGAGGATGTTGATACGCTCAGGATTGATGTCACGGGTTATTGCGATTCGCTTTCGCGGACAATAAGAGGGACATATGATTTCAGTACCAGGGGTAAATATGCTTTTGATTTCGGCGTGGCTACCAAGGGTCCGTTGTCCTTAAGCGGTAATATCGAGCTTGACGGCGTGAATGTTTCCGTCGAAGCAAGCGTTTATATAGAGAGTGAAAATTCCAATCTTGCCCTGTCAATTATCGGCAATTCGCAAATCGCCGGTGACGTTAGTATCGTCAACCCGATAGCGACAGTTGATTTGCAGGGCGGAAAAGCCGGCATCGGCGGGGAAACAGGTCAGGTGGCGATAGATAATCATGTTGATTTCGGGGTGCCTCCGACCGAGTTCCCAGAGCCGGTACCGGGAATATTTGAATCTTATGCGGTAAATATCGTAGATTCCAATACCGATACTTCTGCAGACGCGATTCTTGAGAATATCAGAATCCTCGCGAATACCAATCCAGTTTTTTCTGGAAATGTAACATTAAAAGGAATTGTATATATCGAAACACCGAATGTTGTCGAATTTACAGGCGGTGCCGATATTACAGGCATAATTGTCGGGGATGGTGACATAGAAGATAATTCCGGTACGAATAAAATAATATTCCGCGGGAATGTTTCAAGTCACCCTGTTTCAGAATTACCGGCGGAAGCCCAATACGATGGACTTCACGAGGAGACGGGGACATTTGCTATGGCCCCGGGATTTCATGTTTCATTTGGGGGCAGTTTTGACGCGCTTTGCGGAGCAATAGCGGGAAATGGTGTAGAGTTTTTCGGGAATGCCGGCGGGATAATAAACGGTTCGGTAATAAATTACTCCGGTGACGCGATGACTCTCACAGGCAACACTGATCTTTACTTCAATCGCTCCGGCACAGCAACTTCACCGGCGGGATTTGTTCCTGAAATTATATTGAAGTATAATTCTACATCATATTCAGAAGTTATGTAATTGGAAACGGTTGAATTTGATACAGGAATAATTGTATTATAGAAATATATTAAATATTTTGAGTTATCAGGTCGTTTCTGATATTCACGTCAATTAAAGTGGGTTGAAAATGAACACAATAAAAAAAATCTATATGAAAAATAAACACGGTTCCGTTCTGATTATGGCTATGATATTGATAGTCGTATGTTCTGCGCTTGCAGTATCGATAGCCGGTATGTCAGGTACCAACATTCAGCTTGCCTCGAACCAGCAGAAAGTAAATACATC
Organism: uncultured Pirellulales bacterium; assembly: GCA_964628465.1. Taxonomy (GTDB): domain Bacteria; phylum Planctomycetota; class Phycisphaerae; order Sedimentisphaerales; family Anaerobacaceae; genus JAFGPS01. The sequence goes on along the minus strand of CAZVOA010000001.1, from coordinate 11,922 downwards.
TTTATCCGCGGCTCAATCGGGTCTCGAATGCTGCAAATATCTTGTATCGACTTTGACGCTGCCGAAAACTAATCGAAATACTATATCTGAAACTGACGCGGATAATGTCTGGGGTGTTCTTTGTACGAAACTTCAAACCACACGTTTTGACAATAAAACTGTTCCCGCGTCCAGCCGTTTCACCGATGCCTCAGGAAGCGGCGACCAGATTGTAGCTTCCAACCTGAATTACGATGATGCAAGTTCATTTACGCTGAGATTCTATCGTTATGATGATGAACCTAATATCGTCGAAATTCAATCTATCGGCCAATGCGGGGAAACGATAAAAACAGTAAGTATGGAAATGCTTCTCGCAAAGGAAAGTAAGGTCCTGGAGTTTGCGGTGGCAGGCAGAGGCCGCATGTGGCTTACCGGCCAGTCAACAATTCATGGTGACGTTTTCAGTACATGGAATCGTCCTGAGATTTCGCCGTTTAATATGACAAGCGATTCATCTGTATTGGGTACGATTAACACGGTTCTGACGCTCGACCAGATTAAAGAACAGTCTTACCAGATGGAAACATTAAATGAAAATGATGATCCGATAGATGAATTCGGCCATCCAATTGGTAATGATTACGAAGACAGGTATTATAGTGAAGACGATGAGGTTAAAGCGTATCATGAAGGTATCAATTACGGCCAGCCGGACAGCGATATGCCGGGATTAAGTATTGGTGATTATAATACTGATATATATGAAAACGCTACTACGGAAATTCCGACAACAACAAATAAAGTAGTCGAATATTTTCCTCATGCGGCGGGCAATTACAATTATCCGAGAGATGGATCGCCTTATTCTACCTCAAATCTGAAACTTACGCGTTATGTTTATGAAAATCAGACTTTTACAAACAAGAAGCTTCCGAGTAACAGAAATGCTTTGTTCAAAAACTGTACTTTCGAGGAAATTCTGTTCGTTGACTGCAATAAGAACGCGAGCAGCTATTACAATAATGTTCGCTTTGAAAACTGCACTTTTAACGGCGTTATTGTAACTGATGTCCCGCAGTCGCTCAAGTGGATGCAGAACAGTCTGTACTTTACAGGCGAAGCGACTTTTGAAAATACGTCAAGTATTCAGGAAGCTACTATTCTCGCTCCTCACTTTAATGTGAACCTTGGAAACACCAACCCGGAGCAAAGCGAAAACAATGTTCTGACAGGCGCGATAATCGGCGGAATCGTTGATGTACGAGGCAACGCGCAAATTTATGGAACTATTATATCGATGGCCGATACGAGCCAGTGGTCGTCCGGTTATGTAACAAACATCGGTGCTACGCTCGACGATGGCGGCTCGGAAACAACAGAAGTGGGGGATGTCGGAGTAATTGATATTACGCCTGATAAGAATAATTTGCTTCCAAGCGGAATTTCATCGCCGATAGTTATCAAGGCTTTACAGAATACATATTCAGAAGGATAAAATCGTCGTGAGTTGTGTGTGATGCGTCGTGCGTTGCGCGTCGTGTGTATCGCGTGATGCATCGTGCGGAATAAACGCAATACACAATACGCATGACGCAATACAATATACGATATACGCAAATAAAAGAAGTGTTTTTTAGAAATTAGAAAAAAAGAAAATGAACAAAATATTAAATGGAGAATAAAATGAATCGGTTAATGAAAAATATGTTTGCGGTAATAGCAATCGCGTTATTAATTTCTCTCGCCGCGGCTGCGATGGGAAATATGAGCTTGGCCATCCCTTGCGGGACCTGTGTAGGCACGTACGCGGATTCAAACGAGCCGGGAGATATTCCGGAGATGACACCAAATTATCTGAATCTAAATGTTATTGCGGAAGATCCAAATGAACCGGGAAATATTCCGGAGATGGTACCGGATGGTAGAGACGCACGGCTGTGCGTCTCTACTAATGTTATTAGTCAGGACCCGAATGAGGAACCGGCGGAAATGGTACCAAATATTTAATGCTATGAAATTTCCCTCGTTCAGGTACGAACCTGCTGGGTCTGGCGTTAAATAATTATTTGCGAAATTGCGTAACATTGCAATGTTATTAAGTTGGAGCGGGAATTCTTTTTGTTCAAATCAAAAGGGATTCCTGCTTGTTTTATTCAAAATTAATTTCCCATATAAAATAAAAAGCTTGATTCTAATCCATGCGATAGTACGATAAAAGTGTTTGGTTATCGTATAAACATGGTATTTGTTGCAGCTTTTTCTGTCTTGGGAAACTTAAATGAGAATTAGATCACACATTTATTATTCAATTCTATTTTCCATCCTGTCAATTCTTTTCCTTCAATGCTATAACGAACCTATTCAAGCTGGTGAATTTGAATGGCCAGAAATTACAAGCTGGACAAAACCGTGGACCCGCTGGTGGTGGATGGGAAGCATTGTTAATAAAGAAGATTTAACGATAGAGATGGAAAAATACGCCAAAGCCGGTTTGGGCGGATTGGAAATTACTCCCATTTACGGAGTAAAAGGCTATGAAGATAAATTCATCGACTACCTTTCGCCTCAATGGATGGAAATGCTCGTTCATACCTTAAAGGAGGCGGAAAGGCTTGGTATCGGAATTGATATGGCGACAGGTAACGGCTGGCCCTTCGGAGGTCAATGGGTGGATTCTGATACGTCATGTAAAAATATGACTTTCAAAAAGTACACACTCAAGGAAGGCCAAATACTTAACGAAGCTGTTACTATGATACAGCGACCGATGGTTCGCGCAATTGGCGGCAGAATAGATATTTCTCAATTGAAAGAGCCGTTAAGTGAAAATGATAATTTACAGGCAATGGCTTTGGAACAGGTGCGATTTGAAAAGCCTATGCTGCTAAAGACTTTAATGGCATATTCCGACCAGGGACAAATTATTGATCTGTCAGAAAAAGTCAATGACAATGGAAATCTTAACTGGATAGCACCGAGCGGCAACTGGACGTTGTATGCGATTTTTCAAGGCTGGCATGGCAAGATGGTAGAACGAGCCGGACCGGGCGGCGAGGGAAATGTTATTGATCATTTTTCATCGAAAGCTCTGAATGATTATCTTTCAAAATTCGACAAGGCTTTCTCTGGTTATGATATAAGTTCATTGAGAGCTTTTTTCAATGATTCTTACGAAGTGGATGACGCTTCAGGTGAGTCTGACTGGACGGATGATTTCTTCAAAGAGTTTGAAAGTCTGCGCGGCTATGACTTGCGAAAACATTTACCTGCTTTATTCGGTGAAGATACAGCGGACAAAAACGCACTTGTAATTTGTGATTATCGTGAAACAATTTCTGATTTGCTGCTTGAAAAATTTACTGTAACATGGCGCAAGTGGGCTGAAAGCAAAAACTCAACAATACGAAATCAGGCTCATGGTTCGCCAGCAAATCTTCTTGACCTTTACGCCGCCAGTGGTATTCCGGAAACAGAAGGTTCGGATATATTGGGATATAAGCTTGCTTCATCCGCTGCACATGTCACCGGAAAGAATCTTGCTTCCAGTGAAGCCGCGACATGGCTTGATGAACATTTCTTTTCTTCGCTGGGTGATGTCAAACCTGTACTAGATAAATTCTTTCTCGGAGGTATAAATCATATTTGTTATCATGGCACAACTTATTCGCCGCAGACAGAAGAATGGCCGGGATGGATGTTTTATGCTTCAGTACATTTTGGCACAACAAATACTTTCTGGAAAGATTTCCATGCGTTGAATTCATATGTCACTCGTTGTCAGTCTTTTCTACAGGCCGGCAAACCTGCTAATGATGTTCTTGTTTATTATCCGATATACGATTTATGGTCTCAGCCGAGCAGAAGCAGACTGGTTCATTTTTCCACGGCACCGCCGAACACAATCTCAGGTATCGGGCAGAAATTATTGCAAAGCGGCTATTCCTTCGATTATATTTCAGACAGGCAAATTAACGATTTACAGTTTTCGGATGGTTCGCTGCAGACAGGTGACATTTCTTATAAAGCTGTTATTGTGCCGCGATGCAATTTGATTCCTCTGGAAACTTTCCGGAAACTTCTTGAACTTACAAAGAGTGGGGCAAAGATAATATTTGAAAACAATCTGCCTTCTGATATTCCGGGTTTGAATAATCTCGAACAAAAGAGAATAGATTTCAAAAAGTATGTATCTGAGCTAAATTTCATAAACCGGAAGGAAATAAAGGTTGCTGAGTATAGTAATGGTAAAATATTAGTTGGAAGTAATATGGAACAAATGCTTCCTATCGCAAAAGTTGAACGTGAACTTATGGTGGAGAAGGGGCTTGGATTTGTTCGCAGGAAAGAAGGCGATAGTATGATTTATTTTATCGTTAATAACAGCCGCAATGCAATAGATGGCTGGATTCCTGTTCGGACCGAATTAAAAGCCGCGATGATTTATGAACCGATGCGGGGACAGGTTGGAAAAGCGGCGATACGATCATCTGAAGAAAATAAAAGTGACGTGTACGTACAGTTATCCCCCGGTGAATCGTGCATTCTTAAAACTTTCGATAAAGAAATTGATGTACCATTATACAAGTATAAAAAAGCCATAGGAGAACCAAAAGAGATTACGGGAAACTGGGCTGTCGAATTTATCGAAGGTGGTCCTGAATTGCCTCATTTAGTAAAAACAGAGAAATTAGGCTCGTGGACAAGCTACGAAGGAGATTCTTATAAGAAATTCTCAGGAGCAGCAAGTTACAAAATATCTTTTAAAAAGCCTGAAAATGACGCGGATGGCTGGATTTTGGATTTAGGAAATGTTTGTGAGAGTGCAGAAGTATTGCTGAATGGAAAAAAATTAGGAACATATATAGGTCCGCTCTTTCAAGTTCAGATTCCGCATGATATAATGCACGCCGAAAATAATCTTGAAGTTATTGTTTCGAGTTTAATGCTGAATCGTATTATCGATTTGGATAAACGTAAGGTGAATTGGAAGAAATTCTATAATACGAATTTTCCTTCAAGAATAAACCAGACAAGAGGAGCCGACGGCCAGTTCGACGCTTCGCGTTTATCGCCAGTTGATTCAGGTTTACTCGGTCCAGTGACAATAAAAACCATAGAGTATTTGGAATTCTAAAATTAACAGGAGAATGGAACTATGAAGCAGCTTAAAGGAATCTCATCAAAGTGGAAAACACATTTTTTACTGCTTTCTTTAATTTTTGGTTGTTTGTTTATATGTATGGGAGCGGCTACGGACAGCACGCCTAATGATTGGGAGAATCAGCAGTTGGTTGGAATCAATCGTCTTGAACCTCATGCTACTATGATGATTTATCCCGATATCGAATCAGCTCAAAAAGCCGAAGCGATAGCTACGCAGGAAGATCGTACAAAATCTCCCTGGTGCAAATCACTTAACGGCGACTGGAAATTTCTCTTCTCTAACCAGATAGCAGAAAGGCCTCTGGATTTTTTCAATACAAATTTCGATGACAGCAAATGGGATACGATTCCTGTTCCATCAAATATAGAAATGCATGGTTATGGAGTTCCAATTTATACGAATGTAACATATCCATGGTCCGGCGGCGGACGAAGCGTCGCACCGGCTGTTGTGAGTCCGAATAGTCATGTCGGATCGTACAGACTCACATTTGATGTGCCGCAAAGCTGGGATGGCCGGAGGGTGAATATTGTTTTCGACGGTGTGAACTCATTTTTCTATTTATGGGTAAACGGCCAGAAAATTGGAATGAGCAAAGATTCCAGAACCGTCGCGGAATTCGATATTACCGATGCAATAAAGCCCGGCGAAAATCAAATCGCTGTGCAGGTTTTCAGGTGGAACGATGGTTCATGGCTCGAGGATCAGGATTTCTGGCGTTTGAGCGGAATTTTCAGAGACGTATATCTCTGGTCGCCGGATTCGTTACATATTTATGATTTCCAGGTTAAAACTCCTCTCGATGATGATTATAAAAACGGTAAATTAGAAGTTGATTTTACCGTTCAGAATAAAAAATTTCAGGCAGAGAAAGTAACATTATCCGTAGAGACGCACGGCCGTGCGTCTCTACCGTCTCTACCTGTTACCGGTTCTTGCGAAGTGCCTGCCAACGGACAGGGCAAAGCAACTCTTTCAGCGGATGTAAAAAATATTAAGTTGTGGTCTGCTGAAAATCCGAATCTGTATCGTGTGTTACTGACATTGAAAGATTCAAGCGGAAAGGTTATAGAGGTTATTCCTGTTAATGTCGGTTTCCGCGAAGTGGAATTAAAAGACGGCAATCTGCTTGTCAACGGAAAACGAATTTTCATTAAAGGTACAAACAGGCATGAGCATCATCCGATAAGGGGACAATATGTAACGCCTGAAGATATGATTCAGGATATAAAGATAATGAAACAGTTCAACTTAAACGCGGTGCGAACAAGTCATTACCCGAACACTCCGGCATGGTATGATATGTGTGACCGTTACGGTTTATACGTTGTTGACGAAGCCAATATCGAATGTCACGGCAATAACGATTTAACACGTAATATTACATGGCAGGCGGCTTATATGGACCGCACAAAGAGAATGGTGGAACGCGACAAAAACCATGCTTCGATAATTATCTGGTCGGTCGGAAACGAAAACGGCTGGGGTGTAAATCTTGAAGTGACATCGAATTGGATGCACCAGCGTGATTCGTCCAGGCTTGTATCTTCGTGCGAAGCGGGAAGACAACCGTTTACCGATATTGTATGCCCGATGTACAGCAGTCCGGGTGCGTTGGGTGAATACGCGTCTCAGCCGCAAACTCGTCCGTTTATTTTAATCGAATATACTCATGCGATGGGAAACAGCAACGGCGATGTATGGAGTTACTGGAATCAGATTTATAATTTGCCTCATTTGCAGGGCGGTTTTGTCTGGGACTGGGTGGACCAGTCATTGCTTCAGCCTGTTGTTGACAATCCTGACAAAAAGTTTATCAAAGTAAAGGATGGTGACAAAACCTATTGGGCATTTGGCGGCGATTTCGGCCCGGAAAGAACACCATCTGATGATAACTTCTGCTGCAATGGTCTTATTTCTGCCGATAGGACACCTCATCCCGGCTTGTCTGAAATGAGCAAGGTTTATCAAAGTGTTCAGGTAAAAGCGGTTGATCTTGAAAAGGGACAAATCGAAATCAAGAATGGCTACTTCTTTACAAATATTAACGATTTTGTTCAGGGGACATGGACTATCAGTGCCGATGACAAAGTGATTCAGTCAGGAACTATTGACGGTCTCGATATAGCTCCCGAACAGACAAAGCAAATTACTATACCATTTAAATCGTTTACTCCGGAGCCGGGCGTTGAGTATTTCCTTAGTCTTGGTTTCAAGCTTAAAGATGAACAATCATGGGCGCCGAAGGGATTCGAGATTGCATGGGAACAGTTTAAGCTGCCTTTCGAGAAAGCTGCTGAAAAAGTCGATTTAAGTAAAATTGCTTCGTTGCAGTTAAATAATGGCGAAAATCTGATTAGTATTAAAGGCACGGATTTCACCGCGGCGATAGATAAGCAAACAGGCTTCCTTAATTCGTGGAAATTTAAAGACGCGGAGCTTATTGCTGAGCCGCTCATGCCTGATTTCTGGCGAGCTCCTACGGACAATGACAGGGGAAATTCAATGCAAAACAGATGTGCCGTATGGCGAACGGCGATGCAGAGCTGGAAGCCTTATTCAGTCACAGTGACACAGCCTTCAGAGAAAGAAATTGATGTCACAGTAAATGCTCGAATCGAAGACGTTAACGGTACTTATATATTGAAATACCAGGTATATGGTAACGGTGCAATTTGTGTAAACTTTGAAGGTCAGGCTAAAGGCAATCCGCAGGCGATGGGAACGCAAAACAGCAGGGGCGGTCGCGGTGCTGGAACTAACCGTGGTGGCGGCGGTCGCGGACGTGGTGGAATGCAGAGACTGGCGGAAATGCCGCGGTTCGGTATGAAAATGGCAATACCCGCAGGTTTCGAGACAATCCAATGGTTTGGAAAAGGTCCGCAGGAAACATACTGGGATAGATGCGATGCAAAAGTCGGTTTGTATAAAGGTACAGTCGATAAGCAGCTATTCGATTATTCTCAGCCGCAGGAAACCGGCAACAAGGTTGATGTACGCTGGACCGCTTTGACAAATGACAAAGGTATTGGTGTTCTCGCGGTTGGCGAGCCTTTGCTCAGCGTAAATGCAAAGCATTATTCAAATGAAGATATAACAAGCGTTGATGGTCCGGGACCGAAACACTGGTATTCAATTCCGAGACGTGACAATGTATATCTGAATCTGGATTACAGGCAAATGGGAGTTGGCGGCGATGATAGCTGGGGCGCACGAACGCATCCGCAATTTACGCTTCCCGGAACAGAGAAATACGCATATAGCTACTTCCTGTATCCGTATGAATCTTCGATGGGTGAAATTCAGAAAATTGCCAAATCGATACAACCGGAAAGTTCAAAGTGATTTCATAATTAGATAAGTAGAATCAAACTTACGGCCATTACCGCCATTCCCGCTACGAGACCATATGCGGCAAGGTGGTGATGGCCGTATTCTCTTGCTGCCGGCAAAAGTTCGTCGAGAGAAATAAAAACCATGATCCCGGCGACAGCGGCGAAAACAATCCCACATGCTATATCATTGAAAAACTTAAACAGAATTAGAAATCCAATCAAACCGCCAAGCGGCTCGGCGAGGCCGGAAAGAAACGAATACGCGAACGCCTTTTTTTTGCTTCCTGTCGCATAATAAATCGGGATTGATACGGCTATTCCTTCGGGAATGTTATGAATTGCGATTGCAATTGCGATGGCGATTCCGAGTTTTGTATCTTTAATTGCGCTCATAAAAGTCGCCAATCCTTCCGGGAAGTTATGAATAGCGATGGCAACAGCCGTGAAAAAACCTAAACGATATAATTTGCGGAATTTTTCCGCGTGATCAGTTTCTTTCATTTCTTCAGCGCGGTGAATTTCGTGTGGATTTTCAAAATCAGGCACTAATTTATCAATAAGTCCAATGAATACGATTCCGCCAAAAAACGATAAAACCGTAATCGCTGGGCCGTAAACATCTCCCATTTGTTCGGTAAGGCCATTTTTAGCCTGGCTGAATAATTCTACAAAGGAAACATAAATCATAACACCCGCGGAAAAACCAAGCGAGGTGGAAAGCAATTTTGTATTGGTTCTCTTTGCAAAAAAGGCAAGAACGCTCCCCAGTCCTGTTGCCAGTCCGGCAAAAAGAGTTATGGCAGAAGCAAATATCACATTATTTAATTCCATAAAAGACAACTCCCGGAATTACTCATCATTACAATATCGTAAACATATCTTCGAAATGATGAGAAAACCAGTAAATAATCGCGGATTTTTTAGAAATTTTAAAACAAAATAATCCTTGAATTATGCGGTAATTTCCTGTAGTATTTTGTTTTTGCTAAAATTTACAATTAAATAATTTAGGAGAAAGGCAGCTATGCCAGTTACCGCAGAAAAAATCAAAGAGTTGGAAAAAATGGCGAAAAAGCTTCGCTATGACATTGTAATGATGATTGGAACAGGCAAACCGGGTCATTTGGGCGGTTCATGTTCGATTGCTGATCTTTTGGCAGTATTGTATTTTCACAAAATGCGTATTGATCCGAAAAATCCAAAATGGCCGGACAGAGACAGGTTTGTAATCAGCAAAGGCCATGCTGTTCTCGCACAATACGCGGCTTTAGCGAATTTGGGTTATTTCCCGATGGAAGAGTTGAGCACCCTCAAAGAATTGGGATCCAAACTGCAGGGCCATCCTGAAATGCTCAGAATGCCGGGTTTGGAGGCTAATACAGGCTCTCTCGGACAGGGACTTAGCGTTTCCTGCGGCATAGCTTTAGCCGGAAGACTCGATAAAAAAGATTATCGTGTATATTGCATTATGGGTGATGGTGAAATCGCCGAAGGTCAGGTTTGGGAAGCTTCGATGACTGCGTCATATCATAAGATAGACAATCTCGTTGCTATTCTTGATAAAAACAGAATACAGGCTATGGGACCAGTTGAGAAAAGATACGATACGAATCCTCATGGTGAAAAATGGAAAGCGTTCGGTTGGCATGTAATCGATATTGATGGCCATAATATCGAAGAAATTATCGCCGCATTTGATGAAGCCGAGCAGGTAAAAGGCAAGCCTACGATGATTATAGCCAATACCGTAAAAAGCAAAGGCGTTCCCTTCGCTGAAAATAAAGCACAATTCCATCATGGTATAATGACACCGGAACAATATGAGACAGCACGCGCGCTGTTCGTAGATTAAGGATAAAAATAATGAATATGCAAAATTGTAGAACAGTATATGGCAAAACTCTTGTCGAGTTGGGAATGAAGGACGAACGAATAGTCGCACTGGATGCTGACTTGTGCAAATCTACTATGACCTGCCTTTTCGAGGAAGCTTTTCCAGAGCGTCATTTCGAGATGGGTATCGGCGAGCAGAATATGGTTTCAGTCGCAGCCGGACTCGCGCTCAGCGGCAAGGTTCCATTTGTAAATTCTTTCGCGGTTTTCTCCGCGGGCAGACCTTACGACCAGATTCGTGTTAGTGTTTGCGTTGGCGAAGTAAATGTAAAAATAGTCGGCTCGAGTGCCGGTCTTTCAGACTACGGCGACGGAGCTACTCACCAGAGTATCGATGATGTCGCGATTATGCGAGTATTACCCAATATGGTGGTCTTATCACCGGCTGATGGAATTGAAACCGCAAAGATGGTAAAAGCCATGGTCGATTATAAGGGACCGATGTATATCAGAATTCTTCGTAATGACGTTCCTGATGTAACCGATCCGAAAACAGAATTCAAGATTGGCGTACCAACTGTAATTCGTGACGGCAAAGACGTGACAGTTTTCGCTCACGGCTATATGGTCGCAAAAGCTCTTAAAGCCGCTGAAATTATGGAAAAACAAGGCGTTTCATTAAAAGTTGTAAATGTAAGCACATTAAAACCGATAGATGAAGCCGTCGTTAAGAAACTTTGTGCCAAAACAAAAGGTATCGTGACAGTAGAAGAAAACTCAATAATCGGCGGTCTCGGAAGCGCGATTGCAATGATTATGAGAGGCTCATCAATTCCGATGGAAGCAGTAGCGATTAAGGATGTGTTCGGCCAGTCAGCATTGGATTGGGAACAGCTCTTAGTCCATTACGGTCTTACCGAAAAAGAAATAGTCGCGGCTGTTAAAAAGGTTCTAAAATAATTCAAAAGTTATAACTGAATAACTTCTGATATAGAAAAGAAGCAATACAGGTTTTACAAAACTAAGGTTGCTTCTTTTTGTTTTAAATAATTACTCACGCAGAGGCGCAAAGACGCGGAGAAAAGAAAGAAATTCAAATTATTTAACCGCAGATGAACGCGGATTTGCACAGATATTTAACGTAGGATGGGCTTCAGCCCATGCTGTTCTATTTATTATTTAAAGCCACAGAGCGGCTGTGTCAGAATTCAAGTATTTTTTAGAAATATTTTTGGAGTCCATAAGGTTTGCTCCTTAATCATAGTATTTAGGATAATCAATAGTTTTCGCATACAGGCAGTCATAACTACTCTGTAAGCTTTACCACTTTTTTTAAGGCGTTCGGCGAATGAACGTATAATCGGATTAAAACGGCAGGCCGAAAAGGCGGACATATATAGAACACTTCTTACATCTTTTCTGCCGCCCCAGATATGCATCTTTCCATCGAATTTTCCTGACGAATTATTCCACGGTGCAACGCCTGCCAATGCTGCAATTTCCTGGCGGTTGAGTGTACCAAGTTCAGGCAGATTTGCTATGAGCATAGCACTTGTTTCCTGACTTCAACGCCCCTATAAAAAATTGCTGTAAGTCCTTGAAAATACT